>CAZWSX010000090.1:0-1699 GCA_964636985.1 uncultured Pirellulaceae bacterium | reverse complement strand
CCGTCCACGAAAAAAGGGCGGGAACCAAAGCCAGCAAGGCCAAAGCATGAATCAACGCGAAGGCGATAACATACGCCCAGAGAATGTGCTTCCTGCGAACGGTGGCAGGCAGAGGCAAGCCGCCATGTTTGTGAATAAACGCGCTCGAAGTCCAAGGAGCTGAGACGTCATCACCAACAACGGATGTCTTCTTCGTTGCAGGCGAATGCGAAACAATGGCCATTGTCGGAGACGTCCTTGTCGCTTAGCGTCGCATCATCAGCAATCGCGGCTGCATTCAATGAGCGAGATGCGAGTTTGCCCTAGCCGTACAATCTGGGGAAAGCAGATGTCTCTGGCAACGGTATCCGAAAGCCGCAAAACAGGACAGTGAGTAATTCCCGCTATCTGGCAGCAGCGATGGCGATGCCATCTTGCTAGCAGTTGCAAACTTCTCCTAATCGGCAAAGTCGATTGAGTTTGCCATGGCCAATCGTCGATAATTCGACGAGCGAAATCGCGCATTCCCTTCGTTTCCATTCAGACGTTAATCCCCATGTCCGCTGGCAGTGCTCAACAATCAGCTAACGGCGACCACGCGGAACCGCAGGCCGGGGTCCTCGTCGAATGGGTCTCCGACTGGGGCGGCGTGGTCCTCGACGCTTGGACGTCGCTCATCGACCTAGTCATCTTCACGATGCGGACGATGTCGTGGCTCCTGTTCAAACTGCCGCGACGCGAAACGCTTCTCCCGAACTTCTATCAGGTGGGCGTGTTGAGCTTGCCGGTGGTGGCCCTGACCGGGACGTTCATCGGCATGGTGATGGCCGTGCAGAGCTACTACCTGTACAAGCAGCTGGGACTCGAGACCCGCCTGGGTGCCGTCATCAATATGTCGTTAGTCCGTGAGCTGGGCCCGGTGCTAGCAGCCACCATGCTCGCCGGCCGCGTGGGTTGTGCCATGGCGGCCGAACTGGGCACGATGCGGGTGACGGAACAAATCGACGCCCTCGAAAGCATGGGGGCCAACCCCATTCACTATTTAGTGGTGCCGCGATTTCTCGCGAGCATCTTTTTGATTCCCACGCTCACGATCATGGCCGACTTCATGGGCGTGGTCGGCGGCTACTTTTATAGCGTCGTGATCCTTGGCATCGACCGCCATCACTACTGGATGCATAGCGAACACTTCGTTTCGACATTCGACCTGTTTAGCGGTGTTTTCAAAAGCATCTTTTTCGGCGCGGCGATTTCGCTGGTCAGTTGCTACCGCGGCTTTAACTGCACGCCGGGCGCCGAAGGCGTCGGCCGGGCCGCCACAGCGGCATTTGTGTATTCGTTTGTCTTCATCCTGGTGATCGACCTGTTCCTGGGAATCGCGCTCAATCACCTGTATTACACGCTCTATCCAGAAGGACCGAAGCTGTTCTAGAAGCTTGAGCCATGGCGTACGACGACGAAAAAAACGAACCCTCAAACGTCGAACGACCCGACGACGAGACGTCGCGCGCCGAGGAATACTTCCGTCAGGCCGAATCGCCGCGAATTGAAGAACCGCGCAGGCAAGAGCCTCGCACTCGGCCTGCTGAAGAACAGCAAGCTGAAGAACAGGGCGTTGAAGAGCCTCGCGTCGAAGAGCAGCGCAAGGAAGAACATCGCATTGAAGGGCCACGTCTCGAACGAAGACCAAAGCAACCGCCACAAGAGCGAAAGCAAGAGC
>CAZWSX010000089.1:0-1875 GCA_964636985.1 uncultured Pirellulaceae bacterium | reverse complement strand
GCCCCCGCATTCGCTTGACCGTTTCAATCCCTGAGATCCCCGGTAACTGAATGTCGCAGACAGCGCAGCAAGAGCTTTGCGCCGCTTCGCTTGCCAGGAACGATTCTCCGGAGTCGAAGTGAACTGGCGTGAGACCTGTCGATTCGAGCGCAATAAGAAGAAGCGCCGTGATGCTAGGATCGGCTTCGATCAAGGGCAGCATATCGGGCGGAGTCGAGTGAATATTCGCATAGGAATGGTCCCCCTTCCCCATTTGAATTCCTCTCATCAACAAACAGATAGCTGTGAAGTTCTTTCTTCTATCGATCAAGACCTGTTGCCAATTGAGGCGATACTACGCCATCCGCTTTGGGTGCGCCCCGTGGGATGCTCGAAAACCGCACAAGTTAACGCCATGTAGCGGTGGCTCAGTTGTTCACCTTAGGCTTCGGTGTGATCTCTTCTGCATACTCCTTTCGACCATACAGAAATAGCACGAGTCCGATAATCGCCACCGCAGCGCCAACCAAACGCCAAGCCAACACAATCACGAATCCATGCGATTGTGGCATCTCGGGGGACGAAACTCCCCGATACAACGCGTCAAAGGTAAGGTCGAACGGCCCCATCGGAAGTGCGTTCAGCGGGGAAGTGAGGATGTACACCGTTATGTCGGCGACAAGGCCGGGGCGAGCCACCTCCGACGGCAGCCCTTCGGCGACGAAATGAATCGAAAGCGCTCCCGACAGGTGAACGGCCAACGTAAGCACCAAAGCGATTGCGATTGCTCCTGGTCGCCCCTGATAAAGTCGCCCCGCATCAAGCAGTTGTACAAGCGTTTTTCCGACCAGCGGCCATCTGGTGGCGATTCTCCAAATCCGCAGTTCGAATAAACCAGGAATGAAAAGAAGGACCAGTCCGACGGTCCCCACGATGGAGCCCAGGCGAGCGATCCACGAGAAAAACACGAGCGTCTTCAGCGCGCCATCGTTGACTTTCCCTTGCAAGCTATGGGCGTCGAAGAAAATCGATGTGATGGCAGCCACGACAAACAGCCCGTACAGGCCGATGGCGCGATCGAACAAGGTGCAGGCGATTGCCTCGGTGACGCGTCCGCGATTGTTCCGCGAGACCGATCCCGCGCGGATGGCATCGCCGATCATCATGCCCAGCATGAACTGGGAACCAAAGTGTGCGATGAATCCGATGCGCAAGGCGTCCCAAAAGCCGATCGCCAATCCCAATGCGTTCGTCAAACAACGCCAGCGAATGGCCTGCAGGGCGATCATCGACGCCAACATGCACCACGCGGCGGCTAGCAAAACCCAGTTCTTGTCGTTACTTCTGAGGGCATCGAAAGAACGATCCTGCGATGCTTTCCACCCGAGGTATCCAAAGAAAACCGCGGCCACCAGGAGTTTGACCGCCAAGGGAACAATTTTTCTCAGCGTGGAACCCACAAAAGGCCATCCAACTTTTTGGGACAATTGCGACGTCGAAATTGGTTCAACCAGTGCCCGCCGGTGCCCAAAGATTAGCTGCTAAGCAAGATCAGCACGACGCCCCTTGGGGCATTTCGAGAAGGTAATTGCAAAAGCGATAAATCGCGCTAAACCATTACACAACAACAGCTTCCGCCGCCTTGACACGTTCGCTGGCGCCCTATAACATCCTCTTCTTGGTGAGCAAGATTCTCAGCCGAGCGTCTTGCCAACGAACCTTGTCGCCCCTGCCGGCGTCCTTACCGAGAGCAACGCGTCGTCATCGACCACAGCACCTCGTTATCGACTGCAACATAGGGTCACAAGTCCCACCCGCTTCGCCCCAATCGAAGCCAGAACCGGGGGATTAGCTCAGTTGGGAGAGCGCTTGCATGGCATGCAAGAGGTCAGGGGT
>CAZWSX010000088.1:0-2183 GCA_964636985.1 uncultured Pirellulaceae bacterium | reverse complement strand
CCCGCGCACGTCTGCGCGGACCATCTCGACTTCTAGCGCGACGATAGGCTCGCAAGCAGGATGCGATACCAGCATCGGCACCCGCTCGATTGCGAGCTTTTTAAGCTGCTCCGCCCGGCGGGTTCGGAGCGGCGATTCCCCATCGGCCGTCGGATTGCATCCGGAGATAACCACGGCATCAATGTCGTCGCGGCCCAGGAGCGATTCCCATTCCTTCTCGAAGAGAACATTGGGAAACCACTTCCGCAATTGGCCCTGCTTCTCGGTGGCAACCTTGTCCCATTCCACCGCAGTGATCACATCGCCCAAGCCGGCCGAGTAGGCGGCGCGGCAGACTTCGTCGATGTCGTCGTCGTACCCCAAAATGGCCAGACGTAGCGTTTGGGGAGAGTTCATTCGCCGCAGCAAGGAGAAAGTTCGAAAGACAAAATGCGTTTTCCTTAGCTTATCAAAACTCGCCCGCATCGATATGCGGGGCAGTTCCGTGTGCCGAGCGCCGAGGTCATTGACCCGAACGCACTTCGCGGGTCCAACGTGCTGCATGAATTGAGCCTTCTTAGCAGGCTTCAGGCCTCAGGCTCCAGGTCTGAGGGGCAGCGTCTTCTCGCATTTCTGTGATCTCCGTGCCTCCGTGTTTTCCAAACCGTGAGGAGTGGGTGGTCGTTGCGCGCGCATGGCTTTTCCACTCACTCCAACTCCCCTTTCCCCACGTGCGTCCATGGATGGAATCTCACAATCAAACGCCGCACGCCTCGATTCCACGCCGGCCGATCGCTGGGTGGGCCACACGGCGACGGCGCACTACACGCCAGTGATCATCCCACCGCTGCGTTATCCGCGCGATCTGCCGCGGCTCAACGCGGAGTGGGTTCGCCGCATGTTGTCCGATAGCGCGGTCCAACTCGCGCTGGCGGCGCGGAAGGCACCGCTTCTTTCAGTTGAATTCGCCTATCAGGAGCGAGGTCGCTGGCTGCCTGGCGTTCGTGCGAGCGACCCGGCCATCGGGCAATTCGTCCATCGGCAGTTGCAACGTTTGTGGAAGCGAGGAATCGCAAGGCTGCTCGACTCGGCCCAAATCTGGGGCTGGGGAGCCGGCGAAATCACCTTCTGCCGCACAAGCGACGCGCAGCTGGAAGTCGACCAGATTCTGGTCCGCGATCACGGCGATGTTCGCCCTGTCGTTCAGGACGGGGCCATCGTCGGCGTTGAATTCCGTCGCCTGCAAAAGACGCAATCGAACCGCCACGGGCAAGACAAAATCGCGCTCGCCTTTCCACGCGCAATCTGGCACGCACACCATCCGCAGTCGGGGCAATGGTTTGGCTGGACCGTTCTGGCAGCCGCGTTTTCCCCCTGGTGGGACAAGCACGGCAGTGGCGGCGCGCTGGATGTTCGCCGTTTGTTCATGACCAAAGACGGCTACCGCGGCACGCGGATCTATTACCCCTCGGGCTACAGCACGGTCCAACAACCCGACGGAAGTACAAAGCAAGTTCCGAACCACGAAATCGCCATGCAGATCGTCGAGACGATCCGCACCGGCGGAGTCTTTGCGCTGCCAAGTGAAGTCGATGCCAACGGCACTCCGCGCTGGAAAGTCGAGGAATCGCAGGTCAGCAATAACCCTTCCCACATCCTGCAATACCCCAAGGAACTCGACGCCGAAATCCTCAACGCGATGGGGATCGCCGACGACGTCCTCAAAAGCGAAGCCACCGGCTCTTGGGCCGGCAAGGCCGTCCCGCAACAAGCGACCTACTGCATCCTCGAACAGTGGCTCAGCGATCTTGTCTGCGATGTTGATCGAGTCCTGGAAAAGCTCGTCGAAATCAACTTCGGACCAGGGCATCGGTACGAGATCACGACACGGCCACTCGCTGATCAGATGTTGGCGCAGCAGAACGGCGCGGCGCCGTCTGTTGATACCGACACCGCGACGCGACTGAGCTTTGAGGATCCCTCTTGGTTGAGGATGGGTGCTAGGCACAACCTCCACGCACCAGTCGGTGGAATCAACGTTGGCGGTAAAGAATTCGAAGGAGGGTGGTTCATTCCTAAGGTCGGTGGCGACCGGCAAGATCTTTTCGTTCAGCAACCCCATTCTCGAGACGAATCGTCCGAGGAGGACTCAATCCAGGAAGAGCAGTCGAGCAGCGACTTTCTGGATTTCGAATCAGATGGTG
>CAZWSX010000087.1:0-2542 GCA_964636985.1 uncultured Pirellulaceae bacterium | reverse complement strand
CGTGTGGATGTTGTACAGCATCGTCCGCGATGCATTGGTGACGTCGGTCAGGTGCTTCTTGCCGTGCGTCAGTTTCCAGACGAGCCAGGTATCGATGGTGCCGAAGGCGAGCTCGCCTTTGTCCGCCCGCTCGCGCGCTCCGGGCACATTCGTCAGGAGCCAGGCGATTTTGGTCGCGGAGAAATAGGCATCGATCAGCAGGCCGGTGCGATCCTGAATGAGCGACTCTTTGCCGGCTGATTTGAGCTGATCGCACAGCGGCGACGTGCGGCGGTCCTGCCAGACGATGGCGCGATGGATAGGCTGACCGGTCGCGCGATCCCACACGACCGTTGTTTCCCGCTGGTTGGTGATGCCGATCGCTTGGACGTCGCCGGGCTTCAATCGCGCTTGCGCGATCGCTTCGGCTGCAACGCCGATTTGCGTCGACCAGATTTCGAGCGCGTCGTGCTCGACCCAGCCGGGCTTCGGAAAGTGTTGTTCAAACTCTTTCTGGGCGACGGCGACGATGCTGCCAGACTTATCGAATAGGATCGCTCGGCAACTGGTGGTGCCCGCGTCGAGAGCAAGGACGTGCGGCATGGAGAGGTTCCGCTTTTACGCTGAGGTATCATGGTGGCGATTCAGTCCGTTGTAGCATGCGCGGCCATGCAACACCTGTGGGGGGGGACGTTGTTGAAAAACCAGGGCGGCGAGCGTGTTGCGGAGGTAGGGGGGGGAATTTCACGATTGTTTCATCGCGAAAAATGGGGTGTTAGTAGATTCGTTAAATTTAAGTGCAAACGCTATCAAGGGGCGTCATCTCCGGCAATTGTGGGTCGCTGACGACAAAAATCTTGCGATCTTCGCTTGCCTATGTACAGTCAATCCATGTCGGCCAAATTGTGTTTGTCCCAGCAGCCGACGACTGCGGTCCCGGCTGGCCTGAGCAACTAGCCGGGGCCTTTTTTGTTTTTAAGGCGTGCGGCAGAGAGGCGCGTTCGAGATACGCCCTTTGACGTCAAGGCGGGGACTACTCCGCACTGACCGGCACGGGCTCGTTTCGCAAGCGATTGATGGCAGCGATCGCGGCATCAACGAAAGTGCCGTGGGTATAGAAGGTGAACTTCTCGCCCTGCCGGTCAAAGATTTCAAAGAGGGTAAACGCGCCCTCTAACGAACGTTGCTGGGAGCGAATGATGCGACGCGTGACGCGCGCGACCTGGTCATGGCGAAGGAGTTTCAGTTTCGGGCCGAACACCTTCACGGTCGCGAAGCTGGTCACCGCGTAACCGCGGCATTTCCAATTGCGAATCAGGAAGACCACGAGCCAGATCGCCAGCGCGAGGGGCACGAGGAACAGGAAGCTGCGTAGCACAAAAATCGCGGGCCCGAATTTGAGCCCTAATCGGTAGACGAATCCCGCGATGGACATGCCGATCATCGGCTGCATCCGGAGTGCGATCGCGCCGGCAACAGCAGCGGGGATCGCCAGGATCATGAAGCCGAGCCAGTCGTAGTCGGGTGCCCAAGCCGCAGTGGGCTTGGTGGAAGCGACCAGATCGCGCAGCTCGGTTTTCTCGGTGGACGAGAGACCAGACCAGCTAAAGGTTTTCATCCGTGTGTCTCCTAGGCGTTCGTGCTGGCCTTGTTGACAAGGCGCGGTGAAGGATCTGTCCCCTTGTTGGTCCCGTGTCAGGCTCGGTTCTTAAAAGCCGAGTGTCCGTAGGATTCCGATGAGGATCTCGACGACGATGTTGGGCCGGACTTGGCTCTCAACAACGACCAACCGAGTGTTGTTATCGCCGGCGAAAACCGTCGAGGTGAATGTCAGTGCCATCACGGCCAGGCCAGCCCAGACAAGGCTCTTGGTGGTTTTCATCGATTCGCTCCAATTCAGGGTGTGTCAGCGTCTTTAAACCAGAGCGTAGTGGGAGCGGCGATGTTACGGCCTTCGCGCCTTTTTCGTGCCCCGTTTGAGCACGAAGGCACCCAAACGAACACGTATAAAATGCCAGACGCCCCGTGGATGTAGACTTTCCGCCGTCGGATTGCTGCCTAATCCGTGGAACTAAGTAAGTGCTCCGCTGAACGTCTAAACGGGGATATCTTCCTTTCCCCCGTGTTGTTTGTGGAGCGATTACAATGAACCGAGCGATTTGGTCGAAGTGGTTTTGTGCGGCCCCGACCGGGAACCCCGGTCGGGGCCGGACGCGCCCGAAGCAAGAATGGAAATTGATCGCTTGAACGTGTTTCGCACAATCACGCCTTCCCCCCACGAGATGGGACCGAGCAGCGACACATAACAATCTTCATAAATACTAAAATTTGACATTGCTAATATGCTGTGTTAGCATCCCCGCCCACGGCAGGAAACGCGCGGCCTTCCAAGAGAAGGCAGTGGTCGGGCAGGAAGCATCTATCTCGGCGATTTCTTTCACTGGGGACTTGGCATGGGGTTTTCTCTCTCGAAACTCTTGGATCGAATCATTGGCAAGCCAGCGACCGCTAACAGCCCGTTGAATTAAGCCTGTTTTTAACCGGCGAGCGCCAGGCGCTCCGC
>CAZWSX010000086.1:0-2574 GCA_964636985.1 uncultured Pirellulaceae bacterium | reverse complement strand
TCGGCGACGGTGCTGGGCCGTACCGGCGTTCTGGCGGACGTCTTTGGCGCGGGTTGGCGGCTTGCTTTGGGGGCTGGCGCCTCGTTGCCGTAATATTCGGCAGGAGTGACACCGTAGCCGTCGCCACCGATCATGCCGCCTTGGCCTTGCTCGCAATCATCGTTACAGGGGCCACACTTGGGAACTTCCATATAACCGCGCCAGTACAGTTCGCAGTCGCTGGAGTCGGTGGTCATGGTGCCGGGCATGCATTGAGGAATTTCTTCCGGCTGCATTCCGCCCACGAATTCTGGCGTGACCAGGATCACCAATTCCACTTCGTTGTTGGTGCGGCGGGTGCGGCGGAAGGCGGCTCCAACCCAGGGGAGGTCGGACAGCCAGGGAAGTCCTTGCTTCGAGGTATCGGTGCGGTTTTGAATCAAACCGGCGATCGCCATGGTTTCGCCTGCGTTGAGTTCGACACCGACGTCGGCGTTGCGAGTGCGGAAACCGGGAATCGTGGTCCCGCTGATGACCACCGAGTTGACGGGGTCGATTTCCGACACTTCGGGTCGAACTTCCAATCGGATGCGGCCATTGCCGAGGGCGATCGGGACGACGTCGACGCTGGTTCCGAAATCGCGGAACTGAACGCTCACCGTGCCCAAACCTTGTGCCACGGTGATCGGAACCTGGCCACCCACCAGGAAGCGGGCAGGTCGACCGCTGGTGGTGATGAGCTTGGGTTCCGACATCAACTTGGCGAGTTGGTTCTTCTGCAGCAATTCGAGCATGCCGGTGAACCCGTTGCCGCCGTTCTGCCCGATCGTTCCGAAGCGGACGGTATCGGTGTTGGCGACACCAGCAATGGCGGCCGGAGCATTGAAAAGCCCCGATGCTTGTTGCGTGATGTTGAAGCTATCGTTCAAGCAGGCCCAGTCGAAGCCCATCGCGTCGAGCTTGGTGCGCGAGACTTCGAAGACTTTGCACGTGACCTGGATTTGCTGGACGCCGGCGACTTTGATTTGCGGAATGACCTTGGGGTAATAGTCTTCGGCCAGGCGGACGATCGCTCCCACGTCTTCCGACCGGGGAACGAAACCCGAGATCAAAACCGAGGTGGGCAGCGGCCGCACTTTGAGCGACGAGTCGGGAAACTCGTTGTTCAGCAGCATCTGCAACTCGCGGGCGTCGCCGAAAATCATCAGGTCGACGGTGGTGATCTTGCCGTCTTCGTCCCACACGTTCACTTGCGTGACGCCCGCTTTGACTGCCGAGATTTGCACCTGGCTAGGCGAGAGGGGCGTCGCTTTGACCAGCTCGGGATTGTTGACGAACAGCTTGGGGACCTTGAATCCGAATTCAAGGACCCGGCTGGTGTTTACCGTCAGTTCCAACCGCTCGTGCGCGGCCGTTACTTTGACGGCGAATCCGCTCTGGCCGTCTTGCGCCGCGAGCGGAGCCGCAAAGCACAGCGTGACAGCGAGCGAACACGCAGCGCACCACAATCCGCCGACGAATAGCGAATGGGCGGAAGATTTGACCTGTCGCGACATCCTTGTCGTTCCTTGTGCGTTACCTGTCTTTGCGAAATCGGGAGGCTCGTCGTCGCCTGCGTTCGGCGTGGCGCCGCAACGTTGGTTCGACTCGCATCCTCACTGGCACCAGACCCGTATCCCCGATCCTGTGCTAGCGGTGATTCCGTTTCTGCCGATTCTCCCAAACTTACATTGGCAGAATCGCGTAAGGTTCTTCATCACGGCAAGCGTTGGTGGCACGTTGCGTACGACTGATTCAGGTGTAACCATGAGTCGAATCGCCACAATCGCTACCAACGCCACCACACCATGGCAGTACACCCACTGTGTGTGGCAAACTCTGGTCTGTCGGAGTATTCGGCAAAACCGTCAAAGTCAGCGCAGGCGGAAACCCGGCTGCGGTAAGGTCATCGCAGATACCCCAGAATCACCGATGCAATTTGTGCCTGCTGATGCGTAAGGCGAAGAGTAGCGAATCTCGGCAGGATGGCGATTCTGCAGTTTTCTGATCCCTCGGCCGGCGGAGATCGGCGGTCGCCGATGCGTGGACGGCATTCAGAAGGAGCGACTGGCTGTTACAATCGCATCCAATCGTAAAAGTCCCTTTTTTCTCGCTCTGCTCCATCGATGTCGTTGCGTCTCCCGGTTGGCCCGCTCGATTCCTTCGCGGCTGGTCCTGCTTCTATTCCGCTTCCTTTATTGATTACGGGGGCTGCGGGCGTGCCGGGCTACAACGCCTTGGCCTATTTCGGGCGGCAACGTCCGGGCCAGGTCGTCGCCGTGCGGCGGGTCGATAATTGGCCGCTGATTGGGCCTGGAATCGTTCCACTCGACATGGACGACCGCGATTCCCTGGCGCGGCTGTTCGACCGGCACCAGTTTCGAGCGGTCCTTTCGGCTGAGGGAACGTGCAAGCTTAAGAGCTGCGAGTACGACCCAGTGATGGCCCGCAGGGTGAATGTCGAGACGCTTGCGAGCTTGCTTGACGTGGCTACCGAGCGCGACGTCCGGATGGTGCATGTTTCGATCGATTTGGTTTACGCCGGCCGCGACGGGG
>CAZWSX010000085.1:0-2959 GCA_964636985.1 uncultured Pirellulaceae bacterium | reverse complement strand
ATTCCGTTGGCCGTAGATTACGATGTGAAGAGAATTTTTCAACGGGCTGCTAAACCCAGATTGGCCGGACATTCACTAGAACGCAGTGAAGGACATTGCACCCAATGAAATACTTCCTGTTGGTTGTTGGTTTGTTGTTTGCGTTTGCAACTCCACTGCCCGCCGACACGATCCTCCTCGTCACCGACGACGGCCTGAAGGAACCCTTCGGCACCGCCTTCGATTCCAAGGGCGCGATGTACGTCATCGAGATGGCCGAGGGGAACCGGCTGCTCAAGATCGATGACAAAGGCAAAGCGATCCACGTCGCCGGCAAGCCCGACATTGGCTATTCAGGCGACGGCGGTCCACCCTTGGACGCTCAGTTCAGTGGTCCACACAACTTGGCGATTCTTCCAGACGACAGCGTCTTGATCGCCGACACTTGGAACGGTGTCGTTCGTAAAGCGGATCTCGGCACGAAGAAGGTTTCGACATTGCCGGGCTTTCACGTCCCCGTCGAACAAGGTAAATCCGCTGGGCCGTATTGCATCACGCTCGATTTCAGCGGTACGAAGCTCTACATCGCCAACCTGTCGCAGATTCATTTGGTCGACTTGGCAACCGGTTCCATCAAGGTCGTTGCCGGAAACGGCAAGAAGGGGAAACCGGACGACGGCGCCGTCGCGACCGAAGCTCCTCTTGTTGATCCGCGCGCCGTGGCACCCGACCGCCAAGGCAATCTCTACATCCTGGAGCGCAGCGGGCATGCCTTGCGAGTCGTTGATGCAGCCGGCAAGATTCGCACGGTGGTCAATGGCGGTGGCAAGATGGGCGCGACCGGAGACGGTGGCGCGGCAATCGATGCGACGATGAGCGGCCCTAAGCATCTTTGCATTGATGTGGACGACTCGGTGATCATCGCCGATGCCGAGAACAACTTGATCCGGCGCTACGTTCCCAAAACGGGCAAAATCGAGCGGGTCGCCGGCACAGGAAAGCAAGGCAGCGCCGGCGTTGGCGGCGATCCCAAGAAGTGCGAGCTTGCCCGGCCGCACGGCGTGACAGTTCACCCCAAGACGGGGGAACTCTACATCACCGACAGCTACAACAATCGCGTGCTGCGCATCGCGAAGTAGGAAGTTGCTGCGTCCACTTGCGGGGCCACCGCACTCTTGGCGAGTGCGGCTACGAAGCGCGTCTACTTGAAGAGCGGGCTTTTGAAGGCACTTTCTTTCGAGTTGCCCGACTTGGAACCCGATGACGCGGCGGCCTTGATCCGGCCTTTCGGCGCCAACCCTTCCAGGCCAATCGCTTCGGCCGGCATATCGCTGGCAACGTTGCCCGCCTCGTCCCGGCACTCGATCTTGAGGAACAGCTTCCGCGGTGTTCGCGCCTCGACGGCCCAGTAGTATTGGCCGCTGTTCGGCAGCCCTGCGGCCACGGTGATCCACGGCCCTTCGGCTTTTTCGCTGAACAAGATCGAAATGGGCCGCTCGCCCAGGTGCGCGTCTTCCGCCTTCCAGCGGATATCAAGCTTGCCCGCGTGCTCGCCTTTGCCGCAGGCGGCTTGTTCGAGTTGTACGGTCGGCTTGGTAGTGTCGATCGTCATCCACACGTCGGGAGAATCGCCGGTTTGCGGCGGTTTGCTGGCCAGGCCGTTGTTCGAAACGACCACCATCGAGAAGCCGAAGGTCGCTTCGGTTCTGACCTCGAATTCAAAGGGGCTGGTCTTGTCCTGGTCTTCGCCCCAGCGTTCCCAAGTTTTTCCGCCGTCTTTGGTGCCCCACAGTTCGACCGCTTTCACGCCCGCAGGCCCCACTCCCTCGAGATCGTATTCGAGTTTGACGTGCTTGTCGTTTTGAGCTTGCGGGTGATTGCCCGCCGCGGCGTCGTAGGTGGACGATTCCGCCGTGATGGTCTCGTCGCCTTGCGAATCGGTCGCGACATCGCTGGCGGGCGTTTCCTGCTGATCGTCGCTGGTCTCGGCAACAGCCGCCGTGTCTTGCGTTTCTTCCTTCGGCGCGTTTTTGGAGTCGCGGCCAATCGGGCGATTGCGGTCGAAGAAGGGTCGCGTATAAGGAGCAGCGACGGGTGATTTTCTTGGGTAACTCTCACCCGAAAACGGACTCGAAACCGCCATTTCCACGTCATCCGCCATCGACGATTCGTCTGCGGCCTGCGTCGCAGCCACGTCTTCTTGCGGTTCGGCCTCGACCTCCACGGGCGGCTTCTTGCTCGCTGCCGTGCTGGCTTGCTTGACTTGTTTCGTCTTGTTGTGGATCTCCGCCACATCGCTCGCGGGAGGTGGTTCGGCTTCCTTGCGATTGTGCCGAAGGTTCAACGACTTCGCAGGGACGACCGGCGGTGGTGCATCGGCAAGGTCGTCGGGCATGCGGTTGTCGGCAGGCCACGATTGCGACGTGGGTTGGTCGGCGGCAACATCAGCCTCCGGAGCATCCGCCGTCTCCTTGGATGTTTCGGTTTGCCGGTGGCGCCGGAACGGATCCCCTGGACCGCCTGTCGCATCGGGAATAGCGCTGGCCGGAGCCGCCGGCTTGGAGGCCACGCGACCACTCGTCGCGGCCGTTAGAGGCGCCGAAAGGCCGCCGTCCGCCACCTTCGATGTCGCTTTTGGGAGAATCGCCTGGCCCGACGCCGAGGAGGAATTGCCCACGGCATCTCGTGCGATCAATCGCAGGTCGATCACGCGAACAGGCGTCTTGGGATCGAAAACGCTTTGCCCCCAAAACGAGGTTTCATTACGGCGAACGTCCTTGGCTCCGATCGGGACCGGCAGCCACTTTGGATTGTTTGGCTCGCCAGCCTGGTATTCGATGCGGATGCCTTCGGCGCGAATGCTTAAGTCTTGAGCCTTCCAGGTGACTTTCACGCGGCCTTCGGGTGTCGCCTCGGCCGTCAGTTCCGTGACAGGCGGCGTGCCATCGATCAGGACCTTCAGCTCCGGCTTGGGGCCGCC
>CAZWSX010000084.1:0-4225 GCA_964636985.1 uncultured Pirellulaceae bacterium | reverse complement strand
GCATGGCATGCAAGAGGTCAGGGGTTCAAGTCCCCTATCCTCCACTTTTTTTAGAAACAAGCCCTTTGACGAGAACGTCAAAGGGCTTTCTCATTGTGGGGCAAAGAGTTGCGTCGTCGAGACGACAGTTCAACCAGACGATTTCGAGGATTTGGCGTTTCTCAGCGTAATCCGCCGTAACCCACCGACATCACCTACGTGCCGATGCCGCGAGGTTTCATGTATCTCACGGCGATCATCGATTGGTTCAGCCGCTACGTGATGGCGTGGGAATTGTCGAACACGATGGACGCAACATTTTGCCTGACCGCGCTGGGTCGATCGCTGGCCGTGTCCCGGCCCCAGATCTTCAACACCGACCAGGGATCGCAGTTCACGAGCGCGGCCGTCGTCAGCCGATTACAAACAGAGCAGGTGGCGATCAGCATGGACTGCCGGCGTCGTTGGCTCGACAACGTGTTCATCGAGCGGTTGTGGCGAACGGTGAAGTATAAGTCGATTTACCTGCACGAGTTCGGCACCGTCGAGACGCTGACGACTGGCTTGAGAAGCCACTTCGACTTCTACAACCAGGAACGACGCCACGCCGCCCTCGACTACAGCACGCCCGGCGAAATGTATCGTGAGCGGACCTTGAAATCGAAGCCACGCTGAAAGACCACGAACCCACATGAAAAAAGTGAAGTTGTCGGACTCAAATGCGTTGAGCGCACTGGAGAGATGACGGGTGCGCAGTTCAGCGCGGCTGTGCCCACAGTTCCTTGAACTGTTGTGATTGTGCCATCGGTAACTCTTTTTGACTGTCTACTCTAGGCGCGAACTTTCGGTGGGGCGCCAGTTGCTCATCGACACCCTTCGCGCTGACTCAATTGCGACTCAAATTCTTTCACCTCGATAACTTCGTAAACTCAAGTCCCCCGTTTGGTTGCGAAACTGGCGACGGGATTCTAAAGTCAGAACGTGTTTGTATTGGACGTCCTCTCGTGAAGAGCTTTGGCGCGCTCTAGCGCCCCCGTGATATGCATGCAGATGTTGTCTCGCCCGACGTGCCGCTCGAACTCGACCTGCCGCATGAGCTTGGCAGGCTGCGGCCTGGCCCCGCACAGAATCAGGTGGCGACCTGACGCGTGGACCTTGTCGGCAAGGTCTTCCAGTGCGAGCAGGCCGGTGGCGTCGATGGCTGTCATGTTCCGCAGTCGTAGGATGATGACCGGCGTAAGGTCTTCGATGTGATCGGTGACGACGGATAATTTCTCCGTCGTCCCAAACAGAAACGGACCGTGGATGCGGACGACGGCGACGTAATCGGGGATGTGCTTGTCCTGCAAGATGTGCAACCGACCATCCTCAACGTACTCCTTCGTCACCCTTGAGACGGTCGTGGTCTTCGCCACCTTGTGGATAAACAGCAGGGCGGCGAGGACGATCCCAACCTGCACCGCTACTGTCAGGTCGGCGAACACAGTCAGGGCGAAGGTTGTCAACCAGACGGCGACGGTTGCCCACGACATCTTCAAGAGCTTCGGGATTTCTCCCCACTCGCCCATGTTGTAAGAGACCACCATCAATATCGCTGATAGCACAGCCAGCGGAATGTGGCGAGCAAGGGGCGCTGCAAACAGCAGGACGGCTAGCAAGGTCAGGGCATGGATCATCCCGGCCACCGGCGTCTTGGCCCCCGACCGGACGTTCGTGGCAGTGCGAGCGATGGCCCCCGTCGCCGGAATGCCGCCGACGAACGGAGTGACGATGTTAGCCACCCCTTGAGCCACCAGTTCGACGTTCGGGTTGTGCTTGTCGCCGCTCATCCGGTCGGCGACCACGGCGGACATCAGTGACTCGATGGCCCCAAGCAGGGCGACCGTCAGGGCCGGCGAAAGCAGAGCCGGAATCATAGCCAGGTCGAAATGCGGCGCTGCGACAGGGGGTAGGCCACTGGGGATGCCGCCGAACCGGGTTCCGATGGTTTCGACCGAGACCCCGAACGCCACTACCACGCCTGTGCCGAGCAGCAGGGCAGCGATGGGGCCGGGAACCTTTTTGAAGAATTTCATGCAGAGAATCACTACAGCTAAGGCCCCGACCGCCAGCAGCGTTGTCGTCATGGAGATAGTGTGAAAGTGCGTCACGACAGCGTTCATCCGGCCTACGAAGTCGCCCGGCACGTTTTCGATCCGCAGCCCGAAGAAGTCCTTGATCTGCGTGCTGGCGATGAGGACGGCAATACCATTGGTAAACCCGACGATGACAGGCCGGGGGATGAACTGCACCGCCGTGCCGAGGCCGGTCAGGCCCATTACAACGAGCATGACGCCCGCCATGACCGTGCAGACTAGCAAGCCGTTCATCCCGTGCTGGGCGACGATGCCGAAGACGATGACGACGAACGCCCCGGTCGGGCCGCCGATCTGAGTCTTGGAGCCGCCGAGGGCCGAGATGAGGAACCCCGCGACTACCGCCGTGTACAGCCCCGCCTGCGGCGGGACGCCGGACGAGATCGCGAAGGCCATCGCCAACGGCAGGGCGACAAGGCCGACCGTCAACCCGGCGATCAGGTCGAAGAAGAACGTCTTGAGGTTGTAGCCGCGCAACACCTCAACCAGCTTCGGCATTCTGCCCCGCTTCACCGCTCGGCCTCCCGCTCGGTCTTTTTTACTTTCTTCTTCTCCTCTCGCAGCATCTCGATCGCCTCACTCCAGTGGGCAAAGAAATACTCTTGCATCTTCTCCATCACTTCCCCCAAGAGTGGGTCACGGAGCCGGTAGAAGATTTGGTTGCCCTCCTTGCGGGTTTCGACGATGTGCTTGTTTCGCAGGACGGTAAGGTGCTGGGAGGCGTTGGCCTGCTCGACGCCGACCTTCTCGCACAACTGCCCGACCGAAAGTTCGCCGTAGCGGAGGTATTCCACAATGGTGACCCGCGCAGGGTGGCCGAGTGCCTGAAAGATGCCCGCCTTGAACTGCCGCATCGAGTTCAACATGAGTTCCTCTAGATCGCAATCGACTGTGAATTCCTATATTCGCACACTCGAATATAGCGATGCATCAGGGAGTGTCAAATGCGGCCGCCGTCCCACCACCGCCCTCTTTCGCGAGCGTCGGTCTAGCAACAGCTGCAGACATCCCACGTTTGTCGTGAATTCTTCGTTTAACGTTCGGCAGCGAGTCGTTCAATTAACTGTCGGGATGAGATCTGTTCGTACGGTGTCACCCGGTGACTCCCGACGACCCTTCTGGAAAACATTTCCTGCAACCGGGCCGGCAACTAAAGTTTCCGTTTGACGATCCGTTTCACTTTGCATCGCCGTCAACAAGAGGTTTGACAGCCACTTTCACTAGCCGACTATCAGTCATTAAGTGGTTTGTTTGAGCCTGACGGTTCGTCGTCGGCCCGAATCTTCCTGGCAACCTGTTGGTTTTGCATCGACTCGAAGTGGAATCACAAAGGGAGTGCGCTGCACCGGGTCAGGTGCCGAAACACCGTCCGTCAGGTAGAAGAGGTGTTTTGAAACGCGCAGATGGTTGCGCACTGGCGGACGCTGCAACCGCGTCGCGTGGAAGATCAATGCGCCCTGCCTTGCTCCGCCCAGAACAGCGGCTTCCAACGCCCCAGACGGCATTGGATTGAAAAAGTAGATCACATCATACCGACCATAGTCCGCATAGGTCGTTGCGTCTTGGCACAGGACGCGCTGGGGGTCAACAAGGTTTTGCGCGATCTCCACGTACTTCTCGTTGACCTCAATTCCGTGGGCGTCGAAGCCAAGCTCTTGCGCGATCCAAACTTTGTTTCCCAAGCCACAGCCGACATCCAGGAAACGCGCACCGTTTCCGCACAGCCGTTGCACTCGCCTCAACGTCGCGATGAATCGGAGAATCGAGAAACTGGCATTGGGGTAATAATTTGTGTCGTGGTCCGAAAGTACCTGCCCGACTGCGAATTCGAGCGAGTAATAGAGGCGACAGAATCGTGCCAGATCACCAACGTCCGACGGTTCCAGGTGCGACAGGTCGCAGGCGACGTTTTGTGAAATCTCTCGGCCGCGAAGATGGTGGTACTTTGACATGTTTTCCTGTCCCGCGACGGACCAGCCGCGATGCGGGCAATCTTTTTGATGAACTGTTCCGGCGATTCGTAACGCAACGGCACCTAACGGTGGGACGAGTTTCTTTCGTGAGCCGTCTCTTTCTTGATGACGCGCAGCATTCCCAGGGACTCGTCGAGG
>CAZWSX010000083.1:0-4738 GCA_964636985.1 uncultured Pirellulaceae bacterium | reverse complement strand
CCTTTTGCCCGTGATTTTCTCCGGTCGATTGATCGGAGAACAGATCTGATGCCGCTGTGTCTGTCCGCGGGATGTATGAAAGAGCAAGGTCATGCCGGCGGCCACAACCCTCATCCCTCGCAGTCATGGGGATTCCTTGCATCAAAGGACAAAGACAAAATATCAAAGGCGGGCTTTGCCACTCCACGAGGCGGTGCAAAGGGTGCCTATCAAAACCATGTCTTACGAAGCAACAAGGTCATTGTTCCTTTTGAGCGACTGAACCAAGCACCATTGCACAAGTATGAAGACGGCTTCGTTGTCCGGCTATTTCCAGATCAGTACTTCGCTAGCCCCGGGCAGCCGAAGCCCTACTTCGCCGCCGCAGATGCGCCTAAACCTGGACAGAACGCGTTCGTTCTTTATCGAACCCACCATCAGCTACTGACTTACCCACCTCCGCCAACTTGGCGGGTGCGCACTCTTTCACTAAATGGCGTTGCGATTAGCGAGAGGACTGCGGGCGCCATAGACGAAGGCGAGTATGTTCTGCGCATTGCGGCCCACGGCAACAGCGCCGCGCGAACGGAGGGGCCACCGCAGGGAATATTTGCGCCTGAGTATGCAAACGAGAACGCAAACTTCCTTGCGAAGTGCATCTTGGCGTGGCTAACGGCTCACACGGTCGACAGCCCTTATGTCGCCGCCCAAACCGAGCATCTGGAAGCGGTTCTTGCTCACCATGGGCTGTTCGACCCGAAAGAGTGGGAAGCACTCGGGCTATTGAGGAGCGGGTTCAGCTCGTGCCCATTGTGCATGAAATTGATTAAATACAACGAGCTTCATGACCAGATCGCATTCTCCGACGAAACCTCCTTGCTCAATGCATCTGAACAGGTCGCAAACGCCACCCGATCTACTGTGGTGAACCTCTTTCATATGGTGCCGCTAACCTACTCGGACATCGAACACATTCCGCAGAATGTCGCTTGGGGGCATGCGATCTGCAATACAAAGCTCGGACAGCGGCGGTGCTATCCGATTCCGCAACTGATCGCGGCGGGGCTGAAAGTGGGCACCGTTGACGGCGACGGCACCGTTTCCACGTTTGGATGGGCTTCAGAGAACTTGGAGATGATAAGGTCGCCGGCAGGGGCGGTCTGGATACGGATTGTTGAGGACCATCTGTCCGCCGAGGAACAATCAATTCTGCTTGAATACCTCAAGATGTTCGAGGGTGACTAGTTATGGCTTATCTTTCCGAAGCGGCCATTGAACATGTGGTGCTCGACCAGCTCGCCGGCCTCGGCTACGCGCTCGCTACCGACGCTGAGATCGGCCCTGACGGCAAGGCGCCCGAGCGCGAGGCCTATGCGGATGTCGTTCTCCTCAAGCGCCTGACAGCGGCCCTCGAAAGGCTGAACCCCACGATCCCGGCTGAGGCGCGCGGTGATGCGTTGCGTAAGGTGCTAGCCACCGAGAAGCCGTCGCTCGTCGAAGAGAACCGCCGCCTGCACAAGCTGATGGTCGAAGGCGTCGATGTCGAATTCTATAGCGAAGACGGCACTATCCGGGGCGACAAGGTTCGCCTGATCGATTTCGACGATCTCGCCGCAAACGACTGGCTGGCGACGGGCCAGTTCACGGTGATTGAGGGCAGCGTCAACCGGCGGCCGGATATCGTCGTCTTCATCAATGGCCTGCCGCTGGGCGTGATCGAGCTGAAAGCGCCAGGCGGAGAGAACGCGACGCTTGCCGGCGCCCACAACCAGCTTCAGACCTACAAGGCGCAAATCCCTTCGCTCTTCCGGACGAACGCCGTCCTTGTCACCTCGGATGGCATCACGGCCCGCGTCGGCTCGCTGACCGCCGATCAAGAGCGCTTCATGCCTTGGCGCACCACGGACGGCAAAGTCATTGCCGCGAAAGGCCAGCCGGAACTCAATATTCTGATCGAAGGCGTTTTCGAGCGTCGGCGCCTGCTTGATCTGCTGCATGATTTCACCGTGTTCGGCGAGACGGGTTCGGGCCTTGCGAAGATCGTCGCGGGCTATCATCAGTTCCATGCCGTGCGGCACGCAGTGGACAAGACCGTTGAGGCGTCGGCGCCCCAAGGCGACCGAAAGGTCGGGGTGATCTGGCACACGCAAGGGTCAGGCAAGAGCCTGCTGATGGCGTTCTATGCCGGGCAGCTTGTGCGCCGTCCTGAACTTGAAAATCCGACGATTATCGTCATCACAGACCGAAACGATCTGGACGACCAGCTTTTCGGCACTTTTTCGATGTGCCGCGATCTGATCCGGCAAACGCCCATCCAGGCAGACAGCCGCGAGGATCTGCAATCGGCGCTGAGTCGTGCCTCCGGCGGCGTGATCTTTACGACCATTCAGAAGTTCTCGCCGGCAACCGGCGAAGCAACCTATCCGATGTTGTCGGATCGCCGGAACATCGTCGTGATCGCCGACGAAGCCCACCGGAGCCAATATGGCTTCAAGGCGCGGATCGAGCAGAAGACCGGCGAGATCGCCTACGGCTTTGCGAAGTATCTTCGCGACGCCGTTCCGAACGCGTCCTTCATCGGATTCACCGGAACGCCGATCGAAAAGGACGATGTCAACACGCCTGCTGTGTTCGGCGAATACATCGACGTTTACGACATCAGCCGGGCGGTGGAAGACGGCGCTACGGTCCCGATCTACTACGAGAGCCGCCTTGCCCGGATCGAGCTTCCCGACGAGGAGAAGCCTAAAATCGATGCGGAGATCGAGGAGCTGACCGAAGACGAGGCGGTCACTGAACAGGAGAAGATCAAGCGCAAGTGGGCGACCGTCGAAGCGCTGGTCGGCTCCGAGAAGCGGCTGGCGATGGTGGCCGCCGATCTGGTGCGGCACTTCGAAGATCGCGTTGCCGCGATGGACGGCAAAGCGATGGTAGTCTGCATGAGCCGCCGCATCTGCGTGGCGCTCTACAACCAGATCATCGCGCTCCGGCCTGATTGGCACAGCGACGACGACGCCGCAGGTGCGGTTAAGGTTGTGATGACTGGCTCGGCTGCTGATCCGCAGGGCTGGCAACCGCATATCGGCACCAAGGCCAGGCGCGATCTTTTGGCGAAGCGCGCCAAAGACCCGAAGGATGCGCTGAGGCTCGTGATCGTCCGGGATATGTGGCTGACCGGGTTCGACGCGCCGTCGATGCATACGATGTATATCGACAAGCCCATGAAGGGCCATGGACTGATGCAGGCCATTGCGCGGGTAAACCGGGTCTTCCGCGACAAACCTGCCGGCCTCGTCGTCGACTACATCGGCATCGCCCAGAACCTCAAGAATGCACTCGGCCAGTATTCCGGTTCCGATCAGCGCCAGGCCGGAATCGATGAGGCCGAAGCGGTCGCAGTGCTGCTTGAGAAGTTCGAGGTTGTGAAGGCGATGTATCACGGCTTCGACTATGCGCGAGGCTTGGCTGGCACGCCGCAAGAACGATTGATCGTGCTTGCCGAAGCGATCGAATGGATTTTGACGCGCCAGCATGAAGCGGCGGCACGCGAGACCAGCGATGAAGGCAAGCGTCGGGAGAACCGCCGCTATCAGGATGCCGTCCTCGCCCTTTCGAAAGCCTTCGCCTTGGCATCGGCAAGCGATGAAGCCCGGGCAATCCGGGATGAAGTAGGTTTGTTTCAAACGGTGCGTGCCGCTCTCGTGAAGTCGGCCGATGGTGCTGGCAAGAGCGCGGCCGATCGCGAGTTCGCGATTCAGCAAATCCTCGATCGCGCGGTCGTCTCCACAGAGATTGTGGACATTCTCGCAGCGGCAGGCATTGCGACGCCGGACATCTCAATCCTGTCTGACGAATTCCTCGCTGAGGTTCAGCAGCTCGAGAAGAAAAACCTCGCGCTTGAGGCCTTGCGGAAGCTGTTGAACGATGAAATCCGCTCCCGCAGCAAAACGAACGTGGTCGAGACCAAGCGGTTTTCCGAGCGCCTGGAGGCCGCTATCGCCCGCTACCACACGAACGCAATCAGCACCGTCGAGGTGTTGCAGGAACTGATCGACCTCGCCAAGGAAGTTCGCGCCGCCCGCAAGCGCGGTGAAGATGAAGGGCTGTCGCAGGACGAAATCGCTTTCTATGACGCCTTGGCCGAAAGCGAGAGCGCCGTCGAACTGATGGGCAACGATTCCCTCAAGGTGATCGCGCACGAACTCCTCGTCAGCCTCAAGGGTAGCGTTTCCGTGGATTGGTCACATCGCGAGAGTGCCAGGGCACGAATGCGCGTGCTGGTGAAACGAATATTGCGCAAGCACGGCTTCCCGCCTGACCTACAGGATGCTGCTGTGCAAACTGTCCTGCGGCAGGCCGAAGCGCTCTCATCGCAGTGGGCAGTGTGATCCGTTCATTAGCTGAGGGCATTTCGATCTGGGTTCCGATCGGCACTCAGTTGAACTGTTCGAAAGTAACAGCCCGCGCGGAAGTAGAAAGCGTTACTTTCCATCGTCTTACAGACAATTCACCAAATCGGCGCAGTCATCAGGTCCGGAGAATATCGGCCCAGAGAGATCGCTTCCGTGCGGCCTGGCGCCGGTGCCAGTGCTCAGCCCTTCCCGCATAACCCTCGAAAACAACGGAAAAATCCGGCCGCAGCCGGATCGGGAGAACGCTTTCGCGAAGGCAGGTGGCGGAGGGCGCGCGACCGGGGTCCAACCTTCTCTGGCGACCGATCACCAATGATTTTTAGGCGTCGCGGCATGATGGAAACTGA
>CAZWSX010000082.1:1503-5135 GCA_964636985.1 uncultured Pirellulaceae bacterium | reverse complement strand
ACTTACGATTCGTCGCCTGAAGAAACACTTCGCTACCTGCGCGAGCAACTCGGCCTGAACTACGGCCACCAGCGGGTGGTCCCCGGCGCTAAACCCAATCTTCCCAAAACGCTCGATCCCAACAACTACTCTCGCAAGACGATGCAGGAACACGCGCTCGTTCATTTTTCCAACTTAGATGGTTTTGAAGACGCGGCTCTCACGTGGCTGGCCACGGAAAGCCTCGACGCCAATCGCCGCCGGGCATTTCTTGCCCGTCTTCAACGCCCCGACGTGCCCAACCTGGCCAAACTGGTGGCCGACGACCTCAACCACGAACATAGCGGCGGCTTTGGAAGCCTGAACGCCCATCGAATTCTTCTCAAGTCGCAGATGGACGAACTGCTCAAGTTGCGGACGCAATTGATCCACGACGGCAACTTTGTTTATCAGTATCTAACGCGGCTTCGCCCCAGCGACGACTTCGATTGGAAGAACAATCCCGAAGAACTGAAGAGCTATCTCGAACGCCTGCAAAAATTCACCGAAACGCTCCCCCCCACGTTCAACTCCCTCAAGGCACATGTTCTTTACCACGAACTCCAGCGGGAGCGCCAACAAGGGAAGTACAACAAGGCGAAGGTCCTGGCCTATGTCAAGATTCCGCGGCACATGCCGTACGTGAATCCGAAGTATCTGGAGACGGCGCCCGACCGCAACAATCCGTGCGATCTCAATGCCAATTTTCAGCCGTTCACCGGGCTCGATCCAATCGGCAACGACGAACCGCTCGTCCGCGACATGCTGTCGCAGTTCTTTGTGGAAGATACGGACACTAAGGAATTCGATCCGTACGTCGGCGACTTGTATCTCCGTTATCTGTTCGCCGAAACGAAACTCTTAAACGGGCTCGGCGATGCCCAGCGCTGGACGGCGCTGCTGCCGCCCGAGATGTATCAGCAACTCAAGGACCGCGTCGACATCGACTTCTTCCCGACCAACCGCAACGTCTACGCCTCAGGCGACGCCGTCGGGCTCGATCTGTGGGTGAAGAACGCCGGAAAACTGATCGTCAAAGTCTTCGAGATCAACACGGCCGGCTACTATCGGACACGACTCAACGAAGTCGAAACATCGATCAACCTGGATGGCCTCGTTCCCAACGAAGAGAAAGTCTACTCGTACGAGGAAGGCCCGCTGCGTCGGATGAAGCGGCACTTCGAGTTCGCCGGGCTCAACAAGGCGGGCGTGTATGTGATCGATTTCATTGGCAACGGCAAATCGAGCCGCGCGGTGATCCACAAAGGTCGCCTGCACTTCATCGCCAAGAACTCGATGCTCGGCCATGTCCTCACCGTCTACGACGAAAACGGCAAGAAGCTGAACGATGCCACGGTCTGGATGGCGGGCCGCGATTACTCGGCGGAAAAAGACGGCACGATCCGCATTCCCTACAGCAGCCAGGCCACGACTACCCAAAAGATCGTCTTGGGCCACAAAGGATTATCGACGCTCGAGCAGATGGTCCACTGGCAAGAAACGTACGAGTTGCGAGCTGGTCTGTATGTCGACCGCGAGCAACTTCTCACGCGCAACAAAGCGACGTTGGTGGTTCGCCCCGGCCTCTATGTCGCCGGTCAGCCGACGAGCGTGAAGGTGCTGGAAGAGGTTCGCGTGACGCTGACCAGCGTCGACTTGGACGGCATCCGCGCGACCAAAGAATTCAGCGATGTGAAACTGTACGAAGACCGTGAGACCGAGATCGACTTTCAGGTGCCGCACCGACTTTCGAACATCACGTTCACGCTGCAGGCCAAAGTGCAAAACCTGGCCACCGGCCAAAAGCAAGATCTAGCGGTGACTGAGAGCTACTCGGTCAACCAGATCGATCCGACCGACAAGATCGAAGATCTGCATCTCACGCGCCTGGGCGACAAGTTCTATTTGGAAATCTTCGGCCGAACTGGGGAAGAGCGGAAGGACCGTCCCGTGCAGCTGCAAGTGAAGCACGAGGATTTCCGGCACGCGCCAACCTTTAGCTTGCAAACCGACGATCAGGGACGCATTGATTTGGGTTCACTGGCAGGCGTAGCCCAAATCACGGCCACCGGACCGGAAGGAGTGAGCCATACCTGGCGGATCCCGCGCGATGAAACGACGTTGCCAGGCGTGGTCCACGCAGCGGCCGGCGATACGATCGAGTTGCCCTATCTCGGTTCGCTCGAGAAGCCGGATCGTAGCGAGGTCTCGCTTTTCGAGATGCGGGCCGGAAACTTCGTCAGCGATCAACTGGCGAAAACGAAAATCGCCGGCGGCATGGTGCAAATCGACAAGCTCGATGCTGGCGACTACGAACTCTTATTCAAATCGACCGGACAACGAGTGTGGATTCGCGTCGTCGCTGGCGCGAAGGCGGACGGCAACGTCACCGGCGCCTATCGCTCAGCGCAATTAGCGCGCTTAGCTCCCCTGCAAATTGCATCGATCGAAACGACCGACTCGCACCTCAAGGTACAACTGAAGAATACGACCAAACTGACTCGCGTCCACGTGTTAGCAACCCGCTTCCTGCCGAGCCACGGGATCTTCGGGCAACTCGCCAAAGTGCGCGATGCCGAGCTTGAGGCGCGCTTGCGGGCTAAGCCGAAGTCGCTGTATCTCTCGGGACGCAGTATTGGCGACGAGTATCAGTACATCCTCGATCGCCGGTTAGTCAAACGTTACCCCGGCAACATGCTCGAGCGGCCGGGCCTGTTGATCAACCCGTGGGCGATTCGCGACACCAGCACCAGTATCCAGGAGGCGCAGCAAGGTGCGGAGTTCGATCGGCTCGCCCGCGAAGAGCCTGCGCCGATGGCACCGGCTGCTTCGATGCCAATGCGCGGTGACATGGCGACGCCGCCGAATGATGCCGCTTTCCCCGATTACGACTTCCTCGCGGAAGGCTCGTTGGTCGTCACTAACGCAGTGGCCGACGAGAAGGGGATCGTGCAAATCCCGCGCGAGGCACTGGGGCCGTTCGCAGTCCTGCGCGTGGTCGCCGTCGATCCGGCGGCTACGGTGATGCGATGGGTCTGGCTCCCCAAGGAGGAAGCCAAGTTTCAAGACCTGCGTCTCGCTCGCGGCCTCGATCCCGCAAAGCACTACGCCCAACAGAAAAGCATCTCGATTCTCAACAAAGATGAAACGCTCACTGTGGCGGACGTTACCTCCAGCCGCGTCGAGACTTTCGACACGTTGGCCAAGGTATACCGCTTGCTGGTGACGTTGACGAACGATCAGAATCTTGTCGAGTTCAGCTTCCTCGCCAACTGGCCCAATCTGAAGCCGGAAGAGAAGAAGACGCTCTACAGCAAATACGCCAGTCACGAACTCTCGTTCTTCCTGTTTAAGAAGGACCCGGAGTTCTTCAACTCGGTGATCAAGCCGTATCTGGCGAATAAGAAGGACAAGACGTTCATCGATTACTGGCTGCTTGGCGAGGACCTTAAAGAGTTCTCGCAGGTTTGGAAACATGGCCGTTTGAACGTTGTCGAGACGATTCTGCTCGGCCGCAATTTGCCAGGCGAAGGAGCCTTTGCGCGGCGGTTCGTGCAGGACTCGTTCGAGTTGCTGCCGCCTGATCGCGAGCGGAAGCTGCGGTTGTTCGAGAC
>CAZWSX010000082.1:0-1403 GCA_964636985.1 uncultured Pirellulaceae bacterium | reverse complement strand
ATGAAGCTCAAGGCCGGCAGCCCGATGGTGGTGATTCACGAAGAAATCAAACCGACCGACGTGAAGGCCGACACAGCCGTTCTGGTGGGACAGAACTTTTTCCGCGCCAACGACCGCTACCGCATGGTCGAAGGGGAACAAGCCGACAAGTTCGTCACCGAAGAGTTCCTGGTCCACACCGTGTACGGCTGCCAGGTCGTGGTGACCAATCCCAGCTCGTCGCGGCAAAAGCTCGACGTGCTGCTGCAAATCCCGCTGGGCGCGATTCCGCTCAACAACGGCAAACAAACCAAGAGCGTTCCCGTCGACTTGCAACCGTTCGCCACGGCGACGCTGGAATACTTCTTCTACTTCCCGGCACCCGGCAAATTCGCCCACTTCCCGGTCCATGTCAGCAAGCAAGGGCAACTGGTCGCCAGCGCAATCGCCTTTATCTTCAACGTGGTCGCCGAAGCCAGCAGGATCGACCGCGAGTCGTGGGAATACGTCTCGCAAAACGGGACCGAGGCCGAAGTATTGACTTATCTTGAAATGAACAACGTTCGCCGGCTCGATTTGGACAAGATCGCTTTCCGTATGAAGGACAAGCCTTTCTACGAAAAGGCGACTGCGCTCTTGGGTGCTCGCCACACCTACAACAACACGCTTTGGTCGTACTCGCTGTTGCACAATACGGTCGAGACGGCTCGCCAGTACTTGCAGTATCAGGACAACTTCCTGAATCAATGCGGGGCCTGGATCAGCAGTCCGCTGGTCGATATCGATCCCGTCGTCCGCCACAGCTACCAGCATTTTGAATACAAGCCGCTGGTCAACGCTCGGGCGCACAAACTCGGACCCAATCGCCAGATTCTCAACGATCGGTTCAATCAGCAGTATCACCAGCTCTTGTACGTGCTGTCGTTCCGCCGATCGCTCGACGATACCGATAATATGGCCGTGCTGTACTACATGCTGTTGCAAGATCGGATCGAAGAGGCGCAGGACGTCTTCCAGAAGATCAACCCCGATCGCTTGAGCACGCGACTGCAATACGATTACTGCGCGGCCTGGCTCGATCTGTTCAACGACGAGCCCAAGCTCGCTCGGCAGATTGCCGACAAGTACGCCAACTACCCGGTCGATCGCTGGCGCAATCTGTTCGCTTCGGTGGGCCAAACGCTCGACGAGATCGAGGGGAAGGCGAACTATCTGGTCGACAAGGAAAACCGCGACCAGCAGCAAACGAACCTCGCTGCCACGGCCGCGAACTTCGACGTCAAAGTCGAGTCGGGAACGGTGGCGCTGAACTATCAAAACCTTTCGTCCGTCCAGGTGAATTACTACCTGATGGACATCGAGCTCTTGTTCAGCCGCAATCCGTTCGTGCAGCAACAGTCGGGCGAGTTCCGCTCGATCCGGCC
>CAZWSX010000081.1:0-5973 GCA_964636985.1 uncultured Pirellulaceae bacterium | reverse complement strand
GCATGGCATGCAAGAGGTCAGGGGTTCAAGTCCCCTATCCTCCACTAGTTTGTAAGTTCTTGCCGAATCGGTAGTTAGGTTACCTTCCGACGTTCGGAAGTGCGGCAGATTCCATGTAACCCAAGACGGTCACTGACCGTTTTGGCTCGCCAGCCCCTCTCTTTCCTGGGGTGGCACGGAGTCTCCACCTAATGCCACGTCTCACGCAACCGTTCCCAAAGTACCGCCACAACAAGGCTACGAATCGCGCCGTCGTCACCCTGAATGGCCGTGATGTTTGGCTTGGCCCGTACGGATCGAAAGAAAGCCGGGAGAAGTATGATCGAATCGTCGGCGAATGGGCTGCGCGCGGTCGCGTTGCCCTTGTTCCGCCTGGCACTTCTTCGAAGGGACCACCGCCGGCGGTAACGATCATCGAGCTGATGGTCCCCTTCCTTCGACACTGCAAGGCGTACTACGTCAAGGACGGCAAGGTCACGACTGAGTTCAGTACGCACCGCGCCGCCCTTCGATTCATCAAGCGACTTTACGGTCGACTCCCTGCCAAGGAGTTCTCGCCGCTCAAGTTGAAAGCAGCGCGCGAGGCCATGATTCAAGCCGGGCTCAGCCGGCCAACCATCAACGCGTACTGTCACCGCATCATCGCGATGTTCTCTTGGGCAGTCTCAAACGAAATGTTACCCGGGCAGGTTGTTGTCGACTTGCGTGAGGTCGGAGGCCTTGCGCGCGGTCGAACCAAGGCCTACGAGCCCGAGCCGGTGGCGCCAGTCTCGGACGATGTTGTCGAGAAGACGCTCCCCTTTCTGACGAAACCCGTCGCCGCGATGGTACAGATTCAACGCTTGACCGGCATGCGACCTGGGGAGGTTTGCCGTCTCCGCGGCTGCGATATCGACCGCACTGCCGACGTTTGGGTATTTCGTCCAGGCGGCCACAAGACCGAGCATCACGGGCACAAACGAGAGATCGCGATTGGACCCAAGGCGCAGGAAATCCTCTCGCCGTTCCTGTTTCGGGCGCCCGCGACCTATTGCTTCCCGCCTCGCGAGGCCCTTAACGCGGCGATAAGTCGAACGAGGCCGTTCTACAGGACGGACAGCTACTGCCAGGCCGTTGAGCGCGCCTGCGAGCAGGCGCTTGGGATGCCGGACGACTGCAAGGTCCCGAGCAAGGCAAAACAGGCGAAACTGAAACTGACGGACGAAGACCTCGAGCAAATCCGCGAGCGAGCGAAGGCTTGGCGAGCCGAGCACTGCTGGACGCCAAACCAGTTGCGACATTCCCACGGGACCGAGGTGCGAGCCGCTTTGGGAATCGAGGCCGCGCAAATGGCGCTGGGCCATCACCGCCAGGACACGACGCTTATCTACGCTGAACGGTCATTGGCAAAGGCGTGTGAAGTCGCCAAGCAAGTCGGATAGGCCGGATCGTCACTGAACGTCGATCGCCACTCCCCTCCAGAGCCGTCGCCGCCCGTCATAAATGTGGCAGGTCAGCGCGTTAATCTCGCCGTCTTCCCATGAGTACAAGACGATCGCGGAATACCCGCATGGCAAAGACCAGCTGTCGGAGATGATTGACGACTCGCCATGGTGGTGGTCGAACGCGTGCGCCAGCACGACTTGCCTTACCGAGAATCGATTCACCATCAAGTGGCGAACCTCGTCGCGATGTGTGCCGGCGGGGAGACTTCGCATCAAGTCGTACACCTCGACGGCTTCGCTAGGTGGCGAAACGTAGTAGGCGTAAACGGCTGCCAGGATGCAGCAGACACCGCACGCGAAGAGTAAGGAACGAAGCGAGTATCTGAGCATTGGGCGGCTCATCCTAAAAGCATCGCTGCCACCTCGGTCACCCGATCGGACTCGCCACCATCTCAGAATCGAAGTATGGCGTGAGTAGTGCCACGAGCTGGTCGGTTTGATTGTTCCTCGGATCGAGCCACGCATCAAGGTTGGCGCCGTCGACGATTGCTGGCATCCGGGAGTAAAACTCAGACAGGACGGGGTTTGCCGGCGTGGTCATTAGCGAGCAACTCAGCACGTCAAGTTTCTGGTGGTAGTACCAAACGCCGGCGACGCAGAACACACGATTGTCCTTAAAGTGCACGAAGAAGTTTCGTTTGTCCTTGCGACGTTCGTGGGGTTCGTAGTAGCCATCCATCAAGAAGACGCACCGTTGCGTGCGGAACGGCTCCGCGTAGGACTTGACCTCGGCGACTTCCTCCGCCTTCGCACTGACCATCCCAAAACTGGTTTTTATGCTCATCGTCCAATATGGAACGAGTCCCCATCGCGCAGAAATAGCTTCGCGCCTGTCGTTGTCCACGGCCCTTACGATCGTGATTTGTTGCGTCGGTTTGATGGTGTGGCGTGGCTCCCATTTGATTTCCAGTAGATCCACAACGCGCATATCGGCCAAGGCGTTGTTGATGTCCGTTCTCAGGGCAAAACACCGGCACATCTTTATGCCATCGCTCCGAACGGCACGCCGGCAACCGCGATGCGTTCCACCGCCTCGGGACCGTCGTAACGGGCTTTCCCGTTCGGCTGATTGGCCACCGGCCAAGCTTCGACCTCATCTGCCGGGTAGGGATCGAGCAGGCCCAGGAGAGCCTTGTCGGGAGTCTTGGGGTCGAGCCACAGTCGGGCCTCTGCAGGCGTGAGAATGACCGGCATCCGATTATGCAGCTGCGTCATCAGCTCGTTTGGCTCCGTCGTCACCATCGAGTAAGACTCGACCGTTGTATCGTCGCGCTTCCATCGATCCCAAATCCCGGCAAAGACGAATGGTCGATCGCCAGTGAGGTGGATGTGGTATTTCTGTTTGCTCTTCCCCTTCTCATCGAGCCAAAGCCACTCGTAGAAGCCGTCTGAGGGTATAAGGCAACGACGGTTCTTGAACGGCGTCCGGAATGTCGGCTTCGTGGCGACGGTCTCGCCGCGGGCGTTGAAAGCCCCTGGAATCGGCTTTCCATCCTTCGACCAAGAGGGGATCAAGCCCCACTTCATCACGGCGGGTTCGACTTTGCCAGGCTGGTCGCTGTTGCGGATGACCAGCCCTTCGTTTGCAATCCCGATGTCGTAGTGGGGACGCGTGTCCCAAAGCTTGACTGCCTCGCTCCAATCGCCTTCATTCAAGGCTGCCGTCGCGAGTTCCTGGAAAAGCTGATTCAGCTTGGCGCGTACGTTGTAACGGGGGCACATCGAACAGACTCGCGTTACGCGTTGCTTGCCGCGACCTGTTCTGAGGCCACCATTTTCAGCGCAGTCGCCCAGGCGCGCGAGAAATCGTCAAGCCAATCGCTCTCTTCAAGGGTGCTGTCGATCGGGCTGACGAGCAGCCAGGGAAGGGCCGGCCTGATTCGTTCCTCAAGGCTTGCCAGTGCTTCATCGGACAGCTTGCCGGAGGCCGTAACTGTTTCAATGTGTTGGCCCCAGAGAGCCCAGGCTGCTTCGTGATCGGATAGGGCGGCCGATAGTAGAGCGACAACGCGGGCGCCGTGCAGCAAGGTGGCATGGGCGGCGCAGATCAGGGCGTCCTCATCCACCCAGACGTCGGAAAGGATCGAGTATCCATCGTACGGTTTGGGCAGTTTGTGGGTGCCGTTCTCGATGGTGCCGCGCAATCCTTCGACCGCGGCCAGAGGAATGGTTGCCGTATCGAACGTGCGTTCGTTTTCGGATTTGAGCGTGACTTGCGTGAATGGGTGCGACATGGTGCAGTCTCCTTGGGGCCATTCATCATGATCGACCGGCTGCTAGCGTGCGACCAGCCTTCCCGTCTGGAATTTGCGGGGAACTGCCGAGAGGGTCGATTTTCCCAGGAAAACGGATCCACCGCGGACATGGGACCACCCTAGGAAAACCACCGACCTACCCTTTCGACCGCCAAGGTTTGGCCAAACGAAACCGATTCCCAGGGAGGGAAATGCAATGCGCGTTCTGGTGACCGGCGGAAGGGACTACATCAACACCTATGAGCTTTTCGGCAAACTGAACGAGCTTCACAACGAGGTGGGCATCACGGTCGTTATCCATGGGGGCGCCAGCGGTGCTGATGCGTTAGCCGGCAATTGGGCACGAAGCCGCAAGGTGCAAGAGATCGCTTGCCCGGCCGACTGGGACAAGCATGGCAAGGCCGCGGGGCCTATCCGCAATCAGGAAATGCTCGAGCAGCACAAGCCGGATTTGGTGGTCGCGTTCTCAGGCGGTCGAGGAACGGCCGACATGGTACGACGGGCAAGGGATGCCGGCGTTAGGGTTGTGGAGGCGCGGTAGGTTGCTTCTGGATAAACTCGATCTTGCGGAAATTGATTTCCTTCAATTCTTCGGGCGCTTGGGGCATCGGATCATGCCAGTAGATGGGCCGAATGAACCTAGCGCCTTTAGCGGAGGAAATATCGAGTGCATGCCGCCATTCGGCCGCGACGTATTCTGACTCCGCGGCATGAAGGGACCAAAACAATTGAAACAGGTCACTGCGGTCAATCATGCGAATAAGGGCGTCCTTCCACGTCGCTCCAGATCGCAGGTCATCCATATCGATAAACATGGACAAGCCCAGCGCTTCGTAACGCTTCTTGAGGTGTCTCACGAGTTCCAGATCCTCGCGTGCGTATGAGGCAAAGATGTTTTCGTACCAAGTCGCGTCCGATGCAACGCGTGGGGCTGTGGCCTGCCCCCATTTTCTGTACCAAGGGTTATGAGAGTTCTGGTTGTGTAACGCTGTGCGGCTGGAACGGAGGAGAGGCCTGAGGCGCAGCCGAAGGTCTCTCCGCAGTGGAAGCCGCACAGCGGGCCGCGAATTCTGTGGGGGTCACGTACCCCAACGAACTGTGCGGCCGGTCATGGTTGTAATCTTCTTTCCAGACGCCGGTCTGCTGCCGGGCGGCCGATACATTCTCGAAGGTCTCCCGGTTGAGGAACTCATCCACCAACTTCGAATGGAAGCTCTCCGCGTAACCGTTCTCCCAAGGGCTGCCGGGAGCGATATACAGCGTTTCGATCTGCAAGCGGCTCAGCCACGCTTGGACCGCTTTGGCAATAAACTCCGGGCCGTTGTCACTGCGGATGGCCCGCGGCACACCGCGCAGCGCGAACAGCTCCGCCAGCGTATCGATCACATCCTCACTGGTGATCGAGCGTGACACCTTCAATGCCAGGCACTCTCGCGTGAACTCGTCGATGATCGACAGCCACTTCAAAGTCGTGCCGTTGCTCGTCCGATCGAAGGCGAAATCCCAACACCACACCTGATCCTTGCCCTCCGCCCGACGCACGTGGCAGGCGTTGGCGGAACTCCCCAAAGACCGCGGTTTTCGCCGATGTTTGGGCACTTTCAAGCCTTCCCTGCGGCACAGCCGATGGACCCGCTTGCGGTTCACGATCCAACCCTCTCGACACAGTAGTGCCGTCAATCGTCGATACCCGAAACGCGGGCGACGACGAACCAAATCCCGCAATCGCCGGCACAACGCCGGTTCATCACTGCGGGGATGTCCTTGATACCGTTGCGTGCTTCGCGGCTGATGCACCACCGCGCAAGCCCTTCGTTCCGAGACCGTAAAACGACGTTGCAATTCCACGGTCACCGCACGCTTCGCCGAAGGGCTCACCAGTTTTTTGAAGCCACGTGCTTCAGCATCTGGATGTCCAACGCCTGGTCGGCCACCAACTGCTTCAAGCGGCGGTTCTCGTCTTCCAGTTCCGACAGACGCTTCGCTTCTTCCGACTTCATCCCGCCGTACTGGTTCCGCCAGCGGTGGTACGTCGCCTCGCTCACTTCCAGCGACTGCAGCACCGCCGCCAACTCCTTCCCAGAGTTCAGCATCGCTTCCGCATCCCGCAGCTTCTTCACGATCTGCTCCGGACTATGACGCTTCCCACGCTTCCTCGACATCGAGTCTCTCCTCGCCCTTCATGGGCTAAGAAACTCTCTTACCACCTGGAACAGATTTTGGGGAGCAGGCCA
>CAZWSX010000080.1:0-6216 GCA_964636985.1 uncultured Pirellulaceae bacterium | reverse complement strand
CCTTCTCGTCGTCGTAGCAGAGGAACATGAATTTCGTGAGCGTCGGATCAACCTCTGTGTCCGGCGACAATCGTTCTGGCGGAAGGCCGTCGATTTTCAAAAGGGGCCGAATCTCGACCGTACCCTTCTTGGCCGCAGGCAACCGGCTGGCGACGGCGATCGCCTCGTCGAGATTCTCGACATCGATCAAGTAGTATCCGCCAAGCTGTTCGGCGGTCTCGGCGAAGGGGCCGGCCGTGACCAGCGAACGCCCATCGCGCACGCGGACAGTCGTGCCCGTAGCCACCGGGTGCAATGGGGAGGCGGTGATAAATTGCGCCTTGGCCGCCAGCTCTTGGCAAATGCCCAGCGACGTTTCGACGCAGGCATTCCATTCTTCGTTCGTCCATGCATTCTCGGGACTGTAAATCTGCAACATGAAAATCATCTTGTCCTCCAACTAGAAACGCGTTTGCGCGGTTTATTCTCTTGAACCGCGATCCTACTTGCCGTTGTAAACGTCTTGAAGCTTTTGGATATCGAGCTTGCCCATCTCCATGGCCGCGTTCAGCACCGCGCCGCCGCGTTGCGGATCGGTTAACCATTTCGACACAACGGACGGGACGACCTGCCACGACAGGCCGTATCGATCTTTGAGCCAACCGCAGTTGAAATTCGAGCCGCCATCGGCGAGCTTTTCCCAATACCGATCGACCTCCGCCTGGTCGGCGCAGTCGATCGAGAGCGAAATGGCCTCGTTAAGTTTGAAATGGGGACCGCCGTTGAACGCAATGTAGGGGACGCCGTCCAACTGGAACTCAACGGTCATCGGAGTTCCGCCTGGGCCTGGAGTGGTGTCGGTGATCCGCGAGTTGGGAAACAATGACACATAAAACTTCGCCGCTTCTTCGGCCTTGCTATCGAACCAGAGAAACGTCGTAACTTTTGGCCGCGCCATAAAAGGCCCTTTGTTAGCAGAGGTTTAGTGAGTCCCCGAAATCGGTCTCCGCGAACTAGTCGTCCGAGGCCTGCTTCAATCGACAGCTCGCCAAAAGATTTTTCAGTTTTTGGGAAGCGAGCCTAAGTTCTTGTCTCGCGACAATTTATGGCTTTTGCGTGTCTACGGCTCGACCGTAATCACGGTCCGCACGTAACGCGTCAGTGGGGGTTCGCCTGCATCGGTCACCACCAGAATGATGTGTAGCATTTGGGGAGTTTCGACTCGCGGTGTGGTGAAGGTAACCACCCCAAAGCGACTTGCATCGAGTTCGAAAGCCGGCCCACGGTACGTGCCGGGCTCGGGATAGTAACGCCACTCGTAGCTGAGCTTGTTTTTGTCGGGGTCGGATGACTGCGATGCATCGAGCGTGACAACCTCGTTCGATTTGACCTTCCGGCGGAGGTCACCGATCAAGCGAGGTACTGGCGGGTGATTGGCCTGATTCGTGTCGCGCACGCACCAATCCATGCGAGCCCGGAAGTCGTTCTGGAGATGGGCCGCCCACGGTTGCAGCGTGAAATCGCGATGGGATTTGCCCCCGTGTGTGTCGCGCACGTTGGGCCAGTAGTAGTCCCGGTTTCCGAAATCAGTTCTTTTGCCGAAGCGGCCTGCCCAGGAACCCCAGGTCGGTTCGTCAGGTTCGTTCAAGCCGTTGGGAACCAGGTACAGAAACTCGGGCGTGTCCCCCTCCTTCTGCATCAGGTGCGTGTTGGTGGGATACGTTTCACCGAGTGGGCCATGATTGGTGAGGACGTCGCGCTTCAGATCGAACCCGCCCGCGGTCGCCGTCAGCGGGCCGAAGCGATGGTACCATCGCCCCCCGTCCATGTCGGGAAACTTGGTGTAGACCCATAGCTTCCAAGAGGGATCGAGCTTGGTGGTGTGGTCGCCGAACAAGTCGTCAGAACAGAGCCGCAGCTTGTTTTTGAACGTGGCATAGCCTTTCGGGCCGCGTTCTTTGAGAACGCGATCGAGCGCTCGCTTCAAGCTGCTCGTTGTCCCATCGTTCGTGCCCCAGTTGCTGAACCAGATGGGGCGCGGGTCGTCGCGGTCGACGGCGTCGATAATCAGTTTCACGCCGTCGTCGCGGTCGTCGTAGCCCGCCACGGTCCGTTTCCAAAGATCGTCGGGCAATGGAAACGCGCCGTGCTGTTTCAATTTGTCATAGACAGCAGCATAGGCTTTGAGCTGGCGGCGAACGATGTCGAGCCCAGTCGGTTCCGTGTTATGGTTCTCGTCGCTCTTCGTTTCGGGCCGCGTGCAGATGATTCCTTCTACGTCCCACTCGTTGGTGTAAAGCAGGAAGCGAACCAGCGATTGCTCGTCGTCCGGGTCGCCGCCAGCGTCGGTCTCGATGAGGACGCGGAGTTTTGCCGGCGCGGCGGGAGTTTGGGCGCAAAGCGAACTGCTGACTGCCAGCAAAGAGACGATAACAGCTAGGTTTCTGATGCGCATCGTTCGTCCGCCTGGAGAAAGGATACGCAATCACTTTAGTCGCACGGGCAAACTCAGAAGAGCCCTCGTGCCTGGACGGGAGCCGTAGCGAAGAGAGTTGCGCGGGACGGCTAGTTGGATGTTGGGGAATCGCGTGAAAATGCGTTGTAAGGCGATTTCCAGCTCCGTTCGGGCCAGTTTAGCGCCAAGGCATACGTGGATGCCGTAACCAAAGGCAACATGGCGCGCGGCATTTCGGCTGATGTCGAGCGTAGCAGGATCAGAGAAAACGGCCGGATCGCTGTTTGCCGAAGCGAGACAGGCAAAAACGACTTGACCCTTGCGAATGTGTTGGCCGTGGAACGTTGTGTCACCGATGGCATAACGCGGTTTGGTAACTTGGGCGAACGAGATGTAGCGGAGCAACTCCTGCGTGGCCGATTCGGAACGGCTCCAGTCCGCGGTCAGTTCGGTAAGTTGCTTCGGACGATCAAGCAACGCCAGCACACTCAGCGAGATTTGATGTAACGTTGTCTCGTGGCCAGCCATTAAGAGCAGAAAGACCATCGCGATTAGTTCGTCTTCGCTGAGGCGATCACCCGCTTCCTCGGCCTGAATGAGTGCGGCGAATAAACCGTCTCGCGGTTCGCGCGCTTGCCGCACGAACTCGGCGCGAAGATACTTCATCATCCGCCGAACGCCCGTAAAGAGTCCCCAGAAGACGCCGAGGATACTGCTCGAAGTCGAGAACCCCGATGCCCAACGGGTGAACTGCGGCCGGTCCTCTGGTGGCAACCCCAGCATTTCGCAAATCACGGCCAGCGGGAACGGACGTGCAAAATGAGTCAGGAGGTCGGCAACTCCGCCAGAACGGTTGGCTTCGCTCTCCAGGCGGTCGAGCGCCTGGTCGGCCAATACTTCGATGTGCGGGCGAAGAGCCTCGATGCTGCGCCGTTGGAACGCCTGGTCGACGAGGCTCCGCAGTCGCCGGTGGTCGGGCGGGTCGCGGAGCAACATATTGGTTGTCAGCGGCTTGAGCGTTCCTGGAAGCCAGCGGAGCAACGTTTTCATCCACGCATTGCCGCCGGCCGCCGGATTCTGAACGAAGCGATCATGGTCGCGCAACAGTTCGCTGACGGCCTCGTGGGTCGTCGCCATCCAGATCTTGCCGAAGAGCGGAAACCGCACACGGATGACCGGTCCGGCATCGCGCATTTGCGCAAGAGTCGGGAAGGGGTTCTCTTTGAACGACTGCGAAGAGAAGTCGACGGGAAGAGTGGGAGGCTCAATAGCGATCGTCATCTAGTCATCTTCGGATGCCAGACGACGTTTGCAAACCCTGGCCGCACGGCGACCGCGGTATTTAAGCCTTCGCGCCCGCCACCCGCGACAGGGCGCGAATGGCGGAGGCGGAGGCATATTAGCAAGGGTGAGACGGCAGCGTCGCAGCGAGTGTTCACAAGGCGACGCTAGCGGCAACAAGCCTGATTGCTTGGCTACTTACCTGCAGCGGCTTGATCACCGTTTGTGCTGCGAATGTCGTAGCACAAAATGGCGTTGTTTTCTCGCAGGTAGAGCCGGCCGCCCGTAATCACGGGATGGGCCCAACTGGGGCGTTCGCCTGCACCGGGAACCTTGAAGGAGCCCACCTCTTCGTAGTCGGCCGGATCGGCTTTGGCCAACACCAGCGTTCCGTCGGCAAAGTGAATATAGAGACGGCCGTCAGCGGCTGCGAACGCGGCGGAGTTTTTACCTGACGCCCGCTTTTTCCACACTACTTTGCCCGTTTCCAGCTCAGCACAGAAGGGAATTCCTTGGTCGTCCGAGTCCCCGAACAAGTAGTCGCCGACTAGGACGATACCACCATGTTTGTTGGCCAGCCCTTTATTGAGCGGATAAACTTCGTCGATCTTGGTGCCGTCGCTTCCATCGGACGATTGTCGCAGCAGCGCACCTCCACGTCCGTAACCGGCCGAGAAAAACACCAGGTCACCCCGGACGATCGGCGTGGGGATAACAGCCGTTGTTTTGTCGATCGGGTACGACCACATCAGCTGTCCATCGGTGGCTCGGACGCCCAAGGCGCCACTTCCGGTGGTCTGCACATAAACGCGAGTTGAGCCAACCTGGGAGATCACAATCGAAGCGTGGCCGGCGCCGATGTCTCCTTCTCGAACCGTATGCCATTTCAGGTCGCCGGTCTTCTTATCGAGAGCGACCATCGTGTTGGTGCCGCCACCTGGCGTGCAGACAACCAGATCCCCGTCGATCAATACCGATTCGCTGTAGCCCCAGCCATCCGCCTTATTGCCCTTAAAGTCGTCCTTAAGGTTCTTTCGCCACAACTCTTTTCCGCCGGCCGTTTCGCAGCAAATCAAGGTTCCATGCGCGGAGAGGCCATAAACGCGATCGCCATCGACGGTTGGCGTGCTACGAGAACTCTGCCAGTCGGGCGGGCCTTCATTCCAAGGAGCGCCGATCTTGGCTTTCCACTTCAGTTTGCCACTTTTCTGGTCAATGCAAAGCAAGTACTCGTCTTTGTCGGGAGCATCGGCGACTCCGTCCCCCAACGTGTAGATGTTCCCGCCCGCTACGGCGAGGCTGGAGTATCCACGGCCCAGCCCCTCGGATTTCCATTCCAGGGGCGGGCCTTCGGCCGGCCATTGCTGAAGCAGATTCTTTTCCTTCGACACGGCCGTGCGTTCGGCGCCGCGGAATGTGGGCCAATCCGCGGGCGGGGCGGCGTAAAGCTGCGAGGACAGGGCGGCAACGAACCAAGCCAGAATGACGATGCGAGTTTGTCGGTGAATCACTCATTTACTCCAAGGAATAATCGGCAAGCGGATTTTTATCATTCCGCAATGCAGTAGACAGCGTTTTTGCTTCGTAGGATCAGGCACTTGTCGGCGACGGCTGGGCTGGCCATAAAGCCGCCTTCCAGCGTGTTCGTCGCGAGGGCCTTGAATTCGCGACCCGGCGTCAGAACGTGACAAGTTCCCTCTTCGGTGAGAAAGTAGAGTTTGCCGTCGGCGAAGACTGGCGATGGCACAAAGGTCCCGCCGACGCGCTTCTGCCAAACGACTTTTCCGTCCGCCGTATCCACGCAGGAGATGACGCCTTGCTCGTTGCCCATGTAAAGCAGGTCGTCCACCAGAATGGGCGACGAGTACCGCGGGTAACCCTTGCTCAGTTTCCACGCCACGTGACTGGGGGTGACGTCCCCTTCCCCGCCCAAATTGACGGCAAAAAATTGGAAACCGCTATCGGCTGTGCCGATGAAGGCGGTGCCGTTGTAAACCACGGGGCGGCCCGATGCGTTCATTCCTCCGCTTTGGACCCGCCACAATTCCTTGCCCGTTCGTGGATCGTAGGCGGCGGTTGCGCCCGCACTGGGAGAAACTAGTTCCAAGCGTTTGCCCGTGTCGACGACGCTTGGCGTTGAGTACGCCTTCATCACGTCGCCGTTGTCGGTGCCGTAGTCGAACTTGCGTTCGGTCTTCCAGACAGTCTTGCCCGTCTCCTTGTTCAGCGCGATAACGTATTGCACATCGAAGCCATCGAATGTGAGGATCAGCAAGTCTTCCCAGATGATCGGGGACGAGGCCGGTCCGCGATGGTGGTTGCACTCCAGATCCTTGCGCGACCAGAGGATCTCAGTCGTGTTCGTATCCATACAGGCCGTGCCATGCGCGCCGTAGTGAAGGTAGATACGATCCTTCTCGATGACGGGCGTGCAAGACGCGTAACTGTTGCGCTCGATGCAGAACTGCGGTTCGGCGATGTCGAAGACGCGTTTGTCGTGT
>CAZWSX010000079.1:0-7633 GCA_964636985.1 uncultured Pirellulaceae bacterium | reverse complement strand
GATTCCGTTGGCCGTAGATTACGATGTGAAGAGAATTTTTCAACGGGCTGCTAGACGCCTTAAAGCAAACAGGAAAAATTGAGTTCGTCGGGTCAACAAGAGCCGGCGAATATCGACTCGTCCGGAGTTCGGCCTCGCCATTCGTTACGCCGTCAGCCCCATAACCCGATGTGCCACGATCGATTCCGCGTCGGGCGACAGGGCTGCGTCGATGAGGGATGCGACGATCCGTTCAAACGAAGGGCAGTCGCCCCGACTTCACTTAAATCTTGCCGGAATCTGCACTTAGGTTACCTGCCAATGTTGGCAGTGCGGCCCGTTTCTCGCTCGCCAAAACGGTACATACCGTTTTGCGTGCGAAATCAAGGGAGAACCGCACCATGCCACGTCTCACTCACGCTCTGCCGAAGTACCGAAAGCACAAGGTATCAGGGACACCCGGCGATAAAGAGTTTAAAAGCTTCCTCGTCGCCCCGATTGTCAGAAAGCCCTGGACCGCAAAGTTTCGGGCTTTTTTCGTGGGTCGAAAAGTTGAGCCGATTTGTGATGGTTTTCGCCTGCTGAACGCGTAGGGCCAAGCAATGCCGTAAACCAGTTTAAGACGACAAAGAAGAGCGGTCGCTACGTCTTTGTCATTGAATCGTCTCTGTACTTGTCACCACAAGCTGTTTCAAAGCCAGGGGCCAGTTTCCTGCGTCAGCGTAAGCCGTATCTCAAGAAGTCCCACAATCGCTATTGAAGCGGCTTTTGTTCACGGAGTTTCTGTATCGGGCAGCGGCTCTGGATTGCTCGGCCGCGGCTTCACCTCGGGCTGAGTGCCCTTTTTGTAGAGCTTATCTTTGCTCCGATCCGTTTGGTCGATGTAGATCGTATCGTACCTCCGATCGTAGGGAGGCAAGTCGTCCACCTCGAACCGCGCCTTGTCGACCTTGTTCACCGATTTCCAATCGAGAACGTAGTCGTACAGGATGCGGGTCTCTTCGCGCCGTTCACACTTCGTGGGAACCAGAATGCCATCGATCTCTTGCCACGTAAAGCGATCCTCGTGCAGCGGCTTGATCGTTCCCGTGTCTTTGTAAATCCCGACGTACTGAATATTCAGGATGACGTTTCGTTTCGTGTCGATGCGGTATCGCGTTTCCTCTTGGTACCGGGTCAAGGTCTTGTCTGGCAATCTGAACGCGCTGATGGGGCCTTCATAAACGATCCGAGCGATAGTGTCGCCATCCTCGGGCAAGCGACCACCGTCGCGGAGAGTGGCGTCCTCAAAGAACTTCGAGACCTGTGCTGGATTGTTACGCATCTCCACCAATTTCAGTGGCGCACGCCCGAACACCCGCGCGTCGATAGGGCCTCGGTCGCCGTCGAACTGCTTGGGTGAAAGCAGCTTGATTCGCAGGTTCGCGTGTTGTTGGTAATAATTCTCCAGAGGCGTCGCGATAATATCCTGCGTTTCATTTCGCTTGGAATTAGGGTGGCTGGCGGACCAGCGAAGCAACTTGGCGGGGCGATCGAACGCGAGCAGGTCGACATAGATGACCTTCCCCTCCTTGGGCTCGTTGTCCAAATCCCGGGTGCCGCGGAACGTGATGGTTACCTCGCCGGCAGTGATTGCGTCGCCTGCTTGGATGACTTTAAGCAGGATGTCGCGAGGCTCGTCTGCTTGGGCTTCGCGGGCGATGGCAATGCCCACAATGCTCAGCACGATGACGAGCATCAGCTGCCAGATGCGATAACAACCAAGTGGAATTGCGCTCATATCAGAGGCCTCACTACTCACCAAGAATAACGCAAGCGGATGTCGCAGTCATCAAATCGGGAGTAGCATGGCTCAATCAGTCGGTCCTGGCGGGCTAAGGGGCGCGATTCGAGGGAACGAACATGGGAGAAAATCGGCATCGCAAGGATGCCGCCAAGGCAGGACCTATTTGCCTCTTGGCAAATAGGTCCCACCGTTCGGCTGTCTAGTCTTCAAAGAATTCGAAGCAACTCTCGCCTACTCCCGTTCATAGGCCCCAATATCAACGCCGCCACCTTGCGGGCGTAGGACGCCGCGTTGGTCGGTTGTTCCGGCCAAGGCTGGGTCGCCTGCGTTCAATGCTGGGCTACCGCCGCGCAGCTTCATCGTCTTGGTGCGTCCGCCGTTGTTGGCGAGACCACCCAGCTTGGGATCGAGCGGTGATGCGCCCGAGCCGAGTAAGTCGCCTGTGGCGCCGAAGCCCGTCGAGCCGTCGGCGACGCCAATCAGGTTGTACCCGAGGCTGGTGAAATCGCCTGAGACATCGGGCGCGACCGGGGCCGTGTTTCCGGCCACGATCGTGTTGTTGATGCTAACCGGCGTCGTGCCGATGTTGGCGATTCCGCCTCCCTGGACGCCGGCGCTGTTGCCGCTGATCGTCACCGAGACGAGTTGAACCGTCGCAATGCCACTGAATGCGCTCTCGTTGTAAATCGCTCCGCCTTGCTCGGTGGCCGTGTTGAAGGCCAGCGTGCTATTGGTGACTACAAGCGTGGGATTGAAGCCCTCGCCGAACCCCCAACTGTAAATTCCGCCTCCGAGAGTTGCGGAGTTGTGATCGAAGGTACTAGCAATGACGTTCAGTGTCGAACCAACGACATTGGCCGCCCCGCCGCCAGCGAAACTGGCCGTGTTGCCGCTGACAGTTGTTTCCGTAAGGGTCATCACCGACTCGGTAGGTGAAACACCCCAGGTATAAATTCCACCGCCGGACCCTGTGCTAGCCGAGTTGTCCTCGATGCGGCTTCCTGTGATGTTTGCCACCGAATTGTCGTTGTACACGCCACCACCAAACCCGACACCTGAGTTTGCTTTAATGACGCTATCGACCACTGTCATGGTCGCTGTAATCATGTTGCCGATGCCGCCACCGGCGTTCCCTGCGGTGTTTCCGCTGAAGTTACTGTCCGCAATCGTGGCCGTCCCTTGGATGTTTAAGAGACCGCCACCGGTGTCCGACGCCGCGTTGGCCGTGAAGTCGCTGTCGCCCACCGTCAAAACGCCGTCGCTGTAAACGCCGGCACCATGCCTGGCGGAATTGGACTCGAACTTGGTATCGGAGATGTCTAGGATCGCTCCACCTCCACCACCGTTCATGATCCCGCCGCCTAGTCCGTCCGCCCCGGCGGAGTTTTCTTTGAAGGTACTCCCGGTAATGGTTGTCGTTCCCTGGAAGTTGTGGAGACCGCCGCCACCACCACTCAACAGGGAGTTCCTGATAAAGGTGCTGTCCTGAATGGTTGCCGTCCCGCCGAAAATTTCCACACCACCACCACCCCGGGACACGTTTCCGGTGAAGGTCGTGTGGTCGATCAGAGCAGAGACTGCGCTATACAGGCCGCCACCCGCCTGACCGGCGTTGTTCGCATCAAAATTGCTGTGCGTAATCGTGATGGAACCATTAGCTAAAATGCCACCGCCCGAAAAACCGGCGTAGTTGCCGCCGACATTCGAGCGGTCGATTGTCACCGTGCCGAAACTAAAGAGTCCGCCCCCGAAGCCGTTGAGGGCCTGGTTGTTCAGGATATCGCTACGCGTCACAGTCAACGTAGAGTCGATCGCCTGGTAGATGCCGCCGCCATAATTGCCAAACTGAGCGACGTTTTCGCTGACGGTAGAGCGGTCGATCGTCGCCGTGCCGGCGGCGATGTAAATACCGCCTCCTTCACCGTCGACGTGATTCCCGCTGATCGTACTGCGCGAAATCACAAGACTCGCTTGACTGTGAATCCCGCCTCCCTGGGTCTCAGCATCGTTGCCAGTAAAGTCGCTCCTGGTGATGGTGGCCGTTCCAGTGTTGTAGAGGCCGCCTCCTTCGTTAGCGGTATTGGCGGAGAACTCGCTGTCACTGATGATCGCGGTCCCCGTGTTGTAGAGACCACCGCCACGGCCTGCCTGGTTTTGGCTGAATGCCGAGTCCTTGATTTCGACCGATCCGGAGTTGTAAATCCCTCCGCCGAAGCCAAATCCGGTGTTGGAAGTGAACGACGATTCGATCACCGTGAGGTCGCCAGCGTTCGAAATCCCACCTCCGATCGCTTGTGCGCGTGTGATCGTGAGATTCCTCATGGTCACATCGCTGACGGCTGAAATGTCAAACACGCCGCTGGCGAATTGTGCGTCGACGGTCGCCACGCCGGTCGTGGTCTGAATTGTGAGCGCACCTGAGCCATCGTTGATGGTCAGTTCGCCCAGCGAGAGGGCATAAGTTCCCGGTGGGAGCTTGATGGTGTCGTTGCCAACATTCGTCTCGGCGAGTGAAATCGCTTCGCGCAGGCTGAGTTGGCTGTTCGAGGCAACCACGTCGTCGAACGTGTTGACCAGAAACGTTGCCAGGTTTTGCCGGACTTCGAGCGATTCCAGAGTAAGTCGTCGCGCGCGCATGCGACGATTTGCCTGCCGGCGGTTCGAAATAGTGGTATGGGAATCGGAACGGGAACTCTTCGATAGATTTTGGCGTAACATGGAAAGGGCTCTTCGAAAAAATGAATGAACAAATAAAGAACCGAAGCAGCCAACCGCAGCCAATCAGAGAATGAAGAGTGGATGAATAAACCTGATTGGGTTGCAGAAACGCGTCTCGAAAAGGTGCCCGGATCGATCGCAACGCCAAAACGGCGAAGCAAGCGGTGATCAGTCGCTGGAGAATGACCAGCAAAGAAAAGGGGAGAGTTGCGGCAATAGGGGCGGAAACCATCAACGGATCGCAATGAATGCGATTCACGTTGCGGGTTGGTAAGTGCGCGCCTCGCCACGATACCAAGTGAGCCATCCTCAACTCGCCTTTCTGAGGGGGCGCTCGATCTAAAGCAAAAAGGTGCAACAGAAGTGAGAAGCTTCGTTGCCGCTTGACCTTTTCGCACGCGTTCGCCGAAGAGTAGGAGCTTCGTGAAATAGGGTCAATTATTTTGTTAGTTAGTCGTCAGAAAAGTTGTCGCGTTGTTTCGTATCAACTACGCGCAATGTGATGACACATCATATGCCGCGAAGAATAGGGTTGCTTGAGTTATCCACCTGCAGAGAGCCACCTGGAAGTGGCAACCGTTCATCGACTCGTTGAACGCGACTGCGCGTCGCTGGCAGAAGGGGCGATCTCCTTCGTCGACAATGGCTGGGACAACTTCTCCACCGCGTCCAATACCGCCTTCAGCAATGCGCTCGCATCGCTTCTAGTCCTCCAGTTGTTCAAGGGCAGCCATTCCAACCCTGATATATCTTCCAGCATGCCTTTGCTGAAGTCGATGTCGTGGATCGCTACGAAACACCATTGGCCACGATGGTGAAACCGAATGGGATTTCCTTGGGAATCCTCGGTCACGAGCACGTCCACTTCCTGCCAAGGACTCGTGATCTTAGCGGAGGCGCCTGTTTCCTCCCGCAGCTCGCGATGTAATGCCTGCTCCTTTGATTCTCTTTCCTCCAAAGAGCCGCCAGGCAAATCCAAAAATCCCGTGTATGGGCCCCTGGTCTTCCTCACGCAGAGAATTTGCCCATGCCAGATGAATACGCCATAGACCCCAAAGTGATGCTGTTCGTCTTGCATGGGCACAGCCTAACCAAAAGAAGTGAGGTGAAGCGCTTGCTCGCGTAGAGGGTTGCGCTTGAATCGTGAGCACGACAAAGAGCGTTTTTATGTTGCACGGTTACAACAAGAGTGCGAACATGGTGCGGTAATCCAATGGAAGCTTGACTCGTTTGGTGAAAGATAGGTGCTATCGGGCTCTTTCGTTGTCCGTCGGGTGGGCCAGAACTCTTTTTGGCGGTGCACGAGTTGGCCACGACTCCGCAAGGCGCTGATCTCGCAATCTGACTATGCCCTACTTTGACCAACAGCCGTCGGACGTGCGCTGCGAATGGGGGATGGCTGGCTTGCAGCATCTCTCGGCGGTGGACGTGGTCATCATCGTGGACGTGCTTTCGTTTTCCACGACCGTCGATATTGCGCTCCATGCTGGTGCCATCGTATTTCCTTATCGGTGGCGAGACGACTCGGCGGAGCGCTATGCGCAGAAGATGTCGGCTCAGCTGGCTGGTCCAAGAGACGCGCGCTCCCAAGGCTACTCGCTCTCCCCTTCGTCGTTGATCAACGCGCCCAAGGGACTTCGGCTCGTTCTGCCGTCGCCAAACGGATCGGCCCTCTCGTCCGTCGCGATGGCCAGTGGCGCGCACGTCATCGCCGGGTCTTTACGCAACGCATCCGCTGTTTCAAGAGCAGCGCAGCTTTTGGGAAAACGGATTGCCGTGGTTCCCGCGTGCGAGCATTGGCCTGACGGCTCGTTGCGTCCCGCCATTGAGGATTTGATAGGCGCCGGAGCCATCATTCGGAACCTGTACGGAACCGTTTCGCCGGAAGCATCGCTCGCGGTGGCCGCCTTCGGCGACGCATCACCGTGTTTGCTCGAGCGACTGCTGAACTGCTCGTCGGGGCGAGAACTTGTGGATCGGGGTTTTCGCCGAGACGTTGAGCTTGCTTCGCAACTCGACGTGAGCGACGTCGTTCCGATCTTGGTGGACGGCGCGTTCGTCCCGTGGTCGGGAGATAGGTTACAGAAGCATAAGGCCGTGACGGACTAGAGAATGCGTACGCGGCGGAGATGGCTTGGGACGGTCACGTGACCGTCCCAGGAGATCAGATCGAAAACTGCGCGTCCCAGATCCTTAGGGCTGTGGGCCGGGGACCATTACCATCCAGCCGACATTGAACTTGTCGGTCACCATGCCGAAGCACGGGGACCAAAACGTCTGGCAAAGGGGCATCTGCACGCTTCCACCTTGAGCAAGAGCGTCGAACGCCTTGTGGGCTTCGGCATCGGTCCCGTAGGTCAAGGCGAGACGGAATCCATCGAACTTAGTCGATTTGTCGTCGCAGCCGTCGGATACCATCAAGCGAGCACCGCCGATGGTGACATCGGCGTGCATGACCTTGTTCTCAAAACCAGGTTGCAGCATGCCGGGCGGAGGCGGCTCGGGGCTCTCGCTGTGCCGCATCATCATGTTGACCTGGGCTCCGATGGCCTCGCCATAGAATTCGAGGGCTTCTTCGCAGCGGCCGCCGAAGAAAAGGTATGGCGTAAGAGTCGTGGTCTTAGGTGGGTTCAAGGTCGTTGCATTCATGGTTACTCCAGTTGCGACAAAAAAAGGAACTCGTGGTCAAATTCGCGGATGCTCCACCGCCTTCTTGCTGACACTACTGTGGTCGAAAGACACGTAAGGTCGACAAGTTCGCTCCGTCTATACTTTCATGCGTTTCGAAACATCGAATACCTGGCGGACTTCGACCGCACCCAGGCGTGCGCCAGGATGCCCGTGAGCGATGTTCACCGCCTCCGATTGATCGCGCGCCAAGATCAAGTAAAAGCCTCCGAGCACTTCGTTGGTCTCGGCGAACGGGCCATCGCTGATAATACGGCGGTCGTTGCGGACACGGACGCAAGTGGCCGTCGACGAAGGGTGCAACGGAGCCGCGCTCAGGTACTGCCCCGTGGCGTTGATCTTGTGAGTCAGCGCCACGGCCTCTTGCATCCCGGCCTTCTGGGCCTCGGCGCCAGCGGCGGCCCAGGCCTTCTCGTCGTCGTAGCAGAGGAACATGAATTTCGTGAGCGTCGGATCAACCTC
>CAZWSX010000078.1:0-8407 GCA_964636985.1 uncultured Pirellulaceae bacterium | reverse complement strand
TCGTGCAGGCCGGGTGATCCCCCTCAGGCCGCGCGGGTCTTGACCGCGTCCCCCCGCTCATTGGCGCGGGCCTAGTCCCGGTTGCATGCGCAACCGGCAATCTAGGAAAGGAAATGCCAAATGAAAGCAGATATTTATGAGAAGGTCACGAACAGAATCATCGCCGATCTGGAGCAAGGCCAGTTGACTTGGCTCAAGCCATGGAACAGCGGCAACATGGAAGGGCGGATTGTCCGGCCTCTTCGTCACAATGGTCTTCCGTACAGCGGCATCAATGTCCTGATGTTGTGGGGTGCTGCCGTTGAAGGTGGTTATGGGTCTCCGTTCTGGATGACGTTTAAGCAGGCGCAGGAACTGGGCGCGCATGTGCGAAAAGGCGAAAGCGGTCATTTGGTCGTGTACGCCAACACCATCACCAGAACAGAGGAAGGCGAGAACGGACAAGACGAGGAACGCAAAATCCCCTTCATGAAAGGGTACACCGTGTTCAACGTCGAGCAGATCGAAGGCTTGCCAGAACACTACACCGTCAAGCCCGAGGCCGTGATCGACACCGCGCAACGCATCGACCATGCCGAAAAGTTCTTTGCCGCGACTGGTGCCGACATTCGCCATGGCGGGAACAGTGCCCACTATAGCGGCGGCACCGATCATGTGCAGATGCCAGCCTTCGAGGCCTTCCGCAGTCCCGAGGCCTACTATGCCACCCTTGCTCATGAGCTGACCCATTGGACGAAACACTCCAAGCGGCTTGACCGCGACTTCGGGCGCAAGACATGGGGCGATGAAGGCTATGCAAAGGAAGAGCTGGTCGCCGAGCTTGGCGCAGCCTTCCTGTGTGCCGATCTGGCTTTGACCCCCGAGCCCGGCACGGATCACGCCGCCTATATTCGGAGCTGGCTTAAGGTTCTGAAAGAAGACAAGCGCGCGATTTTCAGTGCTGCCGCGCATGCTCAGCGTGCCGCCGATTTCCTGCATGGTTTCCAGCAGCAACCCGAAAGCCAAGAAGGAGTCGCCGCGTAAGCGGCGACTTCCCCTCAAAGGGAGGCATGCATCATGAACGAACAGCACAAGATCACATGGCGCGGCATTGCGCTGACCATCACCTTCAAGCCGAACTGGCTAAACGTGGCCGACCACATCGAGCTTGAGACGGAAGGACGCGTGCCGCTCCCCGTCACCGAGACAGGCTACCGGTCGCATTTCATGCCAGTGGGCAGTGTCATGGCCTATGGTGGAGCCGTCGCCTTCGCGACCGATTGGCTTGAGGCTGAGGCCAAACGTATGGGCTGGAGCGGCGCACAGCTCAGCCTGTTTTGAACAGTGCAGAATTTTGCGCCCGCACAACGGCGGGCGCGGGCGCAAAAGTGCACTTTAAGTGCAAAAATTCCGTATAATCGAGAATTTATGCATTTGCAGTATAGATATAGTAACGTAGCAGGAATTCGCATTTTTCGAGAATATCTGCTAAGGTTATATACATGACTGAGTCGCAAGATAACCTGACAAAGGGCCGTATGAGGCTTGCCGCAGTGCTGCGGGAAGCGGGAGACGTAATCCGCCTCGACGATGCCGCGCGAGCCCTTCAGATCGACAGGATGCAAGCGTCAAAGCTCCTGTCGCGATGGGTCGCGCAAGGCTGGATGCGCCGTGTCGGGCCGGGTGCCTATGTCCCGGTCCAATTGGACTTGCTCGACTCAGGCCAGGTGCTGAAAGACCCATGGGTCCTCATCCCAACCCTCTTTTCGCCCTGCTATGTCGGTGGAAGGACAGCAGCCGAACATTGGGACCTGACAGAGCAGATTTTCAGGGACATCTTCGTTTTTTCGGCCAGACCTTTGCGTACGAAAACCGTTGAACAGCAAGGTGCCGCTTTTACCCTCAAGCATACCAAGGACGACCTGATCTTTGGGACCAAGTCCGTCTGGCGGGACCATACCCGCGTTCTGGTCTCTGATGTTCATCGAACCATCATCGACATGCTTGACGATCCGGCAACGGGTGGAGGCATCCAGCATGTGGATGACTGCTTCACTGAATACGTCAAGAGAGCGGATTATGAACCGGAGCGGCTACTTTCCTATGCGACCCGGCATGGCAACGGCGCGATCTTCAAACGTCTTGGCTTCCTAGCCGAACGGCATGGCATCGGCAAACTCGCCGACGCCGCGCGTCATAACCTGACCGCCGGGAATGCCAAGCTCGACCCGGCAATTGCTTGCCCCCGGCTTGTCTCACGCTGGCACCTGCGGGTGCCGGAAACGTGGCTTAGGAGGGCTGGTGCATGATTGACCGGCGGGAGATACTCGATGCGGCGAAGCGCTTTGGACTGAACCCGAGCGTGGTCGAGAAAGATTATGCGCTTGGCTGGGCATTGGCCGGTATCTATGCCCATCCCGATCTCGCTCCGCTCTGGGTCTTCAAAGGCGGAACGTGCCTCAAGAAATGTTACTTCGAAACCTATCGGTTTTCTGAAGACTTGGACTTCACACTCCAAGACGAGACGCACATAGACGAGGCATTCCTGCATAGGGTCTTCGCCGAGGTCGCAGACTGGATTTATGAGCAAAGCGGTCTGGAATTCCCGGCTGGCCAACAGAACTTTGAAATCGTCACCAACCCGCGCGGCAATCCAAGTTGTCAAGGCAAGCTCTCCTATCGCGGCCCTGTATCACCAACTTCTGGGGGGCTACCGCGCATCAAGCTTGACCTCACCGCAGACGAGCACCTTGTGCTCGACCCGGTCGAAGTTCCAATTTTCCATCCCTACAGCGACGAGCCTGCCGAAGGCATCACCGTTCTCGCCTACGCCTATCAAGAAACCTTTGCAGAGAAAATCCGCGCTCTCGCCGAACGGACTCGACCGCGCGACCTCTATGATGTTGTGAACCTTTTTCGGAATGAGGATGCAAGGCCAGAACCCGCTTCGATCCTCGATGTTCTCCGGCAGAAATGCGCCTTCAAAGGCATTCCGATCCCGCGTGACGGCGATTTCGACGGACACCGCGCCGATCTGGAGGCTGCGTGGCAGGGGATGCTCGCCCACCAGCTTCCTGCTCTGCCACCCGTGGAGGCCTTCTGGAACGCTCTTCCGGACTTCTTTCGATGGCTTGCAACAGGTGAGCCGCCCGCCCGCCCGGCTGCCTATGCCATGGCGGGGGGCGATACGCTGATCCGCGAGCGCCAACTGCCCGTGGGGATCATGCCTACCGCTGCCTCCGCCATGGAGATCATCCGTTTCTCAGCGGCCAATCGGCTATGCGTTGATCTCGGCTATGACGGGCGGACGCGACGCATCGAGCCATACTCGCTGCGCAGAACCATGGCAGGCGACATCATACTCCACGCTTGGAGCCGGGAGTCGAATTCCCACAAGAGCTATCGAGTGGACCGAATTCAGGGGGCGCGGTCAACGAACGAGACCTTCGTCCCGCGCTACGCCATCGAGCTGACACCTTCAGGTCCAGTATCCATTCCGTCCACATCGCGATCCTAATCGGTGGGCTCGATCCTCCGGGAAATACCGCTACGAACGCTGCGTACGCCGAAATTTCGCACCTTCAATGCGCCAAAGCCATATCAAAGCTCCGGACCAACCTACGTCTATCAGTGTCCAGTTTGTACAAAGAAATTCTCTCGCAAATCACTCTCAGGTGCCCTGAATTCGCACAAGTCGCCCCAAGGCTATCCTTGCTCGGGACGGACTGGTTTCCTGATTGAGACGAAGTACTGATCGCGCCTGTCGGACAGCCCAGGACTGACAGCGGCTGCCTTCGGCAAGGCGTCCCATGAGCTCCTTTCGCATATAGGGGTTTCCCATCATCGAGGGTAACGCCGCGACCATGGCAGGTGCGTTCTGCCGGTCAATGGGCGGCCCGCTCCATTCGGCTTCGCCTTCCCGTGTTGCCCATGACCGTCAGCCCCTTCGCCCCTGCCTGTTTGGTTCGCGTCCCTCGAAGGACGTAACCCCAAACGAAAGGAAAACATCATGGGACTTGATATGTATGCCCTCACATCAACCAAGCCGCTGCCCGCAGCCGTGGACTTCAAGCCAGAAGAGGAGGGCGTTGATCTGCTCCACAGCTGGCGCAAGCATCCGAACCTGCATGGCTGGATGGAACAGCTCTACATCGAAAAAGGTGGCAGCGAGCAAGTATTCAACTGCGCTTGCGTTGAACTGACCCTCGAAGACCTGGACCGTCTTGAGCAGGCCATCCGCGAGAAGGCTCTGCCCAAAACTGAAGGCTTCTTCTTCGGTGAGACCGATGGCAGCGAGATCGATGACGATCTGGCCTTCGTCGCCAAGGCTCGCGCCGCCATCGTCGATGGCAAGCAGGTCTTCTACGATAGCTGGTGGTAAAGCCCATAATCACGCGCGATGCCGCACGTATCGCGCGTGATTCTCTTCATCGTAAGCGGTCCTTGACCCAAAAGTACCAAATATGGTACTTCTTGGTCATCCTGACAAATGTGCAGAGGCAAGAGAGATTAAAGTGATGAGGCGTGCTCAAAAAGGAAAAGCAGGTGAAACGTTCGATGAGTTCTTGCAGGGCCAAGGCACCTACGAGGAGGCAACCGAACGGGCACTGAAGCGCGTGCTGGCCTACCAGCTCGAAGAGGCGATGAAGGCGCAGAACATCTCGAAGAAAGCGATGGCTGAGCGTCTTGAAACAAGCCGCTCGCAGCTCGACCGCCTGCTGGACCCTGCGAACCACACCGGCATCAGTCTGGGGATGTTGTCACGCGCCGCGAAGGTTGTCGGACGAACGATAAGGATCGAATTGATTTAGCGCGCTTCATTATGGGGTTGAGGGAGAAGGCCAAAGTCGCGCCTTCACATCATCCTCAACCTCGAAGCTGCGCTCGCAAATCGCTGCCCTGCTATAACCCAATAGCCTTAGTCGCCTGATTTCCGCTTGAATGGCTCGATCAAACTCTTCGTTATCTCTGTTGAATTCCTGTCTGATATTTTCTGCTGTCATGTTCTCCTCAATTTGATTTCCTGCACTGTTTCGTTTCCTCCGGTTTTTTTAATGAAGCGATGGTCCTGACCTTGCACGCCTGACCCGGCTTTCTTGTGCTGACGTTGACCAGCTTGGTTTATCTCCCTCATCAACAAAGAGCCGCAAAGCATCTCTGTGACGCGTCATCGCGACATAAGTCAGCGGCGAATCCATGCTGCGCGAGGCGAGCACCCAGGCACGATCGACCGTTGCCCCTTGCGATTTGTGAATAGTGACCGCGTAGCCGTGGTCAAAACTCGTGTACTGTTCTGGATTGAAGGTGACGCGACGGCGCGGGGCATCGCCGTCAAGCGAGACCACGATTTCCCCGTCAGAAGCGACGTCAACGGTTCCAAGCATCCCGTTCTTTACCCCGAGCGCACGATCGTTTTGAGTGAACACGATCCGATCCCCCGCAGCGATCGCGCGGGGTCCAGTGTCGGTTTCGAAGATCATCTCATGGGTCTGCGTGCCCACACGTCTGAGAGCGCCCCGAATAGCCTGGTTCAGCGCGAAAACATCACGCCGTCTGTGGGCGAAGGCCAAACGCGAGACGTGCGCCCCACCTGTTTCCCAATCAACCAGATAGTCTTCGACCAGCGAAGCGAGAGCCGTCTCTCTTTCCGGCGCGCGATACACACACCCGTCGAGATCATAAGCATCGAAGGCCTTTTTCAGGTTACCTTCCGCGAGATCGCGGGAGGCTTGTCGCTGCCATATCGAGGTCTGCCGATGGATTTCGGTTAGATTGGCCGATCCATGGTTGTCCACGAGATCGCGGAAAGGAGTCCCTGCCTCGATGGGTTGCAATTGATCGGGATCGCCAATCAGAACAAGCTTTGCGCCGATGTCGTGGATTTTATTGGCAACGCGCATCAGTTGGCGTGTGCCAATCATACCAGCCTCGTCGATGACTAGAACGTCGCCTGCCGCAATTGGCTCGTAGCCATTCTGCCAGCTATGCTCCAGCGAGGCCAGGGTGCGGCTTTCGATCCCCGAGGCGGACTGCAAACCTTCGGCAGCCTTGCCTGAAAGTGCAGCACCATGCACCCGCAATCCCTGCCGCGTCCAGGCGGCATGTGCCGTCGAAAGCATCGTGCTTTTGCCGGAACCAGCAAGACCAATCACACAGGCAAAGCGGCCATCACCGAGGATGTGCCTTACGGCCGCACGCTGCTCATCACTGAGTTTGCTGCCAAATCTAGCATGCAGCTGCCCATCTTGGTCACCTATCGCAGCCTCAATATGCCGATCAGCAACGGCAAGTCCACCTTGCCCAGCCAGCGCCCTTGCTGCCGCATCGAGGGTCTGCACTGCCTGCTGATAATCTCGTGTCGTGTAAGTTTCGTCTGCCAGACGGACGAGCTCTGGTGAGGCAAGAACTGCATCGACGGCAACGCGCAGAGCGAGCGGATCATCCATCATCGAGGCAAGCGCCCGCTTGATCGAAGAGTTGGAGAAGGTCGCCGTTTGCCGCGAGAGATGAGATAGGATCAGCGTTGGATCACGGATCAACTGAGCTGAAGAAAATGGCTGGGGTTCTTTTGGCAAGTGAAGTCGTTGCCGTGGATCGCCCCGTGTGGCCTTGACAAAGATGGCCGTGAGATCGCGGCGCATCTCGGTTCCAAAGTGACGGTCCAGTGCCCGACGAGCGGCAAGGTGCTGTTCGATCAGCGCTTGCTGTTCTGCTCGATCGCGTCTCGAGGCGTCATTGGCCTCTCGTTCAATATCAGCAATGAGGCGGGCATAGTTCCCACTCACCTTTGCCCACACGGCTTTGAGGCCTCTTGGCATCCGGGCTTGCCGCGCCTTTGCCTCAAACGCCTCGCGCTGTTCCTGTTCTTTGATGAGTGCATCGCGTTCGCGGCGTTGGTCTTCGACCAAGTGCGCGCGCCGCGCTTCGAATGCAGGGTCGAGTTTGACTGAACCATGATCAAGCTGCCGTTCCGGCAGACCGTCGAACAATTGCTTCGCCGTGTCAGGTGAGGGCAGATCATCCGGATTGCCAAGTCGCGCGGCCAAGTCCTTTGGGGCAACGCCACACCAACGCGAGAGAGACCAAATTTTGCCGTCACGATCCACGGCCACGAACGACCGGCGATCGCCCCGAGCGAGGCAATAGCCTTCTGCCCAAAGCGCTGCAGCGAATGCAGCGCGGGAATCTGATTGCTGCCAACATTGCGAGAACATGGCCTTCAATGCTTTCGGGTCCTGAGCTGCACGCTTCGCTTGACCGGCTTCTTCTCGTGAAAAAGCCAGCGCATCGCGCCGAGCCGGATCGGTGAAGCCCGCAGGCATTTCCCAGCCATGAGTTCGATAGAGGTCTTGTGCGACGTCCATCAACTTGCGCTTGCTGTGGGCAAGATTGATCGCCCGCAACCGTGTGGGCTCAATACGAGACCACACGCAGTGCGCGTGCCGCCGTCCGTTCTTTTCATGAAAGACGATTGCGCGTGGCTGACCGGCAAGACCCAGCTTCGCTTCGATCTGTGCAATCGCTCTTTCAAAATCTTCGACGGAGACCTTTGCCTCAGGCGGTGGGTTCAAGGACAACGAAAAGAGATGGTTGCGGCATTGTGTGGCTTGAGAAATCGCTGCACTTTCGGCCAATGCACCTTGCAAGTCATCGGCAACGAAACCCGTGATGGAATGCACCGTGACGTGATCATTGTCGCGTGGATTCATGAGATGCATAGCCAGCTCGGCCGCATGTCCTCGTTCGTTGCCCTTGAGGATCATTCACTTGTTCCCAGTTCTGCGACCAGCAGGTCGCGGATCATCATCACTTGTGCATGGGCATCGTTGATCTGAGCACGCTCGCGTTCCTCGATCACAAGGGCACCGATCTTTGCAGCTTGTGCCAGCTGACTGAGGTTGTGTGCGATCTGTGAGTGGCCGAGCAGTGCAAGGGCTTCAGCCGCCGCCCTCTTGTCGACGATGGCGGACCTGGGCCGTCGCTTGCGACGCTTTTCGTCTTCGGCGAACAAGCATGCACGGATGTAGGCACTGAGTGTCATGCCCGTTGCCAGTACCTCCAGTCGATCACGTTCGGCCTTCGTCAGCCGAAGCGTCAGCGGCGCTGTCTTGCCCGGACGCCCCGGTGTTCCTGAAGTCTTCTCCTTGCCACTCATGGAGACGGACCCGAGCGTTTCGGCCCACTCGGTGGAACCGGTGTGTCTACCGGGTTTTTGGTCAGACGATCATCGGTGGCGCTGGCTGAACTCAGTTCCCGTAATCTGAGGATAAGTTCAGGTGAATGCTTGAGTTCTTGGTCCCACTCCTCCAGTTTCTCAAGAACTGATGGGAGCATGTCGGGTTCTATGATGCTCCCGTCAGGTGCACCATCCTTCTTCCCGGCCGTTGCGTGACGCCCCTGCCCACCGCGCGCCCTCTTCCGGACCTGT
>CAZWSX010000077.1:0-8592 GCA_964636985.1 uncultured Pirellulaceae bacterium | reverse complement strand
GCGGAGCGCCTGGCGCTCGCCGGTTAAAAACAGGCTTAATTCAACGGGCTGTTAGATCTTGCCGGCTCAACCGTCGCAGTGGGCGACACAAAAGGTGTGCTCGCTAACGATGGCGGCGCAACGACGGTACAAAACGGCCCACCCGGCACACCACCCATGTCTCCCGCCACGGGCCCCGGTTTAGTACCCCAACACGACATCGACGGCGACTTGTTGCATGCTGTTTTGGAGCAAGGTCCAGCCTCTAGCCAAGGAAGCCTAAACTACTTCAACAGCGACGGCTCGTTTTCGTTCACCGCTAATGCGACGTTTAGCGGAACGGCAACATTCACTTATCGCACGGTCGATACTGCCGGTGCAAAGAGCGCTCCTATTACCGTCAACATTCTTGTTGACCGACCGGTGATTAAGTTTCACGATTGGGCGTACTCATCGACGACCCAAACCTACGTTGACAACGGATGGGTCGAGTTGACAAGTACTCAGACCCAATGGGTCGGGGAGAAGATTGAACTGCGGGCCGAATTCGTTGGCCCCTTTCAACCACTTGGTGGATATGGCACGTATTCATGGACAGTCGATGCCATAAAGAATTTTCTTGTGACGGATACGGAAGGGCATGACGTGCCATTGAGCACAGCCGATCGACAGTTTTGGGCGATTTCGTTTTATTGGATGAATGCCGGACTGCACGGTGCATCAGTCGACGTCGCGATTCCAGACTACGGGATCTCGAGCACCACCGTTTCGGTATCCTTCGACATACTGAAACCATCCATTCAGCCGACTGTGACTACTGGGTCAACCTATTTCTTCAACAACTCACCATACGCGGACCACCCAGGCAGTTGGGTTCAGATGGGCAACATTTTCATGGAGCATCCATCAACGACTAGCTATGGCATTCAACTTACTGCTAACATCGGTTCGTACGACAAAGATCAGTTTCGGTTCGTGCAGTTGGTCCAGGACGACACCTATAGTGTAGAGGGAGACGGGACAACACACACAGATTTTGACGCTTGGGGGTTGGACAACGCCTACCCTTATGATAAGTACTACAACCAATCAACGAACGTTGTCAGCACGAACGACAGCCCCGCCGTGCACTTTAACGAGCCGATGGTCAGATTCACTCGCGACTTTGAAGCGAAGATGTATTTCCAATGGACGTCCAAACGGCCAGGTTCCATATTCGCGACCTTGACCCGCACTAATTGGGAGTTCCACTGGGACTACTCGCGTCCAACAACCGGTGATACCTGGATTCCCGGCGCCGGCAATACCGAAACGCCCTCGGCAACGACCGTTCAGACTGATGAACTCCCCGAATGGGACCATGTAAACACAAATGGTTGATCCATATTCAGTCGGAAAATCTTCGCGAAGAACGGCAGGCAAAGCCGCCTTAGTCCTCGCCGCGCATGTCGCGTTTTCATGTAGTCGCGCCGTTGCGGCGGATGAAGGTGGCAGCATCGCCAAACCCTACGACTCTCCGTTTGGAACCATCGAAATCGCCGTCGTGGACAAGGTTGATGTCGCTCCAACGCTCAGTTTCATCTATCGCAATTTAAGCGGCGCCGCGCAAGACTGCTTACTGCCACGCCCCAGGCCCGAATTGCTGCTGGAGTGGCTGAAGATTTGGATTTCCTCCAACGATGGAACTACAACCATCAACTCCCTGACTCGCACCAAATACGTCAGGGCCGTCGTCGGTCGCGATTGGATTGCCGTGCCAGTGAACGGCCTCATCGGAACCGAGGTTCCCCTTTTCAATCAGGATAAGAATAATCTCGCACGATTCGACGCGCGCGTTCCTCGCGGAAAGGTTCGCATTCAGGCTGTTGTTTCGGACGTCTTCTTTGCTTCGGAGAATCGATCCAAAGCACCACAAGGAAACGGGTTGATCAACGGCGACAAGACATTTCCGCCCGACGTGCGAAAATGGTCGAAACGCAACGAAGTGATGCGATCCAATATTCTCGAAGTCGAAAACTGATTCGCGGTCGACAGCACGGTTGTTGATACCGCGAGGATTTTTGGAAATTCCATCATGCCCGATCGATATGTGCCTGTGGTCCTGAAGGCGGGCGACAAGAGTCCGGGCGACTGGGGTCTCGAACCTCGGCAATTTGAATTCAAAGAGCCAAATGAATCAGTCCACGGGAAGCTGGCGATCAAGCTCCTTCGATCGAAACTCGCCGCGGGGGAGACTGGTGAACTCGAAGTAGCCTATACCCACTATGAAGGCTTCGATCTAGCGTCGCACAAGATCTACAATCCCTTCTTTAACAAACTGCTTCGCCCTCCTTCTTTTGCCATCGCCGTGTACGACCGGGACAAGAAGTTCATTTCCGATCTCGCTTACGTGGGCGGCATGTCGCAACGAATTATTCGACTAGCCGACTTCGTGGACCTGCAAGTAGCAGGTCAGATCGTCGGTGGTAGAGTGCCTTTTCAGACGACGGCGGCGATGAATCCCGATCCACCGTTCAAGTACGAACGCCTCCATCTCGGCAAGTGGAGTTTGCAAATTGTGCTACTCGACCGTTTTTATGCGCCCAAGTTTCTAAGCGGACCAAAACCATTGAGCCCGCCCGAACGGCTCTCGGCGGGGGCCGGGGCAGACGTCGAGGGGACATTCGGTTTGGAATCAGACCACCATGACGGCGCCGTCGAGGGATTTCTTAAGATGCGCCCCGGCAAAGAATTCCTGAGATCGAACGTGGTTGAGATCGAAGTCGTCGCCAAAGCGTGACGGCGACTGGTAAGAACATTTTTGGGTGGCACTGGCGTCCAAAAGACGCCAGCGGGGTAGCAGGCTAACTTGCACCGGCGCCTGAGGGACGCCAGTGCCACCCTTAAGGCCGCAAACTATCGCGACAAGAATTCGACGACGATATTCGCGTCCACCGGCAAGCTGATGTCGCTCGGGCCAGGCAAGCCTTGCACGGTGCAACGGAGCGTTTCGGCATCGAAGGCGACCCAGTCGAGGCCGCCGGGCGATTGCTCGGCGAGCACGCGGCGATAAACGTCGTAGACGTTCTCGCGGTTCTTCACGGTGATCACATCACCGGGGCGAACTTGGAACGAAGGCGTCGTCACCTTCACGCCGTTCACCAGGAAGTGGCCGTGCACAATCCCTTGGCGGGCTTGCGGGCGGGTCTTGGTGAAACCAGCGCGGCGGATCACGTTATCGAGACGGCGCTCGCACATGATCAGGAGCAACTCACCCGAGTTCCCCTTCTTGTGCACTACCTTCGCGAAGAAGTGGCGGAGCTGGCGCTCGCCCATGCCGTAGTAATGCTTGATCTTTTGCTTTTCGGCCAGAGCGGTGCCGTAGTTCGAGGTCCGGCGCCCCTTGGGGTGCATCCCCGGCGGCGAATCGCGGCGCTCCAAAGCACGCGCGGCACCAGCCGATTCGTAAACGAGTGCGCCCAAACGGCGGTTAATGCGGGCCTTCGGCCCATGATATCGACCCATCGTCCATCTCCTGGAAATATTCGCCCGAGGTAAAAGGCGAATGTTCGGTGACGCTGACCAACCGCTCTAAAAAAGCGAGCGAAGCAACGTCGGGAGGAAAAATCTCTGCAGGCGAAACGCTCGTCTGCCGGCCCGCCAGGCGACTGCCTTTGAGGCTCTCTATTCGGCATCTGGCCGCCAGCACCCTTAGGTGAGGCTCCGTGACCGAAAGCGAATCGCGGATTTTCGCAAAATCCCCCGCCAGCGGCAAGGGGAGCCGGATACCGTTGTTTCGGATTTTGGACCAGAACTTTGCAATTGCAAAGCCGCAACGGCGTTATCTCCCCCCTTTTTCACCTTTCACTTTCACCTTAGGACGAGCCTCGATTTCTTTCCTCATTCGATTGGCGACGTATTCTCCTGCAATCTGGTAAGTCTCGCTCCGCGTAATCGTATAGGCCGCCACGGGGGTGCGGTCTTTGCGAAGGGTTACCAATTGCTGCTTTGTTTTTTGAATGGCCGTCTTCTTGGCTTCGTCCGATATTCCTTCCAAATTCTCAAACGCCTTCTCTGCCCACTCACAGGCTTCGATTTGAAGATCGACCAGGCGTTTGCCTTCGCGGGTCCGAGTCTGAAACCACTCAGTCAGGCCCTTCGATCTTTGCGATAAGCCAAGTGGCCTTCGCATCTTGATGTAAGCGCCCAGATCCCCCTCGAACTGCATGTAGGGTTCGATAACGGCCTCGAGCAACAACTGATCGCATACATCGCCAACCGAACGATTCGATGCCGATTCTGAATTGTCGTTGTACATCGTAAAGCAGTATCGGTCGTCATCGAGATGCTCTACGACAACGTCGAACGAGGCGTCGAGTTGCTTCTCCAGGGCAACGATTGACTCTTCGATTCGATCTTGCTCCTTCCAGTCGTACTCCTTGGGGAATAGGGCGAGCTTTCTGAATTTTCCCACCTGCACCATCTCTGGGGGCGAGTTTGCATTGACAAGTGCGTCTACCAACTGCTCGGACGGGATTTCCTGGGCTAACGACGCCAGGGGAAACTGCGAGAGAGCCAGCAGCGTACCCAGAGTGATTGCGCACCATCGGTGCGAAACGATGCGATTCTTCACGGTTGTTGTCTCCTAGCCAAATTTCGAAACCGATTATTTCAGCTGTTGCTGCCGCTCAAACGTTTCGCCCCAATCGTGCATCGCGAGAAGGACCGGCTTGAGCTTGAGCCCGAATGGCGTGAGCGAATATTCGACCTTGGGCGGAATCTGCTGGTGAACACGCCGCGAAATAATGCCGGAGTCTTCCAGTTCGCGCAGCTGTCTCGTGAGCGTGCGCGCGGAAACGCCCTTGAGCATGCGCGTCAGTTCTCCGAAGCGCTTGGTTCCCTCCAAGAGATAGTGAATGACGAGCACTTTCCAACGCCCGCCGATCGCCGCAATCGTCGATTCGACGGGGCAAGCGACGGTTTTCCTATCGTTCTTTCGTCGCGATGTTTTGCGCATGGTTCGTGCTTAGTAACTCGAAGGATACTAGGTGCCAAAAAAGACCATACTTGATCTTCTGTCTGTTCAGCCATAGAAGTCAAGAGAGCGATGGGCCGATTCGTTTTGGAATTCGCCGTCGATGCGCTTTACCTCCGGAGAAAAGCTATGGCCAAAAGCAACAAATGGATGATCGACCCTGCGGATGCCGTTTTGCTGCTGATCGATCATCAGAGCGGACTGTTCCAACTGGTCAAAGACATGGACATGCTCGCGCTCCGCAACAACGTGATTGCGCTCGCCAAGGCGGCGAGGCTCACCAAGACGCCGACGTTCACGACGGCATCCGTGCCCGACGGCCCCAACGGTCCGCTGATTCCTGAAATCCACGAAGTGAACCCCGAGGCCGTGTACATTCCGCGCACCGGCCAGATCAACGCTTGGGACAATCCCAAGTGGGTCGAAGCGATCGAGAAGACGGGCCGCAAAACGCTGATCATCGCGGGCACTCTCACGAGCGTGTGCATGGCCTTCCCCACATTGAGCGCAATCGAAGCAGGCTACAAAGTCTTCAACGTGGTCGACGCCTCAGGCAATTACTCGGCCATGGCCACCGATATCACGCTGGCGCGGGTGGTCCAGGCCGGAGCGATCCCAACCGATACGTTCGCGACACTCGCGGAATTGATGAGCACATGGAACCGCCCCGACGCCATGGAGTTCGGCGCAATCATTATGGATCACATCGTGCCCCACTACCAACTGTTGTTCGAGAGCTACGCTAAAGCTCAGAGCGTGCAGAAGGACGGCCACGAAACCAAACTCGACAAGTTCGAAACTACTAAAGCGAAGAAGTAACGCCATGAAAACAATCCGCCGCGTCGTTCGAAACGTCGCTCCCCATTGGGTAGGCGACGGCTTCCCGGTGCGAAGTTTGTTCTCGTACCAGGAAGGGAGCGAGTTCGATCCCTTCTTGCTGCTCGACTACGCCGGTCCGTACAAGTTTGCACCTGCCGAGGCTAAGCGCGGCGTCGGCGAGCATCCCCATCGCGGGTTCGAGACGGTAACGATCGTTTACCAAGGTGAACTGGAACATCGCGATTCCAGTGGCAGCCACGGTTCGATCGGGCCGGGCGACGTGCAGTGGATGACGGCGGCATCGGGAGTGGTGCACGAAGAGTTCCATAGCGAGCGTTTTGCCCGCGAGGGCGGGACGCTCGAGATGGTCCAACTATGGGTCAACCTTCCGGCGGACAAAAAACTCACGCCGCCTCGCTACCAGGGAATTCTCGATTCGCAGATTCCGAGGGCAACGTTACCCGACAACGCCGGCACCGCGCGCGTGATTGCGGGAGAGTTTTACGGCACGCGCGGCGCAGCCCAAACCTTCACGCCAATCAACGTGTGGGATCTGGAATTGAAGGCCAATGGCCGCGCTGCATTGAATTTTCCGGATGGGCACACCGTGCTGATCATCGTTCAAGCCGGCGCAGTCGAAGCAAACGGTCAACCGCTCAAGGCGGTGGAACTTGCGTCCTTCGATCGCGGCGGCGAACTAGTGGAACTCAAGACAGAATCGGCCGCCCGCGTGCTCGTTCTGTCAGGCCAACCGCTGGACGAACCAGTGGTCGGCCAGGGACCGTTCGTGATGAACACGCGCGAACAAATCCGCGAGGCGATCGCGGACTATCAAGCCGGACGCATGGGACATCTGGATTGACAGGTGCCGCAGTTCATCATTGCGCCTTGGCCGACGCTTCCTTTGATTTCTGAAACCGGTAGATCCCCTGCCCTGTTGGCGAAGCGATCAGTGCGTAGAGTTCTCCGTGCTGGTCTTCGCCGAACGAGAGGATTGACAACGTCGGCGCCGGGATGGGGTGATTCTCCGTCACGCGCCCCTTGGCCGCATCGTAACGCAGCCCCCAGATGCGGTTGGAAACGTAGTCGGCATAGACATACGCGCCTTGCAATTCGGGGATCTGCTTCCCACGGTAGACCGCTCCGCCGGTGATCGATTTGCCAATGTCGTGATGGTATTCCCAAATCGGCTCGATCAGGTCCGGCTTGACGTCGACGCCTTTACGCCCGAAGGGATGGAAGGCCTCGCGCAAATTCCAGCCGTAGTTGCCGCCTGACTTGAGCAGGACGATTTCCTCATACAGGTTTTGGCCAACCTCGCCGGCCCATAAGTCTCCGGTTTTCTTGTCGAAAGCCATCCGCCAGACGTTCCGCAAACCGTAGGCAAAAATCTCGGGTGCGGCTTCCTTTTTGGCGACAAACGGGTTGTCCTTGGGAATCGCGTAGTTCTTGCCGGCCGACTTGTGGTCGACATCAATCCGCAGGACCTTGCCAAGCAACGTCGATAGCTTCTGGCCGTTCTCGAAGGGGTCGCCGCCCGCTCCGCCATCGCCGTGCGCGATGTAAAGGTAGCCATCGGAGCCAAAGACGAGACACCCGCCGTCGTGGTTCCAAAACGGCCTTTCCCAGCGAATAAGCTCTTCTTCCGAAGCCGGATCGGCCACCGTCTTATCGTCCGCTTTCACCCGGAACCGCGAAACCACATTGGCCATCTTCGAGTTCACGTCGGTGTAGAAAACAAAGAACTCGCCGTTCTTCGCGAACTGCGGGTGAAACGCCAAACCGAGGAAGCCCTCTTCGTTCTGCTTGTCCTGATAGCGCACGCGATCGGAAATGTCGAGAAAGATTTTGGTTTCCGTTGTGGCGTCGCTGTTCTCGAAACTATGAATCACCCCCTGTTGCGTCGCGACGTAGATGCGGTTCGAACCATCGTTCGCGTGCGTGAGCACGATCGGCCGCAGTTGCACGTTCTTCCCACTCTCGCTGCCGTCGTCCCAGCCCGTCCATTTCAGTTTGGGGAAGGCAACCTCCACATCAAGGTTCAGTGGTGAATCGTCGACCTCCCAACCAGGAATGGTCGTCGAAAGCGCCGTGAGCGTACCAGCCTTCATATCGGGAATCAGAATCTGCTTGCCATTTTTCGACAAGCAACTGTCGGCGGCGGACTGCAATCCTTCGCCAATCAAGATCGGCTTTTGTCCAGGCCGCGGAATGCCAAAGACTTTGCCCGTCTGCCACGATGTGATGAACAACTGGCCGAAGTGGTCCCAGGTCAGACCGTCGGCACCTTCCATGCCTTCGGCAATTTTTTCGGAGGAGCCATCGCTTATCCGAACACGATACAAATTGCCGCTGGCAAAGTCGGCAACCAAGAAATGCGATTCCCCATCGAACGCCACGCCGTTGGGCGTCTTGAGCGATTCAATGTTCTTGTTGCTGGCGACGAGCGTGATTTTCTTCGACCGGTCGTCGATCAGATAAACGGCCCCAGCGCCTCCCTTTAGGTCCCCTGAATCAGAAACCAAGAAAAATCCGAAACCCATACCGCCGATCGCCGCGATATCGTTCAAAAACAGCGGCTTCTGGGGAAACTTCTCCGCCGCGGCATAGACACTGGTCTTTCCCTGCGCGTCGATTTTGATGACCTTCGTCTTGTCGGTCACATACAGCGCGTCGCGAAAGAAGACGATTCCTTTGGGATCATCCAGCCCAGTCGCAAAGGGCTCCGGCTTGCCATCTTTGATGACCGTGACCTTGCCATCGCCGTCCTTGTCGGGTTC
>CAZWSX010000076.1:0-8636 GCA_964636985.1 uncultured Pirellulaceae bacterium | reverse complement strand
GGCTCCAGGCTCCAGGCTCCAGGCTCCAGGCTCCAGGCTCCAGGAGTGCGAACTTTTGGGTGCTTGCTGTATTCCGTAGCTTTAGCCTTTTTTGGAACGCTATCGCGCACTGATCTCAGCGGCCAACGGCCGCCTCTCCTCCCTGGAGCCTGACGCCTGGAGCCTATAGCCTTCTCCCCGACTTTTCGGGCTTGGTAAACCTTGCGGGCACCCTTCCATTCTCAGGGCGCGAATTCGTGCCGGTTGATCCGATATCAGCGGATATTCGTTGAATTCCAGCCACTTAGCCGGTCGATGCCTTCCTTAGACCGGCATCATGCGGATGTCGGCGGTTGGTCGCGTCCCTTTGCGAAGGATCGCGTGGACGACCAGTGACTGGAAACGGAAGGCAAAGGAAGGCCCCATGATCCGACGCATGTTGTTGGGATTGGCGTGCGCCCTGGTAATGGCCGCTGCTTCGACCGCGGACTCGGCTTCCGCGCAAGATCGCGCCTACGGCCAAGTGTGGGGTGGCGCCTACTCGAAGACCGACTGGGAACGCTTTTACCACTACCCCTACGTGTACTATCCCCAAAACTTCTGGGGCAACGAGTACTACCGTAGCGCCGATAACCTGTACTACCGCTACCCGCCCGAAATGCGCGTGCCGGTGTACAACCGCAAGTGGCACAGCGAGTACCCGGAGAAGCGCCGCTACCACTGGGGTCACCACTTCAACCTCGACGTGTTCTAAACAGAACGCGGCAGGCGAAGCAAAAAACCAAAAAGCCCGGTCGAACATTTTCGACCGGGCTTTTTTCGTTTGGTTGTAGCCGCGTTCGCGAGAACGCGGAAAGTGCGGCGTCTACTTGCGGGGCATCCGCACGCTTGGCGAGCTCTTGGCGAGTGCGGCTACGTGCGACAGCCGACTAGCAGTCGTATCCGCCGTCCATCCCCAGGCGATGCTTGAGTTCTTCGAACATCTCGATGTACCGCTCGTTCGACGAGTGGACGTGTTCGGCCTCGGTGATGAACTTCATCTTCTCATCGCAGCGCATCCCGTGATCGATCAAGATCGATTCGAACGGAGTCAGCGGTTGTCCATAGACGATCACGAGTTTGTGCTCGTCGAATTGGACTTCCAGCGGGCCATTGGGATTGAGCACCGCCAGGCCAGTGCAGCCGTCGTTGAGCAGCATCTCTTCGAAATCCCACAAGATGCTCTTGAGGACCGGCAGATCGATGTGCTCGCGGTACAAATCGGTGTGACCGTTGCCCGTGCGGTGGTGGCTGGTTTCGAGGACCACGTCGACTTCCGATCCCAAGGGATCGAGCAAATCCATGAACATCTCGAAGACGCGTTCGCGGCTGGCGGCAGCCATCACGACCGGCACCTTCGAGCGCGATTCTTCATCGACGTACGAATCGTGACGAAAACCTTGCTTGGGAACGACGCGCAAGTCGTACGAAGGACGAACGGCTTCGCTCAGCAGGAAATCGCCATAGCGATCGACGCTGAGGTGCGCTTCCAACTCATCTTCGGTCAGTTGCTCAAAGCTTGTCTTGCGTGCCGTCGGCGGTGCGGCCTCGTTCGATGCACCGCGAAGGAACCTCTTCAGAAAACCCATTTTCTCGACCTTTTTGGCTCTCAATGGTCCGGGACACGCGAGGGGGAAAAGTCCGGCCTGGAAAACTAAGGCGTTAACGAACTCACTCGTTAAACGATTTCACACTCCAACCGTAGGTTACGCACTGGGCGCTTCCACAACTGGAAAGGGGGATACTCAGACTTCCCTGTCCTCCGCCAATCGGAATAATCCCTACAGGCGGAGTCATTCGCGCGATCGCTGCCAAGGAACACCGAATTCGGCCAGTCTTTGGCGAAACTCGGGCGAACCTATTCGTCGTCATCGAATTACAAAATCTACCACCCACCTCCGTTTCGGGAAGGAATTGGGGAATACAAGTTGGCATTTCGCGCGACCGGTCGCATGCATCGCGCCTTAGACGAAAACATTGCGTTCCGCGAAAGCCTCGTCGTTAACGAACTCGTGCTTCAAGCGAACCAACTGGTGCTTGCGATATACTCGCGGAAGTCCACCGAGACGAACTAATCGAACATAAGGGACTCGTGTCGAGTTTCAATATGCTTGCCGCTTTTCGCCATCGTTGTTGCGCAATCGTCATCACGATCGCATTAATCGCCACGAGTGTTTGCGGTTGCCACGTCGAAGCACCCCAGCCCGTCGTCAAGGGTTCTTCGAGCGCGACCTCTTCTAATACGCAAAGCGAGAACGAGAGGGACGATGAACCGGGAAGAAAAAAGAAATCCGCACTGCAAGAGTCCGCCAGCAGTGAAGCTAAGAAGACTGCGCAAGGCGTAAGCGACTTGATCAGCGCGGCAAAGCTGGCACCCAACCCGCCTGGCGAGGTGCTCTCCGACCGCTGGATGGTGAACTCGATCGGTGGGCGGTGGGCCGGTTGGACGCATCAGGTCGAGACGAAACAGGAAGCCAACGGGCGACTTCGGTTTCACACCTTGTCTGAGACGGAAATGGTCGTCAATCGCTCCGGCCAAGAGCACGTCCAGCGGATGTCGATGCATTCCATTGCCAACTCCAAAGGCGAAATGCTCGCCCTCACCATGCAACTCCCGGGAAACAACGTAGAAATTGAGCCGCGAGAGGATCAATGGATCGCTCACATCACCGCGGCCGGCAAAACGATCGACAAGCCGCTCGAGATCGAAGGGTCGCATCTCGATCCCAATGCCCATGAGCGAAGTCTCGTTAAACAACCGCTCGTTCCTGGGGAGAAGCGAACCGTTCGCCACTTTATTACCCCAGCCAATCAAATCGGAGAAACGCGATACACCGCCGCAGACCTCGAAGAGGTGGCGCTTCCTGAAGGAAGCGAGCGACTCCTCAAAGTCGACTCGCAAACCGTCTTCCCCGCCGGGACACAGGAATCGACGGTCTGGTGCGACGAAAGTGGCAAAATTCGCAAACAACAATTCGCCGCGGTGCGGATTGAAATGCTTGAGACTTCGCCCGAGGTGGCGCTGCGCAAGCCTGAAGGCAAACTTTACGACCTGAACTTGGCAACGATTGTGAAAGTCGGTCAGGATTTGACGGCCGCTCAGGAAGCGCGCCGTTTCGTGTTCAAGGCAAAGCTGAGAGAGTCCGCAGTCGAAGGCCTCTTCGTCAACGACCAATCCCAGCAAGTGGAAGTGCTCAACGAGCACGAGGCCAGAATCACGATTCTTCGCATGCGCCCCCAGGACCCCAAAGAACTTCCCGGCGAGCCTAAATCGCCATCTGTTGCCGACCGTGCGAGCGGCCCGATGATCCAGTCGGACGATTCCGCGGTTCAAGCATTTGCGGCTTCGATCGCCAAAGGCGAATCGGACCCATGGAAAGTCGCCGTGGCGGCCGAATCGGCCGTTCGAACTTGGATCGACAAACAAGACTATTCCCAGGCATTTGCGTCGGCTTCAGAAGTCCTCCAGAGCCGGCAAGGAGACTGTACCGAGCACGCTGTGCTGTTAGCCGCCGTTTGTCGAGCGCGCGGAATCCCCGCCCGAGTCGCCGCGGGTTTGGTTTACGTACCGGCTTCGCAGGGCTTCGCCTATCACATGTGGAACGAAGTCTGGATGGACGATCGCTGGGTACCTCTCGACGCGACCAGACCCACCGGGGGCGTCGGCGTGGATCACATCAAGCTGGTGGTCACCAATCTGAACGACACCGATCACATGGCGGCGATGCTGCCAGTCGTTAAGGTGATCGGGCAACTCGAAATCGAAGTCGAATCGGTCGACCCGTAAACATCGCGTGGCTGGCCGAACGAAAAGCGGTTTTCCGTGCGTGAAACTTCGGGGAAGGCTGTCCCGCCGCCGTTGCCCCGTTATTACAATCGAACGGTTTGTAATTTCGACGACGTCATTCGACGACTACCGCCAGGAACCTTTGCGACTGGACTCCTTTAGACGATGGGCGAACATCCGGTGCTGACGACTGAACGGCTGACGCTGCGCGAGTTTGCGCCAAGCGATGCTGCGGATGTCGCCCGCCTGGCCGGCGAAAAGGAAATCGCGGCGCACACGCGGTTTATCCCCCATCCCTACTCGCTGGACATGGCCAAGGACTGGTTGGCGTCGCTCCCCGGAAAGCACGATCGGGGAGAGATTCTCAACTTCGCCATCACGATGACCAGCACGGGCGAATTGGTGGGTTGCGTCGGCTTCACGCTCAACGGCATCGATAACCACGCCGAGATGGGCTACTGGATCGGCAAACCGTACTGGAACCAAGGGATCGCGACCGAGGCCGGCAAAGAATTGGTCCGCTACGCCTTTGAGAAAATGGGGCTCTTTCGGATCTTCGCCCATTACATGACCAAAAACACGGCCTCGGGGCGGGTGATGCAAAAACTCGGGATGCGCCGCGAAGGGACAATGCGCGACCACCGCTATAAATGGGGGAAATACGAGGACCTGGCGATCTACGGAATCGTCAAAGGGGACTATTTGCGGCAGCAAAAGCAGGCCGCTGTAGCCGCCAACGGCGTCGCGCCGAAGAAACGCTAAAGCCAGCTCAACCCAACTGGCGAGCTGGTGACGCCTTGCCGTAGGCCGCAAAACGCGGTATTTTACAGGGCTTGCCGGCGCTTCCGGCATCTCATATGGGAGCGTCTCCGCGATTTTGTCCCCCTTGCCCCTCTATCCTCGAGGAGCCCACACCATGCAAAACGATATCCACCCTGAGTATTTCGACGTCACCGTCACCTGCAGCTGTGGCAACAGCTTTGCTACCCGCAGCACCCGCAAGGAATTGCGGGTCGATATTTGCTCGGCTTGCCACCCGTTTTTCACGGGTAAGCTCAAGTACATCGACACCGCCGGCCGGATCGAAAAGTTCCAAACCAAGTTCGCCGCCGGCAGCTACGCCAGCGTTCAAAAGCCCACCAAGGGCAAGAAAAAGATCGCCCAACCGACCGAATAGGGCATCAATGGCAGTTCCCCTGGCGGCGGTGGCTCTGGCGTACTTGGACGCCAGAGTTGGCGCGAACCCGCTCGTTGCCTTGGGCATCGAATCCTTAAGCGTGTTCTCCCTTTCGTAGTCAGCAATCGAGGATGGTTGGAAATGTCACGATTGCGTTGGTTGCCGAAAACCTATTCCGTGTGGCACCCCTAGCTGGTGGCTCTTCCCACTAGCCATTGTGATTGCGCGCATTGTTTCCGCTGCGTGATCGCGCTCTTCCACCTGCTTGCCATGGGCCGTAGCGCCCAAGAATCGGAACAGCCATGCGAGACGAACTAGAAAAAAATCTGGCGCGATTCGAGGAACTCGAACGCCAAATGTCGGACCCGGCGGTTTTGAGCGACTCGAACAAGATCGCCGCCGTTGCCCGCGAGCATGGCTCGCTTGCCCGGGTCGCCACCAAGTACCGGCGATTCAAGGATTACCTGACCGAGATCGCCGGGCTCCAAAAAATGGCGGAGAGCAACGATGCGGACGAACGCGCCATGGCCGAAGCCGAAATCGCCGACATCAAACAAAAGCGTGAACAGGTCTGGAGCGAGCTGCTCGACATGAGCGTCGGCGGCGAGGACGCCAACCGGACTCGCTGCATCATGGAAATCCGCGCCGGCACCGGCGGCGAGGAAGCCGCTCTATTCGCGCAAGATTTGTTCCAGATGTACAAGCACTTCGCTGAAACGAAGGGTTGGAAGTGCGAAATCATGGAAGCCAGCCCTACGGACCTAGGCGGTTTCAGCAAGATCAACTTGGCCTTCGAAGGCGAAGGCGTCTTTCGCGAACTGCAGTACGAGAGCGGCGGCCACCGCGTCCAACGCGTACCTGAAACCGAAACCAAGGGACGCGTTCACACGTCGGCCGCGACCGTGGTGGTGCTGCCCGAAGTCGAAGACGTGGAAGTGAATCTCAAGCAGGACGACTACCGGCTCGACAAGTTCTGCGCCAGCGGTCCTGGCGGCCAGCACGTGAACAAGACCGAATCGGCCGTGCGGCTTACGCACTACGAGACTGGGATCGTCGTCTCGATGCAGGACGAAAAGAGCCAGATCAAAAACCTGGCCAAAGCGCTCCGGATTCTCAAAAGCCGGATCTACGAACATTATCGCGCCAAGGAACACGCCAAACGGGCCGAAGCTCGTCGCAGCCTGGCTGGCTCAGGCGATCGGAGCGAACGAATCCGCACCTACAATTTCCCGGAAAACCGGATCACCGATCATCGCATCGGCTTCAGCCTCTATAAGCTCGACCACGTCATCCACGGCGAGTTGCAACCGGTCCTGGACGCCTTGATCGACTACGAGCGCAACGAACTCCGCAACGCGATGGGCGGCTTAGACTAAGTGACCGATACCATCATGGACGCGTCGCCGAAACGAAAAAGGATTGCCCGAGGATGAGCGACGCCAGCGCAAGCGAACCTTGGACGATCGGCCGTCTCCTGACCTGGACGACAGACTATCTCAAGAAGCAGCAATCAAGCAGCGCCCGCCTTGATGCCGAGGTCTTGCTCGCACACGCCTTGGGTTGCCCGCGGATCGCCCTTTACACGCGCTATGGCGAGGTGGTCGATGATACGGTCCGCGCCAAGTTCCGCGACTTAGTAAAACGCCGCGGTGAAGGGGCACCGGTCGCCTATCTGGTCGGCGAGCGCGAATTCTTCGGGTTTCCATTCATCGTCAACAAGGACGTTCTGATCCCGCGCCCCGAGACCGAACACGCCGTCACAGAAGCTCTCGACTATCTCAAAACTCGCCCCGATCTTACGGCTCCGCGAGTGCTCGACGTCGGCACCGGCAGCGGGTGCATCGCGATTGCGATTGCCCTCCGTTGTCCGGCGGCCACCGTTCTGGCCGTCGACGCCAGCCCAAGCGCATTGGCTGTGGCGAAGCAAAACGTCGAACGGCATAAAGCAAGCGAACGAATAAAACTTCTCGAAAGCGATCTGCTGTCGGCAATTCCAACCGATGAACGCTTCGACGTGATCGTCAGCAATCCGCCGTATCTATCGGACGCCGAATTGAAAGAGACGGCTCGCGACGTTCAAGGATTCGAACCCCACTCGGCATTGGTGGCGGGCCCCAAAGGAACCGAGGTGATCGAGCGTTTGCTGCCGCAAGCTGCCTCGCGGATCGAACCCAAGGGCTTGCTCGTCATCGAACTCAGCCCCATGATCGCCACGGCAGTTCAAGCGATGGCAAGCTACTCGGGTGATTGGACCTCGGTAAAGTTGGTCAAAGATTTGGCGCAGCTGGCGAGGCTGCTAGTTGCGACGCGGGCAGGCTGACCTCCTGCATCCGTCTCACAAGGGCTTCACGCCAACGCGTGAGTTCTTCGCACTTTCAGCAAAATACGGACCCGGATCTCCTGGCCTTGAGGTTCCAGAAGCGGAAATGCCGTAGCCTGAGAGACTCGCACGAGTATGATGCCGATATTGAGCCTTTCGACAAAACACAGATCGACGAGCTGATGCTTCGCGAACTGAAGAAGGTCTTCGCGCTGCCCGAGTGGAACATCGCCGAGCGATGACCATGGCCTTCGGCCTGGCCGAAAACGACTGGGACAGGTGGTCATGATCGACAGCAAAAGAGCGATTAAGGCCGTGATCCTCGACTGGGCCGGAACGACGGTCGATCACGGCAGCTTGGCACCGACGCAGGTGTTCCTGGAGATCTTTCGCCAGCGCGGCATCGAGATCACCATCGCGGAAGCCCGCGAGCCAATGGGGCGGGCCAAACGAGATCACATCGCAATGGTCGCCGCCTTTCCTCGCGTGGCCGCTTTGTGGCAAGCCAAGTATGGGCAGCCACCAGGCAATGCCGACATCGACGCGATGTACCGCGACTTTCTCCCGTTGCAGAAAACAACTCTGGCCAGCGCGGGATCGGAGGTTATTCGGGGCATCCCGGAGGCCGTTGCGAAATTGCGCGACTGGGGAATCAAGATCGGATCGACGACGGGCTACACGCGCGAACTGATGCATGTCGTCGCTCCATTGGCCGCGAAAGGAGGCTATTGGCCCGAAGTCACCATCTGCTCGGACGACGTTCCAGTCGGTCGGCCGGCCCCTTGGATGAATTTTCTCGCGGCGCAGCGGTTGAATGTCTATCCGATGGATTCCGTCCTGGTAGTCGACGACACCGTCGTCGGAATTGAAGCCGGGCGCAACGCCGGCGCGATCACAGTCGGGATCACGCAAACAGGCAACGCCCTGGGCCTATCCGCAACCGAAGTCGCAGCTCTGCCCCCACGGGAACTACGCGAACGGCTGGCGACCATCGAGGCAGAGTTTCTGGCGCACGGAGCCGATTTTACGCTGCCGTCAGCTGCCGCGCTTCCTGAGTTGGTGAAGCGACTTCGAGGGTAGTCGCTATTGAGCCTCAACCATCTTCAGGCAGCGGCCCTTTGAACACCTTTTGCTTGATGGCGTTCTTGTTGGAGGTGATCCACTGCCCCGGCTCGGCGAGCATCGCCTCGTGGAGCATCTGCATCCGGGCGTCGATGTCGTCGGCGTAGTAAACGAGCCACGCCTCGGGAGTCATCGGAGGTTTCGGCGCACCCCACTCGGGCGTGCGTTGGTGCGCGACGATCAGATGCTCCAGCCGCAATAGTGTCTCGGCG
>CAZWSX010000075.1:0-8856 GCA_964636985.1 uncultured Pirellulaceae bacterium | reverse complement strand
GTAACAAGGTAGCCGTAGGGGAACCTGCGGCTGGATCACCTCCTTTCTAAGGATACTTAGAACCGACATGGTGGTGACACCTGTCGGATATTTCGGACCACAGCTCTCAAGCTAAAAGAAGTCAACCAGCTCCCTCAAAAGAGCAGTGGTTAAAACCACCAAATTGCTTTGATAAACCCACTCGAACTTGCCAGGTTCGGGTGGGTTTTTTTATTTCTTGCTGGGGGAAGGCCCCAGGCGTCATGCTCCAGGAGAAAGGGAGGTCGAAGGACGGGGGAGTGGATTTCGAGATTGATGATTGCTGATTTTTGATTTGCGAAGTGGAGGACAGGGAATCGGGGGGCGCTCTCGAAAGTAGCCTGGACTTTCTAGTCCGGGCGAGGTGGACTATCCCTTATTGGATCGCGGTGGCTCACCAAACCTCGGCTTCTCAACTCACTTCAAATTGCGATCCGCGCTTTGCCCAGACAGGAAAGTACTGGAAAGTCCGGGCTACTCTTCTTCTCCCCTCTGGGTCCTCTGCGACCTCTGTGGCAAATCGCCCGTTTCAACGAGGGATTTAGCGTGACAAGGACGCTCTAAACCGCGGATTCCCGGAAATCACATGTTTTCTGAACTATCTTCTCGACAATGCCCGAACTTATTGAGAGAATCCAAGCGAAAGGGATGATGTACCTCCGCAATGACGGACGGATTACACTTGATTTCAGCCCTAAAGCAGCATCCCTTTGTCCTGTGCACTCCAAAAGGCAGCACTCCAATCGGCTTTTGGCCACCCTTTTCTTATCTGCGGAGTAGTCCCATGTACCGACCTCGTTCGAAAGCGTTCACCGTCGTTGAGCTCTTGGTGGTGATTGCCATCATTGGCGTACTCGTGGGATTGCTTCTACCGGCAGTGCAAGCGGCGCGCGAAGCCGCGCGAAAGGCGTCCTGTGCGAACAACCTGAAACAATTGGCACAGGCCTCTGCGACTTATTCGTCGGCCAAAGAGTGCACGCCGCCAACACGTTACTTTCCAGACTACGTGCTGGACCAAAATGGCTATCTGCTACCCGCTTTCTCCAACGGCGGGTCGCTCTCAGGAGCTTTTTCGAGCAACCCGCCGCTGGTACCGCTGAACTGGGTTCACGCTTTGTCGCCCTACCTCGATATGCGCGATGTCGACGAAACCCTGCGAGCCCGCCTGGAAGGAAGCCCGAAACAGCCGGCTCCGTATAACGTCCCGGCCACCGACATCGCGTCGGCCAGCGCGGCGATTTTAAGTGTCGGTGGGAAGAAAGCGATTTTGCTTTGCCCCACCGACGGTTTCTCGGTCAATGATCAATCGCCACTGTCATACGGCATGAACGGCGGGCGTTCCAACTGGTACCCTACCGGCAACCCACCCACCGGTGCTGATGCTCCGCTGAACAACGACCATCCCGAAAACGGCTTTACGCAAGATCGTCTCTACGGCAGTGAACACGCCACCTTCAACATGGTCCGCATCAAGTCGACGTTTGAAGACGTGAGCGCGAATGATGGAACGGGCCAGACGATTCTCATCGCCGAGAACTACAACATTTTCAACTGGAACAATTACGAACCCGTTGGGGCTCAAGGACTGGTTCCGGGCCAAGAGTTCCGCCAATCCATTTTGTGGATCGATTTCTCCGCCGACGCCGCTCGGATCGGGCTGGGTGGCGATGTTGCGGGGGCCGCGACAGCGCCCGGTGCGCAAGATCAGGCGGCAGAAGCAGCTGGCGTGCGAATGTGGGAACGATCGAGTGGAGAGTTCCGCGCCAAAGCTGCCGACTATCAGACTGCCCGTCCCTTTAGCGGTCACGTTCAAGGTTCGAATGTCGCGTTCTGTGACGGTTCGGTACGGTTTTTCAACTCGCGCGCCGCTTACTCGGTTTACTGCCAGTTGATGACCAGCAACGGAAAGCGCTCCAAGCACCCTGCCTATTCGCCAAGGACCAACAATGTAGGTGCCCAGACAGTTCTTGGTTTCCCGACCTGGCAAAGTGCGACGGTTTCGACGGTTGACATCAACTAGGTTTGTACAAAGCATTCCGTTTAACGAAGGCCCGTCAGCGGCAGCTGGCGGGCTTTTTGCGTTCTTGCAAGCCGTTCTGTGCGACCCACTCCCTTCGCGGCGAACCCAAATCGCCGTAGGATCGTAGTGCTCGCATTGAAACCAGCCTCCTTTCCAGAATTGCGACCCGAGCCCACATCATGGAGAAACAGCCGCCTGTTTCGCGTTTTCCTGCTTTGTGCAATCCCCTGTCGCGCCGGGATTGGATGGCCGTTTCTTCGATTGCGGTGCTGGGAGCCGGCTGTACTTCGAGCGACTCCGGTTCGTCCCCGTCGCCTGCGAGTTCCGCGTCGGCCGGCAACACGGCAAGTGGAACGTCAACGACCGACCTGCGCATCTTGGTCGCCAGCAATCCGGCTTTAGCCGAGGCGATCACTCGACAATGGGAGTTTTACACCGCGGAGAAACTCAACGTCCGAACCGTCGACGCGGCGCAGCTGACCGCGGCCAGGCGACTTTCGTCGGAGGTGATTCTGATTCCTACGCATGCCTTGGGAGGGCTGATCGAAGCCAATCTGATCGCGACGATTCCCGTCAATTCCTTGTCGACGCGCGACGGGTTTCCTTATCCGGACGTCGTGCCGTCGGTCCGCCGCGGCCAGGCCTCGTGGGGGCGTTCGATTTACGCCGCGGCGCTTGGCCAACCTTCGTGGGTGTTGGGCCTTCGTCCCAAGGACCTCGCAGCGATCGGCGCCGCAGCTCCCGCGACTTGGAACGAGCTAAAACAACTCGCCGAACAACCACCCTCGCCGCCGCCAGGCAAGTCGCCGGCCGATTGGAAGGTATTGGCCGAACCGTCAGGCGACGGAGTGAGCGGCTCGATGGTCCTCCGCCGAGCCGCTAGTTTTGCGGCCTCCGAAAGTCAGTCGTCGTGGGTCTTCAACTTCGAGGACCTAACGCCACGCTTAACCGAGGAATACTTCGTCGAGGCTCTAACGCAGCACGTGACCTGCGTGCGGCACTCGGGTGACAAATCGCTCTCGCCGCGCGACGCGTGGGAAGCACTCTGCCGAGGAGACGTTTCGATTGCGCCTGCGGTGGTTGGTCAATCGAGCGCGAAGCCAACCGACGACGTGCAAGCGGCGCCGCTGCCGGGCAGCAAAAAGATCTACTCGATTGCCGACAAGGCCTGGCGGGATCGCGAGGAGAACGACGCCGGGCAACTCGCGTTGCTGGGGTTCGATGGCGTTGTGGCGTGCGTGACGCGCGAATCGCGCCATCCCAAGGCATCGTTTCATTTTCTCGACTGGCTAGGAAAACCGGAGATCGTGGCATCGGCGATCGCGCCGAATGAGCAGACGGGGCCGTTTCTGTCGCAGCATCTGGCCGACCCTAAGGTGTGGCTGCCGGAAGGAACCGATACCACGTGGGCGACTGACTTTGGAAAGGTAATCGATGTGGGGACGCGGTGGACCCCTTGCTTGCGGTTGCCGGGCGCGGCCGAGTATCTGGCCGCGCTGGATGAAGCGGCAAAGAAATGCCTGGCCGATTCGAGCGTGGCGCCTGCAACGGCGTTAGCCGAGGCGGCCGAGTCTTGGGAAGCGATTACCGATCGCTTAGGCCGGGAGTCGCAACTGCGGGCCTACCGGCATGGTGTAGGGAGCGAGGGTTAAACCCGTAGCCGCACTCGCCCAGAGTGCGGAGGTTTGCATCTTGAGTGCGGCGTGATTCGCGAGTTTTCTTTTGAGCGACGCCCACCTTCCGCGTTCTGGCGAACGCGGCTACGAGGCGAGAGCTTTTCTACGCGTTGAACTTCGCCGCGAAGGCCAGCAGGTCTTCTTTGCCTTTGCGGTGGCAGAAGTCGCCGATCGATTCGCCGTCGAGGCGAGATTCTTTGTAGTAGGCGAAGACAGGTGTCAGGACCTTCACCACGTCGTCTTCGGGGATCATGTCCTGGTAGACGAAGTTGAGGCGGTCGCCAAGCAGCCGGCCGCCGACGAGGACGGTGTACTTGCCGCGGGCTTTGCCGACGAGGCCGATGTCGCAGTTGTAAGGCCGGGCGCAACCGTTGGGGCAGCCCGTCATCCGGACGGTGAATTTCTCATTCGACAGGCCGTACTGCGCGAGCGCAACTTCCATCTGGTCGATCAGCGATGGGAGAACGCGTTCGCTCTCGGTAATCGAAAGGCCGCAGGTGGGCCAGGCCACGCAGGCCATCGACCAGCGACGGACCATCGAGATCTCTTCGGTGAGCTTGACGTTGTGCTTGCGAAGGATCGCTTCGAGCTTCGGCTTATCTTCTGGAGCGATGTCGGTGAACAGGATGCTTTGGTGCCCGGTGAGTCGAATGCCCGGCTTGAGCGTTCGGCAGACTTCGCGAAGGGCCGTTTTCAGGCTCATCTTGTCATCGTCTTTAATGCGGCCGTTCTCGACGTTCAGGCCGTAGAACCATTTGCCGTCGCCCTGCTCGTCCCAGCCCATGTGGTCGTTGAAGCCGTAGACCTGCACGTCCTTGGGCTCGGCCAGCGGACCGCCGTAGTACTCTTCGACCTTCTCCTTGAAGCCCGGCAAGGTGAGCTTGGCGATCGTGTACTTAAGCCGCGCTTGCTTGCGGTCCTCGCGATTGCCGAAGTCACGCTGCACTTTGACCACCGCTTCGGCCACGGCGACAACCTGATCAGGCGTCGCATAGCAAAGCGGAACGCCCAGGAAGGCGTACGTCTTCTTGTTGGAAGGAGTCAGGCCCATCCCGCCGCCAATCAGCAGATTCCAACCGACGATCTTTTCATTTTCGATGATCGCGAGATAGCCAAGGTCGTTGGCGTGGATGTCGATGCAGTTGTCGTGCGGCAGGCCGATCGCCATCTTGAACTTGCGCGGCAAATAGCGGTCACTATAGATCGGCTCGCAAGAGGCGCCGTTCCCGTTAGCCGCGACACCGTTCTCCGTTTCGCCGCCGACGAGTTTCTTTTCGCCGGTGGCAACATCGGTGAGCCAGAGTTCGTGATAGGCCTTGGTCCGCGGCTTGAAGTGCTCGGCCAGTTTGTAGGCCAGTTCTTGCATGCCGTCGTACACGGGCGTCTTGTACGGCGCAGGGCACGCCATGACGTTGCGGTTCACGTCGCCGCAGGCGGCCAGCGTCGTGAGCTGAATCTCGTTAATCCGCTTGATGGCGGCCTTGAGGTTCGTCTTCAGCACACCGTGGAGTTGCAACCCTTGGCGCGACGTGATGCGGAGCGTGCTGTTGCCTAGCTCGTCGCAGAGGTCAAGTTCCGAGAGCAATTGTTCACTGGTCAGCTTGCCGCCTGGGATGCGGGTGCGAACCATGAAAATGTGCGAGCGGCCTTTGCTCGCTTTGCTACCGTCGTCGTTGGTGACGTGGCGTTGGTCGCGGTCGTCTTGCTGGTAGGTGCCGTGGAACTTGAGGAGGACTTCGCTATCGTGGCCGAAGTGGTCGTTGGCGTCGACCAATTCGCTGCCGATGGGTCCGCGGAGGTTTTTGCTGGCGGTTTTGATGCCTTCCGCGGGGCTCAATTTGGGAGCAGGCGTACTAGGAGAAGGCGCGGTCTTTACGGCATCATCCGACATGGATTCACACGACCCTAGAGGCGAAAAAACGGCAATTCTTAAAAGCAAGGCGGGACATGGCCAAATGCCCGTCCCCTGGTATTTAGATAGTATAAACGCAGGGTTGGTTACGGAGTATGCCGGAATTGAGCCGTAGCCGCGTTCGCCAGAACGCGGGAGGTGCGGTGTCTACCTGCCGGGCGGCCGCACTCTTGGCGAGTGCAGCTACGAGAGAAAGGAAATGACCGTTGGCTGCCGAGAAGTCGTGGGGCATCGTGCTGCGGACGATTGCTTTCAGCGAGACGAGCGTCATCGCGACGATCTTCACGCGCAACTTCGGCAAGATCACCGGGCTAGCAAAGGGGGCGCGTCGGCCGAAGAGTCCCTTCGAGTCTGCACTTGACCTGTTATCCCTCGTTCGCGTAGTGTTCCTGCGGAAATCGTCCGATGCGTTACATCTGTATACCGAAGCTCGCTTGGAGCGGCGGTTTCGGATGGCGGCGGTCGATTTGAACCGTTACTACGCGGGCTGCCACGTCGTCAATTTGCTGCTCGAATTCACGGACGAAGGAGACGCACATCCACCCTTGTTTGATGCCGCGGCAACAACCATTTGCCGCCTCGATCAAGGTTGGGACGTCGCCGAGAGTCTGATCTGGTTCGAACTGCAATTGTTCAAGCACTTGGGACACTTCCCAATGCTGGATGCGTGCGCGGTCTGCGGGCAAGGGGTCGCCTCGCAAGGGCGGCTTCCTTTCGGTTACTTGGCGGGCGGCGTGTTGTGTCAGGCGTGTCGGCCTGGCCAGCGACATGTCGTCAGCTTGAGCCGAGACGGTTGGCAAACGTTGCGGCACGCCGCGGCGAACCATTGGTTGGGAACACACCGCGCCGCACGCTGGGAAGAAGAAGGTTCGATGGTCGAGGAGTTGGGGGCAGCTCCTCCGCCAAAGATTGCCAAGGCGCTTACCGGCGAGTTGCGCGGTTTTTTAAATCACTGGGCAGCACATTTGTTGGGACGAAAGCTCGATACGCAGGCGTGGTTGGGCCGCGGCTTCGTGGCCGCGGTTCGCCCGGCGAGTCGTCCTGCTGTCACGGAAACGACAAACGAAATCGACGACGACCCGGCAAGTGTCGACCATCCCGAATCCAGGTGAGCTCTCCCTAGAGCTCGCCGATTCGCGGAGCGAACAAGGATGTTCATGCACCGCCAACGGCCCATTTGTCGAAAGCGACCTGATTGGTCCAGCGACATCATTCGACTTGCTGCCTGGCTCTGCGCTGGGTGGGGCGGGGTGGCTTCGGGCTGCGCGGCTTTCAGCACGCCCGACCCGAACGACAACTCGGACATCCGCGCGGCGCACGCCGATGCCGAGTCGCTCGAGAAGGACCTGAAGCAGAAGAACAAGTCCGACTTTTTAGGCTCGCTTCATCCCGACGAAATCGCGCGGTCGGTGAAGAAGGTAATGGGAAAAGGACCCAATAAGGAGTACGCCAGTCAGCAGTATCGGAAGGCGAACGACTTGTACGAAGAGGCCCGCAAGCTCGAAGGAGATGCGAGGAATGCCAAGTTCATCGAAGCGGCCAAACTCTACGTGGAAGCCGCCGAGCGGTGGCCCGACACGTCGCTCGAACAAGATGCGATCTTCATGTCGGGCGAGGCGTACTACTTTTCGGACAACTACGTGTATGCCAATACGCAGTACGAAAAGCTGATCAAGAAGTATCCCAACTCGCGGCACATCGATCAGGCGGAGGCACGTCGCTTTTTGGTGGGCCAGTACTGGCTGGAGATGTACGAGAAGAAGGAACTGGCCTGGTACAACCCGAACTTCACCGACAAAGAACGGCCCTTGTTCGACACCGGCGGCAACGCGCACCGCGTGTTCGACAAGATTCGCGTCGACGATCCGGCAGGCAAGCTGGCCGACGATGCGACGCTCGCCGCTGCCAACGCACACTTTCGGCGGAAGAAGTTCGTCAAAGCCGACGAGTACTACACCGATCTACGGAAAGCTTTTCCCGATAGCGAGCATCAGTGGTCGGCGCACTACTTGGGCCTCAAAGCCAAGCTGTTGAGCTATCAAGGCGCCGAGTACGAAGGGACTTCGCTCGACGAGGCGGACGACCTGGTAAAGCAGATCCGGCGATTGTTCCCGAAAGAGGCGGAAGAAGAACATCAGTATCTGGATAAGACGTACGCCGAGATTCGGTACAAGAAGGGGGAAAAGCTGTGGGCCAAGGCGGAGTTTCACGATCGCCGCGCGGAGTTCAGGGCTGCCCGCTACTACTATGCTCGCATTTCGGAGGAGTTCGACGACACGCCGTTTGGAGCAAAAGCTCGCACGCGGATGAAGGACACGTCCGATCGTCCGGACAACCCGCCGAAGTACTTCCAGTGGCTGGTGGATTTGTTCCCGCAGCGCGACGAGATCAAGCCGCTGCTCGCCAAGGCGCTGATTCCGCCTGAGGAACGTAAGCGCCACGTGCCTGAAGAGAAGGAAGGCGACGAGGAAGCGCCGCGGATTGGCACGTTGTCGCCTGACTAGTCCGGCAGGAAAAGTAGGACGGACAATCCTGTCCGTCGGTGGTGGGCCCGCTTTGGCAGAAGAGTGGGAGAAGGGGAGTTGGAGGAGAAGGGGAGTAGCTTTAGGGGATTGAGAATTCGATGCAACGCACACGCCCATCACGAACCTGCACGGCAATTGCCGCGAGGATGCTCGCAGCGACGTTGTTAGGCTCCGTGATTCTGAACACGGTGGGCTGCGCGGGTTATCAACTGGGCGAGCGGACGATGTACCGCCCCGACATCCAGACCATCTACGTGCCCACCATTCGATCCGACAGCTTCCGCCGGAACCTAGGCGAACGCCTGACCGAAGCGATTGTGAAAGAGATCGAGGGGAAGACGCTCTACAAAGTCGTCGCCGATCCCAACGCCGATAGCACGCTGCAAATCCGCCTCGTTTCGGACACCAAGCGGTTGATTAACGAAAACCGGTTTGACGACGCCCGCGACTTGGAAGTCGATTTCTTTGTGCAAGTGAGCTGGATCGACCGCCGCGGCGACTTGTTGGCGACGACACCCCAGGGCCTGCCTGTGCCGCCCATTATCAGCAACGTGGGCGAAGACGCGAACTTTGTCCCCGAAGGCGGGCAATCGGTCTCGACGGCGCAACAGGAAGTGATCAACCGGCTGGCGGCCCAGATTGTGGGGATGATGGAGGCGCCTTGGTAGGAGTTTTTGCCACAGATGGGAAAGAGAGTTCAGAGGT
>CAZWSX010000074.1:0-9865 GCA_964636985.1 uncultured Pirellulaceae bacterium | reverse complement strand
CGGAGCGCCTGGCGCTCGCCGGTTAAAAACAGGCTTAATTCAACGGGCTGCTAAGTTGTCCTCGATCGAATCGTATACCGCGGTCAGGCTGCACGAGCTTTGTGATCGTCTCCTACTGGATGACCTACAAGCAGTGGAAGAAAGCGTGACATTCTTGGAGGGCGAGAGTTTCGGTTACTGGCACGGGCGAGCTCGCGCCAAGATGGCAAGACGGCTCAAACATCGTTCGCTTACACCCGATCAAATAGATCGCTTGGCCACCGCGATCATGGGGCGGCTCGTAGCGGGGCGATTTGCTGAGCAGTTTCGTGACGAGCTTCGTTTGGTTTTGCGTTGGGATGCGGGGCGAGCATTCTCGGCGGCGCGCGAATGTCCTGGGAGTGCTCCCGATCACGCACACCGCTTCGCCGCCTGGGTGTTGGCACATGTGCCTTTTCGGGACAGTTACGCCAATTTCACAGCGAAGTACATGGCTCTTTCGCTGAACGAGCTGAATGTCATCGCCGCGGAGTTCGGGTTGGTGTTTGAACGCAGGCCGCATGTCCCTCGAACGGTCTGGGCCAATTGTGCGTTTCGCGATATTCGAGGCGCGCTCGCGGACCGCTGCGAGGAGGCGGGATCACGCTGGTGCGAATGCCTCAGGTGGAACGTGAACTCGCAATCCATCGTGAAATCGGGCCACTTTCCGATAACCGACTGATGAATGAAGCCCGTCTGGCTGGGTCGAAGATGCCGCGGCCGTTTGTAAATTGAGCGCATATGCACCGGGTGGCTCATCCCAGGAAGGGGAGAGTTGAAACATCCGCCGTCGCCCACTAGGTTTCGCACTGATCTCCAACAACTTGGTTCTCGTCGAGACCCTTCCCGTGAGTGTTTCTGATAACGATCGCATGACGATGGCGTGGAACCACCGAAAAGATCAGATGGATTGGCTCCGGCACAACGAAACTCAACGTTCGCAGTTTGCCGGTATTGTGCTGGCGATCGCAGCAGCGTTGATCGCATTCCAGAAAGATCGGCCGCAAAACCTAGCGATGCCGACGCTTGTAATTGCGGCTGGTGTGCTTGGGTTCGTTGCCGTGCTGAAGTACTGGGAGCGATTCATGTACCACACGGCACAGGAATTTGCATTTCGCAACTTGGTGGATACGTATTTTAAGGCCGATGACCGAAGTATTTGCCAAACGACTGAAGGCGCCGAATGGAACCATGTGGATTGGTCAAAGAAGTGGGCATGGGGATTGTTCCAAGATAGTCGCATGGTGCAGTACGTACTTTGGGCGGGCTCTTCTCGATCGTTACGCTCATCGGGATTTTTCAGCTCGCGAACTCAATCGCCCATTTTGCCGACAAAAATCCCGAAGTTAACTCGGCTGTCGACCCTCCAAAGACAAAGGCGTCGGAAGAAAAAATCAACCTATCAAAGCTGACTGAAATCTTCTTTACGCCAACTGGCCTGATGATTGGGGCGCTAGGGATCGCCCCTAAAGAGGGTTACAAGCTGGGTATATCCGTGCTGGGATTTTTGTGTGCTCTTGGGTGGTCGATCTGCGATTACGAAGCGTTTCCATCAACCGGCGCTCGGATCAGCGACTTTTGCCTGGGAGCATTGCCAGTCATGGCTCTAATCGTGTGGGTTGTCTCGGCGTTTGTGCACCGACAGGGATTCTATGGCGAGCCGACCTCTTTCGACCGATTAAATTCCTCGAACCCTACGGAATGAGCCGGCCAGTTACCGCACCTACTCCGGCCCGCCCGCAGCAGGCCACTGGTAAATGTCGAGCGTTTCTCCTTGAAGCGGTACGCCTTCGTGTTTGTGTCGTTACTTACCCAAACAACCTCCCCACGCCATCATCTTCAACGGCCACGTGGAAGTATGCGGAAGTGACGGAGATATTCGCATGGCCCCGGCGTCGCGAACCTCAGCGAGAGTGCGACCACCAGCTAAGGCATGCGAGATAAAAGTGTGCCGTCCGTGGTGGATCGTAAGCGTTGCCAGGCGTTCTGCGCCGAGCGACCTGCACGCAGTTCGAAACCACTTGCGTAACGTGTGACGAGAGAACCGCTTGACGCTATGAAGCGGCGCGACAAACGGATCGTCTGCATTTGCCACGCGATCTTTCTTCCACGCCGGGTTTGTGGGCCTCTAGCGGGCATTGTTCAGAATGTAGCTCGTGCAGCCCGATTTCGAGCCTTCGAGTACCCCGCTGACGGCTCGCATGGGCACGAATCGTCCAGCCACGTCGGCCATGATCCACATGCCGATTTCGGTCTTGCCGTCCGCCAGGCCGGTCATCGAAATAGTCAGCTCAAAGTCGGCGAGCCGCCCGCTGACGTTGCGCACGTACGTCACGCGATAGATGGTGGTGGGCTGGCCGTCTTTCGTTTTGCCGGATTCCCGCGTTTCCTTGAGCACATAGCGGCACAGGCCGCCAGGCGTGTTGGTCTCCACCATGTACTGGCCATTCCCCAAATCCTGAACGATCCGGCAGTTGGCCGACTTGAACACCTCGGCATGATGGGCTTGATACCAGGCGTTCGTCTGGTCGTGGCTGATCGCGACCTTGAAACCACCATTGGTCTTGGCCGAGGCGGCTTGCACAGCCGCCGAGGAAGCTCCGACGATGATCGATACGGTCAAAATGGCGACTGCGGCAAAGGAACGGAACATGACGCGCAACTCCTCGCGGGGCTCCAGAGCGCGCGGACAGGCTTCGGCCTCTCTATGCGCACTTTGCTACTCGCTTTAGCGGAATTGGTGCGCCGTTGAGACAAGGAATCGGCCGATTAATTCAGAGCCTATCCGCGAAGTGATCTCGACGCAGTTTCGCTATTCGGCGTAGATTCAGGCATTCCTTCGTCCCTCGTTTCAGGAGTGCTGGCATACCGATCGATAAGCCCAGTAGCGAGACGTCACAAAGCGCGCGGCAAGCAAGACCATCATCGCGACAAGCAATGTCCAGCGCCAGCGTGAGGTTCGACGTTCACTCATGCTGCAGCCCCCACTACTTTTTGGCACCGGACGATGAGAATAGCCTTCCACAATTCGGTGGGCGTGCGCGTTCGCCGTCGCTACGGTTCATGAGATGAATCACGCTGTCAAATAACGGCCTGCGTAGTTTAGCCGAACAGTGAGCCGATCGCATCATCCTCCACAGCCACATGCAAGTACGCCGAAGTAATCGAGCTGTTTGCGTGGCCAACAGCATCGCGGACCTCAGCAAGTGTCCTGCCTCCAGCTAGCGCATGCGAGATAAAAGATGTGGCGACCGTGGTGGATAGTGACCCATTTATGGCAGGTTTGTGGAGCGGGAAATGGCGCCCGTGGCTACCCTCTCGCCCAATCTGGAGGTGGAGTAGATGGTTTGTCATCAGGGCTCCCTGGTGCGTCCATGTTCGCAACCGTTAGTCGTACTTTGTCGTTATCAAATGAAATCTCCGTCGGGCGGCATCCAATGCGCCGGCGGCCCGCTGCAATTCATCATGGGCTGCTTGTCTCGCGTTGCCGGGAGTCGCCATCTGCTGAAGCGCCGAGTCGAACCGCCTTCGCCAATCCTCCGCTTCTTTGCGAGTTGCGTCGGCTTGATTCTGTAGCCCATGCCGAAGTCGAGGAATGTCCGCCAGTTTGGTTGAGAACTCTTTGCCTTGTCTTACCGATGTGAGCAACTCGGCAACCTTGCCTTTCGCTGCGCCTACCTCTCTGGCGAGTTGGTCGACGGTTGTGATTCGATCCAGCAACCCGCGGTATTCGCCATACGATCGCGAAAGTTCCGTCTCAACTAACGCACCGGCGCGGACTAAGCCCGTAGCCCAGAGGCTTTCCTTTTCCTTAACGATCGTTTGAAACGTCGCCAACTCCACCTGCGCCGCCTTAACATCGGCATCCTTACGGCGCTCGTCCTCGGTTTGGCTAAATGCGGCGGAGGCGAATGCGGCTATCTCGGCGGCCACGTCCTTAACGAATGCCCTGAGCGGCGCAAGCTCCCGTCCGATTTCGGCCAACGTTTGGCCCTAGGCCCGTAAAGCAGCTGCGTCCGAGGATTCATTGGCCGTCAAGCGAGTTCGCCATTGCTCAACACGTCGACCGCTGCGCCGAGTTTCGCAGGGCAAGAGCCGAGCCGTTCTTTGAGAATTTGGGCGCGGGCGATGACGAAATTGTCCGCCAGAATCTCGGCTTCTTAAAATGCCCGTGAATCGCGCATTGGTTGCCGCAATTCTCGGCAGCCGCATCGTGCCTGTAACTTGATTGGGTGCGCAAAGTATTGGAAAATAGTAAGTTGCGCCGATTGCCCTCCGTAGCTATCATTGACGGCATGCCAATTGCGGCAGTTGGCGGGTTTCTGTTTTGTGGGCTTAAAACCTACGATTCCCTCCGTGCACTGCGAGCTTTGGGCGGGCCGCTTATGACACCGGACGACGTTCCTGCGAATCCCGATCAAACCGTCTTGATTGAACTTCTGGACCCGACGTTCGAGAAGCCGGTGAAGTCTTGGTCCTTCGCCGGCCGCACGTCGATCACCATCGGCCGAGCCGACGATCAAGACGTCGAGGTCCCTAACTTGTATGTCTCGCGGACGCACGCCGAGTTGTCGTTTCGCGACGGCCGATGGATGCTCGAATCGCTGGGGCGGAACGGCGTGCTTGTCGAGAATAAGCTGGTGACCAACTTCCCGCTCGAATGCGGCTGCAAGTTTCGCCTAGGCAGCGGCGGGCCGTTCCTGCGAATGCAAACCACGGGCAAGAAGTTCGAGGGCACGCACACGATGCTCTTCGACACGTTTCCCGAGCCGCTGTTCGCCCTGGATGAAGCCAAGCTGCAGCACGAAGTCACGCAGATTGCGGGCGGCGATTATTTTCAAAACCTGCAAGAGAAAGCGCGCCTGCTGCGACTTCGCCGCAGTTCGAACTCGAATTGATTTCACCACCGCCGATTCGCCTCCTGAGTTCCCGCCGATAAGGAAGTTCTCGCTTGCCGAAAATCATCTCGACCCATTCCTTTCGCGGCGGAACGGGCAAATCCAACACCACCGCCAACTTGGCGGCGCTCACGGCAAAGGCGGGCTATCGCGTCGGCATCATCGACACGGACATTCAGTCGCCCGGCATCCACGTGCTGTTTCAGATGGCCGACGGCGAGATCAAGAACTCGCTGAACGACTATCTGTGGGGTAAGTGCGCGATTGAAGACGCCGCGTACGACGTGACCGCGCGCGGTCGGGGCGGCCACGCGGGCGGGACGCGGTCCAAGCTATTTCTGATTCCGTCCAGTTTGAAGACCGGCGAGATCGCGCGGATTTTGCGGGAAGGATATGACGTTGCGCTCTTAAACGATGGCTTGCAGGATTTGCTCAAGCGGTTGGAGTTGGATTTTCTCTTCATCGATACGCATCCCGGTGTGAATGAAGAGACGCTGCTCTCGATTGCGGTCTCGGACTTGTTGCTCTTAATCGTGCGGCCCGATCAGCAGGATTTTCAGGGCACGGCGGTGGCCGTGGAACTGGCGCGGAAGTTGGAAGTGCCGCGGATGGTGATGATTGTGAACAAGGTGGCGCCGGGAACGGATTGTGTGCAACTCCGCACCGATGTGGAAGCGCTGTTCGGCACCGAAGTCGGCGCCGTACTGCCGTTGAGTACGGAGATGGTCCGCAACGCCAGCAGCGGTCTGTTTTGCTATCGCTATCCCGCGCATCCTTTGACGCAGGAACTGACTGCGGTCGTCGAGAAAATCATCCTGTCGTAGCACTCTCGGAGTTTGTCTCGTGTCCGCACCTTCTGACGAGCGCGAATTGGACATGCTGCTGGGTCGCATGAAAGCGGCCGCGGCGCCGATCCGGGAAGTTCTCCGCGAGATCCACGCCAAGCACGCCGTGAACGATGAAGGCAAGGTCGCCGACTATATTCCCGAACTGGCGAAGGCCGACCGCAACTGGTTCGGCATTTCAATCGCCACGACCGACGGCCAAGTGTTTGAAGTCGGCGACTGCAAGCAAGTTTTTACGATCCAATCGATTTCGAAGGCGTTTGTCTACGGCCTGGCGCTCGAAGATCACGGGCTGGAGCACGTGCTGTCGAAGGTGGGCGTCGAACCGACCGGCGAAGCGTTCAATGCGATTGTGCTGGATGAGGAATCCAATCGGCCCTTCAACCCGATGGTCAACGCGGGCGCCATCGCGACGGCGGATTTGATCAAGGGCAAGGACTATCCCGAGCGCGTAAATCGCCTGCTGGCGATTTTCAGCCGGTTCTGCGGCCGCGAGGTGTATGTGGACAACACGGTCTTCATGTCGGAACGCGTCACCGGCCATCGCAACCGGGCGATCGCGCACTTGATGCGGAACTTCGGCATGGTCGGCGACAAAATGGAAGAGTCGTTGGAACTTTATTTCCAGCAGTGCTCGATCCTCGTCACGGGCCACGACTTGGCGATCATGGGCGCCACGCTGGCCAACGGCGGCGTGAATCCGATCACGGGCGAGCGAGCGATTCAGCAAAAATATGTGAAGTATCTCTTAGGTGTGATGCTCTCCTGCGGGATGTACGACTACGCGGGAGAATGGGCGTTCCGCGTGGGTATTCCGTCCAAGAGCGGCGTGGGCGGCGGCATTGTGGGCGTGGTGCCGGGCCAGTTCGGCATCGGCGTGTTTTCTCCGCCGCTGGATGCCAAGGGCAATAGTGTGCGTGGCGTGGCAACCTGCCGCGATCTGGCGGATCGGTTTGGTCTGCACTGCCTGGAGACGGGATTCGAGGGGACGAAGCTGAAGGAGATGATGACGTCGACGCGAGGGTGACTTTCGTCGCACAGCGGCCTCGAACTGCTAGGATGCCAACGCCAAAGCCGTGATTGAAGCGTGACGGTCTATTCTTATTCAAACAATCGCCCGACTCCATGATCCTCGACAGCCACATGAAGATAGGCCGAGGTAATCGAGATGTTTGCATGCCCCACAGCATCGCGAACCTCCGCGAGTGTGCGCCCACCTGCCAGGGCGTGCGAGATGAAGGTATGCCGCCCGTGGTGAATGGTGAGCGTTGCCAGGCGTTCGACGCCTAACGACCGGCATGCAGTCCGGAATCTCTTCCGTAGTGTGTGGCGGGAGAATCGCTTGGCGTTGTGCAACGGCGCCACAAACGGATCGTCCGCTTCTCCCATGCGATCCTTCTTCCAATCGCGCAGATCCTCAAGCGTCCCCGCGTCCCACCACAGCGGCACCGTGCGCGGTCTTCCACCTTTCGCGGCGCCAACGCGAATCCGAATGTGAGGCCGCGAAGTCTCAACGCGTACATCGCTGATGCGAAGGTTGGCGATCTCACTGGCACGTAGACCGCAACACGTCGCCAGACGAAAGACGATTAGGTTCAACCTCGTACTCGGCGAACGCTTCGCTTTACGTTGCAGGTCTTGCAGTATCGCGACAATCTCACGGCGAAAGAGAATCTTCGTAGGATCAGCGTTACGCGTGCGATGGGCTTTCATGCGCGATAACTCTTAAGGAATTCCTTAGCACGCGAAACAAGGGAGTTCGCGTGATCATGAGTTACCTCAACGCGAAAGGAATGCAAGCGAGTTCGGACCCAGTTCGCCCATCTTGGGTCCGGTTTGGTAGTTCCCCCTTCTTCGGCTAAGTGATAAGCCTTCCCCTTCTATCTGACCTCGCCACATCTCTTTGGCGACACGAATCCCCTGGTAAGGAATAACCCTGCCACTTCTATCTGGCGTCCCCGCATCTTGGCGGCGCTAACCCCACGACGATCCCCTTGGCTACGACCCCGTGGTTGTAGCCAAGGGTACTGCTGCGCCCACACATCCCCCATGAATTGGCGCCCGGACCTAAGCGCGGAAATGTATACCATGGAGTGCATAAACCACGAGATTTGCGCGCGCTTCTTCCCCCCGGAAGCTGGTATTTTCGAAGGCTTTCAAGCAAAGAATAAGGACTTAAGTGCCCTGCTTGTGAAGATGGGTTAGATGCGAATTGTGGGCACCCGTTTAATTCATTGCATAGTGAGGCAAACGGCCCTGATTTGCCCAAGAAATGCCCGTTTAGTGCCAGTTCTGGGATTGGTAGACGCTGCCGATGTAACTGAACCCGCGACTCAGGCCACCTACCGAGAGGACGCCCCACGAGGCCCCGCATCCACCGTTGTCGGCGTGACGTGCCGCGTAGGCCGCGGCGTCGATCTGGTCGGACGTTTCGTCATCCAGTCCCGTCCAAGAAAGCCATTCGGCCTCCAATTCCGAGAGCCACTGGTTGTCGAACTTGGGAAGGAAGACCTGTCCCTTTTCGAGCTTGTTAAGCAGGTCTGTCGCACGTTCAAGCTTACCTGGGCGCCCCGACTCGCTGGCACGTCCGGCGAACGTGCTGATGAGCACGGTGGTGACATGGCTCAACTCAGCCTGAAGCGGCGGACCATGATGTGCGTTCTCGATGAGCACCCGAGTGGGTTGCCACTGGTTGAGCGTGTGGCGAACGCCAGACTTGAGGCCTTCCCAGGCCACCCGATCCCGCCAGACGTGGCGCAAGAAGAGGAACTGGGTCTGAGGACAATAATCCCAGATCTGGCAGACCGACCAGCTGGCGGGCTTTCCACGTTTTTCCGCCGCCCTCTGGGCGCTGGTGCCCGCGGTATCGATGGTCGCAAAGCGCTGGCATTGCCGTTGGTCGACCTGCCATCGTTCCTTGCCGTCGGCATCGTAGGCTTTGATCAGTTCACCCTGAAGAGCGTAGTAGCGAAGCCAATCGAGACGGATGATGGCATCCTCGACGATCGACCAGTCGCCGTTCAATAGGCGCTGGCGCAGCATGAGCGGCAGATTGCTCTGCATCCGGTTGATGTAGTCCTCCACATCCAAAGTCGGATTGTCGGCGACCCGGGCTGGAACAAACGCGCGGTTCTCCGCGGGCCAAAAGATCAGTCCCGCCGGACTTGGTTCCAACGGACGCAGCGATTGGATCGAACGCTCGGCCTCTGGTGTGATGAATCGAGCTTTCACCCAGGTATGACCTGGACCACCGGGATTGCTGGCGGCGCGAACGCCCATGCGAACGGGGAAGTCCTTCCGCATCCGCATGCGGCTGAAGAGGTAGGTGTATTGCGCTTCGGAGAATTGCGTGAGTTCATCGAAGGCCACGCGGTGGTACGCGGGTCCCTGGTAGTCCATCACGCTCATCTCGTGCTGGAGATGACCGAATTCGATCGTGGCGCCCGACGGGAACGTCCAACGATACTCGCTGGCTTTGAACTTTCCGCCGAGTGGTTTGTAGAGCTCGTGGGATTTCGTGAGCGGGGAGTCGTTCGACTTCGTTAATTGGGCATACGTCCGGCGAAAGAAGACACCTGAATAGCCAGGTACTTCGACCCCTTCCGCGAGCCACATGAGGAGCGCCTCGGTCTTACCGCCACCAGCGGCGCCGCCATAGAGCGCCTCCTCGCAATTCAAGCCAAGAAACTCCGCCTGGCGTGGATGGGGATGCCTATTCTTGGTCATTCCCAGCGGACTCAATCGCATGAGCTCTTCGTCCGTCATATTCTCCAGTAGTCGCAAGATCTGGTTCACGTCCATGAAAGATTCCTTCCAGTGTGGTAACGGACTGCATTCCAAATTGTTCGCGCAGGATCGCGACGATGTGAGTGCGCCGCTGTTCGATCGTGAGCGGGCGGCCATCGGGTGTCGTAGGCGCAATCTTGAGCGGCGCATCCAACCCGAGCAACTTGCGACGTTCTTCGTTGCAGCGGAGAGCTAGTTCCAAGAACCTCGGATTACCACATTGGTGGCGAAGGGTTCGCTTGGCTGTCTGTGAACCGGCGGCGCCACTAACAACGGCAGTTTGAGCGGGTTGCTGAGAACGCTCCCACGCGGCCCACG
>CAZWSX010000073.1:0-9931 GCA_964636985.1 uncultured Pirellulaceae bacterium | reverse complement strand
CGGCCCTGTGACCGGCTTCACGTACGTCTGGTAGCTCAAGCGGACCTAAGTGTCTTCCGCTGCCAGCAACGGCTTTCCGCACTTTCGGGGCGTTTCAGACGCCCCTCTCTTCGTTGCGGCTACAATAAATGCGTTGCGAGCCGGGCGTTTACACCGCGCCTTCTTAAGTGAAAGTCGAGGAGATTCTTCGTGGAAAATCGAGTTCGTTGGCTGCTTGACCAGTTCCGGTCGAATGCGTCAGAGGCCGATGTTGATCGAATTCGAGAAAAGCTCAGCGGAATGAATCGCGGCGCGATCGCCAGAATCTGGGCCGACGTGTTGTCACTGTGGAACATGGCAGCCGACCCGAGCGCTGCTTGGGCATCCCGAGCCATGGCCATTGGGGCTCTTGTCTACTTGATCTCCCCACTGGACGTCGTTCCAGACGTGTTGCCGGCAATCGGCCTTACCGACGATGCAACGGTGGTGCTCGCGACGGCGGCGATGCTTTGCTACCGCTTGGCCCAAGCTCGCAAACAACTCGCCAGCAAGTAGCTTGCGGCCAGCAGCCATTCTTCTGGGTGGGAAACGCCGTGTCTCACTAACCCCTGGCCCACCCACTATGGGCGCGGATTTGCTTTTCTTGCAAGCTAACGCTTAGCGAACCATTGGCATCCAAATCTGCGTAAGCAGTCGGCCGCAATCGGGTGGCCGGCATCTCTATCATTCTACGAAAGGTCGCCCATGCTCCAGCGACTCGATACCGCGAGCTCTCGCGTTCCGCCGGGCCCGTCCAACTGGTTGATCTTGGGCGGAGAGTTCTGGAAGAACCCTCTCATGGCGTGCCACAATGCGTGGCAAACGTACGGCGACTTGGTTCGCTTCACGGTCTGGCCTGGCCGACACGTTATGTTGGCTGTCCATCCCGACATGGTCGAGACCGTCGTGATGAAGCACGGCGAACTCTACGAGAAAGGAAAGACGACGTACGAGCCCATCGCCTTGCTCACGGGACACGGAGTTCTTGTTAGCGAAGGGGACAAGTGGCGTCGCCGCCGTAAGCTGATGCAGCCGGCGCTGAGCCGCGAATCGGTCGCTGGGTTCGCGCCCGTGATGACGCAGTGCGCCCGCGAACACGTGGAACAATGGCTCAAGCGGCCAAATCAAGACCAGCCGGTCGAAATCACCAGCGCGATGCAGCATCTGACTCTCGACATCGTGTGCCGTACGTTGTTCGGAGCCGATCTCGAGGCGGACAACGACACCTTCACCAAGGCCTTTCGCGGTTGTGCCCACTTTGTGGACCGTCGGATCAACACGCCGATGCGATTTCCCATGTGGATGCCGCTTCCCTCGCATCAAGCTTTCAAGCGCGACCATGGAACCTTGAGCGAAATCGCGCTACGGCTCATTCGCAATCGACGGGCCAGCGGTGAACTTCGCCGTGACTTGCTCGGTATGCTCATCGCCGCCCAAGACGATGAAGGTGGTCCGCAACTGACCGACGATGAACTGCGCGATGAGGTGATCACGCTGATTATCGCGGGACACGAGACCGTGTCCGTATCGCTCAGCTGGGCGATTCACGCGCTCAGCCAGCATCGCGAGGTCCGCGCGAAGCTCGACGAGGAACTCCAGCGCGTGCTTAATGGCCGCCCGCCTGAGCCGAGCGACTTTATGGCGCTGGAGTACACGCGGCGCGTGATTCAAGAAACGATGCGGATTTGGCCGCCTGTGTGGGGGCTGTCGCGCCAGGCGATAGCGGACAACGAGTTGGGCGGATATCCGGTTCCGAAAGGGATGATGGTTTCCGTCTCGGCCTACTCGACGCATCGCCATCCAGAGTTCTGGCGCGACCCGGAAACGTTCAACCCCGATCGCTTCACCGAAGCGGAATCAGCCAAACGCCCACGGTTTGCTTACTACCCGTTCGCCGGTGGTCCGCGCGTTTGTGCAGGCGAACGATTCGCGATCGTCGAGGCGACGCTCTCGCTGGCGACAATGGCGCAGCGATTCGACTGGCAGCCGCTCGACAATCGCCCGGTAGAGATCGACCCCACGTTTACGCTTCGTCCCAAAGGCGGGCTGCGCTTGAAGCTAATCAGCCGATAAGTGCTTTGCCACAGAGGGCACCGAGTTCTCAGAGAGCTAAGGCAAAAGTAGCACGGACATTCCTGTCCGTGCGCGGTGCGGCAACCAACTTAGAACGCGTCGCTTTCAAGGACAAACATTAATTGATTGTTGACTGCCGATTTGTGATTTACGAAGTCGGAAGAGATTCTCTACGGCTTCCGCGTAAGCGGCTCGGCCGCGAACACAAACTGTGGGAGCGATCCCCAGCGGATCACTGTCGGGGCCGTTTTGTACAGCTCAAACTTAGCCACCTTCTCGACATCCGTCCCGTCGATGGTGATTGCGGAAAGGATCAGCGTCTGCTCGACGAGTTTCCACTTGCCTGTGATCTTGTCGGCTGACATTCCTTTCACCACAAATTGATTCAGCAGCGGTTCGGGAATGGGTTCCGTCCCTTTCTGTAGCGTGAACGTCTCTTTGGTGAAGTCCCAGGCAAATCCTGGCTCGCGATACTTCTTGTCCTCCAGGTAATAGTGGATCGGTTGCATGATCGCGATGTCGGCTTCCATGATCGGAAATTTGCCTTGAGCCGAGGCAGGCGAAGTGGACAGCGTGAGCAAGCTCACGATGCAAACGATAGCCCAAGCAAAGGTGCGAATCAGCGAAAGGTTCACGCGAGTTTCTCCGACGAACGTGAGAGTTCGGATGTGTTTCAACCTGAGACGTGGCAGCCTCGGGCTGAGTTCCCAAATTCACGACAAATCGAAAAACGCGATGCGTGTCGCATTGGTGGGGACGTGGACAGTATGGGCTGGGAACGGGATAATGCCGCCAGTTGAACGCCATCGCCCCCCTCATTTCTGACGTAATCGCTCGTGTACGACAAACAACAATTGATTGCTCTGGTTCGCGAACATGCCCTCAAGTTCGGCGATTTCACACTCGCCTCAGGTAAAAAGGCGACTTACTACCTCGATTGCCGCAAAGTGACTTTGCATTCACAAGGCGCGCTCACCGTCGCACAGGGAATGCTGGAACTCTTGAAAGAGCAAATGCCCGCTGCCGTGGGTGGGATGGCAATTGGCGCCGACCCGATCACGGCCGCGATCATCACCGTCGCCGCCACGCAAGGAAAGACGCTCAAGGGCTTCATCGTTCGCAAAGAAGCCAAGGCCCATGGCACCGGACAAGACGTCGAAGGCCCCGTCTCGCCAGGCGACACGGCTGTGATTGTCGAAGACGTGATCAGCACAGGCGGCAGCGCCATGGCCGCGCTCGACAAAGCACAAGCCTTCGGCCTGAAAGTCTCGGGCGTGCTCGGAATCATCGATCGTCAGATGGGCGGGGCAGAAGCCTTCGCCGCGCGCGGCGTGAAGTTGCAAACGCTCCTGACGACGGCCGATTTCGGATTGCCACCCGGTTAGAAGAAGTACTCCGACAAGGTTTGCAGAAGTCCCGGGCGCCATTTCCAATGACGAACGGACGGGTACGAATTGTCCTTGCCGCGTCCGTCCACCGGCTCGTGAATCACAACCGATCCGATGATCGTGATCGTCGTGCCATCGGCCGACCATTGGACCTGCGAGGGGAAGCCGTCTTTCGCGGCGGCCTCGATCGAGCCTTTGGCGACGTCGATAACGAACGTCGCGTTCCATCGGCCATCGGCCAGAAATCGCCCGTCGGGCGAAAATCGCAGCGCACCGTGGGCGTGGCCCGTTGCTCCGTGCGTGGCGAATTCCTCCCCTTTGATCGTGTGGAGAAGTTTGCCTTCCGCCGTCTCCCAGATGTAGAGGTCGCCGGGCTCGCGGTCGCTTGCTGCGACGTATTTGCCGTCAGGCGACACAGCAATGGAGATGAGCTGGCTGGCCAGCTTGGGCGCAAACGTCCGCACGACTTTCCCCGTATCGGTTTCGCGTAACGTGACTTCGTGGTCCGCGGAGCCGATGGCGATATGTTTTCCATCGCCCGAGAAAGCGACGCGAAGCTCGTAGGACTCGCCGAGAGGCATATCGCAAAGGACTTTGCCGCTAGGAAACTCAAACACCCGCATGAACTCGCGCTCGATCCGCCCGGGCGTGCTTCGATCCATCTCGGTCACTATGACGGCCAGTCGCGAGCCGTTTGGTGAAAATCGCATGCCGCCAAGACGGCCGTAGGTCGCGCCGCCGATCTCGATCGTTGTTTCTCCAAGGTCGATCGGCTTGATGTTGCCGTTAGCCAGGTCGATGATCTGCTTGTACTGGAAAAGCAGCTTGCGACCATCGGGTGTGATCGACGAGTCCGTTCCCCAATTCTCGATCCCCGGCAAGATGCGGCTCGTTTTGCTCTTGGACCAATCCCAGATATGGAGTTTGCCGGTGTTGTCGGCAGTGGTGACTCGACTGCCTAACTCCAGTGGCTTGTCGCCTCCGTTGGCGACCATCACGGTTGCATTATCGGCGACGAACGGGTGGAGGAAAGGGATTGCCTTGGCGGCGTTTGATAATGATTTGTCAGATAGCGTCATAGAACTGCCGCCGTCCACCAGCACGATTGCCTGCTGCTGAGGGTTTGCTTTGGGGCGAAAACCTTTCATCACTAGCATGAACACAACGGTCACCGCAACAAGCACGGCAGCGGCCATGGAGACGAGCCCAATCCACCGGCTCAATGGTCGTGCTTTATTGCTTACTGGCAGCAGAGCGGCTGGCTCTTGCAGAGTCTTCATCAAGGCGTTGCGAACTTTCTCGATCGCGCGCTGCGAGGACTCCTCGCTCGGCACAACGTCGCGAAACGATTCGAACAAAGCCAATTCTTCGAGGTCCTCGTTCATCATGCTTCTCCCTCTGTTCGTTCAGAAGCAGCAAGTTGTTCCCTCAGCCCGGCAATGATTCGCGAACAAGTCGCGCGCAAGCGATGTGGCGTGGTATCAAAGTGGCTTGCGAGCGCCTCGTAACTGGTCCCTTGCAAAAATCGCATCACGATCAGGTCACGGTCGTCCGGGGGGAGGTGCTCAACGGCTTGCAGTACCCGCTCGAGGTTCTCGCGCTGTTCGATTTCGTGCGATGCGGCGGGCGACGCGTCGGCTTGGTTCTCCAGCGGGGACGTGTGAGCCGCTTCTCTTGCATGGCGTTTCCGCCAATCAAACGCCAGGTGTATGGCTGTCCGAAACAGGTATCGTTCTGGATGGCTTGCGTTGGCGAATCCCGAGGAAGCGCGCAGCTTGAGAAACAACTCCTGCAGCAGTTCCTCGGCGACCTCTTCGCGCAGCGTGATCTTGACGAGCACGACGTGCAAACGCCGTCCAAATTCGTCGAGCAGACTAAGCAGTCGCGCGGTTACTTCATCCAAACGTCGGCCCTTTCACCTCAATAGACTGTTGAGGAGGCCGCCGCGCACGAAGAAATCGTGGAAGATTTCAAGAATTCAAAATCAGCCGCAATGTCGCGGCCTTTGCTAGGCGAGAATCTCTTTGATTACCTTGCCGGCGACGTCGGTGAGCCGGAAGTCGCGACCCGCGTAGCGGTAGGTGAGACGCTCGTGATCCAAACCCAGTTGGTGCAGGATCGTCGCATGCAGGTCGTGGACGTGCACTCGGTTATGCACGGCTTGGAAACCGAAGTCGTCGGTTTCGCCGTAAGTCATGCCACCACGAATACCGCCGCCGGCTAGCCATGTACTAAAGCCCCAATGGTTGTGGTCGCGGCCGTCGCCGTTTTCGCTCGAAGGCGTGCGGCCGAACTCGCCTGTCCAAAAGACGAGCGTCTCGTCAAGCAGGCCCCGCTGCTTCAAGTCGGTCAACAATGCCGCGACAGGGCGGTCGATATCGGTACAGAGGTTCTTCGACGCCGCGTTGTGGCCGTTATGTGTGTCCCACGGTTGGCCGTCGCCATAGTAAACCTGCACGAACCGCACACCGCGCTCGCACAACCGCCGGGCCAGCAAGCAACCGTTGGCGAAATGGCTGGTGCCATAGGCTTCGCGAGTCGTCTTGGTCTCAAGCTCCAGGTCGAAGGCTTCGGTCGCCGTCGTCTGCATGCGGAAGGCAGTCTCCATCGCTTGCAGGCGTCCTTCCAACTGGCCGTCGGGTCCGCTGCGCTCTAAGTGCAGGCGATTGAGTTCGCCCATCAGAGAGACTTGCTCCGCTTGCTGAGCTAAGCTGGCCTTCTCATTGCGCAGATAAGGAATCAGTTTAGCGGGGATTGGCTCGCGGTGGTTGATGTACGTTCCCTGGTGCGAACTCGGCAAAAAGGCGCTTGTCCAGAGAATCGTAAACCGCACCGGCTTGCCGGGGCAAAGCACGACGTAGGCGGGCAAATCGGCGTTTTCGGTGCCCAGCCCGTACGATAGCCACGAGCCCATGCTCGGCCGCACCGGCAGAATGGTCCCGTTGTTCATCAAGCAAAGAGCCGGGCCGTGATTCGGATTGTCGGTGTAGGTAGAGCGGACGACGGCGATATCGTCGATGTGCGCGGCCGTGAACGGCAGCAGTTCGCTCACGGGCACGCCGCTTTGACCCGAGGGAACAAATTTGTACGGCGAGGGCATCATGCCGGCCGTTTTGCGTTCGGTGCGCAGTTCCGTGCCGGGCGGACGTTGGCCGGCGTACTTTTCCAGCTGGGGCTTGGGGTCGAACGTATCTCCCTGATACGGACCGCCATTCATGAAAAGCTGGATGACGCGTTTCGCCTTGGGCGCAAAGTGCGGCGCGCGCTGCGACGCCATCGCAGGGTTGCTTAGAACCGACGCCAAACCGAGCGAGCCGAGGCCGCCCCCCATGGCTTGAATCATTTGCCGGCGCGATGGCATCAATTCGCGTTGCATCGTACTAATCCACAAAATGAAACTCGTTCAGTCCCAACAACGCCTGGAGGTAGTCTTGCCAACGCGCGGTCCGTTCTTCAGGCTTGTCCCCGGCGATGGCGAGATAGCGGTGGGCCAACGCCCGCTCGGCGTCGGCCGGAAGCCTGGAGAACATCAAGCGATACGCCTGATGGATCCGGGCATCATCACTTGCCAGCGGTTCGAGCCGCTTCCACATCGCTTCCGATTGCTTCTCAATCCAAGGCGAGTTGAGCGCGAATAGTTGTTGGAGTGGCGTAGTCGTCGGTTCGCGGCGCGGGCTATGGGCGCTTGCTTCGGGAAAGTCGTGCATCCGAAGCATCACGCTCAATTCTTCGCGGGCGACGCGCGCGTAAATGGTTCGACGATTATTTCCATCGTCTTCAACCGCGCGCGATGGCCCACCGGCCGTGATGTCAAGTCGTCCCGTCGCCGCCAAAGTCGCATCCCGCCACATTTCGATCGGTAGCCGGCGGCGATTCATCCGCCAGAGATAGCGATTGTCAGGATCGGTCGCGTCGTTGTCGGTCCGCGCGTCGGAGGCTTGCCGATAGAGGGCCGAAAGCATGATTTCGCGATGAAGCGGCTTCCATCGCCAACCATTGGCGACGAATTGGTACGAGAGGTATTCGAGCAACTCCGGATGGGTGGGACGCTCTCCCTGAATTCCAAAATCGCTGGTGGTGCGGACCAGGCCCGCGCCGAAATGCTGATCCCAAATCCGGTTGACCATCACGCGCGCGAGCAATCCACCGGAACGCTCAACCATCGCTTCAGCCAAATCGAGCCGCCCGCTGCCGCGACGGAAACCTGCGTCTCCCTCAGGTCGGAAGAGGGTCGGAAAACGTCGTGGAACAATCTCGCCTTGGTTGCCCGGATTGCCGCGACGAAAGACGGCGACATCACGAGGCTCGTTTTCTTTGTATTCCAACTTCGTTGCGTCGGGCCCGTTGGGCAGCACGAAGATCGCCGCCTCGCGGACGACATGTGCCCAGGGCTCGTTGTATTTAGGCGTCTGCTTGATTTCAACGATCTGCGATTCAATCGCTTCGATTTCCGCTTTCTTGGTATCGGCGTCCTTGGCTTCTTTGAGAGGCTTGAGCTTCGCTTCCAAATCCTTCACTTGCTTTCGTGCGGCGCGGACAGGTTCCGCCTCGGCTGGCGGCAGCAGGGGCCGCTCGTCGATTTGCGAACTGGCAAAGATGCCGGCCAGGCCGTAATAATCCTGCGTCGAGATCGGGTCGAACTTGTGGTCATGGCAACGCGCGCATGCGACAGTTAGCCCGAGCGAGGTTCGCATCACCGTGTCGAGCCGCTCGTCCCATTCGTCGGCAACGATTTGCTCGATCACGCCCGGCGCGAGCATCAGTTCCTTCCAGTACACAGGGCTCAAGCCCAAGAAGCCCAAGGCTGCCAGATCGCTCGGCTGCGCGTCGGGCATCTGATCGGCGCCAAGCTGCAACCGCAAGAAGCGATCGTACGGCATGTCATCGTTGAGCGACTTGATCACCCAGTCGCGATACAACCATCCGCGGTCGGTAGGGCTTTGCCAGTCGGGCGTCTCGTCGGTGTAGCGAGCCAGGTCGAGCCACATGCGGGCCCAACGCTCGCCGTAACGCGGCGAATCGAGGAGCCGGTCGACTACTTTTTCGTAAGCGTCGGCCGAAGCATCGGAGAGAAAGGCGTCAAGCTCTTCGAGCGTCGGCGGCAGGCCGATGGCATCGAATGTCGCTCGCCGCAGCCACGTAGCGCGGTCGGCTTCGGGGCTGGGTCGCCGACCCGACTCGCGCAACTTCACCAGCACAAAGGCGTCGAGTGGACGACGAATCCACGCCGCATCTTCGGCGGAAATTTTTGGTAATTCGACGGGCGCTAGGGGCTGAAACGACCAGAACTTGCGACCGGCCTCGTAGTCGATGGCGTGGGCCTTCGCTCGCGGGGCTTCCTTATATTCAGGGAGTGCGGCGCCATCCAGAATCCACCGTTCCAACAGCGCGATCTCGGCCGCCGCGAGCTTGCCCGCCGGAGGCATTTGCAAATCAGCGTCTGTGTAGCGAATCGCCGTTAGAAACAGTCCCTTCTCGGGCGATTCGGCGTTGAACAAATCGCCGCGGGCGCCGCCTGCGGCAATGGCGGCTGGCTCGTCGAGAATCAAACCGCCGTGGTCGGGGCCCTTTTCGGTCGAATGGCACTCGCCGCAATGCTTGACCAGGAGGGGCCGCACTTCCCGTTCAAAGAATGCCACGCGTTCGGCGGCACGTTCCGCCGAAGGCTTGGAATCCTCCGCCAACGCAGACGCCGGGGCAAACACGAAGGCGGACGCCAGCATGGCGTAAAACAAGGTGCGAGACAGCATAGGCGGGATTCTCTGTGGCGGGACCGTCCAGTCTACTCCTGTCGCAACAAGGGTGTCAATTTTCGATTGTCGCATGCCTAAAACACCGGTGAAATCGAAGTCTTGGAACTTTTTGGCTTGGCTAAGCGTCAATAGACAGGCCCGCGAATTGTAGGGATTTTTCCTGCCATTTCCGGAGTGCTAACGGCTGCCCGCGGGCCGTTTGCAGCGACGTATGATTTCCAGTTCGGTGGAGTGCGCCTCTCGGCACCGTCTCGGACGACTTGCTCCGACTACTTTTTCCGGCGACTTGCTCCGCTCTCCCAGTCACGCGTTTTTTGTTGGAATCCGGCATCATGAACCGTATCTTGCAAAGCGGTGTCCCCCTCTGCGGGGCTCTCTTCTCGGCGATCTTGTTTTGTGGAGCGGTCAGTATGCCGGCCAGGGCAGGCGAAGTGGGATTCATCGAGCACTTCTCGCTGGAGAAGGATCGCGGCAATGCGCTGCGCTTGCTCGTCCCAGGGACGGAGGACCACTTCTACTACACGTGCCTCTCACTGCAACACGCGGAGCGCTTCAAAGACGTGAAGCCCGTCGTTGACCAATGGGTGCAGCGCTACGGCTACACGCCGCGCGTCCGCGAGATCCTGAATCGCCAGGCCTTGCTCACTTACGATTCGTCGCCTGAAGAAACACTTCGCTACCTGCGCGAGCAACTCGGCC
>CAZWSX010000072.1:0-10108 GCA_964636985.1 uncultured Pirellulaceae bacterium | reverse complement strand
TCATGGGCTAAGAAACTCTCTTACCACCTGGAACAGATTTTGGGGAGCAGGCCACCCTCAGGACGGCTATTCTCACAAGTTGTATCTTCAAGATCAGGCAATTCGGTCGGAAATCGAAGTTGGTCGTCGATCGACGCACTGTCGCCTGAACTCTGCCACCTATCCAAAGATTCAATTTTCCTCTTGCGGAAGTCTCGAACTGACGAGAAGTTCAGATTGAAGGACCTGATTACATGCCACCCTTCCTTCGTTTTTGCGACCAACGTGCCGTCTAACTGAATTTCTATGTGAGCAGCCAAGCCAACCGAACATGGATCTAGCACCTTGGCAACTTTCTTAGCAGAGTTGCAACGGTTGCAGACGTACAGAAGATTATCGTACTCGCATACCAGTAGTGGATGAGTTGACTGCGGAAGGAAATGGTCTACCCCAAAGGAGTCAGCACCGAATGGACACCACCTTTCACGATAGAGGCAGTACACACACCGGAAATAGAATTCATCACGAAGCCACTGCTTGTAAGTTTGATATCGCCGGTACCCTCTGGGGCCATGCCGCCGAACATGAGGGGCAGTTGGATACGCAAATACTGACATGCCAAGGGAGGTGCTCATTGTCCCGCTATTCTAGCGGAAAGTTTTGATCCTGATATCGTCCGAAGGCTTCCTGCAAACTCTCAAGCTCCTCCTCTTCCTCCGCAGTCAAAAACGACTGGTATTCTTTGTCAATGAGTTCTGCTCGGCGACTCGCATGTGCGTCTGTCCAATCGACCTCATCGACTTCCTCTAGTTCGATCGATATGTCTGTTGCTTCAAGCGTTAGAAGCGATGAAGTTGCCTTCTGAGGAATCCATTCAAGCTGAGGAAGTTCATTAACGGGCTCGCCGGGCTCCGCAAGATAGGCCGCCCATCGGACCCCCGATGGCTTTATCGTCAGTTTCAGGGAGTTTGCCCATCCAAGAAGATTTGCAGCATTGAATTCAGCGTGGTCGCCCCAAGGTATCCAAAAACGAATTGGACGCTTAGCTTTTGTGATGAAGTCGACGATCGCCGACTTCATTTGCTTTCCAATACCACGCCTCCGGTAATCTGGACGGACAAAAAAATCTTCAACATCAATGACGTGAGCTTTTGCCACGATAAGCGCCCAAGCCGCTACGTTGTCTTTGTCGCCGTCCAAAACTTCAAGAATTCTGGTCTCACCCAACGCTGAAGATTGCCCCTTGGCCCAACGGAAATGAATGCCCGGTTGGGCCGGGCAAGTTTGGACTTCAAATTCGTTGCTTATCCATGCTTCTGTCATGAACTTGTTTAGGTAACCAAACGGCAAATAACCCCATCCCTCGTCCCCCCACTGCTCTCCCCAACTGTTCGGAAACTCGATTTCTTGTGAGCCAAAGTTTATATCGGTGAGTCCTATCGAGTGAACAAAGACTATGTCGTCGGCAGCATTAAGATCAAGGTGGCCGCCTTTAGCTCTGTCACGAGTCCAAGCTTTGCTTATCTCAATCGACGCAGCGACTGGTCGATCGGTCGACAGTGCGTAGAGACACTCATATTCGTTTCGCACCCGTTGGTAATGTTTCAGCCGATCTCGCTTGGCGATCTCGTCAGCGTTCGGTGGCTCACCGGGCATGGTGTCGCCAGTAACATTTTCCTGATCCGGCCAGAAGGCGTACGGAAGCTGGCCCCACCCTTTGGCAATGCGATACCAAGAAATCGGCCATGCGCCAGAGTCGACCTTTCCCGGACCTTCAATGAGGGGTCGACGAGCGGCGAAGTAGCTTTGGCTGTATAGTTTCACGATGAGCGACTCGAACGACTTAACAGAATGTCCTGACCATTCTAGTTCCGTTCTGGTTTCGACGAGTAGACCCTCGGATACGGGCACGAAAAAGCCCTCGTAAACCGAGGCAGGTGGTAAACGAGGGCGGATGTCATGGCGATGGGGGCAGGGATATCGCCCTGACCCCGGTTAACTTAGCAGTTGCTTTCCGACAAACAACTTACTATTTCTTTTTCCGCACTGGCCCCGGGAGCGCCGCTGCGATCGCTCCGATCGCCTCTTCGAGCATGGGAACTAACTTCTCTTTTGACTCGACCACCGCCTCCCGAAGCTTCGTCAGATGCTTGCAAGCCCAGAGGCGATCCTCCAAGCTGCTCTCGACGAGAGGCTTCCACTCAACGTCGCCTTCCTCGCCAGAAAACGTAACGTAATGCACCGCATGACACAGTCGCCATTGCCCGTTCAGCTTGACCATGCCAAGTAGTCTAAATCCATCGCACACTGGCCCATTAGCGTCCTCAACTTCCCATTTGTGATAAACGCATTTCACGTTGCGTCCGAGGGCCATGGACCGCAAATGTTCTTCGAATGCCTCAATGCTCGCATTAAGCTGCGAATACTGAGTTGCCAAAACCTCGTTTACTTTGTCGTTTCGTTCGTCCAATGTCATTGGAGTTGCTCCGTAGTCGGGCAAATAACCTGTGTAAAAACCATTGATTCGATTGAGGTACATGCAGAAACAAACTCTCCTTGCGGCGAGTGCGCATGGAAGCGTGGTGTATGCCCTAGAACCTGAGAAACGCTCTCATGTTGCCAGAGGCAAATTCGTGTCTGGTACGAACTGCTTACGGGCTCTCAACCCGGCAAACAGCAAACCGCCATCACAGCGGGTGGCAACGGATTCCTCCTAAGCCACGATTAGCGATGAATTTCTCCACCGCCGTAGGTCATTATTCCAGACAAGTGGCTCTTGGCAAGTCGTGCATCAAAAAAGAAACTTGAAGGCCGCTTGACGGTTCAAAATGAAACGCTATCCATGCATGAACGGGCAAGGGAATCGCAGCCCAAGGTCGAAAACTCAGCAAAAGGATGGAGTCATGAACGAGGACGAACGAGGACTGGTTCGATGTCTCCTTGAGATGAAGCGTCTCGAAGGCAAAGTGGCCGGAATTGCCCAAAAGGCCCTAGCCGAAGGTGAGGATCGCCTTTCACCAAAGCAACGTTATATTTTTGATAAACACGTCAGACGGACGTACTTCTCTCTGGAATGCGAGGTGTGCCACTGCGATGTTCCTCTTTCGGAATTTGCACGGTGGGAGGACGAACGGATGTGCTACGGCCACGCCAAAGAAATGGCAAAGGCCGATTAGCGCCCGACGTGTATCGTTTGGCCAAACAATGCCGAAATGTGTTGGAAATTGGATGCGACGGTGCGGTTACTTCAGCGATTCAATGGCGGGGCGGCATGGTGGTTTTGATCAAGTAGAACCACACCACGAAGCGTGATTCGGCGGTTGTAAGTACTTGTAAGTAGCTGCTCACCCAAGAAAAGCTTTCGGCTTCTCGGCGACCTTCGGGCGATTTTCGGCCAAAATCACGCCATATAAGATGCGGGTTTTTGGGGCAAATTGGAGTGCTGCCCAAAAACTCGTCTCAAAATGGGGTTAAATGGGCAAAGCCCCGTCGGAGGTTGAGCACCCATCATCAGATGAGGTAAGGAGCAAAGAAGAGCAGGAATCAACTGTGTCCCGTTTTCCAGAGAACCTCTACGAGTCGCCCAAAGCTGCTCTCAAGAGTGGTGGCAAGGCATTAACGACAATTGGCATAGTCGTCTTCAGTATTCTTTCCGTTCCTTTCGCCGGTTATGCCTCGTTCGTGGTCGCAGGCGTCGCGTTGCAGGCTTTGCCCCGATCGAAAACCGACTGGACCCACAGCCCCGAGATCCGACGCGCACTTAGCGAAATGGTTCTTGGGATCGTTGGCGCTATCGTGTGGTCGGGTTTATGCTACTACGCTTATCGAAGCGCCGTGGCCATGAGATTTGAGACGGATCGTCGCGAATCAGAAACCTGACGTACTCGATCACGCAATCATCGACCTGGGTGCTGCTTCTCCGTGTCCTCCGTATCTCCGTGGTAAATCCTCTTCAACTCTTCGTTGCGCCGCCTAACCAGGCCAGCACCTCACTGCGCTTCACCCGTATATCTCCCGACGGCAGCGTGAAGCTCTGCAGCAGCCCGTCGCGAACATACCGGCGGATGGTTTGTGACGTAACGCCCAAGATCAAGGCCGCTTCGCCCGTGCTGATCCAGGGGCTACTTTCCCCTTGCTTGCTCATTTGATGAGCCCTCCGGTAATGGTCGTGTCGATGCGAGTGAGCCACACGGCATAGCTGGTCATATCAATTTGGTCGCTCGTCTCGGTCGTTTCGCCGCGCCAGCTGGTGAGTTCTGCCTCGTAAGGGGCAAGCCAAGATGGGGCGTCGGCAGTTCGCGGTAAGAAGAGTTCTCGCTGTTCCAGGCGCTCGAAGAGTCCGGCCGCGATGGCCCGATCGAGCTTAGCGCTGGTGCTGGCGTGTGTCATGCCCGGCAAGACGGCCGAGATGGTCTCTGCCTGGCAGCCGGCAGCGTTGCACTCCTGCGCGAGCGCGGGGCCGACGGTTTGATTCTCGATGTAAGTCCTCGACGCTTTCCATTCTTTGAGTGTGGCGATGGCACGGGCCTTGAGCTCCGGCCATTCGAAGCGCCCTCGCACCACGTGCCGCAGGAAGAGTTTTGATCCGCAGGCGTCCCAGATCCCGATCACCGAATAGCTGGCAGGCTTCCCCTTGCGTTCATCGGTCTTCTGTCGCGACGAGCCCGCTGTATCGATGGTCGCGAAGCGGCGGCACACTCGCGTATCGATCAGGCCGGCGCGGGTCGTTTCATTGAGCATCCACATCGCGTTGTCGGCGACTTCATATCGTGCGAACCATGCGGCGTCGATGAGCGTCCCTTCGGCGACGTCCCAATCCCCTTCCATCAATCGCTGCCGCGTGACAGGCGGAAGGTGCATCAAGCTGCGACGGTACGCGTTTTCGTCGAGAGCCGGGTTGTCGGCGATGCGCGAAGGGACGAACGCGCGATGAAGATCGACGCGGCACACGCCGCGCGCGTCGGGCAACCCGGCCTCCTTGATGAAACGGTTGCGGACCCACAGGTGCCCGATGTTGCCGGGATTGCTGGCAGAGCGCACCCGCAGTGGGGCAGCAATCTCGCCAGTCTTGCGAAGTCGATTGAAGAGGAATAGATACGGGTTGTTCTCGTCGTCGCCGAGATCGAACTCAGTCAACTCGTCCCAGCCGATGAACTGGAACTCGCTCGACATGTAGCGATAGCGATCGCGCGGGGAATCGAGATAGCCGAACTGCAACTTGGCCCCACTGGGAAAGCGAAAGGTTTTCTCCTGCCGATTCCAGCGAGCGGCCGTTCCCGCCAGCCACGCCTGCGCTCGATCCATGATTGCCCCTGGCAGTGCCAAGCGGGGAAAATCTCGCCGCAGGATGAGGGCCGAGTAACCAGGAACGTCGACATACTGGAGCGCGGCCATCAAGATCGCATCGCTCTTGCCGCCGCCTGCCGCACCGCCGAAGAAGGCTTCCTCGCACAGCAGGTCCAGGAATGCTTGTTGTCGCGGATAAGGACGATGGGCGAAGTAACGCGGCCGCTCGCCTGGCTCAATTGATGAGGTCTTGGAGCGTTTGGGCCACAACCGGACAAAGTGCCGCGCGACTCGCCGATCGAACACCCGCTGCCGGCTATTAGCGTGAGGCTTTTTAGGTTTCATCCAATGAGAAGGATCCGTAGGACGGACAATCCTGTCCGTCGAAGTGGAGAAGGGCTCCGCAAGACCAGATGGCCCATTGTCAGGCGGAAAGAAGGTCGAGGAAACAACCTCCGCCTGCGAGGGAACTAAGGCACGTCTTCAAGCGACTCGCGCGCTGCTTCGCGAATAACGCCATGCATCGACTCGGGTAGCTTGAGGAGGAGCCGTTTCGCGAAGCGTTCGACTGCTCGTTCGAGATCGCGCGGCGTGAGACGATCGATGCGGGAGAATTCGTCGTGGTGCAACCGCTCGAGCAGCCATGCCGCGGCCTGCCAGCTTTTCTTACCGGCCTCGGCAACGGTTGCGACGAGCGCGGCCTTGCCGGCCTCGCGAGCGAGCTTGACCTCGTGCGCGAACGATTCGTCTTCGGTTCGCCATGTTTGTGCCGTCTTCAGCGTTACGCCCGCCGCGGCGGCTGCTGTTGCTGGAGTGAGCCCGTGCCGGATGGATGTGAGGTAGGCGAGGCGTTGATCGTCGGCAGCTGTATTTGTCGCAACGGGTTGCTGTTTCTTTCGAGTTGCCATAGAAGTGCGGAAGAAGAGGAAACGGAGAAACGCAGCCGGTCGCGGGAGTTGCCTGGTCGCCCGGCTAGCGCACTAGACTAGGGGCTAAGCTTCTCGCTCCTTGCCGCATTGGGAGTTTTCAGTCGAGAGGGTACTCCTTGTCGAATTGGTCCCGAAAGAACAGTGCGAACTGATTGGCCTTCCGCACATACCAGTGCCCATCAGTATTGTGGTCAATCAGCGTTTGAGAGAAAGCACCTCGCAACGCGCCGAGTGTCCCAGGGTCACAATCCGGCCGGGTATAGATGACGCTTATTCCATCTAATCCAGATTCACGGAGGACGAAGTCCGTTTCATTTGACAATTCAAGGGCGCGTTTTCCCGCGGATGCGAGGTCATGGTGGACGCACATGGCGCGAAACGCTGTGAACACCGTAAAACGTGATTTCGACTTTGCTTGCAACGCGACCTTCGACGTATCCGCGTTCTCGTTGTGCGCGAAAATCCTTACGTCGCTGAGGAAATCTTGGACGCTGCACAATTCCGCGTTCGCCGCGTCATCGCTTGTAAACGAATCTATGAACGACCACGCGTGGCTCGCCGCTACCGTTAGGTCGCATTGCGGAGCGACGCGCGCGAGGACCGTGAGCGCATCCCAAACTCGCGCTCGGCGCGAGCCATCTTTTTCTTCGCCAAGCAGGCTCAAGCCAAGATGGACCTTCCACGCGTCATCGAGAGATTCGTCGTGCATAATGTGTGGCAAACACACATAGAAATGATGAAGGTCGTTATCTCGCAACTCACTCACAGTGCGTTTGGACCATTGTCCATGTGAAGTGTCCTCGTACTTTAGTTTGTTTCTATTATTCTCCGCCAATGTAGTTTCCTTTATGATCAAACATACCCGCATCAATTAGCGTCTTTTTCATTTGAAGGTTTAGTTGATCCCAGGGTCTAACGTGCCCGTGCCAAATACCGCCAATTTGAATTGGATCCCCATCATCCATTCGATCCCACCAGTCCCGATCGCGGTCAAAGATCGAAATCTCGGCCGTGTCGGGATCATAACCGATCCGTCGCTTCTGGGAATTTCCGCCCAGAGCTAAAGACCCTTGCAGTGTAGTTTCCGGGTTTGTTGGGCGTTTGCCAATGTATTTTCCACGTACAGTTTTTGGTTCGGGTCCGTGTTTCGGATTCAGTTCATAGTGACGGTTATGTGAGAAGTGGAAGTCGTCCGCAAGAAGACCTGCGCCCACGCCACTCGTCGCTTTCGAGGACGCGCTGGCTCGCGGCAAATTTGGTTTCTTTGCGAGAGCTCGTGTCGAAAGAGTCCCCGAAAAGAGTCGAAGCAGCGCATCGGCCGCCTGTCCCGCACCTTCTGCTTTGGAACCGTCTTTGTTCGTGAAGTTGTAATAGGACTGTCCTACTCGATAGCCACCGACGGAGTGATTCAGTACGCTTTCAGCGATTGCAATTCGGCGTTCGATCGTTGTCAGCTTCGCCAATTGTTGGCTAGACAAGACGATCTTACGAGCCTCAGCCGTAGCTCGGACGGCTCGTGCAAGACTTCCCGCAAGTAGCAACGCGTCAGCAACGCCGGAGATGGCAGCTTCGCCATATTGCCCTTCGCGGGCCTGGTCGATTGCCGCTCCTGTGGGGAGCAAGTGCAGTGCGAAGGTCAGCTCATTCTCGATTGACCTTGCCCGCGCCAAGTCGTTGTCCACTGTATGGAACGACTTAAAGTGATCCACGGCCGCAGCCGGACTCGTGTTCGCAGGATAGGCCGCTATGAGCGTATACGGCTTATATTCAATTTCAGTCTCGCGACTGGCCGAGTACAGCACATCAGTGCTTCCCTCGAAGATGAATGTCCCGTCCTTCGTTACGACTCTGATGTATTCGGTTGTGATATGGCTCCACGGCAAAATCCCCCATGCGGCCATTCGCATTGCCTTGACTTCGAAAGACTCCGCAGCGCCCGACTCAAGCAATTCGCCTATCAGAATGTCCGATGCAACCAGGTCCTGCTCTTTGGATACGGTGATTCCTGGTGAACCAAATTGCTCCTCGCTGGTTCGATGGCCGTCTATTTCGCTACCGGTCGTTATCTCGTTCTGATATGGCCACTCCCATCCCGGCATGCGCCTTGGCGGCCGACCGAGTGCCTTTTCCAAGATTGCGTTGATGTACTTGGCTGCGGCATCACCTCGCAACGCCGGTAGGTTCTGCCGTTGCGTCCAAGCTTGCCTTGCCAACGCGTTGGGGCGATCCAACTGCTCTTGCGTGAAGTTGTCAAAGGTCTCGTCGTAGCCATCGATCCGTCCGTACTGTGCAAGTTTGTCGTCGGCCTTATTTGCTTCGTCTTGTACTACGGTTGGCGGTCCAATAGCGAGGCGCATCCTGGGCTCGCCATTTCTCCTCGAAGATTTGACGTTGTGCTTGAGACGCCTGGTTGAAGTCCTTTAAGGGGATGAACTCTCCACCCTCATAAAAAACGTCTTTGATCCATACGCCCCCTTTGGGCGCGCGAGGTTGATTCGGGTCTCATCCCATACGCTGCCATGGGGAGTCGAGTCCCATCCGCAGCAAGTCGCTAAGTTGCGGTGTATCGCCGCTTTGGACGCGAGATGGAGCGCGCGTCTTAGGAGCGTCTACTTGTTTGGCATCCGGCGCGGGCCCCGCGCCGCTTTGCTGCGCGAGCATTTGATCGGCGAGTGGCCTGGTGCTGATCTCGTACTGGTGCCCTGGTCCGAAGTTGATTTCGACGAGCTTTTCGATCACGCGATCGACGTCGCAGATCAAGTCGCTGAGCCACTGTTCGAGGATGCAGTAAGTCGCTTGCTGGGGGACGGCTTTGCCGGCCCAAGAACCGGTCGCTTCGCTTTTGAGGACGTCGTCGGCGATCCCCATGGCGTTGAGGATCTCGGCGTCGAGTTCCTTGGGATATTGCAGGATGTGCGAGGGGTTATTGCTGACCTGCGATTCCTCGACTTTCCAGCGTGGTGTGCCGTTGGCATCGACTTCACTTGGCAGCGCAAAGACTCCGCCTGTGCGGATCGTCTCGACGATCTGCATGGCGATTTCGTGGTTCGGAACTTGTTTGGTGGTTCCGTCGGGCTGCTGGACCGTGCTGTAGCCTGAGGGGTAGTAGATTCGCGTGCCGCGGTAGCCGTCTTTGGTCATGAAGAGGCGACGGACATCGAGCGCGCCGCCGCTGCTGTGCTTGTCCCACCAAGGGGAAAATGCAGCAGCTAGTACCGTCCAGCCGAACCACTGGCCCGACTGCGGATGGTGTGCGTGCCAGATGGCGCGGGGGAAGGCGAGCGCGATTTTGTCTTGCCCGCGGCGGTTCGATTGGGTCTTCTGCAGACGGCGGAATTCGACGCCGATGATGGCCCCGTCTTGCACTACCGGACGAACATCTTCGTGGTCGCGGACCAGGATCTGGTCGACTTCGAGCTGCGCATCGCGCGTGCGGCGAAACGTAACTTCGCCGGCGCCCCAGCCCCAAATCTGCGCTGAGTCGAGTAGCCTCGCGATGCCACGTTTCCACAATCGCTGCAACTGTCGGTGAACGAATTGCCCAATGGCGGGATCGCTCGCGCGTATGCCAGGCAACCAGCGACCTTGCTCTTGATAGGCGAACTCGACCGAAAGAAGCGGCGCCTTTCGCGCCGCCAGCGCGAGTTGGACCGCGCTATCGGACAACATGCGGCGAACCCACTCGGCGTTGAGTCGCGGCAGATCGCGCGGATAACGCAGCGGCGGGATGATCACGGGCGTGTAGTGCGCCGTCGCCGTGTGGCCCACCCAACGTTCGGCCGGCGTGGAGTCGAGTTGTGCGGCACTGCGCCGAGTCATTCCATCCATGGCTGCACGCGAGAAAGTTGAGAGTGGGAGATAGCAGCCCGTTGAAAAATTCTCTTCACATCGTAATCTACGGCCAACGGAATCTT
>CAZWSX010000071.1:0-10712 GCA_964636985.1 uncultured Pirellulaceae bacterium | reverse complement strand
TTCCACGCTTTTTCTGTTTCATCTCCTTGGGTTGCGGGCGATAGCCCGCGCCGTGTACTCTGTGTTTTATTCCTTCGGCGCGATCACGCGATGGTTGGTCAACACGCCCAGCGGCAAATGGACGGTCCCATCTCGCACTTGTGACACTTTGCGCAAACGTTCGATCGCTGCTTCGAGTTGCTTCGTGCTCGTCGCTTTGAGCCAACCGCCGCCGCGCTGCAAGAGAATGACGTAACCCTCGTCATTGATTTCTGACACCCCATCAGCGACTTCGACCCACAGGCAACACCCGATACTCTTCTCGGGTTCGTCTTGGAGCTTGAGTTTGGAGCCAACCACCGTTCGCAGCGTTTCCAGAAGTTGGAGTTCCTCTTTCGGCCTCCCCTTGGGGCCCGTGACGGGCCAGATCCAAGTTGTGTAGGCCGGCTCCGACTTGGCTGGTTCATCGCCCGTCGCCGCTGTCCAGAGTGCCAGAAAGATGGTGCCGGCTAACAATAGTGATTTGGTAGTCATCAGATGTTTCCTATCGAGTTACCCCGTCGCCCCATGGATTACGCGGTGTCTTGCGGCCCGGTTCAATCCTCCTGATGAAGAACGATGTCGCTTCGCTAAGGCTTCTTCTTGGGTGTTATCCAAAACATAAGTCCGCGCGCGGGACCATCCGGTTCACTTGAAACCGTGGGCGATACCGGTTCCATCAGCCGTCGACGGTGCAGAATGATGGGTTGATCGAACTCGCAAACCTCCGTACCGCCTCGCCCCACGGTCAGGTGCGAGCAGCTGCCATCAAGAAACTCCTTTGGCTTCAAGGGCGTACGAGAGCTCATGGTCCTTCCATCGCCAAAATCCAGCCGCAAGGCATAACCATCCTCCAAATCCTTCGCGACGGAAGCTGTGACTAATACTCCATGACGCTCTGACGGAATCTGGAATCCGAGGAATGACGGCCCAGGCGTTCCGTGGCGTGGAATCTGCTTTGTGATAATCCCCGCGTCAAACACCGTTCCTTCCGGTGCAAAGACCCGCCAACGCCACGTGTAGGGCTCAGTCGTGGGTACTTCGATGATGTTCACTTTGGATTCGTCGATTGGAACGAGGTATCCAAGTTCCGTGCGCAGTTGCTCGACCTCTCGCCGCAGTGCGAAATTATGCCACTGAAGTACGGCGCAGCCGATGATCAACCCCACGACAGTGACGCCGATAAAAATCGTTCGCAGGCTAAAGCGGGTCATGCCACAAGTTGCCCCTACGCAGAAGGTTCAAGGCCCGAGATGTGATACTCTACCGCGCGCACGATGGAAGCATGCCAAATTCGGGTTCTAGCTCGGCCCAACTGCAAATCGACAGGATTGAGCCATCCGAAAATTCTTTCCCTTACATACCGCTCCTCTGCTATCCTAGACGTCGACCCGCCGCTGCTCTTTCCCGCCTTCTTGTTGGTTCCTGCCCATGTCGACGACTACTGCGCCACCTAAGTCGAATCCGTATACTCCGCCCACCAACAAGACGCGGGAAGGCGATGGGGCAAAGAAGTCGGGCGACCCGCCCGGCACGAGTGTTGGCCAGTGGCTCGCTCTGATCGCGGCGCTGTTGGGCTGGATGTTCGATGGCGCCGAGATGGGCGTGTTTTCGTTAGTCGGACGAAGCGCGGTGAAGGATTTGCTTGCGCGCGCCGGAGCAACGGCCGCCGATCCAGCTGCCGCTGAACAGCAACTCGCCCTGTGGTTCGGTGTTGTCACGGCGGGCTTTCTGATTGGCGCGGCGGTTGGTGGTGTCGTGTTTGGTTGGCTTGGCGACCGCATCGGCCGCGTTCGCGCGATGACGTTGAGCGTTCTCACGTACGCAGTCTTCACGGGGCTATGCGGCGTTTGCTCGCACCCGGGGCAGATCTTGCTGCTGCGATTTGTCGCCGCACTTGGCATGGGGGGCGAATGGTCGCTGGGCGTCGCGCTCGTGATGGAAGTATGGCCCAATCGCTCGCGCGCGTTCATGGCCGGATTGATTGGTGCAGCTGCGAACGTTGGCTATGCGCTTGTCGGAGTAGTCCAGATTTTCTTGACGCCGATGCTGGCCACGTTTCACGGCTGGTTTCTTTCGGCCGGAGCAAGCGCAGAAACGGCGGACTGGTTTACCGCCAATCAAGGTTGGCGGCTGATGATGATGCTTGGCGTCGTGCCGGCGCTACTCACGTTCTTCATTCGCGCCTTTGTCCCTGAGTCTGAAAAATGGCAGCACGAGCAGAAGTCGGGAACCACTTCCAACTGGTCGAGCATCGATTTGCTCGGTGTGGCCGGCGGTGTGCTTGGCCCGTTCCTGATCATCCTGGTTTGGGCGCTGCCTAGCTTCAACGCTTCGGCGGGGGATGCGTCAACGATCGCGATCCGCGTGGTTACGACGTTGGGTGGCATCGCTGTAGCGGCGATTGGCTTTACGTATCCCGTGCTCCGGTTCTTGCAACGGCAACGCGATCGCGATGCGACGACCAACGTTGGCGGCACACTTCGCCGTATGCTCCTGGCGGCCGTGCTGAGCGGCATCGCGCTGATGGGAACCTGGGGATCGATCCAATGGGCGCCCACGTACGCCGATAAGTTGACCGAGCCTGCTCGCAATCAAGCCAAAGCGCTCGCCGACGCGGGCGACAAGGAAGGCGCCGCCAGGTTGCAAGCTCCTATTCAAGATGCGAAGGCGTGGACCCTAATTGCGGCGAGCATCGGCGCGACACTCGGGACAATTTTTGCCGCGATGCTCGGCGACTGGATCGGACGTCGCCCGGCTTACTGCTTGCTGTGTATCGCTTCGCTGGTGTCGGTGATTTGGCTTTATGTCTTCAACAAGTCGTACGGGCACGAGTTCTTGTTCGCGACATTTTTAGGCGGTGCCTGTACGGCGAGCTTCTACGGCTGGCTCCCGCTTTACCTGCCGGAACTCTTTCGCACCAACGTCCGCGCGACAGGCCAAGGCTTCGGCTTCAATTTCGGCCGCATCCTGGCAGCCATCGGCGCCTTGCAAACAGCGACCGTTTTCAAGTTGGGCGGCGCCGACGGCTTGAATCTCGGCGGCATCACGATCCCGCCCGGCTACCCGCTGGCCTGCTCGGCGATCAGCTTGGTTTACCTGTTGGGCCTGGTCCTGATCTGGTTGGCGCCAGAGACGAAAGGCGAGCCGCTGCCCGAATGACGTTGATTAATCGATTGATGATTGATGATTTTTGATTTGCGAAGTGAAGGCAGGCGTGCGTGGACGAAAGATCGCTTGAGATCGAGGATCGGTTAATTGAATTTGCGGTGCGCGTTATCAACGTGGTTGAGGCGCTGCCGGACACCAAGGCGGGAAAGCATGTCGCGAACCAACTCGTTCGTTCTGGTACCTCACCTGCACCGAACTATGCCGAGGCACGGGCGGCCGAGTCGAGAGCGGACTTTGTTCACAAGTTGAAAGTGGCGCTCAAGGAACTCCGCGAGACTTTGGTTTGGCTAAAGGTCATTGAACAGAAGCCAATGATTCCCCGCGAGCGACTCGGTCAACTCGTTACTGAATGCAACGAACTCATTGCTATCTTTGTGAAGAGTGTCCAAACCGCAGATCGCAATCGCGAACCGAAAAGAGACACGCCCTAACGTCCCCAAACTTCAAAAATCACAAATCAACAATCATCAATCGATTAATCGTCTTGGGGCGTCGCCGCCTTCTCCGCAGACCGAGCCCTAAAGGCAGAATGCGCGTCGTAACGATTTCGCGAGAAATGCGGCCTGCGCACGTTACGCCAGCACGCTGGGTTCAGGCTACACTTGGAAGACGTCCTGATTGTTTGACGGTCTTCCCAAGGTGCGATCCGCGTGCGTGAACTCATCGATTTCGTCCTGCACTTTGACCATCATCTGAAGGGCGCCGTGGCGGATTATGGCATCTGGATGTACGCGATCTTGTTCGCCATCATCTTTGCCGAAACGGGGCTGGTGGTCACGCCGATTCTGCCAGGCGATTCTCTACTGTTCGCGGCCGGCGCACTGGCCGCCATCGGCGATCTCAATATTTGGTTGCTGTGCGGATTGCTGACGGTCGCCGCGATCCTCGGCGACACGGTCAACTACCACATCGGCAAGTATCTCGGGCCGAAGGTCCTTCGGAGCGAGAAGTCGTGGCTCTTTAATCGCAAGCACATCACCAAGACCGAATGGTTCTTCGAGAAATACGGCGCCAAGACGATCATCCTGGCCCGCTTCGTGCCTATCGTTCGGACGTTCGCGCCGTTTGTGGCTGGCATCGGCAATATGAATTACGGCAAGTTCCTGCTCTACAACGTCGTCGGAGGCGTTATTTGGGTTTTCGCTTGCACGCTGGCGGGTTACTTTCTTGGCCAGATCGACGTCATCAAAAAGAACATCGGCTTGGCATCGCTTCTTATTGTCGCGGTGTCGCTTATTCCCATTGCCGTCGAGTTTTGGCTTCACCGTCGTCAGGCAGCCGCTGATAAGCTCGACGCGGCCCGTATCAAAGCTTCGGTTGATTCGTAGAATGATGCGATGATTTCCAGCGACCTCATCGTGATCGGCGGCGGGATTGTCGGGCTCGCTACCGCTTGGCGGTTCTCCCAGCGGTACCCCGATCACTCGATCACGCTCCTCGAAAAAGAGGGCGCCGTCGCCGAGCATCAAACGGGACGCAACAGCGGCGTGCTGCACTCGGGCATCTACTACAAGCCCGGCTCGCTCAAGGCCATCAACTGCCGCACCGGCAAGATCGCGATGGAGGAATTCTGCCGCGACCACGGCGTTCCCTACGACGTGTGCGGCAAGGTGATCGTCGCCGTCGACGAAAAGGAACGCCCGGCTCTCGAGCGGATTCATCAGCGCGGCATCGAGAATGGCATCGACTGCGAGCCAATCGACGTGCCGCGTCTCAAGGAACTGGAGCCCCACGTAGCAGGTATTGCTGCCCTTCACGTGCGCTCGACAGGCATCGTCAACTATCGCAAGGTCTGCGAGAAGATCGCCGAGCTGTTGACGGCGGCTGGCCATCGAATTGTCTTCAAGGCGGAAGCACGCGCGATTCATCGCGACGGCGATCGTACTATCGTTTCGACTCTCAAGGATGAATTCTCGGGCAAGTGGCTGGTGAACTGCGCAGGCCTTCATGCCGACCGCGTGGCCAGGTTGGCAGGCGTCGACCCTGGTTGCCGCGTGGTTCCCTTTCGCGGCGAATACTTCGAGCTCAAACCAAGCGCCCAGCACCTTTGCCGGAACTTGATTTATCCGGTGCCAGATCCAGCCTTTCCGTTCTTAGGCGTGCACTTCACGCGGATGATCGCCGGCGGCGTTGAGTGCGGCCCCAACGCCGTTTTGGCGTTCGCCCGTGAAGGCTATTCGTTCGGGACGCTCAACATCGGCGATCTGGTTGAATCGCTCACCTATCCAGGGTTCTTACGGCTTGCGGCCAAACACTGGCAAATGGGCGCGATGGAGATGTGGCGATCGCTTAGTAAAGGCGCTTTTGTCACGGCGCTGCAACGCTTGATGCCCGAGATCAAAGCGGACGACCTGCTGCCAGCGCAGCCAGGCGTGCGAGCCCAAGCCGTCGCGCCGGATGGGCAACTCGTCGATGATTTCCTCATCCGCGCGGCCGATGGAATGGTCCACGTCTTGAACGCCCCCAGCCCGGCGGCGACATCGGCCCTCAATATCGGCAACCTGGTAGTCGATGAACTCGCGAAGCAGATGGCGTGAGGAGAGATTGCACCGCGGAGACCCGGAGAGACCGGAGAAGAAAGTAGGACGGACAATCCTGTCCGTCGCCGGTTGGCTTCGCGAACCTGACTGTCCTCGAGTTAAAGCTATTCAGTTCGCAAATCAAAAATCGGCAATCATCAATCTTGCAATGCTGCTCTCAAACTCACCCTATTAAGAAACGCCAACCGCGCACAGACACGATTGTCTGTGCCACCTATTTGTATTCCTCCGGTCTCTCCGGGGCTCCGCGGTGAATCCTACGCGCGGCTGACGCACACCAGGCACATGTCGTCGGGTTGCGGCGCTCGGCCTAAAAACTTGCGGACATCGTCGACCAAGATGGGGCCGGTCGCGGCCGCTGCACCGGACGCGCCATTGGCGACGATCTTTTCCCGCAGGCGTTCGATCGTATAAAAATCGCCGGCCGGGCCGATGCACTCGTTGATGCCGTCGGTGTAGAGGGTCAGCATGTCGCCGGGCTCAACTTGGATGGTGAGTTCCTCGTACGGCAAGGCGTCGCTGATGCCCAGCGGCAGGCCTCCGATTTCCTCCGCAGGCTCCTCGAGGCCCCCCTTTTTGCGAAGCACAATCGGCGACATGTGGCCGGCGTTCACCATCGTCGCCGTGTTTGCTTGCGGATCGATGATCACCAGGATGAACGTGATGAAGCGCCCGATATCCAAAGCGCACAGCCGCTCGTTGAGCAGCGTGACCGCCTTCGACGGTTGCTTTTCCTGGAACAGGCTATAGCGGGCTTCGGCCGAAAGCTTGGCCATCAACAGGGCAGCCGCCACGCCGTGTCCCACCACGTCGGCCACAATCACGGCCACGCGGCCGTCACCGAGTTCGAGGTAGTCGAAGTAGTCGCCGCCGACCTGGTCGGCGGGCTGGTAGTAGTCGAAGAACTCGTATCCTTCGATCGTCGGCCGTTTATTCGGCAGGAAGCCGCGTTGCACTTCGCGGGCTAACTGCATGTCGCGCTCGACTTCGGCTTGTTTGAGCGCTGTGTCATGGAGCTGCGCGTTCTGAATGGCGATGGCGGCCTGGCCGGCTGTACTCGCCAGCAGTTCCAGGTCTTCGGCTTGAAATTTCTTGCGCTGATCAAGGGTATCGATCTGGAGTGCGCCGATCGCTTCGCCGTCGGAGTTGAGCAACGGCGCACACATCATCGAGCGGATGCGGAAGTCGGTGATGCTTTGACTCATCTCAAACCGCTGGTCGCTCGCGGCGTCGGCCGAGAGAATCGCTTCCTTCGATTCCATCACGGTTCGAATGATCGTGCGGCTGATCCGCAAGCTGTCTTCCTGCGATTCGCGCCGCGTCTTCACCCACCGCGGAATCAGCTTGCCGTCGGGATCGCGCAGGACCACAAAGCCGCGGTCGGCTTGCGGGAAAATCTTGAACAAGCTCGTCAAGATGCTCGAGAGCACGTCGTCGAGCTTGAGCGCCTTGCCCAGGCTCGACATGATTTCCATCAGCGCCGCCAGCCGTACTTCCGGGCTGGTGGTGAACATCGACCCCGTTTTGCGCAGCGATAGATCGAGCCGCGACATGATCGTGCCGCCGCCGGCCTCGGAATTCTCGTCGTCGGCGAAGACCGCGCCAAACACCGAGCCATCCGGTGTCACTTGCTGCATGGGCGTGGTCGATGGCGTCTGCGAGGTCGTCGTAGGCGCCGCGCGGAAAACCAACACGACGTCGCAGATGCGAATCCGATCGCCGTCGAATAGCTTGGCTTTCCCCTGCACGGGGGCGTCGTTGACGTAGGTCCCATTGCGGCTGTTGAGATCTTCCACGTACCAATCGCCGCGATCCTTCGACAGCGCGGCGTGCTGGCGGCTCACGGCGCTCACTTCGAGCTGGATATTGCAATCAGGATGTCGGCCCAACACCATCCGGTCGAGCGAGAGCTCGATCCGCCCGCCGGCTTTGGGTCCCGTCTCTGCTTGTAAAAACGCCATCGTCTTGCCTTGCAATAATCCGTCGAATCCGCCGCTCTCGGAGTGGAGTTTTGCCCCATCGCCTTGATGCGTTTGCCCCATCGGCATTCGCACGCCCTCGTGCACACTCGGTCGCGAACTAATCAGCGAGTTTAGTGTCTGAATGAGAAGGGGAGAACGCCTTACCAAAAATTGATCGATAATCGCCGTGGAAATCAGTCGAACCGACCGCCAGACCGCAGGGCGGGACAGAGAAAACGACCGGTTTCTTAACCGATCAACGCGGGTAGTCGAGTCGCTTTTGGTGTCTTCCGCAGCCGGCGATTTGCGGAGGATATTCCGAAAGCGAGTACGATCCCGTATAACGGAGCGGAGTCGGTAGTCCAAACGCGGGTGTAACTCAGTTGGCAGAGTGACAGCTTCCCAAGCTGTATGTCGAGGGTTCGAATCCCTTCACCCGCTCTTTTTTCTTTCGCGTCGGAACGCTCTGTTTCCCGCCTTTTTTCCCGGTTATTTGCACCTTTTGGGGCTCCGCGACGTGTTGGTTCGCCGTGCGCTCGCCCTCGGCAGAATTGCCGCTAAGGGTCAGTTTTTGCACCTCATTGTCGGACGCAGGGGCCAACAGAGGGGCCAACCGGGTTTCAGGCGTTGGCCCCAAACTGCGCTGCACTGTTCGGGTATCGGTGCCGGTGGCGCGTAACGCTGCGCGCTCGCTGGGGGCCGATCCGTCGAGGGGCAATTCGGGGAGGACGTCGAGGGCGCCGGCCACATCGAGCAAGATAGGCCGGGAAATGTATCGCAACCTTCTCAATTTCGGTTGCATGGTGACGCAAGCGTTCGGGCCTCACCCACTCAAACGAGTTTTCTCCTTGCCGTAGGTAATCTGCCACCGTCGCAACGAAATCTCGACCGCACTTCTCTCTCAGTAGGCGATACCAAGTGGAATTGTCGACTCCCACATTGAGCCGGCAAATCGCACGATGACATTCGGCCTCGGCGTCTCGCAGTTGTTCCTCAGATAGTCGCCTGCCGTCAGCTTGGTTCGCGATTCGGTCGCAGGCGTCCCAGAGTTCAGTCCGCGTTCGGGCGTTAAGCAAGTTCGTCGTATGGCCCATATGATGGCAACGCGACGTAAAGGTCGCGCTGATGACCTTTGACCACTCGTCAGCTACAAACTGAGGAACCGGTTGTGTGCGTGGATCAGGCCACCCGCGACGTCGACATTGTTCTCGCCATAGTCGATTCAGTTCGTTCGTTTCGAACAACCATCGCGCTATCGGACCAAGAATTTCTGGAAAGAGGTTAGGCGACTCTACGTCGACAAATTCGTCGAAAATCCGTTCCATGTTCTATCCCTTAAACGGCGCGGTTCGAGACCGTCACGCAGGGATAGAAGTGCGCGAACGGTCTCGAATCGCTTCAGGTCAAAGGCGGTTTCGAACCCGCTTCGCCTGCCGTGAACGTCAGTATATCAAGCCTATTTGCCACTCCCAGAGTGTTCGAGTCGGTCCACAATCCATAGAAACGGTGCCACAACAAGGCCTATCCCTCCGCCGATGGCGCCGAAATACACGCCTAGGAAGATGACTGCTTCCAATGTCTCACCAATGAATGACGCCGGCTCCAACACACCGAAGAAATTGACCAGGAAATAGCCAATGCCGTACAAGGCTCCGCCGGCAGCGCCGATAGCCGCACCTAAGAACGGAGCGGTGAGAGGTCGCAGAAACCAGCGCCTTTTGACTGCCGGAGTTTTGGCAGGTTCGTTGGACTTTGGGGCTTCGTAGGGATTTACGTTCATCGTCACATGCGTCGCCTAGTGGACTCCAGGTCGAAAAGCGTTTGCGCCCTCTCGGGCAGCCGCTCTTTCAATCTTAGCGCCATATGTGTCGCCGCGCTGCTCGGCTAGTGCCAACCGAAAAAGCGGGTCGGCAACCCCTTCCAAGATGTGTTTCGATAACCAGTCGCGGGCTCGGGCATCGCCTTGTTTTGCATCCTCGACAGCGCGACGAACGACTTGCGCCCAGTCCTCGACGGTGACCGCTTCGTTCAAGACACGTAGATAGTCTTCTTCGACGGGCCTTCGTGGTCTTCCCGGCCCCCCAGCATTGCCGGGAGCGAATCGCCCGTCCGTTTGCCTTCCGTTCGTATCCGTGCCTGTCACCATCCTGCGATCTCCGTTTTCGATCCGTTTAAACGGGTTTCCTACCGGTAATTTATACGGGATTTCCTCCGTTCTGACAAAAAGCGCAAGGGGATAAGTTCGCGGTCCTAGACGGTGAGCCAACGCGTCTGATGCCGCGCCTTTTTTCTAACCCGTTCCGCGGCGCGCCCGAGTTGAGCTAATTCACTGTGTGTTTGATGCCTGCCATGCCGGTGTCCCGCCATCACCGCGGATCAAAAAAAGGACCCGCAGACCCCCCGGTCGGGTTTTTCAAAGTTTGAAATCTTGATGCGCATAAGAAGCGCCAGAACCAAATCGCGCGAGATCTATTTTCATAACTACTTACTCTTTAAGAGTTTGTAAGAGTTCAAGTCCGATTCGGTCCCCCCTAAACCGAACAGGACGGGTTACGTAAAGCGCGGCTTCAGTTAACACCTCGAGAGTCGCGCGCTGTTAACTACTGTGTCAAAAGTTTGGGAGCCTCGCGCCAGTTAACAGAGCGCGATCTTTTTGGGCGGTCGAAATCGATGCCGCGTTTGGCACAACCGGTTTCGTCCGCACGAAGCACTCAACGGCGCGACTCCTGACGAAGTTTACTATGCCAAACCGAAGGCGAATGAAATGTCTCACTACGAACCGCGCGACCGTTGGCCTCGATCATCTCCGTGCCCCAAGCCCCGCCGAAGCGGCGACCGCGCGGAAAACTGACGCTCGAAGTTCGCTTCTTCCATAACAATCGAGCGCTGCCGATCGTCCGCTTGAAACTCGCGGCGTAGCAACGCTCGCGATTTTGCTTGGATGGCGACTGCGCCATCGCTGCGCGCGTGGCCTGCCCCCATTTTCTGTACCAAGGGTTATGAGAGTTCTGGTTGTGTAACG
>CAZWSX010000070.1:0-11091 GCA_964636985.1 uncultured Pirellulaceae bacterium | reverse complement strand
GGGGCATAGGTTCGTTTATTCCTCTTTCCAATCCTTCGGCACCTGCAAAGACCAAACCTCGTTGCTCAGCGGTTGCGCATGGCCTCCCGCGATCCAGAGTTTATCTTGAAAAACGAACAAGCTGTGCTCGTGGCGTTCTTTCCAGCTTCCTTCCGTTTTGAGCTGGGTCCACGTTTTGCCGTCGGTTGAGTGCCACACGTCGGGCCAGTTCTTGCTGGGGTGGTTCGACCAACCGCCGACCACCCACATCCGATCGCGATAGACGGCTGACGAGAACCACAGCCGCGGCGACCACGGCGCGGCGTCGGTTACTTGCGACCAATTCTTGCCGTCTTCGGTCACCCAGACGTCGTTCTTGGCTTGGTACAGCGATGGCGGATCGTAATTGCCACCGCCGAAGACGTAGAGCTTGCCGTTGAGCACGGCCGCTTGGTGGTACGCTCGCGGTGACCAACCGGCGTTAACGGTGACGAGTTGCCACTCCTTGCCGTCTTTCGATTTCCAGACGTCGTTCCGCAAATCCTTTTCGTCGCCGAAGTAGTACTTCTCGGTTCCGCCGAGCAAAAACATTTCCCCGTTGAACTCGACCAAAGCCGCCGCGCACCGCGGCGTCCATCCGGCACTGGCGGTCACTTGATCCCAGTCTTTGCCGTTAGTTGAAGTCCACACCTCATTGCCGGCCGAGCGTCCTTCCAGTCGCCCGTTGTACCAGCCCCCCATCAGCCACATCTTGTTGTCGTAGGCAATGGTCATCGGCAAGTCGCTGTGCTTCCACGGCGCTTCGTCGGTGACTTTGTCCCACGTTTTGCCATCGGCAGAACTCCAAACGTCGCGCGGCGGTGCGTGAAACGAATCGAACCACCCGCCGAAGATCCACATGCGGTCTTTGAAGACAACTTCGCCTTGGCTATCGCGCGGCGTCCACGGCGCGTTGGCTTCCTTAATCCAACGAACTGGCTCCTCGCCCAATGCGGGCAAAGCAACGATCAACAAGATGAGCGAAAAGAAGGTGCGCATAACGTAGGGCTTCAAGCGTGGAGGAAACGAGCGGTAGGCGAGAGGTGGCAGGTCGGACGAGGGACGCCCGCGTGAAACCTAATCTAGCTGCAAGCTTCGGCATTTTGTGCCGCCTAAAAAGTTCTTCTCAATTTGTCGCCTTGACGCTCCGCCGGACATTTGTATCATTGCGTTAATACAAGTGACACAACGGACGCCGGACCCAACACTTGCGGAAATTCCTTGTGCAAATCCACATTTCCACTAACGACGGCGTGCCGATCTACCTCCAGATCGTCAACCAGATCAAGTTTCTGGTCGCCTCGGGACGGCTGGTCGCGGGCGAAGAGCTGCCGCCGATTCGCGTTCTGGCCGAGCAGCTGTTGATCAATCCAAACACCGTCGCGCGAGCCTATCGCGACCTCGAAACCGCCGGCATCGTCGAGAAAAGGCGGACGGCCGGAACCTATGTTTCCGACCAAGGTTCGCCGCTGGCCCGGCGCGAGCGGATCAAGATTCTCACGGAACGGATCGACGCCCTGCTGGCTGAAGCACAGCACATGGACGTCAACGTAGAAGACCTTGTCAAACTCCTTCAACAGCGGCACGCGGCCATGCTCGCGTCGCGAAAGGCAGAGTGACCTATGACCGATCCTTTCCCCTCGTCGCCTCCGCCGATCGTCGATATTCGCCGCGTCTCGCGACGCTTTGGCGACAAAATGGCACTCGATGAGCTATCGCTCACGGTCCCGCGCGGCGGCGTCTTCGGATTGATTGGCGGCAATGGCGCCGGCAAGACGACTCTTATCAAGCACATCCTGGGGCTGCTGAAGCCCCAGCAAGGGACCGTGCAGGTTTTCGGCATGAACCCGGTCGAGAATCCCGTCGGCACGCTTGGCCGGATCGGCTACCTGTCGGAAGATCGCGACCTGCCCGACTGGATGCGGGTCGGCGAATTGATGCAGTACACACAGGCATTCTTCCCGAACTGGGACAACGCCTACGCCGAAGAACTGCGCGACGCCTTCGACCTGGATGCCAAGGCGAGGGTCAAGACGTTATCGCGAGGACAGCGAGCACGTGCGGGGTTGCTGGTGGCGTTGGCGCATCGCCCCGAACTGTTAGTGCTCGACGAGCCCTCGTCCGGGCTCGACCCCGTAGTGCGGCGCGACATTCTCGGCGCCATTATTCGTACGATTGCCGACGAAGGGCGGACCGTGCTCTTCTCGTCGCATCTGCTCGACGAAGTAGAGCGGGTGGCCGACCGGGTCGCCATGATCCACCAAGGGCGAATCATGCTCACGGCATCGATGGACGAGATCAAGGCTCAGCATCGCCGATTGACGTTGCGATTCGAGCAGGCACACGAGCAGCCGCCGTCGCTCGTGGGAACAATTTCCTCGAAGGGACAAGGTGCCGAGTGGACCTACACGTGCAGCGGCGAAAGCGAGCAATTGCGACGAGCTGCCGAAGCGATGGGCGCCACGGTCGTCGACGAGCAAGCGCTCTCGCTAGATGAGATTTTTGTGACGCGGATCCAAGGGTGAGAGCCACAGCCGCTCGCACGGAGATTTCAACATGCGATCGATTCCGTTAGCCATCACCTGGGAAATGTTCCGGCGCGGAGGGTGGGAATTGGCGTTCGGCTTTCTGGGCGCGAACGCGTTGCCATTGCTCCTGTTGACGGCGCTCCGCTACGACGGAGCGCTCGCTGCCGAAGAGCCCGTCATGCTTTTGATGCAACTGATGCTCCTTCAGGTTAACGTTCTGGCCTTTGGGGTAGCCATCTTTATCGCGCAAGGCTCTGCGTCGCGTCTCTATGTGTATCCCATTACGACTGCGTCGCTGGTGGCATCGCACATGATTCCCGCTGCGGTTCTAATGGCTTCGCAAGTCGTTGTCAGCACGTTGATCATCAACTCGGTTTTTGATTTGAAATGGGCGCTCTGGGGCCCGGCGTTGTTTTCGGCTGTTGCGGTGGTGACAATCCAGGCCTCGCTCTGGTTCAGCGAAAAGTCGGCTTGGCTCCCTTGGTTAGTCGGACTCTTCGGCGCCGTTCTAGGCCTCTGGCTGAAATCGCAGTATGGGCCGATGTTCGCGCAGCCGACTCACCCGTGGACCGAGGTCACGCCGTTGGGTGTTGTGTTCCTGCTGGCCATCGCTGTTCTGTCGTATTGGCTTGGCATAATCGGTGTCGCCCGAAATCGTTGCGGCGAGCCACTTGGTTCATTCGGAATCATCGCCTGGCTCAATCGCGTCTTCGACTCGGAGTACAACGAAGGTCTCTCGCTACGCACTCCCGAGCAGGCGCAGTTTTGGTTCGAGTGGACCAAAAAGGGATGGGCCATGCCGGCCGTCGTTGTGACGTGCCTTGTGGCGGGACTGGGAACCTGGGGAATTTTCGTTCGCGATCCGGAAGCCTTGATGGCGGCCTTTCTGGTCGGTGGCAACTTGTTGAGCGGACTTGCGGTGCTGGGAGGGCTTGTCTTCGGCAACACCGGGCCGAATGACTCCAACTTCGACATGGGCAACTTTCTCGGTACGCGGCCCATGAAGACCATCGACATGTCGCGAACGATCCTCAAAGCCGGCGCGCTAAGCATCGTGATTGCATGGGGGATTTGGTTCGTCGCCTTCGCCCATTCGTTCGCGATCCTGTACCTTATGAATGCCATCCCAGAATCGGTATTCGAAAACGGCGTGTATTGGTGGTACTTACCCGCGACGCTGCTTGGCTTTTGGACCGTGTTCGCCATCGTCACTTCAGGCACGATGATGGGCCAATTGAAGTGGTGGGGACCGATCTTTGTCGGATTGCTTCTGTCGGGGATCGTACTGCTCGCTCTTTCGAAATTCCTTCTCTCACCCGAGGTGCGGTCGCAACTACTCAATGGCATTCTGGCTACGAGCGGGATTGCTTTTGTCGTAGGAACAATGTGGGCATACGCCAGGGCCTACCGCGTTTCGTTCGTCAACAGTACGGCCGTTTGGGGCGCTGCGATCGTATGGGGCGCGCTGAGCGGAGTGGTCGTGTACGAATGGGTTCAGCACCCCATTGCGAGCTTTCCCGTTTACCTCTTCGCGATCGGCCTGATGGCCGTCGCCGTGGCCCCCATCGCCACGGCGCCACTGGCACTAGCGTGGAACAGGAATCAATAGGGCCCTTTTCTGCCCTTTTTACGGGGTCCGGTTGTATCGACCGTTCCGGTTACGCGATTGGGGGAACATTTTTTCATCAGCGAAGGGGTGCCGTCTCGATAAGCCGTAATGGCGACGGGAAACAAGGACGTAGTGTTGTGCCAACGGAAAGGCGCCGCCAGATGCGTCTTACTTTCCTCGAAGGCACCCGCAATGTCCGCACGCACTTCCGCAGCGATCCTGGTGATCGATAACGACCCCATCCAACTGACGGGCACCGCCGCCGTCCTCAATATGGCCGGATACGAGTGCTGGTGCGCTCGCGACCGCGAAGCCGCGATGAAGGCCGCCCGGACGCAGCCGCTTGACCTGATTTTGTGCGACGTGCAACTCGGTAAGGAAAGCGGGCTCGATCTGTGCCGCGACCTGCGAACGATTCCCGGATGCGACGATATCCCGGTGATGTTCGCTTCCAACAGCCAATTGCCCGACGTGATTCGCCGTTCGAGCGAAATGGGCAGCGCCTACTTCCTCCGCAAGCCTTTCGATCCCGATGTGCTGATCGAGTTGGTCGGCAAGGCGATGTGGATGCCGCACCTGGTGAGCGCCCGACTGAACCAGGTCTCAGCTCACAAAGTGCCGATGCCGCAAGACGATGCACCGGCCACCAGCGTTCCGGCCCCGAAGGGGATCGCCGGCCGATCGAGCGTTTCCGCTTCGTAGATGTTCTTAAGCTGCGACTGAGCCAACCACGAGCGACCTCGCTCGTGCTAACCATAGAAGGCCGGGCGGACGCGCCCGGCTTTTCTTATTTCTTGTTGGCTGGATCTGGCTTCGCGGCGGCCTTGGTCTTCTCGATGGCTTTCGAGAGCGATTCGCCCCACGTCGATTCGAAGGCCTTGGCCGCTGAGAGAACGAGCTTGTCCTTCTGCTTGTCGATCTGCTTGTTCATCTTTTCGACCAGCTTTTTCCGGTTCTCCTGAATGGCGTCCTCGGCCATTTCGCGGACCGTCGCGCTCAACATCTTCACGATCGGACCTTTCGCGGCGCTCACTCGCTTCAAACGAAAGCTTAAAAGCTGCAAGTCGGCGTCGTTCACTTTGGGCTCGATCCGAATATCCGGCGGCAATCGGCGCGGGTCCAGATAGATATCGCACTCTCCGCGCGTGATCAATTTGAATTGAACATCGGCCTCGGCGCAAACGTTGTAAAGCTGGACGCCCCGCTCCCACTGCGCAACTCGGCCAAAAACGGTCGCCTTGGCAATCAGGATCAAGTCGAAGGCGATCTTTCCATCGCCGACGTTGCGAACGTTTTCTAGCGCGAACTGAAATTCCTTTTCCGGTTCGATCGGCGTGATCTTGTACTTGGTCCACGTTCCGTGATTAACTTCCTTGTAACGCCGCCGCGTTTCCAACTGCGCGCCATCGAGTTCCACTTTCAACCCAACGGCGACGCGTTCCTTGCGATCCCACTTCTTTTTGTTCTCGTACTCAGCCGGCAACTGCGAGATGATCCAGTTCCGCAAGATGCGATCGAGCAGGCTGTAATTGTCAGCCGTTGACTCGGCTGGGTTGTTGTCTGGCTCCTCAACGAGCGGAGGCACGTCGGGTGACATCGCCTCGTTCTCGATGCGATCACGACGTCCTCGGCCGCGGCGATTCTTGCCCGATTCGCTGGGGTTAGCTGTAGTAGAAGGCTTAGGACGTTCCGGCAAAGCCGCCACGAGGGGAGCCTCGCCGTTGATCGCCCGCCATTCGTCGTCGGTGACAGGTCGCAAGTCAGCCGGCGGCTCAAGGGCCTCGATCCCAGTTGCCGTCTCATCGGCGGCCGCCTTGGAGAGCAACCCTAACGTGGTGAAAACCAACGCCAAAACAAGCCGCGCTGCGGAAGCGAATCGCACGTTGAGAGTTCGTCGCGGCATAAGTCGACCTCTTCGGGGATTTTGCCAAAGAGAAGAGAACCGATGGGGAGAGAGGGTGAATGGGGGATGGGGAGCAAAGGTTGCGGTTTATAGCGAAATCGCTCCCACTCTCCTTCGACTCCCCTTCTCCCATTCGCCTTTTGCGTAAAAGCGAACCGCACACAGACAGGATTGTCTGTCGCTTGGTTCATTCCTCCCGTCTCCGCGCTCTCTGTGGCAAAACAAAATTCGGCGGGGCACTATACTGGATGGTGTAAGCTCGGCCCCAGACCGATGCCGACGCTAGCGGTGCTTTTGTAGAAACGCTTTATCCATGATCCTGTTGATCGACAATTACGATTCGTTCACCTACAACCTGGTGCAGCGCTTTGGCGAAATCGATAGCTCGCTGGAGATCGAAGTCCACCGCAATAACAAGATCACGCTCGACGAGATCGCCGCGAAAAAACCGACGCATTTGGTGATTTCACCAGGGCCATGCACGCCCAGCGAGGCCGGTGTCTCCGTGGGATGCGTCGAGCGTTTCGCGGGCAAGTTGCCCATTCTCGGCGTTTGCTTAGGGCATCAGTCGATCGGCCAGGCGACCGGCGGCAAGATCGTCCGTGCCAAGCGGCTCATGCATGGCAAGACCGACCGCATCTACCACGACGGCCAGTTCCTGTTCGCCGGGATGAACAGCCCCATCACGGCCACGCGGTACCATAGCTTGGTGATCCAGCCCGATACGCTCAATCCCGACTACGAAGTATGTGCGTGGGCCGATTCGCCCGAAGGAGACCGCGAGATCATGGGCGTTCGCCATAAGAAATGGTCTGTGTTCGGCCTGCAATTCCACCCGGAGAGTTTCCTTACCGATCACGGCCACGATCTGCTGGGCAATTTTCTCAAAGTGACGAAACCGTAGACTCTCACTTGTGACGGCCCTCTGTCAGTGCCAGCAACGACGCCGTTGCATGTCATGAGTTGCGCGACTGTGCTGAACACAACACAAGATCGCCCGTGACGCTTCCGATAGAAAATTCGGATCGAGAGGTCCCGCTCAAGGCAATCTAAGGCTGACCGGACAACCGGAGGCGTGGTGCCTGCTTAGCAGTCAAAAAACAACCACGCCACTCCGCTCGCGCAAGCCCCGAAGGGATTTGGGATATGCGTCCGATGTTCCAGCCATGCGTCCGAATGCTCGCCGTGGCATTGGCCTTCACGCTTGCCACGCGGACGGTCCTTTCTCAGGAAACGGTGCTTTCTCAAGAGACCGGGGAAGTGAGCTACTACATAGCGCCGCCAACCGAATACCTCACGGGGGCCGAAGCACTCGAGGACACTCCGTCTGATGGTCCCTTGAAACAAAGCGCCGCCGGCGACATCGACGCGCTTCGCAAGCAACTCAAAGAACTGGAAGCGAAAGAGAAGAAGCGGTCCGACGCGGAAAAGAAGAAGGCCGACGACGAAAAGAAAAAGAAAGACGAAGAAGCCGCCAAGGCCCTCGACTGGATCGACATGTCCGACGACAAGTGGACAGTCAAACTCGGCGGGCACATCCAACTCGATCACATTAACTGGGCTCATAACTCCCCAGTCATCCCCGGCCAAGACTACACCCAATTCCGCCGAATCCGACTTTGGGCGGACGGAACAGGCTACGGCAAATCCGATTTCCGCCTGCAAATGACGCTTGAACCGGAAGCTGACGGGAATGCTCTCGTTCCCGCCGTGAAAGACGCCTACTACTCGATGAACGAGATTCCCCTGCTGGGGCGATTTCGGATCGGGAATTTCTTTGTCCCGTTCTCGCTCGAGCAAGTCACCAACGATACGAACAACATCTTCCTGGAGCGGTCGATTCCCACGCAGGGGATCTTTGCCGCCGACCGCGAAGTCGGGATGGCCTTCTACAACTGCACGCCCAACCAGCGAATCACTTGGGCCAGCGGCTTGTTTGTCGACAGCATCAACGAAGGGACCAAACTCCGCATCGACGATAACCAAGGGTATCGTGTGAGCGGACGCATCACGGGCCTTCCCTACTACGACGAACCCTCCAACGGCCGCTATCTGATGCACGTAGGAGCGGGCGTTTTACATACCAAAGACCAGGATGGGATCATCCGATTTCGGGCTCGGCCGCAGATCAAAGAAGGTCCGCGTTTGATCGACACCGGCGACTTGCTCGGCCCGTCCTACACCACAGGAAATGTTGAATTCGCCTGGGTGAACGGCCCAGTCACCATTCAGTCGGAAGCCTTTGTTTCCAACGTCAACCTGACGGGCGCTCCTAACCAGAACGCGTACGGCGCTTACTTGCACGGAAGCTGGTTCCTCACGGGCGAAAACCGCGTCTTCGAAAGATTCGGCCAGCACGGGGCACAGTTCGCGCGCAACGTGCCGTATTCGAACTTCTTCCTGGTACCAGGGATGATCAGCCTGGGCGGGATTGAGCTCAAAGCCCGCTGGTCGTACCTCGACCTGGCTCGCTTCAACGCCGGCCAATACAACGACCTCACCGTGGGCTTCAACTGGTACTGGAGCGAACGTACGCGTGTGATGTTCGACTGGATTCACCCCATGACGAGCAACGATACCGTCTTCGGCGCACAGAGCGCCGACATCCTCGGCATCCGATTCGACAACAACTGGTAGTCGAAAAAAAACGTCCTGCTTACCACTCAACGTCCGGCGATTTCGAGTTAGTCAGGTACTCATCATGTCAAAATTCATTCAACAAAACGGTGTGCTTGTCCTGGCCGGATTGTTTTGCCTGATGGCTACCTACAGCGTCCTTGCCGGCGGCCATTGCGCCTGCTCTCACTGCGGCTGCGAAACGACCTGCTGCAAAGTGTGCCGACTGGTTGAGGAGGAGAAAAAGGTCACCTTCACGTGCTGGGGTGGCAAGTGCGAAGATTTCTGCATTCCCGGTCCCAGCCAGAAGTGCTGCGAGCACTGCGAACAACTCTGCGACAAAGACCCCGACGGCTGCCCGGTGTGCGCACGAAAATCTTCCTGGACGATCTGGCAACCGTGGGCCTGCCCGACCATCCACACCAAAGCCAAGCTGATGAAGAAGACGATCACCAAAAAGATCCCCAGCTACAAATGGGTAGTCGAAGACCTTTGCCCCAAGTGCGAAGCGAAGGCGACCAGCGCCGATCCAACGCCCGGCGCGGAAGTGCCACCGAAGCCGAAGGCAGCGGGGGCCAAGGTTGCGCCGACCGAGGCGAAGTACTAGGCATCGCTGGGATGCAAAGGCGATTCGGGCCGGATAGCACGTGCGTGTCGCACGCCTTAGAATCTATTTAGCCAGCTTGCCTTCTCTTTTGGTGCGGTTCGATTCTCACGAGGATGCACTGCAGCGTATCCTCGCTGGAGTAGGGGCAACCGTCGCTGACGCTGCTCTTTCCGAATTGGCCACTTGCAATGGTCGCCCCTCGCTATGTGTCCGACCCCGAACTCGCGGGGTATCCCGTCATCGTTGTTGCCACCTGGAAAAGTACTCCCTGGAGGCGCCACGAAAAATGGAGCGACGACGGTTATGGAATCGAGAGGTGGGAGGCCTACACCCGCCTCAACATCCTTTCTGTGCTGCGCGGTAACGTGGAACCAGGTGAAGTCGAGTTACTCAAGAGTCCCGGAATCGCCTGGCCGGCGGATGGGTCGTGGGTCACCAGCGGAACGTCGACGGAAATGGTCGGCGATGTCCGCGATATCACGAAACCATGCCTGTGGTTTCTGAAACGCGAGCGAAGTTGGGATGAGGAACTCAAGGAAGAATTTCTTTCGGTAAGTAACTACCGCGAGATCCAACCTCTCGAATTGTACGAGTTCTACCTGGCGTTGTCGCAACCCGATGCCGAACTCGTGGTGCCCACGCTTTTGTCGGCCGATCACGATCTCGTCGCAGAACGTGTGTTGCTGTACCTTTGCGGCGGCATGTGGCCCTGGCCTTTTATCGGGTACGACCTCGACGGAAGGCGCGCCTATCACGAGCCCTTGCGAGCGGAAGCGGGGCGAGTTTGGGACTATCTCCACGCCAACGTGACGGAACGACACCCCATAGCAGCGAGCGTGTATGCAGAGCTCGCGGACGAAGACGATATCGAAAACGTCCGGACGTTGCTCGATGACAGAGATGCCCACGTACGTGCGATTGCGCTTGGCGCCCTTGCACGCTATCGCGACGAGGTTTCCAGCTCCAGATTCGCCAAAGCTATCGAAGGTTACGAGGACGGAACTGCTTTTGCAGTGGTTGACGCGCTCGCAGCATGGAATTCTTCACGGGTGGTGCCGGCGCTCATCGAGTTCCTGCAGACCGACCTTTGGAATCAAATTGGGGAGGACCTTATTGATATGCCGGCGATCAAGGCGCAGCTGGCTCTGAAGGAAATCACAGGTCACGTTTTTCCATTCGATGTCGCCCTGTCAAAAAAAGCCTGGCACAACGCGACGCGAACCGACGATCGGGCCGAGCGACGCACAATTCTCGGTGAAATTGCCCCTGCAGACGAAACGCCACTTGTAGCTGCGGCCGTCGGCGTACCGAGGAAGGAAATTCCCGAAGAGCTTACGAAGCTTTTTCGAGTACCCAAGGACTATGAATGGTCCACCATAGTTCGCCTGCAAAACGTCTCGTCACGTCCTGTGACGGTCGTCGAATATCCCTCGGGTGGAGAAATACGAACATCGCGGTCTCTTTCGGGTTTTGGCAATCACTACTCGCGAATGTGCTCACGATTCGGATTCGGAGACGCAACTTTCGAAAACCAACGGTTCACAACGATCGCACCAGGCACATCAACTGAGTTTGAGGTCGTACTTCCCCAGTCCTTTCTGGTGGATTCTCCGCATAAGCGTCGACTGAGATTGCTGTACCTCGATAGTGGCAAGGACCAAGGGCTCAAGGCCTGGCTTGGGAGTCTCGATGTTCGATTCGGCGCTGATTGGTCACCAAATCAGGAAGACAAAGCGTTTGCGACAGACGAAGATAATCTAGCAGCCCGTTGAATTAAGCCTGTTTTTAACCGGCGAGCGCCAGGCGCTCC
>CAZWSX010000069.1:0-11129 GCA_964636985.1 uncultured Pirellulaceae bacterium | reverse complement strand
ATCTATTTCGACTACCCGCGATCATTGACTGGTTTCGATATCGGTGAATCCCGAGTCAAGCTTCGAATTTACGATAAGCTGCTCGAAACAAAATCCGACCCGGCAAAGCGCGAGTACCTCGTCCAGCGCCGTTGGGGTGGACTTCCTAAAACTGCAACGCGCGTCGAGTTTCAACTATCGCGAGACGTGCTTCGCGAAAGCTGGAATTTGGAGGGATGTGACGAGTTGCCATCCAAACTCCAGCACATTGTGGAATGGCTCTGCTGCGAGTGGTTCCGCTTCACTGCGGAAGATGTGGATCGCGAAAATAAAAACCAAATTCGGGCCGAAACGTGGACGGGTTGGCTTGCCGTTCAGGAAGCATTTAGGCAATGGGTGGGGCAGCCGACAGTACCGCTAGCGATCTCCAAACGCGTCAAACGGCCTTGTGTAGAACGCCTCGTCAGGCAAGCGATGGGCTGTCTAGCCTCAGCAGTCGCGATGGGTGATCGCGACATTGCTAGCGGAACGGACCTGCTGTGGCGGTCGAATGAACTAATGCGCGCTGATGCCGATGCGGTCGCGGCCGAAGTCACGCAACGACGACTCAAACTTGAAGCGGAAGGGAATGGGGCAATCGTTGATGAGGACAGGGTCCCATTTTGATAGCACAACGGGCAGAACACTCTTCGAACTAAATCGCGCGAGATCTTTTTTCGTAACTGCTTACTCTTCAAGAGTTTGTAAAAGTTCAGGTCCTGTTCGGTCCCCCCAAAACCGAACAGAACAGGTTACGGAAAACGCGACTTCAGTTAACACCTAGAGATTCGCGCGCTGTTAACTACTGTGTCAAAAGTTTGGGAGCCTCGCGCCAGTTAACAGCGCGAGATCTTTTTGAGGGATCAAAATCGCGTACGAGGTTCGCGGCAGTTCTCGCTTGGGCGGACTCCTGAAAAACTACTCGCGACGTGGGGCATAGCACTGACTCTTGCGGTCTCATGTTTCGCCTGCTCTAGCGGTGCGCGCCGACCTGTGCTTGTCGCGACTTTTCGGCCGCATTTGTTCCGTCCTCGCGAACATCGATGCCGCGAAACTCGCTTGACTGGGCGGTGATTGCGCGAACAGCGACGCGAAGTCGACTGTGCACTAATTTTGACACCGGACGGACGCGCGAGCTACGTAATCATTTCACCATATCGTCCTAATATTACACAGATTCTCTTGTATATTACATGATCGCTTCGACACCATGCGTTTGGCCTGGCAACAGTGGCAATCGCAACATCATTACTGTTAGGCCTCGGCTTTGCGATCGAAACTACACCTGCGCCGCCAGCATCCTGAATGCGCACAACGACACAACTGTCGTAGGGCAACTCGGACAATTCTTCGACCGCAACATTCTCGAACGCGTCGAATTCACCTATGAGTGCACAAAGTGCGGGTTCGTCACTGCTTCGCAGCACAAACTCAGTATCACTAGCCATAAGTCATCATTAACCGCTACGTTAGGAAATTGTCACTGCAACAAAGTCGTCGCGAAAATCGCAGGACATCGTCCATATTACAACCCAAACCATCCGGCATAGAAGGCTCGAAGCGCTGTTGTAAGGCAATTACCGCTCGCAGTGATCTGTGTCGGGGCTGTCGGATTAAGGATAGGTATGCCGGTGATGTTATTCCACCACCGCAGGTTGCTGATATACGGCAAGGTTCCTTGTGTTGTCGGCGGTAGATTACCTCGGAGCGTGAATGCACCTGCGTGGTACCACCTGCCGTTTACATTAAACATTGCATGAGTAGGAGCTGGAGACCGCAGGGACGTCGCACCCAGGCCAAACGTTGGTCGCCCTGTGGCGCCCCACCAACTCACCCATCCCGCACTGGCGAGCGTCAATACCGCCTGCGAACCTATAAACTTACTAGCATTATGGAAGTACTCGTCCTTGACAAGGATATCTCTTGACCAGTCGCCGAGAGACGGGGCATAGGGCATGCCGAGACCGAGTGCTGAACTCAATATTCCTTGTGGAGTGAAATTGTTGTAGGTCCAAGCAACATTGTTTTGATACGCCGTGGCCGTATCTGTTAAACCGTTAAGTATATTGAGCCAGCCCTGCCCTCCTCCCTGAACCCCACCTCCATATGCCGAAAGTGGATTACTCAATATCGCACCTAAAGTGTTGGCTTCGTACGTCCAATTAATCAGAGGTTCGTCCTCGTCAATGCGTGCAGCCATTTGCGTTGGAGTTGGTCCCAGGCTATTTATGGGGTTGCCGAATGGGCTCAGTGGTTGCACGAGTCCCGTCGGGTCTGTTTGTCGAAGCACATCATGTCCGACATACCTGCGAATGTTCGAATCCCCGGCTTCAAACCCAATCGGATCTTCACTTAGCCACTGGCCGAGGCCAGGGTCGTACCAGCGGTTGAGATTATTCTGTAAACCGGTGACGTCATCGCGCATCCGCCCGGTAAAGGCGAAGACTTCGCCCACGCTGCTGTTTGTTTCACTTGTCAAAGATCCGAAAGCATTGAACACGCGATGATTCGCCACCGTGGTCGCGTACGTGCTTTCATTCTGATCGGCGATATCCCGTATTGTCGCCAGGTGATCCGCGAGTGTCCAGAGCGTATTGCCCGCACTCCCAAGGCTGCTGACGTTCTCATCCGCTAGGAGCTGATCGGTCTGCGGTCCCCACAATTAGCGATGGCTTAGCGTGCTGGCTGCCGCTCCTTCGAATTGCAATTGGACCTGTCCATCCAGGTTGCTGAAAAACTGGTCAACAGCCGCGCCGCTGCCGGGGCCATCAGCATCGTACGTCCTTCGGACCAATTGGTTGTAGACGTCGTAGGCATACGTGACAGTCTTTAGGACTGTTCCCGATGAGTTCTTGAACGTCACGCCAGTCAGGCGATCGCGGTGGTCCCAAGTATATTCCTCCTTGGAACTGTCGCTGATCTTTGTGCGAGTGAGCCGATTTCCCTCGTCGTCGTACGTGTAGTTGTAAGTTCCGTCCGTGCTGATCCGGTTATTGGTCGTGACCGTGGTGCTCGTGCCGTTTCTGGCTGTGCGATTTCCATTAGCGTCGTAGGTGAATGTGTCGTCCGTTTGGCTTCCATAGTCAGCTCCGGTCAGCTGATTGTTCTTATCGTGGGTGAAGTTGTCCGTCGTGTTCCACGCGGACGTTCCATTGGTGTAGGCAATCTGCGTAATTCGACTCGCGTTATCGTACGTGTAACCATACGTGCCGAGATTTGTTGAACCTTGGGTGTGGGCGATTCCAGTGAGGCGATTGCCGGTGTCGTAAGAGTACGATGTCTGTGCCACTTCGTTCGTTCGCCCCGTGTTTTGGTAGCGGTCAATGGTCGTTAACTGGTTCAGCTTGTTGTAGGCGAAGTCAGCAAGTTTTGTTGCAACGGTGTTGCCGCCGCTTTGACTCTGCTGGTTGAGTGATGTCAGTCGATGGAGATTGTCGTAGGAGAATGAATTCAGAAAGTCAGCGGTTGAGCCAATCGTTGCCGAAAGCTGCGTGCGATCGCTGGCCGCATTGAAAGTCTGAGCGTACGTGATTGTGGGAGTCAATCCGGCAATCGTTTGCGTTGTACTCGTGACTCGCCCTAGGTTGTCGTAGCTGTAGGCGTAGGTCGCTGCCGAGTCACCGGCGCTCGTCATTTGGCTTGCGGCATCGTAGGCGTAAGTCAGCGTGCGATTGAGCGTTCCATTTTGCAGTTGCGAGGAATCACTGCAAAGTTGCAATACATTTGTGCCGGCAAACGTTCCCGTGAAAGTTACAGTGTACGAGCCCGCGCTGCCACTGACCGTGACGTTGCCGCTTCCAAGAACGGTTTGCAGCGCTGACTGGACAGTGCTCGCCGAGGCGTTGTAGGCAATCGCAACGGTCTGAGCATTGTTGTATGCAAGTCGGAACGTCCCGCCGGTGGCGTTGGAAACGGTGACGGTTTGCTGTTCGTTGGTTCCGCTCCCGCCTTGAGTGACCGTTGTCTGTTGAACTGTCGCTGGAAACCCCATCGATGTGACGGAGCTGTTCACGGTTACCTGACTAACGTTGGTCCCGGCCAAGGAGCCTTGGAACGTGAGTTGCCAAAGCCGCGATGTGTTAGTGTCCGACGTCTTGGAAACCGAAATGTTGCCGCTTCCAATGTTGGAAAGAGCCGCCAGCGCCGACTGAACCGTGGCCGCGTTTTCTCCCGATGTGCCGACGCCTGTTAGCGTGATCGACGAGGTAGTTTGACCGTTGTAAGTGAGAGAAAAGCTCCCCGACAGCGTTCCAAATCCCGACGTGAATCCAACCTGCTGGATTTCGTTCGTTGGGCCGCTACCCTGAACGGTGGTCGCAGCATTGGCGGTGGGAGCCGTTGCCGCGCCGTCGTACCATTTTTCCGTCAGCAGCCGATCCAGATCGTCGTACGTGTATTGGATCGAGTTTCCATTGCGATTGTTGACGCGGGCGAGATTACCGGCGACGTCGTAGTAATAGTACTCGGTCTTGTTGAGCTGATTGGTCTCGCTGGTCTTCCTTCCTAGCCCGTCGTAGGTCCACGTTGTTGTGTTGTTGACAGGGTCCTTGATCGACGTGACGTTGCCCATCGCGTCATACGTCCAGGTCGTCACACCGCTGTTGGCATCGGTAGATGTCAACTGCCGGCCAAACACATCGTAGGTGTAACTCGTCGTGGAAGCCGTAAGCGATCCAGCCCCATCGGGATCAGGAGTGGTCACGCTTGCCACCAAGCCCGCCGAGTTGTAGGCCGTGGTCGTGACATTTCCAAGCGGATCAGTGACTGTGGTTCGACGATTGAAGGAATCGTATCCAAACGTCGTGTCGCGACCGAGCGGATCAGTAATCTTTGACAACACACCCGCCGACGAATATGTGTAAGTGGTCACGGGCGCCGTGAGTGATCCAGCTCCGTCAGGGTCCGCCCCTGTGACCGTTTTGATTCGGAACAGATTGTCGTACGTGTTTGTCGTAACGTTTCCAAGTGGATCAGTGTGCGTCAGCACATTGCCTTCGGCATCATAGGTCCAAGACTCGACGGGCGACGTGAGACTTCCGGCCCCATCGGGGTCTGCATAGGTCACACTTGTCGTTCGGTCGAGGTTATCGTATGCATACGTCGTGACGCGTCCGAGTGGATCGGTAGCCGTACTCACCAGGCCATTAGCAAGGTATGTGTAACTCGTGACAGGCGACGTCGCTGAACCGGCCCCGTCTGGGTCGGGTTGCGTGACACTCGTCACCCAATTGCGATCGTTGTAAGCGGCCGTCGTCACTCGCCCTAAGGGGTCCGTTACGGTTGTTTGCCGTCCGAGATTGTCGTACCCGTATTGGATCACCGGCGAGTAATTTTGCCCGCTCCCATCCGGGTCGGGAAGAGTCACTTTCGTGAGTTGGCCGAGCGAATCGTACGTGTACGTCGTCGTGTAGCCGCGGAAGTCGGTCATTGATGTCAATTGGCCGGCCGCATCATAGGTGTAGAGCGACTTATTGGGCGTGCCGCTGACCGGAGCGTTGTCGACATACTCGGTAACTTGGCCACGGCTGTCGTAGGTCCAGGTTTGCTTGCGGCCAAGTTTGTCAGTAAGGGAGGTGATTCGGCCCAAGTTGTCGTAGGTTGTCGATTCTGTTTCGATTGTGGTCCCACCCTGTTTTTTGCTTCTGGCCACTTCGCGACCGTAAGCATCGCGGCTGTAGCTGTAAGTGATGTTGTTGGCTGTAGGGAAAGGAGGAGGGCTGTTGGACGAAGCTGATTGGATCGTCGCCATCATCGCGCCATAGACGACCATCGGGTTGCTGGTTCCGCCCCCAGAAGTCGACGTGCTCGGGCCAAAACCACCCACCGAAAGATTATTGACCACGGGGCATACCGGAAGGTCGACGTGTCCGCCACCGCCCGCGTCCGTTCCACCCGTGGAGGGAGTTGTGCTGGAGGTCAGGCTACCTCCGGCGTCGTAAGAAAAGTTCGTTTCAATGGCGATAAGTGATCCCGCGCCGTCCGGGTCGGCAGTCGTGATTTTGCTGAGATGATTGAATGCGTCATAGGTAAAAGTCGTTTGATTACCAAACGAGTCGGCGATGGCGGTCTTATTGCCTGATGCATCGTAAGTATAGGTCCGCGTTGGCGAGGTCAGGGAGCCAGCACCGTCGGGGTCCGGGAGAGTGCATACTGCCACGCGGTCGAGATTGTCGTAGGTAAACGACGTCACGTTGCCACGTTCGTCGGTCACCGAGGCAACGCAATCGCTGGTAGTATACGTGAAAGTCGTCGTAGCACTTCCTGGTTTGGTGATCGTGGAAAGCCTGCCATAGGAGTCGTACGTGCAGCTAATGACCTGCGCGCTCAAGGATCCGGCACCATCGGGATCTGCGGAAGTTTGCGTCAAAACTTGGCCGCGCGAATTGTAGGTGAGGGTCGTTGCATTGCCGGCGTTGTCCGTGCTCGTCAACATGTTGCCGGCGCTGTCGTACGTCATGGTCGTAGTCCGACCCAACTCGTCAGTGGCCGTAAGGACTTCACCCAGCGAGTTGTAGGTGAAATTCGTCGTCGAGTTGTCTTCGTTGACTATCCGAATGACATCTCCGCTACTGTTAAAGCCGAACTTCTTGACGGGAGAGGTCAATGGACCGCTGGAGTCTGGGTCAGCACCGACCACTTGGAAGACACGCCCATTCGAATCGAGGCTTGAGGTTGTTATGGCGCTGTAGGCATCTTTGGTCTGTCGGACATTGCCAAATCGGTCGAGTTGGACCCACCATTGCCAGCCGCGAGTGTCCGTGAAGGAAGGCTTTACGTCCACAATCTTCTGAACGGTGTTACCCGTTCCTGTGCGCAGGCCCATTGGCAGCCAAGCGTCTATCTGCTCGTTGATACTGCCTGGATGCGTCACCGTCGTAAGGCGGCTACTGGTAGAGTTGTAGGCGAAAGTAATGTCGTTGGCGCGCGGATCGGTTTGTTTGTTGAGCAGACCGGTCGTCCCGTCGTAGGCGTATTTCCACTGCGGAGAAGTGAGTGATCCGCCACCATCGGGGTCTGGAAGGTCGAATTGCGTGAGCTTGTCGCTGGTAAAAGTTAGCGAGGAAGAACGACCCGCTGGATCTGTGATCGAGGTGACTTTTCCACTGGAAAGCGTGAAAGTCGTTGCGCGACTAAAGGGGTCCGTAATGGAACTTAGTTTTCCGCTCGAGTACGAAAACGTCGTCGTGTTGTTGTTCGCGTCTTTATTCGAGGTCAGTAGGCCTGATGAGTCAAAAGATTGAACTGCACCTGATCTTGTTGTTCGCGTGTAGACGCCGGTCCCGGAGTTGTAAGTGAGCGAGGAATTGGTCAAGTCGCCCGCGGCCGACTTGTAGCCACCGGCGCCGTTGCTCTCAAACCAAAGGACATCGCCATTGCCCTTTACGAGGAGCGCACCAGCAGAGCTTGTGACGAGTTTATCAAGACCGTTGAGGCTCCAGCCGTTGCCGAATTCGCTACCGGTTCGATTGATGACTGCTTGTTTGCCAGTGAACGTGTGGACGTAGGACGTTCCCGAATACTTGGCGGTGATCGTCATTGACCAGTCGTACATGCCCGTCGACAGGCCTGTGCCATCGGCTGCCAGCGCGAATCGCAGTGGCGTTCCTGCGCTGAGCCCTGTGTTGCTGTAAGTCACTAGCCCTTGTGCGACCCCGTTGAAGGTCAACTGCGCCTCAATGCTGTCTGGAACACCAGCGCTGGACAGCAAGGTGGTTTCCACTGCAACAATGGGCTTGATTTTGCTGGTATCGCTGCGATAGACCAGGTCAACTCCTTGCGGGAGCTGTTGGTGAATGACATTTGCACCATCGAGAAGCGTGCCGTTCTGAGAGAAATTGTCGTAATTGGTGCGAGCGCTAAATTTTTGGTTGACAGCGATGTTCACCGTCGTCAGATTGCCCTGATCGCTACCGCTGTCGACGCGGTAAGTGAACGATGCCACACCTGTAAAGCCCGTTGTCGGTGTAAACGTGAACGAGCCATCGCTTCCAAGCGATGTGAGCGTTCCGCCTGTCGCCGAACCAACTTGAGTGGCTGTGAGGGAGCTGCCATTAACCTGAAAATCGTTCGCCAGAACGCCACTGGCGGCGTTGACGGTGATCGCCGTATTCAGGGCCGTGGAATAGGTGAGGTCATCGATTCCGATCGGAAGGCTGGCAAAGACTTCCCGCCGTTCCAAGCTTTCCAAGAACAGCTTTCGCTCGACCTTGCGGCGGCGCAACTTGCTTCGCTTGTTCCACAAATGGCGGACTTTTTCAGCAATTGCGAGCATGGGACACCTCACGGGCGCGCACGCTCTCCGCAGGGAACATGGTGTGTTCGCGAAAAACACAAGCCACGCGCGCAGCGGGACTAATGCGCCAAGGACCTGGTAAACGAAACGAAAGCGAAGCCAAACGACGCCAAAGAAACTTGCCACATGCGCTGCGTAAAGTAGCGCCTGGGTACGCCGAGCCCGCCACGATCGACCCCGGTGGCATGACCCGAAAATTGTCACAGTGAACTCGTTTGTTCACCGAATGAGAAGTTGCCCTCTCTAATGCGAGGCCGATCGTCTCATAGATTTTTTTAGTGTCAATAACCTCTAAATCGAAAAAATTTCTGAGCGGAGACAATCACGCCGCTGTACGACTTTGAGAATCACCTCCCAAATGACGGTGAAGCTCGGGAAAATGCGATCCTGCACGCTGAGATTGCGCCCCGTCGATCGGTAGCGAAAGTTCCGTAGATTTTTTTGTCTGCTCGAATGAGAGTCACATTGGATCTAACAGCGGAACTTGTGAATCACTACCAACCCCTTTTCAATTGGGTGATTCTAGCGTTGCAAAAGAATATATCCCGGTTAGCACGCGATCCTCGGCACCGTAGTATTTCAGAGCACATTCGCTATAAGGTGCCGATACGGAGCAGGTAATTTACCTGCAAACAAAAACCAGCGTGTGTTGCCACGGTGCGCGCCGGATGAGGTCTCAAATAGGATGGGCGGGGCAAAGAGAGCCTCTGCTCAAGAATTGTCCAAGCGAACAGAGGGTCACCGCAATCGAGCGAACCAGCGTTGGCACAACACTTCACCTTTGTCGCCGTCGGGCGGCACACGCCGCGGTTTCGATGGACTGAGCGAAACGGATGAGAAGGGGACAACATGGCGTAGCCGTCCCCTTCGACCACGGTGGCAGGGCCGGCTTCGCGAAGTAGGCTCCATCGAAGAGCGGCGTTAAGCGTGGGGGCCGGGGGCGGCGCAAGCCCCCGATCGCCGTTGGGCATGCGAACATGAAAGAGCGACGCGTGCATGCTGCCTGATTGCAATGCTCGCACAAGCGTTCTGGCGGAGTGGTTTCAATGTAGAACTTGGCATTCCGCGCAAGTGTCTCAACGGATAACTTCCCGAGTGTCGATAATCGACACAGTAGGTTCTCGCACCGGGCGAGCCCAAAGACAAAGCGAAAAAACAGAGAAAATCAAACACGAGAACGACGCAATTATTGATGAGAAGTAAAGAAGAAGAGAAGTAGAACGGGACAGGCACAAATAAAACTCAATTCAAAAAAAAGCCGCCCGAATTAAAAGTTGAAGCAGCGAATCAAGTTGTAACGCGTCACCAGAAAAACCACCTTCACAAACTGTCGTTTTGTCTTCGTCCGGCGCCGAACCTTCATCGTTCGGTCGTGAAGCGGATTTGACGCGTTTTCTGCCATCGGAATACTGCCAGGCACAAATGGTGCCGCTTCCCGACCATTTTTGTTCCTTTGGGGCCTTCGTGTGTTTGCCCGCGCCTTGGGCGGTTCGCGAAGGTCTCGGTGTACGCGCGAAAGGGAAGGTGTGGCGATGGAAGAAAAGCCTCAAGAACTGTACGCTAGCGATGCATTGTTGCTGACCCGAGAAGACGCGGCGAAGCGGCTTTCGATCAGCGCGAGCAAGCTCCGGGACCTAACGCGAGCTGGTGTCGTTGTCCATGTGCGGTTGGGAAGGCATTCGCGGTATCGTCCTGGCGATCTTATGGCCTGGGTGGCTGCCGGTTGCCCTGGCGCCAAGCCCGCCCGAATGCCCAAGCCTCCAAGGCGCGGTTAAGGCAAATAGCCTCTCCACCCAGCAAAGCAATGAGACACACAGGAAATCCGGAAACGAGACTATGGCAAGCATCATCTACGATAAGAAGACTAAAACGCGTTCGATCCAGTTCAGAGACGGTAGCGGCAAGCGCCCGATGATTCGATTGGGGAAAGTCTCCAACAAAACAGCGGAGACCATCCTCCGTCACGTTGAGGCACTTAACCACGCGAAGATCGCCAACACCACTCCCGATGTTGAAACGTCGAGATGGCTCCAAGGGATCGAATCATCTCTGGCAGAAAAACTGTCGCGTGTTGGCCTCATTGACACTAGGCCGCGCGCAACTCTCAAAGGCCTGGTCGACGGTTACCTGGCCGGGCGGACCGACGTCAAGAGTGTGACGATCGTAAACCTCAAACTGGCGGCGTTGAATCTCACCGACTATTTCGGGGAGACGAAACCTTTATCCGCGATTACACCAGCCGATGCGGAAGAGTACCGCCGCGACTTAAGAAGCAGACTCAGCGAGAACACTACCCGGCGCCGCTGCGGCCGAGCAAGACAATTCTTCCGGTTTGCAGTGCGGAAGGGGTTGGTTGCATCCAACCCCTTTGGCGACATGAAAGGAGTCGCTGTCAAAGCCAACAAGGAGAGGATGTACTTTGTAACCGCTGAGACTGCGGGAAAGGTACTTGAGGCTTGTCCGGACCAAGAATGGCGAGTGCTCTTTGTTCTTTGCCGAATCGCGGGCTTGAGATGCACAAGCGAAACTCACGCGCTGACCTGGGACGACATTGATTGGAACGGAAACCGAATGATCGTCCGATCTCCCAAGACTGAGGCCTACGAAGGGAAGGATAAGCGAGTCATTCCATTGTTCCCCGAGGTCCGCGACGAACTGCTGAAGCTGTTCGAATCGAGTCGCCGCGATCCTGTCTACGTCATCAGACGCGGGCGCCGGGGCGACGGAAAGGTGGATGCCAACTTGCGTACGACGTTCAGGAAAATCGTTGGCAGGGCCGGCGTCGCCCCTTGGCCAAAGCTCATGCAGAATCTGCGAG
>CAZWSX010000068.1:0-11768 GCA_964636985.1 uncultured Pirellulaceae bacterium | reverse complement strand
CCGGCTTGCCATCTTTGATGACCGTGACCTTGCCATCGCCGTCCTTGTCGGGTTCGCCGATCTCCGTGACGTAGAGCAAACCTTCTGGCCCATAACAGACCGACTCCGGATTCACCATCGAATCGTTCGTCTTCGTCGGCGTGGGAGCGGCATTCAGTTGTGCTGCGAGCGCCGCCACAACGACGACTGCCATCAAACTGGTTTGTGTAGCCATAGGCGGCATCCCTTTGAAGTGATTCAAGGAATTCACGGATACTCTGACGACTGTCAGAGCAAGCATCGTGGCCGGTGCGGCATTTTATGTCAAGGATGCCGCTACGTGCTCACCTCATCTCAGCCAAACTTCCGGTCCAACGTCTCCTGGCACGCAAAGAGCCTCGCAATAAGGGCTGTCCATCCTGTTTGATGGCTGGCCCCCAGACCGCGGCCGGTTTCGCCGTGGAAGTACTCGTAAAACAGGAGATGGTCCTTCCATCGCGGATCGATCGCGAACTCCTTGTCGTAGCCGTGACACGGCCGATGGCCTGTGCCGTCGGCCTCGAACAAGCTCGTCAGCCGCCGAGCCAACTCGTGCGCGACCTCGCGGAGGTTCGCCATCTTGCCGCTGCCCGTTGGCATCTCGACCTTGAGATCATCGCCATAGTAGTGGTGATAGCGCTCCAACGCTTCGATCAGCAGATAGTTGACTGGCATCCAGATTGGCCCGCGCCAGTTCGAGTTCCCGCCGAACAATCCGCTGTCGCTCTCGCCCGGCACATACGAGACGCGATACTCCGTCGAGTCGACCCAAAACGAATACGGGCGATCGCGATGGAACCGCGACAGCGAACGAATGCCATACGGCGACAGAAACTCGTTCTCGTCGAGCACATATTTGAGCACGCGAATAAGGCGGTCTTTGCTTGGCAAGGCTAAGAGCCGCCGCGTGTGCGACCCATCGGGGCAACTCTGTTCCATGTAGGCGATCTGGAAGTGCAAGTCGCCGCGATTCTTCAGGAACCAATCCATCCGCTTGGCGAAACCTGGTACTCGGTCTAGCGCCCCCTCATCGAGCACTTCGACAGCGAACAGCGGGATGATCCCAACCATCGAGCGAATGCGCAGTCGCGAGTTCCAATTATCGACATGGATGTGGTCGTAATAGAAGCCATCCCGTTCGTCCCACAGCCCCATATCATTGAGGGAGTTGGTCGCATCGACAATTGCCACAAAATGCTCGAAGAACTTCGATGCCACGTCCTCGTACGCCTCGTCTCCTTGCGAGAGTTCCAACGCCATCGAGAGCATGGTCGAACAGTAGAACGCCATCCACGCCGTGCCGTCGGCTTGTTCGAGCCGACCACCGGATGGCAACGGCTTGCTCCGGTCGAACACGCCAATGTTGTCGAGCCCGAGGAAGCCGCCCGAGAATAGGTGCTGACCCTCGACGTCTTTGCGATTCACCCACCAGGTGAAATTGATCAGCAACTTTTGAAACGCTCGGGCAAGGAAGCTGCGATCGCGTTGTCCGCGCGGAGCGGTCGATTTGTAAACGCGCCAGCAAGCCCACGCATGGACCGGCGGATTGACGTCGCTGAAGTTAAATTCGTACGCGGGAATCTGTCCGTTGGGATGCATGTACCACTCGCGAAGCAAGAGCAACAGTTGCTCCTTCGCGAAGAACGGATCGACGTCGGCCATCGCGATCATCTGGAACGCGGTATCCCACGCAGCGAACCAGGGGTACTCCCATTTGTCGGGCATCGCCAAGACGTCGCGATTGAACAGGTGCCGCCAATCGTGATTGCGGCCGTGCTTGCGTCCCTCAGGCGGTGGCGGTTGCTCCGGATCGCCATCAATCCAAGGCTTGACCGCCAGGTGATAGAACTGCTTGCTGAAAAGCAAACCCGCGTACGCCTGTCGCGAGATGTTCTTGGCCTCAGGCGACAAATCCTGATGGATCACGTCGCGATAAAAAAGATCCGCTTCGGCGATCCGCTGCTTGAACGTCTGGTCGAAGTTCTCTTCGAGCAAGCCACTACCGGCGGATGTCTCGTTCGATCCCGAAACAAGATGTTTGCCCGAGGCGATAAACGCGGCCGCTGCTTGGGCACCGGTGGCGTGTGTTTGAACGCCGGTCAACCGCAGCTTGACGATTTGCGTCTCGCCGGCGCCAATCATAAACGGGTAAACAATCGCTGCTTTGGTTCCCCGTTCGCCCATTAGGACGGTATCTCGAACTCCGGAGACTACGTGATCGTGGAACGCGTCTTTGAATCCGCGCATCGGGCCCTCGTGCGTTCCAAAAACACGGTGCTGGTTCGTCTCGTTGTCGGTGAACAAGACTTCCGGCGGCGTTTTGCCGTACTGCTCGAACCGTAGTTCGTATTGCCCCAACGATGCCTGCCGAACCAGAAGCTGGAACTCATCCGGGCGGGTGATGTTCGGCTTGGTTTCGCAACCCTCGAATGTGCAGCCCCACGACCATGTGTTGCGGCACCACAGCGTCGGCAAGACCCACAGCGGCGCAGGCTCGGAACCGCAATTGGTGACCGACAAGCGAATCAGCAGATCGTGTGGCCCGGCTTTGGCGTACTCGGCCAGAATGTCGAAGTAACGGCCGTCTTTGAAGACGCCGCAGTCGAGCAGTTCGAACTCGTTATCGTTTCGCCCGCGGCGCGCGTTCTCGTCGATCAGTTTCTGGTACGGAAACTCCGCTTGCGGATACTTGTAGAGCGACTTGAAGTACGAGTACGTCGGCGTCGCATCAAGATAAAAATACTGTTCCTTGACGTCTTCCCCATGATTTCCTTGCGGCCCTGTCAGACCGAAGAGTCGCTCCTTGAGGATCGGATCGTGCCCGTTCCAAAACGCCCAGGCAAAACTGAGTCGGCACTGACGGTCGCAAATGCCGAGCAAGCCATCTTCGCCCCAGCGATACGCCCGCGAGCGCGCGTGATCGTGCGGAAAGTAGGTCCAACATTCTCCGTCGGGCGAGTAGTCTTCCCGAACGGTTCCCCACTGGCGTTCGGAAAGATAGGGTCCCCAGCGGGTCCAGTTCGCATGACGCGAGGCTGATTCGTCGAGTCGCTGTTGCTCAGGATTCATGGATGGATGAGGAGCAAATGAGATCCGGGAAAAGGAGCCTTACAAGATACACGCTCCCCTGCCCCGTTTCTTCCCCTCGCCGCTCCCGCTGGATCGGCTAGGCAAGCTTCCATCCCGCTCGATACTCGCGTTTGAGCAACCGCTCGGCCTCGGGAGCATTCGTACAGCGCATCGCCGCGGCATCCCACTCGAGTTTTTTTCCTAATCGATAGGCGACGTTCCCCAGGTGATTCGCTTCGGTCAGCCAGCCGCTGTACTCAAAGTTGCACAGCGTCGGCTCGCCGGTCTTGCAAGCATGAATCCACTCCGCATGCTGGCCTAGCGACTTAGCGATGGTTTGCGGCGGCGGCTCGAATCCTTCGTACTGCGTCTCGGGCAAGAGGGTGTGCCGGAAATAGTCGGTCAACACCATTCCCTTGCTGCCGACAAACAACATTCCGCTATCCCACTGGGGAATTTTGTTCTCGCTCCAGATCGTTGGCTTGTCGACGCCTTGATACCAAAAGACCTTGCACGCGGCGCGATCACCACGGGCGGCGTACTCGTACGCCACGTGCATCGAAGCCGGCGCCAGCTCCGGATGCGGCGGCGGACCAAAAGCCTCGATCGTTTTCGGCGCATCGAGATTCAATGCCCAAAACGGCAAATCGTTGAAGTGGCTCCCCAGGTCGCTCATCGTGCCGCTACCGAAGTCCCACCAGCGGTACCACTTAGGCCCAGGAAAATAGACATTGTTGAAGGGGCGTTCTTTGGCGGGACCGAGCCACAAGTCCCAATCGAGCCCCGACGGGACAGGATCGGCCTCGGTTGGTCGCTCCTGCACCGAGACAATATCGCCGTGCGCGGCGGCGTCTTCCGGACTTTGCAAACCCCACGCCCGCGACGTCCAGACGTGGCACTCACTCACGCTGCCGATTGCGCCTGACTGAACCAGTTCGACGACGCGACGGTAGTTTTCTTCCGCATGAATCTGAATTCCCATCTGCGTGGAAACTTTCGCCTTGGCAGCGGCCTCGCGAATGATCCGCGCTTCCCACACGTTGTGCGTCAAGGGTTTTTCGCAGTAAACGTGCTTGCCTAGTTGCAGCGCCGGCAAGGTCGCGAAAGCGTGCGTGTGTTCACATGTGCTGACCACAACAGCGTCGAACGATTTATCATCCTCGAACAACTTACGGAAATCTGCGTACGTGCGGGCCATCGGAAACCGCTCGGCCTGTCGCGCCAAGTTATCGCCGTTCACGTCGCACAAGGCGACGATGTTCTCGCCCGAGACCGATTCCAAATTCCCCGCCCCGCGCCCGCCAACGCCAACGCAGGCGATATTCAGTTTCTCATTCAGGTTTCTGCCGCGAACAATCGCCGGTGCCGAAGCAAAGGCAACTGTGGCCGTGGCAAGGGCTGCGGACTTTAGAAACCGGCGACGGGAAGATGGACGGCCCATATCGACAACCTCGAAACGAAGGTCAGAAATCACGGAGGAACAGGTCTAAGACCATCGCCACATTGTTACCCGGAATTTGTGCAAATGCGAGCGAAGGGAGAGCCAGCTGGTTAAACTCGATGAACGCACGAGAGTATGTCGCATCCGTTGGGAGTGAAAGTGATGCTTCGCGTCTGTCGATTCCAAATTGCAGCCTTGCTGATGGGCACCGTCTCTATTCTGGCCGGGCTGTGCTCGGCCCAGCAGCCACCGGTTGACCAGCGCGAGTCGGGTCCGTTCTCGCCGATGGAAGCCGTGAAGCGGTTCAAGTTGCCTGACGATTTGCGCATCGAACTCGTCGCCTGCGAGCCCGATGTCGTCGACCCCATCGATATCCGCTTCGACGAACACGGCCGCCTTTGGGTGGTCGAGATGCGCGACTATCCGCTTGGTCCAAAAGACGGCGGCCCGCCCATGTCGCGGATCGTGACGCTCACCGACGCCGATGGCGACGGCCGCTACACCGATCCCGTGGTCTTCGCCGACAAACTCCTCTTCATCACTGGCGTGCAGCCGTGGAAGGACGGCGCGATCGTCACCATCTCAGGCCGCGTGCTCTTCTTGCGAGACACCGATAACGATCGCAAGGCCGATCAGCGGATCGATCTCTTCGAAGGCTTTTCCGAAAAGAACAGCCAACTGCGGGCAAACCACCCACGCTTCGCCCTCGATAACCATTTTTACATTGCCAGCGGATTGCAGGGCGGCAAAATCCGACGCCCGGCGGACTATCAAAAAGCGAGCCCCGACGATGCTTCGGGCGAAAAGGAAGTCGATATCCTGCGGCACGATTTCCGCTTCGATCCCAACAGCAGCGACTTCGAAGCAATCAGCGGCGACGGCCAATTCGGGCTCAGCTTCGACGACTTCGGCAACCGTTTTGTTTGCAGCAACCGGATCCCCGTCGACCACATCGTGATCGAGGAACGCTACCTGAACCAAGCCAAAGGCGTGGCCTTGCCAGGTGTCGTCGAAAAGGTGGCGGCCTTCGCGGAGAACAGCCGGATTTTCCCGATTAGCAAGACGTGGACCACCTCAAACTTGCACGAAGGGCAATTCACCGCGGCTTGCGGCGTGAATTTTTATCGCGGCGACGCCTTGCCTGACTACAAGGGATGTGTGTTCACGTGTGATCCAACGGGCAACCTGGTGCACGCCGAACGCATCGAATCGAGCGGAGCCACCTTCAAAAGCAAACCGCTTTTCGAGGGACGCGAGTTCCTCGCCACAACCGACGAGTGGTTCCGCCCCGTCGTGGTCGAAAATGGTCCCGACGGCAACCTATATGTCGTCGACATGTACCGGGCCGTGATTGAGCATCCGGAATGGGTGCCGCCCGAACTCAAGAATCGTCCCGACGAACGCTGGGGCGACGACCGCGGCCGCATCTGGCGGATTCGCAGCAAAGCCAAGGAGGACCGCGCGGTTGCACCTTGGCCTGCTGCACTCGACAAACAAAAGCTCGTCGCGCTGCTCAACTCGCCCAACGCGTGGCACCGCGAGACGGCCCAGCGGCTCATCGTTCAATCACAAGACAAAAGCTATCTCGAACTGATCGAAAAACTTCCTGGCGATCTCTCGCCGGAGGGACTAACCCACGTCTTGGCAACTTTAAACGGCCTCAGGGCATTGCGCGGCGAGCACTTCAAGGCCGCCTTTCGCTTGGCCTCCCAATGGAGCAACGACGATCGCATCTCGCGATCTCGGTGGGTCGGCGCGATGCGGAATGTCATGATTTTTTCTGAGGGAGTTGTCCCGCAGTGGCGATCAAATCCCAAGACAGTCGTTGACTTGCGAGCTTCGATCTGGAAAGAACTCGCCAAACATCAGGAACTCCTAGGCCAAAAGCTCCTCTCCTGGGGTAACGATGCCGGCACCGGTTGGCCAGGCGACACGGCAGTGCTGGCCGAAGTGGCCGACGATCCGTGGACACAACGCATCGCGCTAGTGTCCGCGGCCCGTAGCGAGCGGCCGCAATGGTTGGTCGAACTGCTGGCCAGCAAAACAGCAAATCCGCCACTGGCGCTCATCGAAGACATGGCGATCGTCCTAGGCAGCCGCACCGATTGGCCAGCCCTGGCGAACGCCGATCGAGCGTCCATTCCCGACCATGTCGCCATCCTCAAGCAATTGGCCAAGGCAGACGCTCCCAAGAATGCGGCCTCGCGTGCATTGTTCGCCGGGCTCTGCACGGGGCTCGCGAGGCGCGATGGAAACGTGGCAGGCGGCCTCGCTCTCCTGGCCAAAATCGAGCCTTCCTTCAACGCTGAGACGTGGATATACCAACTGGTCGCGGCCGCCGGCGAGAAAGACGATTCCTCGTTCGATCTCGCCAAAGCGATCGAATTGCTGACGCTGTTCCCCGATAAGGCCGAGTTGCTCTTTAAGATCGCCCGCGAACACAAGGAATTGCCTGCTCGCCAAGCGGCTTTGCGCGGATTGGCACGGCATGGAACGCTCGAACAATGGCGAGAACTGGCCGACTCGCTCAAAACCCAAACGCCGGCGATGACCAAAACCATCTACGACGGTCTGTTGATGCGCGGCGATCGCATCGACATGCTGCTCACCAAGGTGGAGTCGCAAGAAATCCCGTCCGGGTTTGTAGAACCCTCCACGATCCAGCGACTAATGACCTCGGGTGACCAAGGGATTCGGGAGCGCGCAAACAAACTGTGGGCGCCACCCAGCGGGCCCGAACGGGACGCTTTGGTCGCCAAATACAAGGCGGCACTCTCAGCCGATCCGCAACCGGCGAGGGGCAAAGCGGTCTTCCAAAAGAACTGCGCCCAGTGCCACAAGATCGATACGCTCGGCGTCAATGTCGGCCCCGATATCAGTGACCTGCGAACCAAATCGCACGAACAGGTCCTGCTCGACATCCTGGAACCTAATCGCGCCATCGACGCCAACTTCGTCGGCTACTCGTGCGCGACGACCGACGGCCGCACGCTGACGGGCATTTTGACGAGCGAAACTTCATCGGCCATCACCATCAAGCAGCAGCAAGGCGTGATCGTGACGCTCGCCCGCGAGGAAGTCGAAGAAATCATCCCCACCGGCAAGTCGCTAATGCCCGAAGGAATCGAACGGGTCATCTCGCCAAGCGAGATGGCCGACGTCGTCTACTTTGTAAAAGAGTGGCGCTACCTGGATGGCCGAATTCCGAAGCCGTAATTAGCGGCTGCCCTTCCACGCGCCATCGCGAAATTGATCGTCGCGGGGATCGATGCCGTCGAACAGCGATTCCCACGAAAGCGGCCGAACACTGGCCGCCTTGGAACGGACTAGCTGTCCACTCCATGGCTGCGAATCCGCGGCGGTCTTCTGGACTGGTTCCCCTTCCTCTTCGATAGCGACTTCCAGCGCTACAATGCGAGTCAATTGCCGCGAATTGAGAACGTCGGCCTCCAACGCCTCGCGCATGTCCTCACTGGTCATCCGCAGCGGATACCGCTTCAGTTGTTCGGCGGCCGCAGGCGACGCCTTCCAGGCTCGCATGGCGGCGGCTTTCTTGCCTTGCTTGAGGGGTCGCAATACTTTGAGCAACTCTTGCGGCACGGGGGGCTTGATCACCTCGACGTCCGGAGTGACCACAACGTCCGCCGTAATCCACCGGTTCATCATGCCAAACGCGGCGACTCGTTTTGCCGCTTTCCCGTCAGCCGCCAGGCGCTGTAACGAGAGAACAGCACTGCGGGCAAACTTGTCGGGTGCCGCGCGGCCGGCGATCAGATAAAGCCGAATGGCCGTATCGCGAGCCTCCGGGTCGCGATTCATCGCGAACAACTCGTCGGCGTAGCGGAAACATCCTTCGGGATCGGCTGCCGATAGTTTGGCCAGCCGCTCGTACGAAACGGTCGGAATGACTTCGACAATCTTGTCCTTGGCAATCAAGGTCGTCTTGGCGTCGCTGCGATTCGATGTCGAGATCACGTAGCCGTTGGGGCGCTCGACGGCGTAGCCCAAAAGAGGTTCTTCGCTGTCAGTCGTAATCACAATCGCCGCTTGCAACGATGGTGCGCAAGCCATGAATACCAAAACAATCGGCAAAAAATGCCCGATAGCTGTGCTGAGACTCGTGAAGGTTTGCCACCGCATCTTATTCCTCGTACGCAGCCATCAGCATCGAGAGGAGCGTGTTCTCGCCATCGCGAATTTGCTTCACGACATTGTCCGACTGCGCATCACGCAGGGCGAGACCATCGACGAGCGACTGCAGCTTCCCCGACGCCGATGAATTGACGCGAGTGAGAATCATCGCTTCGCGTTGGATAATAGCACGTTGAAGGAGGGCCACCTTTTGCAGGTCGTTGTCCGCGGCGAGCGAAATCCCGGCAATTACCTGTTCCGCATCGGCCCCATCAACTCCCAAAACGCGTGGCAACAGTCTCGCCAAGACATCGCCTGCCTTGGCATCGTGCGGCGCGATCTCACCAGCGCGGAGACGCAGGCGATCGACATACTGCTGGGCCAAGCGATCGGCGATCACGTCGATCGCCGACTCGGGCTTTTCTTTGCCCCTCGATTCGGAAAGCGTTCGCAGCGCCAACTGTTGCAACTCGCGGCGAGGGCGGCTGGTATGGACATCCGACACCGTGCCGTCGGTCGCCGTAAAAGTAACCCACAATTGATGCAAATGATGCTTGTCGAGTTCCGAGTTCTTCCAACCGTCGGCCAATGCGATCTGCAACCGCGGCCACTTGCGGATCTTCTCGGCGTTGTGCGCCACTTGATCCGCCTCTTCCGCTCCCTTGGGCATGAGTAAGTAGGTGGCGATGCCGTAGGCCTCGACCGCGGGAACATCGTTGACGCGATCCGACAGCGTGCAGATGGCGTGCAAATAGGACGTCCGCTTCAAGACCGCCAAATCCTTAGGAGTAGCCAGGGCGGCGCTGTAGTTCTTTAAAGTAGTTCGCTCCTGGGGCGTCAACTCGGAAAGGGGATCGACCGCTACGGCCACCGCTTCAACTTCGGCGGGAGCAGCCTCCATTGTGATCTCGCCGCCAGCCGCCTTATCGAACCATCCGCCATGCAAATCGCCTCGGCGAAGTGCTTCGCCGAGGTTCACCAGCCGGGCCAGCGCCACGGTGTCGCGAAGCAGAACCTCCGACTCGTTCGACGAGCGATCGCGGACAGCGTTGTTCGCTCGGACCAGTTTTCGCCAGCGTGCTTGTCGATCCACGCCCGAGTCTGAGGCCGACGACGAAGACGATGCCGATTTCTTGCCACCCAACTTCTTGCGGACTTCGGTGGCGACATCCGCCGTTGCGACAGCTGAATCGAGACCGACCCGCGTCAGCAGTTTGCTCGAGAGAGCTTCGGACAGCGACTTCGAGTGGGTCCGTTCGTACACGTCGACCACGCGCAGCACCGTATCGTTGTCGCGCGAGTTGATCGCATCCGAAAGCAGCCGCGCGACGATCGCCCAATCGTCCTTGGCGGTGAGCGTCTGCGCCGCTCGCAAGGCGATTTCGTTTTCCAGGCCGGTCCGTTCGTTGGCGGCCAGGGCGGCGCTGGCACTGGAACGCAAGGCCAGCGTCCACTGCGCCGCGAGCGATGGCTGCGTGTCGGCTGCCAGCGACAGTTCGGTCAGCCATTGTTTCGCCAAGGCCGATCTGGCTTGCGTGGCCCAGGCTTTGGGGATTTCCTCGGCCGGCGGCGGAAGCTTGAGCGCGTTCGCCAGGGCTTCTCGCAAGTGCTGGCGTCGCTCGGGCGCGACCAGACTCGTGTTCGCCGCGTTGAGCAAGCTATCGAGCAGTACGCTGATTCCCGGTGCAGAACTGTGCTCGATGGGCGTCAGCGGTCGCGGCAACGACAACCGGGCCATCGAGGCGTCGCACAAGGCCTTCGCCGCTGATTCTTCCGGATCGGTCGCGTACAGTCGCTGCCACAGAACAGAGGTCTCGACCGCTTTTGCTCCGTCCGCTTTCTGCGTCACAACGGCGTCGGCGAACGACTGATAGCCCTTAGCACGCTCGTCTGGCGAATTCGAGGACAGAGTTTCACGAATCGACGCGGCGCGCGACTGGCTTTTCGCCCAGCGGTCGTACGCGTCGATGAGATCCGCATCCCAGAACGAGCTTTTGGGTTTGACCTCGACTGTTTCGCTCGTCGACGTCGTATTCGACGATGTCTCACTCTTCGCTTCGCGGGTGTCGCTCCAGTTGCCTTGGCGCGCCACGATGACGCCAATCAAAACCACCGCGGAGACAATAATTGTGCCGACCACACCCTGGATAAAGAGCGTTTGGCGTCGCCGCTCGCTACGAACCTCCTCGCTGTGTTTGTCCATGCTCGACTGGACCAGCACCGCGAATTCATCCGCCGAAATCCCCCACTCATAAGCCGACTTCTTCAAGATCCCTTCGACTTCCGTCGGCAAGTAGCCGAGCTTGTCGAGGCGATCGCGAATCAAGTTCTCGATGTGACGAACCGCCTCTTCGTGTGGAACAAAGCGGACGTCGATATCGGCTGCCGCCTCGCGGACCGCAAGCGAAGCCTGGGCCGGTTCCAAGCCGAACTTCGACGCCGCCTGCTCGATAAGTTCCTTCTCGCGTTTGGCCGTCAGAATGGCGGTCTGACGTTGCAATAAGTTTTGCTTAACCGCCTCGCGAAACTTGGCCAACTTGGCCTTTGCTTCGGGCGACAAGTCTTCGAACTGCGATCTGAGTTTGGCCAAGGCATCGTCGCGCCCCTTTTCCGAGAGGCCAAGACGATCGGCGAGCGATTCGAGCAGAAAGTCCGCTTGCGGAGTTATTCCCCGTTCCTCCGCGACGATAGGCGCAGCTTCTTCCAGAAACTTCGCCATCGGAGAGCTAGGTGCTGGCTTATTGGCCGATTTCGAGGGGGCGGGGCCATCCGTCGTTAACGGCGGAGCGCGAGAGGCATCGACCGCCGCGGGTGGCTGCACCGCCGCTGGGTTAGCGGGACTGGGTGATTTCCCTGCAGGAGCCTGCGGCTTGCCGCCGCCTTGAGCCCCATTGCCGGACTTCGCCCCCTTGGGAGGCGGAGCCGAGGGACCGCCTTCTTCCGGATTCGACGGCTTCGCGGAGGTAGGATCGGGTGATTTCATGCTTTCCAACGACTGCCCGCAGGGACCCCATGCCCCTGTAAGTATAAGGCAATGCCATCCCTCAGGGACAGATTTCCGGCGTTGAGAAAGCGCGCTATCTCCTCATATTTTGTAGCCCAACAGCCG
>CAZWSX010000067.1:0-11907 GCA_964636985.1 uncultured Pirellulaceae bacterium | reverse complement strand
AACCCGCGCCAAAGACGTCCGCCAGAACGCCGGTACGGCCCAGCACCGTCGCCGACCCTGCCGCCTCGCAACAATCCGCTTTGCAGCAGGCGACCGTTGAAGAGGTCACCGTGCAACGGAACGTAAAGGCCTCGCTTGCTCAGCCGCGGCAAAAGAAAGCGGTCGTCAAACAAGTTTCGACGGGCAGCGGCGGGTACCAGGCCACTATCTCGGATGAACCGGCCATGATCGGCCCCACTGGATACGACCGCTTGAAATAGTCGTGCCAGAACATCAGCTCCGGCCTTAACGAAAGGTCGGAGCAGGAGGGTTGTAACGGTTCCGACAGCAAATTCCAGCGACGACGGGCGTGTCTTCTCTCGGCCACGCTCTTTTAACAATCGACGACGCGAATTTGCAACGTAGGCTCTCACGTCGGAATGTTTAGCTAGGGAAAACCCCTGGCCCTTTGTTCGCTAATTCGGTCCCCATCGAATCGTTACGCCGCCATGAACTCCGTTCTCCGTCTGGCCATCGTCGATCCGAACGATAGTGCCCGCAGCGCGCTCAAGAACATGCTGCTGGGTATGGACGTGATCTGGCTGGAAGCTGAGTGCTCTCGCTACGAATTCTTTTCCGATGTGGTCAGCCAAACGCAGCCCGATGTGGGCGTGATTGCGCTCGACGCGGATCGCGAAAAGGCGATGAAGCTGATCGCGCAGTTGAAGGAGTCGTCTCCTAATTGCGCCATTTTGGTGACCAGCGCCACGACCGATGGCCAGTTGATCCTCCAATCGATGCGATTGGGAGCCCGCGAATTTCTCACCCTCCCGCTCAAGCCGGACGATCTGGCCGCAGCGCTCGATCGGGTGGGGAGCGCCAAGGTAGGCGGTGAAAAGAACAAAGGCTGCACCGTTATCGCTGTCTGCGGAACGACGGGCGGCGTGGGCTCGACCAGCCTGGCCGTCAACTTGGGCTGCATGTTCGCCCACAACAAACGCAATTCGGCGGTGCTCGTCGACCTCGACATGGCACTCGGCGATGCCGACGTGTTCCTCGACACCATTCCCGACTACTCGCTGATCGACGTCGCGCAAAACATCGCGCGGCTCGACTTCCAGTTGCTCAAAAAGTCGCTCACCAAGCACGCCTCGGGGCTGTACTTGCTGCCGCGGCCGGTGCAGTTGCAGGACGGCCAGTCGATTCGTCCCGACGATATCCACCGGATGATCGGCCTTTTGAAGGCCTCGTTCTCGCACTTGATCATCGACCTGTCGAAGGGGTTTACCGCCGTCGACATGGTGGCTTTGAAGGCCGCCAACCACGTGTTGATGGTCACGCAGCTCGACCTGCCGTGCTTGCGCAACGTGGTTCGCTTGATGAGTTCGTTTCATGACGTGGAAGGCCTGATCGACAAAGTAAAAATCTGCGTCAACCGCGTGGGGCTCGATAGCGGGCAAATCAGCCTGCGAAAAGCTCAGGAAACCATGGGCCGCGACGTCTACTGGCAGATCCCCAACGACTACCGAACGATGGTCGAAGTCCGTAACAACGGGGTCCCGCTCGTCGACCATGCTCCTCGCGCCGCGATTACCCATGCGATCGGCCAGCTTGCCGACGCCCTCAACACCGGCAAAGCGACCGAGAAGGCCGCGCCCGACAAAGCAGGCGGCGGCGGTATCGGCCGCTGGCTTGGAATCTTCTCCGGCAAGCCCAAGTCGGAACGCGAAGTCGAAGAGAAGAAGTAACGCGGAAAGAAATAAGGGATCGAGGGAGATTCCCTCGATTCGCATCTTTGGCGCTCTGCGCCAGCGTTTTTCGGCGATAAAGCGCGCCGAAAGTCTGCCGAACAACGCCAACTTCGATTAAGCTCAACAGCGCTTTCCAGGTTGGCGTCCGAAACAGCTCCTCTTTGGGATGTCGCCTTCATGCCGGGCCCCCTGGCAGCGCCCCCTTGAGTGCTTCGATTTATCTTTGCGCGTCGTGAGTTTGCAATGCCCATCACCTTTGCCTGCAAGTGTGGAAAACGTTTCACGGTTGCCGACTCCCTGGCTGGCAAGAAGACGAAGTGTCCCGAGTGCGCGGCGGCCATCACCGTGCCCGCAGCGGCAATCAAACCGGCCACGCCAAGCCCCACCGCCACTCCCCCCAAACCATCGACGGCGGTCCCCGTAACAAGGACCGCCGCGTCCCGTTTTCATCGCGCGCCGCTCTCCCTGGGACCAACGTTTGGGCAAATGTGGAAGACATTCCCCACGCAGCCCATGGTCTCGATCTTGCTCCTGCTACTCGGGCTCGCCGGGTGCGCAGGCTTTGCCATCGGCCAGCCTATCGTGGGAGTCGCCGGCATCGTCCTCGCCGTAATCGGAGCCGTCGGCCTGGCGACGTTCACAAGCCGCGCCAAAGCAAAGATGGCCCAAGCTCAATTCGTCCCCGGCATCATTGTCAGTCTCGACCCGCCGCTGGTCGCTATGGGGCTCAACCTGGCAGGCAAACCCGGCGAGGGCCCATGGGACGCGCTGCTCGTGACAACGCAAGATTGCTCCATGCGTTTAGCAGGGGCTCCGACGGTAGGAGCTAAAGTTGCAATGGCGGTCGTTCACGACTTGCCCGCCGGAGCGAACCACACCTCGCCTCGAGGAGTTTTGTTGATCGACCAGTACAACGGCAACAAAGATGAGATCGACAAATTGCTTGCTGCGACACCCGCTCCATGCTGGTCGGCGTTGCAAGAAGCAGTCGATTTGATTGGCCCCAACTTCACGCCTGGCATCTCCACAATTGCCGGACGCGAACGCACTGGCGAACCCGTGCCGGTTTCCGAAGTGAAGCGGCTGATGCAAGAGCATCTTCCCAACGGTCCCGACGACCATCGCTATCACACGGGCAAAACACTCCCGCTGCCGGTCCTTAAACCGGCGCTCGAAGAATACGGCTCAGGCGTTCCCGCTGGCGATGTCATCGGGATGGTCAAAGTCGATTCCGATGCCTCAGGCAAACGCGGTTTTCTGATCACCAACGATGGCCTGCGTTTCAAGCTCACCGACAAGCTCCTCAGCGACATGGGCTGGAGCGACATCCACAGCGTCCTGCTGGTCGATGGCCAACTCGAAATCCTGATGACCTCGTCGATCCGGATGACTCTCCCGGCGAAGTCGTTCGAGAAGAACGCCCATCGCATCGAGAAGTTTCTCCACGCCGTGGGGCAACTTCCCTAAATGGACGCGAGAAAAGGCGAATCGAATCTGGCTCCTGATAACGAAGTCGCCGACTACGTCCCCCAGCGCTCTTGGCTGCTCAAGTTCGCGCGGGCGTTTCGCGGTCTGGCGGTCGGTGCGGCGACCCAGTCGAGCTTTGTCGTGCATCTGCCGATGGCGTTGGCCGTAGTCGTCATGGCGGCATGGCTGCGACTCGATCGCATCTCATGGGCCATCCTGCTCGTATGCATTGGCGGCGTGATGAGCGCCGAGTATCTGAATACCTCCATCGAAATGCTTGCCAAACAAATCGATCGCAAAAAGAACCGCGATATCGGCAACGCCCTCGATATCGCCGGCGGCGCCGTGCTCGTGATTTCGATCGCATCCGTGGCCGTGGGATTGCTCATTCTCGGCCCGCCATTGTGGGCAAAACTCTTCACGAGCGGTTCGTAACAACGTGGCACAGACAATCCTGTCTGTGCGCGGTGGACGTCGCCGAATCAGGCACACGGCGCGGATAAGGACGCGATTTGCCAACTAAACAGCGCCTTCGCCCCGGTTTGCGTTGCCGGACCATCTTGTTTAGTCTGATGGATTCGGCCTATCGCTAGAAGCGACGCCCTATGCATGCGCCGCTCCCCAGATAAGTAAGGAATTGTTGATATGAAACGCTCACCATATTCACTTCGCGCGGGGCTGGTTGCTGGTCTCATCGCCGCGACATCCGCATTCGTCGGGTGTCCCGAACCGCATGGGACGGTCAAAGAAAACGCAGGCAAAAATGCCGGCGGCACAACTGAAGAGAAGACCGGCACATCGGCTGATGTCGGCAACGACAAGACGGCCGTTGAGCCAGCCGTCAGCCCCGACGAGCAGGAAGCGATCGAGGCCCTGAACAAGCAGGGTAGCAAAGTCACACTCGACTCGGCAGGCCACGCCAAAGAAGTCGATTTGCGCGCGCCAATCAACGACGAGGTCTTCCTACTGGTGGGACGGTTGCCCGAACTCCAAAAGCTCCTGGCGAAAGGGCCCGACGTCAAAGATTCCTCGCTGGGCGCCCTCAAAGGTCTTAAGAACCTCCGCACGATCGATTTCGATCAAGCCGACGTCGGCGACGAAGGCCTGGCGATGCTGGTCGATCTGCCTCTCGTCGATATCAACCTTAAGCTCACCAACGTTCGCGACGAGGGCGTGAAGCATCTAGCTTCGATCAAGACGATCCGCAACATGCGGCTCATCAAGACCAAGGTCACCGATGCCGGCGTCGCCCATCTTAAGGATCATCCGGCGATCGAGTTCCTCGATCTGCAAGACGTCAACACTTGCGGCAATGCCTCGCTCGAAACCGCCGCCACGCTGCCAAAACTGAAGAAGCTCCGCGTCTACGGCCCGCAATACAACGACGCTGGCATGGAACACGTTGGTAAGATCACGAACCTGGCATCGCTCTCGATGGAACAAACCGGCGTCGGCGACGCTGGCCTGGAAAAGATCGCCGGTTTGACGGAGCTGAAAGAGCTCCTCATGTACGGGACGCAAATCTCGGACGCTGGCCTGAACAAGTTGACCGGCCTTTCGAAGCTCACCGAACTGGAACTGCGCGGCACGGCCACCGGCGCCGACTTGGCCTGGCTCAAACAATTCCCCGCCCTCAAAATCTTGAGCCTGGAAGAATCCTACTTCTCCGACGAAGGGATGCCGGCACTTTTGGAAGCCAAGACGCTGGAGGAGCTCAACTTGCGAATGGCGACGCTCAAGAAGGAGTCGCTCCAACAACTCGCCGCCCTGACGGGGCTAAAGAGGCTCAACCTGGATCAATTGAAAGCCTGCGACGACGACGTCTGCACGTCGCTGACGGCGCTCGAGAACTTGGAGTTCATCCACGTCGGTTCGACCTCCGTCACCGATGCTGGCGTGAACACCCTCGTCGGCGCTCTCAAAAAGCTCAAAAAAATCGACGTTTCTCGCTTACCCAATGTGAGCCAGGGCAACGTCGAGAACATTCGAAAAGCAAATCCCAAGTTGGAAGTTGTCTTCTAGTAGGTGCGGTCGCCAACTCATGGCGCGACGCCTAGTTTTTGCTTAGCCTTTACTCACGCGTGCCGGGATATTCGGCACGCGGGACCTCTCTCCAGAACGCCGCAAAAACCTCTAGCCGCACATTTGCGGCGGATAACTCCGCACTAAGGCGTCTTGCCAGTGTGCTTGTGGAGGATTCTTCACTTTTGGCACAGTGGTTGCGTTAAGACCACCCGCAACGGTTTGGTGCAGGGCAATGGCGTGCGCCGTTCTCCTTAACAGCATCTCGGCGAATCGATTCCAACGTGTTCTTAAAGGCAGTCTTCGTGTCGCGCTCGCTTCGTGAGTTCGCAGACTCCAATCGCATTTTCGACTGCCACCCCTTCTCCTAGGCACGGCTCCTGACACCTCGGAGCCTAACGACGGAATTCTGGCACCGCCTTTGCCAGAAGGACGCCTGTGTTGCCTGGAGGGATGTTCGCATCCCTCCAGGCCCGGGTGTTTCGCCTTAGATACTGAGCTCGCTGATCCAGCGGCGTAACAAAGGCTTTGCAACGCGGACAATGCGCGTAGCTGGGTGAAAAGGCGATATCACACGTGGGGCAATGAATCATGGCGCCCCTACGCCTTTCGTGAGAATCGCTCGACTAAGTCAGCTGCACGGTCGAAGAGCCACCACTCGATGACCAGCATCAACAGCGGGCCGGCGTAGTAGATGCCTTGCAGCGCGCGATCGGATCGGACCCATGAGGGGCCGATCGCTTGCAGCACTTGGCCCACCGCAATCACCAGGCTTGCATTCAAGATCAGCAGCAAGCACGAGAAGATCGTCGAGCCGATGATGCCTCCGCAGCCCATGCGGTCGGGGATGATGAATTCCTTTTTCGCCATGAAGTGCTCCGCTAAGCGAGGGCTACTTCTTGGACCAGTCGCGGCGCTGGCGCGAACTTGGAATCGACATCTTTTCGCGATACTTGGTGATCGTCCGCCGGGCGACTTTAATCCCCTGCTTCGCGAACGCTTCGACCAGATCTTCATCGCTGAGCGGGCTTTGCTTATCTTCCTTGTCGATCAACTCTTGGAGTTTGATCCGGATGATGTCCCAGGCGACGTCGTCCCCTTCTTCGCTCTTGGTGCCACCGACGAAGAACTTTCGCAGCGCCATCAGGCCGCGCGGCGTTTGAATCCACTTGTCGTCGACCGCCCGGCTGATCGTTGTGACGTGAACCTTCACGTCCTCGGCAATTTGCTGCATTTTGAGGGGCTGAATGAACTCAGGGCCCTCATCCAGGAACTTGGTTTGGTGCTTCACGATCGATTCGGAAACTTTGAGCAGCGTATTGCGGCGTTGCTCGATGGAGTCGATCAGCCACTGCGCGGCGTTGACTTTGTTCTTGATGAACTCTTTTTCCGCTTCCGTCGCCTGGCCGCTTTGCAGGCGGCGGCGATAGTACTCGCTGATTTGCAGCTGCGGCGTGTGCCCTTCTTCGAGCCACACTTTGTAGTTGCCGTTTTCGTCGCGGTCGACAAACACGTCGGGCGTGACCGTCGGCGCGTGGACCTCGGCGAATCGGGCGCCTGGCTTGGGATTGAGTGTTCGCAGTTCTGCCCAGATTTCGCGAATATCGGCCACCGACCAGCCCGTTGCCTTTTGGATTTGCGGCATCCGGTTGTCGCGCAAATCTTCCAGATGATTTTCGACGAGGATTTTTACCTCTTCGTAGAGTGGCATGTCCTCATGGAGTTGCAACAGCAAACATTCGCGGAGGTCGCGCGCTGCGACACCCGGCGGATCGAGCGATTGAACTATCGACAGCGCCTGTTTGGCGAGCGCATGTTGTTCGGGCGTAGCGTCAGCTGGCAGCAAATCAACCAGGCTCGTACGCAAGTATCCGCCATCGGAGGCATCAAGGCATGAAATGATCCGCTCGCACATGGCGAGCAACTCGGGTTCGATTTCGACTTCGCCGAGCTGAACGAGCAAGTGATCCTGCAGCGACTCAGGGCGCGAGGCGATATTGGCAATCGCATCAGCCTTGCGTTCCGCATCCTCTTCCATTCGTCCGGAGGAAGTTCGCGGTCGCTCGTCGAAGTAGTCGGGTTGCTCTTGGTTGACGAGGTTGTCGAGGCGTTCGAAGTCGTCGGCGTTTTGATGAGCCTCGTCGACGACGATTTCTTTTTGGTCGACATCCTTCTCACGCGGAGACTCAGCGGCTTGCCCTTCAGAGGGAGCGGCATTGTCCGGAACTGAAGGATCATTTTCGAGAACTTCGAGAACCGGGTTCTCCGACATCTCCTGATCGATTCGTTCTTGCAAAGCCATGAGAGGCAGTTGCAAGATCTCCATCGATTGAATCATGCGAGGCGAAAGCTTTTGCACCTGGAGTTGGCGCGCTTCCATTCCCAAGCTAAGTCGCATGGCTACCTGCTGAATTGGAGAGGAGAGTTAAGGATAAGTGCCCCTAGACAAAAAGGGTCTTGGTGGCTTCCTGCCCTGTTGGCTCGACGATCAAACGGCTCGTTTGAAGGCCCTCCCAAGTGTAGCATATTTCGTGCCAATTCAACCCCCGCCCATTGGAGGTATTTTGAGAGAATCGGCCTAAATGCTTGCCGCTAAAGCTTTTGGCGTCCGGTGAGAGCGTCGGCGAGGATCTCTTTGTTGGTGTACTCGAGAATGCTGCCGGAGGTAATTCCGCGAGCCAACCGGGTGAGAGTAACCGGGTATTCGGCCAGCAGGTTGGCGATGTAGAGCGCGGTGCCGTCTCCTTCGACGGTTGGATTGGTGGCCAGAATCACCTCGCGAATTTCGCCTTTTCGCACGCGCTCGACCAGCGGCTCCAGAGTCAATTGATCGGGCCCTATGTTGTCGAGTGGCGAGATTCTTCCGAGCAGCACGTGGTAGAGACCTTTGAAGGCGCCCGATTGTTCGAGCGAGATTTGATCGCGTGGTTGTTCGACGATGCAAAGCTGCGTGCGATCGCGCTTGGGATCGCTGCAAATGGTACACAGCTCCCCTTCGGCGAGGCCAAAACACTCGCTGCAGTAGCGGACGTTCTCGCGGACATTGCGAATCGCATCGGCTAGGGCAAGAGCCTCGGTCTTGGGAACGCGCAGAAGGTGATACGCAAGTCGCTCGGCCGATTTACGGCCGATCCCTGGCAGCCGTGCCAAGGCGTCGATGACTTTCGAAACCGATTCGGAAATCTGTGCCATCCGTTAGTCGCCTGTTCCTTCGTCTACCGATTCCGTGCCCGCTGTCCCTTCTGTGATGCTAGGGGCCTCTCCCGCCGCGGGCAAATCGTCAAGCTTAGGCTCGGGCGGTGGCGCGACATCCGTTACCTCGGCTTCGAATAGTTCCATAGCCTTCTGCACGATCGGTTGCCGCGCTGCCGCTTGCTTGCGTTTGAACTGATTTGCGTTTGTTTGCTTAGGGGGTGGTGGCGGCGCCGTGGGCTTGGGATCGGGACAGGATGCAAAATCCAGTTTCCAGGGGCGCCCCGTGACGATCTCTAGCGCCGCTTCCAGCTTTCCCTTGCGATCCTGGCGCTCGCAGAACTTCTGCGCGAACGAATCCCGCTGGTAAAACGTCAACCGCAAAGTTCCTTCGCCGGTAGCGACCGCTGATTCAGCCAGCTTGGCCCAGTCGGCGATGAGGCCGTCGCCTTGCTCGCCTAGGTCTTTGACGACTTGATGCCAGGCGGCAGTTGCTTCTTCGTTGGTGACTTGCGGCAGGTCGACGCGCCGCTGCGGGGCCGGCGCTGGGACTTCGACTTTCGCCGAGGCTGGAGAGGGGGATTCAGCGCGGAGCCCGGGCGACACCGGAGGAGTGCGAGCAGGTTCAACTCGTGCTGCTGGTTGCGGCGGTGGGGCTTTGGGCGTTTCTGCTGGTGGAGGAGTTGGGGACTGCGTTCTGGCCGTTGGTTGGACGACTGGATTCGTCGCGGGTACAGAGCGAGTTTGCCCGACAACGGCCGAAAGTGGTGGCGGGCTTCCGGTTCGCGCCATCGCCAGCAGGTGCGGCAGTGCATCCAGATTTTGCAGGCAACAAATCCGCACGAGAGCCATTTCGAGCAGCGTTCGCCCGTGCGGGCTTTGGCGCATGCGGACCAGTGTTTGGTCGAGGATCTGCATCGCCGCGAGCATCGTTTCCAGGCCCATCTGGCGGCCCAGTTCCGCGAGCGAAGCTGCTTCCGAGCCAGGTGCTTGCAGCATCAAATCGGCATCGCAACCAACCAGCGCCGCAGTCGAGTCTCGCAGGTAGCCAAGCAGTTGTTCCGCGAGCGCGCCGACATCAACGCCTTCTCGAATCGCCTGGTCGACCCGCGTCCACGCATCGGCGGCCTTGCGAGCGACGAGGGCTTCGCAGATGGCACGCAGGTGTGCTGTGTCGGCAGTGCCGAGCATCTCGTGGACTGATTGAGCCGTGAGCGTCTTGCCACAAAAAGAGAGCAGTTGCTCTAGCAGCGATTGGCTGTCACGCATCGAGCCGTTCGCTCGACGAGCTAGGAGTTGCAGTGCTTCGGGTTCGGCGGCGACTCCTTCGTTCTCGCAGATCATCTTAAGGCGATCGAGAATCGTGCCGACTTCCATCGGCGAGAAGTCGTACCGCTGGCAACGCGACAACACCGTGATCGGAATCTTGTCGGCGTCGGTGGTGCAGAAAATGAATTTCACATGCTCGGGGGGCTCTTCCAATGTTTTGAGCAGGGCGTTGAAGGCCTGCGTCGTCAGCATGTGGACTTCGTCGATGATGTAGATCTTGAACCGCGCGCGACTGGGGCGGACATTGATGTTTGCCCGCAACTGGCGAATGTCGTCGATGTTGCGGTTGCTGGCGCCGTCGATCTCGACGACGTCAACGTCTTCCCCTTCGGAGACGCTTTCGCACACGTCGCAGTGGCCGCACGGCGTCGTTGTAGGGCCACTGGTCAGGCAATTCAAGCACTTGGCAAAAATGCGGGCGGTCGACGTTTTTCCCACACCGCGAGCACCCGTAAACAGGTACGCATGGCCGACGCGGTTGGTCGTGATGGCGTTGGCTAGTGCCCGCGAGACCTGCGTTTGCCCCACGAGTTCGGCGAAATCACGGGGGCGATAGCGCCGCGCGACAACAACGTATTCGCCTTGCGGACGGGACGCATCGGAATCGGTGTTAGGAGCCGCCATGAGGTGAGGCAATGCATAAAGGATGCTGTTCTGGTGACCACCAGCATGGTACCAGTCGGGACACCTTAGGGTAGCTGCGTTCGCCAGAACGCGGAGTGTGCCGCGAGCGTGGAAGGGGAGAAGGTGCGAGTGGGAGATGGGGCGCGAAAGTGCGTCACGATCGCAAATCAAAAATCATCAATCGATCAATGATTTCGTGCACGCGCGGCGCGTTCTAGATCGGCCGCTTCCCCACAGCTTCGTGCCTTTGTGTCTTCGTGTGAGACCACGTGCACGCGATCTGTGGCAAAACTCACTCTGTCCAGTGCGACCCCCGCACAAGAGTACCCCGCTTAGGGCTGCTCCGGTTAAGGCCTGACCCGGTTCACGGCTCCCCCTCGCGGGAGCCGCACAGGAAAGAGTGACTTGCAAATATTGCGAACAGGAAACTCTATCTGGCGAAAGGGAGGCCGTCAAACGAAGGCCCTTGGCAATGCGTTAAAGCCCGCGTTTTGCTGGGCTCGAAGTGACTGGGCGTTAATTTGTAACGCCCGCCCGAACTTCGAATCGATTTCTTGGTCTCTGTTGGACGATGAGTAGGGCTCGCCCCGAGATCAACCTTGCAAAAAGTTGACCTCGGGATGACGCGATAGCTGGAGAAGAACGGCCTTTTACTCGCGGGCTGAAAAGAGTCTGCGAAAATTTTGGTGGAAGGCCTTTTCTCGCTCCGGACGTCGTGCTAAGTTACGTGCTTCCCCAAGTGGGAAAGGGAGTGGCCGAGTGACCTAGAGCAAATGCGACAGGTTTCGGTCTTCTCAAGGTGAAAAGAGGATTGAGTTTCCGACCTAAAACAAAAAGCTTTTGAGCCTGTTGACAGTCGGAAAAGCAACGCTAAGATTCACCTCCCCATCACGAAAAAGCTCGACGAATCTTCGCTGAGCTGGTCCACCAGGGTTGCAACCCTAGTAGATTTTTGTGTTGGTTATTTGATTTGATCTTTGACAATTTGGTGGTTGACCTCTTTCGATTTTTTGAGGTCGGTTTTTGAATCGCAAGATTCGAGAGTCGGCTTCGTGAGATCTTTAGCAAGAGACTGTGAATACATTCGGTCTGCTGGTTTTTGACCATGCCAGCGGTAACCGAATTCAAACATTCATTGGCTAGTCAACCTCATGCAACGCAAGTTGCTTGAGGAAGCAAATAATCAATTGAAGAGTTTGATCCTGGCTCAGAATGAACGTTGGCGGCATGGATTAGGCATGCAAGTCGAGCGCAAAGCGTAGCAATACGTGGAAAGCGGCGAAAGGGAGAGGAACAAATGGGAACCTACCTCGGGGCCTGGAATAGCGGCGGGAAACTGCCGGTAATGCCAGATGATGTCTCCGGACCAAAGGCTTGCCACCCTGAGACGGGCCCATTTCCTATCAGCTAGATGGTGAGGTAACGGCTCACCATGGCTAAGACGGGTACGGGGTGTGAGAGCATGCCCCCGCTCACTGGGACTGAGACACTGCCCAGACACCTACGGGTGGCTGCAGTCGAGAATCTTCGGCAATGGGCGAAA
>CAZWSX010000066.1:0-13300 GCA_964636985.1 uncultured Pirellulaceae bacterium | reverse complement strand
AGTCGTTCGTCCTGACGAGAAGGTCGAAATCAAATTGGGTTGCTCCTTTGAGATGCGCGGCGGCGCCTTGCGCATCGTTCTTGGCAACACGTCCAGCTTGATCGGGATTCCTTTTGATCGGCCCGTCGTTGGTTATGGCGGAAACACTGTCAACACGCTGCGGCTGTGGGCCGCTGCGACGCCGGATTATTTCGACTTTCAACGCTTCAGCGGTGGCGATTTCGTCGGCGCGCTGGCCGAACAACTCGCAGCGGAATCGATCACGCGAGTGCTCTATCCGGATGACCACACGATGCAAGGACAGGGCTTGCGCTTCATCCAGGAGTATTTTCTGGTCGCCTGTTCGCTGGCCGATCTCGTTCGGCGATTCCGCCAGAACAATACCGATTGGAACTCGCTTCCTGAACACGTCGCCATTCAGCTCAACGACACGCACCCCAGTCTGGCGGTACCGGAGTTGATGCGCATTCTATTGGACGACGCTCACCTGGGATGGGACGAAGCGTGGGACATAACGCATCGGACCCTGGCATACACGAACCACACGTTGCTGCCCGAGGCCTTGGAGAAATGGCCGGTCGCTTGGTTCGAGGCGCTGTTGCCTCGGCAGTTGGAAATCGTCTATGAGATCAACCGCCGCCTGCTCGAATCCGTTCGCGTTCGCTTTCCCAACCAAGAGGACCGGGTGGCGCGAGTCAGCCTCGTTGAGGAAGGCCCCGCCAAGCACGTCCGGATGGCGAACTTAGCCATTGTGGGATCGCACAGCACCAATGGCGTCGCCGAAATCCACTCGAAACTGCTGCGCACGACCACCGTCAAGGACTTGGCCGAGATGTTCCCCGAGCGCTTCAGCAACAAAACAAATGGTGTCACCCCGCGACGCTGGCTGCGCCTCGCCAATCCGGACCTGGCAACGGCGATCACCAACGCCATCGGCGACAGCTGGATCACCGACCTAACTCAACTGAGCAAGCTGAAGCCGCTTGCCAACGACACGGGCTTCCGCGACGCCTTCAAGAAAGCCAAACGAGCGGCAAAGACCCGCTTCGCGCAGTGGCTCCATACGACGTCCGGCGAAATAGTGGACGCCGACAGCATCTTCGACTGCCAGGTCAAGCGCATCCACGAATACAAGCGGCAACTGCTCAATGCCTTGCGAATCGTCGTCCTCTACAACCGATTGCGGCAGAATCCGAATCAGGAAATGTCACCCCGCACTTTCTTTTTCGCGGGCAAAGCCGCACCGGCCTACCGCCTTGCCAAAGTCATCATCAAGTTCATCAACGATCTGGCCCGTGCCATCGACAACGACCCGCTCGTCAAAGGGCGGATCAAGGTGTTATTCTTGCCTGAGTACGAGGTAACTCTCGCCGAGCGACTAATTCCCGCTAGCGACGTCTCCAATCAGATCTCGACAGCTGGTTACGAAGCGAGCGGCACCAGTAACATGAAGTTCATGATGAATGGCGCGCTGACCATCGGCACGCGCGATGGCGCGACGATCGAGATGGCCGAAGAAGCCGGTGAGCAAAACTTTTTCTTATTCGGTCTGACAGCCCAGCAGGTTGCCGAGAGCCAAAGCTGGTACAACCCGCACTGGCACTACGACAACGAGCCGGAAACGCGGGCCGCGATCGACCTCATTTTCTCAGGCCATTGCGGCGACCCAAGCGCCTTCACGCCGTTGCGCGATTCTCTGCTGACGAATGGCGACCACTACATGCATCTAGCAGATCTGACCTCTTACTTAGAGGCAGATCGGCGGCTGTGTGCTCTTTACGAAGAGCCGGATGCGTGGGCGACGAAAGCGATCCTCAACGTGGCAAGTTCAGGAAAGTTCTCCAGCGACCGAACGATCGCCGAGTACGCTTCCGGCATTTGGAACATCGAACCATGCCCCGTTTCGTAAAGAGTCAAACCTGTAGTTCGTGAAACATCGAAAGAGGAAGGAAAGCCGATGGCGATCTCGCCACTTGCTGGTAAACCCGCGCCACGAGAACTGCTGGTCGACGTGACCAGGCTAGAGCGCGAGTACTTCGCGAACTTCCCCGACATGAGCGACTCCACGCAGCAGGTCAGCTTCGGAACCAGCGGTCATCGCGGCTCATCGCTGCGGCGAACGTTCACCGATGCACACGTGGCGGCAATCACGCAGGCCATCTGCGACTACCGGAAGGCCAACGGCATCGATGGCCCGCTCTACATGGGCAAAGATACCCACGCTCTGTCCGGTTGGGCTCAACACTCGGCGCTGGAGGTGCTGGCGGCCAACGGCGTCGAGACAATCATCCAGCGCGACGACGGCTTCACGCCGACTCCGGTCATTTCGCGGGCCATTCTCGTCTATAACCGCAACCGCAAGGAGCATCTGGCGGACGGGATCATCATCACACCTTCGCACAATCCACCCGACGATGGCGGCATTAAGTACAACCCGCCCAACGGCGGGCCGGCCGACACCGACGTGACGACCTGGATGGGGAATCGAGCGAACGAACTGCTGAAGGCGAAGAATGTTGGCGTTAAGCGCTCGCCGCTCGCCCAAGCGATGAATGCGGCGACGACACACCAAGAGGATCTCGCCCTCCCGTACGTCAACGATTTGCGAAACGTCGTCGATATGGAAGCGATCCGCAGCGCTGGGCTTAAACTCGGCGTGGACCCGCTCGGCGGCGCGGCCGTGCATTACTGGGCGGTGATTAACGAAGTCTATGGACTCAACATCGAAGTCGTAAACAAGGATGTCGATCCAACGTTCAGCTTCATGACGGTGGATCACGACGGCCAGATCCGGATGGATTGCTCCAGTCCCTGGGCGATGGCCCGCCTTGTGGAACTCAAAGATCGATTCGACGTCGCGTTTGCCAACGATCCCGACGCCGACCGCCACGGCATTGTCACGCCGTCGGCCGGACTATTGAACCCCAATCACTATTTGGCTGTCGCCATCGGCTATCTACTCACGCATCGCCCCCACTGGCCGGTTGCGTCCGCCGTCGGCAAAACGCTTGTGAGCAGCAGCTTGATCGACCGCGTCGTCAACAAGCTAGGCCGGCGGTTGCTGGAAGTGCCGGTCGGATTTAAGTGGTTCACGCCAGGCCTGTTCGATGGCTCTTGCTGCTTTGGCGGCGAGGAAAGTGCCGGCGCAAGCTTCCTGCGGCAAAACGGGGAAGCGTGGTCCACCGATAAGGACGGCCCCATCATGAATCTGCTGGCCGCCGAAATCACGGCTCGCACCAAGAAAGATCCAGGCGAACATTACCGCGAACTAACGGCTGAATTCGGCGCGCCCTGCTACACCCGAATCGACGCGCCAGCCACACCCGAGCAGAAGGCACGACTACGGAAACTATCAGCCGATGCGGTTCACGCCTCCGAGATGGCTGGCGAACCGATTACTGCCAAGCTAACCACTGCCCCAGGCAATAACGCTCCGATTGGCGGCTTAAAAGTCGCCACGGCTAGTGGATGGTTTGCTGCCCGGCCCTCTGGAACCGAGGACGTCTACAAGATTTATGCGGAAAGCTTTCGTGGTCAGGCACATCTGGATGCCCTCGTAAACGAGGCGCGCCAGATTGTTGATAGCGCGCTGAGTGCCAACAAAAGTTAACTCTCAAGCGAGCTTCCCCCCACGCCACTCACACCCATCGCACGGCGTCTCAGCCAAAACATGAAGAAGCTGAAAAGACCTGCCGCTCTGCGGGCGACCAGGCCACAATCCAAAGGCATTTCCAGGTAGATTTCGTGTCTGACAAAATTCGCGCGGCGAACCGTCGCTGGCGGTAAAAGCACCGTCGCAACGTACGGCATAAGGAAAGAGGAACATACGATGACCGCAAACCAATCGCTTACCGAACGCCCCGCATGGAAAGCGCTCGAAAAGCACTATTCCCAAATCCAGGATGTGCACCTTCGGCAACTCTTCGCCGACGACTCGCACCGCGGCGAGCAGCTCACGCTCGATGCGGTCGGCCTCTACCTCGATTACTCGAAGAATCGCATCACCGACGAAACAGTCAAGCTCCTCGTGCAATTGGCCGAAGAAGTGGGCCTGCCTGCGCACATCGAAGCGATGTTCCGCGGCGACAAAATCAATCTCACGGAAAACCGCGCCGTACTTCACACAGCTCTCCGGGCGCCGGCGGGAGCCAGCATCGTCGTCGATGGCGAAAATGTGGTGCCACAGGTCCATGCCGTCCTCGACAAGATGACCAGCTTTTGCAACCGCGTTCGCAGCGGCGATTGGAAAGGTCACACGGGCAAACGGATTCGCAACATCGTCAACATCGGCATCGGAGGTTCCGATCTTGGCCCGGTCATGGCCTACGAGGCACTCAAACACTACAGCGATCGCGCCCTGACCTGTCGTTTCGTCTCCAACGTCGATGCCACCGACTTTGTCGAGGCGACTCGAGATCTCGATCCGGCCGAAACGCTTTTCATCATCTCTTCCAAAACCTTCACGACGCTCGAGACGATGACCAACGCCCAGAGCGCGCGCGATTGGGCGCTCAAGGGACTAGGGGGCGATGCCAAGGCAGTCGCCAAGCATTTCGTCGCAGTCTCGACCAACGCGGCTAAAGTCTCCGAGTTCGGCATCGATACAGCCAACATGTTCGGCTTCTGGGACTGGGTTGGCGGGCGATACTCGATGGACTCGGCAATCGGGCTCTCGACGATGCTGGCGGTCGGGCCCGAGAACTTTCGCGCGATGCTCGATGGATTCCATCAGATGGATGAGCACTTTCGCAAGACGCCGCTGAATCGCAATTTGCCCGTGCTGATGGGACTGCTCGGCGTTTGGTACAGCGACTTCTTCGGTGCATCGACGGTCGCGGTCTTGCCGTACGACCAGTATCTCAAGCGTTTTCCCGCCTTTCTCCAGCAACTCACCATGGAGAGCAACGGCAAACAGGTCACTGTCGATGGGAAGCGTGTCAACTACGATACGAGCCCCGTTTACTGGGGCGAGCCGGGCACAAACGGCCAACACTCGTTCTATCAGTTGATCCACCAAGGGACGCACCTCATCCCCTGCGATTTCATTGCGTTTGGCCAGTCGCTCAATCCACTGGGCCGGCATCACGACATGCTGATGGCCAACGTCTTTGCCCAGAGCGAAGCCCTCGCCTTCGGCAAAACGGCCGAGCAGGTGAAGGCGGAAGGAACGCCCGACTGGCTCGTGCCGCACCGCACGTTCCCGGGGAACCGCCCCTCGAACACAATCTTGGCCCAGAAACTTACGCCCGGAGTACTCGGCACGCTGATTGCCCTTTACGAGCACTTGGTCTTTGTTCAAGGCGTGATTTGGAACATCGACTCGTTCGACCAATGGGGCGTCGAACTCGGCAAGGTGCTGGCCCAGCGGATTGTTCCCGAACTCGAAAACAAAACAGAACCCTTGCTCCAGCACGACGCCTCCACCAACCATTTGATCCGGCGATACCGCAAGTTTCGCGAGGCGAAATGAAACAGAGAGCCGTAAAAGAGACACCCCATGAGCGCTATCCAATCTGATGCCACCATCCCGAACCCGGCGATGTGAACCAGCATGTGATGGCGGCTGGAGCAACCCGGTCGTCACCAACAAGTGAGGTTCCTCATGAATATCGAAGTCTTTGACGATGCCGACGCAGTCGCCCGGGCTGGTGCCGCGTTCATCGCAGCGCAAGCGCGGGCCGCCGTCAGCGACCGAGGGCGGTTCGTGTTTGCCGTGAGCGGCGGAAAAACACCCTGGATCATGTTGCGGGCCCTGGCCGCCGAAGACGTGCCGTGGAGCAACGTGCATCTCTTTCAAGTCGACGAGCGCATCGCCCCCGCCGGACACGCCGACAGAAACCTTACCCATCTGCAGGAAAGTTTGCTGACGCGCGTTCGTCTCGACGGACGGGTGCACGCCATGCCTGTAGAAGCGTCCGATCTCCAGCAAGCAGCTAAACAATACGCACAAGCACTAGAGGCGTTAGCCGGCACTCCGCCCGTGCTCGACCTGATCCACCTGGGACTCGGCCCCGATGGCCACACGGCATCGCTCGTTCCGGGCGATCCAGTCCTCAGCGTGACCGATGCCGACGTCGCCTTGACCGGCGTCTACCAGGGACGCCAACGGATGACGCTGACGTACCCCATCCTCAACCGTTCGCGGCAAATTCTCTGGCTAGTCACCGGCCCCGATAAGGCCGCCCCCCTCCATCGCCTCCGCGAATCGGACCCCTCCATCCCCGCAGGGCGAGTAAGAAACGACCAAAGCCTAATCCTCGCCGACCAAACCGCAGAAGGCGACGACACGACTCCGAACTTGTGTCCAAAGGACTAGAGCGCCAACTAGGAAACTTCGGTAGTTTAGGGACCATCTCATCAAGGAGGTGGCCATGGAGCCGATCGAAGTAGAAGTGCGTGCTCAGGTATCGCTTTCGGCAATGGTTCGTACATATACTAGCGAACACCATAGTACGAAGTGAGAATCTGAGCGCGTCGACCCGAGAGGCTGGCACTGCGGCATCCGCTAACGGACTGGCCTTCCTAGGTTGTCAGGGGCTGGATCATGCGTCTGGGGAAGTTGCTCGTCTACTTCGAGACTTCGCCAGCGTTGCGCCTGCTTCGGTCTCCCAATCTGCCATTTGTGATCGATTTTCTTGACCGGCAATTCAAACAGCCGGGGCGGATCGCGATTCCACACTCGGAGTTGCTTGCCGCGCTGCACTCCTATCAAGAGGACTTGGAAGAATCGCACCCGGACCGATTTTCCGCGAAGGCCGAAAGCTATCTCTCCGATTGGTGTTCGAGTGAGGCGCGTTGGTTGCAACGAATGCTCGAAGTGGGTCGCGATGAAGCGGTCTATCAGCTGACTCCTCATACGGAGGACGTTTTCGCGTTTCTCGATCGGGTCCTCGATCACGATCTAGGCTTCGTTGGAACGGAGTCGCGGTTGCGGATCGTGATCGATACGCTGTCGGATCTGGTGATCGGTGCGTCCGACGATCCAGAGGTTCGCTTGCAGCATCTCCGCAGCGAACACGCGCGAATTCAAGCCGAGATCGAACAAGTGGAGCGCGACGGCCAGGTCGGAAAGTATCAGCCCGCGCAAATCCGCGAGCGCTTCGCGACGGCCGTTTCGCTGCTCCGGCAACTGCAAAGTGATTTTCGCGCCGTGGAAGAATCGTTCCGTGATATCACGGCGCAGGTTCAGCATCGCCAGGCGGGCGGACAGGAAACAAGAGGGAGAATTTTGGAATTTGCGCTCGACGCGGAAGATCTCCTGAAGCAAAACGATCAAGGCGTCAGCTTTTACGAATTCGTGCGGCTCGTGCTGTCGCCCAGCCAGACGGAGAACCTGGAAAAGACTATCGGCGAGGTTCGACGCATTCCGGAGCTTCTGCAGCAACAAGAGGGGCTGGAAACGGTCCGCGGGATGGTGACCCTGCTTCAAAACGAAGCCGAAAAGGTAATGAGGACAAACCAGCGATTGTCCACCACGCTTCGACGTCTCCTTGATAGTCGTGCCCATGCCGAGCACCAACGCGTCGCGCAGGTGCTTCGCGACATTAAGGGCCTCGCGGTAAATCTTTCGCTCGATCCAGATGACGATACGGTCGGGCTTTCGTTGGACCTGGACCTCGCGGTCGAATCGCCGTTTCGCAGATCGTTTTGGGTGTCGCCGCCGCAATTCGACCGCGTCGACCTGACGGAGTTCGTACCCAACGCTGAACAGCGCGTCGCCGTGTTCCAACAGCTGGCCGCACTGCGCCATTTGAATTGGAAGGAAATGCGGCTTGGAATTCGGCAGATCCTGGCAGTTGAAAACACGCCCACGCTGGGCGACCTGCTCAAGCTGCATCCTGCATCAGGCGGCGTCGTTGAAGTGATTGGCTACCTGCAGATTGCGGCTGACGACGGCCATCAAGTCGACCCCATCGCCACTGAAACCATTTATTTGCCTGCCGACCAGTCGGGCGGACGGGCGGTGCAAGTGGTTGTTCCGCGAGTCACTTTTCTACCCATCCGGAGGAACGGCCGTGCGCGGTGAGTTGCCCGAATTTCGCGAGTGGAGCCTTCCGGCCGTTCGACTCTTGCAAGGAGTGGTGGAGTCGAGCGACGGACGCGCTTGGGATCTTTTGCTTTCGAACACAAGTCAACTGGAGACTTACTTCGCGCGTCTCGGACTGCGTTTGGTGGTCGACGAATCCGAGGGCCTGGCATACCTGCGTCAGTTATCGGCTGACGAATCTTCCGATCGATACGACGGCCTACCAAAGCTGTTCAAGGCGACCCGTTTGAGCTACGGGCAAACCTTGCTGTGTGTTTTATTGCGCGATGCGCTTCGCCGGTTTGAGGAAGAGGAAACTCGCGACGAGCGGTGCGTTGTCGACGAAATGGACTTGCTCGATCAATGGAAGGCCTTTTTTCCTCAAACAAGCGACGATGTTCGTCATATCCGGGACTTGCGTGCGACTCTTCGCCGACTTGAAGAAATGGGATTCGTGCGGCGGTTCGGCCAGGACGCAAATACTTGGGAAGTCCGTCGGATCTTGAAAGCACGTCTGCGAGCCGAGGAATTGGAACATCTGTATCAGCGGCTGGTGGAAACCGCCGCCAACCAACGCGGTACATCGCCAACCACCGAAGAAGCCTGAATCAACAGCGAGTGTTGCCATGATCAACGGCCATCGACTTCCCTTCACCGCGTCCGGCAGCAAGGGCTATCGTCTTCACAAGCTGGAGGTTCTCAACTGGGGCACCTTCGATGGAAAGGTTTTCACCGTGCGGCCCAACGGAAGCTCCGCGCTTCTGATTGGACAAAACGGTTCGGGGAAATCGACTCTCGTCGACGCAATCCTCACGCTTCTGGTCCGGCCGGGTATCAGGAACTTCAACGTCGCGGCGGGCGGAAAGAAGCGCGAGAGGGACGAGCGATCGTACTTGCTGGGAGCTTTCGATCGCGGCGGCAACGAGGATGGCTCGGGGGTCAAAGAAAAACAGCTACGCCCCAAGGGAGACCACATTTCGGTCATTCTGGCTTACTTCCGAAACGAAGACACCGACAAGTCCTTTACCGCGGCACAACTCATGTTCCTCGCGAGCGATCAAACGGTTGACAAGGTCTACTGCTTGTCGGATGGCGAGCGATCGATTCAAGCGGATTTTCAGGGTATCGATTCCACAGACAAGCTGCTTAAGGTGCTGCGCGACCGCAATTTTCGCGTCTCGAAAACGTTTCAGGACTTCGAAGGATGGTTCGGCAGGCAAGCCAAATTGAAGCCTAAGGCGATGGAGGTGTTCAATCAGACCGTGGCCGTCAAAGATATACAACGCCTGAACGACTTCATCCGGGATCACATGCTGGAGCGGCACGATTGGGATTCGAAAGTGGATCGGCTCCTCAGCCATTTCTCGCAATTGAGCGAAGCGCACGACAGCCTGGTGCGGGTTCGGCAGCAACTCGATTTACTCGAGCCGGTATCCCGCATAGCGGTTGATTTTCGCAAACAGTCCGAGGCGTTGATTCTTGCCGAAGCGCAGTTGGCGGCCCTGCCGGCGTTTGTCGCGCAAAAGATCGTCGATTTGTTCGCTCCGGCTTTGGAAGCTTGTCGCGCCACCCTTGCGCAAACTCGCTCGAAGATGAATGGCACGTTCGAGGAAATCCGTTCCTATCAGGAGCAGGATCGCTCTATCCGGAATGAAATCGATCGTGAAGGCGGGGATCGCCTGCGTATGATTCCCGAACTGATCAAGACCGAAGCCGCGCACGTGCAAGGCAAACGGCGCCTTCGGGATCGCTGTGAAACCGCATTGGCTCACCTCGGAATCGTGGAGCCAGTCGCTGACGAGGTAACGTTCACCGATATACAAGCTCGCTTACCAAATATCCTCAAAGGCCTGCAAGACAAGATTCGGGACGATACCACGACTCAGCAGAATGCGGTGTCGCAGCGTGGCGAGGTTCGACGCACGCTCGCATCGTTTCGACACGAACTGGAGAGTCTCAATCAGCGCCGCGAGAACATTCCCACCTGGTGTGTCGAAGTGCGTCGATGTTTATGCAATGAACTTGGGATTGCGGAGCGAGATCTTCCATTCGCGGCCGAGCTGATGGAAGTTCGCCGCGAGGAAAAAGCGTGGGAAGCATCCATCGAGAAGGTGCTCAGGGGATTTGCCCTCAGCTTACTCGTGCCTGAGCGTTACTATCATTTGGTAGCACGGCACGTCGATGGAGTTCGATTGGTTGCCGATGGCCGAGGCCAACGACTCGCCTATTTACGAGTCGGCGAGCAAAGTGACGCACATTCGCGGCACAAGGCAGGTTCACAATCGCTCGTCCACAAACTGAACTTTCGGGGCAACCACACATTAGTCCCTTGGGTCAAGGCGGAAATAGCGGACCGCCTCGACTACACCTGCTGCGACACGATCGAGGAGTTTCAGAGTTGCCGAAGCCTCGCGTTGACCCAAAATCGACACGTGAAATCCAGCCATTCCAGGCATGAAAAAGATGACCGGGACGAAGCGATAGATCCTAGACGATTTGTGTTGGGGTGGGACAATCGCGAAAAGAAACGGCGCATTGCGGAAGAGATCGGCCGTCTTGAAGCCTGCGAAGGCGCCTTGAGCAGCGTCATCGAGGCGGCGGAAAGCGAGTTAGTCAAATTGCAACACCAGATCCATGCTGTGACTGAAGCGCAGCGGGTAATCAGTTTCGAGGAAATCGACGATAGCAAACACCAACGGGAAATCGACGCCCTGGAAGCCGAACGGCGCGCTATCGAAAACAACTCAGACAAGCTGTGCGTCCTACAGGCAAAACTGTCCGAAGTGCAGTCGAAGATTAAACTGCTGGAAGATCGAGTGAAGTTACTCATAGGAGATGAACGCGAGTTGGAAACGCAAATCTCCGAGGGTCAACGAGTGATGGCTCACGCCGAAGCCGACCTCCGAAAACGAGATCGCGAAGAGACGCTAGACGGTCACCGTGTGCAATTCGTTTCCTTGGAATCGGCGTTCGCTGATCCACCCCTGGCTCCAGAAACCATCTTCGAGCGAGAAAAGCAATATCGCGATAAACAGGACGTCTTGCTTGAGCGGCTCAGAAAAGAGATCGAGCCAACTCGCACAGACATTCTCTCCTCAATGACGAGTTTCTTACAGAAATGCCCCGAGGAGGCGAAGAACTTACGTCCGTCGCTTGAGTACCTTGAAGGATTCCTTGGTCTCCGCCAGCGGATCGTTGACGATGATCTTCCCAAGCACGAACGGAGATTCAAAGAGCGACTCAATCAAAAAGTGATCGAGGAAATCGGGCTGTTTCGGAGCGCTCTCGAGCAAGAGCGCCGGAGCATATCCGAAAAAATCGAGCTGTTGAACCTGTCGCTAAAAAAACTGGAATATCGGCCGGGAACTCACATACAGCTTGAGCCTCGCCCCATCCGCGATCCTGAGATCACTGAGTTTCAGGGAAAGCTGCGCGAGTGCGTCGAGGGTAGCTTTGAAGATTCGTCGGAAGCTAATGAGGCGAGGTTCGTCAAGATCAAGTCATTGGTGGTGCAGCTTAGTGACGAAGCAACCCGTCGTTGGCGGGACAAAGTGATCGATGTGCGCCGTTGGTTTGATTTTGTGGCCACGGTTGTCGACCGCGAATCGCTCAAGCCGATTTCAGTCTACCAAGACAGTAGCGGACAGTCGGGCGGAGAGAAGGCAAAACTGGCATTCACGATTCTCGTGGCGGCTATCGCCTATCAATACGATCTAGATCCCGATCACCCGGTCAGCGATCGATTTCACTTCGTCGTCGTGGACGAGATGTTCTCAAAGGTCGATGACCAGCACGCCGAATACGCTCTCGATCTATTCAAGCAATTCGGCCTGCAACTCTTGATCGTCGCGCCGCTCGATGCGAAGGCTCGTGTTACGCAGCCCTACGTCGGATCGTACATGCACGTGGTGAAGAAGGACAATCGCTCCGCGATCTACGAAATGAGCGCCACGGAATTCGACGAATCGCTGGGTGCGGCCGATCCACAAATACTCAACGTGTCTGACGATCCATGATCCAGCCGGAACAAATCCGCCGGAAGGCCGAGAACTTGTATCCGCAGTACCTGAGGGCATGGCTGGATGAAGAGCCGTTTTTTCCACGCCAGATCCCATGTGGAAAGGAGCTGGACGAGAGCCTCTCGGCAGCCATCGCGTCCGTTCAACGCCTGCGCGCCGACGCTAAAGAATCGCGCGGATTTGGATATTCGATTGAATGGATTGAGAGAAGTTCGCGGATGCACGGCAAGAACGCCTTTCCGCAACGAATTGTTTTCCAGACGGAGTTGGACTTCCTCAAGTATCTGGGAAAGGAGCGTGAGTTTAAGCGGTTCGTAACCGCCGTGGAGCGCGTAAAAAGTCGCTATCCGGTTTTGCAAAATTGGATTCGTTCGCACCGGAAACTGTTGATTGAAGTTGCCGACGAAGTCGATGGTCTTTTGGAAGTGGTGGAGTATCTCGCAGCCCATCCAAGGCCTAACGTTTTTGTCCGAGAACTTCCACTCTCCGTGGACACCAAGTTCGTTGAACGGAATCAGCGAGTGCTTCGAGAATGGCTCGACTTGACGCTTCCACCCCATGCGATTCGAACCGACGAAACGCACTTTAGCCGTCGCTACGGGCTTAAGTATGCGGAGCCCTTAATTCTTGTTCGCTTTCTCGATCCCGCAATTCAGCGACTTGCAGCTTCACCTTGGGAGGAGTGCGCCATTCCCTTGCACAACTTGGCACGAGTACCAATGAAACCAGATCGTGTCGTGATCATCGAAAACAAAGTCAATCTGCTGACGTTTCCATCGCTGGCGGGTGGAATCGCGCTCGGTGGCCTCGGCGGCGGTGTTACCGATTTGAGATACGTCCCTTGGCTTGCCGATTCCGACCTTTGGTATTGGGGGGATATCGACGTGGAAGGGTTCCAGATTCTGTCGCGGCTACGAATCGATTTTCCCGCCACACGAAGCTTTTTGATGGACGGGGAGACGACTAGTTCGTGGCATCTACAAATTGGCACGCGAGGAACGGGAAGCAAAGATCCTGTTCCCACCAACTTAACTAGAGCAGAACGCGCGGCATACGCGGTGTGCGTCGACGAAAACGTGCGAATTGAACAAGAGCGATTTCCCCAGCCGTTTGTTTTGGACCAATTAGCATTTCAACTCGGCGCTGCCTGACGCTTTCCACGCCTGCCCGCCAAACTCCCAAACATTCGCCGCTAGGCGCCCCTGGCCTGCCCCCATTTTCTGTACCAAGGGTTATGAGAGTTCTGGTTGTGTAA
>CAZWSX010000065.1:0-14521 GCA_964636985.1 uncultured Pirellulaceae bacterium | reverse complement strand
GCCGCTTGAAAATCCTCGCGCGCCGCGAAGAATCGGACGGTTAGTGGTACGGAGATCTCAGAGGGGAGGATTGATTAATCGATTGATGATTGATGAATTTTGATTTGTGAAGTGGGACGCTTTCGATTCTTTGGTCGGTTTGGAGAAATGACCACCCCGACGGACAGGATTTTCCGTCCTACGTTTTTGGCCTCTCCTGAGTCCTCTGTGAACTCTGTGGCAAAAACTGATCTGCGATTGCTCTGCGATAGACGAATTGACCGCGTTTCCTTAAGATACCTAACGGATGATTTTTAGCCGTTAACGATTGCGGTGACTTTGCCGGTCCCGTAGTTTGGGTAGGTATTAGCCAAGCCTGACGGAATGGTTAGGCGAATCACCGGTTTGGTTCGTAGTGGATACGTTGTCGCTTCGATTCCTCTAGGGAGTTTCCAGGTCGCGTGTCGCAGACTCCTTCATTGCCGCCAGCGGTTTCGCGGCGGGTCGCCGACTACCTTCGACACGCCGCCGTGTTGCGGGCGGAGATCGATGCGGACCTGGATCGCCGAACGCAGCGTGCTCCTGACTGCCCGTCGCGACTCTCGGAATCGATCCGCTATAGCCTGTTGGCTCCTGGCAAGCGGCTACGTCCTCAGTTGGCGTTAATGGCTTGCGAAGCGTGCGGTTACGATCGCAGGGAGGCACTCCCTGTGGGCGTGGCGGTCGAGATGATCCACGCGTATTCGTTGATCCACGACGATTTGCCAGCGATGGACGACGACGATTTACGCCGCGGCCGGCCGACTTGCCACAAACAGTTCGACGAAGCGACGGCGATCCTGGCGGGTGATGCCCTACAAGCGATGGCTTTTGAGTCGATTTCGACGCTTTCCGATCCCCTGGTGGCAGCGGCTTGTTGCAGAGCCTTGGCCTTAGCGGCCGGTCCTTGCGGCCTTGTCGGCGGACAGGCGGACGACCTGGATGGAGAGTTCACGGGGGGCGACCTCGATCACTTGCAGCATATCCATCGCCGCAAAACCGGCGCATTGATCAACGTTTCCCTCCAAATGGGGGCGTTGGTTGCCGGCGCTAACGTGGAAAAAACAACGGCTTTGGATCAATATGGAAGGCGGCTGGGTTTGGCCTTTCAGATCGTCGACGACCTGCTCGACGTTCAGGGAAACGCCGCAGATGTCGGAAAACGAACGGGTAAAGATGCGGAGCGGGGAAAGCAAACGTTTCCCGCCCTGTTGGGAATTGAAGAAAGTCAGCGTCGGGCCACGCAGCTAGTGCAAGAAGCGTGTGCGGCGATCGAAGTTCTAGGTGCTTCGGCTGAGCCTCTGATGGGGTTAGCCCAGTACGTGTTGGAAAGGAACCACTAACGTGCACAAGCATCTGTCGGCAATTGATTCCGCCGCGGATCTGAAGGGGATGACGTCCGCGCAGCTGGGCGAACTGGCGTCGGAAATTCGCGACGTCTTGTGCAACCTCTTGAGCACGCGGACCGCGCACTTTGCGTCGAACTTGGGCGTGGTCGAATTGTGCATCGCGCTCCATAGCGTTTTTGATTTCCGCAAGGATCGCTTGATTTGGGACACCGGCCACCAGATCTATCCGCACAAGCTGGTCACGGGGCGTTATCACGAGTTCAGCACGATCCGCTGCAAGGGCGGATTGATGGGGTATCCCAACCCGCACGAGAGCGAGTACGACCTGTTCATGACAGGCCACGCCGGCTCGAGCGTCTCGACAATGCTTGGCCTGCAGTCGGGCGACCAGTTGATCGGAAACAAAGACAACAAGCACGTGGCTGTGATCGGCGATGGTGCGTTTCCTTCGGGCATTGTGTTCGAAGCGATGAATAATGCGGGGCATCTGCGCAGCAACACGATCATCGTGCTGAACGACAACAAGATGTCGATTTGCCCGCGGGTTGGTTCGGTCGCTAGCTATCTTGATCGCTTGCGGTCGAATCCGTTTTACACGGGCCTCAAGACGGAAGTTGTTCATCTGCTGAACAAGGTTCCGCTATTAGGCGACCCCGTGGAACGCTTCCTTGCGCAGATCAAAGAAGGGGTCAAGGCAGGGCTGCAAGGCGGCATGATGTTCGAGGAGCTCGGCATCCGATATGTCGGACCCGTAGACGGCCACAACATTCCGGTCCTCCGGAAATACTTCGAGATGGTCAAGAATCTCGAAGGTCCCATCCTTTTGCACGTCGTTACGGAAAAGGGACACGGCTTTAAACCCGCGGCCGAAGACCCCGTTTATTTCCACACGCCGCCGGCGTTTGAAGAAAAAGAAGGCAAGGCTGTCCCGAAAAAGTCGGGCAGCGTTCCTGCGTACACCAATGTAATGAGCGCGGCGATTGCCGATCAAATGCGGCGCAACGACAAGGTCACCGTGCTGACGGCCGCGATGTGCCAAGGCAATAAGCTCGAACCCGTTCGCGACGAGTTCCCTTCGCGGTTCTTCGACACGGGCATCTGCGAGTCGCATGCGGTGGCGTTCGCTGCCGGGCAAGCCAAAGTTGGATTGCGGCCGATTGTCGATATCTACAGCACGTTCCTGCAACGCAGCTACGACCAGATCTTCCAGGAAGTGGCTCTGCAAAACTTGCCGGTGGTGTTCTGCATGGACCGCGCGGGTCTGACCGGTCCCGACGGCCCTACGCACCACGGCTGCTTCGACATCGCCTACATGCGGGTGTTCCCGAATATGGTGCTAATGGCGCCGGGCGACGCCTACGATGCCAAGGAGATGCTCGACTTCGCTTTGAAGTGCGACCATCCGACGGGCATTCGCTATCCCAAGGCCAATGCGGAGACGATGTCGGGCGAGCGAACGCCGCTGGAATGCGGTGTTGCGGAAGTCCTTTCGTTCGGCCGCGACGGCAACTTGCTGTGCTGCGGCACGCTGCTGGCCGACTGCGTTCGCGCTTCGCAAAAGCTTCGCGAACGGGGCGTTGACGTCGGCGTGATCAACGCTCGCTTCATCAAGCCGCTCGATAAGCAAATCATCGAAAGATCTCTTCGCGATGGCGGCTTCCTCGTCACCGTGGAAGAAGGGCAGCTGATGGGAGGCTTCGGCAGTGCCGTGCTCGAAGCAGCCAACGAGATGCAGCTGAATACGCAGCGGATTCGCCGTATTGGGTTGCCCGACCGCTTTATTGAACACGGCGAGCGGGCTGAACTATTGGGCGAGCTCGGGCTCGATCAGCTGGGCATCGTCGAAGTGTGCAGCGAGATGGCGCACCACGTTGCCAAGTAAGTGATCGCCAAGTGAGCCGTGGCGAAGTAGATGATTGGCCTAGGATCTGACGCTGGGCCAATCGCCGGCCAGTGCTGTGCGGTCGCTTCGCAGGATCTCGGCAACCAGGTGCACCATGCCGCCAGAGCGCTCGACGGCACTGGTGAGCTCGATGCCGAGCGTTCGCAGCAATTGTTCGACTCGTTCGATCGGGTATTTGCGGGCCATCGCTTCGGCCAGCAGAATGAATTCGTGATCGACGACGGCGTCGGCGACGTTCGTCCAATGGTTGAGCAGGTGCCCCGGGTTTTGCGCGATGATCGAGCGGCGGCAGGCCTCGGCCGTGGCTGGTTTGTTGGCTTTCCAGGCGATCATGAGTGCGGCCGAAAGGATTCGATTTCGCACAAACGGACGCTCGCGCGTTCCGGCCGCCTCGGCTAGGAGCAGATAATCAAGGACCGTTCGATCGTCGATCCGAGTCGGGAGGTTCACGGCAGCGTCCTTTGTCGCTAGTTTTGTTGCTGGTTGTTTTTGAACCACGCCCTATCGCAACGCAACATTCATGCCCCCTTCTCCTGCCATTTTATGGCTCACCAGCGAGGCCGCCGCGGAGGTGATCGCCATGGTGACCGAGCAATCGTCCGATGGCAAACCGGCTGTTTCGCTTGTCAGTAAGCTGCGCAAGCAGTTCACCGTCGAGCAAGTCGCGGCCGTTCTCGATTTGGTGGCTGCCCGGTGGGGGCAACGTGGCAAGTTTCCTCGTGATGAAAAGCTTTTTCTCACGCGCCTCGGCGGAGAACAAGCCACCGACGCATGGATTGCTCAGTATAAGGCGCGTCGCTTTGCCGGCTACGATTCCGTGGTCGACATTGGTTGCGGGATTGGCGGCGACGCGATGGCGATCGCCCGCGTGACCCAATGTATCGCCGTCGAGCGGGACGCGACGAGCGCCCATTTCGCGGCGAAAAATCTGCAAATCACAAGCCAACCGGAACGTCAGATTGTGCTGGAGGAGGATGCCTTTGCGGCCCATGCCGCCTGGCCGACGCGGGTAGGCAAGCGATGGGCATGGCACGTCGATCCCGATCGGCGCGTCACCGGTGAGCGAGTGACGACCATGGAACTATGCTCGCCAGGCCCGGAAAACTTGCGAGATTTGCTGCGACGATCTTCGTCGGGTGCCGTTAAGTTGGCGCCGGCCACACATCTTGAAGAGAGCCAATGGCCTCGCTGCGAGCGGGAGTGGATCAGCCGCGGCGGGGAGTGCCGCCAGCAAGTGGCCTGGTTCGGCGAATTGGCGAAACAACCTGGAATGCGAGTGGCGACCGCGATCCGTACTCGTTTGGATGGCATGGCACAGGCCGTCTCTACGTTCGCGGGTTGGGAAACCGCTTACCTTGCTCCCGCGAGCCAGCTGGGATCGTGGATCGTCGAACCGGATGCCACGGTATTAGCCGCGGGACTGAAGAACGCGTTCGCCGAGGCATTTGGCTTGGCCCCCATCGCCGATGGAATCGGCTATCTGACGGGAGACAATCCGCCTGAGCACGACCTGGCGTCGTCGTTCGAAGTGATCGAGGTTTGGCCCTTCGATGTCCGCAAAGTCGGCGAGGCGCTGCGAGCGCGGAATATTGGGACTATCGAGATCAAGAAGCGTGGCGTCGACGATTCACCTGAATCGCTGCGAAAGCAGTGGCGGTTGACGGGCGAGAAGTCGGCGACGGTGATTGTGACGCCTACGCCGTCGGGCGTGGTGGCGATCCTCTGTAGCCGTTCTTATGTCGACTGAACCCGCTATTTCGCGTCTCTGAGTTCGCCCCAGGAGAGTGCGCCGTCGCTGTCCTTGTCCAGTTGGTTGAACTGGTCGAGTTCACCTAGGAATTCGCGGCGATTGATGACGCCGTCGCGGTTGAGATCCATTTTGGTAAACCAGCGCGGACGCTCGCCGGAGTTATCGACTACACGGGGAACGGGGAGCGCGAATAGCACGCCAGGGTTCTGCAAATCGCCACGGGCCAGCACAAAGTACAAATTGTCGGGAAGCTCATCGCGGCCAATCATGCCGTCGCCGTTCTTGTCGAGTTGCTTGATGCGGTCGGCGAGTCCGCGTAATTCGAGGTGGTCGAGCCGGTCGTCGCGATTTGTGTCGAGCCACGCTAGAACTGCGTCGTCGCGATAATCGGCGCGGGCGTGGATTTGGCCGCGCTGGGCTCCCATCCGGCGATGAAAAAAACGCTCGATCTCGTCGGGGTAGGCTTTTCCATCCTCGTTCTCGTCGACAGCCTCAATCCGCATAAGCACACTGCCGCCCGTGATTTCGCTTGCCTCTAGATACCCGTTCTTATCTGCGTCGGCCATCATGAGCGCCTGCTTCGCTTGTTCAGCAGGTGACTGATTCCCGACGAAATCGTTCGCGTAGAGGTCGAGCAATCCGGTCTTCAATGCCAAGCGAACACGACCTGCTTCCGGTGGCAAGGTGGGCTCGATCAATAGCGAGGGGGCGACATACAGGACTTGAATCGTGGGTCGTTCGACTTTTGGTGCGGCATCTTGCGGCGCGGCATCGGTTACGGGTGAGCTTTCCGCCGCGGCAGCGACTGGCGCTGGTTCGGACGATGGCGGCTCGCTGGTTTGGTCGGCAGCAGGTAGTGGCGTTTCGGACTTCTCGGGTGGCGACGTTGCAGAGGCCGCATTTTCAGCGCTGGCGTTCTCCGATTCAGTTTTCGGTGCTTCGGGATTGTCGGCCTCAGTGGGCGACGCGGCGCTTGGCGACGGAGCCACACTTGTTGGCGGCGGTTTGTCCTGCCCCATGCGAACGGCGATCACAATGTGGGCGGGCAAAGACAACAGCCCCGATATTTCACCGCGCTTCACCTTCCCATCGCCGTCCTTGTCCATCGCTTTGAAGAAATCGGGGAACATCGGAAAGCTGTCGGCATCGAGCCTTCCGCCTAAGGCGTACGCACTCTCCAGGTTTCCTTGTATGACCTCCCACGGTGCGTTGCTATACATCAACCGCACCAAATCGGGAGCATCGCCGCGGCGACGGCGGCTGACCATCATTTGGGATGGATCGGCCGGCATCTGCGAGTCGGGCATCTCGGGTTGCAACTCACTGGCTGCGATGTAGTCGTCCAGGTTGCGATCGTGCTGGCGCAGCAGAGTTGCGGCGGCGGCAATCTCGTTCTCGTCGAGTTCGCCTGATCGATCGGTGTCGAGCAGGTTGAACGACACCGACTCATTTTGGTCAGGTGAGAATCCTCCGCCGCGAATCGAAAACGACCGGGCGCCGCCGGCGTTACGCGTGAGCAAGCGGGGAACTTCTTCGCGGTCGACATAGCCATCGCTATTGATATCGTAGGTCTGGATGAATTGGCGTTTGTTGCGTTCATCGGCGATCGCGACGTTGCCGAATTGACCGTACTTGAAGTGTCGATTGGCCGCGAGTTCGTCCCACTTCACGCGTCCGTCGCCGTCGGTGTCGGCGATCTTCAGGGCTTCGTCCACCATTTGTTTCAGCACCGCGGTGTGCGACTCGCCGTCGATCACGGGAATAATCTCGATGACCAGCGGCGACGCGGCCGTGAAGAGCAGAACCCGCTCGCGAGGAAAACCTTCAAGGCCAGCCGCCGCGATGGGATCGACGGGGATCACGGGCTCTGCATTCGCGGGCTCGCTTGCAGCGGGATCCGCTACCTCGCCTGGCTGATCTGTTTTGGACGCCGTGTCGGGCGGCGTTTTTTCTGCCGAGGTGTTGGTCTGAGAATTGGCGCCGGCAGCGGCTTCGGGACTGGCATTGGACGGAGAGGAATTGCTGTCCTGCGAAACTTGCTCCTCCGCGGCGCTGGGAGGAGGGACTGGCGCGGCAGTTTTGGCCACGGGAGAACTGTTCCAACAGCCCACCGTGGCTAGCGCAACAATGAGTATGAACCCAACACGCAACACATTTCGCGAAGAGGAGAGGCGCATAGGAGAATCTCGAACGGGATCGGCACGCGCAACTTTCGACAGCTTGTCATCATAACGCAGTGGCCAACTTTATGACAAACTATGTTCCCAAGACGTGTTCGACAGCGGAGCCGTTTTATTGACCGCTTGTCCTATTGCCCCAGTTGCTGGCGGGCCATCGCGATGTGCATCACGTTCGGCAAGGGCTGGACTCCGAGCGAACGCATCATGTTGACGACCTGCGCCGCCGTCCAATGGGCGTGCAAGCAAACGTGCAGCAGGACGTCGTAACAGCCGGTTTGAAGGCGTTTTGGCGGATTGAACATATTGCTTGTTCGCCAGACCGGGGCCGAGAGTTGGTCGGTGGTCAAAGTGGCGAGCCAGCCGTTCCAACGAGAGTGCAATTCTTCCCACCGCGAGCCCAGTTCGCTCATCGATTTCAGGCCGTCCGGGCCGAGCTGGTTGCCGGGAATTTTGGTCGGATCGTCGCCGGGCGGAATGACCGCTTCGGCCCCCTGGAGGGCCCCGATCCAGACCGTTTCGGCGCCCCACATGTGGCAAAGCGATTTCCAAACGGACCCCTGCCCGATTGGGAATTCGCGACGAAGACTTTCGTCCGGAAGTTTTGCCGCCGCGTCCAAAAGCAATCGATCGGCCCAGATGCGGTGTTCGTGCATCCGCTGTACGGTGAAAAGTGCGTCCATTGTGGCCTAGCTCAAGGAATTATGAATGGAAGTCAAGCCGATGCATTGTCGCCAATGCGCCCGCGCGCGGGCAGACGGGGACAACCAAAGGCGCCGAGGTAGCTTTTTCAAGTCCGATTGGGACGGTCGTGACGGCTGGTCGGACAGGGACAGCGGGATATGGCAATCGCTTTGACGAATTGGTGTCGTAACGTAAATACCTAGTAGGCCTAATTCCATGGAATCTCGGCAGATTCCCCTCCTCGACGTTATCACCATGCACGAGCTGCCCACCCCACCCTCCGACGAAAAGTCGGGTGACTCGCAGGCACATCGCCTCGAGCAGCGCCGCGCGCGGCTGAAAGCGCAAATCGCCGACCGGCGCGCCCAACTTTCAGGATGGGAAACGGACTGGCAAACGCGCTGGAACGAGTTGGAGCGACTCTCCCAAGAAAGACCGCCGGAGGAATCGCCGTCGATCAACCGGACGATCGTCGCGAGCGAACTTCAAGAGGACTCGTTCGCGTCGCAGGCGCTGGAACGGCTCGAACAACTGCAATCACAGATTGCCGAAGAGCACGAGCAACTCGCCTTGCTTCGTCACGATTTTTCGGACATTGGGTCGCGGGTCGCCGAACAATCCAGCAGCCACGACAGCGGACTTGAAGAACGCCTCGCGCAGATCCTCGCAAACCACTCGGCCAGCCTCGACCAGCGCGAGAAGGCGCTGAGCGAGCGTGAACAGCTGTTGGTGCAAGAGCGTGAGGAAATCGCTTCGCTGAAAGCCCAGGTCGAAGCCGCTTCGCGGGAAGCGGGGACGGCACAATCGCTGTGCGATACATTCAAGCGCGACTGGGAAAGCGCACTAGCCGCCGTTGCGGCGGACCGGGAACGACTCGCTTCCGACGAGAAAGAATTGGCCGCGGAGCGGAAGGCTCTCGACGCGGAACGAAAGTCGGTCGAATCGGCTCGCGCCACATTGCAAAAGGCGCAGCACGAATTTGAACTGGCGAAAGCCCGCACGGCAGATAGCGAGGAATCGCAACAACAGAGCCAGCTTCATGATCTGACGAAGCAACTCGAAGCCAGCCAGGCGGAAGCAGCGTCGCGGCGCGAGGAATTGGCTCGCGTCTGGGACGAACTGGCAGGGGCCCACGCCCGGGCAGAAGAGAGCTTGAAGGCCGAACGCCAAATGGCGGCCGAGGCGCACGCTGCCGCGGGGCGCTTGGAGGCGATGCTCGCAGCGGCGCAAGAGGATTTCCGGCAGCGGCTGGAAAAACAAACGGCGGACCACGAGCGTGAATTGCTGGCCAAGGATCAGCAGTGGCAGCCCCAAGTGGATGCTTACTCGGCGCAAGTCGGCGCGTACTCAGCGGAGGTTGCCGAGTTGAAGCAGGAGTGCGACGAACTCCAGAAGGCCTTGGCCCGGGCCCAGGAAGAGGCGATCCAGAGCCAACAAGCAGAACAGTGCAACGACGCGCTGTTCGCGGCCCAAAGCGACGAAACGCGCAACCAGCTGTTGCAGGAGTTGGAGTCGCTCCAAACGGAAAACACGGCTCTGCGGATGCGTTTGGAACAAGCGGAGAAGGCCGCTAATGCCGCAGCCGGTCAGGTGACCGATCGCAAAGACATGGACGAGCTGCGCCGCCGCTTTGAACTGGCGGTTCAGGACGTTCGCGAACTCAAGCAGAAGAACTCCGAGTTGGCCTCGGAACTGGGCAAAGCGAAGGCGAACCCCGGCGCCAAACCGGCCGCCGGAGGGGACAGCGGCAAGCTCGACTGGGAAGCTCGCAAGCGACAACTGCTGGAACAACTGGAGGCCGAAGGCGAGCCCGAAGACTCCAAGCGAAAAACGGAGCGGCTCTCGATCGAGAACACGATTCGCATCACCGATGAAGTGATTGCCGAAAAAGACCGCGCCTTGGCGGAAAAGGAAAGCGAAATCGCCGAACTGCAACGGGTGCTGGAAGACCAATCCAACAACCTGGGCGGCGTCGCGGTAGGAGCCGCGGCGATCTCGCAGATGTTCGACAAGGATTCGCTTGTCGTGCAGGAGCGCGAGCGTTTGCAGGAACTGCAGGAACTGGTCAAGCAAAACGAGATCGCGCTGAGCATGGAGCGCGCCAAGGTGGCGCGAATCCAGCAAGAGTTCGAGGCCAAACTTTCCGAGTTGGAATCGCAGAACAAGCGCAAGCCAGAAGATCCAAACGATAAGAAGAAGGCCTCCGGCAATTGGATGCAACGGCTGGGGCTTGGCGACAACAAGGGTTAAGTTGACGGGACGAGCGCGAACCGAAGCCTAGGGAGGGACCGATGAGGGTCCTGATCGCCGACGATTGTCCTGACACGCGTCGTGTTTACTCCAAGCTGCTCGAGATGCATGGCTATCGGCCACAAGCTGTGGAAGACGGCCACTGCGCGGTGCAGGCCGCGATGGCCGTGGAACCATTCGATGTCATCTTGATGGATATTCAGATGCCGCGCTGCGACGGAGTGCAAGCGACCAAGCAGCTTCGAGAACGCGGCTACAAAGGAATCATCTACGCGTTCACGGCGACCATCCGCTCCACATTGAAGCTTGATGGCTTCGACGATTGCGTGAGCAAGCCGACTTCGCAGGAACAGGTGGCTGGCTTTCTTAAAAAGCTCAGCGGCGCGATTGCGGATAAGGGCGACATTCCTGCTGCGAAAGACAGTGGAAGCTCCCCAGACCCCAAATGAGCTCGATCGACGGCAATCCCTTCACGTCGCGATCGGGGAAGTGTTCTTTGAGGATCGCTAGCGCACTAGAGTCGGCCTTCGCATGACCGAACTGCGGGACCAGCACGGCGCCATTGACGATCAGGAAGTTGCAGTAGCTGGTAGGAAGGCGTTGGCCATCGAAGAACATGGCCGGCGGCGTGGGTAGCCGAACCAGATCGAAGGGCTTGCCATCCTGGTCACGCGCGGCTTTGAGCTCGTTCCAATTCTGCTCGGTCGGTTCGTGGTTCTCGTCGGTGCTGTCTTCGCACGTCGCGCAGACAATGGTGGTGGGGCTAACAAATCGCGCCAGTTGATCGATGTGCCCGTCGGTGTCGTCGCCGGCGACTTCGCCTCCGTCGAGCCAGACGACGTGCTTTGCCGCCAGATAGTCGCTCAGCAGTTGCCTGTAATCGGCTTCTTTGAGATCGGGGTTGCGATTTGGGTTGAGTAAACAGGAACGCGTTGTGAGGATTGTGCCGAGGCCATTGCCGTCGATAGCGCCGCCTTCGAGGATCACGCCTGGGGAGAATTTGCGCCGATTTTGCTGCTTGGCTACGTAAGCGGGGACTTGGTTATCGAGATCGAAGGGAGGGTATTTTCCGCCCCAGGCGTTGTACTCCCAGTCGACCAGGGCCGGTTGCGAGCCCATCGGGCCCTGCAGAAACGACGGTCCATGGTCGCGGCACCAACTGTCGTTCGTGGCGTAATCGTGCAGGACGACATGCTTTTTGTTGGCGGTCTTGGTCAGCGACTTGGCTTGCTCGACGACGGTCCCGCCGCACAGGACGTTGCAAACCTGATATTCGGCGATGGTTCGCACGAACTCGGCGAACTCCGCCGCGACCGGTTCGAACTTGCCTGGCCAGGTCGCGGGATTGCGAGGCCATGACACCCAGGTGGCAACTTGGGGTTCCCATTCTGCGGGCCAGCGGTATCCCATCGCGCGGGGAGTTTCGGCTTGAGTCATACGAGAATTCAGTCCGACAGATTAACAATCGCGGTTTGCCCGGCAGCTTTGCGTTACGAGCCGAGTAATCGCCTTCGTTTTCGCTTCTCGGCAGGATGTTGTCTATGGTGGCGCGCACCAATCGCGAGTCGACACACCATCCGGCCCCGAAAAAGGGGTTGGGGTGGTTGGTGCGATTATTCCTAGTGGTTAGTGGGCTGCTGTGGGTTGCCTCCTGGTCTTACGTGGCCGCCGATGATTCGGACCCCGTGGAGAAGGTCCGCCGGCTGGTGTCGCTGGGAAAGCGAAAGGAAGCTCTCCAGGCGCTGGGGGAAGGGATTGCCAGGTGCACCCAAGCGGTCGAAGGCCATCCAAACGATCCGCGGGCCCTCTACGAACTGGCACGAATTCTCTATGAGCGCCGACGGGACCCCGGAGCGAAGACGTCGCTCGAGAAGGCCTTGACGATTTCGCCGGACGACCCGGATTTGATTTCATTCCGCGGGCTCATGCACCATCACGACGACGAACCGGCGGATGCCGAGAAAAAGTTCAAGCTGGCGGTAGAAAAGTCGGGTGGAAAATCAAAATACCGCTACGAGTTGGCTCGCTTCTACTGGGCGTCGAAACGGGCCGACGACGCGAAAGCCACGTTCCGAAAGATCATCCATGACGATCCCAAGTGGTCGGTGGCGAGAATCGATTTGGCCGCGATTCTTTTTGAAACCGGCCAGCGCGACGACGCGATTCAGTTGGCCGAGGAGGGACTTCAACACAACCAGGACGACGTTGAACTCCGTGACTCGCTTGGACAAATGCTGCAAATTGCGGATCGACCGCGCGACGCGTACGACGTCTATTGCCAGGTGATCGACCGCGACCCGCAACACTTTCGGGCGGCCTCGAAACTGGTCCAACTGGCATCACAATTGGAGATGACGGCGGAACTCGAATCGCACTTGGAACGAATTCGGGACATCTACGCCGACGGGAATGCGCCCATCGAGTACTTTTGCCGCGAGCAATTCGTCGTCGGCGACAAGCGGGTGTTTGGGTTTGAGTATTTTCGCCCCCGTGGCGAACGCATGATCTTTTACCGATTCGATGTCTCGAACAAAACAGGCGAGTCGGTCTTGGAGCGGATCTCGCTTGGTTCCTACGACGCAACGACGCAGGTCGCCAGGGAGACGAAACAGATCGGCCCCGACGAGCGGATGTATCACATCGATGGGCACGTGGGGCGGGAACACAGCACTTACGAGCTGATTCCGCGAAAACAGCCCTCTTACGACGAAACTCGAAAAATCGTCATCGAGATTCTGGAAGAGAAACGGGAACCCATTTCTCGAAGCAATTGATGCGAATCAGGGTCGTTCGGCGGTTCTGAGAACGCCTGGTTGCGAACCCGCGCTCGGGAATTGGCGTCAGAATCTCCTCGAGACGCCGCCTCCCGTTCCTTCCCGGAATCGCGGTGTTTAATTATTATGCAACATCCAGCTTTTTGTGCCGCCTCACTTGAAACCCCAGCCACTCCCCGCCAGCAGTGGGTCCCCTCCCCGATCCACTTTTGCGGTGCGTTTCCCCCCGCTTTATCCCATGTCGCTCGTTTGCGTAACCATTGCTCGCGGCACGCATAAAAAGACGATCAAGGAGTACCACGAAGCCGCCCAAAACGGGTGCCGACTTGTGGAACTTCGTCTCGACTTTATCCGAAACAAAGTCAGCCTGACGCGGCTGTTGGAAAACAAGCCTGCTCCGGTGGTGATTACGTGCCGCCGGACCGCTGACGGCGGCTTATGGCGGGGCTCGGAAGAAGAACGGCTCACGCTCTTGCGGACGGCGATTGCGAGCGGAGTCGACTATGTCGATTTGGAGGACGACATTGCGGCGAAGATCCCGCGCTACGGCAAAACGAAGCGGATCGTCAGCTTCCACAATTTCATCGAGACGCCTAAGAATCTTGATGACATCCATGCCCGGATGGCGCAACTCGATCCGGACATTATCAAGATCGCCACGACGGCCACCACGCCGCATCACAACCTCCGTGCTTTGCGGCTGGTGCGCGACAGCAAGATTCCGACGATCGCGTTTTGCATGGGCGAACTCGGTGCCATGAGCCGCATCATGCTCGCCAAATTCGGCGGGCCGTTCACCTACGCATCGTTCGATTCGGAGCGGGTGGTCGCGCCGGGGCAGTTCACTTACAAGGAAATGATGAACCAGTACCGGTACGAATCGATCAACGCCGATACCGAGTTTTACGGAGTCGTTGCCGATCCGGTTGGGCACAGCCTGAGCCCTCACGTTCACAATGCAGCGTTCGTCCATCTGGGGCTGAACAAGATCTACCTGCCGATGCGGGTCTCGTCGGTCGACTTGGAAATCTTCTTGAAGGATTGCCAGGAACTCGGCATCCGCGGATTGAGCGTGACCATTCCTCACAAGGAATCGGTGATCCCGCATCTGGCGCAGAACGACGAGTCGGTGAAGCAAATTGGCGCCTGCAATACCATGATCCGCAAAGACGGGAAGTGGATCGGTTACAACACCGACAGCATCGCGGCGATGGCGGCCATCGATCGGATGTTCCCCAGCGAAACGCCCGCGAAAGCCATGCAGGGAAAAACGGCACTCGTTTTGGGAGCTGGTGGAGCGGCTAAGGCTCTGGTCTATGGTCTCACACAGCGCGGTGCCGACGTTGCGATTTCAGCGCGGACCGAGGCCCGGGCCCAGGTGCTGGCCAACGAATTCAAGGCCCGCGTGGTCCCTTGGGGAATTCGGAGCCTGACCAAGGCCCACATGATTGTGAATTGCACGCCGGTGGGCATGCATCCCAACGTCAACGATACGCCGTTTGACGGGGCCCATTTCAAGGCCGAGCAGGTGGTTTTCGACACTGTGTATCGCCCTGAGCAAACGCTGTTTATCAAACAGGCCCGCGAAAAGGGTGCGCGGACTATTACCGGGGCCG
>CAZWSX010000064.1:0-14608 GCA_964636985.1 uncultured Pirellulaceae bacterium | reverse complement strand
GGCTTGCCCGGCTTTTTGGGATCGGCATGAAAGAAACCGCCCTTTTCCCAAGCGGCGAACAAGCGCGGCTGGGCTTCGGCATGGTCGAAGCGGTTCGGCAAAGCTTCTGGCGAAAAATCGTTCGTTGTCATGTTCCGACCTGTGTCTCCGGCCTTCTAGGGCCCATCCTTGTAGAGCTTGTATTCGATTGCGTCGACCAGCGCCATCCAACTTGCCTCGATGATGTTTTCCGAAACGCCGACGGTGCCCCACACGTCGCGGTCGTCGGCACTTTCGATGATGACGCGAATCCGGGCGGCGGTGCCCGCCTCGCTGTTGACCACCCGCACTTTGTAATCGATCAGCCGCATCTGTTGGAGGTTCGGGTAGTTCCCGTTCAAGGCCTTCCGCAATGCCGCATCCAAGGCGTTCACAGGGCCATCCCCCTCCCCTACCTCGTGGCGCGGCTCGCCATTGACGCGAATTTTCACCGTCGCCTCAGTGACCGGGCTCCCCTCCCCGTCGACCGAAACGCCCACGTGATACTTCAGTCGCTTGAAATGCGGCTTGAATTTCCCGGCGACTTTCCGAACCAAAAGATCGAACGACGCCGTCGCCGCCTCGAACTGGAACCCCACGTGCTCCATTTCGACGATCTTATCGAGCACTTGCTTGTGCAGGGCCGGATCGTTCGGCAAATCGTGCTTGGCAGTCATGGCCGCGATATTCGATCGCCCCGACAATTCGCTCACCAAAATGCGGCGTTCGTTTCCCACGAGTTCCGGATTGATGTGCTCGTAGCTTTCGGTCGCGCGGGCAATTGCATGAACGTGCATGCCCCCTTTGTGCGCAAAAGCGCTCTGCCCCACGAAGGCTTGTCCTGGGCGCGGATTAAGGTTGGCAGTCTCGTAAACAAAACGAGAAAGCTCCGTCAGGTGTTCCAGGTTCGTCCCACCGAGAACTTCGTACCCGCTCTTCTTGATGGCGAGATTCGCCATCACCGAAATCAAGTCGACGTTCCCGCAGCGTTCACCGACGCCGTTGATGGTTCCCTGCACTTGCACGGCACCAGCATCGACGGCGGCCAAACTGTTGGCGACTGCGAGTTCGCAATCGTTGTGACAATGAATGCCCACCGGAACGCGCGTTGCTTCGAGCGCCTTCCGCGCCGCTGACACTCGCTCGACAATTTGCTCGGGCAACGTACCGCCGTTGGTGTCGCACAGACACACTAGCGATGCACCGGATTCCGCCGCAGCTTGAATGGTCTTGGCGGCGTATTCGGGATTGGCCTTCCAACCGTCAAAGAAGTGCTCGGCATCGTAGATCACTTCGCGGTTTTGGCTCTTGAGGTAAGCGACCGTGTCGCGAATCATCGCGAGGTTCTCTTCGAGCGTGACTCGCAGCACTTCGGTGACGTGAAAATCCGATGTCTTGCCGACGACGGTGACGACAGGAGCACCCGATTCGACAAGCGCGACGACTCCGGGGTCTTCGCTGGCCGCCACGCCGCGCCGCCGCGTCATACCGAAGGCGCACAGTTTGGCATTGCGGAGTTTCAGCTTTTGCACGCGCCGGAAGAACTCCGCATCCTTAGGGTTGCTGGCAGGAAATCCCCCTTCGATGTAGTCGATGCCCATCTCATCCAGTCGCTGCGTAATTTGCAGTTTGTCCTCGACCGAAAGGCTTACCCCTTCTCCTTGGGTACCGTCGCGGAGGGTCGTATCGTAGATCTGGATGGCACGTTTCATGGCGTCGGTTCAGTCTCTGCAGTCTGTCGTTCCCGCGAGCGGTCGCTCTGCGAAAACTTTCGGATGTGTTCCGATTATCGGCGGTTGGAAAACAAAAAAAGCCTTGAGGTTTTGGGAACCTCAAGGCCGTTTCGCGTCGTGCAATCGAATCGCGGCACTATCAGTTCCCGGTGAGGGACTGAATTCGTACGACGATAATAATGGTCGAAGGGGAAGTCACTGCGTTACGCATGTTTTGGGATCGGATCGTTTCAGGCGTTTAGTCTGAACGGTATGCAGCATCGTGACAAGGGGCCACACGTCTTCCCGTGGGATGGGCAATCCTGTCCATCGAACTACCAGACAGCTCTTAAATCTCGCCAACGGGCGACGACCCCGGGCGAAGGGGGAGTTATCCGCCTCCCTTCGCTCCGGTAGATTTGGACCCTTGGGATTGTTTCCAGGTTCGCGCTATTGAGGGAGCCCTGTTGATGGAAGCCGCCGCGCTCGATTTTTTCAAGAAACTCCTCCATACGCCCAGCCCTTCGGGCTATGAAGCCCCCATTCAAGCCGTCGTCCGAGAATACGCCGCATCCTTCGCCGACAGCATCAAAACTGACCTGCACGGCAACGTGATTCTCGCTAAGAACCCCAATGCCCCGGTCCGCGTGATGTTTGCCGGCCATTGTGACCAGATTGGAATGCTAGTCACCCATATTAATGACAACGGTTTTATCTACGGCCAAACCATCGGCGGTTGGGACCCGCAACAGCTCATCGGCCAACGGATGATGATCTGGTCCTCGGGCGGACCGATTCCTGCGGTGATTTCCCGAAAGGCCATCCACCTCCTCACCGACGAAGAACGTAAACAAGTCGTCAAGCTCGACGACCTGTGGCTCGATATCGGCGCCAAGACGAAAGCCGAAGCGTCCGAGCTGGTCCGCATCGGCGATCCCGTCACGCTGCAACTCGGCTACCAGGAAATGCGAAACGGCCTGGCCAATAGCCCGGCGATGGATAACAAGTCCGGCCTGTGGGTGTGCGTCGAGGCCCTGCGCCGCGCCGCGTCGCAAACGCTGAACGTCGGCGCCTTCTGCGTGTCGACGGTCGCCGAAGAAATCGGCCTGCGTGGTGCTCAAACCAGCGCGTTCGGAGTCGATCCCCACATCGGCATCGCGGTCGATGTCACGCACGCCACCGATTGCCCCACGATCGACAAGCGTCAGCAAGGGGACATCGCGCTCGGCAATGGCCCGGTCATCTTCCGCGGACCGAATATGAATCCCAAGGTGACGGAACGGTTGCTCGAAACCGCCCGCGCCAAAGAAATTCCCTGCCAGCTCTCAGCGAGTGGCCGAGCAGTGCCCAACGACGCCAACGCCCTACAACTCAATCGAGCAGGCGTGGCGACGGGGCTGGTTTCAATTCCCAATCGCTACATGCACAGCGCGGTCGAGATGATCGCACTCGAAGACATTGATCGCGCCGCCGATTTGCTCGCAGCGTTCGTCGTTGGCCTCTCAGGCAGCGACGACTTCACACCCTAGCATTACGCCAGAATCCCTTTGACGACGTGACCATGCACGTTGGTCAACCGGCGCAAGATCCCGTTGTGGTAGTAGGTCAGTCGCGTGTGATCAATTCCTAGTTGATGCAGCACGGTCGCGTGGAAGTCGGGCCAAGTGAGGACGTTATCGACCGCCTTCCAACCCAGATCGTCGGTCGCACCAAACGCAAAACCTGGTTTGGTCCCGCCACCAGCGGTTAGAACGGTGAACCCCTGCGGGTTGTGATCGCGGCCCGGGCCGACTTGATCGGCCGCACTTTGAGCAAACGGCGTGCGGCCAAACTCGCTGGTAATTAGCACGAGCGTTTCGTCGTGCATCCCACGTTGTTTCAAATCGCGAATCAAGGCGGCCACAGGGCGATCGATCCGCTTGGCTTCTTGCGAGTGGTTTTCGGCACAGTTCTCGTGCCCGTCCCAGTTGATTCGCGGCGAACCAAAGGCACCGCCGCTATAAACCTGAATGAATCGCACGCCCGAAGCCGCCAGTCGCCGAGCGAGCAGGCACGCTTTGCCAAACTCGGCCGTGTCAGGCTGGTCGAGTCCATAGTCCGCAGTGGTGCCAGCCGTCTCATTCGACAGGTCGATAATTTGAGGCACCGCCAGCTGCATCTTCGCCGCTAACTCGTAAGCCTTCATGCGGGCCTTGAGATCGGCGTCTCCTTCGTAACCAACCAGGTCCGACTTGTTCAGCAGTTTCTGCAGCTCGCGCGTATCGCGTTCGAGTTCGTCCGACAGCGATCGTTTCGGTTTGAGATCGCGGATCGGATCGCCTTGCGTTTGGAACATCACGCCTTGGTGCGTCGGCGGCAAAAAGCCGCTGGTCCAGTTGTTCGTTCCGCTCGCGGGAAGTCCGCGTGCATCCGGAAGCACCACGAACGCAGGCAACTCGTCGGTCTCGCAGCCAAGGCCGTACGACATCCAGGCTCCCATCGTGGGAAAACCATTCAGCCGGAAACCGGAGTTCTCCTGCATCGTCGCCGGGGTGTGACTGGCCGAGTCCGCCGTCATCGAGCGAATCACCGTCAGATCGTCGGCGACCGTCGCGATGTTCGGGAACAGTTCCGAGATCCACAAGCCGCTCTCGCCGCGCTGTTTGAACTCGAAGTCGCTCTGACGAAGCAAACCGACTTGGCCGAAGAAAACTTCCGGCTTGTCACCGGGAAGATTTTTGCCGTGGAATTTTTCCAACTCAGGTTTATAGTCGAAGCTGTCGACCTGGCTGATCCCGCCGCAGCAGCAAATATGAATGACGCACTTGGCCTTCGCCGGAAAGTGCGGCGGCGGGTCGCTGGCCTCCGCCGCAATGCGATCGGCCAAGACCGGTCGCGTTTTGCCCAAAAGAGTCGTTAGTGCTGCCGTGAGAAGGCCACCGGAAGTCCATTGCAACCAATCGCGACGGTTTGCTGTTAGCGAAGTCCGGAAATCCATCTCGTATCCTCAATCTCTTTACAGCGGCGGGCAAATGGTGCCAACAGAAGTCGGCGGCGGGAACCGCCATTATGGCGTCCCCGGACCGTCGTTGCCAATTCGCGAAAGAAAGATCGAGATGGGTCTAGGGCTTGGTTGGCGGCTCTAAGTAGTGGACGATGCTGTCGTTGTAGCGCGACATATTCCAATTCCCAAACCCTGCGCACAGGAACCCGAACGTAAGATTGTCGTGCTACTTCGAGTTCATGCCACCATCGATGTTCGATTAAGGCGGCGCACCGCTTTCCTGCCCCGGGCGACTCGAACTCGCGATTTTCTGGTCGAGAAAACCGGCGTTTTCTCGCATGCCGTTGCTTGCCGAGCGGGTGCCCAACTAAACTGCTATGTGTGGCGGTTCATCGTCACTTGCCGCCGCGTGCGATGGTGCCACCGTCCCGCGCGTTGAGTCGGGCAACCCTCCTATCGAAATCGTTCGCCGCAAGGAATGTTTGGATGTCGAAGAATCCGTCGCGCCCCTCGGTTGACCGCCGAAGTTTCTTGAAGACCGGCTCCGTCGTCACGGCCGGAACGATCGCTGCCAGCACACTCGCATCGACACGCATGGTTCACGCAGCGGGGAGCGACATCCTCAAAGTCGGACTTATTGGTTGCGGCGGCCGTGGGATGGGCGCGGCGCAAGACGCCATGAACGCCGACAAAAACGCACAGTTGGTTGCCATCTGCGATTTGTTTCCCGATCGAGCGCAAAACGGATACAAGGTTCTCAAAAATCAACTTGGCGAGCAGTTCCAGGTCGCCGAGGACCGCGTTTACCACGACTTCGAGGGCTATAAGAAATTGATCGCCAGCGATGTCGACGTGGTGTTGCTGTGCACCACACCTCACTTTCGCCCCGCCCATTTGCGGGCCGCGGTGGAGGCTGGCAAACACGTCTTCTGCGAAAAGCCCGTCGCCGTCGACGCCCCAGGCGTGCGAAGCGTTCTGGAATCGGCCGAGATGGCGCGTTCGAAGGGGCTCGCCCTCGTTTCGGGCCTGTGCTGGCGATACGACTACGCGGTCAAAGCGACCATGGACAAAATCAAGAGCGGCGCGATCGGCGATATCGTCAGCATCCAGGAAAACTACCTCACCGGTCCCCTCTGGCATCGCGGACGCAAACCCGAATGGAGCGAGATGGAATACCAGCAGCGCAACTGGTACTACTTCACATGGCTCTCGGGCGACCATAACGTCGAGCAACACATCCATAGCCTCGACAAAGCCATGTGGTTGATGGACGACAAGCCCCCTGTCAAAGCCATCGGCTTGGGAGGTCGCCAAGTTCGCACCGGACCGGAATGGGGGAACATTTTCGATCACCACGCCGTAGTCTACGAATGGCCCAATGGCGTTAAGTGCCACGCCTACACGCGGCAACAAAAGGACTGCTTCAACGAGACCGACGATTACGTTTACGGCACCAAGGGGAACGCTCGCGTTCTCCAATTCACCGTCAACGGCGAACAAAAGTGGCGGTACGAAGGGGAACAGCCCAGCATGTACCTGGTCGAGCACCAGGAGTTGTTCAAGAGCATCCGCCAAGGGTCGCCCATCAACAACGGCACGTACATGTGCTACAGCACATTGCTCGCCATCATGGGCCGGATGGCGTGCTACACCGGCCAAGAGATCACGTGGGAGATGGCGATGAATTCCAAGGAGAATCTCACGCCGGAAAAGTACGAGTGGGGCGACGTGAAAATTCCGGAAGTTCCCATGCCGGGACAAACGGAGTTCGTATAGCTCCGCCAAGGAGTGAACCGAAGTGGATGGATCGACAAATTCCCCCAGTGAAACGGCGCTGCTGCAACTATCCCGCAGAAGCGCGCTCGCGCTGGGCGGAGCGGCACTTTCGTTACTTTGCGGATGCGAGCAGGAACGCGGTTACGGCAACGCCGATGCCTTCGAATTCGACGATTCTCCCAAGTGGACCACGGAAGGGTTCGGCGACACCTTCGATGGCAACTTTTTCCAACTGTCGCTGGCTCGTTGCCCCGCCAGTGCAGGACAAACGCCTGACATCAAGTTAGGCGAAGTCGCTCCAGGAAAAAGCCTGGTGCTGGTCGTCACACGCGGCGCCGTACCGGGCGGGTCTGTTTGTGTCTTCTGCGTCTCGCAGACTTCGCGGCTGATCGCGAACTACAAAAAACTGTCCGACCGAAAGGCCGAAGTGGTTGTTGTTTTTCCGATTTCCGTCCCCGAAGAAAAAGCGCAAGGCGAAGTGTTCAAGACGAACGTTTTCGCCGAGCTCAAAGATCCGCCGGAAAAAGTCCCCTTTCCGATCACGTTCGACGTGCAACTAAAGCTGGTCGATGCCTTGGGAATTCGAGACCGGCTCTCGAAACCTTCGACCTACATCTTCGACCCGACGGGGCAAATTCGATTTGCTTACGTAGGCAAGAACATCACCGATCGCCCTTCCGTCGACGCGATTCTTAAGAAGCTCAGCGAGATCCAATTGGAAACGGCCAAAACCGCCAGCGTGCTTCGTGGTCGGAAGAAGGGATCAATCGCGTCATGACCAGGCGGAGCGGGGGGAACGACTCCGTCCAGTTATTCGTCAAAACGGCCAAGCGACTCGGCCTGTTGAGCGATCGCGACTCGCGCAAGTTAGTCGAGCAGGCAACGCAAAACGGTGTTGCGCCTTCCTCGATTGCCATGCAGGAAGGGTGGCTCACGGCCGCCGACGTCGATATCGTCGAGTGCCTTTCGCGCCCTAACGACACGATTCCAGGCTACGAGATCCTCGACGTCTTAGGACGCGGCGGGATGGGCGTTGTCTTCCACGCCCGGCAACTAGCGCTCGATCGGGATGTTGCGCTCAAAACCATCTTGGGCTCGTTCGTCAGCGATCCGCTGGCCCTGGCAAGGTTCGAGAAAGAAGCCAAGGTTATCGGGCGGCTCGTCCATCCGCACATCGTGACGGCGTTCGATTTTGGCCGGCAATCAGGTCGGCTATTCCTGGCGATGGAGCTGTTGACCGGCACCGACGCCCAACGGCTGGTGCAAAGCGAAGGACCACTTCCAGAGCGAGTCGCTTGGGGGATCATCCGGCAGGCCGCCTCGGGCCTGGCCTACGCCGCCAGTAACGGCGTCGTTCACCGGGATATCAAGCCGGCCAACTTGATGCTCATCGAGCCTCCGCCTGGCTTCACTCTTCCGCCAGGCGAGCCCATGGTGAAAGTGGCTGACTTTGGATTGGCAATTTTGCCCGCGTCGTCGGCGACTGGCATGGGCCGGCTCACGGCCACGATGAATACCATCGGCAGTCCGCAGTACATGTCGCCCGAGCAATTCAACCACGAGGAGCTCGACGAGCGGACCGATATCTACGCGCTCGGTGTCACAGCTTGGGAAATGTTGGCCGGGAAAAACCCATTCGCCGATCTGGCCATGGGCGCTATGATCGCCAAAAAGCTTTCCGGGGCGTTTCCTCCAATCACGGCCGAACGCAGCGGGCTTCATCGCAAAAGCGTCGACTTGATCGTGCGGATGACTTCGCTGGAACTGAAAAAACGCCCTCGCGACTACGCCGAGTTGCTCTCGGCCATCGACGAGGTTCTGGCTGCCACCCAGGATCCCAAAGGAAGCGACAAGCCGTCGAACCTGGTGGCCAAACTCCGCAAGGCCGCGACTTACGAAACGCAACGCGACCCAGGCGATACGCCGGATGCCAAAGGCCGAACCGTCTTGCGGAAGTCGCCCACCACCAAGGAAAACGTCGCCACCGCGCCCACCCAGCTGCTCGCGGGCGCGCCGGCGCGCAAGTCCGGTTCGTACCTGCGGGGACTTCTCCTGCTGGCAGGATTACTGGCCGTGATCGGCGGCGGCGTGTGGTGGAACATGACCCACACGCAACGACGCAACGACAACGAGCTGCCGCAAACTTGGGGCCCAAAAATCGAGCCTGACTTGCCGCTGGGAACCATCGAACAACCTCTTTTCGACGGCCGCAGCCTCGACGGCTGGAGGATCGAGTCGGGCACCTGGTCAGAAAACACCGACGACGAAGGGGCGGCGCTGGTGGGAACCCATGGCGCAGCCAGCCGGAGATTGGTTTATACAGCGGATGGAAAGGTCACTCCGTTCCGCTACCACGTCTTACGATTGTCCACCGTGGCCAAGCCGGAAACCGCGGTCGAAGTGCAATGCGATCTCGCAGGGCCGGAATCTCCGCGACTGGCGATGCGACTCGCCAATGGCGCGGTCTGGATCGGGGTCCGCGAAAGCGATACCGGCGATTGGCGGACCGACCGCCCCGTCATTAAGCAGCCCATCGGCGAGCCTGGAGCACGTCACGACCTTCGCGTCGAACGGCACTCCCGCGCCTGGTTCTTCTATTTAGACGACCGACTCGTTGGGCATCTGGACCCTTTACGTGCCGCTGGCAAGCCCGAATTCCGCTTGGTCGTGGAAGAGGGAGAAGCCAGGTTCTACGACCTGGCGGCACAGGATTTGGAGGCGCCGGTAACTCCCGCCGGCAAGCAAGACAAGTCTGCCAAGTAGCCTGTCACCCCTCTTGGTTGCGTGATGCAGGGGCTCAAGAAACGAAAAACGCCACAGGAGAAACTCTCCTGTGGCGTATCACAATCAAAAAAACCCCCGGCCGATTGCAGCAAACGTGGAGCTGCTGGGAGAGCGATGCGAATCAGGCCTACTTAAGTAGTGCCTTTTGGTGACTCGGACCGTCCCATAAATGTTGATCCCTCTGCCGGAATGCGAAACCAGGGGCTGTCTTTTAAGGACTTTGGAATTCTACCACGGAAAGCGGTCGAAGAAAGTCCGACAGCCGAGTTTATCGGCCAATCATCCCTCCGCCGTACAGAAAAATCGATTCGTCTCGCCTCAGGATTCAACGATTCAAACGCGAATCGCGCGTGCGGCAAGAGAAAGACAAAATCATCGCAATTCCGCATTTGTGGGCAACCTGTTGATCCCATGTCGAGCTCTTGTCGAAGCTGCGTCGTCCAACTGTCGGGTCTCAGGCCTTGCCTTAAAACCGCCACACCCGATTCGCGCGTCCCCGAACACCGCACCCAATGGCTCGAGAGGTTTTCCTCTCCTCGCGAACCCCTCAACCCGCAGCCTGATTCATTCCGTTGAATACCGCAGCCCACACCGTGCGGGCAATCTGAATCCTCCGTGGAAGGAATCGCCAAGACACGCCCCTGGCCTCGGCGATACAACCCGCGTTCTCCGCACCAAGCGAATCACAAAGATACACCTCGCAGTTTATGCCGGGCTCTGGTCAGCCAGAAGCGAACTAACAGATCAAAAAAAGAACAGCCACAGCGAACACTCCTTCCTAACGGCATTGATTACGACTTGGTAAGCCGTTATCTAATTATCTACACCGCGACGAAGCTAACGGATATGCTTCTCTCAGTAGTTTTTTCTTAACTTTTTCTCGAAAACTCGGCGCTAAAGCGAACAACGTCGCCTCGGCAGGTGCGGTCTTCTGGTCGTTTTGCTGATTGGTATCGACTTATGAATCTCTTGTTGGTCGAAGATGATGCGGTTCTGGGCAAAGCAATTCAAAAGGGACTTCAGGACGTCGGCCATCAGTGCGAGTGGGCTCACGACGGCATTCAGGGCGTTGTCAACGCACGGTCGCAAAAATTTGACGTTTTGCTGCTCGACCTGATGTTGCCCGATTTTCCGGGAATCGACGTCATTCGCAAGCTTCGCAACGAAGGCAACTCAACGCCGATTATCGTTCTCACCGCACTCGGCGCCGTGGAAGACCGCGTCGAAGGCCTGAACAAGGGTGCCGACGACTATTTGGTTAAACCGTTTGCATTCACGGAATTGTTAGCGCGAATCGATGCGATCGGCCGACGCGCTGTCGCTCGCCCTTCTTCGCAAATGCAAGTAGGCCCGCTCTCGCTCGATTTGACGCTTCGCCGCGTGACTCGCGAGGGGAAGGAAATCGCACTCACGCCTACCGAGTTCAGCCTGCTCGAATTCCTGATGCGTTACGCCGGCCAGGTGGTTACGCGCAAGATGCTTTGCGAGCACTTGTGGGACGCCGACTGGGAAGGCGTGACCAACGTGATCGAAGTTCACATCAACCGGCTGCGCGGTAAGATCGACAAGGGTTTCGAAACGCCGTTGATCCATACCGTTCGCGGACGTGGCTATGTCATCCAAGCCAACTAAGCCTCAATGGAAACCAAGTCTCTTCCTTATTTTGGTTCTCTGGAACGGCGCGGCCGTCCTTGCGACGGGCCTGCTGGCTGTCGGTCTGATGCGTTGGACCGTTCACCGCGCACTGGTCGCCGAAATGGATTCGATTCTCCTCGCGGAAGCCGAGGAGATCGCCAAGCGATGGCCCAACGAGGACTCGATTTCCTCCACAAATTGGCAGGACGCGCTCGAGGATGCCGCCGATACGCGCAAGGATTTGGGATTCTTTGTATGCCTGCTCGACAACACGGGCGAACGACTCTGGGCAACAAAGCTCACGCCTGTAAAGGGGACCTTCAAGATCAGGGACTTTACGAAAAGTCCCCACACGGTCGGCACCAATCGAGTTGTCGAACTCCCTACAGTTCACGACCAGAACGTTTTGGTGTTAGCCGGCGTCTCGGTGGATTTGCTGGTCAACCGGCAACTCAGCATGATCGATCGGTACGTCATTGTTGCCGTGGCGATCATCCTCATTCTGTCGCCGCTGTGCGCCTATTTTGTCGCCACGCAGGCGACAGGTCCGCTGCGCTCGATGATTCAGCAGACGGACCGCCTTCACCCGGTCGATATCTCGGCGAGGCTCCCTCTGCGGGGAGCGGACGACGAACTCGACCGCCTGGCAAGCGTCATCAACGGACTTCTGGATCGGATCGCGGAATACCTTAAAAAAAACCGCGACATGGTAGCGTATGCCGCACACGAGTTGCGCAGTCCCCTGGCGGCGATCCGGACCAGCATCGAGGTCGCCGCCGCAAGCCGGTCGAGCCTCGACGAACAAGAGGAACTGCTCTCGCGCGTCACCGACGAGTGCAGCAACCTGCAAGTGCTCGTCAATCAATTGCTGCTGTTAGCCGAAGTGGACGCGGGGCACATCGGACGCATCGAAGCCCAACTACGACTCGACGAATTAGTCGGCAAAGCCGTCGACATGTTCGAGGCGGTTGCGGACAGCCTGGGCGTGAAACTGACAATCACGCATACCGAACCGGTTATCATGTGCGGCAGCACTTCGCATTTGCGGCAGGTCTTGAACAATCTGATCGACAACGCCATCAAATACACGGCGGTGCCCGACGAATTCCGCCAGGATGCCAAACACGAGGTCTCGGTCGCGCTGTGGCGAGAAAAGAATTCCGCCATTGTCGAGGTCACCGATACGGGCATCGGGATCAGCCCCGAACATTTGCCCAGCATCTTCGATCGGTTTTACCGGGCTGATTCCGCGCGGACGCGTCATACCGAGACGCAAGGGACCGGCCTAGGCTTGAGTATCTGCCAGTCGATCGTAGAAGCCCACGGCGGCACCATTAAGGCCACCAGCAGGCAGCACGTCGGAACGACCATGCGGGTTGAGCTACCACTCCGAATAGACCTCGCAACTTCTCTGCCGCGCTCGACGACAGGCGCGCTTCGCACCTAGCCCGCCCGACCAGAAAATCCCCTATCGTCCGGCGGGGATTTCATGCTAGTTTGAGGCCAGTCGATTGCTGCCCTCCCCTTCTTGAGACGCCCATGACCGACGACGGCGATGCCCTTCCCCACATCCATCTTTTTACGGATGGAGCGTGCAGCGGAAATCCGGGGCCAGGCGGTTGGGCCTATATCCTGCGGCACCTGGCGACGGGCAAAGAAAAGGAAGCCTCCGGTGGAGAGGCAGGAACCACCAACAATCGCATGGAACTGCAAGCCACCATCGAAGGCCTGGCGGCCCTCAAACGCCCGTGCTTCGTCGAACTGTTCACCGACAGCGAGTACGTCCGCAAGGGTTTGAAAGAGTGGATGGCTGGATGGAAGCGTAACGGCTGGGTCAAGAGTTCCGACAAAAAGCCCGTCAAGAACGCCGATCTGTGGAAGCAGCTGGACGAGCTGATCCAGCAGCACAAACTCAAGTTCCACCACGTTGATGGACACAGCGGCCACCCAGAAAACGAACGCTGCGACGTGATGGCTGTCGAAGCCGCCCGGAAATTCCGTTAGAAGCGGGAAGTCGGAACCAGATAGGCGCGGTCACAAGCGCCAGTTCCTAAGCGGCAAGCTGAACCGGTTACTCAGCGCACAAGCTTTTGGCAATTTGCGTTCATCGATTCGGGATGCGATGCGGCGTCTCGCAAAAAGTGGAACTCGGCGGGGCGAAACTCGCCTGCCTTTGAAAAATCGTTGGCTATTTTTGTAAATAGTACAAACGAGTCTTTCAGGTGCCGTGCACGTGAACGCTGAACGCGAGTTGGATAGCTCCCCTGTTTCGTCGTCGATGTCCTCCAAGCTGGCGGGCGTCTTGGTCATCGGCTGCCTGGTCGCCGGAATCGCCATCTCGGGGCGACACCGTCCTAACGCCCACACCGACGAGGAAGCCTTGGCGGTGGAAGCGCTCGACGCTCCCATCGAACTTCCGGAACATTCAGACTATTTTCGCCGGCCAGAACGTCCCCGCTCGCCCGCGGCCAACCACCGCCGCGAAAACACGTCGGCAGAACAATCGACTGCGGCCAACGGCGATCCGTTAGCCGAGACGGTGTCGACAAACTTGCCAACGCTCCCTAGCACCTACTCGCCTCGCGGCCAACAACCCGGCAAAGTGGAACGAGCCTCGACGGTCCGCACCGAACAGATCGCCGAACCTTCCCCGGAAGTGCGACTTGTCAGCGGAACGTCGCCGGCGCGGCCCAAAGTTCGAGTACGACCTGCCGCGCCAACCGAAAATGCCAAGAGAGCCGACGACGCCGACGCCTCGCCGCCCCTGCGGCCCAGCCACCCCGCTACCGCGGAAACACCGCGTGAGGATCAACCGCGCCGCGTGACGCACACCATCCGCGACGGCGATACGCTCGAATCGATTGCCGAGTTGCGATTGGGCAATGCCCGCCGCTGGCGCGAACTGTACGACTTGAATCGCGCGACTCTCTCGGACCCCGAGAGCCTGCCGGTCGGGGCGAAGCTCCGATTGCCGCAAGAGCCCCGCAAAATTGCCGCTGTCCAACAAACCGACGCCGACGAACTCGAGCCCATCGGCTTGTGGGAAAACGGCTCGTGGGAAAAATAGGCGCGGCCTAGGCGGCATCGGCTGCGGCGGTTTCACCAGCCAGCTTCGGCTCGATGACTCGCATCGAGCGCCAGGCGCCGCCGAGAAAACGAACCAGGTACGCCAGCGCAAGGCAAAAGAGCCACGAGGTGATTACCACCCACCAAAAGTAAACACCCGCCTCGCGCAACGGCGTTTGGGAAAGGGCCATCCCGCCACCAATGTGGAGCAGCGATACGCCGCCGGTGATAACCAACACGGCCGCGGTGTCCCCTGCTCCCTTCAATGCGTTCGAGAGGATGATCTGCGCAGCATCAAACAGGCAATACGCAGCGATGAAACGCAACAGGTTCGTCGCAAGCGCCCGCAACTCGTCGTGACTCTCTGCGGATAAACTGGCCGATGACGCATCCGATGAAACCGGATCGCCAGTCTCCAGGCGCGCGATACTATGCGTAGCTGGTTCGTCTTCGAACCGATGGAACTGCAACAGCGTGCCAGGCATCAGCAGATAGAAGCTTCCGCACACGACACTGTAAGTGAGCCCAATCGCCATCCCCGACCAAACGGCGCGCTCCGCCAGTTTGGGTTCGTTTGAACCCAATCGCTGCCCCACCAGTGCTGCCACGGCCACGCCGACACCGATCATCGGAG
>CAZWSX010000063.1:0-15037 GCA_964636985.1 uncultured Pirellulaceae bacterium | reverse complement strand
TTCGTGAGCCGTCTCTTTCTTGATGACGCGCAGCATTCCCAGGGACTCGTCGAGGTGCGCGTGAAAATACGTTTTCATCACATTCATGACTTGCCCCAAGAGTTTGTCGCGCAGGCTATAGAAGACTTGATTGCCTTCTTTTCTCGCGACCACGAGGTTCTTGCTGCGGAGGACGGCCAGGTGCTGGGAGGCGTTGGTCTGCTCGATGCCAAGTGCCTCATGGATGCGCCCCACCGATATTTCCCCCTCGTCGCGAAGCAGCTCAACGATGGCGATGCGAGTCGGGTTGGCCAGCGCCTGAAATATTCCGGCTTTGAAGTGGCGAAGAGCGTCGTTCATATCGGCCTTTGCTAGACCATGAGGTGCGTATATTCGTAAGGTCGAATATAGATGGCGTAGCCAGAGAGTCAAGCCACCCCCGTTGTTGGAACCGATAGGGCCCAATCAAATGCACAGCGGCGACTTGACCATCATAGGCACAACGCATCGTGACCGGGCCGATAGCGGCAATGGAATACGGATTCTTAGATGCTGCCATCGTTGGATTGGTGTGCGCGCTTCTGGCGATAGTCCACCCAGTCAAACCAAACGGACCAGCGGGATGCGTTACGGCCATAGGCGTGGCTCTTTGGTTTCTGTCAGGGCTGGCGACTATGGCGACACTCTACGCGAAATGAGATCGCAGTGACAAAGTCGTTTCGGGGTCAATGAAATCGTGGCAACGCCCCTCGTATTTTGTGACGCTCGATCCTCGCGTTTGGGATTCTGCCGCGGCCGGCGCAAACAGTCTCTTGCAGCATCTCACGGCGGCACGTTCAATGGCAGAGTGATTGGAACTCGATTCCACACTCATTTCGACTTGCGCGGTATGGGGTTAGCGTCTATGCCAAAGGCTAGCGCCGGATTGCTGATGTACCGAATCAAGAACGGCACATTGCAGGTGCTTCTCGCTCATCCTGGCGGGCCTTTGTTCAAGAAAAAGGATGAAGGTGCTTGGACGATTCCCAAGGGAGAGATCGAACCGGGCGAGGACCTGTTCGAAGCTGCCAAGCGGGAGTTCGAAGAAGAAACGGGCATCACCCCCACGGGCCCATTCGCCGCCTTGACACCCGTCAAGCAAAAAGAGGGAAAAGTCGTTCATGCCTGGGCGTTTCAATACGACTGCGATCCTAGCGCCATCGTGAGCAACAAGTTCACGATGGAATGGCCTCCCCGCTCCGGGCGGCAGATGGAGTTTCCTGAGATTGACCGAGCGGATTTCTTCGATGTGGTTGCGGCTTCTCGAAAGATCAACGCGGCGCAACTCTCGTTTGTTCAGGAACTGCAAAAAAGGGTGGACGATGCCTGAGTTGAGGGCACCTGCTTGGAGGACGCCAGCTTTAAAGTCTCTGGCGGTTCGGCGCTTGACGGCATAAGGGGCGGTAAATAATCTCGGCGCACGCCCCGGCCTAGGACCTTCCAGGGCTTTGGTGCAATGGGACGTTCTATGGTTTTGGCATTTCGGTTAAGTTTGGAGGGGCTGAGATATTCATGCGTGATGCGATTTGGTTGAGGAATAATCGATGAAAGATAGGCACATTCTGCTTCTCCCCGGTGACGGCATTGGGCCGGAAGTTGTTGGAGAGACGCAAAAAGTTGTGAACGTTTTCAACAGCCGTGGGGGCGCGAAGTTCACCACCAGCACGGCACTGATCGGCGGTGCTGCGTACGACGCGGCGGGAAATCCTTTGCCCGAGGAAACGGTGGCAGCAGCCAAAACAGCCGACGCTGTGTTGCTGGGGGCCGTCGGCGGAGCCAAATGGGAGAGTCTGCCGATCGCACTGCGACCCGAAAAAGGTCTGCTTGGCATCCGGAAGGCACTGGGCCTCTTCGCGAATCTTCGACCCGCAGTTTGTTTCGACGCCCTGGCCGATGCCTCGACTCTGAAGCGTGAGATCGTTGCGGGGCTCGACATCATGATTGTCCGCGAGCTGACGGGCGGCATCTATTTTGGCCAACCACGGGGCGTCGAGAATCTCCCCGACGGAACGCGCCGCGGCATCAACACCGAAGTCTATACCAGCCCCGAAGTGGAACGGATCGCCCGCGTGGCCTTCGAACTCGCCAAGAAGCGGCAAGGACGCGTTTGCTCGGTCGATAAGGCGAACGTGCTCGAATGCACGGAAATGTGGCGCGAGGAAGTAACCAAGCTTCATGCCGCAAGTTACGCCGAGATGCCGTTGACGCACATGTATGTCGACAATGCGGCGATGCAACTGGTGCGAAACCCGAAGCAGTTCGACGTCATGGTCACCACCAATATGTTCGGTGACATCCTTTCCGACATTGCGTCGATGCTGACCGGTTCGCTGGGCATGTTACCCTCGGCGTCGTTGGGCAAAGCAGACTCGCCGGGTTTGTATGAACCGGTGCACGGTTCCGCTCCGGACATCGCCGGCAAGGGGATCGCGAATCCGATTGCGACGATTCTGTCCTTCGGGATGATGCTGCGATATTCCTTCGGCCTGCTTTCCGAAGCGGATCAAGTGGAAGCCGCCGTCAAGCGCGTGCTTGCGCAAGGGCTGCGAACAGCCGACATCATGCAGCCCGGAATGACGCGCGTCTCGACTGTCGAGATGGGCGACGCCATTGTGAAGGCGCTTGCGGCTAGCGCTTGATCGCGGCCCCAGTTTCCGCGCGATTTCTTCGCGCGTTTACATCTCTTTCCTCGGCGAGCGTTCCAATTGCGGCTCGCGAGGAACCCAAGATTTCGCGAGGGTTGGCCGTTGGAGCGCCGCGGTTAAAGGGCGGTGCTCTTCCAACCAGTCGATTGATTCTCCGCGCGTCTGGCATCTGTCGGATCGAAAAAGCCAATAAGGTGGCTTTTCTAATTGGCTTTCTCTCTCTTCGCGCTAGTGCTTTTTAGCGCGTCGACATTTCTCGACTGCGATAGATGCGCTCGCGCGCTGCGGAGGGACGCAACTGACGAACTGTTAATGAGTGAGCGCGCAAATGCGCACAACTTGACGAAAGCGTAATTCTGATTGCGCTTCAGCAGCCATCATGTCGGAAAGATTTCAAGAAACATTTCGCAACCATTGCTTTTCTTTACGCGTTTGCTCGGGCAGTTGTTGTCGCTTTTTTAATTTCGCAATTGCGCGCAGATGCATGAAACAAAGTCATGAGAAAGGGGTTGCAAAGGGGTAGTGAGTTTTGTGTGACCACTGGCAGAGAAGCTTAGTTGCTTGTCTGCCCTTTCCTGTTTTTCGGGAGAACGTTTTTTCAATGCTTTCCCGCTATTTTTTGGAGGTGTCGGTATGGATCTGAGGTCAGTTAGAAGAAAGCGAAGAGACAAATTGAGAAGAATGGGCTTTACGCTCATCGAGTTGTTGGTGGTGATCGCGATTATCGGCGTGCTTGTCGCACTGCTGCTGCCGGCGATCCAGGCTGCTCGCGAAGCCGCGCGACGCACGCAATGTTCCAACAACATGAAACAAATCGGTATCGGCAATTTGGAGTACGAAGACGCGCACAAGCGACTGCCGATCGGTAGCGAGTTTTGCGGCGCGGCGGACAACCCCGGCGCGAATGCGGCGACAACGGCCGAACCCTATTGGTGGCGATGCGGCGACTGGGCCAATGTTCCCAACGCCTACAAAGGTTCGCGCTATGTGAAGCTGATGCCCTACATGGAGATCGCGCCCGCATACGACCTGCTCGACTTCACGTGCCATCCCAACACGGTAACGGTGAACAACGTTACCTACACCCACAACGGCACCATCGACGACCAATTGGATAAGTACAAGTACTTCGTCCTCCGGAAGGATAAATGGGAAGTCCCCGGCTGGCTTTGCCCGTCGGATACGGGCCGCGAAGACCCGGGTTTGTCGTCGGCCAACTACGGGATGAACATCGGGCCTGTTGGTATGCCGAATCAATTCGGCACTTGCACGCTGTACGCCTCGTACTTGGATTCCAACGGTGGTGGTCGCATTTGGCAGTCCCAAACGCTTCCAACATCCACCAGCGTCAACAGCTTTTTTGGTGACGGTGGTAACCACCACGGTAACACCAACAAGATGGAAAACGGGGGGATTTCAGGTCCTTATGCTCGTGGTGCATGGTCGGCGACGTTGGGTGAAATTCCTGACGGCACCGCCTTTACCATCCTGTATGGCGAAGTCCGCTATGCTTGCAGCGACCACATGCGCAACCACTGGTGGCACTTCAACGCCTGGTGGACGTCGACGATCGCACCGATCAACTACCAAACGTGCTTGGGAGAGGACAACAATCCTCGCGACCCCAATCAGAACCAAAATCAGTGCCGTCGTTTCGACAACTGGACCACGTCGCAGGGTTTCAAATCGAAGCACCGCGGTGGGGCTTACTTTGTGTTTGCCGATGGAGCCGTCAAGTTCCTTCCGCAATCGATCGATTACGAAACCTATCAACGACTGGGATGCCGTCGCGACGGTCTCGCGGTGAAGTCGCCGAACTAACCTTCCGGCTTTGTTAGCGTTTTCGTTCGATTCTCTCGCTTGGGGCGGAAGGCAACTTCCGCCCCAAGTTTTTTTACGACTGCGTTTTCTTAGCCGTCGTTTTCTGTACTTCTCGCCCTCGCTAGTTTGGAACTTTGACCGCCAGTCCATCACGCCGGCTCGACGCCCGTGAGTCGGAAATCGAGGCCTTGCGACTTGTAAGTGAATCGTTCGTGATCGATGCCGAGGCAGTGGAGCATCGTGGCGTGCAGATCGTGGGCGCTGACCGGATTCTCGGCGACGTTGTACGAGAAGTCGTCGGTCTTGCCGTAGGTGATGCCGGGCTTGATTCCGCCACCGGCGAGCCAGACGCTGAAGCATCGCGGGTGGTGGTCTCGCCCGTATTGAGCGGGGGTTAGCGGGCCCTGGCTATAAACCGTCCGGCCAAACTCTCCGCCCCACACGACGAGCGTTTCGTCCAGCAGGCCGCGTTGACGGAGGTCTCGCAACAGCGCGGCCTGCGCCTGATCGACATCTTCGCATTGCAGCGGCAGATCCTTGGGAACGCTTCCATGGTGGTCCCAGCCGCGATGATAAAGCTGAATGAACCGGACGCCGCGCTCGGCCATCCTCCGAGCCATCAAGCAGTTGTAAGCAAACGATCCGGGCTTCCTCGCAGCGGGGCCATACATCTCGAGCGTGGCGTCCGTCTCATCGCTGAAGTCGGCGAGGGAAGGAATGCTCATTTGCATCCGATACGCCATTTCGTACTGGGCAATGCGCGCGAGGACTTGCTCATCACCGTTTTGCTCGGCATGGCGACGATTCATCTCGCCGATCAAGTCCAGCGTCCGCCGACGGTCCTCGCGCGTCATCCCCTTGGGATTGTTCAAAAAGAGGACTGGATCGGCGGATGCGCGGAACTGGACGCCTTGATGCTCGCTCGGCAAGAACCCGGCTCCCCACAGGTGCGAGAAGAGAGCCTGCATCTGGCCCCGGCCCTGGCTGATCATCACCACAAACGCGGGTAAGTCTTCGTTGGCGCTCCCCAGTCCATAGGACAGCCACGCGCCGATGGAAGGCCGGCCCGGTAACTGGTGGCCGGTTTGCATGAAGGTGATGCCGGGACCGTGGTTGATCTGTTCGGTCATCATCGAGGAGACGACGCAGAGTTCGCCCGCTATGGCACCCGTATGCGAGAGAAGTTCATTGACCCACAACCCGTCTTGCTCGTTCTCGAAACGCTTGAACGGGAACATCGTGGGCGCAACGGGGAGTCGGGTTTGGCCGCTGGTCATGCCAGTCAATCGCTGTGTCCCGCGGATCGATTGAGGCAAGTCTTTGTCGAACCAGTCTTTGAGCTGCGGCTTGTAGTCGAAGGTGTCGACTTGCGATGGTCCACCTTCCTGATAGAGGTAGATCACGCGCTTCGCTTTTGCCGGAAAGTGAGGCACCGCTACCCTTTGAACATGAGCTTGTTCCTCCCCGAACAATTGCTGCAACGCGGTCGAGCCCAGCATGGCCAAGCCGCCAAGCGCGGAGCGTCGCAGCAGTTGCCGACGATTGATGTTGAACAAATACTCACGCAGCGGCGACATGTCCGACTCCAAGTAGTCGATTCGAGGCCCAGGGGTCATTCCCGCACGAGGGTTTGGTCAAGATTCAGTAGTGCATTGGCCACCAGCATCCACGCCGCAACGTCGCGCACATCAAGATCGTCCGGCACGGGCGCAACGCCTTGGGTCAGCAGCGCCTTCGCATCGTTCATGCGGTCTTGATAGCTTGCTCGCGATGCCTCGAGCGTCTGCCTGAGCAAGTCGAGTTCTTCTTGCGAAGGACGTTTGCCTCTCACCCGGCGGCACATTCGCGCGAGGCGTTCCTCGGTAGTCAGTGATTGCCGGCCTTCCTTCAAAGTTCGAACGGCAAGCATCTTGGCGCATTCGAGGAACTGCTCGTCGTTGAGCGTCGCCAACGCTTGGAGTGGCGTATTCGTCGCATTGCGGCGAACGGTGCAAGTGGTCCGGTCGGGAGCATCGAAGACAGCCATCAACGGGGGCGGGCACGTTCGCTTCCAGAATGTGTAAATGCTGCGGCGATAGAGCGCATCTCCTTCGCTCCGCACATAAGTGCGCGTGTTGCTCGCTTCGTTCGCTCGCTCCTCCCACAACCCTTCGGGCTGGTAGGGATAAACGGGCGGGCCACCGAGTGATTTGGAAAGTAAACCTGAGGCAGCCAACGCCGCGTCTCGCAATTCTTCCCCGGTGAGCCGCTGACGCGGAAAGTAAGCAAGCCATCGATTGTCCGGGTCCTTCGCGCGAACGTCGTGTCGAATGCGCGATGATTGCCGGTAGGTATTGCTCGTCACGATCTCTCGGACGATATGCTTGACACTCCATTGGTGAGTTCCGCCAAACTGCTCGCTGCGCCGAACGTGGACGGCGAGGTAGTCGAGCAACTCGGGATGACTGGGGTATTCCCCTTGTGCGCCAAAGTCATCGAGCGAGTTGACAATTCCCTTGCCCAAGAATCGCTGCCACAGCCGATTCACGGTGACGCGCGCCAGAAGTGGGTTGTCGTCCGCAGTCAGCCAGCGGGCTAAAGCAAGCCGATTCGGAAGAGCGATGGTGTTGTCGGCCAGAAGAACTCGTGGCGGACGCCGATCCACGGGGCGCTTTGTATCAGGCTGATCGTATTGGCCGCGAGTCAAGACGAACGTTTTCGTCGGAGTGGGTGCTTCCTGCATCACCATGACCTTCACTTTGTCGCCCGCCGGAAGCAGTGGTGATGCGATCTCGATCAAGGGCGCATAAGCGGGCGAGGGATCGTTCTCCGCGTGCTTTTCTCCGATCGAGTTGAAGTACGCCTGGAGGCTGTAGAAGTCCTCCTGCGTCAGCGGGTCGAACTTGTGATCGTGGCAGCGGCAACAATTGAAGCTGAGCCCCAGAAACGCAGTGGCGAACGTTTGAACTCGATCGGCTGCATATTCATTCAGAAACTCCGCGGCCAACGTTCCGCCTTCGGTCGTGATCAAGTGATTGCGACAAAATGCCGTGGCCAGTGTCTGAGAGGGGGAACTGTTTTCGAGTTCGTCCCCGGCAATTTGCTCCACAACGAACTGATCGAAAGGCATGTCCTGCTGAAAGGCTTGGATCACCCAATCACGCCATGGCCAGCCGGTTCGCAGGACGTCGTGGAGATAGCCGCTGGTGTCGCCGTACCGCGCGACGTCAAGCCACATCGTCGCCATGCGTTCGCCGTAGGCTGAGGAACCGAGCAGCCGATCGACCTGTTTCTCGTAGGCGTTGGGGGCGGTATCGTCAAGGAAGGCGTCGATTTCTTCGAGCGTGGGCGGTAGCCCGGTCAAATCGAACGTCACGCGGCGGAGGAGTGTTTCTCGATCGGCCGGCGCGGATGGCTGGACGCCTTCGGCTTTTAACCGCGCGACGATCCAGGCATCAATGGAATTACTCTGCTCGTCCAGGGGCGGCGCGGGTAACCGAATCGGCTCAAACGACCAATGCCCTTGGTATTTGGCCCCTTCTTCAATCCAGCGAGCGATCTTTTGCTTTTCCGCGGTAGTCAGTGATTTGTGCGAGTCGGGCGGCGGCATCCGCTCGTCGGGTGAATCGCACTGAATGCGCTGCCAAACCGTGCTGTCCTTGACCGAACCGGGAACGATTGCTGCCTTGCCGCCATTCAGAGGACGAGTGGCTTGCTCTGCTTGATCGAGTCGCAGGCCCGCCTGCCGTTTAGCGGCGTCGAAGCCGTGGCACGCAAAACACTTGTCCGCCAGGATCGGGCGGATGTCGCGATTGAACTCCAACAATGGTGCTTGGCAGCGCCCATCCGTTGGGGCGGCCATCGCCAGAAGGAGCGCAGTGGCAAGCCAAGGCCAGGGAACGATCGCTCTATCGTGTCGCGCGCATTTCATGGCGGGAGAGTCGATGTTGAAATATCACAGGAACAGACGACACGATATTTCCGCGTCGATATTGCGTCTTGCATAATCAATGCAAGTGCTTGTAAAAGAGGCGCATCCGCGTTGCCGTGAGATCACAAGCGTTACAATCCTTGGCCATTGAGGGCAAAGATCGGAGACTCAATGAGCGCAGAACAACGTAACAACTTGTTGAAGATTGTCCGCGGCGCCGATTGGTTGCAGTTGTTTCAATTGCTGCCGGATGTCTCCTTCTTTGTGAAGGATGCTCAAAGCCGGTTCGTCGCGATGAACCGGTGCGGATGCGAGTTTTGCGGAGTCACCAAAGAAAAGGACGTCCTCGGAAAGACCGATTTCGATTTCATGCCGCGACGACGGGCCATGGAGTACATCCGCGACGATCGCGAAGTCATTCGCACTGGAAAGCCGATCGTCGGCAAAATCGAAAGCGCTCCCGAGATGGAAGGCTCGCCCAGGCTCGTCATTACGTGCAAGATTCCCCTGCACGACGAAAGCGGGCGGGTAATCGGAGTTGCTGGCTTCTCCAGATTGACCGATCAAGTTCGCGAGAAGCCCGCGATCGAGCGAGTGGGCCGGCTCATCGAGCGGATGCACCGGGACTTACGCAACATCACCTCGACAAAGCAGTTGGCCAAAATGGCCGGGCTCTCCGTAAGTCAACTCGACCGGACGTTTCTCCGTCAAATCGGAACTTCGCCGCACAAGTACCTGGTTAAGGTCCGGATGGAGGCGGCATGCCGGGTTCTAGCCGAGACCAACCGGACCATCGCGTCGATCGCGCACGAATTCGGGTTCCACGATCACGCCCACTTTTCTCGGACGTTTCATAGTCAATACGGAATCACGCCGACAACTTATCGGCGCGGGCACCAACGTCCCGATTTGCGTTCCTAGGCCCGGAATCGCGCGGGCTTCCGCTTGCCGTAGCACCCTCCTGGACAGGTGGCGGTGCTAAGCTAGGGCAAGTCGATGATCCCTGTTGGCCGGGCGAAACGCATGAAGACCACCTGGTGGTTGCTGTTGCTCTTAGGTTCTTGCTCGTGGAGTTGGGCGGACGATCGAGTTGAAGTTGATTCCGATCGATCCACCGCTCGATGTCGTCACGGCGTGGTCGTGAGCGTCAGTGGGCCGGCGTCGGATGTTGGACTGGCCGTCTTGAAAGACGGAGGGAACGCCGTCGATAGTGCGATCGCGACCGCGTTTGCCCTCGCCGTCACGCATCCCGCGGCCGGCAACATTGGCGGCGGTGGCTACATGTTGGTTGTTCCCCCTGCGAATGACCCGCTCGTGATCGACTTTCGAGAAGTAGCCCCAGGCGCCGCCACACGCGACATGTTTGTCGACCCAGCTGGCCGTACGCCCCATCGGCGCGTGGGAGTGCCTGGAACCGTGCGCGGGCTCGCGCTGGCGCATACCAGGTTGGGACGATTGCCATGGCGACGGCTGGTGCAGCCGGCAATCGATTTGGCCGCGCAGGGATTTTTATTGGAGGGGGCCACTGCGAAATCGCTGAACGAACTGCTGGAGACGTCTGACAAATCGATCTTCAGCGAACTCCATCGCGTCTTCGGAAAACCGGACGGGGCGACGTGGATGCCAGGCGACCGATTGGCCCAGCCCGATTTGGCTCGCACGTTGCAACGGATCGCCGAGCGCGGCGCCGATGGTTTTTACCTGGGCGAGACTGCGGAGAAAATTGTCGCCGAAATGAAACGGGGTGAAGGATTGATGACTGCGGCCGACCTGGCAGCCTATCGTCCCCTGCCCCGGCGACCGATGCGAGGTACCTACCGCGGCTACGAGATCATTACGGTCCCGCCCTCTTCGTCAGGTGGAACCACGCTCATCGAAACACTCAACATCTTGGAGTCCTTCACGCTCGATCCAAAGCGAGATTCAGCGATGAATGTGCATCGCATGGCGGAGGCGATGCGCCGCGCGTTTCGCGATCGAGCGCAGTACCTGGGCGACCCAGAAGTAACGCCGGCACCGCGCTTGCTTTACGAAAAGGACCACGCGCGCCGATTGGCGGAAACGATTACCGACAAGGCCACATCAAGCCGCGATCTAAGCGGCGAGATCAACCTAACGCTCGAAAGCGAACACACCACGCATTTGTCGGTTGTCGACCAGGAGCGCATGGCAGTCAGCTTGACGTACACCCTGGAAAACTCGTACGGTAGCAGAGTTGTAGTGGCCGGCGCCGGCTTCCTGTTGAACGATGAAATGAACGATTTCAATTGGCTGCCAGGTGTCACCAACGACGAGGGACGAATCGGTACGGACCCCAACCTGATTCGGCCCGGTCGGCGCATGCTTAGCTCGATGTGTCCGACGATGGTCGCACGGGATGGCAAAGTCGTGCTGGTCACGGGCTCGCCAGGCGGTCGGACCATCATCAGTACCGTACTATGCGTGGTCACCAATGTTGTCGATTTCAAAATGGATGTGCGGGCGGCGGTGGACGCCCCGCGTTTGCATCATGGCTGGTTTCCCGACGTCATCCGCATGGAATCGGAATGGGTTGATAAGTCACCGGAACTGGTCAAGGAGTTGCAGAACCTTGGACATACCGTCGCGTCTTCCAAGCCACAGGGGGACGCCCACTCCATTTGGATCGACCAAACCAATGGCGAATTGGTCGGTGTGGCCGACAAACGCGATCACGGAAAAGCCTCTGGCTACTAGTATTGTTGAAGCGTTTGATTTTCGGGTAGCCAGCGAAGGTTGAATGACTTCGGAAAACATGCCCCGCATTTTGAGGAGCGCCCTGTACTTAGAGGGTAATGAGTAATCCGCAATGAGTAGCGACCAGATTGATCAACGCTTGCCGACGAGAGAGAACACCTTCCTTTCCTACTGCAGCGTTTCCCCGCTTTTCGGACCCGCGTATCAGCGGGCGGCCCAATGTTTGGAGTATCAGGCGCAGCTTGGCCTGGCCATGTTTTCTAAGTACGCCGGCGATGAGCGGATCGCGACGCGTTTTCACAATAACTTTGCAAAGCTGCTCAAGACAACGAGCGAAAACATCTCGATGGTGACGAACACCTCGGAAGCCGTTTGCATGATTGCGAATGGTTACCCCTTCGAGCCGGGCGACCAGGTTATCAGCTACGTCCACGAGTATCCTGCCAATCACTACCCGTGGAGATTGCAGGAGCGGCGAGGTGTCGAGTTGGTGTTGCTGTCGGACGTCGACGCCGTGCAGGAGAATCGTCCCTATTGCCGCGCCGTTCCAGATTCCTTTGCGCGAGCCTGGTCTTTCGAAGAGCTGGAGCGCAGGATCACCAAGCGAACCAAAGTGATAGCGCTCAGCCACGTGCAGTTCACCAGTGGATTCGCTGCCGATCTGGATCGATTGGGAAAGCTTTGCAAGGCCGAATCAATCGACCTCGTGATCGATGCCGCCCAAAGCCTCGGTTGTCTGCCGATTTACCCGGAAGAGATGGGCATCGCGGCGATCGCGTCGTCGGGCTGGAAGTGGCTGGCCGGCCCGATCGGAACGGGCGCCATGTACACGTCCCCCTCATTCCGAGAAAAGATTCAGATCACGATGACCGGTGCCGATCACATGTTGCAAGACACGGCGTATCTGGATCACTCGTGGCGTCCGCACACCACCGGCAAAAAGTTTGAATACTCGACTTGTCCCTACAGCGTTCTGGATGCATTGTCGTGCACCGTCGAACAAGTCTTTCTGGCGCAGCCGATGGAAGCAGTCCGCGATCACAATTTCAAGTTGCAGGAGCGAGCGCTAAGTAAGCTGGATATGGCAAAGTACCAGCCGGTTGTTCACGTGCCAGCGTCGCGGTCTGGAATTCTATCCCTCATCCCGCGAATCGCGACGGCACCTGAGATCTGCGGGGCCCTCGCGAAGCAGAAAATTATCCTGACCCCACGCGATGGCTACATACGCTTCGCGCCTCACGTATTTACGACGGAGGACGAGGTTGATCGCGCCGTTGAAATGTTGAACGCTTTGGGATAACTCTGGCAGATTTGACGCTGCCCGACGATGCGGTGAATCCGTAGGCGTGCCGCGACGTGCTCGGCGCCTCGTCACGTTGCCGCACGGATCGCCGCGGCGGCGATTGCATCGATCGGCAGAATTTGATTTGCCGCGTTCAAAGCAATGGCTTCCCGTGGCATTCCGAAGACGACACATGTCGATTCGTCCTGAGCAATCGTCTCGCCGCCGGCTTTTCTGATTTCGAGGAGCCCTTTGGCCCCGTCGCATCCCATGCCCGTCAAGAGCATCGCAATGCATCGGGGTCCCAACTGTTCCGCGCAGGATCGAAAAAGCACGTCGACGGAAGGGCGAAATCGATTGACTGGCGGAGCTGACCCGATTTGCACTCGGTGATGCGCGCCGTCGCGAACCACTTCCATGTGGAAATCTCCCGGCGCTAAGAGCGCCAGCCCCGGCTGGAGACGATCGCCATTGGCAGCTTCCTTGACGCGGAGTTTGCAGATCGAGTCGAGCCTTTGCGCGAACGAATGGGTGAAACGCTGCGGCATGTGTTGAACGATCACGATGGCCGGGCTGTGAGCCGGCAGCTCTTGGAGGACTTCTGCGATCGCTTCGGTACCACCAGTTGAGGCGCCGATGGCCAGCACTTTGGCCGTCCCTTCCGCGTGCAAAAGGACCTGCTTTTCGTGCGGCATCTCCACCCGGTTACCTGGCCGCTGGCGCTGGCGAATCCTGGCGCGGGCCGCTGTTTTCACTTTTTCGACCAGATCGCCCGCGATGTCGGCCATGGAGCGGGCGAAGTCGTGGCCGGGCTTGGCAAAGAAATCGATCGCGCCCAGTTCCAGCGCTTTCATCGTCGTCTCGGCGCCCTGCTGTGTGAGGGACGACACCATCACCACCGGCAACGGCCTCGCCGCCATGAGTTTCTTCAGGAAGGTCAAGCCGTCCATGCGCGGCATCTCGACGTCGAGCGTCAAGACGTCGGGCGAGAGTTCCTGAATTTTCTTCCAAGCGAAGATCGGATCCGATGCGGTGCCGACCACTTCGAGCGTCGGATCTGTTTCCAAAATCTTTGTGACGAGTTGTCGCATCAACGCCGAATCGTCGACTACAAGCACGCGCGACTTTGTCATCGTCCAAGTTCCTATGAAAATATTTGGACGGCTTCTGCTTCATGGGCAGATGAGACGGGGCTCTGCCGCAAGTATTGCGTTTCGCTGGTCAAGGTCTCGTTCAGGGCTTGATTGGATAGAGGTCTTACGAGCGCCTTGGCCGTGTGCGTAAAGAAGCAGAGCTTGACACCGCACGAGCCGCCCAGGCGATGGGCCGTAATCGGAATACCTTCGTCCGCGAGAAACTCGCGAATGAACTTGACGTTGCGCATTCCGATTTGTAGCTGTTGTCCTTGCAGGGCGAGCACGTTAGCCCCGCCGAAGATCTTGGCTTGCAGCCGCCGGCGGTCGCCACCCAGTTGCATGATCTGGTTGATCAACAGTTCCATGGCGTGAATGCCGAACGAGGCGCTCGTGGCACCGCGATTGCTTTCGGGCAGCATGAAGTGATTCATCCCGCCGATGGAGAGTGCCGAGTCGTACAAACAGGCGGCGATGCACGACCCGAGCACCGTGCTGACGACAGCCGGCGAGCGGCTGGCGAAGACCTGGCCGACAATGATCGAACGGCGCTCCAGGGATTGGTCTTGCTCGGAAGTTACGCTCATGGTGTTGACGACGTCAGTTGAAAAATCGTGTTTCCGAGAGGACGAAACTGCTTGGTGGTCCAATGAATATTCTCGGAATGGCCGAGCATCAAATATCCATTGGGCTGTAGGTGATTGATGAAGTGCTCGACAATGCGACGCTGGGTGTCTCGATCGAAATAGATCAGGACGTTGCGGCAAAAAATCACGTCGAACTTCGCGTTGATCGGCCACGTGGGGTCGATCAGGTTGATCTGCCGGAAAGTCAGCAACTGCCGGAGGCTCTCTTTGGCACGAGCCCGGCCGCTGTGTGTTCCGGTTCCCCTGAGAAAGTATTTCGACTTGATATGGCTTTGTACCGGCTCCATCTCTTCCAGGCTGAACTCGCCGTTGGCCGCTTTCTTCAATACGTCGGTATCGATGTCGGAAGCGAGCAGGCGAACGTCCCACGAAGCATCGAAGGCCGGGAACTCGCTCGTCGTGATCGCGAGCGAATAGGGTTCGTGGCCCAGCGATGACGCGGAGCTCCAGATTCTCAATCGGCGCGGTCCGCCCATGCGAGTCCGACGCACGACTTCGGGAAAAGCTCGCGTCGTTAAGAAGTCAAAGTGGTGCCGCTCGCGAAAGAAATCAGTCTTGTTCGTCGTGATGCAGTTGATCATCTGCTGCATCTCGCCGCCATCGCCGTCGCGGCGCATCAGGTAATCGTAGTAATCAAGGTAGTCATGCAGATTGAGGGCGCGCAGCCGCTTCGAAAGCCTCGAGCAAAGCAAACAACGCTTGTTTTCACCGAGCGAGATCCCGGTTTCAGTGTAAATGAGGTGCTGAAACGCTTGGAAATCGTCGTCGCTGATCGCAAACATATCGGTCTCGGTGCTTATCACTGGTCGCTCCGTCCGGCCGAAGTGCCGGACGGAGCTCGATGGAACTACGGTTCATACCAGCGA
>CAZWSX010000062.1:0-18112 GCA_964636985.1 uncultured Pirellulaceae bacterium | reverse complement strand
GCTCTCCCCAGCACCAAGCATCCCGGCAAGTCGCTGGCCGATGTGAAGCTCGACCTGTTCAATCGCATCCGCGAAGTGTTCAACGTCGGCCGTTTCAAGAAGATCAAGGGCGCCTCGGGCGGATACAGCCACAACGCCGGCACCGTCTCGGGCGTGCTGCTCGAAATCGAAGGTGGCAACGACGCAGCTGCCAAAGACGTTTGCATGCACGTCGCTGCCATGCGGCCGATCGCCTTGGACAAAGACGCCGTTGATCCCGCGATTGTCGAGAAAGAACGCCAAGCCCTCAAAGAGGCCGCCCTGAAGGAAGGCAAGCCCGCCAACATCGTCGACAAGATGGTCGAAGGCCGCCTGCGTAACTTCTACGCCGAGCGCGTCCTGACCGAACAACCCTTCGTCAAAGACGACAAGCAAACCGTCGGCAAATTCGCCGAGTCGCACAAGATGAAGCTCAAAGGCTTCACCCACTGGGAACTCGGCGTCGGCTAGTGCTTCTAAGGTAGCCGCGTTCGCCAGAACGCGGAGGGAACGGGCTCCACTCACGAGGCCGCCGCACTCTTGGCGAATGCGGCTACAATCAACTCACCGCCCCGTGGATTCGCCTCCGCGGGGCGATTTTGTTTCCCCGCTTCTTTCGTCCCATTGAGGCGATTTCCTGCGTTCGTCACAATACAGCCAATCACCAATCTCATCTGGACCGAACATCGCATGACCATCGGAAGCGGACCTCCCAAGTACAAACGAATCGTCCTCAAACTCTCAGGCAATAGCTTCTCTCGAGGTAGCGAACGCGGTATTGGTATGGACGAAGTTGTCCAGATCGCCGGCCAAATCAAACAAGCTCGCGACCTGGGTTGCCAGATCGCCGTGGTCATCGGCGGTGGCAACATTCTGCGCGGCGCGCAGTTCAAAAGCGGCAACTCGGCCATTCAAGAAGCCACTGCCCACTACATGGGAATGCTGGCGACAGTCATCAACGCCCTCGCGCTGCAAGATGCCCTGGAATCGATTGGCTGCGAAACGCGCGTCCAAAGTGCCATCCACATGGCCGGTGTCGCCGAACCCTACATCCGCCGCCGTGCCCGCCGCCACTTGGAAAAGGGACGCGTGGTGATTCTGGCCGCCGGGACCGGCGGGCCGTTCGTCACCACCGATACCGCTGCCGCACTGCGATCGCTCGAGCTCGAAGCCGATGTCCTGATGAAGGCCACCCGCGTCGATGGCGTCTACAGCGAAGACCCCGAGAAGAATCCGCACGCCGTTTTGTATCGCTCGCTCACCTTCCAGCAAGTTCGCGATCAAAACCTCCGCGTGATGGACAGCACCGCCATCACCCACTGCATGGAACACAACATGCCGATCCTGGTGTTCAACTTCCGCCGCGAAGGGAACATCCAACGCGCCGTCATGGGCGAACGCGTCGGAACGCGGATCGCTCTCACGGCCGAAGCCTGATCGTCAGCCAGCACTCGCAATACAAAGCATTTCGTCCACTCAATCTCCCGGAGAACCGAAGCCATGCCAGTCGACGACATCTTGTTGGACGTGGAAGAGCGGATGGAGAAAGCCATCAGCGTGCTCAAAAATCAACTCGCCGGCATCCGCACCGGCCGGGCAAATCCAGGCTTGGTCGATTCGCTGCGAGTCGAAGTCTACGGCTCCGTCTCACCGATCAAGCAACTCGCGTCGGTCGGCGCTCCTGAACCAACGCAAATCGTGATCCGCCCCTACGATACCGGCACGATCAAAGACATCGAAAAAGCCATCATCGCCAGCGGCCTCGGCTTCAATCCTCAAAGCGACGGCCGCTTGATCCGCATCAACGTGCCACCCCTCTCGACCGAGACTCGCAAAAAGTACGTCTCGCGGATCAAGGAACTCTCGGAAGACGCCAAAGTCTCCGTCCGCAACGTCCGCCGCGACGGAAATAAGCAAGCCGAAGACGAAGAAAAAGGAAAGCTGCTCACCGAAGACGACCTCAAGTCGGTGAAAGACCAGATCCAAGAGCTCACCAAGAAGTACGAAAACACCGTCGCCGACCTCGCCAAGAACCGCGAAAAAGACGTGATGGAGAACTAGGGGCTAGAGGTAGGCGTTCTCCATACTCACCTGCCCATTCTGAGGTGGGGTATTTGACGCGTAATAAGTCCATATACTAGTGAGGCGATCAAAGCCCTCACTAGAGAGATTTGTTATGCCTATTCGACGTGATGGCCCGGTGACGGTTGGAACTAGGGCCAATCTTATCAATGGCCTTCGGTCATCGCCGATGTCGGTGGCTGCCGTGGACTCGATCCTGGCTCAGGCTGCACAATTCACCGCAGCGATTACCGATTTGTACGAAGCGGAAATTGCAGCGGGAGAGGTTGGCATTGGTGGTAGCGGACAAGCGTCGGAAGAACCCATCCTGTCATCGCGAGCTCCTACTTCTTTGCTGTATGGCCGCGTGCAGAGTGGCAAAACTGCGGCGATGGTTCTCACGGCAGCACTTGCTTTGGACAATGGTTTTCGAATCGTAATGGTGCTTACGGCTGACAACGTTGAGCTCGTCCGTCAAACCTCCGAACGCTTTAGAGATCTTGACGGGCCGCGTGTCCTTTCGACTGTGGAATTGGCGGAGTGGCCTGCCGCAGAAATTGAATTAGCTGATGACTTGGCTGGATCTGGTTTGGTCTTTGTGTGCGCAAAGAACGCCGCACGTCTTCCACAGGTTCTGAACTTCTTGCAGGGAATCAACGCGGCTGCCTTTCCCAGTATCATATTTGACGATGAGGCCGACGCTGCGACGCCGGACACTACCTTAAATGCTCGCACATCCGGGCGACCCAACGCACCCGCATTTCCAAGCACAATTAATCGCCGCGTTGTCGAGAATACGCGTCCAGGTGAGGAAGGAGAGTCGGCACTCGAACTGCTAACGCACGGGATTTACGTGCAGGTTACCGCTACGCCATTTGTTCTGGTTCTGCAGCGTGCGACATCGCGTCTTCACCCTAATGCGGTTTTCCTTCTCGAACCCGGAACCGGATACTGCGGTGGGGAGCGATTTTTCGGACAGTTCGACCCTGAAGCAACGGACCCACCGCAGCCGCCCTTGGTGTTAGTACCGGACCGCGAGTACTTGGCGTTGAATCGAACTGTACCTCCAGTTCTAGCCGCATCAATCGAGTTTACATTTGTAGCAGCTGCGGCTCTGGAGAGTTCGCGACCTTGGCCTAGAGGTGGGTACAAGCATTTGTCGCATACAAGCCCAAGGGTAGTACAGCATGAGCTAGTGGCGAATCACATTGCACTTCATCTGCAGACGTTGCGGACAGAGTTGCGGGATGATGCAACTGCCGCCCTCGCGCGATTTGGTGTCGCATATTCAGAGTTGCAGCGATCATTACCCTCAGCGCCACCTCTCGCCTCGTTAATGCCAACAATTGTTTCAGCTGCGCGCCAGGCACAGGTCTTCAGAATCAACGCCAAAACCGACAGCCCCACCTACGGTCCGCGCGTGAATTTCCTAGTTGGTGGAAACATTCTTGGACGGGGACTCACGATCAATGACTTGTTGGTGACGTATTATTTGCGCCAGGCCCAAGTAGCGCAAATGGATACCGTCTTGCAGCATGCAAGAATGTATGGCTATCGAGAGCAGCTGATGCCGTATACCCGGGTCTTCCTGCCACGTCAGCTCGCAGCCCTTTTTAAAGATATTCATGATTCGGAAGAGACGCTACGGGCAATTTATCAACGGCAAGAGCGCGGAGAAGATGTGCCTATTCAAATTGCGGGAGGAGCCCGTGCAACGAGGATAGGCGCGTTGGAAGGCAATGAGAGGGTGTACGAAGGAGCACTCGGGCAAGTTTCACCGCATTTTACGATAAATGATCTCGATAGAATTCGAGAGGTAAGCAGGATTTTAGCCGCTGCGGGGGTGCCGCTGTCGGCAGATCGTGATAATCGGGCGACTAGGGTGCCATTAGACGTAATTCGCTCGCTCGTGGCACAGCTGGAAGCGAGACCTGAAGATGCCGGTCGTTGGTCGGCTGAGGCTGTCCTCGGTTTGATCGACGTACATGACGAGCGATACAACGGTCAGGGTGTCGTCTACGTTCGCGCATTCGAGCAAAGGCCCGATGAGCAGCGAACTCGCGGCCGCCTTTCGGGCCCTGAGATTGAAATAATTAGACAAGCGTCGCCCGAGGTCCCGGCGCTCGTCCTTCTCTACTGGCAGAATGAAGCGGCGCCGGTTCTTTGGTATCCGACATTGGTACTGCCGCGAGACATGCCTACGTACGTTTTTTGCCCCGCTTAGTTGGCACACGCAACCCCGTCATCTTTTCAACTCTCTTGAGGTGAGCAAGTATCGATCGTCCAATCGCCTCACCTAGTTTCACTGGGACTGCGTTTCCAATTAAACGTCCTAGTCTTTGGAAGGAGATTCGGTCTCCGTGGCGTACAAACCGGTATCGAATCGGAAACGTTTGAAGGATTGCACCCTCACGCAACGATAACGCTCGGTCCTGCTCTGGGTGTCCGAAGCGACCGGTACCGAATTTGAAAAACTGTGTTGTGATCGTTGGGCTTGGTTCGGTCCACTTCATGCGACCATAAACGGATCTGAAGCTTTGCCCAGTTTTCTTCGAGTGGCATTTTGAGAGAATCGAAGGGTCCCAGTCGTGCCACGTGCCGCCTGGCTTCGACGCACGAATTCTTGCTAGGTTGGTTGTGGACAATTCTGACGAACAATGCAGCGGATCTTGTTCTGAACTTTCACCAGCATTGATCCGCTCCAGATCACCTATCGCATCCCTTACGGTTCTCCACTGTGCGCTACCCGGACTTAACATAATTTCGCCGTGAAGGGATGCGAGGACAACTAAGCGGCGCCGGGTCTGAGGGACACCATAGTCGGCACATCGCACCCGATGCACGGTTACCGTGTAACCCTCGCGACGAAGTGTGTTCAGGAACCGCTGGCAAATCGGCTGCGGTAAGAGTTCAATCACATTTTCCATACTCACGACGTCGGGTTTGACCTCGGAGATCAATCTCGCAAACGACGCCAAGAGTGACCAGCGGTTGTCGCGTTTTTCGCTCAACCCGTGGCTGTAAGATGAAAACGGTTGGCAAGGAGCGCACCCTACGAGAACCCGGTAGTCAGCCTTTCCGAAGAGCTTTTTGAGCGATCTCGCAGTTAAGGTGGTGACGTCTTGCAGTATAAACTTGGCAGTGTTATTCGCTTCGTACGGGTATTGGCAGAAGTGATCGACGTCTACGCCAGCGGCGACTGGAACGCCGCTGCGTTGCATGCCGTAGGTCAGGCCTCCAATCCCGCAAAATAAGTCTATTGCCGAAATGTTCATGTGCTGTCAACTCCGTAGGAGTTGCTACTGTACAAGAAGTTGATAGGGCCGTCGACGGCAATTATTTTTGCTTACGTATAGATGAGTTTCTAGCGTCCTTAAGCTGTCAGCGCGAAAACGTCTCACGACCTTGGGCAGAATCTCGGTAAAGGTTGCCAGGGCGGTTGACGAGATTTGAGTTGTTCGGGCCGAATCCCTCTAAGAAGGTGGCCCAAACCTAAGATTTAGTTGCCCCTGGAGTAACCAAATGCCAAAATCGCAACGCACCATCACCGATGCCGTGCGCGACATCATGGCCGGCCTCCCAGAAACGGAAGAATTCATCTCGCACGGTTCGCCAACATTCCGCGTCCGCAAAAAGATTTTTGCCACCTACACGATCAATCATCACGGCGATGGCCGCGTCGCGCTGAATCTCGTCGCTCCACCAGGCGCCCAGGCCGCCTTCACGAAGATGCGGCCGAAAGTCTACTTCGTGCCGCCCTACGTTGGCCCGCGGGGTTGGTTAGGCGTGCAACTCGATAAAGATCTTCCTTGGGAGACCATCTTGGAGCACGCGCGAGAAGCCTACGAAATGGTAGCGCCCGCCGAACTGGTGCGAGGTATCAACGGTAATTTCAAGGTTCGCCCGCCGACGCGCAAATTTCGCCCCGAAGAAATCGACCCCTTCCAAGGCAAGGCGGCCAAGGCTGTCCTCAAGAAACTCGCTGCGATCTGTTCCGCGCTACCAGAAACCACCCAGGGCGAGATTTTTGGTTCGCCTGTGTGGAAAGCCGGTGCCAAGACCTTCGTCGGCACGCGCTATTGCACCGGGCGGCTCGGTCTTTCCTTTTGGGTCGGCTCCGCGCGGCAGAAGCAATTGATTAAAGACTCGCGATTCAAAGTCTCGTACTACACCGGGCACAACGGCTGGATCGACCTGGATGTCGAAGAGAAGCAAGACTGGAACGAGATTAAGCAACTTGTGCTCGAAAGTTATCGCCACTTTGCCTTGAAGCGGATGGTCAAGGCGCTGGAGCAGCTTTGAAGCTCAACCACACGTGGAGCAATGGTTTCATCAACGCCCACATCAATCCTCACGCCAGCCATATTCGCTCTGATGAATCGATGCATCTCGCTCAAGCGAGATGATGGCTTCGTCTCCTGTCTTCAGCACTTCGGCCACGATCGTCGGGCGACGCAGAAATTGAAGCATCTCCTCATGAGCGCCCGTGTCGAGATACGTCGACAAGCAACTCCCCTCCCACACCGCCAGTTCGATGTAGCGCAGGTGCAATCTCTTGAGCGATGTCGACGGAGTATATCGCAACGCCGCGGCGCGATTGGCAATCAGCAGCGGCACCTCGATCTTGTCGAACTTTTCCAGCGGGCCCAACTTCTCTATCTCGCGGATCAGTTTTGCCACCGCCTGCTCGACAATCTCCTCAGGCGTAATCTGACCTGTCTTCAGGTAAAGCTGCAGATAGCCGATTTGATCCTCACGCTCCTTCTTGGCTTCATACTCCTCACGTTCTTTGCTCATCGGTTTATCCATTTCCTCGAGAACGTCATGTGCAAACTGTTGGGCCTTTGAAAGACCTTCTATCGGCTGGTCATCCGGCAAGGCCCGCCATAAACGGGGCGTCGGCCCATCCTCCATCCGGTAATGCAGGATGTGGATCTTTCCCTGGAGCCGGACGAAGCGTTCGCCCGTTCCATTGGGTATCGGATCGATGAAGTTGCGCTCGCAAAGCGCCAGCCAATCGTAAGGACTTACTTTTTCGCCAGGTACGTCAGTCCGGTCCGGCAAGTAGCCGCTCGGGCAACGAAACCAATCGAGCGATATGCTCGAATAGTCTGGCACGGGAGACTGCTGTCCTGGAAAAAAACGGTCCCGCTCCTGACTCAAAAGATACGACAGCAACTTCTCGACCGCATCGTGATAGGTACTTAGGGTGGGGCACTCGCGTAACTGGAGGCGATCAAGTTCGTCTCCCGTCAATACGTTCTCGGCGCTGAGGTCGCGTAGTAATTGGGCTCGCAGCTGGCTCACTTCTTTGATTGCTTCCTCGTTGTCACCTGCTGCTGCGGCGCGCTTGTCGAGGTCCGCTGCACGGTTCTCAAGCAGAACCAGCGCCCGTTCCGGTATGTAGTCGTAATCCAATGCCCACTCGTACCAATCCGGCCAGAACCGTCCGTCGGTTGGGCGTTCCAGCCACGGCCGTGGGCCGAACTTCCGTTTCAACTCAATGGCCAGGTCAGGCAGTCGCCATGTGTTCACGGTGACGTCCGGCTCGTGTTTCCAGAAGGCGTCAAACGGCGTGGGGTCAGCCGGGTTTCCCTCAAGGCCGACGTATTTCGCCTTGGCAAGATATTTGGAAGCCGCGAGCGCCTCGACGCCTGCACGCGTGATCTCATTATCGTTCAAGGACAGACACGAGAGGTGGCTTACGGCCGATGCTGCCGCGATCACCCTCGCACCCGCATCGCCAAACTCCGCTTTCGCGCCGCAGATGCTTAAGCTCGTCAGACGCGTGATTAACGGCGAATTGGCGATGGATTCGATCGGCCCAAATGGGTGCTTGAGGTTCACATGCTGGATTGGCGCCAGCTCAAACAACTCCGCACCTATTTCAAGAAACTTCTCGCCCGAGAGTGTGACCTCGCCTACCAGCCCAAGGTGGAACTTATAGTGGTCAACCAAATCGGCGACGCGCCCTGCCCATTGGCGGCCGTGATCGCGAATCAAATCCGATATCGGGGACCACAATTCCCAGCGTCCCTTGCGTTGCCTGAGTTGATAATCCAGGAGTTCCGCGCGAGGGTCGTTACCGGCTTCCCATTCCCTCAACAGGGCGTAGCGTGCGCCCAGGGATCTTGGGTTAGCAATTACGCGATCGAGTGCCGTCATGGTCGTTCTCCAGTCCTAACTGCTAAATCGCGAGAAGATGTCGGGACTCCGGAAAAAGGCCAACATCTCGGCCTGCGTTCCGCTTTCGGTCCACTTCGGCGATCGCGATTCGAGATCGCCACCCCACACCATGAGCTGGGCGTACCGCTCTCTGCGATTCATAGTTGACGATCCGTACCGCAAGGTTCCCAGGGACGAACCAATTAGGACCGGCACGTCGATGGGCGAGATGGCGAACTCTGGGTTCTGCGTCTCAATCCGGGCAATGAGTTCGGCAAGGGTGCGCTTCACAATCTCCTTCCGCGTCATTTGCTTTGTCTCGACTTGAAGGTGGAACGCCGCCAGTTGATCCTGGCGCTCCTTAAGGGCGCGTTGCTTCTCGCGTTCCCGCGGAGTCGGGGCATCCATGTCCTCGATCGGCTCGTTCGCAGGTAGCGTCGCCTGCGAGGCTGGTACAACTCGCCACAAACGCGGTGTCTGGCCATCCTCTTGCCGGTAATGCAGCGCGTGCATTTCCCCCGCGAATGGAACGTAGCAAGTTCCCGTGCCTTGGGGCTTTTCTGCAACAAAGGCGCGTTCGCACCGCGCCAACCAATCCCACATGTGCATCTTGTGGCCCGGAGCCTCCGACCGGTCTGGCAAATAGCCGCTTGGGAAACGAAACCAGTCGAGCGAAATGACGGCGTTGCCCGGCTGGGGAGGTTCTTGATGTGGGAACATACTCTCTCGCGACAAAGACGAAAGGTAGTCGCCTAATTTGACGGCCGCTTCGTGATACGTGGTCAACGCGGGACATTCGCGGAGGTGGATGTCACCCGTTAGCAGTCTCTCGCGATTGAGATCGCTCAGCAGGCGTGCCCGCTGCCCGTTCAAGACGTTGGTTGTAATGTCGTTATCGTCCGCCTCAGCGAGGAGCTGCTCGACTTCGGCGAGTTCAGCGGCGCGCGCCTCCAGCTCGCGCAACACCGGATTGGCAATGTAGTCGTAATCGATCGCCAACTCGGTTCTTTCGGGCCAGGTTTCCAGGTCTCCAGTTGGGGGTTCTAGCCACGGTCGCGAGCCGAATTTATCGATAAGTTTGCTCGCTAGTGGCTGCAGGTACAGCACGCACTCGGCAGCCGCCATGGCATCCCCTTCGTACCGCTTATACGGCGTCGGGTTCGCCGGGTTGCCACCCAGGTCGACGAATTTCGTCTTCGCCAGGTACTCCGACTTGGCAAGCGCCTCCACGCCAGCGAGCGTGATTTCGTTGCTGCACAAGGCGAGGTAATCGATGTTGCTCAAGTGTGGGCTGGCCGCAATCGCCATCGCACCGACATCGCCAAGTTTTACGCCGTTGATGTGTAAGCTCGACAGACGGGCCAGCAATGGTGAATTTGCGATCGTCTCAATGGGCCCAAGTGATTTCGTGAGGAGCACGTGTTGGATGGGTGCCAGCTGGTACAGCTCAGCACCTACTTTCAGAAACTGCTCGCCCGATAGCTTGACTTCGCCGACCAATCCCAGGTGGAAGTCGTATTCTTCAACCAGGTCGGCAACGCGACCGGCCCACGTTCGCCCGTGTTCCCGGATCAAATTATGGATCTCGTAGTAATAGGATCCGTTCTTGCGGTAGCTGAGTTGATACTCCAGAAGTTTCGTGCGGGGATCCTTGGCAGCTTGCCATTCCTCTAGAAGAGCGTAGCGCGCTCCAAGCGACCTTGGATTGGCAATCACGCGATCAAGTGCCGTCATGATTTCCTCTCGTACGACCGCTCTCCCGAGCGGTCTTGGAGCTCGTGCCTAGCCCGCTAATCACCCGCTATTCACTACGACCTATTCCTGACTCAAAGCGAAAAATCGAACCGCGCCGCAACGTCCTTGCCCTAAGTCCAGCCACACCAATAACTTACAGCATCCGTGTTACGGATGCCCGCCGGCGCCGTTATGTTTAAGGGGAGATTCCTTTTAGTTGCCCTGTTTTGGGACGTCTCGGAACTTTTTGCGCGACCGCTGCGTCGAAACTGCGACGCAACAGGAACTCGCCAGTACCGAGTCGGCACAAAACACGAGGCCCCAAAAAAAGCAGGGCTCTGTGAACAGCGCGCAGTGAACGACGAAAAGCAACTCATCGCCGATACGCTCGCCGGAAATGCAGCGGCGTTCGAACAAATGGTCCTGCGATATCAGGATCGCTTGTTCAACGCCATGACGCATGTCGCGTCTGCGCGCGAAGAGGCCGAGGATGTCGTCCAGGAAGCGTTCATCCAGGCGTACCTCAAGCTCAAATCGTTCCAGCAAACCAGTTCGTTTTTTACGTGGCTCTACCGGATCGCCTTCAACCTGGCGATCAGCCGCAAACGCAAACGTCGTGAGGAATGTTCGGTGGACGAGCATCGCGAACAAACAGGACGAGAGGCTGTCGACGGGGGCGAGGATGCCGCCGAACGCGTCCTCCGCGAGGAGCGAGCCGTTCAGGTCCGCAGCGCCTTAGACCGCCTGAGCGACGAGCACCGCGCGATCCTCGTCCTCCGCGAAATCGAAGGATGTGATTACGAGACGATCAGCGCGATTTTGGATCTCCCGGTGGGAACGGTTCGCAGCCGCATCCACCGCGCCCGCATGCAATTGCGAGAGCAACTTCAACCCCTTTTGGAGGAATCGACGACGTGAAGCAGTCATCTCACTAAATAGGTGATGCAAACAGATGACCTGCAACCCTCACGTACTATCGCACTTCCAATCCCTGCCATGAACCATTCCGACTTTGAAATCCTGCTGAGCGCCTACCTCGACGACGAGGCGACGGGTGATGAGCGCGCGCAAGTCGAGCGGCTCCTAGTCGAAAACGCCGAGTTCCGCCGCTTGCACCGCGAGCTGGTCGCCTTGCGGCAACGTCTGCAAGGCTTGCCCAAGGCCAAGCTCGATGCCGATTTCGCCCGCCGGGTGGTGACGATGGCCCGCCAACGCGCCGCCGAAACGGAACGTACCAACGGAAACGATCGTACCCACGGCAATCCCGTCGCGGCCGCTGCCAAGGCCACAGCGCCAAACGCTTCCGAGAGCAAATCCGCCAACCTGAACCCCATCCAGCACGCGGGCCCCGCCAAGCACTCAGGTCAAGGCGACGATGCCCCAACGCCCGCCTCGATCTCGATTCCTAACAATCGAAAGATGCCCGGCTGGTACTGGCAAATGAGCGCGGCGGCAGCGGCCATTGGCTTGCTGGTCGTGATTCCCATCGTGCTGAACAAGCCCAACGCTCCAGAGCTTGGTTTCAATGCGAAGACAGCAGACGCGGTGCCCGCGCCGATGGGGCGGGCGCCCCGAGTTGAAGCTGGCGTTTCGATCGAAAACTATTCCCAAAATACACCACGCGGCTACAGCAACAACGGCGAAGCGGGTGGGGGCTTGGGTGGTCGTGGACCTGCCGGACCCGGATCGTCAACGCTGGGAGCGATGACGAGCGATATGGGGCAACTTGGCGACTTGGTCAAAGTGCCTTCGTCCGAAGACAAGTTGGCGGAAGGGGAGCCGTACCAATTCAGGGCGCCTTCGATAGATGAGGCCCTCTACGATCTCGTCCGGTATGCCCAGGCGCACGAAGGCGACACGGATCGCAAACGACAACTCCGATCCTTCGCGAACGCCCCTGGCGACCAGTTGGAACTGAGAGATGGTACGGATCAAGAGCACTTGAACGAAGAAGGCGTCAACGAGGACCGCTCCAAGGAGGATGCCGACGAAGGCAAGCCGCAGGCGAAGGAGTATCTCAAGGACACGCTGGCAAAAAATCGCGCCGCGTCGGATGAGAAGGGGTTGGAACAACAGGTGCAGCGCTCGGCGCAGCGGGGCGTCGTGGTTTGGATGGCCAAGCCGTTGGCGGATGGTGCGAAGGTGGCAATGCTCCAGCGAGACAATGTGCGACGGAAGCAGTCCGTTGCGACCCAGGCGATGGACGATGCCACCTTCAAAAAAGAAGTTGGCAAGAAGGATGCTGGCGAGAAAGCCGACGGCGATGTGACCAGCGAGACCAGTGTGGCCAACGAGAATCAGCTTGCCGGAACAGCCGACTCGAAGCTGGAATCGAAGTCGAAAGAGGCCGAAACGGGTCCAGCGACCGATTTTACTCCGCCGGATCAATCGGCTGCTTTCTCGATAGACACCTTAGCGGCTGACGGGTACACCGACGACACGAAACAGCCCCAGGATGTGAAGGCACATTTTCGCCTTTATGGCGAGCCCCAAGAAGCCTCCATCTTGCTTGTCGACATGGAGGCCCCCGAAGGGCAGCAACTGTTGAAGAAGTTTCAATCAGAGTTTGACATCACGCCCTATATGTTGGAAAAGCCCGACTCTGCTGAACGTGACGGCCTTCAACGTATCGAAACCGAACGGAGCCTGGGTGTGGAGTCCTTCGGCGCGGTTCTGAAAACGGAAAACGACTCGCGCAGCGGCTTGGCGGCCGGGCAAGCAGATAGTGCGCGACAGGTGGAGTCCGCGCAGAAGGAAGGCGAGCAAAAAGATCAAAAAGAGGCGACGAGCCGCTCGCGAACCGCCACTGACCGATTTGGCAATAAGTCCATCCCCTCTCCGGCGACGGAAGAGCCAGCTCCTTCGCCGGCTGCTGATAAGATGTTCGAAGAAGAGGTGACCAGAGAGAGAGCGGAACCAAAGAGCGAGGACGAAGCTAAAGCGATTGACGAAAACGGGGTTGCAACCAACAACGGCAAGAAAAGCAACGCTGAAAAAAGTCGGCGCCGCGGGGATAGCGCCGACTTAAGTAAGAAGACCAAAGCCGACAGCGACATCGGCACCGAGGCAAACGTAGACGCAGAAGTTAATGCTCCCGTCGATTCGGTCACCAAAAAACTGGCAGCGACCAACGGCCAGGCGGCGCCTGAGTTCGGTTTCGGGGGCGGAAGTCGCTATACGGCCGACGGCCATCCCTACGTACAAGAGTTCCGCTGGCTGCGGCGTACGCTAAGCGAAGAAGCGCGCCAGCCCGACATCAACTCGGGAGAGCCCGAGGTTGCAAGCGCGCCGATGACGCTGGCATTCGATGCACCCGCTTCGGGCCTGGAAATGTCGGGCGAACTTAAAGCGGGCTTAGGCACGGCAGGGGGAGACAAGTCCCGCCTCGACAAGTCCAACCGAGACAAGTGGAGCGACCAAAATAACAACGACGATAAAAAGGACGCGGATAAAAAGGAGGCCGATAAAAACGCCAAAGCCCGTGGCGCATCGAGCGCTCCCATCCCCAGTAAGAAGATCTCGCGTCAAAAAGCTCCGGCCCAAGATTTCCAAGAGCTGGCTGAGTCATCGCCCGATAGTTCGGCCCCCGAAGGGCAAGCTCAGAGCAAGCTGGAATCGTTAGCTGGCAAACCGGCAGCCGCGAGCCCCAGCCCTGCGAAATCCGACCTGCGGAAAGCCGACGCACCAAAACCGGAGATGCCTAAGTCCGCGGTTGACGACGATCGTCCCGCTGCGCCAACTCCTAGCGCTCCAGTTCCCGGAGCCGCAGGGAAGCCTGCGCCCCCAGCGGCCGGCGGTCCCGCACCTGCCCCAGCTCCAACGGCGCCTGCTCCTCCTACTTCGCGACCATCCGATCCAGATCCCCGGAACGCACCAGCCCGCGAACCAGAAGGTCGCCAAAGTGGAGAAAAAAATCCGGCAGGCAAAGGCAGTAAACCGGCGGAAGACGCCAGCAAGGAAGTAATGCAAAAAAGCGAACGCGCGGGTGTCGCCGGAAAGTCGTCTACCTTAGAACGTGAAGCAGCCCCAACGACGCGAACCGAAGACGAAAAAAACAAGGACGAAAACGAAGGCCTGAGACTTTCCCGTTATGGCAGAGGCACGGCAACTCGCCCCCGGTGGCTCGTGATCATCGTCCCCAAGTCCGGCCAGCAATCAGCCGATCTCCTTGGCCGTGAGTCCGCGAAAGCGAACGCAAGCATCGAAGCAGGCACTGAATCGCAAGAGGCTGCAGGTTCGAAAGCCGAACCAGCAGCGTCTGCTTCGCCCGAGCCCGTTCCCGCCTCAGAAAAATAGCGGAGCCTCTAAGTCCTAAGGACGGTGAAAAACAGCGCGGTGAAAAACTAAGCCACTGTGCGACTTGATTGTTCGCCGTCCCGCTCTTCGTTCTCGCGGGCCTCTTCGCGGCGGACTGCCTCGCTGCTGATGCGGCCATCGTCCGAGACATCTTCGAAACGCACGCTCACCCGCTTGCTCACGCCCGACTCCTGCATCGTCACACCGTACAGCGTGTTCGCGGCAGTCATCGTGCGCTTCGAGTGGGTCACGATGATGAAACGGGTGGTGCTCAGGAATTCTTTCAGTACATCGATGAACCGGCCGATGTTGGCCTCGTCGAAGGGGGCATCGACTTCGTCCAGCACGCAGAACGGGCTCGGCCGGAATTGAAAAATCGCGAGCAAAAGCGCCACTGCCGTTAGCGCCCGCTCGCCGCCGGAAAGTAGCGAGTTGCTGAACGACGATTTGCCAGGCGGAGTCGCCATGATCTCGACGCCCGACTCCAGCACGTCGACCCCTTCTTCCAGCACCAGATCGGCCTTGCCGCCGCCAAAGGCGCGGCGATAAAGAGTCTGGAAGTTGAGCCGCACCGCTTCCAGTGTCTCGACGAACAGCCGCCGGCTGTCGTTGTCGATCCGGTGGATCACCTTCTCGAGCGATTGCTTGGCGTCCGACAAGTCGGTGTATTGTTCATTGAGCGATTTGTGCCGCACTTCCAACTCGTCGAGCTCGTCGAGCGCATCGAGATTGACCGCGCCAATGGCGTTGATCTTACGCCGCAAGGCCGTCATTTCGTCTTCGGCCGGAATCGGATCAAAAGCGACGCCCTCCAGCGGGAAATCTGTCAGCGTGGCCGACTCGATTCCGTAGTCTTCGGTCAAACGCGTCGCGATCCCCTCCCGCCGCTGCGACAGTTCACCCTTGCGCAATCGGGCGGCGCCGCGCAGCGTTTCCAGTTCGCGGCTGGTTCGTCGCAATTGTTGGCAGTCCGATTGCAGATTGATCCGCTGCTGCGATAAGGCGTGCACAAGATCGATCCGCTGCTGGACGTCGAGCGCGGCCGTCGCTTGTTGGGAGCGAAACGAAGCCGACTCCTGTTCGGCTCGCAAAATCTGCAGCTCCAACGAGACCGAGCGCTGGTTGCATTCGCCGATCAGCGTTTCCTCTTCGAACAACAATCGCTGCCTTTGGTGCTCGTCCTCGATGCATTGTTCCGATTGAAATCGGACGGCATCGCGAAGTTGCTCCGACCGCGCAAATTCGATCTGCGCAATCGTGAGAGCCTGCTGCGCCTCGCGACGTGTTTGATCGGCGGCCCGCGTTTGCAATTCGAATTCTTGTTGTTGGCTCTCGATCGCCGACGTCCGCCGCTCGTGCTCCGCCTGCGTCGCTCGAACTTGCGCCAAACGCGTTTTCGCTTCGTCGACGTCGGTCATCATCGACGCGTGTTGCTTCTCGAGCGATGCCAATCGCGAGGCCAGTTCTTCCCCCTCGCGTTGTTCCTTGGCGATGGCCGAACGGCTCTCCGAAACTCTCGCTGCCACCGCGTGATGCACGTCAGCCAATTGCCGCGAATGCAGTTCCAGTGCGGTGATGTTTTCCTTGAGCAAGGCAATCTCCGCCTGCGCATCGGTGATCTGCCGCTCAAAAACCGGAATATCATTCCGCAGCGTCCGCAACTCGCTCTTGCGCGAAACCAGCCCCACGGCTGTCGATTCGCTGGCGATCGTCAGCGATCCGTTGGGCTCCAGCAGCTGCCGGTCAAGCGTGATAAAACGGCCGCTTGGGACCAAAGTCTGCAACCGCCGGGCGTCGGCCAGCGTACTTGCCAGCCAAACATTGGCCAGCAATCGATTGGCCAGCGGTCGATACTCGCTGGCGGTCTCCACCAGATCGGCCAGGCAAGCAATCACTCCCGGCTCGTTTTCTAGCGACGGCAAAACCGCCGTCTTCGACTCCATGTCGGCCAGAATCAACGAGACCGGCCCAGCCAGGTCGCGGCAGTGAGCGGTCAATTCGTCGATGGTCGCGGCATTGCCGGCCACGAGAATCGCCTGGTCGAACGTCCCCAGCGCTAACTCCAGGTACGGCGCCCACTTGGCGTCGATTTTGATGTGGTCGGCAAGGACACCTCGGAGGGCACTAAATGGTGTGTTCCCTTCGGCCGAAACCTCGAGCAGTTTCTTGACGCCGGCACCCACGCCCTCGCGGCGACGCTCCCAACTCTCGAGCAATTGCGATCGTTCGATCGCACCGCGGTGCCGCCCGCGCACGTGGGCCAGGTCCTCTTGCCGTTCAGACAGCACGAGCCGCTTCTTGTCGAGGTCGACATCGGCCTCTTCTCGTTCTTTGCGCTTCGCTTCCTCGGCGGCGATGTTCTCTTTCAGTCGCTCCTGGTGCTCCCGCTGCAAAGTCGCGTTGGTATGGATCGCTTGCTGCAGGTTCTGTCGCTGCTGTTCGAATTCGGACAGCGCCGCCGCCAGCGACTCTTGCCGGGTGACGAGCGTTCCAGCCTCGTTTCCCAAAGCCGCCGCGTGCTTCACGTGCTCGATGTACTGTCGGTGGAGCGCCTGCGCCTGGGTGCGCAGTTCGTCGAAACGCCGCGTCGAGGCCATCGCGGTCGCTTCGCACATCATCACTTCTTTGTTAAGCCGGTCGCACTCGAGCTCGGCCGCTTGCAAACGCTGATTCAATTCGTGCGAACGCGACTGAGCGTCGTGGACGCGAATACAAAGCGTCGCAATTTGCTGCCCGCGGCGGATTTTTTCCTCGTGCAGCGCCGCTTGCCGGGTCAATAGTTCTTCCGCATGGTCGTCGCGGCGAAGGGCCTGGTCACGGAGATTTCCCCATCGTTGTTCGTCGCGGCGCAGCGTTTCGTTGTGCTCGTTCTGTTGTTGCTCGAGTTCGATCAGCGCGATCTCGGCGGCTTCCAGCGTCTCGTTGGTCGCCTGCAAACGGTCGTCGCAAACCGTCAGCTCTTTGTCGACCTCGCCCATTTCGCTCGAAAGTTGCTTCCAAGCGACCGCGGCCGCCAACGTACGAAGTTCCCGCAGCCGCTCACTGTATTCCCGATAACGCCGCGCCTTGCCGGCCTGGGCGCGAACGCTTCGCAAACGGTTATCGACCTCGTCGACGATGTCCCTCAGCCGCAGCAGGTTCTGATCGACTCGCTCCAACCGCCGCAGTGCTTCGATTTTTTTTACTTTGAAGCGGCTGATGCCGGCTGCTTCTTCGAACATCGCCCGGCGTTCTTTGGCCGACGATTGCAGCATCCGGTCGACCTTGCCCTGCTCGATCAGGCTGTAGCCGTCAGTGGCGACGCCCGTCCCGCGAAACAGGTCCCGCACGTCCTTCAGCCGCACCGGCTGCCGGTTGATCAGGTATTCCCCTTCGCCACCGCGGAAAAGCCGGCGTGTGACGTGGACTTCGGGGACATCGATCGGCAGCAGCCGCTCGGTATTGTCGAGGACCATTGTCACTTCGGCGGTGTTCATGGGCTTTCGCCCGCCTTCACCGTTGCCTTTGAAGATGACGTCGGCCATTTCCTGGCCGCGCATGCTTTTGACGCTCTGTTCGCCCAGCACCCAGCGAATGGCGTCGACCACGTTCGATTTGCCCGACCCGTTTGGCCCGACGACGACGGTGATCCCCGGCGGAAACTCGAAACGAGTCTTATCCGCGAAGCTCTTGAAGCCGTGGATTTCGAGGGCCTTCAGCATGGGTAGGGCAAAGACGAGAGATCAGGCGACAATCTTGCAGATTAACGCAGCCAACCGGCCGTCGGAAGGCAGAAGCGTCGGCACCAAGCGGATTTTATCATCGTTTGGGGCGAAAAATCCGCCCCAAATTAGCTAAA
>CAZWSX010000061.1:0-18665 GCA_964636985.1 uncultured Pirellulaceae bacterium | reverse complement strand
CCCCCGCTTTCGAGACAATCTTTGGCGTCACATTTCTTTCGTTTGAACGCTTAAAGTACGTTTGACAAAGGCGTTGGCTCGCCCACCGATAGAGGAACGTAAGCATGTCTCGCACAACACTGTACCTGGTAACAGCCGTCGTTCTGATCGGCATCGCGATGCCCGCGTTGGCTGACGAAATGCGGGTTCGGGACCTCCCCGTTCCCGAGGGCGCCACCGACGTCAGCTACATGAAGCGCCGCGGCGACGTTCGCTTTCAGGTGCCGTTGGACTTCAAGACGGCTGGAAATTTCTACGCCAAGAAGCTCATCGAGCAAAAGTGGGCCAAGTCTGGAAAAGACAACCTGCAAAGCAATTTCTGGGTGCAGAAGTTTTCCAAGGACAAGTCAACACTCGAAGTCCGAGTCGACAGTCGCGGCGATGGGAGTGAAGTGCGGCTCACGCCTAAGGGCTTGATGTGGGAGGAAGACGACCAACCCACACCCAAAGACCTGCCGCTGCCTAAAGACGCTACCGAGCTTGAGTACGACGACTTCTTCGAATCGATCAAGCTCAAGTGTCCATCAAACTTGAAGGAGACGACGGAGTTCCTGACGAAGGAACTCAGCGAGCGGAAGTGGACGAAAGAGGCCACGGAAGTTGACGTGGCGACCTTCGTCCGCATGAAGTTCACGCAAGGCAAGTCGTCGCTGACGATCGACATTCGCGGCGAGGATACCGGGAGCGAAGTGGCCATCCGGACCAAGGGCATGCAATGGGATGGCATGAAGCAGGAGATCGCAAAAGCCAAGAAGGAGCGAGAGAAAGATTCGGACAAGATCGCCGACAACAAACCTAAGAAAGGCCGGATGGCCGATAAGCCCCTCGAACTTCCTAAGCACAAGGATAAGCCGAAGCAAGGCATCGACCAAATGCCGAAGCTCCCCAGCGAAGGAACGGTGGTTATGGACGGCACGACCCACAAGCTGCCGTATGTCATCGCTTACGAAGTCTTCGAAAACAATCATTGGTCCACGAGAATCGTGGCGACACAGAAACCCGTCAAACAACAAACGCTGCTGGCGAACCTCAAGAAAACCGGCACCGACAAAGACGCCGATGGAAGCACGGTGGCCTGGCCGCAGCCGTACTTGCTGATCGAACTGGACGAGGACGACCAGCCCTCGCGGTTGAGTTTGCTTGCCGACAAGACACCAGGCAGCTTATCGGGAAGAGCCCTGTCCGGTACCGCGCTCGTGGAAGACAGCCGCGCTCGCGGCACCGTTCAAATGAAGGAGCCCGGCTCCTTCTTTGAGAAAGAGTACACCGCCGAGATCACCTTTGACGTCCCCGTCTTGAGCCACGATTCGGCGCCCGCGAAACGCCTTCTCGATGCTCCCAAACTCGCAAACACCGGCTCGCTGACGATCGGAAGCAAAACCTACAAGCTCGCCAACGTGGTTGCCTACGAAATGAAGCAGTTCGACAAGCCGATGACGACCGTCGTGTTCTCCGAAAGGCCGCTCGATTTGAACAAGCTCAAGGCCGCACTTGGAAAGAAGAGCGCCGACGACTACTTCGAGTTCATCCCGCAAGTCAAAGTGTTGATCGACGGCGACGACAACGTCAGCTCGGTGCACATCTGGGCCGACAATACCAGCATCAGCGGCAGCGGCAACACGGATACCGAGAGCGACATTGTGATCGAAGGAGGCCGGGCCCGCGGCACCGCCAAAATGACCAAGCCGGGCGAGTTCTTCGACAAGAAGTACACCTTCGCCGTGAGCTTCGATGTCGATGTATTGGGAGCGCCGACCTCGGCTGCTTCCAAAGCGGGCGCGTCCACAAGCCGCCTGGTCGCCGACAGCCACGATGGATTGCCGTTTCCCGAGGGGGGCGATGGCGTCCAATCCGAAGGCAGCGCATTCCGCAAACAGACGACCAAGACGGTGAACGCCGATCTGAAAGCGGTAGTCGACTTTTATCAGCGCGACGTCGCTTCGGCCGAGTGGGTCGAAAACAAAGCGGCGGCGAAGATCGATAAGGCCTCCGCGACGATGTCGTTCACGGCCCCGACGGGCCTCGTGATCGTGCGACTGAAGGCCGATGGGGCAAAGACTGCGATCACGCTCGTCACGCGCGATGCCGCCGCCGCCAAAGCCGCCGGAGTATTGCCCGCAACCGGCAAAGCGCGATTGATCATCGGGAACACCTCGGACGATGCCGCGGTCCTGACCATCAATAAGCGCGAGTACAAGCTGGCTGCCGGAGCGGGGGCCGAGGACCCCAAAACAGGTTTGAACTGGGATGTCGCACCCGGTAAGTACCCGATCGAGATCAAGCTGCCAGGCAAAGGGGCTCAATCCGAAACGTTGACCATCGGCCTCGACGAAGCGTGGGGCCTGATGATCCTGCCAACCGGCGACTGCCTGCCGGTTCAGCTCTATTGATCGGGCCTTAAACCAATAAGACCGCTTTGGCGGAGGGGCTCATGCGTCGCAACGCCTGTCGTGAAGCCGCAAACTAAACCCGGTTCACTAAACCCGGTTTAACGTGCCGGTCGTTCCGGCGAACGAATCGGTCTCGACGCCGAAGCGTTGCAAGAGTGTCACGAAGAGCTTGGCGAGCGGTTCTTCTTCAACTTCAATATCGGCTTGCCAGCCGGCATCGGTATCGATCCCGGCGCCTGCCTGGTTGTCCTCGTTCCCTTTGCCGAGCTTGAGATACCGGCCATTGGTGAAGCCCAAGTTCTTTCCGCCCGCGGAGAAGATGGGGTAGTTGCGCGACAAATGGAAACTGCTCGAAGCGGAACCGTGCATCGCGAAGGTGTTGTCGAGCATGTTGCCGTTGCCTGTCGGTTCGGGCGTGTCCTTGAGCCGCTGCGCGAAGCAGCCGAACGCTTCCGCCTGGTAGCGATTGTAGGTCCCGAGATTCTTCCAGCCGTCGGGTTCCTTAACGGCGTGCGTCAGGCCGTGGGCGCCATTCAGCCCGACTGCTTTGGACAATAAATCGTGCGGGCCTTCGCCGTTCTCTCGCCCCAGCTGGAACGTCGCGACGCGGGTGGAATCGCTAAGGAAGGCCAGGTAAATCAGCTCGTACATGGTTTGGAAGTAGAGCCGAGCTTCTTCGGGCGTCGCTTCCAAATGGAGGCGGCTGGAATCGACGGCCGGAATCGGCGTATCAATCCACCGCTGCGCTTTGGCCAATTTGACCTCGGTATCGCGAACGGCATCCAGATACTGCTGGAGCGTTTGTTGATCCGACTTGGAAAGCGACTTTTCCAGTGACTTGCTATGTGCAAGAAGCAAGTCGAGCGCGCTCTTGCTGCGGGCCAGTCGGGCGTGGGCATCCTTCCCGCTGGTGACAAACAGCGTCTCGAAAATCTGCTTCGGCTTGTTCATGGCCGGAATGGGGCGGCCTTCCCGGTTGTACGACTGGGTCTGCGCGCCGCGGGGACCGCCGATGCCGCCGTTGGTCGACATCACCAGCGACGCGTGCCTTGTGAGTTCGCCCGCATGCTCGGCGATCACCTGGTCGACCGAAATGGAGTTGCGGTAAGGGCCGTACCCGCCGATGTCCGCGCCGGTCAGATATTGATCGGCGTTGGAGTGCCCGTGAATCTTGCGGGCAGCGGGATGCGAGAGCCCCGAGTAAATCGTGATGTCGCCGCGCAGCGGTTCGAGGACGTCGAGAACCTTGGTCAGCTGGAAATCTTTCTCGCCGCCGCGGGGGAACCAACTCCAATCGTTCCAGGCCGGGTCGCTCTTAAGCGGCAAGCCGACGCCGTCGGGATGATAGACGCTGAGGAACCGCTTCGGCGTGGCGCTCGCAGCCGCGTCGGCGCGGGTTTGCGATGCGGCGAGCGATTCGAGAAAGGGCAACGCGAGGGCAATGCCCGCTCCGCGCAAAAAGTTGCGGCGATCACGTCGAGGCATGCCCACAGGTTTGTCGCTCTTCACTAGTTCGGCTCGCTTATTTCGATTGGAAGAGGTTGCTGTTCACGACCAAGTGTATCAAATCGGCCAGCCCGTCACCTTTTTTCCGGAAGGCCGCGGTCAGGCTGTCGATATCGGCATGATCGGCAAAAGTGAGGGGCCGACCCAGAGCATAAGCCGTCATTTTGTCGACCATGGCGCGAGAAAACTGATCCTGCCGGTCCGCCAGCAAGTATCGCTTGAGACCATCCACACCCGCGAGTTCCTGCTTGTTGAACAGGACCGATGTAGCGTCGACCGGGTGGCTCTTAACGCTCGTCCGCCAGGCTCCCAGGGCGTCGTAATTCTCGAATGCGATCCCCCAAGGATCGATGCGCGAATGGCACGAGATGCAGGCAGCCTTGTTGCGATGATCGGCAATCCGTTCTTTGAGCGTCATCTCTAAGATTCGTGGATCGGTCAAATCAACTTTCGGAACATTGGCGGGCGGCGGAGGTGGCGGGTCCTCGAGAATTCGCTTCAGCAGCCAGACGCCTCGCTTCAACGGATGAGAATCGGCGCCGTCAGAATTCATGGTGAGCATGACGGCGGAAGTCAGGATCCCGCCCCGCTGCGATGTCGTATTGGCTTGAGGCACGGGCACCTTGCGAAAATGCGGTCCGAAAACGTTTGGCACTCCGTAATGCTGGGCCAGCCGCTCGTTGACCACGACGTAATCGCAGTGCAAAAAGTCCAGTACGCTGCTGTTGTTGCGGATGGCTTCTCCGAAAAAAGCAATCGGCTCTTGCCGCATCGCTTCCCGCAGCGCCTCGTCTTTCACATGCGTGACGCTCTCCAGGCCGTCCAGGCCCAGCCATTGCTCCACAAAATGCTGGGTCAGCCGCTGCGCGCGAGGGTCGGCCAGCATCCGATCGACTTGCGCGTTCAGCACGGCGGGATCTTTCAGCGTTCCATCCTTGGCGAGTCTCAGCAACTCTTGATCGGGCACGCTCGACCAGAGGAAGAACGAAAGCCGGCTCGCTAGTTCCGTCGCACTGATCGTTCCCGTGGCATCGTCGGAGGACGACCGTGTCGTCAGGTAGAGAAAATCCGGCGCAGCCAAGGCCGTGGCCAACACTTCCAGCATCGCACCTTCGAAGGTGTCGAAGTCGGGTCGATAGGTGGCGAACAAGTCCATGAGCTGAGCAACTTCCTCAGACGCAACGGGGCGTCGCCACGCCTTTTCCAGGAAACGCGTGAGAACCTCGCGCCCGTACGCTTGCTCGTTGCTCTTGTGTTCGCTTTCGAAGAAAATTGCCAGATGGCTTTGCGGCGGCCATTGATCGAAGTGAGGCGCGCTGACTTCGATGTAGTCGATTGCCACTTCCAGCGGCTCCGCTCCGCCGCGCGCGTTCGATTCGTTGCGGATGTGCAGGAATTCATCTCGCCGCGGGAACGTCGTCTCCAGTTTGCGGAACGGATTGCGCTGGATTTCGCTGAGCGGAATATCGAATTCGAGAAACTCCGGCTTGTCGGCCGACGCTGTGACAGGCAGATCCCGCTGACTGACGACTTGCGAGAAGTTCGCATTGTTGCTGGTGTGCGCACTGAAGATCAGTCGCAAGCTGGCATACTCATCGGGGTCGCTAGTCGTTCGCCCGGCACGAATTCGCACTCGCATGGTCCCTTCGTCCGGGAGAAAGCGGTCCAAATTCATTTTCAACTCGTGCGATCGCGGCAGCATCAATGCCACGGGCGAAACATCGGGGTTATGGCCAGCATGCGCGTCGGGCGTGGGAAGGACGTCACCACCCGCGTACGTGATTCCTTCGCCTGTGGAGCGATCGAGCAGATGTGGCCTGTTGCGACGTTGCCGATAATCGTCGCCGGCCTTGTTGAATCGTTTCGTTCGGTCGCGCGGGGACTTCCCCGGTTCGCCTTCTTTATTCGCCGCTTCCTGTTTGTTCGTTTCTTCCAGCTTTTGCATCACTTCCGGCATCGAAATGATGTAAGTGACCGGCTTGGGGCGCTCTCCGCGGACGGTCACCCGTTCGAGAGCCTTCAGCCCGAGTTCGCGGTACGACTCGAACTGCATGCTCGACATCTGGAGCAAATCGGAGCGGTTCTTGAAGCCATCTTCCGACACCGCCTCGGGTGGCAAGCTATTCGCGATCGGGTACGGCACGCCCAGTAGATCTTGTAAAGCGTAGTTGTATTCGTACTTGGTCATGCGGCGAAACGACGAATGCTCGCTGCCGCTGCGGCGGACCAAGGAAGCCTTGCTCATCTCCTCGCTCAACCAGTCGACGATGTTCTGGCGATCGGCATCGACCAGCCGGTACTCGGCTTCGTCAGGCGGCGGCATTTCGGAATTGCTAAGGACTTTGTAAATCCCTCGCCAGCGGTCGACATCGAGTCCCGTAAGCAAGTCAGGGTCCAACCGATCGACGCGAAGATTCGCCATCGTCGAGTCGGGGCCGTGACACGCAACGCACTTCTCGGCGAGCACAGGACCAATCGACTTGCGGAAGTGTTCGAGATTGGCCGTGGGAATCGCGGGGGTTGATTCCGGCTTTTTTTGCGATTCCTTCAGGAACAGCGACTTTGCTCGCCCCGCGGCGCGGACTTCGTCCCACGACGGCGGTGTGCTGGCTGGTTCCGCGGCGAGCAACCCGCAGGCGTATCCGCACGCAACCAGCATCGTGACAATCAGAATTCGCATCGGCTGACAGGGCTTTCCGAGCCGACTCCGGGGCAAACAAACATTCAGACGGAGGGAATGCTCAGGGGGGTGGGACGACAATTCAGGGTGGGCAACAGCACTTAAGGTGGGAGGGGATCGCTGTTGTTCTCCATTTTAACATCGCGTCCCGGCCCGTGCACAACCCTTTGCAGACGCACGCCTGTGGGGCGACCAACGAAATCTTGGAACGATTTGGATGCCTGGCTCGTCTACTCTTTAGCATGATCCGAATATCGGGTCGCAACTGCCGCATTGGAGTCAGGAGCTTTTCCATGTCCGGCCGCCTTCTACCGCGTTTGGCCGCCCTTTCACTCGCTGTCGCGGCTGCTGCCTTGCTATGGCAGGCGACGCGGGCCCAAGATCCGCCTCAAAAGAAAGAAGAAAAAGTACAAGAAAAAGCCGCTGCCTTGACGGAGACCAAGTCCCAGACGGTGGCCTTAACCGAGACACTAGGCGGAGCCGATCGATATCTAACCTACGTCTCGACCGACAAGCCGATTTATCGTCCTGGCGAAACGCTCCATGTTCGCGGAGTGATGCTGCATCATGCTACGCGTCAACCGCTCGCGGAGAGCGAGAAGCAAATGCCGCTCGTGGAAATCCACGGCCCTAAGGGGGATCAGGTCGCATCCGGCTTCACGCAGATGCAAGACAGCGTGGTGGGCTTCACCTGGCCGATTCCGACGACGCAAGCCGGTGGCGAATACACGATCAAAGTGAGTTATCCGCAGGCTGGGCACCCACCCGCCGAACGCAAGTTCGATGTCCGCGTTTACCGAGCTCCGCGGCTCAAAACGCAAATCAAGTTTCTCCGAGATGGCTATGGAGCCGGCGACGAAGTCGTCGCCGCGCTGCACGCCGAACGAGCCGAAGGAGGCGTCCCAAGGGGAGCCGCCGTTACGGTTACCGCTCGCGTCGACGGCGCCCAAGTGTTCCACGGACCAGCCAAGATCGACGACCACGGGAATTGTTTGGCGCGTTTCAAGTTGCCCGCCGAAATCAAGCGCGGCGAGGGAACGCTGGTGCTGGCGATTGAAGACGGCGGGGTCGTCGAGCCGGCAAGCAAAACGATTCCGATCCTGCTCCAAACCGTCGATTTGACACTCTATCCCGAAGGAGGCGATCTGATCGCCGGCCTCGACAATCGTGTTTACTTGGAAGCATTCACGCCGAGCAAGAAGCCCGCCGATCTGGCCGGGATCATTGTCGATTCGCACGGCAAAGAAGTCGCAAAGTTCCGCAGCGAGCATGAAGGTCGCGCCCGCTTCAATTTGAAGCCCGTTGCGGGCGAGAAGTACGTGCTCAAGATCACGGAGCCGTCGGGCATCCGGACCACGTATCCGCTCCCCGAAGCGAAGCCGGAAGGCATCGTGCTTTCGTCGCTGCAAGATGTCGCCGGGAAAACCGACGCCCTGCGGGCATCGGTTGCTACTACCGCTTCTGGAACCTACCGCGTTACGTTGCGGCAGCGCGAACTACAAGTCGCCGAGCAAACAGTCGAGCTGATGGCTGGCTCTGCGAAAGAGTTGAGTCTCGATCCCGGCAACACCGACGGGGTACTGATTGCGACAGTTTGGCACAACGACCGTCCCCTCGCCGAGCGGCTGGTCTTCCGCCAACCGGCCAAAGGGGTGAACGTCAAACTCGTCGCGGATGGGAAGCAATACGTCCCGGGCGGCAAAGTCAAAGTCACGGTCGAGACCCGTGACGATACCGGCAACCCCGTGAGCACGGTCGTCGGCCTGGCGGCCACGGACGACAGTGTCCTGGAAATGATCGACAAGCGCGAGCAGACGCCGCGATTGCCGGTGATGGTGCTGCTGGAAGGAGATGTCAAGGAACTGGCCGATGCGCATGTCTATCTCGATCCAACGAACGAGAAAGCGCCAACAGCCGTCGACCTCCTTTTGGGAACACAAGGATGGCGGCGGTTTGCATTCATCGACACGGTGAAGTTCACCGAGGCAAATGGGGACGCTGCCCGCCGCGTGCTTGCCCTGCGGTTGGTAGCGGAGCATGAGTTGCGAGACCGCTTTGCCGAGGACGCTGCCGCAGGTGCGGTCCGGCTCTTCGCCGCACCGGGGAGGGCCGTCGCCGGTGTTGATAAGAACGAAGTTGTACCCGCTGCTGCTGCTCCACCCGAGAATGCTGGACCGAAGGACGGCCAGGGTGCCGACGAGAAACTCGCAGAGAAAGGCGCGGCGAAAGAGCTCGCGAAAAGCGAATTGGCAAAAGAGGACGCTGCCGACGCAAAAGCCGACCGTAAGAAACTAGGTGGAGTAGGCGGATTCGGCCGCGGAGCCAGGGAACTCAACGAGGAAGCTGGGGATCGACTGGAACTGCGCAAAGCTCTCGGTCGAAAGCAAGCAGATTTGGATGTCGCCGGCCCCTTTGCAGGTCAGACCGCCCCCATCCGCAACGACTTCACCGTCGTTCGCGTCTACGCTCACCAGGTCCGTTCGCAGCGCCAGCCAGGCGAGCGGGTCGATTTTACCGAGACGCTCTACTGGAACGCCGGGCTCAAGACCGACAGCAACGGCCAAGCGACCATCGAATTTGGTCTGAACGACTCGGTCACCAGTTTCCGCCTCTTCGCCGACGCCTTCAGCTCGGCAGGCGGACTGGGCTCATCGTCCCTCTCGATCGAATCCGTCGAGCCGTTCTATCTGGAGCCCAAGCTGCCGCTGGAAGTCACGATGGGCGACCGTGTGCAAGCTCCGATCGGTGTGGTCAATGCCACGGCCGCGGCGCTGAAGGCTTCGCTGGTGCTGCCGCAGAATAGCTCCACTGCCATGTCGATCTCCGGTCGCGAGTTCGCGATCCCCGCCGGTGGACGCGTGCGGCAGTATTTGAACTTCAACGTCGGCAAGCAGATCGGCGAAACCGAGATCATGTTGCAAGGTCGAGCCGGCGGCTTCGCCGACAACGTAACCCGGAAGATGGTGGTCCGCCCACTCGGCTTTCCCACGCAGCTGGCATACGGCGGGGTGATGCCGGTCGACGGTGCGGTCTTGCACGATGTCGTGATACCCAAGTCGCTGGTTCCCGGCAGCTTGGAAGCGCGAGTGGTCGTGTATCCCACGCCCCTGGCCAATATGACTGAGGCACTCAAAGCTCTGATTCGAGAGCCAAGCGGTTGCTTCGAGCAGACCAGCTCGAGCGTCTATCCGCTGGTGATGGCACAGCAGTACTTCATGTCGCACCAGGGCGTCGACCCCGCACTCATCGAGCGCAGCAGCCAGATTCTGCAAACCGGATACGACCGGCTGCGCGGGTTCGAGTGCAAGACGGGCGGCTTCGAGTGGTTCGGCGCCGATCCGGGCCACGATGCGCTTACCGCTTATGGCCTCCTGGAGTTCACCGACATGTCGCAAGTGCGGTATGTCGATCCCGCGCTGCTGGCCCGAACCCGCAACTGGCTGCTCGACCAGCGCGACGGCAAAGGGGGATACCTTCGCAAAACCCATACGCTGCATACCTGGATCGCCGATCCCGAGTGCGCCAACGCGTACAACACCTGGGCCATCCTCGAGGCCGGCGTGCAGGACGATCTCTCCACCGAGGTCAAATGGATTCGAGACGCCGCCGAGAAGTCGCAAAACACCTACGCTGTCGCGCTGGCCGCCAACGTGCTCGCGCTGGCAGGCGATAAGGAAGGTGTAGACCACCTGCTCGATAAGCTGGCTGGCAAGCAGCAGACTAACGGTTCACTCAACGGTGCGACCACCAGCGTCATCGGCAGCGGCGGCGATGCCCTGGCGATCGAAACCACGGCCCTCGCTGCCATGGCCTGGCTGAAGAACCCCAGTTACGTCAGCAACGTCGAAAAATCGATTCAGTACCTTGCCGAAAGCTGCAAGGGTGGTCGCTACGGCTCGACGCAGTCGACGATTCTGGCCCTGCGAGCCATCGTGGCCTACGACAAGTCGAGAGCTAAGCCGACGCAGCCAGGCAGCTTGCAACTCGTGATCGATGGCAAGCCTACCGGCGATGCCGTGCCCTTTACCAAGGACACCACCGGCGCGATTGAGATCCCGGTTACCGCGGACCTGTTCGCACCCGGGGCGCATCAGGTGCAAGTCAAGATGAACGGCGGCTCGCCGATGCCTTACACGGTCACGGTGAATTATCACAGCCAGACGCCCAACTCGGCCGACGACTGCAAGCTCCACCTGGAAGTGAAGCTCCGCGATACCAAAATTGTCGAAGGTGCCGCCACCGAAGCCAATGTGGTGGTTGTCAATCGCACGGGCGAAACGGTCCCCACGCCGATCGCGATCATCGGTATCCCCGGTGGATTGGAAGTGCGGCACGATCAACTTAAGGAACTCGTGAAGGCCAACAAGATCGCCGCCTACGAAGTGAAGGGGCGAGAGGTGGTCCTCTACTGGCGCTCGTTCGACAAGGAAGCTCGCGTCGAGCTGCCGCTGAGCCTGGTCGCCGCGGTTCCCGGTTCCTACACCGGCCCTGCCAGCCGCGCCTACCTTTACTACACCGACGAGCTCAAGCAATGGGCCGACGGCGTGCAGGTTGAGATCATGCCGAAGTGATTGCCCACCAGTCAACCGCCTTCGTCGAAGCCGCGGCGCTCCATCAACGAGAGGCGTCGCGGCGTACTAAGACGGCCCAGCCGTGGTTTGTTGGGTCGAGCGGGCTCCCTTCGCCTTTTACCACCTCGTATTCCTCGCGCAGCCACTGAATCAGGTCCTCGCCGTGGTCCGGACTCTCACCATAGAAGCGCTGAATACCGTGTTCTCGTGTGTCGCGGCAAAGTAGGACGACTACAGCAGGCGGGTTCCCCCGCAATCGCTCCACGTACGCCTTGCCTTGGCCATTCACCAACGACGATGGCAAGAATTGAAACTCCGGGATCGGGCTAGGCACGCGGTAGAGGTAGTTCATAAACACCCCCTCGGGCAACACCAGCATCGGCGACTTGCCGTCGAGTCGCTCCACGACCGCGCGAGCCCTTTCGAATTCTTGAGCATCTAACAGTCGCTCGGGAGGGAGCATATAAACGCGGTCGTCGCCAACCCCCACCGGATACACGTTCGCAGCAATAAGGCGCTGCGAATAAACGGTGATACTCGTGAGCCCCAGACCTCCTGTGATGACGGCGAGTACCCAGAACACAACTCTTTCGCGGTGTTCAAGTCGAGCCCATTGCGGCGTGGTGTACAGGACAAACCCGACGGCCATCATGGCCGCCAACGGCGCCTGAACGAAGCCGTAGTGACCAATGCGAGGATTCAGAGCCATCCGAGCCAGAAATCCAATCGCCAGCGAACCAAGCAAGAGTCGAACGAGCGCCGCGGAATCGACGGCCCCAGACTTCCAGGCGCGAACGACGTCGGCAATCAGCGCCGCCAAGAGAAACGCGGGCAGCGTCCTGCCGACCGCACCCCACTTGATCGTCAGGCCGAGGTAGACCGCCACCCCGGCTAATACCGCGTACACGATCCAACGAACGCCGACTGATTGCTTTGAGGTGGCCCATAGTGGCACGGTCACCAAGGCGAGAAGACCAAACGAGCCGAGCGACCACACCGCGATCGACCAAAGGTTGGCCGCAATGTTGTCGGTGCCAAGAAAATTGAGTTGATCGGGTGATTTGACAATCGATGCGTGTTTGAAAACGCCATACCACGCCATGTTGGCATATTGAAACGACTCTTCCCATGTACAGTTCGCCCAAAACGCGAACGTGCCAATCGCGACTGCGACTGGCACGATCAGTCCGAGCGCGAACGCGACCGCTTCCACCGCCATTTGTTGCGCCGAGGGGCGATGCTCGCGGTTCCAGAGCCGCGCGACGATGGCCGTTCCCATGGCAAGCCCGCAAGCCAACATCGGTTCGGGCTTGAGCAGGACGCTCACGCCGCAGCAGAGTCCTGCCGCGGCCCATTTACGCCAGCCCGTTAGCCAGTCACTGCTCAGGATCATGACGAGCACGACGCTGGCCAGCAGGCCGTGTGTCGTCTCGTGCAGGTACGGGGTCAAGTAGTTGTAGTTGCCGGCGGGCATCAGCTGCGCGAACGAAAACACCAGGACGAAGAACATCACACCGGCGGTTGCTACCCAGGCGTTCCATCCTTTCACCAGCAGCCGCGTGAGAAGGGCCAGTAGCACCAAATAAAGTGCCGCGTTCGACCACATCAGGCGGCTCAGTCCAGGGCCGAGCATCTTGAACAGCACCGCATGGTAGGACTGGGACAGCGGGCCGTAGTTGTGGAACACGTCGCGGCAAAGAACGGCCCCTTCGCTCACTCGCCAGGGGACGTAGAGTTCGCGGCCAAAGTCGATGACGACGTGGCAAGACCGACGCCAAATCGCCGCAATCGCGAAGGCAGCCAGCGCAAATCCTACGACGTACGGCATCAGCGCGATGAGCGACTGGTGGTAAACAGGCCGTGGAACCTCGGTCTCTTTAGCAGGAGCTTCCTGAGTCGACGATGGACTTTTTTTAACTCCTTTTCGCGCCGGCGGCATGTTAGGTGTCGCTCCTGCGCTCAGCGACGTCTTGTGACCTTCCCAAATGGAGGAACCACTCGCGCGTGGCATCGGCGATACTGGCTGCGTCCCACACCGGCGCGTCGCGCCACAGTTCGATTTCGGCGATCATTTGTTTCACGCCGGTCTCAAAGGGAACGCGCGGGTTCCAAGACAACTCTCGCTGAATCAAACGAATATCGGCGAACGTGCAGTCAGGCTCGCCTGGCCGCTTGGGAATGTGTACGACGGGTCCCTGCAACAACTCGACAAGCCGGTTGACCGGTTGGGTCGCTCCCGAGCCCACATTGCACACCAAACCGGCTTTATTGCTCGCGGCGGCCGTGACGAAGGCGTCGACAACGTCGGTCACGTAAGTGAAGTCGCGGCTTTGCGTTCCGTCGCCCACGACCGTGAAAGGTTTGCCAGCCAGCTTCTGGCCCAGGAAGACGCCAAACACAGCACCGTAGCCGCCAGTGGTCCTGGAACGCGGCCCATAGACGTTAAACAACCGCAGCGACACCGTCGGCAGACCGTAGGTTTGGTTCCAGTGCCGCACGTATTCTTCGCCCAGATATTTCGTGAGCGCGTAAGGATACATCGGACGAATCGGGCCCGTTTCCGGCGTGGGAAATACGTCTGGCAGCCCGTAGCACGATGACGATGCGGCGTAGAGGAACTTCTCGACACCGGCAGCGCGGGCAGCCTCAAGCGTCTTGACGGTCCCATCCACATTGGCGGCATGGTAGTCGAGCGGACGTTGGATCGAAGGGACAATGTCGGCCAGCGCCGCCAAGTGAAAGACCCATTTGGCCTCGGCAAATGCCTTAGCCAATCGCTCGGAGTCGCCCACGTCGGCGACGACGAGATCCATGCGTGGCTCACGCTGATGTTGCGCCAGATTCGTGGTTCGCCCCGTCGACAGATTATCGACGACGGTTACGCGAAGCCCATCGCCGATCAAGCGATCGACCAGGTGACTCCCGATAAATCCGGCCCCGCCGGTGACCACGACACGATGGCTCACGAACGATTTTCCTCCGCCGCGGAACGCGGCTTGCAAACGATCACTCCATGGGCAGCCGCGTCGCGAGCTTGCTCCAAACGCTCCGGCGAATCGACCGCGCACCGAAATCCCGACAAGGGAGCGGCAAACAACTCACCACCAGCGACGAGCGCGCGATAGACATCGCGAGGCAAGTCCGAATATCCATCGCACGGGATGCGCTGGAAAATACTCGGGCTCAGCACGGCAATTCCAGAATTGACCCATCGCGACGTGATTGTGCTTCGTTCCGCTTCGTCAGGACGTTCCAGGAATGAGCTTACACGTCCATCTTCGTCAAACGCCACCACACTGTTCGATCGCTCTCGCTCGTGCACCAGGATAGTAGCCATAGCGTTACAGGTGCGATGTCGGTCGACCAGGCTCGACAGGTTGTGATTCGTGACTACGTCGCCGTAGTGGACCAAAAAGGGCTCCACGCCCAGGGCCTCGGCCATCGGCCGAAGTGCACCTGCGGTTCCGAGTAATGTCGACTCGTGAAAATACTGAATCCGGACGCCCCAATTCCGCCCGTCACCAAGGCAACGGACGATCGCGTCGGGCGAGTAATGCAGGTTTATCGAGATCTCATTAGCGCCATGTTCGGCTAAGTGGCTCACGATATGTTCGATGATCGTGTGCTTCCCTAGCGACAACATCGGCTTGGGCTGGCTATGGACCAGGTCGCCCATTCGGGTCCCGAGCCCCGCACAAAGGACGACGGCCTTCATGGTGATTGCTCCGACGCGGCCACGGCTTCGCCAGGCAGTACAGGCTCACCAAGTATCCAGGCGACGGCCGACGACAGATCGGCGCAGCGATGGTCGGGCACCGCATACCTCGCATAGTCGTCGCTGGTGACGATCGACGGTCCCTCAGTTGCCGGCGATGATACCAGTGCCGTGCGGCATCCGATCCTCTTCCCGGCCGCTATGTCGCTGAGCCGGTCGCCCACCATGAAACTGGCCGATAGGTCGAGCACCAGTTCTCTAGCAGCTTGTTCGAGCATTCCCGCGAAAGGCTTGCGGCAACGACAGTCGACGCGGTATTCCAAGACGTCGGCGTGGGGATGATGGGGGCAAAAATAGATACCGTCGAAGGCCGGCGCACCCATCGTCGCCAGATCTTCGCTCCAAGCGGCGTGTGTAGCACAGACATCGGCTTCATTTGCCAGCCCGCGTGCCACGACCGCCTGGTTGGTGACGACAACGAGTGCGAATCCTCGTTCATGGAGTGCTCGCAAGGCCTGAGCAACCAGTGGCAATGTCTCTAGCGCGGCGCGGCCACTCACGGGTCCCCGATCGACCACCAATGTGCCGTCCCGATCAAAAAAGACGGCGCGGCGAATGGTTTGGTTCTCCCCATGGTGCGAGTGAGTCATCGTAGGCCCCCCAAACGCAGCAAATCGTCAAGCAGGCGAAGATTCCGATTCGGCACTCGCTCGCAACGAGTTCGGCGGAGGCGACGTTCGTTCTTCCGAGCGCGGTGACGACTCCGGAAAGACCTCGCGCGACTTGGGCCAGTTCTTCCCATAAAGCATACGACGAATCCGCCGAAAGAAGATTTCGAGCAGCGAATGCGTCACGGAGAGAAAGTTCCGCATCGACATCGATCCGCCCCCCTTTTTGTCGATGCTTTGAGAGTAGACCTGAGCGTACGTAACGCCTTGGTCGAGCAGCATTGTGACGATGTCGGCCTGGAATCCGAAGCCGTAGCTCACCGGGTGCCATCGCATCACGTTGTAGCGAGTCTGGACGGCCAGGCCGTTGTAGTAATGCAAGCGATATCCGCTGAGAAGGCTGACGAGTGCGGTGAAGACCTTCGAAACGTATTTTCGCAACGGGCTTTTGCCGTGGATTTCTTTTTGATTCTGGTACGGGACGATCATGTCGGCTTGGCCGATCAGGCGATAGGCCGCCAGCAAGTACTCGGTCGGCATCGAATCGTCGCCGCACACCAGGTGATAGTACTTGCCGCGACCTAAAAACGCGCCGTCTACGTAGTTGTTCGCAAATCCTCGATTGGTGACATTTCGATGCAGCCGCGCAGGCACATTGGGATTCGCTTCCAGAAAACGCAGAATGATTTCGACGGACGAGTCAGTCGAACAATCGTCGATCACCAGGATTTCGTACGACAGCCCCGACGCTCGTGCCGCTTCGTGAGCCGCGGTAATCGAGCCCAGGATGAACCGCTCTTCGTTGTAGCAGGTGATCAGGATCGTCAGATCGAGTGGGTCGCGATCGACAGCCGGGGGAATCATGTCAGGGATACTCCGTGACCAACGCCCGCTGCCTGCAGCACAACGTCGACCGACAAGGGAAACGTCAAACTAAGTTCGCGCGCGGCCCGCGATGCGTCAAGCGATGCGTGCCGGGGAATTTCGCCATGGGCGCCTGGTTCGACAACGGCGGACTCGTCATAGACAAGGTCTTCCCGCGCGTCGACGGCAACGGCGATCGCCTTGGCCGCCTGAAGATAGCTTGTCTCGTCCGGTGCCGAGAACTGGAAAATACCCGAGGCACCCGACTCGGCGACGCGAACGATCCCCTCGACGGCCAACTCGGCGGGCACGGGTGCTAGCGAGAGATTCGACGCCGCCCCAACTCTCCGTCCGCTACGCAAGGCCTCGGTCCAACCGGCCCACCGTGAATCGCCTGAAAATAACACCTTGGTGAGTCGCACAATCGCAACGCCTTCCCCCAACTCCAGCAGACGTTCTTCGGCTTCCGCCTTCTGCCGCCCGTATTCGTTGGCGGGGCAGCGATTGTCGTCGGCCGCGCGATGTGGACGGGAGCCATCGAACACGTGATTTGTCGAAAAGAACACGACAAAGATGCCTCGCCGCCGAAGCCATTGCCCCAATCGCACAACTCCATCGACGTTTACCAGTTGCGCGTCTGCGGGAAACTGGTGGCAGTCGGCTAGCGACGTTCGCCCCGCGGCAATGATCGCGACCGAGACGTCTGGGCCGATGGCTGGCGGTTCAGTCGACGTCAGGTCGAATCGCACGCTTTCTCTAGTGGTGTCGACGCGCCGCGACGTGCCGATCGGCTGTTGCCCTTTTGCTTGCCAGGCAGCCAGGAGCGCGCGACCGATTTTGGAATCGGCTCCCACAATCAGTGGCGCCTTGCCCTGCGACGGTTTTGGCACGTGCGACATCCAATCGACCTAATCCATCAGGAGCATTGCCCGACCGACTTCTCCCGCTCGGACGCGAGCGAGTGCCTCGTTAATGTCGCCAAGTGGAAAGCGATGGGTGATCAATGAATCTAACTCCAGCTTACCCTTTCGATAAAGCCGCAAGTAGCGCGGGATATCGACGGCCGGATCGGTCGCCCCTCCTTCACAACCCGTCAGGACTTTGCCGAAGTGCAGGGGCAACGAATGGATCTGAATGTCCTGATCGTGTCGCGGCACGCCGACAAGGATCGTTTTGCCTTGAGGCTGCGTAAGGCGATAGGCTTGCTCGATCAACTTGGTGTTGCCCGTGCTTTCGACGAAGACATTCACACCTTGCGGCCCGACCGCTCTGCGAATCGCATCGGCAACGTCGGCAGTCTTACTGTTGACCAGATCGGTAGCGCCGAAGCGCTGCGCCTGTTCCAGCTTGCTGTCCTGAATGTCGATCGCGATGATCGGATCGGCCCCCACCATCGCGGCGCCTTGGATCACGCACAGGCCAACGCCGCCGCAGCCGAACACAGCAATCGATTGGCCGATTTTTAGCTGCGCCAGATTGTTGATCAAACCCAGCGCCGTTGTTACGGCGCAACCCATCAGAGCGGCGATTTCGAAAGGGACATCCGGATCGATCCGCGTCACGCGATTTTCCGAGACGACGCTGTATTGGCTGAACGTAGTGACCCAACCCGAGTTGATCCATGTCGTGCCGCACTGATACCGTGCCGGTTTCGCCTGGATGCCTGCTCCTTTTCGCCAGTGCAGAACCACGCGGTCGCCGGGGGCCACGTGCGTCACGCCGGGCCCGTTTTCGACTACGACTCCGCCCCCCTCGTGCCCCAAAAGGTGCGGCAGGAATTTGTCGGGTCCCTTCGTCCCCGCAATTTCGTTGAGCTGCGCCCCGCAAATGCCGCTGGCATGCAATCGCACCAGGACCTGGCCACATTCCAGCGGTTGGCTCTCGACCTCATCAAGTTTGAGAGGCTCGTTTAAGTTAGTCAGAATTGCCGCTTGAAAGCGCATGCGTGTTTGGAAGGACTAAAAGTAGATGAACTCGATGTCGCCGGTGTAACCGAAGTGTTTGTACAGCCAAATCCAACTGGAGGTATCGAGAATCGTCTCGGCGGTTAATGCCCAGCACTGGAGGTTGAACATTTCCTGTTCGTCGCGATAACTCTCGACCATCACATACTTGGCTTTGCCGACGCGTTCGATTTCGGACAGCGCGGTCTTGAGTTGCGGGATCTTCAGGTTGTGCAAACAGGCCAGCGAGATCACCAAATCGAACGACTTGTCGCCAAAGGGATAGGCT
>CAZWSX010000060.1:0-20302 GCA_964636985.1 uncultured Pirellulaceae bacterium | reverse complement strand
GGGGGGACGCGGTCAAGACCCGCGCGGCCTGAGGGGGATCACCCGGCCTGCACGACTGAAAGGAGGAAGGACGGGGATACAGGCCGTGCGCGCCCTAGAGGGCGCTTGGGTCTTGACGGCTAGGGGGGCGCAGACCCCCTCTTCTCTTCCCTTACTGATGCGCGAGGGATTGAAGCCGCATGGCCAAAACCGAAGGGTTTGGTTCACGAAAGCCCGGTCCGTGGCAGCGTACGCGCCAACCGGCCAAGAAAGCGGCCAAAATGCTCACCTAGAAATAGGTGTCATTTCTCGCTAAGCTATGATATTGTTACTAAAAGTGACATCTATCAAGCGGCCAGCAAAGCGGCCAAAAAAAGAGGCACCAATGACACGGCGGGATGACGGAGAAACGCTCGGATTGTTCGAACCACTGATGGTGTCCGAAGGCTCGCCCTTTCGCCCGAACCAGAACGATCTGGCCCTGTCTCTGGCAGAGCGGTCAGCCGCCTTCTCCGCATCACTGCCTGCACCAATCGCCTCCGCCCTCTCGGACCTCGTGCGCTCGATGAACTGCTACTACAGCAACCTCATCGAAGGCCACAACACGCATCCTATCGACATCGAACGGGCGATGAAGAACGACTACAGCAAGGATGCGAAGAAGCGCGACCTTCAACTGGAAGCCAAAGCCCATATCACCGTCCAGAAATGGATTGATGAGGGCGGCCTTACACATGATGCGATTGCCCCTGCCTCGGTCATCGAGATTCACAAACGGTTCTGCGATCTGCTCCCCGAAGAACTTCTGGTCGTGGAAAATCCTGACACGGGCGAGCGCGTGCCTGTGATCCCCGGCGAGCTGCGCACCCGTGATGTGATGGTGGGCCGACTGGTTGCCATCAGCCCTGGGGCAGTGCCAAGGTTTCTGGAACGGTTGCATGCGGCCTATAAACCTGCAGGCCGGATTGAGCGCATCCTGAGCGCTGCGTGCGGCCATCACCGCCTGCTCTGGGTTCACCCGTTTCTTGATGGCAATGGACGTGTGGCAAGACTGGTGTCTTACGCGATGCTGAAAAGCTCGCTGAACACACAAGGGCTGTGGTCGATTGCACGCGGGCTTGCGAGGCGCGAGGCTGACTACAAAGCCCATCTGCAAGCCTGCGATGGCCCCCGCCGTGGCGATCTGGATGGACGCGGCACGCTAAGTGAAGCGGCACTGGCATCGTTCGCGAGCTTCTTCCTTGAGACCTGCATCGACCAGGTAGATTTCATGGCTTCGCTGATGCAGACGGACAAGCTGCGCGACAGAATTCTAGTCTGGGCCGCCGAAGAAATGCGGGGCGGCACACTGCCACCCAAGTCCGACATCGTACTACGCGCTGTCCTCTATCAGGGCGAACTGCCACGCGGTGACGTCGCCACACTGACGTCCCAAAGTGACCGTGCCGCACGCCGCATCACCTCTGCGCTGATCGACACAGGCATCCTCACCTCAGAGAGTACGCGCGCACCACTGCGACTGGCCTTCCCAGTCAAACTCGCCATGCGTTTTCTCCCGGGACTCTTCCCGAATGACTGAACCGGTACAAAATGCAAAAGTGCGCGAAGATCGTACATATTTAGTCGCAGGGGCTGTGGAAAAAAATGTCGAAATATGCTTCAGTAAATTCGAGTCTTAGGTATCATGTGGAATAGGCGCGTGAGTTATCACAGGCACTTACGACCACTGGCAAGCAGGATGACAGAAACGTGTCCAAAATAGTCGAAGATCTAAAGGAATTTCAAGATTACGCCGCATCTCTTGATGGAGATGAGAAAGGAGAAGCACAAGTATTTTGTGACCGCCTATTCAAAGCATTTGGACACAAAGGGTACAAGGAGGCTGGTGCGACACTCGAGTACCGTATCAAAAAAACTTCCTCAAAAGGTACGAGCTTTGCAGATCTTATCTGGAAACCTCGACTGCTCATTGAGATGAAGAAGCGCGGTGAAAAGCTAAACCTTCATTATAGACAAGCATTTGATTATTGGTTGAACGCTGTACCCAATCGGCCAAGATATGTTATCTTGTGTAACTTTGACGAATTCTGGATTTATGACTTTGACCGCCAACTAGATGAACCTGTCGATCAGGTTACAATTGGAGAACTTGAAAAGCGCTACACCGCCTTCAATTTTCTTCTTCCAATCGAACGAGAGCCAATCTTCAACAATGATCGTGAAGACGTTTCGCGACGTGCGGCAGATCAGACGGCGGAGTTGTTTCGACTTATAACTAGTCGGCCCGGAAAACCCATACAACGGGAGCAAGCCCAAAGATTCGTGCTTCAACTGGTCATTGCAATGTTTGCAGAAGACATAGACATGCTTCCGTCAGGCACGATCACGTCAATTATGCGCGACTGTATCGAGGGGAACCAATCATCATATGACTTGCTCGGCGGATTGTTCCGACAGATGAATGATCCTCAACCTGCCGCCGGTGGGCGATATGTTGGTGTTCCCTATTTCAACGGGGGACTTTTCTCCGAGATTATTCCAATTGAGCTTAATAAGTTCGAGATGGAACTGATAGGCGGGGATAAAGGGGCGGCGTCACGCAATTGGTCAAAAGTGAATCCGGCAATCTTCGGAACTCTCTTTCAGCACAGCATGGACAGAAAAATACAACATCAGCATGGTAGGCACTTTACTTCAGAAGCCGACATTCAGCGCATAGTTGGTCCAAGTATCGTCAGACCTTGGCAGTCGCGCATTGACTCGGCCCGCAGCATGCAGGAACTTCTAGCACTACGAAAGGAGCTTGCCTCATTTCGAGTACTTGACCCGGCCTGCGGTTCGGGAAACTTCCTCTATGTGGCGTTCCGAGAGCTTGCCAGGCTTGATCTGAGAATCATGATCCGACTCCAGGAAAGCGTCAGTTCTCGTGAGTTCATGAAGCAGGCAACCCTGATCAGTGCGGTCAATCCACGTCAGTTTTTTGGAATTGACAACGATACATTTGGAGTAGAACTTGCAAAAGTAACATTGATGCTTGCTAAGAAATTGTCACTAAATGAAGCTATTGAGGCTATGTCTGTGGGCAATCACGAATTCTCGAAAGGAACTCAAGAATTCAGTTTCAACGGAGATGATGCCCTTCCGCTAGACAACCTTGATAAGAATATCGTCAAAGGAGACGCCCTTTTTATGGACTGGCCCGAAGCGGACGTCATTGTTGGGAACCCGCCGTACCAAAGCAAAAACAAGATTCAAGAAGAACTGGGCCCCGCTTACCTGCACGCGCTTAGACAGCGGCATCCCGATGTAGACGGCCGGGCGGACTATTGCGTATATTGGTTCAGGTTAGCCCATGATCATTTGGCCGATGGGCAACGTGCTGGGCTCGTTGGTACAAACACAATACGGCAGAACTACAGCCGAGAGGCTGGCCTTGATCATATTGTCGATAACGGAGGTGTGATAACGGAAGCGGTATCAAGCATGATCTGGCCTGGCGAAGCTGTCGTCCATGTTTCGATAGTCAATTGGCTCAAGGGCGAAGACAAATCCTCCAAGCGACTCTACAATCAGGATGGAAACATCATTGAAGACGGATGGAGGCACACCGACCTTGATCGAATTCCATCATCGCTATCGTTTAGATACGACGTCACAAAAGCTCAGTCGCTCAAAGCAAATGCGAAACTGGGTGGGTGCTATCAAGGTCAGACCCACGGACATAAGGCATTTCTACTAAGACCCACAAACGCACAACTGTTGATTGCAAAGCACTCTGAGTATGGAGAAGTATTAAAGCCCTTTCTGACTTCGGATGACCTTGTAGGGGAACACAACTCGAAACCCACCCGGTATGTCATCGACTTCTCAAAGAAAAGCGTCCTAGAAGCGCAGCAGTTTTCAGAATTGTACAGGCGGATCGAAGCGGAAGTATTACCCGCACGGGTTGCTGCCGCAGAACGCGAGGCGGTCAGAAACAAGGAACTTCTGAAAGCTATTCCTGGAGCTCACGTCAATAGTCATCATGCGAACTTTCTGAAGAAATGGTGGAGAATGTCGTACCCACGGGAGAACATGATTGACGAGCTTCAAAAACTCGATCGCTACATCGTGTGTGGAGCAATTACTAAGCGACCAATCTTTGATTTTGTGTCAGTCAACATTAACCCGAACGCGGCACTTACCGTGTTCGCACATGAAGATGACTACACCTTTGGCATCTTGCAATCTGGCATTCATTGGATTTGGTTTTCCGAACGGTGTTCAACAATGAAGTCGGACCCGCGCTATACATCGAACACCGTTTTTGATTCATTTCCGTGGCCACAACAACCCTCCCTTGCGGCAGTAAAGGGCGTTGCAGAGGCGGGCGTTGAGCTTCGACAAAAGCGACGCGACCTATGCTCTGCTCACAACCTGACCCTTCGGGAATTGTACCGGTCAATGGAGGTTCCAGGAGATCATCCCCTGAAAGTTGCTACCTCAAAACTCGATGAAAGAGTAAAGGCTGCTTACGGAATGCAGAAACGTGATCAGGCTCTTGATTATCTTCTGTCGCTCAATTTGGAACTCGCCAAGCGCGAAAAGATGGGCGAAGAGATCACTGGACCTGGTCTTCCCATCTCGGTCAAGAATCGCGCCGCGTTCATTAGCGGCGACATGATTGAGCCCTAGAATACAGATGAAAATTGCTGGCAAAAAATTGGGACGAAGCGGCCCGCTACGGGATTCTGCGTCCGGCAATTCCTAGATTATAGCCCCTAGTAGAGGTTGGACATCAAGTCGGAAAGCAAGAACCGGAGCGTTGATGATTGGCTCCCAATGGACTGATGAGGGTGATGACACTGATCGCCTATGTTGTCGAACCAAGAGACAAGATTCTCCGCGCGTAGGCTGCAAGTCACTCAACTCCAATCTGCACCTCGCCTTCTTCGAACCAGCCTTCTCTAACCACGTGCGCTTTGACGAGATGTGGTTGAGCAGAGTAGGCTACTAGCGCCAAACTTTTCTCCGCTCGACTGCAGGTAACATAGAATAGGCGTCGTGTTCCCTCGGTTGAGCTGTCGCCAGTAGCCTTAGCACCGAACAGCTTTTCATAGCTGAACATGAAACCACGCGCAGTGGCGTCATCCATAATCACCATAACTCTAGGAAACTCGCGCCCCTTGACGCCTTGGTGAGTGTCGAAAGGTGCATTGCCCGAAATGTAATCATGATAAGGTTCGACCTGAGAGAATGGCGCTGCAAGAAAGTTGTCGATGGCGAGAGAGCGGTCGGTCTGCATGTTCGCCTCGAAGTCTTCATCATCCTCATGCTCTGGGCGGGGTCTGGCGTCTTCGGGTAAGTCTTTGCCCCGAGTAATATTTGGGCGTAAGCTGTCAGGAACAACCATCAGGCCACTGGCGTAGATATTCTGGAGCACATCAATAAGTGCAGGATCATTCTCATTGGCCCATAATTCCATCAGGCTCTCGACGGCATCACTAGCCTTTTTCATCAACTTAGAAGCATCATCTGCAGCTCTGAGATTCTCAGCGCTGAGTATTGGGCAGAGCGAACGCATAATACGGGCTACAGCAAAATTGTCGCCGCGCTGATGGGCTCTAACCAAAGGTAGCACCTCTTTCGTCAAAAATCTGGTGGCAGGAAGCGATCCATCTAGGACGCCAGTTTTGAAGTCGTCAATGTCATGCAGAGGAACAAAAAATTCGGAGAACCCCATCCGGCTTGCAGCCATGCGGTGTTCCAATATGAGGTGCTTACACTCTCTTGGATTATTCCACTTTGGATCACCAGTCAAAACTGCCATCGCGTTCGCGACCGCCCTCTCGTTCGCAGGCTGATCTGCAATATCGCTTTGGATTATAAAGAGTCTAACGTGCCCTTCAATGGCCTTTGTACTTGCTATCTGCTCTTGACCATCTATGTCGCGCCTAATCTGATTGATGAGTCTCACCACCCGTTTTGGGCAACGGTGGTTTAGCTTTTTCGTTGGCTTTGCCCAGTCTTGTGGAAGATTTTTGCCAAGTCCTTCTTTTCCGTCGCTGTAAACTCTTTGCATCATGTCGCCTAGCAGACCAAGAGCGAAATTCATCCTATGTGCCGCCTGGACAGCGAACAATGCGTCTACGAGATGTTTGTTTGTATCTTGGCTTTCATCGACAAGCAAAAATGGGAATGCACCAACAAGGATGTGCTGCATATTCGCCTTCGTCTTTAAGAAGTCTGATGATATTTTGATCACCTCGGCGTGACTGAGAGAGTCCCTTCCTTTATTAGTTCCTGTGGGGCTGTAATTGAACTTCCTAACAGCGTTCAGGTTCTCCAGCCGCCTTGTTTTTGAGGATATCTTGCTCAATCGGTCTGCAGATGCTTTCGTTCCAGTCCTACCGCGAAGTTCTAGGGCTCGCACTTCTTCGATTTCATCGGCAAGATTAACTCTCAACCATTCACGAATGTCACGAGTGAAACCTTCAAGGAGTGACCACGCAAAACTATGAATTGTCGAAACTTCGACAACGCTATCGAAATCGAGTCGACTTTGTATCTCGTCACAGGCGGCGTTGGTGTAGGTGATGACACGGATGCGCTGGCCATTCGCCCTGAGCCGCGGCCCATATTTTGCACGTAGGGCGTCAAGCGCAGTGACCAGCGAGCGTGTTTTCCCCGATCCCGCTCCAGCAAAAAGAAAGAAACTCTGCGGCGTGTCCAAGTTGAGGCAACGAAGAATATCTAAATCAACTTGATTGTCCATTTGGTCATTGGTCGCCTCAATCTCTGTCATGCTGTTGCCTTTTGCACGCCAGAGATATCATCCTCTTTCTTCTTGAGTTCAGAAGCCAGCCATCCAAGCCCTTCTCCGATATAAGCTGGGACTGTTAGCTGATCGACCACATAAGTGGGCGGTGGGCCCGGCGTATGTTCGTCGAACAACAGATCGAGGGCGAACTCAGCTTTCTTTGACCCGCCACCTAAAGCTGCACATACTCTGTCCGCAAGTTCAGTGACATCAGTAGCTTCTGCCAACGCCTGTCTGAAACTAGCAATGATGCCATTCCCTGGCATGTTGACGAACAGTGGCAAATTTTCGTAGAGCAACGAGTCCTCAAATGTATTTGGCAAAGCTTCTACCGGAACTGTCGACCTGAACGTGATCGATACTGGCTTTTGATAAGCGACCCGCAACGCATACCCACTTGTGTGCGTAAGCACCTTCTTTGCAGGCAATGTGTCGAGAAGTATGTCCAATTTCTCCTCTGCAGGCACCCAGCTCTTGAGAGCATGGTTCCTAGTTCGTTGGCTTTCACCCCGCCTTGGTGTGACGGAGGCTTGGCTTGTAGCGTGCATTGCGTCGAGGTCAGTAATAATCAGCGTGGTCAGACCTATGTGCTCTATCAGCTCGCGCAATCGATGCGAGTGACTGCCGCCGATCTCGAGCCAAGTAATGTAACAGCGACGGAGGTATTGATACTCTGAGCGATCTGCCACGAAATGCGGCACGAGGATACGCTCGGCGGGGCCTTCTACAAGGATGGCTCCGTCAGCGAAGAACAGGTCGCAATGTGTAGCCTTTAGATATCGCGTCACAAATTTATCAGTTTGGTCAGTGCCGCCGAAAACCTCGGAGAGGTTCACGACGGAAGAGATAGGAACACCTCCAGCGACCGATGGCGCAGGCAACCGTCTGAAATAACGGAGGGACGCAAAGTCGCACTCATGAGCCACGTGACTGGAATGTGTGCTAACGACTAGCTGGGTTTGTAATTTTTCCGACTCACCCAAATGCTGATGTTTACGCAACACAGCGTAAGCCTGCTTAATGAAGACCTGCTGAACTTGAGCATGTAGGTGCGCCTCAGGCTCTTCTATCAAGACTAGATGCAACGGAGGGATGAAACCTTCGTCGGCAGCCGTATTTCCTGCCTTTCCAACTTTCATCCATTTGTCTCGGAAGCTCATTAGCCCAAAAACCATAGACACCAGATTTTGGTAGCCAAGGCCATTTGAGTCTTCGGGAAGGCGGAGCGCGGCACCTGCTTGTGCTCCGTGCGTTGGCACTTCATATTGAACTGCGGATTCATGATTAAGCCCGTCCGTAGGCCTGATCCTGGCGCTTAGCCGCAGTTTTGGATCGGTGACGCCGGGATAACCAAGTTCCTCAAGTTCCTTGAGTGCTTCAGAAAATCCCTCCTGCAGTCGCTTCTCAAATTGCGATTGGGCTAGTTCTAATGCCTGTAAAGCCTCAAGATCCTTGGCTTCAGGCTTGTCATATGGATCGAGATGGTTTGAGTAATAGGATCTAAGTTGCGTCGATAGCTTTCGTCCACCAGAAGTCTCCTGGCGGTCCTGCTCTCCTTCAGATTGTCGTGGCGCCTTGGGTCGGGCTGAAAATCCGAAGCCGCGTTGCGCGCTGATCTCATCAATGCAAATCAAACCTTTGAATGGATCGCCATCAAGAGGCTCGTTAGTCGCGTCTAGGACCTGCGGTACCGCTAGCCCGCTGACGGGTGCTACCAACTTGGCTGGGTCGAGAAGATAGGCTCGCACGCCAAACATTGATCGAATTTTTCGCTCGATAAAGTGTGTCATCGATTGCGGCCAAAGCGAAACGACGAAGGCTTTTGATTCAGTCGGAGTCATTTCGACCCCGACCGCTGGATTTGCGTCAGTCATCGGGTCTTCCGGTTTAACGGGGACGACTGCAACCGCCGCTGGACTCGGATCAATCACCGCATCAACTGTGACCTTAACGGCCAGCGTAGCTGCAATTTCGGCTCGCGCTTTGAGATATTCCCGCTGCAAAGCAGCTTGATCCTTTGGTTCTAGTCTCAGTCGAACGCCAAGAACTCCTCCAGCAAAATCTAACGTAGGTAGAAGCTTCTGAACGTAGTGTAATTCGCTATTTGATACTTTAAGCCAGATATCAAGGTGCGGAAGCGTTTTACTCCAGTCTGCTGCAGGAATAGCTTCACCCGCTTTTGAAGCAGCTTCCCACGATGCCGCTTCTGCATCTATGGTAGCCCAATGCGGAAGAGTGAAATCATTAATTGAGAAATCAGTAGAATCGACGAGAAACTTTCTCAGCGCGACCATAGCGGAAGTTTTTCCACTATTGTTGGCTCCAACAAAAATGGTTTTCTCTTCTGCAAAATCTATCCGAACTGATTGCAGTTTTCGAAAGTTTGCGACTTCAACGTGTTTTATATGCATCACTGTCCCCTTGGTGCGAGTATAGCCCAGCGAGTAGGCGATGCAACCTATACATGTTTTTGACGTACCGCCGTGTTCGTCGCTCGGGCAAGCTTGAGACCCCATGACTGTGGTTCGGCGGCAAGACATTGACGACTTTCAATCCGAGCGGAGTTAGTCAGGATTCCAAGGATTGCGGCGCTGTCTTCGGGCGTTGGGTTCAAGGTGACGTGGCTGTCCTGTTCTTGCGGAAGGAATTGATGGTTTCAGGGAAAGCGAAGTCTCCTTCGAGTGGTTGAACGGCGATACGTTCTGTTCGCTCCATCATGGGTTCAGTTCTCATGTGGAGCGATCGCCTGGGGGATGCAACGGGGGCCAGAATGACCCCCTTGCCACGATGGTGTCATACGACACACATCTTGCCGTTCCTGTGTCCGGTGGCTCACCTAGGCCGACACACACCTCGCCTTTCCTGTGTCCGGTGGCTCACCTAGGCCGACACACACCTCGCCTTTCCTGTGTCCGGTGGCTCACCTAGGCCGACACACACCTCGCCGTTCCTGTGTCCGGTGGCTCACCTAGGCCGACACACACCTCGCCTTTCCAGTGTCTGGTGGCTCAGCGTGACCCGCACCCGTCTCGCCTTTCTCGGCAAGAATGTATCACAGACTGGCACGGTGAATGTGTCAGTGGATCGTTTCGTTGAACTGTCGAGCACTTCGGCATGGCGAATGCGGCCATGGTTGGGTATTCTCCCGCTTCTTAACAGGGTGCATCAGTGGATTTCAGGTGGCAATTTTCAGTTTCAGGGCGGATGTGATTTCGCCGATACGCATGTTGGGGCGGCGGTCCTAAGGCTCTTCGGGCTTCCACCGAACAATCTTCCCTTCTGCTATCGCTTGATCGAGGGCCTCATCTTCTAGTCGACGAATTGCATCAGGGTAGCAGGCGTTCGTGATTAAGCGGTGAATCTCGGGATCGACTGTATAGTCGAGGAAGTCTTGAGCACGCCTTCCAAAGCTGTCCCGTAACCGTAAATTGATCGTAGGCTGCTTAAGAAGAATACCAATTATTCTGACGTTCTGCCTGAAAATGGCAATATGGAGTGGAGACAAGCCTGCGTATGGATCTTGATCATTTATTTGAGCGGGATCTTCTCGTATGAGTTTCTCCGCAAGATCAGTGGCATTGTGATAGACTGCCATGATAAGCGGATACTTCTGACGCGTTGGCCCGCTATCTTCAAAGTACGACAGCTTTTGTTCCATTTTTTTCAAAGGATTTACTGCCATAATAATTCTCCAATTACAAGCGGATTGTCTAGGATGCGCTCAATGTTTTCTTTTTGCAGGAGGTCGGGTCTAATGAAATGATCCATCGCATTGGAGAGGAAGTCTCGAGGCTTTTGGTGATACACGTAGTCGCGTGAGAAGTTAACTGAAATGGCGCTTCGCATATCAGCGACCGGGGAAGCGGCGATCTGGACCGGTCCGGCCAAGTACTGCGGGGCGTCGATGACTAGTTTCAGCTCCCTTCGCAGAGCTTCGCGCTCATCGCGGCTTAGCTGCGCCCATTCCTCTCGCACGGCTTTGTAGTGATGCGACAAATAGATTTGCAATCCGAAGGGATTCGAAAGATGCGTTGGCGTCTTGTTCTTGATCAGAATTGAATGGGTTTTTGGGACGCGTGAAAGGCACTCCCGTAGCTGAACTTGAATCGTGTTGCCCGAAACAATGCCGACGCCTTCATACATCATCTTCAAATCAAGAGTTTCAAACGTGTCCATGAAGAGTACCGATGTAGGAATCTCGGCGGCATAGAAATAGCCAGAATTGGTCTTCTGCAAGACAAGTACAACCCGTTCATGAATGTACTGCTTGAGGTCGTTCGACCGCATTTTGCTACTGAAGGCCGAAACGGCGGCATGATCGTCAAACCATCGCCGTAGGGTTGGAAGAGGCATGTAGCTATTTAGGTCGTCTGTCGGCGCGCAAAGATAGACACCGGCAAAGGTATCGACGATCTGGCGATTCCAGTCATCAACATCGCTCACTGGTGGCAAGTGAAAGTAGTAGTCTCTCGTGCTGCGGCCGACTTCGTCGAAAATGGCTTGGGGATGCAGCCTGGTCCTGACTGATGGGTCGAAGTGCGCTTCAAGCCAGGAGACGATGATCTCGACGTTGCTCCCGCTAAGCGTGCCGTCTCGCAAACGGTAGAAGTTGACGCGCTGGAACTGAACTCCGCGCCAGTCACTGATCCGGTCGGCCATGGCCGACCAGCTCAGTTCTCTGTCGGAGTTCTGCAGGTCCAGCAGAAGGCGAAAGAGGCGTTGACGGCCGAAGGCGCCAATTTCCTGTGCGGACGCTATCGAAGTCACATTGCTACACCCTTGCTACAGCACGGAACATGCCATGCCGCTAGGATGAAAGATAACGGATTTTCCGCCGTTTGCTGACTCCATCCTGGAGGACCGACATGACTGCTCGTGAACCTCAGCCTCCTATGCAACACACACTGGCGCGGAACGACGCGATGGACTTGGTCGTACAGTCAAATCCGACGTTTGATCGTACGATCAAAATGACGCCAACAATCGAAGCAAGTGCGGCTCTCCAGTTCGCCTATGCCTATTTCAATGATGCTTTGTTCGGTGGGCGGCTTCGTGAATGCCTGATCGTGTATAGCCGAAAAAAGAATGTGTTGGGGCACTTTGCGCCCGACCGTTTTCAGAACGTCGATGGTCAGCTTGTGCCGGAGTTGGCCCTCAACCCGACCTATCTTGCCATTCGTTCGGATCGGGAGTCGCTCAGCACTCTCGTGCATGAGCAGACGCACGTCTTTCAACACTATTACGGCCCAATCCGTGGCCAGAAGGTGCGCCGTACCAGCGGCTATCATGACCTCGCTTGGGTCGAGATCATGGAGCGTGTTGGCCTGATCCCGTCAAACACCGGCAAGCCCGGCGGAAAGCAGACGGGTTTCCAGATGACCCATTACATCCTCGATGGTGGCCCGTTTGATTTGGCCTGCCAAGCACTCTTGGCTCAAGGGTTCCGGATTAACTGGACCGACAGGATCGCAACCGGACGCGACCTCGATGGGGCGAAGACGGTAGCTGGTTCGGGCAGTCCGACCACGCTGGGAAGCAAGGCAGCCCCGGTCGTCCCAACCAAGAAGGACCGGATCAAGTTCACCTGTCCGTCTTGCGGCCAGAACGCTTGGGCCCGGCCATCAGCGCAGATCGCATGCACGCCCTGCGCGTTGAACCTGCTTCCTGAGGGCGGCCGCGGTCGCTGATGCGCCCCTTGTTCCCGATCCCGTTTCCGATTGAACCAACCCACAAAGGAGCTTGCCGCTGATGCTTAACTTTTTCAGATCGCTTTCGTCCAAATGGAAGCGGAGGAAACCCACCGGCCCAATCAATTCCTCCCCTGACAGCACTGATGAATTCAAAAAGGAAGCGCAGATGCGCGAATGGCAGGCCGTGCTGACAGCCTCCATCGATCAACTGTGCGAGGCACCGTCTGCCGATACGGTGCGCTATGCCTGCGATCTCTTTATCGAGGAAGTCTACGCGCCATTTGCGGCGCGAGAAGCGCGGATTGCGATGCTGCTTGCCAATATCCGTGCGGGATTCGCCGAGCTTGTTTCGCGCGCACCCGAACTCGTCGAGACAGGCTTGGCACAGCATCCGCAGGTATTTGCGGATTTGCGCCGTCTTCAGAATGGGGGCCGCTGATGTTTCCTGATCAAGATTATCGCCAATTGGACCGGCTGCAATTGGTCCTGACGGCGGTCTATCGGGCATGTGAGATCGAAGACCATAGGCTCCGTGCAATGGCGGTGCAGATGGTTTTCTACGGCACTTTGTTCTTGCTCATCGTTACCATTGAAACGCTGTTCGCGACGCTTCTGTTTTCGATCATCGAGGTCGAAGTGCTGGGCACTGCCATCTCTGGCACTGCCTTCGCGATGATGGTTCCGGCAGTCATCGGCATGGTGCATGTCAAGCTGCACAATGAGGGAGACCATTTCACACGCTGGTGGCTGTCGACGCTTTCGAGCATTGGCATTCCGCTTTTTTGCCTCGGCCTTTCCGTGTCCCTGGGCTTTGCCGCCTGGCAGGCAGCCGAGGACGCAGTCGGAGCTCTTACGTCTGCGCCCCGAGGCACATTGGGAAGTCAGCAGATTATCGCGGAGCCGTCGGCCTCGACGGATGTAGCCGAGTGGTTGGCTATCGTGCCCAATACGCTTCTGTTCCTTGGCCTTTCCTTCGGCATGATCATCTCAGTGGCTTTGGCGTCCCATTGTCTTGGAAAGGCCCTGGTCGCATTCAATGTGTGGACGCAGGTGCCACGGATCAGCCCCTGGGTGCGCGAAAAGGTGGCGGTCCTTCTGGAGATGATTGCCGATTTGCGCGAGGCACTCGAAGAAGACCGCGCCGCACGGCTAGCGCTGCCGCTTGACCTCAACCTCACCTATGCGCGCAAGGCGGCACACGCGTGCCTCATCGTGGTTCTGCGCAAGCTCGACGCGGCGCGGCGCCGGTTTGCCGCAGGGCGTGGGAAAGACGCAATGACTGTTGTCTTCCCGGATGCGGAGGCCGAGGCAATTCCGGCCAGTTTCAGCACTGAAGCAGCCTTTAAGCGGCACATGGCGGAAGTGCTTGATTCGACACGTGTTCACAACCTGCTCGCCCAAATCGGCGGCCTGTCCAAGGAGGACTAAACCATGAGACTCACCACAACTGCGATCGTGGCCACGACCTGCATCTTCGCGGCTGCAGCCACTGCCCAGACTCCGCCGCGCACCATCTTCGGCGTCGATATCTCGGGCACATCGACCTTTCTTCATGATCCCCGCTCAGCAGATGCCGCCGGGGCTTGGGTCGAGAACTATGTGGCAGGGCTTGCTGCCCCGCATGATCTGCAAATGGTGTCGATCGGTAACGCTGGACTTGCGCATATCTTGATCAACATTTCGGCGCGTGTGACCGACATGCGTTCAAGCAGTGCCACCAGGCTTGCACCAGAATTCGGCGGTTACTTTCGCTCCCTGCCGGGGCTAGCAGCTTCCGGGCAGCTCGATGTTCAGGGTACAAGTTCAATCCTGGCCTTCTTCTCCTCCCTAGAATCCGTCTGCCAGCAGGGCAACGTCACAGTCGTTCTCTTCACAGATGGCCTGGAGTGGAGCTCTGCCATTGATGGCAACGCTTTCCTCGAAGGTACCGTTGGTTTGCCCCCGCCGGACCGGCCATTTCTGACCGGCTGCGCCGTCATGATGCACGGCGTCGGCCAGCTGAAATCGACTTACAGCTCTGACGGGCTGGAAGCGCGGCTGGTGCCAGAGTGGCGCGCCTTTCTGGAGGCGGCAGGTGCCGTTCCGGTGACAATCACCGGCTCCGGCTTCGCATTCTGAAGGGGAGCAAAATGATCGACGGTAAACCTGGATTCCGCGCCATTCTTCGGATCAACATGCTGTTCCTCCTGTCCATCGGCGTGCTCGGCTATGCTTGGATGTTCTGGCAATGGACCTCTCCTGTGAATTGGGGGGCGGGCCTGATCGCAATCATCAGTGCCATGGCGGGCGCGAGCTTGCTGATCAGCGCTATCGGCGAAGTCATCAGCCTCGTCCTGCATGGCCGCAAGCTGCGGCGATACAAGGCGCAAGGCGGCGAGACCCGTGGCGATCCGATGGCCTCCGAGAACGACCTCAAACAGCGAGGGATGGTCCGGTGAGCTGGCCCTTCGGACACCGTCTTTACTCAAGAGCGCGCCGGGGTACCGGCGCGCCCATCGATCCGCACGGCCAGCGCCTGATCGGCCTGACCTTGGAAAGGGGAGCCCCGATCTTCGCGCCCAAGGGGAGCAGCCTGCTCCTCGGGGCGGCCGGATCGAACAAGACAACCTGCGGCCCGATGCCATGGCTCTATTCCTACGCTGCCAGCATGACGGGCACATCTGTGCTAGCCATTGATTCCAAGAACGGTGAACTTGCACGTCAGTCCGCTGACATGCTCGCAGACCTTGGAATTCCGGTCGCGGTTGTTGATGACCTCAACACTTGGCCCGAGTGCCGCCATCGCATCAAACTCAATCCCTTCGATGCAGCGACATCGATCCATGCGCGCGTTCCGGCAGAACTGATCTACGCGCTGGACAAGATCACCCATGCGCTGATCGAGGAACCTGCCGATGGTGACGCACGAAACCGTTACTTCAGGGCATGGCCCCGGCTGATGATCGAGTTCGCTGTGTCTGTGCTGTTGTCGCGCAATCCGCGTCTGGCAACGCCTGGGGGCGTTGCGGCTTTGCTTGGCGATCCGGACATGCTGCAGAAGTTTGCAGCGATTGAAGCCGAAGAGGGCGATGCAGCGCTGAAGGGGCTAGCGCAAGCCTTGCTGGGCATGGTGGCTCACGAACACTGGTTTCAGCATCTCGAGGCGGCACAGAGTGCACTGCGCCAATTTCGCCCTGGCACGATCCTGCAGGATGCCGGTCGCGGCGCTCCCCTCGGCCATGCCGACCTGATCCGGCAAGGGTACTTCATCTTCCTTATCGGTCCGCAGTCCTACATTCAGGAACTGGGACCCTACTACGCCCTTCACTTGATGGGGTTTTTACAGGCGATCTATGGCGGTGCCGGAAGGTTGCGGGTCATAGCTGAGGAGTTCACCAACGCGCCTTTGAAGACGCTGACAGAGTCTCTGACGACCCTGCGGGGGTTTGGTGCGGAGGTCCACATGGTGGCTCAGAGTCGGAGCGAAATCGAGCGGCGGTTCGGTCGGCTTGGAACCCAAACGATTGAAGAAAACAGCATCGTTAAGCAATGGTTCGGTTTCTCCAGCGTCGATGAAGCGGAACGAGTCAGTCGCGCTATGGGTGAGCAACTGGCAGTCGGTGCCTCTCTTGGGGCTGACAGTGAGAGCCTGCGACTGAACACCAACATGTCATTGCAGCGGCAACGGTGGATGTCTCCTGCCGAGCTGATGGCGATGCCTGCGGATCAGCAGCTCATCCATGTCAAGGGACTCGGATTCTTCGTCGCCCGAAAAATCGGCCAGCAGCAAATCGCCCCCTTCTGTCACCTCGTGACCGAAAACCCGATCGAAGGCGGTCGGCTAGTGCCTGATCCGGTGCTCACCTTGACCACTCCAAGCCGGAGACCAACATGAGATATGCATCTCTCTTTTTGTGGCTGGTTGTCCCGATCGGAATTTGGTTCGCCTATCTCGACTGGGGCACACCACATGCGATCTGGGAGTACCAGTTCCGCGACAATGGTGATCCCAACAATCCCCTCGCCGATCGCTGGTATATCTCCTGCACCTTCGTCGGTTGGATAGGCGTGATCAAGGTTCCCGCCGAGGCCGGTCATTGCCCCTGGGTGCGCTTCTTCAAGGCAGAGGCATCTCAATGAAGGCTGCGAAGATACTGTGCTGCAACTGGCTCCGGCACGCGGAAGGGAAGGCAAAAGGCTTCCTGCAATTCCATCGCAGCCAAGCCCTTCAGCACTTCAAGAACGAGCTTCGCGTCGACGATTGCGCCCACAATGAGCTCGTCGCAATGGTCACGATCCTGCAAAACCAACTGGTACGGTGCGACGGCCTCCCAGAACGCAAGGTAATCGAGTGGTTCGAGCCATTCTTTAACGTCCTCAAAATCCTGAAACACAACCATTTCGGAAGTCTAATCCAATTTTGCTGAGAAAGGCAAATCGATGACTCCATCCGATAAAGATGAAACCGACATCGGTCAGGAATTAAGGCGAACGCTGGATAGCGCAACGATGAGACATCTGGCACGCATTCTGAAGGACGGAGACGACTGGGCTCGGGTTCGCAGCCTCAATGATCAGTTTGATGAGCGCCAAGAGTCACTCACTCGCAAACTCGAGGCCGAGTACGACCAGCGCGTTGCGGAGGCGCGTGGCAAGCTTTTGGCAGATGCTACGAAATCTGAGCTCAATCATCCGGTTCCGCCGGGGTTTGCCTCAAGAACTTTGGAGAACATCAACCAGGCCGCGCACCGCGCAGTCCTGCGCGACCATCTCGACGCGCTAGAGGCTGCCGCAGAAGAACGGCGGAAAGCGCTGGATGCGCTTGTCGAAGAGGTTCACGCGCGGGAACGCCCGCAGAACGAAGTCCGAACGTCCTTCAAGCGAGCCAGCGAACCACTCTCGGACAGCCCGCCTCCGGTCTCTGGTCCCAAACAAAGCCAAGACTGAGGAGGTCTGAAAACGCACACGAGCTCCATGACGACGTGAAATGCCACCGTCTGGCGCGCACGCCAATAAATCCAGTGCCGTAGAACTGGATTATCGAAAATAGGAAGATTTTCCTTGCCTTAGGGCACCGGTTCAGGATAATGTTCCTCTTTTGTTCTAACTTAGAAAGGAGAAAACCATGACCAAAAAGACCGAAACGACTAAGGAAGTCGCTGAAAAACCCACGGTAACCAACGAAATCGCCAATCCAACCCGGAATGATCCCGCAGGTAAAGAGGATGCTGCCCGTGAGAGTTTTTCAGGGCGGATGCTGACAAACCGGTTGTATGCCGATTTTGAGGCGGTGACGAAAATCATTGAACGGGGTATCCGCGAGAGTGGTTCCTTTGTCGACCAGCTTGGCGACTACAGCTATGCCATTGCGCGGTCCCAACGCTTTGACGCTGCAAAGGCAGAAACGATCCTTCGTGATCTGTTTCGGGAGCGCACCGGCCAGACAATGAATCAGTTGCGTGAGCAACTGGTTCAGCGCGAGGAGAATCTGACCCCAACAGAAAAATCGCGCGGCCTTATCTATGGAGCCGAGATCGCTGATATTCTCGAGCGGGGCAACAAGCTGACGTTCAACCGAGTGTTGGCGGAACAGGCAGAGCGCTACGGGGACGAACTTGGGATCACGCACGCCAAGGCGCGCAGTATCATGGCCGAAGCCTACGAGGCAGTCGAAGATGGCAGCTTCTATGACTGGGGCAAAGAACTCGACAAGCGCTACTTCCAGGCACAGGTCGATGCGGAAAAGGCCGAACGCTCCACCTTCATCGAAAACGACCGAGGCGGTAAGCAAGCACTCAAGAACGGGCGCGGCCAGACTCGCAGCGGACCGAGCATGTGAGGGGAGCGTTATCGATGAACTTCCAGACGCCGACATCACCACCAGAAAATGTTCCGCCAGTCCTTCGCTTTGACTGGCGGGACTGGTTGCCCTACTTTGAGAACGAGAACATCCCTGATGACCAAAAGCGCGCTCTGATCGAGACGATATGGTCGATTGTGATTGGCTTCGTCGATCTGGGGTGGTCGATTGCGCCAACACTGGATGCCTCAGCGCTGGAAGGTCCTGGGGTTCACAAGGGCGCTGAAAACTGTGGACAGTCGCTTGATCTGAAGGCTGTGCTGGAAGCTGCCGTGGTACGATCCGAGCTGGTAGACGAGGGCAAGGAGGCATCATGACGACAGGAAAGACAATATCAGGGGCCGTTGTCAGGCAGCGATCTGCCAAGAAGGCGAAAGCCAAGAAGGCAGCGTCGAAATCGACCAAGGCAAGTGAGATTGAAGACGAACAGGACAACAACGCAGTAAAGGCAATCCTGTACTGCCGGGTTTCATCAAGACAGCAGGAAGCGGAAGGGCACGGCCTCGTTTCTCAGGAAACGCGCTGTAGGGAATATGCGATGGCGCGTGGCTACGAGGTCGTCGCCGTTTTTCCCGACACGATCTCAGGGGGCGGTGACTTCATGAAGCGACCAGGCATGGTCGCTCTCCTCAGCTACGTTGATGCACAGCCGGATGAATCGTTCGTTGTGATCTTTGATGATCTGAAGCGGTTTGCCCGTGACACAAGGTTTCATCTCGACCTGCGGGAAGCATTCCATCGACGGGGCGTGCGCATCGAGTGCTTGAACTACCGCATCGGCAACACAGCCGAGGACAAGTTTCTCGAAACGATCATGGCCGCGCAGGGTGAGCTTGAACGGTTGCAGAATGGTCGCCAAGTCGCACAGAAAATGAAGGCCCGGATGCAGGCGGGCTTTTGGATTCACAAAGCGCCCATCGGCTATCGCTTCGAGACCATCAAGGGTCGAGGCAAGGTTCTGATCCCGCATGAGCCTTTCGCGAGCATCGTTCGCGAGGCGATCGAAAGTTTTGCGAGTGGCCGCTTCCAGACTCAGTCTGAAATCAAACGCTTCTTGGAAACCTTCCCCGAATTTCCGCGCAACGCGCAGGGCGAAGTTGCCTGGCAGCGGATCGCCGACATCATGACCCAGCCGGTCTACACTGGCCACATCTGCAGCGAGACTTATGGTTTGAACTGGCTCAAGGGCCAGCATGAACCGCTGATCTCGCTCGACACCTTCGACAAGGTGCAGGCGCGCCGAAACGGCACTGCCTACGCCCCTGCACGGAAAAACATCGGTGATGATTTCGCCTGTCGAGGCATCGTTATCTGCGCCGATTGCAGCAAGCCGCTGCGGTCATCTTGGCCGAAGGGCAAGACGAAGAGTTACCCTTACTATCTGTGCCAAACTCCGGCCTGTCCGCAGTACGCGAAGTCGATCCCTCGCGCCAAGCTCGAAGACGACATCGGTGATCTAATCCGAACACTGCAGCCGACACAGGGTCTCTTGTCAGTCGCGCGCGCCATGTTTGCAGCTGCTTGGGAGCAACGCCGTACCCAAGCGTTGGAAGTCGTCCGGTCGGGTCAGCGCCGTATCGTCGAGGTCGACAAGCAGATCGAAACCCTGCTTTCCCGGATTCTCGAAGCATCAAACACAACGGTCGTCCGCAGCTACGAGGCGAAGGTCGCCGAGCTTGAACGTCAGAAGCTCGTCTTGTCAGAACAGATGGCCAAACAGGTTGAACCGCCGGGCAAGTTTTCGCAGAGCCTAGAACTCGCGCTTGGATTCCTCGCAAACCCTTGGAAAATATGGGAAACAGGGCAGGTTTCCTTGCGCAGAACGGTGCTAAAGCTGGCCTTCGCAGACCGCATAAAGTACACCCGAAATGAAGGCCCTAGAACACCGGAAATAGCGTTGCCATTCAGAGCGTTAGCGGGGTTTTCAGGGGGTATGTTGATGAATGGTGCTGCAAGAGAGGATTGAACTCTCGACCTCTCCCTTACCAAGGGAGT
>CAZWSX010000059.1:0-21039 GCA_964636985.1 uncultured Pirellulaceae bacterium | reverse complement strand
GGACCGGAAGGACCCCACGGGGAAGAAGTACACCTATTGGCGGTATTCGGACTACTCCGAACCATCCTCGGCCGCGACACTGCCTTCGTCGACCTCCGTCCTCGCGGGCGGGATTGGAACGCAAGGTGTTACGTCGGTCACGGCGGAGGGACGCGAGCTCGATTGTCCGGCCAGTGACCAAACGCTTAAGGTGCTGGTGGTCGCCTGGGACAAGAAACTCGCAACCCACGTGCCGGGGGAAACGGTGGTCACGCATGGTTCGGTGATGTACTTCAATAAGAAAGCGCTGACGAAGGACGAAAACAACAAGGAACGCGCCATTCAGGTGGTGAATCCCTTGGCTGGCGATCTGCGGACCATTGAAAAGGGATACGATTGGACCTCGGTCACTCAGGTGATCGACATCCACGGTGGCGTTCCTGTCAGACAGGTCACTCGGCCTGCCGGAACACCGACGCCGAAATCGGCTTCGGAGGTTCTCTTGATGGATGAACATGGCAACCTGGCCGTGATCGACGAACTCTCCTCGCTTACGGAATACCGGGAGTACATGCACTCAGGAGACGGAGGGGCCGCCAAAGCAGCCGCCGGGGGCGAATTTGGCGAGATGCCAGACAGTTTTGGGCCGGCGCCAGGAGGATTTAACATCCCGAGTCCATCGGCCGAGCCTGGCAAGGCTAAGCCCAAGAAGTAGATCTAAGCAACATTTTTAAAATAGCTCGGGGCGAGACCATGGTCTCGCCCCGAGTCGCTTCTTGGCAGCGCCGCCTTCTCGCCCGCGGCAAGCGCAACGTCCCCGTAACGCGTCGTGCCGCTCGCAGCCGTTACCGTTACGATGAGGGGCGTCCGATGTCGGCTTCTTTCTTCTCCGGGTACTTGCTATGGACGTTCGATCGATGCTTCGTGTGGCGGCTTTTTCGTGCTTTCTGTTTGGCCTTGGTGCTTTGGGGCGGGCCGAAGATTGGCCTCAGTTTCTCGGGCCAAACCGCAATGGGATTGCGAGCGAAAAGGGCCTTGTTCGTTCGTGGAAAGAGAACGGCCCTAAGGTGCTATGGCGGATTGAAGGTGGCGTGGGAATGTCGGGCGTTGTCGTGCGCGAGGGCGTCGCCTTTACCATGGCCCATCGAGGCGGCGAGCAAACGCTCCTGGCGATAGGCGCGGAAAACGGAAAGATCGCGTGGGAGACGCCCGTTGCGCCCGAATATCGCAATCAAATGGGCAACGGCACGCGAGCAACGCCGGTGATCGATGGCGACCGGGTCGTGGTGTTCACAGGCGAGGGAATCCTGGCGGCGGTCCATCGTTTGACGGGAAAGATCTTGTGGAGCCGAAACGTCGTGTCGGACGCCATGGGCGAGCCTGCCGACTACGGGATGGCGTCGTCGCCGCTCGTGGTGGATGGAAAGGTGATTGTTCATCTGGGGGTGGCCGACAACTCGATCGCGGCTTTCGAAGTGGAGAACGGCAAGCCCGCGTGGTCCACGGGGAGCGACCCGGCAGGCTACTCATCTCCAACGCTGCTCACCCTTCATGGCAAGCCGCACCTGGTCAGCTTTGTCGGGGCGTCGCTGACCGGCATGGACCCCGCCAGCGGCAAGGTGCTGTGGCGCTATCCCTTCGAAACCGATTTTGGCTGCAACATCGCGACGCCCATCGCGGTGGATGGCGGAGTCTACATTTCCGCGGGCGAAAACCACGGAGGCACGCTGCTGGATATCGAGCCCTCGGCCGACGGCTTCACGCCGAAAGAACGATGGACCTCGTTCGGTCCCAGCAGCGTGTTGCGATGTGAGTGGCAAACGCCGCTGTTGATCGACGGCCATCTGTACGGCTTCGACAACGTGGGGGGCGCCGGGCCCGTTTCGCATCTGGCATGCATCGAGGCGAAAACGGGCAAGCGCGTCTGGCAGAAAACACGTTTCGGCAAAGGCAATGCGGTCGCAGCCGACGGAGTCATCTACATTCTCACGTTCGACGGCCAGTTGGTGACGATCGCCGCCACGCCAAAAGGATATTCCGAAATCGCGCGGGCCAAAGTGAGCGATAAGACCCGCACCGCCCCTTCGCTGGCGAATGGATTGCTTTACTTGCGAGACGACAAAGAGATTGTCTGCCTTGATTTGCGGCAGAAGTGAGAAAGGAAGTCAGTCCGCTTCGCGGTCGTTTGCATACGATTGCAACTGCCGGCCCCAGAGGACGCGGTCCAGCGTCGCCTGGTCGGATGCGGTCACCGGCGTGACCAGCACGCATGCGAAGGACTGATCGAACGCCTCGGCGAAACAATCGACACCACCGGCAAAGGGTGCCTGTCGAAGATTGGGGTGCGACGAAGCCGACTCGAGCGAGCTGAAATCGAGACGACCTCCTTGGGGCAACCGTTCGGAAGTCGCCAGTTGATACGTGGTTTCCCAGCGGGGATCGTACCGATCGATCCACAAGAGCGAGTTGATTCGACCATCCCGACGGACGACGTCAACGTGCGAATCGCGCGTGCGAAACGAACCGTGAACCGCGACCGATTCGATCGACAACGGAACCGGCGCGACGAATTCGTCGCGCGTGACGCGTCCGCCAATCCCGTCGCGAGACTTGCCTCGCAATACAACCATCCGCGGGACCAGGTTCGTCTCCGTTTCTTTGGGGACCAGGTGGATGCCGATTTCGAGTGCCTGTCCCTCCAGCGAGGGCCGCATTTGCAACGCGCTGCGCCATCCCACGTGGAGCTTTGAGTCGGGCGGAAAGATCCATGCTTTGTCGTGCGACAACATCATGGCGGGGGAGTCGGCGGAGAACAGACCGATCGGCTGCAAGTCGCGCGTCATCAAAAGCCGAGCGGTCCGCTCCTTGAGCGGGCGAGATTCGCCTGGCCGCCGGGCCCACGACAGCCGCTGCGTCGTCGATTCGAGAAACGAGAGGATCGGACGGGGATGATTGACAACCGGAGTTTCCGGAGTGGAAGGAGCGGCGGGCTGGTCGAGCACGATCCAGGCCTGCTGCATCGGCGAGCCGGCCCCTGTTCGCACTTCGATGGCGCGGACGCGCAAGTAAGTGCGATTGTTGAGATCGATCGTGGCCGTCCAGTAACCTTGCTCGTTGGGAGTCGCACTGGTGGCCTTGGCGCGCTCCATGGCTTTGGGCTCGCCTAATCGCCACTTTATCGGCGAAGGAAGGGTCGCAGCCGCGGGCGCCACATCAGCGTCTGTCGAGGCCGATCCGGCCCAGGCGATGATGCGATCGCGTTCCAGCGGAGTGAGCGAGAAATCATTGAGAAACCGTCCCGCGGAATTGACGGGTCGCCAAGGCGGCATCTTGCCGGCCGCGATCACCTCCCCGATTGCCGAGGCGTGCGACTGGAGTTGCTCGGGCGTTTCGAGTGCAAATGGGGCCGAGCCTTCGGCGTTGTGGCACGATTGACAATTGCGCCGCACGATGGCTTCGACAAGTGGTTGCAGCGAATCGCGATGCGCTTCGGGATCTTGAGAACTGCGCTCTTGCGAGCTGGCCGAGCGCGGCATCAAGGCGATCATGATAGCAACGAGAATCCATCGCATGGTTGCTATCCTAAGGGAGTGCTAGCCTCGTTTCGTGTTTCGCTCCGCGCGGAACAGCGGACCTCTTTTCCTTCGGCGATGGACACCTGGCGAGATCAAACGGCGCGCGCGAAAAGGACCATTCGACCGAGACTGGCCCGTTTTTCTGGGCTACCCAACTTGTGGCAGGGGGCCACTTTGGGGCGCGCGCTTGACAGTCGCCCGCGCGGTGGATTCTAGTGTTGGTTACGGATTTTCCAGACGACGAGAGAACCAGCCGGACGATGTGGCGTTTCCGAGTCAAAAAAACCGCGGCCAACCCCTTGGATGCCGAGCACTCGGTTGTTCTCTATCCGGCGTTGGGACAGGTTGCACCAGCAACGAATTCGGTGACGGTAACGCTATCGGGCGTGGTCGCCGCGCCGGGAAAGCTAACGCTTCCGCGAAAAATGCTGCTGGGCGTGTTGCGGCGATTGATGCGGGTCGATCGCGCGACCATGGACACGCCGCTGTTTCAGGAACGGATCGCGGGCTTCATGGCCAGCGGCGCCAAGAGCCGAACGGTGAACCTGGAGTTGGGAAGCGGACGCGTTCCCCATGCGGTCCAAACACGGCGCAACGGCACGATCTACGATCAGTTCAAAATCGATCTCGAATCGGCTGGCCTGGAAAAAGAACTACGTGATGGTGCGTGGTGGCTGCCGATCCGCGTTTCGCTGCCGGCCGAAGACGAGCGGCAGTTTGAGGGGACCGTTCAGATCGTCCCCGACTCCGGGTTGTCGATCATTTCCGATATCGACGACACCGTGAAGCGAACCACGGTCACCTGCCGTCGGACCATGCTGCGGAACACGTTCCTCAACGAGTTCACCATCTACGACGACCTGGTGGGGCTCTACCGCGAGTGGGCCAGTGCTGGGACGGCGTTCCACTATGTCTCGTCGAGCCCGTGGCAGCTATTCAATCCACTCAAACAACTCTTCGAGGCGTGCCAGTTGCCGCTGGGTTCGTTTCACCTGCGGTCGTTTCGTTGGCGCGACCAGATGTTCGGAAAGCTCCTTTTCGGCAAGCGCGTCGGCAAGGCGCCGATCGTGACGAACATCGTTTCGAGATTCCCCAATCGCCAGTTCGTGCTGGTTGGCGATTCGGGCGAGATCGATCCGGAAATCTACGCCGGCGTTGCCCAGCGGTATCCCGATCGGATTCGCAAGATATTGATTCGCCGCGTGGGGGGCAACAACTGTAAGGCGAGCCGCTTCGCCAGGACGTTCCGCAAACTACCTTCGAACCTGTGGGCTACTTTCGAAAGTGCATCCGAGATTGAGCCCGTCGACGCGCTCATCGCCAAGCCGTGATCTACGCCAACGTGTGACCTACAACGTCACGCCCAGTTCCAGGGCGCGAAGCTGCATCGCTCGCTGGAAGTAGATGAATGGATAGCGCGGCCTCTTCTGCCGGGCCCAGCTAAAGATCGCAAGCGTGAGGTCCAGCGGGAGTTCGCCGTTCTCAACTTTTTGTGCGACGTTCGCGCAGAAATCACGTTCGTACTGCCGCCGGCACAGCAATCCCAGTGTTAATATCGTTTTGACCGAGGGCGTATCCTCGAACGATGGCAACATCGGAATTGGGATCGTCGACGATACCGGCTGCGAAGCGGGGTCGGGAAGGTTGAACGGAGTGGGAAGCGGGTTTGGCTGCTGGGCCTGAGCAGACACTTGAATGGCCATCCCGGCCGCAGTCGCCACCAGTGCCAAGACACCATTTCGCCAATTGAGATTCCGACGCATCGGGCGACGCTCCTCAAAGTGTTTGCCCGCGACCCCAGGGAGGGTGCTAGCACCATTTCTTACTTCCCGTAGCTGGTGAGTAGCACACGGGATGGGGCGTCGAAAATGGAAGTTTTTGCAAAGGCGCGGAGGTGCCGGCCGGCGGTCACGGATTGAGCGTTCGCTAGCCCTCAATGGGGAAGCGATGACCATGGTTGTGGTCGTGGTCGTGCCAGCGGTCGTCGTCCCATTGGTTTTGCAACCGCGCCGATCGCTCGATGACTCGGCCCGATCGGACGTCGAGAACTCCTACGCGAAGCCAGTTTCCGCTGTTGCTCAGTTGGCGGAAGTAGTCGTTCTCGGTCCGCAGGCGGCGACCGTTGATGCTGACAATGACGTCGCCCGGTTCCAGCCCCATGCGCGACGCGATCGAGTGCCGCATCACCTGCTCCACGTGCATGCCCTCGGCGAAGTCAAAATGGCCGCGGATGCCCAATTTCACAGTTTGGGTTGGCGGCACTAACTGGGGCCGCAGGAATGGCTGTTGTGCTTGGGCGACGCCGCCTAGCGAAGCGATTCCTAAAACCAAAACCAAGCTGGCCAAAATGTTGTGGATGGTCTTCATTGCATCTCCCCCGGAATGTCGCTCGACCGGCTTCCGCTTTCGCCACCTTGGCCAATCGTGCGGTCGATGACAGTAGCGATTGCACCGACAGTGCCAATAGCTGTGGGCCAGCATCGCAAGCGATGTAAGTGATTCAATCACAAGGGTTTGCTGTTGCTCGCCGAAGCAAGAGTGAGCCAGCTCGGCTGCGCTTAAGATGTAGTCGATTTGACTAAGCAGGCGCCGTCATAGTGATGAACCGTTAGTGCGAGGTGGGAACACGTCCTGCCAACGGCCCGTTGCCGTTGGCGGCGGCGCGGAAAACGCGTGTCAGTCGCCAAGCCAGGTTGGGGGTGAAGGGGAAGGTCGAGAGCAAGCGCGGAAGTCCCATCGCCTTGCCGGGTTGAGCTTGAACAATGGCGAACTGGGTGTCGGCGTGAGGCGCACGTTCTTGAATCGTCTTGAGAAGAGTCACCAGACTGAGTTGCCGCGAGGACGCAACGGGGAGGCCGCAGGAGGCAAATGGGAACGTTTCGGCGTCGATGCGGAGCGTCAGCCACGGATCGAAGCAAACGAGTTCTGCGCGCGGATGCCACTCGACAACCATGGCATTCCGCGTGGGCGTCGGATGCGAGATTTGCAATCCGTAGCGGTGATAAGGCTGCACGTCCGCCTCGGGCGCTTTGACTTCGGTCACCTTGTCCTGGCCGGACTCGTAGGCATCGATGGCAATCAGTTCGCTCCACTTGATGAACAGCGGCTGCCGCTTCACGAGGACAAAAAAGCCGGTGGGCTGTGGCTCCAAGCGAGCCACGGGGACTACTTCGGGCGGGTCGATTACTTGCTGCTCGCCGATGAGCTCTGCTTCAACATTGGCAGCGATGCACGCCTTGAGAACGTTTTTTGCAATTTCGGGCGTCGCCTTTCGAACCATCCAATAAGGGTAACGGCTGAGCCGCATCGCTACGTCGCTGGCAACGTCGCCACATGCAGGTGCGACAATCGGCGAGAGATTTGCCGTCGGAATTGGGGTGTCGCTGGTCCGCATAACCGCGAATAGCTCGGAATCGGACATCGGCAAAACTCCCCCGCGGGTTTCCCAAGCTGGAAAAACGGCGACTGCACCGATTATCATAGCTTGTTGGGCCAATGAACCTGGATGGCCCGCGACCTTTGGTACTTCGCTGGATGGCACACATGCTTGATACGCAACTCGCACGGCGGGCGTTTTTGAGGCGTTCTTCGCACGGCATCGGGGCCCTTGCGCTGGCATCGCTGCTGGCGGGCCAAAAGACCGGCCGCGCCGAAGACAAGCCGCGCGGAGTGCTGCCGCAGTACCACTTTGTCCCGAAAGCCAAGCGGGTGATCTGGCTTTACATGGCAGGCGGGATGAGCCATCTCGAAACGTGGGACCCCAAGCCAAAGCTGGCCGAGATGCACGGCAAGCCGATGCCCGAGTCGATCACCAAGGGCCAGCAAATCGCACAGCTGCAAGGGCAGAAGTTGAACTGCTTTGGGCCGCAGCACGAGTTCAAAAAGTGGGGCAAGTCGGGCATCGAATTCAGTTCGATCTTTCCCGAACTAGGCGCCAAGGCCGCCGACGACTTGTGCATCATCCGCTCGATGCACACCGAAGCGATCAATCACGACCCCGCCCATACCTACATGAACACGGGTTCGATGGTGCCGGGCCGGCCATCGATGGGCTCGTGGCTGCAATACGGATTGGGGAGCGAGGCGGAAAATCTGCCAGGCTTTGTCGTGCTGGTTTCGACCGGCAAGTTCGGCCAGGCGCAGCCGATTGCCGCGCGGCAGTGGCACTCGGGTTTCATTCCGAGCAAGTACCAAGGGGTGCAGTTCCGCAGCAAGGGAGACGCCGTTCTCTATGTGAACAACCCCGCTGGAATCAATGAGCAGCGCCAGCGCGACGTGGTTGATACCGCCGCCGCGCTCAACAAGCTGGAAGACGAAGCGATCAACGATCCGGAAATCGCTACCCGCATCGCTCAGTACGAACTCGCCTTCAAGATGCAGTCGGGCGTGCCTGATCTGGTGAACTTCAAAGACGAGCCAAAGGAAGTCCTCGACATGTACGGAACGCAGGGAGGCGATGGCTCGTTCGGCGCCAACTGCTTGCTGGCTCGCCGCCTTTGCGAACGCGGCGCCCGCTTCGTCCAACTCTATCACCGCGACTGGGACCACCACGGGGCCGTGAAAGACCACAGCGCCGGCACCGCAAAAGAAGTCGACCAAGCCACGGCGGCGCTGATCACGGATCTGCGGCAGCGCGGCATGCTCGATGACACGCTGATCGTCTTCGGCACCGAGTTCGGCCGCACGCCCATGGCTCAAGGCAACGGCCGCGACCACCACATGAACGGCTTTTCGATGTGGCTGGCCGGCGGCGGCATCAAAGGTGGCATGACGTATGGCAACACCGACGACTTCGGTTATTTTGCCGTCGAGAACAAAGTCCACGTGAACGATCTACATGCCACGATGCTGCAACTGTTGGGCATCGACCATTTGCGGCTTACGTACCGTTACCAGGGGCGCGACTTCCGCCTGACAGATATCGCCGGCCATGTGATTCCCGAGATCCTGGCGTAGGTAGCACGAACTTTCCCGTCCGTGGTACTTCTCGCTGCTGATCGGCCAACGTGCTGTTCGATGGGGCACGTTGGTTGCCAATTGATCGCGCGCGTTTATCGTCGACGCTCCGAGCCGTTTTCATCCCGCGTACCGTACGACTTATTGAATGGTGCGTCGCGGTCTAACGTTTCTTCTTCAAGATCGCCAGGATCGCCTACGCGCGAGCCATCGGTGATTTCGCCGCGATAACGCTCGACTGGCGCCCCTTCTTCGTGCGCTGAATGCTTCTTGTTGGTGCTCTTAGGCTTGTCGCTACCCGTTTTCTTAGACATGGCTTTTCCTCCCAATGTGAACGTTGGAGCTTGGATGAAACGAGCAAAGCCCATGCCCTTCCAAGGGACCATGCGGCCTCGGTATGTGGTTTGCGAGTGTTGTTCGCAAGCCATCAAATATCAAGGAGACGCGCTATGACCAAGCAAAACAAACAAGCCGATCGCGAGGCCGCAAAGAATTCCACCAAAGACGGCCAGAAGATCACGCGGCAGAAAACGCGTACGCGCCAGGAAGTGCGCCGCGAAACGACGCACAAGCAGGGACAACCTAAATAGATTTTGCCTTACGTCGGCGGGAACCGATCCTGCAGCGCTTCGACTTCCATCTCTTCGACGCGGAGGGCTTCCATCGCTTTGACGGCAGCTTCCGCGCCTTGAATGGTCGTGATGCACGGCACACCAGCTTGCACCGCGGCTGCGCGAATCTTTCCTTCGTCGGTGCGGGCGCCCTTGCCGCTCGGGGTGTTGAGGACCAGCGCGACATCCTTGTTGTTTAGGTAATCAAGGATGTTCGGGCGGCCCTCGGAAAGCTTCTTCACTCGATCGACGGGAATGCCACCTTCTTCCAGGCGGCGCGCCGTCCCTTCGGTTGCCACCAGTTTGTGTCCAAGCGCGACAAGGCGCCGGCCCAGATCGACTACCGATTCCTTGTGGCGGCTGGTGACACTAATAAAGATGCGGCCGGGCTCTTTGGGTAAATAGACGCCAGCGCCAAGTTGTGCCTTGGCGAACGCCATTGAAAAACGCTCGCTCACGCCCATCACTTCGCCGGTGCTCTTCATTTCGGGGCCGAGGACGATGTCGACGCCCGCGAACTTGCGGAACGGGAAGACGCTTTCCTTCACCGAGACGTAGGCCGGAATCGGATCGCTGGTGATCCCCAGTTCCTTGAGCGTCTTGCCGACCATCACCTTGGCGGCGAGCTTGGCCAGCGGAACGCCCGTCGCCTTGGCGACGAACGGAACCGTGCGGCTGGCGCGAGGATTCACTTCTAGCACGTACACCGTCGGGCGGCCGTCTTCGCGTTTCACGGCGAACTGAACGTTCATCAGGCCGATGACCTTCAGGTCGCGGGCCATCGCGATGGTGGCCCGCTTGATTTCTTGAACCACCGGACCCGGCAAGCTGTACGGGGGAATCGCACAGCACGAGTCGCCCGAGTGGATGCCCGCTTCTTCGATGTGCTCCATGACGCCGGCGATGATCACATCGGTCCCGTCGGAAAGGCAGTCGACGTCGACTTCGGTGGCATCTTCGAGGAAGCGGTCGATCAGAACAGGCTGGCCCGCCGCTACCAAGAAGGCTTCGGCGGTAAACTTGGCGAACTGTGCCTCGTCGTAGCAAATCTCCATGGCTCGGCCGCCGAGGACGAAGCTCGGTCGCACCAGGTTGGGGAAGCCGATTTTGAGCATTTCGCCACGAGCTTCTTCGCTCGTCCGGGCGATGCCGTTGGCGGGTTGCTGGAGACCGAGTCGTTCGAGGAAGTGCTTGAACTTCTCGCGGTCTTCGGCAGCTTCAATGGTATCGACACTCGTGCCAATGATCGGCACGCCGGCGGTATGGAGCGCGCGCGAAAGGTTAAGGGGCGTCTGGCCGCCGAACTGAACGATCACGCCGTCGGGGTTGATCCGGTCGCAGATGTTGAGGACGTCTTCGACCGTGAGGGGCTCGAAGAAGAGGAGATCGCTGGTGTCGTAGTCGGTGCTGACGGTCTCGGGATTCGAGTTCACCATCACCGACTGGATACCGAGTTCGCGCAGCGCGAAGCTGGCGTGGCAGCAGCAGTAATCGAACTCGATCCCCTGGCCGATCCGGTTAGGACCGCCGCCCAGGATCATCACGCGTTTTTGGCCGGGCTGTTTGGGGGGCGTCTCGTCTTCTTCTTCGTAGGTGCTGTAGAAGTACGGCGTGTAGGCCTCGAACTCCGCGGCGCAGGTATCGACCGACTTGTAGGTGGGGATAATGCCACGTCGCTTACGTTCGGCACGCACATCCATTTCGGTCGTGCCGAAAATTGTTGCTAGTTGCCGGTCGGAAAATCCGTATCGCTTGGCCCTCCGCAGGTCGGCGGTCGAGCAATCTTCGAGCGAGCCGATTTTGCGCAGGTGCTCTTCGGTCTCGACGATTTCGAATAGCTGATCGAGGAACCATGGGTCGATCGCCGAGAGCCGGTAAATCTCGTCGATGCTCATACCGGCCTTGATCGCGTAGCGGATGTACGGCACGCGATCGGCTGTGGGCACCGAGAGCTTGGTTCGGATTTCGTCGATCGACGGCTGATTGGCAGTGCCCCACAGGTCCTTGCTATCGCAGCCGAAACCGAAGTTGCCGGTCTCCAGGCCGCGAAGAGCCTTTTGGAACGATTCCTTGAACGTTCGACCGATGGCCATCGTTTCGCCCACGCTCTTCATCTGCGTCATCAGCGTGGCGTCGGCTTCGGGGAACTTCTCGAAGGCGAAACGCGGGATCTTGGTAACGACGTAGTCGATGGCCGGTTCGAAGCAGGCCTTCGTCTTGCGTGTGATATCGTTGCCCAATTCGTGGAGGCTATAGCCGATGGCGAGCTTGGCCGCGATTTTGGCGATCGGGAAGCCGGTCGCCTTGCTCGCGAGTGCCGAACTGCGGCTGACGCGCGGATTCATTTCGATCACGATCATCCGGCCGTTCTTGGGATGGATCGCGAATTGAATATTTGATCCACCGGTCTCAACGCCGATTTCGCGAATGACGGCCAGGCTGGCATCGCGCATTCGCTGATACTCTTTGTCGGTCAGCGTTTGGGCGGGGGCGACAGTGATCGAGTCGCCGGTGTGCACGCCGAGGGGGTCGAAGTTCTCGATCGAGCAGATGATCACGACGTTATCTTCGCGGTCGCGCATCACCTCCATCTCGTATTCTTTCCAGCCCAGCGCCGATTCTTCGATCAGCACTTCGGTGACAGGCGAAAGGTCGAGCCCGCGCCGCACCAGCATGTCGAACTCTTCCTTGTTGTAGGCGATCGACGAGCCCGAGCCGCCCATCGTGAAGCTGGGGCGGACCACGCACGGCAGCCCGACGTCGGCCAGAACTTTGCGGGCATGTTCGACGGTCTTCACCGTTTCGCCGCGGCAGACTTCGAGGCCGATTTTCTCCATGGCGCGCTTGAACTGTTCGCGCTCTTCGGCCTTGGCGATGACTTTGGCGTTCGCGCCGAGCATCTCGCAGTTGAACTTCTTGAGGACCCCGTGACGGTCGAGGTCCATCGCGATGTTGAGACCTGTTTGCCCGCCGAGCGTTGGAAGGACGGCACAGGGGCGCTCTTTCTCGATGACTTTGGCGACCGTTTCCCACGTGAGGGGCTCGATGTAGGTGCGATCGGCCATGTTGGGGTCGGTCATGATCGTGGCTGGGTTCGAGTTGACCAGCACGACTTCATAACCCTCTTCCCGCAATGCTTTGCAGGCTTGCGTGCCCGAGTAATCGAACTCGCACGCTTGTCCAATAACGATCGGTCCGGAGCCAATGAGCAGAATTTTCTTGAGGTCGTCGCGTCGGGGCACGGCGGCTAGTTTCCTTGGAGAGAGGAGCGACGAGCCTTGCGGGGCGAATCGTCACGCAGTTGTCGGACAAAGGTAAAACATTCAGCATCGCGAAGGTCGCCCTTCGCGTTATGTGCAAAATTTCCCGAGCGTACCACGGTGGTTCGCTGATGCAAGGGGGCGGAGGAGCGGGCCGCGGAAATGTCGCGGTTTGAAAGATCACAAAACAGAAATCTGCGCGAAACTTTTCGCGAAGCGAGGAGCTTTGGGAGCGCGAACTTACTGCCATGTGGAGGCGCTCTCGCCGGAAAAAAACGCAGATACCACACCGCTTCATTTGGTACAGCTCAACTCGCCGGCGCCTGACATCAGGAAAATCTCCTCCCGTCGGGTTGCTGCGGCCCCCACTGTCACGCGGAATGGGAAAGAATGGAGAGTGAGCAGTAAACCGGACCATGTTGCTCCTAGCGAGTCGAGGTTCCGCCATGCAAGAGTATCGCAATCCTTCTGAAGCCGGCGCCGATCCTACGGCGAACTTGATTCCGTCGAGTTCGTCGGTCTCGAAGGTCTTGTCGACGCTCTTTGGCATTGGCTTGATGATTGTGGGCGCGTGGTACATCTTGTGGTTGATCGGGCGGATCTGGTGGGGGATGGCTCACCCGCTCGAGGCGCAGACGATCGTCTCGCAATGGGCCGAGGTGCTCGGCGCCGAAGAGCTGAAGATCACGATCCCTTCGATGCAGGAAGGGCAGCCGACGCAGACGCTGGGAATCGGAAAACTCGCGGCGGGCATGGGCCTCGGGATCGCGCATCTGGCGATGGCCTACCTGGCCGCGCTGCTGATCAACGCGGGCTCGCGCGTGCTCACCTATGCGTCGAGCGATCGCGAGGCGATCAAACGCCTGATTCGAGAAGCCTTCCCCGATCGCCCGTCGTAGAAATTCGCATTCTCGGATCGGACAGGCTATCCTAGCGCTCGCTCTGAAATGATCGTTCGCCACTTGAGAAGCGAGGGAGTTGCCATGCTGGTTCGCTTGCGCGCGAGTGTTCTGAGTGCGGTGACGGTTTTGCTTTCGTTGGTCGTTGCTTTTTCCTCCGCGCTCAATACGGCGTTGGCTGAGGAAGCGTTGCCCGGCGACAAGATGATCGGCGACTATTTTCGCCGCGAGACCGAGCAGCTTGCTTCGCGCTGTCTGGCCGAGATCAAGACGGCCGAGGATTGGAACGCGAAGAAGGACGAGATGCGCCGGCAGTTGGCCGAGATGCTGGGACTCGATCCAATGCCCGAGCGAACTCCGCTGCACCCGGTGGTTACCGGGACGGTCGACCACCCGGAGTTCACGGTCGAGAATCTGCACTTTCAATCGCGACCGGGCTTGTACGTGACGGGCAATTTGTACGTGCCCAAGAATCTCAAGGGAACGGTGCCCGCGATCTTGTATGTGTGCGGTCACGGCAAAGTCGTCGAAGACGGCGTGAGCTTGGGGAACAAAACCCACTACCAGCATCACGGCGGGTGGTTCGCTCGCAATGGCTATGTGTGCCTGACGATCGACACGATCCAACTGGGCGAGATCGAAGGCGTTCACCACGGCACGTACAACCTCAATCAGTGGGAATGGAACGCGCGGGGATATTCGCCGGCAGGCGTTGAGGCGTGGAACGGCATCCGGGCTCTCGATTATTTAGAGACGCGACCGGAGGTCGACAAAACGAAGCTGGGCGTTACCGGCCGTAGCGGCGGCGGGGCTTATTCCTGGTGGGTAGCGGCATTAGACGATCGGATCGCGTGCGCCGTGCCGGTTGCGGGCATTACCGACTTGGAAAATCACGTCGTCGATGGAACGGTCGAAGGGCACTGCGATTGCATGTTCCAGGTGAACACCTATCGCTGGGACTTCGCCAAGGTTGCCGCGCTGGTGGCTCCGCGCCCGCTTCTTATTTCAAACACCGATAAGGACGGTATCTTCCCGCTGGAGGGAGTCGTGCGCGTGCACGAGGGGACGCGAAAGATCTATCGCACGCTCGGCGCGGCCGACAAACTCGGTCTGCAAATCACCGAAGGGGGGCACAAGGATACTCAGGAACTGCACATCCACGCCTTCCGCTGGTTCAACCGCTGGCTCAAAGGCGATAACGATTCGCAGGTAACCATTGCGGCTGAACCACTCTTCCCCAAGAAGGCCTTAAAGGTTTTTGACAAGTTGCCGGAAGACGAGATCGTCACGTCGGTGCAGAAACGATTCACCAAGTTGGCGCCGGCGCCGGAGGTTCCCTCGGATGCGGCGACTTGGAAAGAGCAGCAGGATAAGTGGATCGCAGGCCTCGCGACGAAGTCGTTCGCCGGTTGGCCAAGTGAATCGGAAGCGGCGCCGCTTAATGCGACGGTCACATTCGAGGGCGAGGGCCAGGATCTGGCTTTGACTCGCATGCACTTCACGAGCGAGCAGGAGTTTCGACTACCGTTGTATGTCATTCACAGGGTGGGCGTGAAGCCATCCGATTGCGAACTGCTGGTGTTAAATGTTTTAGACCAGAGCGGGTGGGAGAAGTTCGTCGCGACGGCCCAGCCACTGTTTCCTAAAGCATTCGACGGCGCCATGCCCGCCAAGCCAAACGAAGAAGAGGCTAAGAGCCTGAAGCAGATGCTGCAAAAGAATCGCTGGGCGATGGCGTATGTTCCACCGCGAGGTATTGGCCCGACGACTTGGGACCAGTCGGAAAAGAAACAAACGCAGCATCGTCGGCGGTTTCAACTTCTTGGACAAACGCTCGATTCCATGCGCGTGTGGGATGCTCGCCGCGCGGTGCAGGCGATTCGGGCCAACGAATCTTTGGCGAAAGTGCCGCTGTGGCTGCAAGGTGAAGACAACATGGCGAGCATTGCCCTCTATGCCGCCCTGTTCGAGCCGAATGTTGCTCGCGTTGATTTGTGGCGGTTATCAAAGACTCACGAGCGCGGCCCCGACTTCCTCAACGTATTGCGCGTGCTCGACACGCCAGCCACCGTCGCGATGGTGGCGGGACGCGGCACCAAGGTACGGCTTTATCAGGACGAGTCGACTGGATGGGAGTATCCCCAGGCCGTGGCGACCAAACTTGGTTGGGATCCTAAGCAAATTCAAGTTCGTACTGTGCCTAACAAATGAAAACATCGCGTCGGAATGTATTGGCGCTGGGGGCGGGGGCTGCGGTTGCGTCGGCGTTTGGTCGCCACGCGGCAGCGGCCGAACGCTTGGAGGCTACCGATTCCTTCCGCGTGGTTGGTTACTTGCCGGACTACCGTCTCGACAGCTACGACCTGACCGATGCGATTGGTGTGACCGATCTGGTGGCCTTCTCCGCCGAGCCGACCGAGTTAGGCGAAATCGATTTCACGCGACTCGAAAAAGCTCCCTGGGCGCAATTGCGAGATTTCAAAACGCGCAATCGCATTCGCTTGATCTTGGGCGTGGGTGGATGGGAGCGTTCGTCAGGCTTTGCTTCGGCCGCTTCGAGTGCCGAACGGCGGGGGCGGTTTGCCGATGCCGCCACTCGGCTTTGCCTCGAAATGCGGCTTGACGGCCTCGATCTGGATTGGGAGCACCCAACCAACAAAGACGAGGCTGAGAACTACGCCTTGCTGTTGGCTGCCGTCAAAAAAGCGTTTGCACCGCACGGACTCCAGCTGTCGGTCACGATGGCGGCCTGGCAGCACCTTGATAAGCGGGCGTTTGAGGCCGTCGATACCGTACAAGTGATGGCGTACGATCACGACGACCGACACTCCACTTTCGATAACGCCAAAAGAGATTGCGACAAGTTGATTGCGGCCGGTGTTCGCCCCGAAAAACTGGTCCTGGGTCTGCCGTTCTACGGACGACATCGCACCGACCGGTCGAAGTCGCGGACTTTCAAAGAAATTGCGGCGGCTGGGAAGATCGATCCGAACCTCGACGAGATCGGCGATATCTACTTCAACGGTCCGGCGACCATTCGGCGCAAAACGAGGTACGCAATCGACTCAAAGTTCGCGGGCGTCATGTTTTGGGAGCTAGGCCACGATGCGAGTGGCGAGAAATCGTTGCTTGGTGCGATTCGGCGAGAAGTTGCTGCCAAATAGTGGGCCTGGAGATTTCGGTCGATGTACGTTCCCAAGAGTTTCCAGGTTGACGATCGTCAGCAGCTGGTCGAATTCATGCAGCAGTACAGCTTTGCGACGCTGGTGACCATTGAGGATCACGAGGGGACATCGGCACCATTCGCCACTCATATGCCGCTCCTGGTCCGCGATGGAAGGATTGTGGGGCATGTGGCCAAAGCGAACCCGCAATGGCGGCAAGTTGCCGCGGCCGATGAGTGTCTGGCGATCTTTCAAGGCCCGCACGCGTATGTTTCGCCCACCTGGTACGCCGCGCAGCCGGCTGTGCCGACTTGGAATTACTCGGCGGTCCATGCTTATTGTAAGGCTCGTCTGATCGAATCGCCGCAAGAGCTCACCGAGTTGCTATCGGCGATGATTGCCTTCTACGAGAAGGGGCAAAAACGGCCTTGGGACGGCGTGATGTCGCCCGAAGTCAGGGAGCCGCTGCTGGCGGCGATCGTCGGCTTTGAACTGGAGATCACGCGGATCGAAGGAAAGTTCAAATTCAATCAGAACCGGTCCCGCGAAGACCAGAAACGCGTGATCGAGCAGCTTTCGCAATCGACACGTGCAGATGATCACGCCGCTGCGAACTTGATGCGCGATTTAAGGCTTGGGTAGTTAGTAAGCAGAATAAGAGGCGAGACGGTAACTGCTACTGCGCCCCGGAAACCGCAACCAAGCGATTGCGCAGGTCGGAGCAGACCCCTTTGAATGGATCGGTGTCGGCACCCTCTTGGATGCTCACGTCCGCGTTTTCGTCTTGCGAAAAGTCGGGTTCGATGCATTTCACGCCGTCGTGCCAGCGGCTGCAGTTTCGGCCCGCGCCCTTGGCCGTATAAAGGGCTTCGTCGGCTCGTTCGATCAGGGCGGTTTCGTCTTCCAGTCCTTGAGTCGTGGCGCCGCCGATGCTTGCCGTGATGCTGATTTGTCTTCCGTCGGTCAATGCGATAGGCGTGGTGGCCAGCGCCTTCCGCAGCCGTTCTGCGGCCAAGAGCGTTTCGGCGTGGTTCGATGTGGTTAGGATCGCCACGAACTCTTCCCCGCCGTAGCGAGCCAGCAGGTCCGTTTCACGCAGCGTGTGCCGCAGAGTCTTGGCCGCTTGCGTGAGGACCGAGTCGCCGCCGGCATGGCCATAGGTATCGTTAATTCGCTTGAAGTGATCGAGGTCGATCATCAGGATGCTGAAGGCGCGATCGTACCGCTTCCATTGAGCGAACGTGCGGATGAATTCACTATCGAACGAACGGCGATTCGGCATGCCCGTGAGAACGTCCGTTCGCGCTTCGGTCATGTACGAAGCAAGTTCTTCTTCCTGTTGACGCAATTGCGTTTCAGCGTCGGAGAGCTTGCTGTTGAGTTGCTCGTTAGCCTCGACGAGTTTCGAGAACATTCGCAAGAGCGGCGCGGCTTGGGCGTCGCCTGCGGGGGTCATCGCCGCGCGGCTTTTCTCGACTTCTTTTTGAGTTGCTTCGATGACCGAGCGGTACTCCGAGACATCGTTGGCGACGCCATGCGTGCATCGCAACATGCTCGATACAACGGGCATCATCTGATCGGGCTGCATGGGCGCTTGGTTCTTCAGCCGCACGGCGAACCAATAGCCCACGATCATGCCTGCCGTCAAAGTCAGGCCAGTGATTACTGCGCCAACGATAAATGCTTCGTAGCCCACGGGAAACATATCCTTAGCCTCTCGAACCAACTTGGTTGTGTCGGGAGTCCGTTCTGCATGAACGGTGTACTTACGAGTTTTACCTCATGTGATCCGAAACCCTACGTCACTTAGCCGCTTGTGAAGAAAGTTCGTCGCACGATGCCCCAATCTCGCGGTGCCGGTTACGACGGTTTCGACGGATGGTCGGCCTTTTCCTGCATTATGTGATGGAGGCTACAAAACGTCGCTGCAAAAAGCCGCACCGTAAGGGGAAAATCTGAGCCGAAATCGCTCGCCAGCAGTCGTACCGCGGTGAATTGCCTCGCCCTGCTTTTGGCTGATCGCCACAATCACTATTCCTGAAATCTTCGTCCCCCCAGTGGGCAAAAGCCCGCTATCGAGGTGAATTGCCGGGCGGTTATCATCTAGAGACAGGCGGACGCCCTGCTGGTATGCCAGGCGACGTCCGTTTCGCTTTTGGCGAACAATGAGGAGTTGAGAAGATGTCCGAGACGACGCCGAATCCGTTCGAAAACTCCAACAGCGGCCCCTCGGCTCCGGCCCCCGATGCCCCCGCGGTCGATTCTGCCTGTTGTGCCGCGGCGAAAACACCGTGCGTCGCCTCTCGGGTCCTGCTGTATGGACCCGTCGCGTTGGTGTTTGTCGGGATCGTGGCGCTCTGGACAGTCCCCGGCCTGGCGGCCTACGCAGCGCCGATTTTGAGCCTGATCGACCCGACCTTCAACAAGAGTGACGACGAACCAAGCTGTTGTTCGTCGACGCTGGAGAAAACCGGCTCCTGCTGCGCGATCCCTTCCAAGGCCGCGATGATGACCTCGTCGGCATCGAGCGAAGAAATCAGCTTAGACAGTGGTGCCGACATGGACGACGGTTTGTGCCCTTGCTGCGACGACGAAGATGGACTGTGCCCGACGAAGCAAGCGGCAACGGCGAAAGCGTCGGCCGACGAATCAGACGAGTAGGCTGATTCGATTGAGCTGATCCCGTGAAGTCACAATCGCGCCCGTTGAGGCGCGATTTTTTATGCGCAGACGCATTCTCAACCACGCGCTCTTCGCGTGCCGAGGTTCTTGACCCGAACGCACTTCACGGGTCCAAAGTGCTTCGTGGCAGGTTCTAGGCTCCAGGCTTCAGGCCTCAGGCTCCAGGTCTGAGGGGGCAGCGTCTTTTCGCCTTTCTGTGATCTCGGTGCCTCTGTGTTTTCCAAACCGTGAGGAGTGGGTGGTCGTTGCGCGCTCGTAGCGTTTCTCGCTCCCCTTCTCCCACACTCCCTATCTCCTATTCTCTACTTCCCCGCGTGGACCCATGGACGGAATCACACGACTTGGTTCGATGGCACTCCCTGGCGCGCAGTTGGACTCCACGCCGGCCGAGCATTGGGTGGGCCACACGGCGACGGCGCACTACACGCCAGTGATCATCCCTCCACTGCGCTATCCGCGCGATCTGCCGCGGCTCAACGCGGAGTGGGTTCGCCGGATGTTGTCCGATAGCGCAGTCCAACTCGCGCTGGCGGCGCGGAAGGCTCCGCTTCTTTCGGTCGAGTTCGCCTATCAGGAGCGAGGTCGCTGGCTGCCTGGCGTTCGTGCGAGCGACCCGGCCATCGGGCAATTCGTCCATCGGCAGTTGCAACGTTTGTGGAAGCGAGGAATCGCAAGGCTGCTCGACTCGGCCCAAATCTGGGGCTGGGGAGCCGGCGAAATCACCTTCTGCCGCACAAGCGACGCGCAGCTGGAAGTCGACCAGATTCTGGTCCGCGATCACGAAGATGTTCGCCCCGTGGTCCAAGACGGGGCGATTATCGGCGTCGAATTCCGTCGCTTGCAGAAATTCCAATCGAGCCAGCGGAACCAAGACAAAATCGCGCTCGCTTTCCCGCGCGCGATCTGGCACGCGCACCATCCGCAATCGGGCCAATGGTTCGGCTGGACAGTTCTGGGCGCCGCCTTCTCCCCTTGGTGGGACAAACACGGCAGTGGCGGCGCGCTCGACGTTCGCCGGTTGTTCATGACCAAGGATGGCTATCGCGGCACCCGGATCTATTACCCCTCGGGCTACAGCACCGTCCAACAGCCCGACGGAAGTACAAAACAAATCCCAAACCACGAAATCGCCATGCAGATCGTCGAGACGATCCGCACCGGCGGAGTCTTCGCGCTGCCAAGTGAAGTCGATCAAAACGGCACCCCACGCTGGAAGGTCGAGGAATCGCAGGTCAGCAATAACCCTTCGCACATCCTGCAATACCCCAAAGAACTCGACGCCGAAATCCTCAACGCGATGGGGATCGCCGACGACGTCCTCAAAAGCGAAGCCACCGGCTCTTGGGCCGGCAAAGCCGTTCCCCAGCAAGCGACCTACTGCATCCTCGAACAGTGGCTCAGCGACCTGATCTGCGACGTCGATCGTGTGATCGAAAAACTCGTCGACATCAACTTCGGACCGGGGCATCAGTACGAGATCACGACACGGCCGCTGGCCGATCAGATGCTCGCGCAGCAGAACGGCGCGGGGCCACCGACGGAGTCGGAGGCGTCGCCAGCTTTTGCTAACGACGGGGCAGCAAACCAACGCGCTGCTCATTCGGTTGATACCGACGTCGCGATGCGGATGAGCGCTCGACACAACCTCCACGCACCAGCGGGTGGAATTGATGTTGACGGAAAAAAGTTCGAAGGCGGTTGGTTTATTCCCAAGGTCGGTGTCGACCGGCAAGACTTCTACGTTCATCAACCCCGCTCTCAGGATGAATCCGCTGACGAGAGTCCCGACCAAGCGTCTGAGGAACGACGTGTCCTCGATGACAAACTGCAAGTTGATGAGGGTGAGACAGAGGCGGATTCAATCCAGGAAGAGCAGTCGAGCAGCGACTTTCTGGATTTCGAATCAGATGGTG
>CAZWSX010000058.1:0-22588 GCA_964636985.1 uncultured Pirellulaceae bacterium | reverse complement strand
CGTTACACAACCAGAACTCTCATAACCCTTGGTACAGAAAATGGGGGCAGGCCAACCCCCGGAAAGCGATCGCATGTGATTCGGCATTACGGCCGCGATGCGACATGGGAATCGCAAGCGTCCAATGACTGCCGCAACAAGCAACAACAACGCGACTAAGGTCGCCGCCACCAACTGATTTCACAGTCGGGCAGGGCTTCCTGAAGTTCTCTCACACCAGCGTCAGTTACCTGGGTTCCTGCAAGGTAAAGTGTGCGCAGGTTAGTAAGCCCATGCAAATGTTCGAGCCCAGCATCGGTAACCTTAGACCCTTGAATGCTGAGTAAACGGAGACGCGTAAGTTGTCGAACGTTGATCAAACCGGCGTCGGTTACCGCTGGGCTGTCGAGCTGAAGTTCTTCGAGTTTTGTTAGCTCCTGGAGGTTAATCAATCCCTCGTCGTTCACTCGGTCCGTGTCGAAAACATAGAGTCTTCTCACATAGGGTGCCTTCTTAAATTGCGAGAGGCTTTCGTTTGTGATTCCGGGATTGTAGAGAAGCACAGTTTGGAGCGACTCGACCGACGAAAGTGCGAAGTCGATTGGCTGGCTTCCATCAGTGACTTGAATTTCTTCGATATCAGCGAAGAACTCTTTCCCGAAAGTATTTACCGCTAAAGGCCAAATAGGACCAGTGTGAAGAACTACAAGTGCTCCGCGATTTCGCTCAATCATTTGCCCCAAATCTCGTTGACGCCTCGCGAGCTCCATTTCCCGCGCGAGCCACCCACAAGGAATCGCCATCACGGGAACCATCAATAGCAAAGTTCCCAGGCTGTACTGTGCCTTGGCCCTGAAAAACCGGCTAACCAGCACCGCACCCATGAGGATCATCAAACAGACCGCGGTCGCCGCGACCGTGAACAGGACCGTGTAGCCCTTGCGCTCGTTGAACCAAAACCAGCGGTAGTGAGCGGAGAGAAAGAGAACGCCCTGCATCAACAGCAGGGCGAAGAGGAACTTCGCCGGCGTGGGAGCGTACCAGCGTGATTTGGAAGTCGACAAAGTTTTGGCGGTCGCTGTCATCGACTCGATCCTTGCCCTAGCCGAAGACGGAAAGGTGCGGCGCGCACCTGCAGGGCCACCGCACTCTTGGCGAGTGCGGCTATATCATTCGTGATCGCTACGCGACCCTATCGCGCGTTGCGCGGCACTTGCGACGGGCGATAGAAGCCGAATCGCTCGAGCGACTTGTACACCTCTTCGAGCGTCTTCTCGCCGAAGTTCGAAATGCTCAGCAAATCTTCGCGGGTGCAGTTGAGCAGGTCGCGGACGGTGAAGATGCCTTTTTCTTCGAGGCAATTGGTGGTTCGCACGGTCAGGCCGATTTCGGCGGTGCTCATTTCCAAGCGAGCCGCCATCACCTTGTTGTGCTCTTCCTGAGCGCTGATGCGAATGCGAGTGACTGACATGGGGGTTCCCTCCCTGGGAAATAGAATCCTAAAGTGTTCCATCACCTGGCGGCCTTCATGAGCCGCGACAAGAAGCTGACCAATCCCTGAGCTCCTTGCTGGGGGACAAGTATATCGGGGAGCATTCTTTCCAAAACACACAATCTCGATATTGCCTGGAAAAAGACGGAATTTTCTGGGCACTGTGCTAGCAAGGCAGTCGGACCCGAGATTGTGTCAAGGGATTCCATTTGGTAACTTTGAGCGTTTCGACCCTTCGTCCGGACGCCGCCCTAGTGTGGGGATTGGCCCGGCTTCGTGTAACCCCGCTTCCCAACCGACTGCTTACGACATCCCTGGGTCGAAGATTTCGCTGCCAGTCACCCCCTGCTCTATGGTCAATCGCAACCTCATCCGCAGTCTTGAAGACGACGAAATCGACGACATGTTCAAGGACGCCATTGCTGGAGTCGATTACGACTCGGGCGACTGGCTGATCCCTGTCGACATGGAGAAGGAAGTCGACGTCAATAAGATCGTCGAAGGCCGTGTCCGTCGCATTCAAGATCAGATGGTTCTGATCGATATCGGCTTCAAGAGCGAAGGTCTCGTTCCGCTCGAAGAATGGAACGAAGAAGGCGTCGAGCCGCCCAAGGAAGGGGACATCGTCAAGGTTCTGGTCGAAGAACTGGAAGACGAGTCGGGCATCGAAGATGTCCACGGGATGGTCCACCTGTCGAAGCGCAAGGCGGACAAGATCCTCCAATGGGAGGACATGATCTCGAAGGTGAAAGAAGGGGACGTCATCAAGGGGATGGTCACCCGCAAGATCAAGGGTGGCTTGCTGGTCGACGTCAACAACGTTCACGTGTTCTTGCCTGCCAGCCAGGTGGACGTTCGCCGTCCCTCGGACATCGGCGACTACATCGGCAAAGAAGTCGAGTGCGAAGTCCTCAAGATCGACGCGCAACGCCGCAACATCGTGGTCAGCCGCCGCGCTCTGATCGAGAAGAAGCGCCTCACCGATCGCGAAGCGTTGCTCAAGACGCTGGAAGTCGGCCAGGTCCGCAAAGGGATCGTCAAGAACATCGCCGAGTTCGGTGCGTTCGTCGACTTGGGCGGCATCGATGGTCTGTTGCACATTACCGATATGAGCTGGGAGCGCATTGGCCACCCGCACGAGATGGTCAAGATCGACCAAGAGCTCGAAGTGAAGGTGCTCAACATCGACCGCGAAAAGCAAAAGATCGCGCTCGGCTTGAAGCAGCTCCAATCGAACCCGTGGGACAACGTCGCCGACAAGTATCCGCCGGGCAAGGTAGTCAAGGGTACGGTCGTCAACGTGATGAGCTACGGTGCCTTCGTGAAGCTCGAGCCGGGCATCGAAGGTCTGGTTCACATCAGCGAAATGTCGTGGACGAAGCGGATCAACGACCCGAAGGAAGTGGTGCAAACCGGCGACGAAGTCAACGTCGTCATCCTGGGCGTGAACAAAGAGAACCAGCAACTCTCGCTGGGTATCAAGCAAACCCAAGAGAACCCGTGGACCAAGGTGGCCGAGCGTTACCCGGTCGACAGCCTGGTCGAAGGGAAGGTTCGCAACCTCACCAACTACGGTGCCTTCATCGAGCTGGAAGAAGGGATCGACGGCTTGTTGCACGTCTCCGACATGTCGTGGACGCGCAAGATCAGCCACCCCAGCGAAATGCTGGAAAAGGGCCAATCGGTCAAGTGCAAGGTGCTGTCGGTCGACCAAGAGCGTCGCCGCATCGCTTTGGGCTTCAAGCAGCTTGAGAATGATCCTTGGGCTCACGACATCCCGAGCAAGTACCAACCGGGCCAGGTCGTCAAAGGCAAGGTCACCAAGATCACCAACTTCGGTGTCTTTGTGGGCCTCGAAAACGGCTTGGAAGGCTTGTTGCACATCTCGGAACTGGCCGACCACAAGGTCGAAAACCCCGAAGACGTGTGCAAGGTGGGCGACGACATGGAGGTGAAGATCCTCCGCGTCGACACCGACGAGCGCAAGATCGGCCTCTCGCGCAAACGCGTCGAGTGGAACGAAGAAGACGCCAAGGCAGCCGAAGCCGCCGGTGCCACTGGCGGTGGTGCCACGCCTGCCGTGAAGAAGCGCGATCCCAAGGAGCTCAAGGGTGGTTTGGGTGGCGGTGGCCCCCTGATCCCGCCAACGCAGGGCTAACTCGCCGTAGCCGCGTTCGCCAGAACGCGGAAAGTGCGGTGTGAAGAAAACAGAAAACCGGCTCCCAAATGGGAGCCGGTTTTTTTGTGCGCACAGTGAAGTTATGATATCCCCAGGGAAGTTGTCATTTGTACACTGGGGCTCTTTCGTGTCGGGCAAAACTTCGGTTCGCAATTTCGCACTTCGTTTTCTAATAGTTGTTGGCGCCGCCGTCTGTTGTTTCGTTGTCAACGAAGCCAACCGAGAGGCGCATCGCGAGAAGCTCATCGCCGAACTCGAAGCCAAGGGAGCGACGTGGTACCCTCCTCGCCAGACGCCAGATGTTCGAAAATTCGATACGAAACCGCGGTCATGGCGTGAGCGTCTCGGCGCAGGGCTTCGTCGCAAGCCGGCCGTTCCGCAACCCGAAGAGGCGACACTGCCGAAGGAAATCACGAAGCAGCAGATGCGACAGTTTCTAAACCTGTTTCCATCCCTCCGGATCATCAGAATTGATGGCAGTTCCGCGACGCCTGAAGTATTGGATGCGCTAGCGTCTTATAGCACCCTTCAGCGATTCGAGATCGACAATCCCGCGGCAATCAACGACGAAACGGTACCGACACTGGCCCGTATCAAGTGCGCCGATGGAATCGCGCTCACCAATCAGCAGTGCACTGATGACGCTCTTACGAAGCTCGCCGCGGCCGGTATCCGCATCGAGGAATACAGCGGACCCGATCATTGGAGAAACGTAGGCGATGACGGACTCAAGGCAACTGCCAAGTTCCTGGATAATCTGTACGTTTGGGCCAATTGTCGTGGAACGGACGACGGAATCAACGCGTTGGCTGGGCATCCGATGCTCAGCGTATTGCGTATCAATGGCCCCAATTACGGCGATGCGTCGGCGGAGACCGTTTCCAAACTGCCACGACTCATACAACTTCACATCGCGGCCACCAGTCATACCGACGCCGGCCTGGCGAAACTCATCCATGGCTGTGGCGCGAGCTATATCGAGCTCAGGAAAGTCGCGGTCGGCGATCGCACAATCGTCGCCCTGCACAAGGCCCCTGAGATCATGACGCTGAGCCTAGTCGATGTCGATCTCACTGTCGCCCAGTGCGATGCGATAGCGACGCTGCCAATCTCTGGACTCGAATTGAAGGGGGCCAAGCTCACGGACGACCATATCTCGGCGCTCTCGCCACTGGCCGAGAAGTTGGCATCTTTTGCGCTGGACGCACCGCAAGTCACCGACACCGGCCTGTGGTGGTTGGGTTATGCCGAGGAACTTGCATCACTTCGCCTCGACAACACGCAAGCGACCGTTGCGATTTGGATCGCGCTTCCGCATCCAAACGCGATCCATGACGTCGGAATGGGCGGACCTTACGTCGTGGGCCAAAAACTAAGTGCCATACAACAAGTACGAGGCGGGAGATCCTTGAAGCTCACGGGCGAAGGTATTGATGATGACATGGTCACGCGCATCCCCAAATGGTTTGATATCGTCACACTACGCAACACGCACGTGACCGCGAACGGACTGCTAGAGTTCATCTCTTATAGCGGCGTTAAATGGATCAACCTGGAACACGACGAAAACGTGCCTACGTGGATCACGCCGGACGACGCGAAAAACATTGAAGCGGCAACGAAGGGAAGGGTCAAGGTAGGGATCGAAGTCTTGCCGTCGGCCGGATGCGAATAGCTTCTCTAAAAGGCCATTTTTCTTTTCTCGCGGCCCTCAGCTAAGATATGAGGCACAGGTGCGAATTCCCGCAGGGGGGAAGGAGATTTCTGTGCCTGACAACAGCATTCCTAAGAGCAATGTGCCTGAGAAAAGGCCATCCCGATTTCGCCAGTTCGGCATCCGAACGTTGCTGCTATTGGTCGCGCTGGCTGCGGTTGTGTGTTTTCTTGTCCGCAACGAAATCGTTCGCGAGGAGCGGCGGGAGAAGCTGATCGCCGAACTGCGGAACAACAAGAACACGATTAACTCCTTCGACCCACGATTTCGTCCGCCGCCGCGGCTTTGGCGAGAGCCTATCGCCGCGTGGCTTCGCGGCAAACCGATGGTCATGCCGAAATGTGAAGTGTGGTTTGCCGAAGGGACGTCGCTTGCGCAGATTCGAGAGTTTCTCGATCTGTTTCCCAGCGTTGAATTCGTCGAGATCAAGGGTGCAGATGTTACGCCAGAGGTCATAGACGTGCTGGCATCGCACAGCTCTTTCAAGAGCGTCGCATTCAGGAACCCGCTTGCCATCGATCAAGACATCGCTCGGCGAATTGCACGAATCAAGTGCAACGCGGTGCGGTTTATCCAACAGGATTTCTCCGATGCGTCACTGAAGATGCTAGTCGACGCGGGCGTGAAAGTTCAGCTTAGCTACTTTGCTGAGAACTATTGGCGGAACATAAGCGACGAAGGACTGAAGACCGTTGCGAAGTCGCCCGCACTCGCCGGTGTGAACGCAAGTTGCCTTGGGACCGATGAGGGCGTTCGAGCGCTGGCCGGTCATCCAAAGCTTTACGATCTGTTCCTGACAGGGCCTAACTACACCGATGCGACGGTCGACGTGTTCGCTTCTCTGCCTGCACTCCAACTGGCCGGCTTTAAGGGAACCAGCCATACCGATGCCGGGCTTGCCAAAGCGATCTCCAGTTGCGATCCCGCCGACGTCACGCTTGATCATGTGGCCGCGGGCAACGAAACATTCGCGGCCCTCGCAAAGGATCCAAAGCTCGCACGCCTTCATCTGAAAGGCATCGATTTGTCGCTGGAGCAATGCGACGTATTGGCTAAGTTGCCTCTTAGGCAGTTGACGATTCACAGCAACAGTCTCTCGGACGAAAAAATGGTGCGATTGGCGCCTCTGGCCGGTTCTTTGGATCAACTCACCCTGCGGACGCCGCAAGTTACCGACGCAGGACTGGTGTGGCTGAAGCAGGCAAAGGGCATGGAGATTCTGTGGTTGCTCAACACGCAGGCGACGACGGCCACGTGGTCGTCTCTTCCTTCCACATCGCTCACGCTTGCAACGGGAGGCACGAAGATTGACGTCGAAACGATCGTTTACGTCTTGAAGACGTTTGGAGCGCCCGAGGTCTGGCTTACCGGCAGTCAAATCGACGATGCAGCACTCGAGCTTTTGCCGCCAGGTGCGGACAGGGTCATACTCGCCGATACGCGAGTCACGCTTGATGGCCTTAAGAAACTTGCGACGCGGGAGGGAATACGCTGGATCAGTGTCGCCCGCGACAGCGACCCCGCATCGGTACTCACGGCAGCGGACGTGAAGGAAGCGCAAGCTTTCGCGGGGAAGGGCGTGGAGGTCTATTACCACGAAGCCTCCGCGGATCGGTGCGACTAGCCGTTTGAATCAAGGTCCTTAGGCGGCAGGAGAGGTTTGTGCCCGAGAAAAAACCATCCCGATTTCGCCAGTTCGGCATGCGAACGCTCCTTCTCTTAGTCGCACTGGCGGCTGTTGCAGCATGGCTCGCGCGCCACGAGGTGGTTCGCGAGGAGCGGCGGGAGAAGCTCATTGCCGAGTTGGATTCTAAAGGGGCGCGTTGGTCACTCTTTCGCGCTAAGGGGCCACGGAGCGTTAGCCCTCCGCCGCCTGTTTGGCGCCAATCGATCGGTGGCTGGCTGAGAGGCAAACCGATTGTTCCGCCACGCGCTTGGGCGACATTTCCTAAGGGAACAACGACGGAGCAGTTTCGGGAGTTCGTCGATCTGTTTCCCGACGTTCGGTGGGTCGAAATCGATGGCGGCGATACCACGAACGAGGTTTTGGACCTGTTTGCGTCGCGCGGCCCCTACGAGCTGTTCCTAATCAGAAATCCGGTGACCGTGGACGAAGAGTTTGCCCGGAAACTGGCGCGAATCAAAACCGCCAATGGAGTTCGCCTTGCGGCGCAAGAGGGGTCCGATGCCGCGATGCAGAATCTTGCGAATGCGGGTGTGACAGTCGAGGATTATAAGTGCCGCAACTTTTGGCGAGCGGTTGGAGATGATGGCTTCAAGGCGACCGCGCGGTTGCAAAACCTCAATTTCATGTGGCTGAATTGCCGCGGCAGCGATGAAGGGCTGCGCGCCTTCGCTGGGCATCCATCGCTGATGTATCTCTATGTCAGCGGAGCTGGCTATTCCGACGCTTCCGCCGACGTGATCCCAAGTTTACCTAAACTTGCAAATCTCCGATTGAGCGGAACGAGTCACACCGACGCAGGACTCGCCAAGGCTATCGCGGGTTGCAACGCCAACACTTTCGATTTCCACAATATCGCTTTGGGCGACCAAACGATCGCGGCCCTCGCGAAGGTCCCGAATTTCAGCAGTTTGAATCTCGATGGGATCGATTTGACCGCCGAGCAGTACGACGCATTGGCGCTGTTGCCGATTTCCAATCTGAGACTGAAGAGCGACAACCTGTCCGACGACCATCTTCGCCGGCTGGCGCCACTGGCCAGCCGGCTCGTTTCCTTCACCCTCGATGCTCCGCAAGTAACCGACGCCGGGCTGACATGGCTGAGTGGCGCCACTCAACTAAAAGACCTCCGCCTCGAATACACGCAAGCGACCGCTGCCACGTGGTCGTTGATTCCGTCCTCGGCCACAATTGGTTTGGTAGCAATGGGCGGTCCCAACGTCGACGTACAAACACTGTTGGCGGTCTCGAAGATGCCTACGGTCGCGGAACTGATGCTACATGGGAGCGAAGTCGACGACGCAACACTTCTACTGCTTCCTCGCAGCTTCGGTGCCGTAAATTTGGTCAACACCCGCGTGACCCCGGACGGGCTAAAACGCCTTGCCGGGATGGCAGGCGTAATGAGAGTCGATGCCTTTGCTGACAACAAATTCCCATCGCTGATCACATCGGAAGATGCGGCGGCAATTCAGTCGTCAACCGGCGGTGGGGTAAGCGTCACTTTCCGAGAAGCCGTATCGTTCGAGTGCGAATAGCAAGTCGCGGTCGCCCATGACAATCCGTATTGCGGAAGCAACTCTCCCATGCCGAAGCTAAATCTCCGCCAGTTCGGCATGCGAACGCTACTGCTGCTGATAACACTCGCCGCATTGGGCTGCTTGCTAATCCGTAACGAGGTGGTCCGTGAGGCACGGCGGGAGGAACTCATCGCCGAGTTGGAGGCTCAAGGCGCCACCTGGCAGCTCTTTTTGCCGGGCGGGGTAACCACCACTCCGCCTCCTCGACTTTGGCGAGAGTCGATCGCCGCGTGGCTTCGCGGTAAGCCGGTGGTGCCACCACGCGCGTGGGCGATGTTTCCCAAGGGAACGTCGCCGGCGCAATTTCGAGAGTTTTTCGATCTGTTTCCCGCCGTGGAATTTGTGGAGATCGACAGCGATGATGCCACGACCGAAGTTTTGCAATTGTTAGCCGCGCACGGCCCCTTCGACGGCGTGAGGTTTAAGAATCCCATGCGCATCGATCGCGATAAGGCTCGGTTGCTTGCCCAGATCCGATGCCAGAGTGGAATGCGGTTCGTCAAGCAAGAGTTTTCCGACGCGTCCTTGAAGGACCTTGCCGACGCGGGTGTGCAGGTCAAGCTTTTCTTGGATGACTTTTGGCGGAACATCGGCGACGAGGGACTGAAAGCCGTTGCGAAATCGCCACACAACAGTATTGTTCATGCCGCCTGCCGTGGGACCGACGAAGGTGCCAGGGCGTTCGCTGGGCACCCATCGCTGTTGATGCTGTTCCTCACAGGCCGGAACTATACCGATGCCTCGGCCGACGTTATACCAACTCTGCCGAAGCTCAGAGCGATTAGCTTCGGAGGGACAGGTCATACGGATGCGGGACTCGCAAAAGCGATCACGGGCTGCACTGCGAGAAACATTGTCTTTGACAACGTGGCTGCGGGAGACCGAACGATCGCGGCCCTCGCTAATATTCCAACTCTTAACGATGTATGTTTCCGGGACGTTGATTTGTCGTTCGAGCAATGCGGTGCATTGGCCAAGCTGCCCATCAAACACTTGATGATTCACAACAGGAATCTCTCGGACGAGAAAATCGCACGATTAGCACCATTGGCCAAGACGTTGACCGGACTCGAGTTGAAGACTCCACAAGTTACCGATGCGGGACTGGCGTGGTTAAAGCAGGCCAAGGGATTGACGACGCTTCGACTGGACGACACCCAGGCAACGACGGCGACATGGTCGTCGCTTCCCTTTTTGGCCAGCCTGCAAGGCGCCGGGATGGGTGGCGCGCACTTGGATGCGGAGATGCTCGCGATTACCTCTAACATGACTTCCTTGAAGTTCTTCTCTCTGGCCGGTCGCGAAGTCAACGATGCGACGCTGGATCTATTACCCCAAGGCATTGAATCCGTGTTGCTGGTCGACACCCAAGTGACGCCCGCCAGCGTGAAGAGCCTATCGCAGAGGAAAGGCATTAACTCGATCTCCGTCTTTCGGGACCGCGCTACGTCATCCCCCACCACGGCAGCGGATTTGAAGGAACTGCAAGCCGTTGTGGGAGAGAGCGTGGTGCTTTATTTCGAAGACGCTTCCTGGTATCGATGCGATTAGCTGGCCTGCACCGGTGTGAGTAGCCTTTTGAATCTCACTACGCAATCGTCCCAACTTGTCCGCCGGCGGAGAACATTTCGCCTGGTTTGGCGAATTGGCGGCGGACGATTGCCAGGGCGCGGAGTGATTCTCCTTCGGCAACCCGCGCGACAGAGGTGATTTGCCCGGCCGGTTTGCCGTCGTTTCCATCGAGGGGCTGGCCTGGAATCAAGCTCGCGTCGGTGGCGAACGACAAGCGGACCAGATGCCAGTTCACGTGGCCGAGGGCGTCGAGCCGGGCAATGGTTTCTTGCCCGAGATAGCAGCCTTTTTTGAAGCTGATCGCCGTGACGTCGCGGAGCATTTCCTGCGGAAGGCGTTCCTCGGTGACCTCGTGGCCGTTGGCTGGATAGCGATTTTCGATCCGCAGGGCGTCGACCACTTCCAGAGACATGCGCTCGATGCCTAGCGAGATGATCGCCCGTTCCACGTCGTCGGCGATGGGTGCTCGTGCAACGACGACAATGCCTTGGGGCCAAGCCAACTCGACGTCGCGGAGTTCGACCGAGTTCTCGCCGAGTTTACATGGCGCATGGGCGTAGGCCGCTTCGTCGGGCAAAGCGCAGAATGCTTGCTGCAGCATCTCGCGGGTCATGGGACCAACCACCAACCAACTGACAAAATCGTGACTGCGATCTTTGAGCTTGGCCTTTTCCATGATCAGGTAACGATCGAGATGACCAAGCAGCGAAGCTGCTTTAGCTTCGCCGCAGTCGATGGTCACGCCGCCAGCGTTTCGAAAGAGCCACGCAAGCGAAATTGACTTGCCTTGCAGGGTAGTGAAGAAGGCTTCGCAGCCCTGTCCAGGCTGCAAATGCACAATGTCGTTGGTGCAAAAGTTGTTCAGGAACGACGCCGCATCGGCGCCCGTTACTTCCAGAGTTCCGCGTTCAGGCAAACGGCAGACGGCCGCGCGATTACGGACCGCGTCGAACATTAGCTCGTAATTGATGTGGGACATGATTCCGTCGCCTTGTCGTTTCTTGAATTCTATCAAGTACGGCGCGACGGGGTTTCTGCTTTCTTGGCAGGCGAGCCGACGGGGTGGGTTTGTCCGCTCCGTCCCGAAATCCGAAATCGTTCACCCGTGAACTCGAGATTTTCCACCGTGACATCGTCGGGGACGCCGCGGTCGTGGAATTGATGAATCGGAATCATCGCCACCGGACAGCCATCCTGCTCGCTCCAGGTGATGGCGAGTTGCTGCGTTTGAGCCGCCTGACGCACTTCGGCGAGGACGCGATCGCGCGGCAGAACGAATCCGCCGGCATAAACGTTGGCGATCTTTGCGACGACTTGCCGCTTGTCTTTGGTGAGCGAGACGTTGCCGTCGAGCGAAAGGACAATCTCGCCCCAAGGGGTCATGTGGCGCCAGCCGAGTTCAATTTTTCCTTGGGAAAAGCGGACTCGCGGTTCGCGGGCCTCGCTCGGAAGGATGTTGGGGAACTTGGTCGGGAGTTCCGTTTCCAGCCAACTATTGGTTTCTTCGTCGGTGAGTTCGAAGGCCCAGGCGTCGCCTGCCTCGACGGCGTTGCGAACTTCGAGCGCCTGGATCTCGGCCACGGCGGCGAGTTGCTTGCGGGCAGCGAGGTCGACTTTGCGGGCTTCGACCTGGACCTCGCGATAGAACTCGGGAACTTCCTGGACGCTGGAATAGACCCAATAGGTACCGCCGCCGAGAATAGCAAACGAAAAGACGAGTACTACAACCGCGCAACCGAGAAGTTTTCGCCACATCGAAAGCTCTCGCTTCGCGGGGGAACTTGCCAAGCTGAATCCTCCTAGGCTACCGTAATCTCGCGAGGACGTCAGCGCGAACGCAAGGATGAATCCCTAGGAATGCCAGCATGGAATCGGTTACTACACGCACGATCCCGGGCGGATGGTCGCAACAGAACCTAACGATCGGAGAAACCCAATTCGATTTAGTGCTGCCGCACGATCCCGATGCGTTCTTGGATGACCTGGCGGCGCGTCCGGTTTCCGAGCAGGACGAAGACGTCTACTGGGCCAAATTGTGGCAAGCCGCGCCGCCAACAGCTAAGGCGATTCTGGAGCGGGATTGGCCAGCGGGCCAGCGGTGTCTCGAAATCGGCTGTGGGCTCGGCCTGGCGGGCGTCGCCGCTTTGGCAAAGGGGCTTGAGGTCACGTTTTCCGATTACGTACAAGTCGCCGTTGATACGGCGCTGGAGAACGCCCGCCGAAATGGCTTTTCTAACGCTTCTGGCCGCATTGTTGATTGGCGCGAGCCGCCAGACGAAACGTATCCGGTGATCGTCGGTTGCGACATTCTCTACTTCGAACAAATGCATGTTCCGCTGGCAAATACGCTGGATCGGATGCTGGCCCCCGGAGGCACATGCTGGATTGGCGATGCAGGCCGCTTTCACTCGGGCAAATTCATCCATGTCGTCTCCGACCGGGGATACCGGGTCAAACTTTTGGACGAAAACGGCTCGCCGCTGCTGCGACCCACGCACGGAAGATTTCAGCTGGTGATTGTGGAAAAGCCCTCCTAAGCACGTAAACGACACCTGGCTTGCAGAATTACGACGTAACGTCTAATATAAAGACGTGGCGTCGCAAAACCGTCACTGCACTGGTGGTTATTACTACGGGAGGGGCGAAATGCCATCGTCCAATCGAAACTGCTCTCGTTTCGCAGGCCCCGTGTTTCTCGCACTGCTGTTCGCCGTGAGTTTGCCGATCGAGATAACGCGGAGCGAGGAACCTGAGGACGTCGAATCTCGGCGGGCAAAGCAACTCGCAGCCGAACGATTAGAGGCGATGCGGGCGCGGGTGCGCGCTGCCAAAGCCGTTTCCGCCGACGCTCAGTTCCCTACGAAGTTCGCCGAGAAGCCGCTGTTGCGATACAGCGATGCCGGCCGCGGTTATGTCTCGGCGGCGGTGTGGAAGCTCGGCGATATCGGGCGGCCTAAGGCGATCCTGATCTCGGAGCTTATTCCGAGGCTGTACGATCGCCCCAATATCTCTTACGAGTACATCTCGCTTACCGAGACGCCGTTTTCGATCAAGTCGGACGATATGAACTGGTCGCCCAAGGGGACCCATTACGAGTTCAAGCCGATTGCCGATGCCCCCAAGCCGGCCAAGCTCCCACAACAACGCTTGAAGCAGATGCGCGATTTGGCCGCGCGGTTTTCGGGCTCAGAGATCAACGAAGGAGATCGCGCGGTCCTGCGCCTGTTGCCGCAACCGATCGATCGCTACCAACCTGGCGATGACGACACCGATGGTGCCATCTTCGTCCTCGCGTTTGGCACGAATCCTGAGTTAATACTCTTCATCGAAACGGACGGGAGCGAGTTTCAGTACTCTGCCGGAAGAATGTCGGGCGCGGAAACGATCGAGCTCAAACTCGACGACACGGAAGTGTGGCGTGGACCGCCGGTTAAACCGGGGGTGACTTCACCTTACACGGGAAGCATTGCTCCGATCGTGATTCCAGGATTTGATGCCAACGGGCGTGAGATTGAGGAGTAGGACGAGCTTGGACAGCGAACGTGTCTTGATCAAGCAAAGAGCTGGGAGTCCAGCTTTCGCAGCATGGCCTTGAGTTGAGCAATCGATTCCTGGGTCGCACTCTCTCCGATCGCGGCCATTTCGTCAGCTTGAGTGAAGGCGGCGAGATCGAACGACGAGACGTCCGGCGAGATGACAAAATCGGCCGGGCCGACCCCGACTGCATTCATGCTGTAGCTCTGCAGCAGGTTCTGCCGCATCATCACTTGGACGGTGGCCGTAAAACCCGAGACGCCGCGCGACTTCTTGCTGCGGATGCCCATGAAGTCCTTTTCGAGCTTGGACGTCACGCTCGATGCGATCACGAAATTGCAGCCCTTCTCGATGAGGATGTCGGCCGGCACGTTGTTGAGCAGGCCTCCGTCGACAACGGCCTGCTCGGCCTTAACGATCGGCAATGCCAAAGGCGGCAGGTTGATGCTTTCGAGGATGTTGTGCACGACATCCCCCTTGTCGCGAACGAGCAACGCGCCGTCGACCAGATCGACCGAGATCATCAGCGTGGGGATGACTAACTGTTCCATCCGCAAGTTCGAAAGGTACTTCCGCAGCATGCCGTCCCATTGACCGCTGCGGTATTTGTAAATGAGGTACCAGTAGTTGCCACCAGGAAGCCGCTGGAAAAACCAGGACGGCATTAGATCATTTTTGAAGCAGTTCCACCCGTGTTCAGGATCCAAGCCGGCTGAGTAGATACCACCCGTCATGGCACCCGCGCTCGTTCCGGCCAGCATATCGACGAAGATCCCGTGTTCTTCGAGAGCCTTGAGCACGCCCAGGTGGGCCATGCCGCGTGCCGCTCCGCCGCCTAGGGCCAGTCCGATCTGTACGCCACGCAAAAAATGGATGATGCGCTCAGCGCCTCCCTCCAGCAGTTTGCCTTGATAGGGCCTGTTGAGCACGCCCGAATAGGTCTTGAAGTCGCGGGAGGCGAACTTATGTAAGTCCTCAACGTACGGCGGTGCAGGGGTGCCTGTAGCTAAAATCCAGACGAGGCAGACCTTTTCTCGCAACCGAGGGACGGACTGTTCCGCGACCTTCAGCGCCTCGAGCGCCGCTGCCGTATCTTGCGGCCGAAGGCACCACAGAACGATCTCCGCATAACTTAAGGCTCGCCGCAGGTCTTCGGTCGGGCGATCGGTACCGACATCGACAAACAAACGGCCGTGCGATCGCCATTCCTGGAGCATCCGGGTAATGCGCTGGGGACCTAGCGAGCGACCGTTCTCGACGAGCAGCCGGTGCGGAATGTCATTCTCGGGCTTCCAGCGTTCGTCGTCGCCGGCCACGGAGGGGGACTCTCCCAACTGTTTGAGGCGCCGGGCCAGGTCGAGCGTCAGGGGACGGCTGGCGTCCGAATGGTGGACAACTGCAATGGTGGCCGGCTTGGGAAGCTCGCGATCGACCAGCATCAAGTTCTTGGTCAGGTTGGCTGCACAGCGTAGCACCGCGAGTTGGAAGTCGCGATGCCGCGCCATCAACTGCAACAAACTGTTGAGGCCCACTTGAATGACCGTCGTGTGCTCAGCCGCATCGACCCGCACGTGAGATCGATCGGGCAAAAGCACCGAGATGAGCCCGACGACCGAGCCTCGCCGGAAAGACTCGCGATGCACCTGCTTGCCAATGCGATCGAAGACGGCGGCTTCCAGTCGCCCGGCGACCACGAAATAAACATGATCGATTGCGGAATCGAGTTCGATCACCACCTGGCCCGCTGGAAGTTCCGCCAGACTGGACGAGTTGGCGATGTCCCGGACGACTTCCTCGGGTAGATCGCGTCCCCAGTCCAGGCGATGGATCTCGACGCACAAGCGGTCTAAGTCGATGCTCATGGTGGAGACTGGAGACGAGGAGAATTGGGTTGCCCGCCAACAGTGTAATTCTGGGGCAATTTGGGGCCAACGTTGATCGCGAAGGATTTACAAGCGACGTTGGACGAGTCAGGCTCAATGCTGCACGATGCTACCTAGATCGCTGCGTTAAATCGAGATCCAGACTTATGAAAAATTTGTGCGCCGTCGCGATGTTTACCGCGAGCCTTTGGTCGGCATTGGCCACCGCGACCGAGCCCGATCTGGTGCCGGGCGTTTGGAAGAACATCACGCCACCGCAAACGCCGACGAGCTTTCCCGATCACGTCTTTTGCCAGGGGGTGAGCATCGATTTGCAAAACCCGCGGACGTTGTACTTGTGCATCTGCGCTTACGATGTGTCGAAGGGTGGCTTGTTCAAGACGACCGATTCGGGGGCCACCTGGAAGAAACTCGGCGAACTCGATGAGCCGATGCATGTAGCAATCGATCCTCGCGATTCGAACCACTTGTATTGCGTCGATGGTGTTCGGGGAAACACGCTGGGCTTTTGGGTTTCGAAAGATGGCGGCGAAACGTGGTCGATGCCGGAGGGATTCAAAGAGGTCACCGAAAAGCCTGTGGGAACGCGCGATCTGTATTCGCTCGCCGTCGATCCCACCGATTTCCAGCATGTCCTGGTGAGTTTTCACTCGCCGTGGGCGACCAAGAACTGCGGCGTGCTGGAAAGCAAAGACGGGGGTGAGACGTGGGTTGCCCACGATCCGCCGCCGACGCTCAAAGGGGGCTACGGCATGGCGATCTTCTTTCTGTTCGATCCCGAAAAGAAGATCGGCAACAGCGACACATGGCTGTTCACTGCGCAAGAGGGTGGCTTCTTCAAAACGACCGACGGCGGAAAGACTTGGGCCAACGTCTACAAACACCCGATGACGCACGGCGGCAACCAGCTCTACCGGGCCAAGGACGGCACGCTTTACAGCGGCGGCTATCAGTACCCGGCTCGCAGCACCGATAACGGCAGCAGTTGGGAGCAAATCAAGACCGGCCTCACCTACAGTTGGTACATGGGCGTTGTTGGTGACGGCGAACGGATCTACACCGCCTGCAGCAATAAGAATGAACCGTTCTTTGTTTCGAGCGAGTCCGACGGGCTTGCCTGGAAACCGCTAGGCGCCCAAAAGTTCTCGGCCGCTCCCTTCACGATGGTTTTCGATCCGGTGAACAAAATTCTGTACTCGGCCAGTTGGGAGGAAGGGTTGTTGGCGATGAAATTGGAGAAGGGGCGGTAGCCAACGCTTCCAATCATTCTGGCGCGAACAACCAACGATGGCGTTACCGATTGCGGCCCGCCGGGTCGCCAATGATTAGCTGCCAGGTCCCATTTTCTTGCCGCCGGAGGACCTCGATAGCTTTGGTGTGCATCGCGACGCGTGAACCCGATGGGTCGATCGTCGTCCCGTCAAAATTGGTGTACAGCACCGCCACATCGCCGACGACGACCTCTTGGACGACCTGGCTCTTCAACTTGGTTTGAGAGCGAATGAGCAGATCCAACGCCTGACCAATCCGCCACCGGCCAACGATCAGCTCGTTAGAAGGGCCGATGAAACGAGCGTTCGGTTCGTAGAGGGCGACGACCGACTCCAAATCGCCGGCGTTGAGATGGCGTGTGAATTGTGTGGGCCATTCTTCGGGGGCCATGGTTATGTCTCCGGGGCGGGCTGCGTCATTGAGTTCGTCTTGTTGCGCGATCGCCGATCATCGCGCCGCTCGAAAAAGAAGCGGAGCTTCGGCGCGGGGCTCGCGCGGGTTTGCTGCTTGCTGGAAAACAAATGCATCGCGCAATCGCATCAATTCCTGCAAGCGCGAAGCCAATTGCTATGTGCGCAAAGGTGCAACGACAAGAAAAACAAAAAATCTCGCACGCTCTTCGGCAAAAACGCATCGATGAAAAAAACTTCCTGGACCCGTCACAAATCGGGCGTCCCGAACGTCCTTGATGCAGAATCGCAGGCGTTTTTACCTGGAATCGACTTACGCCTCGGATCGACGCTTCTGCACACTGGAGAAATGGTTATGAACCGCACTTTTGTTCTGCTTGTCATCGGCGTTGCGTTGGGTGCCGCACTCGGAGCCGGTGGGATGACGCTGGCACAGCATCACGAAGATGGTGAGTCGGTGAAAGTCCTTAACGTCCGCGACATTAAGGAAAAGCTCGATGGGAAGGATGCCGGCGTCTCTTTTGTCGAAGTGACCATCGAGCCCGGCCAAGCAGGTGTGCCACATCGCCATCCTGGACCAGGCTTTGTTTATGTGATCGAAGGCGAATACGAACTTGGCATCGACGATCAGCCAACGAAGCGATTCAAAGCGGGCGAGGTGTTCTACGAACCCACCGGATGCTTGCACCGCGTCTCGAAGAATCCCGCCGCCAAGGGTAAGACGCGGCTGATCGCGGTGGTGCTTCACCCGCGCGATGCAAAAGAAGTCGCCATCCCGGAAAAGAAATAGCGTCTTCATCCGCGCGTGGTAAACTCGCCAGTCCCTCCTTCTCTCCGTGGTGAGAAATCCCCATGAACGACGATCTGAGCGAGTTGCGGCCGCGGATGATGTCGATCGCGTATCGCATGCTCGGAACGGTGGCCGACGCTGAGGACGCTGTCCAAGACGCCTTTCTGCGTTTGCAAGCTACCGACAATGTTGCGTCGCCCGAGGGATTCCTGGTGAGAACGACGACGCGTCGGTGTATCGATCAACTTCGCATTCACCGACGGCGCAAGGGATACGTAGGACCTTGGGTCCCTGAACCGGTCGACACCAAAGCGCCGCCCAACAGTGCTGCGTTGGCGGAGTCGCTGTCGCAAGCGTTCCTGCTGATGATGGAACGCCTCTCGCCGAACGAGCGGGCGGCCTTCCTGCTGCGAACGGTGTTCGACTACGAGTACGCCGAGATTGCTGGCGTGCTCGGCAAGTCGGAAGTGCACGTGCGTCAGATTGTCAGTCGGGCGAAGGCTCGTTTGGGTCAGGACGAATCGCGTTTTCATCCGGTCCCTCGAGACGCCGATCGGCTGGCCGAACAATTTGTCGCGGCATGCAGGGCTGGCGACATCGGTCTCGTCGAGCAGATGTTCACCGAAGACGCGGAAGTTCATTCGGACGGCGGTGGAAAAGTCAACGCGGCCAGGGTCGTGATTCGCGGGCGCGGTCGAGCCGCCCGGTTTCTGGCCGGAGTATTCAACAAGCGCCGGAAGGATTACGAGATGCGCGCGACGACCGTGAACGGCGAGCCGGGCGTGGTGTTCTCCAGAAACGGCAAAGTGGCGCAAGTGGTCTCGCTGCGCATTGTGGCGCAGGGAACGAGCAATGGCGTCAAGGCGGTGTATATGATGCTCAACCCCGACAAGCTCTTGCGCTGGTCGGCGACGGATGTGAATTAGAGATTTCATTGGGGCATTCCGCTTCGGACTGAGCTATTTGATTAGGAGGCATGTCATGAAGATCGTGGTCATTGGTGGTAGCGGACTGATTGGGAAAAAGGTCGTCGCAAATCTTCGCCAGCGCGGACACGAGGTCGTCGCAGCATCTCCCTCGACAGGCGTCAACGCCGTCACGGGTGAAGGGCTCGCAGCAGCACTGAAGGGAGCACAAGTCGTAGTTGACGTGGCGAATGCTCCTGTGTGGGAAGACGACGCCGTGCTGGAATTCTTCGAGAAGAGCAGCCGCAATCTCGCCTCCGCGGGAGCAGTAGCGGGAATCGGCCATCATGTCGCACTCTCAGTCGTCGGAACCGACCGCATGTTGGCCAGTGGCTACTTCCGCGCGAAGATGAAACAGGAAGAACTGATCAAGGCCTCCTCGATTCCTTACACCATCGTCCGGGCCACGCAGTTCTTCGAGTTCGTGAGTGCGATAGCCCAGGCGGCCACCGATGGACAAACCGTGCGAGTGTCGTCGGCCATGATGCAACCCATCCTGTCGGACGACGTGGCCGCGGCCGTGGCCGATATCGCCCTCGCACAACCGCTAAACGGCACCGTCGACCTTGCAGGTCCCGATCCCATCCGCATGGACGAACTGGTGCGGCGATTCCTGAAAGCCAACAAAGACACGCGCCAGGTGGTCACCGATCTCAAGGCCGGATACTTTGGCACGCCCGTGGATGACCAAAGCCTGACGCCGATTGGCGCATCGCGGCTTGGCCCGACGCATTTCGACGAGTGGCTCAGCCGCTCGGTCCCGCAAGCCTGATGGACTTTCCCCACCGCAATCCCGTTCTTCGGCGGCGAGAATCGTAGCGAACCTCACGGCAAGAAGACTGTCTCACTGGAGATTGCTTTGCCATTCCAGTGCGCAGATGCCGTGAGGTACATGTAGCTGTGTCATCCGTAGACGAGTCACAACCAACCCGCTTGGTCCCGATTGAATCGCGCGACAATGACGCCTTGCCGTTCGTCGAAGTCGTCTCGCGATTGGTGACGGCGGCTTCTATTCGATACAACCTGTCAGTGGTCTACACGATTCGAATCGATCACTGGTTCGGTCCGCGATGGCTCGGGTTCTGCGGCAAGATCTGCGGTGCTGCGGGCGTACGAAATCGCACTCTTAGGAGCCATCTCACTGAACCTCCCTTTCACCCGCACCGGGTGACTGACAAGAGGGAGTTTCATCGTGATGATGACGGTCGTTACGAGTTGGTTGGACGCTTGAGCTACCTTCACCGCTTTCGACCCAGTGCGTCCAACATTTACAACGAGATCAGGTGGCACACTCTTCACGCTTGGTACTCAGGCGACACCGTGGCTACGAACAAGGGTGTGCTGATGGTTTACTTTTCGACTCGCACTAATGCCAAAGCGTGGCATGTCGCATTCGACGGTCACGCCAACTGGAAAAGCGAACGGCAAATCGGCATCTCGCGACGTGAAATCGTCGAATTGGTCGAGACAGTCGGTGCTCCCATCGCAAGCTAGCCGGAGCGTCGCCCTGACGAAGCGATATCTCCTCGCGAAGTAGCACCTCGGCGAGTACCATCGGAGAGATGGACCAACCTCTCGTTACAACGACTGATCGCCTGCTCAACGTGCCCGGTGGGACGATTTTTTCCCGGCAGTGGACCACTCCTGCCGCAGCGGGAAAGATTCCGCTGATCATGTTGCATGATTCGATTGGTTGCGTCGAACTCTGGCGCGAGCTACCCGAGACGCTTGCCCAGCGGCTGCAGATTCCGGTGATCGCCTACGATCGGCTTGGCTACGGCCAATCGAGCGCACGAACGGCATTGCCCAAGGCGGACTTCATCTACGTGGAAGCGGAGCAAACATTTCCCGAAGTCGTGAAGGCCCTCGGCATCTCGGAGTTCTTCCTCCTCGGGCACAGTGCGGGCGGGACGATCAGTTTGGTGGTCGCGTCGCGGATGGTCGACGCTTGCCACGGCGTGGTCAGCATTGCCAGTCAGTCGTTCTTGGAGGACCGTACCGTCAAGAGCATTCAGACGGCGAAGAAGAGTTTCGAGCCGCCCGAGCAGCTCGATCGCCTTAAGAAGTATCACGGCGAGAAGGCAAAGTGGGTCGTCGATGCCTGGACCGAGGTGTGGCTGCTGCCGGAGTTTCGGCCGTGGACCTTGGAAAACGACCTGCCGCGGATTCGTTGCCCGATCCTGGTGATGCACGGCGACGTGGACGAATTCGGCTCGGTCAAAGTCCCGGAATACATCCGCGACCGCACAGGCGGCCCCGTCGACATGCACATCTTCAAATACTGCGGCCATCTCCCGCACCGGCAGCAAACCGAGAAGGTGCTGAGTCTGATCACGCAGTCGCCGATATTTTCCGGTTCGAATTTGTTCCCCCGGCGTGTCAAAGAAGCCATTGGAAAGGAAGCCATGCGACAACCCATTCACCGAGTCGCCCCTCAAGGCCGCACTGTCGGCGTCGTCGGAGACGTCTACCGTTTCTTGGCAACGGGCGAAGAGACCGAAGGCAAGTACGCCCAATGGGAAGCCATCGTCCTGCCCGGCGGCGGTCCACCTCCGCATGTCCATAGCAAAGAAGAGGAAGGCTTCTTCATCCTGGAAGGCGAGATCACCTTCAACGTGAGCGGCGAACGCGTCCTGGCAAAGCCCGGCACGTTCGTGAACATGCCGATTGGGGTGGTTCACGGCTTCAAGAATGAAGGCAATCGCCCGGTGCGAATGATCATCACCGTGGCGCCAGCCGGTATCGAGAACATGTTCTACGAAATCGGCGTGCCGCTGGCGGAAGGAGCGACGACCGCTGCGCCGCCGACGAAGGAGGAGATTGAGAAGCTGATGGCGGCTGCGCCGAGGTATGGGATTGAGATTAAGGTGCCGGGGTAGTTGGGGGATTCGGATCCCATTTAATCCCGTTCCAATCGCATATGCGTTGGCAGACCTTGTCCAGTTTCTCAGCCAAGTCTCGCGTGCCAGCGAGCATGTCGCGAGTTAGAGCATCCGTCACCCAATGGGCGAGTTCGATTTTTTTTCGTGCTTCAGTGTCTTTTTGCGTATCGCGAAGATCAGCCATCCACTCAAAGACACTTTGAAATCTATCCGGCGGCGATTCGTTTTCAAAAGCCGAATCAAACCTTAGGATTAAGTCACTGGGTATATAGTTCTCCACCTCGCGCCCTGCAGTGATCCACGAAATGTTCCCGTGTTTTTGATCGGCACTCTTCTCAATTTCGTCCTGCAATCGTTTGACGAAGGGTTTCAATGCATCATTTTCGTTCTCTTTATCGCTATCGGCGAGCAAAATCGCATGCCGGTTGATTTGTAGTGCGGCCACCATGGCTTTGAACGACCCTTCCCGTGACAACTCGTCAATGTCACCCACAGTCAGATATTTCCCCAGACTCCCTCCAAAGAACGCGCACGTATAGTCGACGCCATCGATCAACTTTCCTTTTGACCAAAGTTCGATCCAACGTCGGAGATAGACTGGCCTGCCCCCATTTTCTGTACCAAGGGTTATGAGAGTTCTGGTTGTGTAACG
>CAZWSX010000057.1:0-23527 GCA_964636985.1 uncultured Pirellulaceae bacterium | reverse complement strand
ACCGTCCACGGCGACAAAGGTTCGATGGCCATTCTCGACAGTGGTTGGACGGCCTACGATCTGGATAACAAAGAGATCGCCAAAGGTGAGGTGAAGTACGACGACATGATTCACCACGCGAACTTCCTCTCGTGCGTGCGCGAAGGTGGTGACAAGCGTCCCAACTCCGATATCGAGGAGGGACACAAGAGCACGTTGCTGTGCCACCTGGGCAACATCGCCTACCGCACGGGGAGCGTGCTCAAGACCGACTCCGCGAACGGACACATCCTCGACAACGCCGCCGCCTCGGCGATGTGGTCGCGGGAATACCGCAAGGGTTGGGAACCCAAATTGAGCTAAGGCTGCTCAGCAAGAAACAGAAAAGGCTGGCGCTTCTCAAAAAGAAAACGCCAGCCCGGAGAGATAAATCAGGTTGTTCGATTTGGCTCAACGCCGTGGGCAACTTCCTCTTTTGTTTCAGTGTGCCCGGCGGAACCTTAAAAAGCAAAATTGGGGAGCATCTCAACCCGCTCGATTGTAAAATGCCTTGCTGGCGAATACAACGTGGCGCTTGCCGCACGATTTGCGGATTCTCGCCGAATTTCGGGCAATCTGCCCAAAGCCAGGGGCTTGTGGAAATGACTCCAGAAGCAGATGGGGCCTCTTTAACGCCTGCGGACGTTGCCCCAACGTCGTCGGAACAACTTGTTTCGAGGCGTGAGAAAAGCGGCGCTGGATTGTCTGCGATTGATTCCCTCCACAGCGACACGGTGCCACGCAGTGGCATAGCGTCGACGGTCGATGTATCTCAGTTAAGTCGTGAGGAAATCGCCCGAATTGTGCTCGGTGGATTTCAAAGTTCGATCACCACGCATCGCGCGAGCAGGTGGTATCGGCTAGCTAGATGGTTCGCGTCGGCACAGTGCCTGCTGGTACCGCTTTTACCCGTAACACTTTTTGTGATCTTTGGATTCACGTGTGACCTCCTGGACGGAGATAACAACTCCGTCGCCAGGAAAATGCTGGAAGCAACGATCGCTTTTTTTGTTTTGGAAGGCATTTTGTCGGCACTCCTTTTCATCCTCTTCATCTTTCGGCAACTTGCCCCCCGGCCATTTCGGTCTCGGTATTCGCGAAACGTCACACCCGAAGACGAACCGTTGTTATGGTCGTTCGTCAATCGCATCGCCGATACGGTGAACGCTCCGCGTCCTTCGCAAATCGAGATCGATTGTGATGTGAACGCCTCAGCCGCAAAAGTCCTGAATGCGCGAGGCGTCCACACCCAACAAGATGCCCTGGCTATTGGCCTCGCTCTCGCGATGGGAATGACAGTAGAACAATTAGCAGGAGTGATCGCCCATGAACTTGGCCACTTCGCGCAACGAAAGGCTAACGGCTATCTGTTTTGGTTCGACGTCTTTATCAGTGAGATCTTTGGCTACAGCGATTGGCGCGACCGGGTTGATCAAAAGCTTGTTGAATTCGCCTGCCATTTCAATGGACGAAGCAACCGCATGCGATCGTTCTTTTTTTCCCTCGTCGTGCTCATCTACAGATCATGGTACGTCATGATGTGGCTTCCTTCCCTGGTACATCACCACTGGCGGCGTCAGTCTGAGTACGACGCCGATCAATACGAAGTCAGACTCGTTGGTAGTGCAGTCTTTGAACAGGCTCGAAAGCAGATAGCATCCGTTGCGTGCGCATGGAATAAGGCGTTCGACGACGCCAAGCGCTTCCGACATGAGGGAAACTTGCCGGATAACTTCCCGATGCTATTGGAAGCGACGCTCAAATCCATCCATCCGAAGGAACAAAAAAAGGCCGAGAAGAGACTATTGGAAGAAAAGGCAAAGCGGGATCATGCCCATCCCAGCCCAAGTGATCGCATCGCCGTGGCGAAGCGAATGCCGATGGCTGGAGTCTATCTTTGTGATCTGCCGGCATCGGTACTGTTTCAGAACCAGCAAGACGCTTTTCGCGATGCAACGCTCGAGCTCTATCGTCAGCATTTTGACGAATCCCTCTCGGCCGCTGACCTGCATCCTGCTGAGGCATTCATTGCCGAGCGTGACAAGGAAAGAATGAGAAAACACACCGCCCGAGAATTCGGCCTGGGCGCCGACCCGAGTAATCGCGCGCCACCGGTGGTGAACCAGAAGCTTGCAACGTCTTTGCCCGAGTCAGTTTATCTTTCAACGCTCGTCAAGGAACTCGAATTGGCGCGAAATACGATGCAGGACAGCGCAGCCTCGTACGAATCGAGCTTCGAAAAGTGGCAGGAAGCAAACTACGAGGTTTGGGCGGGAACCACTGCCGAGTTGATGATGCAAGAGGGCGTGAAGCGACTTGCGGATCCACTCGTCGAATTCAATGGCAAACCTCAGTGGGCAAAGGAGCGAATGAAACAAGGAAGGGTACGAGCCGAACAGTTGAGCCATAGCCTTCTCCAATTTGAAGCGGGCTCCGCTCAGCGATGGCAAAAGGCGGTCGAAATCTTGTCTCATCCAGTCATACAACCCCGCATTCCGGATGCCGCGAAGAAGTTGGAGCGCGCGAGAGACATGCTGTGTTTGCTGGCGGCCCTGCACAGTACCCGTGACCAGCGAGTCGCCTTGTTTCACTTCATTGGAACAACGGCATTATTTCTCGATGTGAAGCGCGACACATCCTCTACTTGGCAAACGATTTACGAAAGACTGGAAAGCACGGCATCTGAGTACTCGGCTACTTTGGGTCATTTCGATGGCTGCGACTACCCGTTTCCTCACAGTCGGTCGAGCCTCTCGGTACGAGAGTACCTGACTCCATTCCAAGACATGACGACCATTCAAATGAAGGTGCTCGACGGGGCTGCCGAGATGCTGTTCGCATCATGGGAATTGCAGTGGCGCGCCGCCGAATGGATGTGCGAGCTCACCCTGGAAGTCGAAGCAGCACTTGGCCTTCCGCCGTTGCCGCTACTCGCCACCGAAAAAGAGAACGGTGACGACCTTTCAGAAGCCGCATCTCAAGCAGCCTAGCCCATCACGTCGGCAAACGCATCCTGCAACTTCTTCAGCGCATTCTGCCCCTGCTTGCCATCGACGGCCACGTTCACTCGGACTTCGCTGGTGTTGATCATCTCGATGTTGATCCCGCCTTCGGCAAGCGCCTTGAACATCCGGATGCCGACGCTGGTGTGCGTTCGCAGGCCAACGCCGCTCACGCTCAGCTTGGCGATATCGGGACTTGTGGTCACTGCTTTGCAACCTAGCGACTTGGCGACCTTTTCCGCCACCGTGCGGGCTTTGTCGAGCTGATTTTTGGGGACCGTCAACGACAGAATTGCCGCGTGATTCGCAACAGCCGCGCTTTGGACGATCATGTCGATGAACACGCCGGCTGCCGCGATCTCTTCGAACACCTTCGCCGCGATCCCAGGCGTGTCGGGTAAGCCCGAGATGGTCACCCGTGCTTGCGTCTGATCGAGTTCGATGTCGTCGATCGTCAACTGTTCCATGTTGGCCGATTGCAAGCGGGCAATGATCGCCGCCATGTCGGCATCGCCTGCCGCACCGGAAGTCTTGGCCGCGGGTTTGGCCGGCGCCTTCTCTAGCGCGAACGATTTGTGCGCCGCTCGAAGCGCCTGGGCGGCTTGATCTGCAACCACCAGAACCGAAATCTTGATTTCGCTGGTCGAGATCATTTGGATATTGATCCCCGCGTCGGCAAGCGCCCGGAACATCTTGTCGGCCACGCCCGATTGGTTGGCCATCCCCAGGCCGACGACCGAAATCTTGGCCACCTGGTCGTCGTGCGTCACTTCGCCGGCACCAACTTGCGCCGCCGCGGAGCGAATCGCTTCCAGCGTTTGCTGCAACTCGTTCTTGGGAACCGTGAACGAGATATTGGCCCGTCCATTCTCGCCGACGTTTTGCACGATCATGTCGACCGTGATGTTCTTGGCGCCGATCCGCGAGAAAATCTCGTAGCTCGCGCCAGGTCGGTCGGGCACGTTTTGGATGGTGATCCGCGCATCGCTCTTGCTGATCGCGGCGCCGGAAACGGGCTGGCTGTCGTCCTCGCTGGTCGCGACGATCATCGTTCCCGGCATGTCGCTGGCACTGTTGCGAACTTGAATCGGCACGCCGAATTTCTTGCCGAACTCGATCGAGCGGTTGTGCATCACCCCCGCGCCCAGGCTGGCGAGTTCCAGCATCTCGTCGTAGGCGATCTGCGTCATCCGGCGAGCTTCCGGCAGCACACGCGGGTCGGTGGTGTAGATCCCATCGACGTCGGTGTAAATCTCGCATTGATCAGCTCGCAGCACCGCGGCGAGTGCCACCGCCGTCGTATCGCTGCCGCCGCGACCCAGGGTCGTGATGTTGAACTCGTCGTCGATTCCCTGGAAGCCGGCCGCGATCACAATATTGCCTTCGTTCAGCAATCGCTTGAGGCGGTCGGTCGAAATCGATTGAATCCGCGCCTTGGTGAAGACGTTGTCGGTCTTGATGCCGATTTGGGCGCCGGTAACGCTCACTGCTTTGGCGCCGAGCTTATCGATCGCCATGGCGACCAATGCGACGCTCACTTGCTCGCCCGTCGAAAGGAGCATGTCCATTTCGCGAGCGGGCGGGCGATCGGTAATCTTCTCGGCAAGATCCACCAGTTCATCCGTGTGGTGGCCCATCGCGCTCACCACCATCACCACCTGGTTGCCGGCTTGCTGCGCGCGAATCGCCTTGCGAGCCGCGGCCAGGATCTTTTCCGGGGTAGCAACGCTGGTACCACCGAACTTTTGAACGATCAAACCCATGACACGAACTCTTTCCAAATCTTGCAAACGTTGAATCGATGTGTTCAGCGCGGCCGAGCAGCCCGCGCGATTTCTGGCTTAGCCTTTGCCGAGCAGCCACCCCATCAGTCGCCAGCCGTCCTCGAACGAGAGAGACGACGCACCAGCCGTGACTTCATCGTAGGTGTCGCCACCTGTGTGCTGGATTCCAGTCCCCGCGACCGCGAACGGCACAAAGCCGTGGCTGTGCGTCTTGGTGCGCACCGGAGTCGGATGGTCGGGCGTAACGATGATGCGGTAGTCGCCGTACGTTTTGAGCGCGGCATGCAGCGGTGCAACGATCTTCTCGTCGATCGCTTCGAGTGCTTTGATCTTCTCTTCCACGCTTCCCTCGTGCGAAGCTTCATCGGTCGCTTCGACGTGGACCGTGATGAAGTCGACCGACTTAAGAGCCTCGATCGCGTACCGCCCCTTGGCCGCGTAATCGGTATCCAGATAGCCAGTCGCCCCTGGAACTTCGATTCGCTCCCAACCAATCAACGCCGCGATGCCGCGAAGCAAATCGACAGCCGTGATCATCGCTCCCTTCGGGCCGTACACCTGTGAAAACGGTTGCAGGTGAGGCGTCCGCCCCAGGCCCCACAACCACACGTTGGTGGCGGGTGGCTTGCCATCGGCGACGCGTTTGCGATTTACCGGATGATCCGCAAAAACGGCGACGCTGCGCGACATCAACTCGTTGAGCAAATCGCTCCCCGGGCCGCGCGGAAAGTCGTCGGCCACCGATTGATCGGTAAGATCGTGCGGCGGAGTCGCCCGCGTCTCCATCGAGAACGGCGCCTTCTCTGTCTTGCCGCGGAAGAGCATCAAGTTGCGGTAGCTGACGCCCGGCACGAACTCGATGTGCGGAATGGCGATCTCAGCCTGCAGTGCAGCAAGAAGTTCTTTAGCTTCAGCGGTCGAGATCTGTCCCGCCGTGAAGCTTTTCATCGTCTGGTTTTGGACCGTCACCAGGTTGCAGCGGACCGCCCAGTCGTCCGGGCCGAGTGAAATCCCCTGAGCCGCCGCTTCGAGCGGCGCACGCCCCGTGAAGATTTTGTTGGGGTCGTAGCCCATCAGGCTAAGGTTGGCCACGTCCGATCCTGCCGGCAGATGTGCTGGCACGTGGTTCGCCCGGCCAACAATGCCGGCCTTGGCGATCGCGTCCATCGCCGGCACGCGTGCAGCCTGGAGCGGCGTTTTTCCTTTGAGCGACGCCTGAGGCTCGTCGGCACAACCGTCGGGAATAATCAGTGCGTACTTCATGAGTTTCTATTCTTGAGCGTCGCAAATGAGCAGGCGCGACGATGGAAGGCGACAACTAATCGACGACTCTCATACGCACGCTGCCCGGCCGAACGCTTTTCAGGGCGGTCATTTCTTCGCACGCCGTAGCGGCGGCTCCCTCGGCCGCTTGATGCGTCATGATGACCAGCGGCACGAGCCGATCGTTCGCCGTCCCCTCGGGCTCGTGCTGAATGACCGATGCGATCGAAACGCGGTTGCGCCCCAAAACGCCGGCAACCTCGGCCAGTACGCCCGGGTGATCTTCCACCAGGAATCGCAGATAGAAGCGCCCAAGCAAATGGCTGAAGTCACACAGGCCCACACCGGAGTCGGACAGCGACCAGTGTTCGGAACGATCGAACGTGATTTGCGTCCGGCCAGCCGCCATGTCGATCATGTCGGCAAGCACGGCCGATGCCGTTGGCATCTGTCCCGCGCCGAGTCCATGAAAGAACAGTTCGCCAACCGCATCCCCTTTAACGGTGATCGCGTTGTAAGCGCCGCGCACTTCGGCAAGCGGTCTCCCCATGCGGACCAGCGTCGGCGAAACATGCGCCTCCAAACCGTTCTCCCGCAACCGAGCTGCGGCAACCAGTTTGATCCGATATCCCAGTTCCTTGGCGAACTTGAGATCGATGGGCGACAACGCTTCGATCCCAACGCAAGGAATCTCCCGCCAGTGAACGCGAGCCCCAAATGCCAGGTGCGACAGGATGGCGAGTTTCTGCGCAGCATCGGCGCCGCTGACGTCCATTGTCGGGTCGGCTTCCGCGAAACCCAGTCGCTGCGCCTCGGCGAGCGCGTCGGCGTAGAGCGCTCCTTGTTCTTCCATCTGCGACACGATGAAGTTGGTCGTGCCGTTCAAAATGCCGCGCAGCGAGACAATGTTGTTCGCCGTAAGGCACTGGTTGATGTTCGTAATGATCGGGATGCCGCCGCCGACCGATGCGTCGAACGCGATCGCCCGCCCAAGTTTGCGAGCCCGATCGAAGATCTCGTTGCCGTGTTCCGCAATGAGCGCCTTATTGGCCGTGACAATGTCCTTGCCGGCATCGAGCAATTTCAAGGCAAACGTGCGGGCTGGCTCCAAGCCGCCAACGAGTAGCGCGACCACCTTTACTTTGGGATCGGCGATGACCCGGTTGATATCGGTCGTCAGAACGCTCGAAGGGAGCTCGACATCGCGGTGTTTGGCCGCGTCGCGGACGACCGCGTGCGTCAAAATCAGCTTGCGGCCGCTATGCCGGGCGACCCGATCGCCATTTTGAAGGAGCAATTTGGCGACGCCCGAACCCACCGTCCCCATTCCGACGATGGCGACTTGCGTGGATTCCATACTGGCAACTCAGGGGGACTAGAACGCCAGAAGGCGTGATTTGACAACGTTTTACGGCGAAAAAACCTCCTTTCAGAATAGGTACGCAAGGGCAATGTCGTCAAGCCGCCCCGCGTCTTAAGGAGACGAGAGTGGCCGCCGCTAGGTCGCCACTCTCGGGAAAGAATCGAACGCGACTGGCGCCGGAGGCCCTAAATGTCAGAGGCTCCGTGGTGGTCGCTAATCGCTATTACCGCTTCTTCGTGGTGGTGGCGTCCGCGTAGATCGCCGCCATCACTGTGTCGGCGGCGACTGGAGCAGCCGCAGCCTTCAGTACCGTCGACTGGGCGGACGGCGGCAAGCTACCAACGCGAACAATGCGAATCGCATCGGCGATAACCTGTCCGTCCAGCGAGTTTTGGTTCGAAACGCGGACAAACAGCGTATTACCCACAACCTGGATCGTGCCGCTGGTCAACTCCGTAAATCCGGCTTGGGCAGCGGAGTTCGATGCAACCTTCTGGTTAAAGAGGCCACTATTGGCCAAGGTACGCAAGTTCGATCCGTCGATGGCCTGGAATTTCGCTGTCGCTGTATTTGCTGCAGCGGCAACCCACGAGGCGTAAACCTTGTAAGTCCCAGGCTCCAGGCCGGTAAACGTCCACGTGGCGGTGGCAACGGGGGCCGTAGCTGATGCACGCTTCAGGGTGCGGCTAAAATCGCCGAATTGTCCCGCCGTCGTAAAGTTGGTCCACGTTCCCGTGAATGTGTACACGCCAGTCGTCGCGACTTTGGAATCGTCAACCGTACGTGTGGGGGCCGCCTTGGTGGCGTAGCTGATATCGATCAGATAGGACCCAATCTTGCCGTAGTCCACAGTATTGAAGCGGGTCGGGACGAGGTCAGGAGTACCCATCGCTGTCGAGGTCGTGGTGATTTGCGTTCCCACGTTCGCCAGAGTCGTGTTTCGACCGTGGATGGCCAGGAAATAGGTACCTGACTGGAGATTAATTTGCCTGAACGACGACCCCGCCGCGGCCGTTACAAAGTAGGTGTCAACTACTTTACGACCAAGCACGTCGAAGACGTCGACAGCCATCTGGCTATTTCCACGCCATCCATCGTTGCCGTACGAAGTGGCGAAGGCGTTCAGGTCGATTGTGACCGTCGCGTTACCGCCAGCCGTCGTAAATCGGTAGTAGTCGACGTCCGTGTTTTGTTCCAGAAGTCCCACTTTGGTGAACTTCTTTTGCGTGGTACCGGTGGTTGTGAACTGGCTGGAATCCACGTTCAGAGCATTGGTTCGCGTTGACCCCGTATCATCTGTACGGAAACCGATGCGGGACGCGATCACGGCCATATCGTCTTGGATGTCGTTGGGCCCACTAGACGAAGTCCCCTTCCACCAGGCGGCTTCGGGCGCGTAGCTGTCGCCCATGATTGGGGCCCAGTTGCCGACACCCTGCCAGTACTCTTGGACCTTGGTGCCGCCGGCCCACAGCGATTGGTGCTCGAGGCCGAGAACGTGGCCCCCTTCGTGCGTCGCGATCGCTCCCATGGTGTTACCCATATCGAGCGCATCGAGAAACCCATTTTCGTCTACCCACCACGTTCGTGAGTCCAAAGCCTTGAGACCCTGGAAGGCAAAGCAAGTTCCTCCTAGCGTTTCGCCGGTACCGATCGTGATCCCGTCGAAACTTCCCAACAGCGCCACGCCAGCCGCTGCACCCGACTTCAACCAGTCACCGTCGTATCCGCCGAAGACACAGCGGAAGGTCAAGCCCGGAACCAAATCCTCTTCCGTGGGAGGCGCGTCGGTGGTGACGTCGATGTTAAATCCTGAATAATCCTCGGCAATCAGTGCCCAGGTATTACGAATGAGCGCCTGTTCAAGCGGGCTGTATGTCGACGGGTCGAAAGTCTGGGCGCCAGGGTACGTGGCCAAGTCCCAGAAGGGATCAGCGTACGCTTCGCTGAGGTCGAAGGCCCCCGTTTGAATGTTGTTGAATCCCGCGACCTCCCACGACCGCGTCAGGGCACCATCGAAGTCGAGGTAGAACTTAAAGGGTGAATCGGGGTTGCTGTGGAATTTGGGCATCGCATCGATGGCCACATTGTCGGTCGTCGAAATGTCGGGAACGATCATGTTCCCGAATGCTTTGGGCAGCGCGGCATTGGCGCTTGTTGAAGATCCTGCTGCGGCCAGCATCTGCGACAAGGCAGCGCTTGATGAAAAATCCAGCCCTATGCTCGACACACCAGGAATGGGCGTGTAAGCAATCTGTGCCGCCATCGTCTCCCGGCGTTCCAAAGTCTCCATCCGCGACAAGCGGTACTGGCGTTCAGTCTTGCGGCCGCGGGATTGCTTGCGATTCATTCGACGTATTCCGTGGAAAGGTTGCCCCAAGGACACGCAAGCGCTGGCCTGCTCGTGCGCGTCATTGTGTTTTGGAATGCTGTAGTGACTTAAACGTGGCGGGCGCCCCCGGAATACTCAGATTCTTCCGGATTTAGCGTGTCATTCAGAATGAATCGACCAGCGCCAGCTGTCAAGATTTGTGCAATCGATTTCGCCCCTAAATGGGGTACGAATCACCGCACTTGGGTTAAAAACAATTCAGTTTCGGCTTGGCGCAGCGGCTACCTCGCTGCTTGCCGTTAGCTTCGTGCCAAAACACTTAGGCTGGCGCTGCGGCATCGTTCATTTTTGGCAATGTAAGCCCGTACAAGATAACAATGCTTCCCGTGGAAAGCAGGCTCCACGGAAGCCATTCGGGCGGCTCATACGACCGCCGGTTTGCTGGTGCTGTCCAGCCCGTTCGAGCGATCTTTTCCCCAGGGCTGTTCAACATCAGTCGCTCGGTGACTAGCAACTCGCCCCCGAAAGCGCAGCAAAAGATTCCCACTGCCAAAAAAAATGATCGCCACATGGGGTTCGGTCCTTGCAATCGTGCTCGCGCCGTCGCGTCCAACTTGGTCTGCACTCTCTTTTTTCGGCGAGGCGAGCGCAAATATCGGCACCAGCTCCCTTGGCGTTCAATTCTGTCGACTATTCCGCGTAGGACGGACCCGTTTCCCCAGAATTTGGGCTAAAGGCGACATTCGATCCGAGAGTTTTGGCCGTGACGTCGTGCGGCATCGCGCGTCGATCGAGCGCCAAGGCTCCAAATCCAAAATGGCTGCATATTCAGATTGTTTCGCCAAAAAGGCGCTCCTATAATTTGGTGGAAAGGATTTCCCCGCCCCTTTGGACCCGCCTTGCGCACGCTCAGCGTCGCCGCCACAACCCTTGGCTTGTGGACAAATTGGCCACGCCGACCAAGCGCATTCTTGCTCCGAAGTTGCGCGAATTGCCTTACGCGGCGACGATCGGCGTTCCCGTCCCTGTGCGCATGCACGCGCAGTTCTGGAATCGCGCTGTCGTTGAATAGTGGTTTGCGAAACCAGAATGCGTGTGTAAGGAACTTGGGGTGACCGATCGACCGAAACTTCTGTGCATCAGCGACTCGCAAGAGTGCAAGGCGTTGCCGCCTGCGGTGCACGAAACATACGACGTGTGCTTTGTCAGCAATCCCATCCGCGCCTTGGCGATGGCCGCAAAGGAGTCGTTCGCTGGCATCTTTGTCACCTCCGATCATCTGACGGAAGCGATGAAGGTAGGGCGACTGCTCCAGAACGATCGCATCCTCGAAGGCATGGCCGATGGTGTCGCCTTGTTGGACGGCGACAATAACATCATGTGGGCCAACGAGCGTCTGCGCCGTTGGGCCAATCGCGGCAACATTGTAGGCGAAGGGTTCTACAACGCCCTCGGAAGTCCCGAGATTGTTGGTCCCGACTATTGTCCGTTCCACACCGCCGTTGTTTCCGGGCAGCCCAGCAGTTCGACGCTTCGAACATTCGATAACCGCTACCTGCAAGCGCACGCGGCGCCCATCGCCATCGATCGCCAGTCGGCCTCGCGATACCTGATCGTGACGATCCGCGACGTCACGGTCGAAATGCAGCAGCAGCAAAAATTGGCTGCCATTCATAAGGCCGGCTCTGAACTCTCGCACATGACGTCCGACGAAATTCGCGGGATGAACGTCGCCGACCGGATCGAGTTGCTCAAGTGCAACATCATTCACTACACCAAAGACTTGCTGCACTACGACGTCGTTGAGGTTCGCTTGCTGGAGCCCGATGGACGACTCCGCTCGCTGCTTGCTGTCGGTCTCGACCCTGAGGCTGCCAATCGCGACTTGTGGGCCAAACCACAGGGTAATGGCGTCACTGGGTTCGTCGCCTCCAGCGGCAAAAGCTATTTGTGCGAAGACACGGCCGAAGATCCTCTTTTCCTGGAAGGCTTCAAGGGTTCCAAGAGTTCGTTGACCGTTCCCATCCTCTTGCACGACACGGTGATCGGAACTTTCAACGTCGAGAGCCCGAACCCAAAGGCCTTTACCGAGAGTGATCTCCAGTTCCTCGAAATCTTTTCGCGCAACATCGCGCTGGCGCTCAATACTCTGCAACTCTTGGCGGTTGAAAAGGCCGCCACCGTTCACGAAAGCGTCGAACAAATCCATCGCGAGGTCGCGCTGCCGGTCGACGAGATTCTCAACGACGCCGTGCACGTCTTGGAAAACTATGCCGGCGAAAGCCCGGAACTAGTCAGCCGCATCAAGCGACTCCTCCGCAACGCCCGCGATATCAAGCAAGTGATCCACCAGGTCGGGCAACGGATGTCGCCCGCCGAAGCGGTTCCCGCGCCTCAATGTTTGGAGGGACGAAAGCTGCGCGACAAGCGCGTTCTCGTCGTCGACGAAGACGCCACCGTTCGAAGCCACGCGCACAACCTTTTGGAGCGTTACGGCTGTTCGGTCGAAACCGCGCACAACGGCGCGGAAGCGATCGCGATGGTGAAAATCGGCCTTCGCGAAGTTCCCTACGACATCATCATTTCCGAGATCACGTTGTCCGACATGAACGGACACGACTTGCAAATGAAACTCAAGGAACTGATGGACCCCCTTCCGCTCGTCTTGATGAAGGGATACGGTTACGACCGCGAGCACGTCGTCGTCAAGGCGCGGGAAAACGGTCTGCATCCGAAAGCGTTGCTCGGTAAACCCTTCAAGGTCGATCTGCTGGTTCAGGCACTGGAAGCTGTTCTCGACGCTACGGCAACAGTGGAAACTGCGACGGGTCATTCCTCGACGATGCCGATTACTTAGTAGCGCCGGGACATCTTTGGAAAAATGCCCTGGATCGATTTACTCCTCGCCCTGTGCGCTTTCTGGGGCCACTTCGCTCTTTGCATGTTCGCCTTCAATCGCGTCCATGCCACTTCTTGGCCCCGCCCGATCATTAAGCTGTGGGCGCTAGGCCTCTTCCTCTTCGGTCTCGTCACGGCGATCTACTTTGCCTGGCAGGCTTTTGGCAGGGGAGCCTTCTTCCTGAATGTTCCCAGCGGCACCGATTTCCCGGCCTGGCAGCGTTCCTACATCGCCGCCAGCCTGGCCTCGGCAGCGCTCCTTGTTCCCGTGTGGTTAGTCCCTTGGCTCTTTCGAAGATCGCCTCGTAGCTGCGAAGTCACGTCGTCGGGCGTTCACGATATTAAGCGCGCCGTTGGCTCCAGCCCCGTGCATGGCCGCGAGGGCAAATGGGCGTCGCGCATTCCCTTCAATCAGATCTTCGACCTTGAAGTCAACGAAAAAACGCTTCTCTCGCCGTCGCTCCCAGAGGCATTGCACGGCGTCACCATCGCGCACCTCAGCGATCTTCACTTCGCCGGAGAGTTGACGCGTCCCTTCTACGAACAAGTCGTGGAGCAGACCAACCAGCTCGCAGCCGACATCGTTGTGATCTCGGGCGACATCGTCGAGCATCTCCCAAGTCTCGAATGGTTCGCGGTGGTGCTTGGCAAGCTGCAAGCTCCGCTGGGGCGATGGTCCATCTTGGGCAATCACGACTTGAAGTTAGGAGACCCGGCCGATATCCGGCGTCGTCTCGCCGAGGCCGGCTTCCTCGACGTGGGCCAATCGGCCCACACTGTCGAACTGCGAGGCGTTCCCGTCTTACTGTGTGGCAACGAAGCGCCGTGGTTCCCGCGCGTTCCTGATCGCCTTGTCGAAGAGGCCGGCGTCCGCAAGCAGCCCCAATACCGGATTCTGGTTTCGCACACGCCCGATCAGATTGGTTGGGCCCGCCGGCATCGCTTCGACCTTATGCTTTCCGGGCACGTTCACGGCGGGCAGGTAAAGCTTCCCTGGCTGGGACCAATATTTTGCCCCAGTTTGTACGGCCGGATTTTTTCGGAAGGGATGTTTTACCGGGAGCCCACGCTGTTGCATGTCTCGCGGGGCATCGCTGGAAAGGATCTGCTTCGCTGGAACTGCCGGCCCGAGGTAACCAAACTGACGTTACTGTCGAAGTGATCGATTCCCGAGACCTTTTCGGCTTTGGTCGCATTCCCGTTCAAAGTGATTACGCATGCTAATCGAGCACACCATCGAATTTCGGGTTCGCTACCAAGAGACCGATGCTCAAGGTGTGGCCCATCACGCCAACTACCTAACCTGGCTCGAAATGGGACGCGTCGAATTGATGCGTGCCGGCGGCCGCGATTACCGGCAATTCGAAGGCGAAGGCCTGATGATTGTCATCTCGCAGATCCAAATCCAGTACCGTCGCCCTGCAAGGTTCGACGATTTGCTCCGCTTAACCACCACCGTCGTCCGCGCCAAAGGGGCCCGTTTAATCCATCGCTACGCGATATGCCGGGGCGACGAAAAGCTAGCGGACGCCGAAACCGAGTGCGCCTGTCTGAACCGATCGGGTGGTCTCAGCCGTATTCCTTCTTGGATGGCCTACGACGGTGCGGATAACGCTCGCAATCCCAAGCCCACTTAACTCTCGTCCGCGCCATGCCGATAGCTGCTAGCGTGGCTGCGCGCCTTGATCTGGAATTCACGAAGCGCCGTACCCCCGTTTGGCGTGTTTCGCTATCATCCGTCCGCCTGCTTGCCTTAAATACGCATCCCAGTAACTCGTTTCGCAGTCCCGCGTCTCGCTGTCGTCGAAGCGGTTTAGACCGTTTATCCCGATGGGTATCGTCACCCGCTATCTGCTGAAGGAAATGTTGGGAACGCTTCTCGTCGCGCTGGCGACGTTGACGTCTCTCTTCGTTCTGATGGGCATCGGGACCGAGGCGGTCCGCATGAATTTAGGGATCAGGCCCATCGCGCGGCTCCTCCCTTTTTTGATTCCCCAGGCGCTCGCCTTCTCGATTCCGGGCACCGCGCTGTTAGCCGCCTGCGTGGTATACGGTCGGATGTCGTCGGCGAACGAGATCGTGGCCATCAAGAGCATGGGCATCGACCCCAAGGCGATCTTGCGGCCCATTTGGGGATTGGGCTTCGTCCTTAGCGTTCTCGGAGTGTGGATTAACGACTTGGCTTATTCCTGGGGCGCCCAGGGAATCCAACGCGTCGTCATCCAGTCGGTCGAAGAGATCGTTTACGGGAATCTGAATACGCGCAAGAGCTACTCCAAAGAGGGCTTTTCGATTGTGGTGCGCGATGTGGAAGGTCGAACCATGATCGCGCCGGTGATCATGTTCAGTAGCGGGCCGCGCCTTTTGACAATTACCGCGGAGAAAGCGCGGCTTCAATCAAATTTTGACACCGAAACGCTGGAACTCATCCTAAGTAACTGTGTCATCGAGGCCGACGATGGCAGCACTTACACCAACCCTGGCGAGTTCGTCCACCAAATTCCCTTGGCCAAAGCCTCGACAAGAGACGATCGAACCGGATCGCCCACGCAAACGCCGCTCGCGAAAATCGGCCCCGAGATGGACAAGCAGCGCCGCGAGATCAAACGGTTGGAGCAAGAGGCCGCGACCGAGACGGCGATCGCGCTCATGACAGGCGACTACCGCGAATTCCAAAGCAACGCCTGGCGCACCAAGCAAATCGCTATCTCGATCGGCAAATCGCGGCTCGTGAAGCTGGGCGTCGAGCCTTGGCGACGCTGGGCAAGCGGTTTTGCCTGCCTGGCGTTCGTATGCATCGGCGCCCCGCTGGCCATCTACCTCCGTCACGCCGACTTCATGTCGACCTTCTTCATTTGCTTCGCGCCGATCCTGGCCTGCTACTTTCCGCTCTTCATGGCGGCGATCGACATGGCCAAAGGTGGGAAGATCCACCCTTCGGCAATCTTCTTAGGCAATGCTATTTGCTTGTTGGTGGGATGGTTCTACACCAAGCGCGTCGAACAGAACTAATGCTCTGATTTTCGGGTGGAACTAGCATCCCAAAGACGCCAGTGTGCGTACCTTTTTGGCGACCGAATAATCGGACTAGCCAGCGCGCGAGCGGCCGCCAACGAACAGCGAAGCGATCGTCATCAGGGCGCCCACACCCAGCACGGCCCCCCACCGCATCATATCGTTCGTCATGTTCGTGCGGGCGATTTCCATCTGCTTGAACGTTGGCGGCAAGTTTCTTTCGTCCAACCCATCGTGCAGCAGGCGCTCCCAGGTCACCAATGCCTGAAGCGGCGTAGCCGCCTGAATATTCTCTTCCACCTGCTGAACGAATTCCGTTTGCGTTTCCATCTCGGGCAAACCAACGTATTGGTATCCCACATAGCAGACGCGTATGAGTGAGGCGATCACCATCAGCACGCCGACCGTCAACAACACGCCCTGCCAAGGCGACCATTCCGCCGGCGCCGCTTCCTTACCCGGCTTGTCGGGCTGCGCCTTGGGAAGAGATCGCATCTCTCGCAAGGTCGGCACGCGAACGACCTTTCCGCATGTGCAGGTGACTTCGCCCCCCGCCAGGCGAGGCTCAATGACCAGGTTGTTTCCGCACTCGCACGACAAAAGATACTGATCGGCCATTGAAACTATCGCGGAATGAGATCGCGTCACTCGAAAAAACGGGGAATTGGGCCTTCATACGAAGCGTCCCCCCGATTGGTTCGCCACAGTATAGCTCGATTATCGTTCTCGTTCGCATGCCGGGTGGGGGCAATCCCTCAGCCATTAGGGCGGGCGCCATCGATTCAACCGGAAAACTCGGGGTCAGTCGCACGGGCGGCGACCGCCGACGCCGGTTGCTACTGTCGCGCCTGACGGATCGCTTATTTCGCCGGTAGCGATTGAGCGGCGACACGCTCCGTTTAGAAATCTTCGCAGGGCCGGCGTCGATACCTAACCTTGTCGGAGTTTGCACGGACGCTCGCACAACCCGGCGACAACCCTTGGCGGGGCTAGGATGACACGCCAATGGGAAATGACGCATTCTGATTTGCATGTCCGTGCGGGCGATTTCCTCGGAAACGTACCGCGTACGATCCTCCGGGAGCTCGCAGGCAATGGCAGCCAAGAACGTAATTCGCGTGGTAACTCGCGGAACCGATGGCTCGCTTCGCATTCGCGAGTACCAATCGGCCGAGCCTATCGCCGAAATGCACGTGCAAGTCGGAATCGACGATTGCAGCACCGACCTTTCCCTTCGCGGGATGCCAGTCTACCGCGGGTTGATTGGCCCCATGCCCGAAGGCAAAGGCATTATCCGATACGAATCACCGGAAGTGTTCGAGTCGCTCACCAAGGAATGGGGACGCGCCAAGAGCATTCGCCGTTCGCGTAAAACCACAAGTGTTGATAGTGGCTCTCCCTCGAGCCCGCAATAACAAAGTGGTCGACTGCCTCGTCCGCGCATTCGCGGCAGGCCCTGATGGTCGCTGATTAGAGCGATGGAACGCACGAGCCGGTCGGGCAAGATGTCCACCGGCTCGTGTTATTTCTTGACCAGCCCCAAGGTGATCACCACCGTAGGCCGGACAATCCTGTCCGGCAAAAGCAATCGCGAGCGCAACGATCTTCTAAGCCTTGGGCATTTGCCAGCTACAACCGCTCAAGAAATCCCTTCACCTCGCGCCGATACTGCTCCCGCCCCACCTCCAGCACATCGTTGTGCCCAGCACCTGGAACGACCACAAGCTTCTTACCAATGCCCCGCTCCGACCGCTCCGGCGTTGCATCGTACAACCGCTCCGCCATCTCGATCGTCACCAGCGTGTCGGCATTGCCATGAATCTGAAGCACGGGACAAGTCACATTTTTGATCCGCTGGTCGGTCGGGTAACGGTCCTCCAATAGCAGCGACACCGGCACAAACCACGCATGATGCCCCGCCGTCTCCGTCATCGACGCGAACGTGCTCCGCAGCACAAGCCCGCCGGGCGGCGTCCCCGCCTGGCATTTACTCTCAGCCAAACGAGTAGCGACGGCCCCTCCCAGCGACTCGCCATAAAGTACGACCTTATCCGCCGGCACTCCTTGAAGATCGACGACTTCCCGCCACATCGCCTCCGCATCGAGCGAGAAGCCCGACTCGCCGGTGGTCCCCTCGTTATCGCCAAAACCGCGGTAGTCGAAGATCACCACGTCGCAGCCAAGCTTCTTCAGCGCGATGCACTCGCCGACACGATAAAACCGGTTGCCAGCATTTCCCGAAAAATACAAGACGACGCGATCCGCATCGCGCAAAGGACGCCCCGGGTTCTCGATCGACGCCGCGTATCGCCACCCATGAAGCGTGATCCCATCGGCGGTAGTCGCCGTGACCGGCAAGATCGACTCGTCAGGAGGCGTTAGCTGGGCAGCCGACGCTTTGTCCGGATGATATAACAGCCCCCGCTGGCTAAATCCGCTCGCACAGCCGCAGCACGTCACCGGTAGGAAAGCCAACAGCAATGCGCACTGGAAAACGCGATGCCCGCCGATAGAGGGCTCAAGTTGGTCTTCGACATCCGCCATCGCCAGCCGCCGTTTTGAAATAGAGGACTCCCAGCGGTGCTGATAGCAATTCCACCCCATCGCGCAAAGAGAAATATCGACAATCGCAAGTTTTCTGTAGGCCGGACAATCCTCTCCGGCGGCGCCGCAAGCACCGATTGTCCCCGCGATGTGATATCGTGATGCACCTATGGACAACCCCAGCAATCCCAGTTCGTTCGCTTTCGGTTTTCCCGATTCAAAGGGAAACACTCCGCACGATCGCCTTGCTCGCATTTCGGCGAAATTAGAAGACCTGCGCGGACAGTTGCTGAACCATTCGCTCTACTCCACGTTGGGCGACCTCCAAGCCGTGCGCCGATTCATGGAACACCACGTGTACGCGGTGTGGGACTTCATGTCGCTACTCAAGGCGTTACAACGATCGATCTGCTGTGTAAACGTCCCGTGGACCCCGCCGATCGATCGCGCCGCCGCGCGGCTCATTAACGAGATCGTGTTGGCCGAGGAGAGTGACGAGGATGGCGAGCATGGTTTCGCCAGCCACTACGATTTGTACCGCCGCGCCATGCAGCAAGCAGGCGCCGATACGGTCGCGATCGACCTCGTCATCCAAGCCATTCGCGACGGCGCCTCGCTCGAAGCCGCCATGCTTCTTGCCGAACCCCCCGCCGGCGCCATTCCCTTTGTCCGACACACGTTCGACCTGATCGAAAGCGGAAACCTCTCGGCGATCGCCTCGGCGTTCACGTTCGGGCGAGAAAACCTCCTGCCTGGTTTGTTCCAGAGAATCGTCAGCGAGATCAACGCAAAGTCAGGCGGCACGTTGAACGAATTCGTCTACTACTTGGACCGCCACATCTCCCTCGACGGAGACGATCACGGCCCCAAGGCCCGCCTGCTCGTGGCCGCGCTCTGCGGCGACGACGACGCCAAGTGGCGCGCCGCCGAGAAAGCGGCCGCCGCGTCACTCGAAGCACGACTCGATCTCTGGAACGCGATGACGGCTTAGGTTACGTCGCAAGTGCGCCGTGACTCTCTCAGAGCGGACGGCTAGACTAGGGCGCATCGCTCTCTGGAACCATGCCTTCGTAGGAGCTTTCATATGTCGCGTCCTCTGTGTCGCGCCGGCGTGCTGCTATTCGTTTGCCTGGCTTCGGTCTCGTTGTTCGCCCAAGACGAACCCAAGCCGACGTTTGCCAATATTCCCTACGGCCCCGACGCCCGAAACGTCCTCGACTTCTGGCAGGCAGCAGGAAGTGGTCCGCGACCACTGCTCGTTCACATCCACGGCGGAGGTTGGACCGGCGGCGACAAAGCACTCAAGGCCGAGTTTCTCAAGCCCTATCTGGAAAAGGGCATCTCCGTCGCATCGATCAACTACCGCCTCACCGGCGAACACCCTCTTCCCGCGCCGGTTCACGACGCCGCACGTGCGATTCAGTTTCTCCGCAGCAGGGCAGGGGAGTGGAAGATCGACAAGCAAAAGATCGCGGCGACCGGCACCAGCGCTGGCGCCTGCTCGTCGATGTGGCTCCTCTTTCACGACGATCTCGCCGACCCGAAATCCGACGACCCCATCGAACGCGAGTCCACTCGATTGTGCGCTGCTGCTGCGATTGCCGGACAAACCTCCATCGATCCCAAACAAATCGAAGCATGGCTCGGACCAAACGTGCTCCAGCATCGCATGCCCTACATGGCCGTCGGTGAGAAAACGATGGCCGATGCCCTCACGAACTACGATCGCCACGAAGCCCAGTTCAAAGAGTTCTCGCCGATCACGCACGTCGATAAAAACGATCCGCCTCTCTGGATGCGCTACGACGAGGATGGAAAACTCCCGTGCCGCGACGGCGGCCACGGCATCCATCACCCGGAACTCGGGAAGAGGCTGTTAGAGAAAACGAAAGAATGCGGCCACGTTTGTTACCTCGTACTCAAGCGTGAGCCGTCAGAGACAAAGTATCCAACGGCGGAAGCCTTCTTGATCGCACTCTTGTTGGCGCCGTAGCCCGCCAGGCGATGCGGTGCTCCCTCTCACCCCGTCTCCCTCTCTCCCACTCTTCACCACTACTTCACCAGCTCCAGCGTTCCCCACAAGCTCGGGTCTTCGACGATCGGGAACGTCGGCGCGATCGTCCACGCCTGCGGGCCAAGCTCGCGATCGAGCATGATGTACGTGAATCCCAACTTGGGATGCTCCGCCGGATCGAAGCCCGTCAGCGCTCCGGCTGGAACGAACGCGTCGAGTTGATAACCATCCGCTCGCCGCCGGCAAGCGACCTTCAACGTTCGCTGGTCGATCTCACGCGGGCTTTCACGCGCCCGATTGATCGCCAGCATCCCGATGAAGGGTTCGTCAAGATTTCGCCCGGTGCCCGAGGGCATGATGGCGAAGCGATGGCAAAAGCGGCTCGCGCGGTGAACGTTGTGCGTCGCGCGAGTGTCGACGAACAACTGCGCGCCGTCGCTGTCTTCAATTCGCGTATCGCGGCACCAGGGGGCCTGTTTTTTGCCCGAGACGTCGAGCGTGAAATACATCCCCGCTTCGTTCCAGGCAACGCGAACGACCGCCCGTTCTGTTCGCTCGTCGAGCGCGCCGAAGTAGGGAAGCTGATAATCAGGTTCAAGAACAGCGCCGGCTTGGGTCCAACCGGATTTCCGATAGAGGCATGGAGCCTGAAAGCGAAACAAAAAGCTCGGTGCCAACAACGGTTCCATTCGCAACCCACCTCACTACGCTGGACTATCCTTCATCGTTTCGCCGCGACCAAAAACAATCGCAGCGAAGTCCTCTAGCGTAGCCCAACGGCCACAATCCGAAACCGGGTCTCCCCTTCAGGCCGCTTGCGGCCCCTCCCCTGGAGCCGGACGCCTGAAGCCTGGAGCCTTCCCCTAGTTCCACGCAAACTCGCTATACAGCGAGTCGCTCTTTGTCATTTCGCACAAAGCGATTTCGCCCGCTTTGCGGACTGTTTGCTCCCACAGGCTCGACAGATCGGTGAACAAGAGCTCGGGCGAGGCTTTCACCGTGAGCCACGCTCCTTGTGTGATTTGGCGCTCTACGTCGGCGGCCGCAAATTGATAACGCCCCACAAAAAGCCGAATGGTTTTGCCCAGGCCCGCTGCCGCGTCTTCCAGGTTGTCGTACAACCGGCTTGTATAGGCCGTGACGTGCGAAGTCGCCGGAACATAGGGTGAAAGCCAGGGAGCCAAGTCGGCGCGGCTTGCATCCTCGCGGGCGAGCTCCTCTAAAAGTTTTTCGGAGAGTCCCGCGTTCACCCACTCGTCGCACCGGCGCTGAAACTCGTGGTTGGTCGAGTCGTTCAAGCACACGGCACCAATGCCGGTATCGTCGTCACTTGTGATCAAGAAGACGGATCCCGGTAATGGATGGTCGCTCATGCACGGGGAAGCTGCGAGTAAGGTCCCTAATAGTCGTTGACGCTTGGTAGCTGGCGTTCTCATGATCTTCCGCTGATGGTTTGAGGAGGAGTGATCCCAATGCCTCGCATGTAAAGCAACGATCGGGCCAATCAAACTGATGAACGGTAGGGCGCTGCGGTAACTCCTTTATTTTCAAAAAGTTACGATTGCTCAGTTTATAAAGACATAGCGACTTTAGTTGTCTCAGTCTGAGATTTAGAATCTCGATCGTCGATTGCAATAATTTGATCGCTGGTCGATCAACGGGCGTTGTGGCGATAGTTTTGCCAAGCACAAATGCGGCAGAATGCTCCTAAAAACAGGCGTCAGAGGCGTTTAGGATTGCCAACCCGCCAGTAAACCAGTACGTTGACCGATTCCCCATTTTCCGGGAGGGCAGCACTGTGCTGCTCTGGGACCGGAGCCACAGATCGATCCGTTGTTTTGGCGAAGGTTTTTAACCTGTGTCGGCCGATATCGGCCAGACATTGCTAAGCGGGTCGGTATTAACAAAAGGAGAACTGTCGAAGTGTCTGAAACGTTGGCTCAGGAGTTGATCGAAGCTGGGGTTCACTACGGCCACCGGGCAAGCCGTTGGAATCCGAAGATGCGTCCGTACATTTACGCCCGCAAGAACCAAATTCACATCATGGACATCCGCGAGACGGTTCGCGGTTTGCTCCGTGCGAAAAAGTATCTCTCGCAAGTCGCCGCCGGCGGTAGCCTGATTCTCTTTGTCGGCACCAAGCGTCAAGCGGCCGAAACCATCGAGCGCGAGTCGCTCCGCTGCAAGCAGCCGTTCGTCGCCGAACGCTGGTTGGGTGGCACCCTCACCAATTTCCGCACCATTCGCAGCCGGCTGGGCCGCCTGGAAGAAGTCGAACGCATCCGCGGTGGCGAAGAACTTGCCACCTACAGCAAGAAGATGCAATCGGCCCTCAATCGCGAATATCGCAAGATGTATCGCAACCTGAACGGTTTGCGAACGATGAACCGTCTCCCCGAGTGCCTGGTGATCATCGACCCCAAGAAGGAAAAGAACGCCATTCGCGAAGCGCGTTCGATGGGTATCGCCACCATCGCCTTGATCGATACCGACTGCGATCCCGACTTGGTCGATTTGCCAATCCCAGGCAACGACGACGGTATCCGCTCGATCGAACTGATCATGCGGCAATTGGCCGACGCCGTCGCTGCAGGTTCGGCCCATATCCAGGCCGGCAAAGGTGGCGGTAAAGAAGGCGCCTTGGCCGGCGTTGGCCGATAAATTCGGCCGCCAGCGGCTGAATGAACCTATTTAGCCTTCATCAAGTCTTTACTCGCGGGAGAGGTCGTTCTCCCGCGACTCCCCGCCGCGAAATTGCCCGGCGGGGATACAATCAAGTTTCCGTTTCGGTCGTTGTTTCGCCTCCTCGGCACCCGCGACCGAACCCCAATACAAATTACGGGCGACTGTCCGCCCGACAATGCAAAGAAAGTAAGAGACGGGAGAGTAGCATGGCTGAGATTACCGCCGCCGCTGTTCGGCAACTGCGCGACAAAACCGGTTTGCCGATGATGGACTGCAAAAACGCCCTCAACGCCTCCGGTGGCGATGAAGCCGGCGCGATCGATTGGCTTCGCAAGAACGCCCAAGCGAAGTTCGAAACGCGCACCGATCGCGAAACCGCCTTCGGCCGGTTCGGCATCCACTCGGGCTCGGACAAGACCGTCGGCGCGATGGTCGAACTCAAGTGCGAAAGCGCTCCCGTTGCCGGTAGCCCCGACTTCATCGCCTTCCTCGACGACATCGTCGCCGCGCTCGTGAAGTCGGATAAGACGCCTGCCAACGTGGACGAGCTGCTTGCTCTCCCCAGCACCAAGCATCCCGGCAAGTCGCTGGCCGATGTGAAGCTCGACC
>CAZWSX010000056.1:0-23807 GCA_964636985.1 uncultured Pirellulaceae bacterium | reverse complement strand
ATTCCGTTGGCCGTAGATTACGATGTGAAGAGAATTTTTCAACGGGCTGCTAGGTAGTAAACCGAGTAGGCAACCGGAGGTAAGCGAGTAAAGATCCCAAGTGACGTCAAATTGAAGCAACACGTCCGCGAGTCTTCGAGCACTACCGGAGTCCTTGCCGCCTGCGCCTCGTCGCAATTTGCCGCTGGCTGTATCCCAGTAAAGAATGGTTAGGCTCTCGATGAGTCCACGATTTGTGACAATCTCAAGCCTAGAAGCAAATTGTTCGACGACTTCGCCGTGTGAACCAAACGGACCTCCAAGCAGAATAAGGGCACTTTCCGGGTTTTCACGATGCGCTCGAAATATCCGAAATGGCCCCACAAGCAAGTGTCGGTAATAACGCCGGTAGTCGTGAATTTGCGGAACCCACATGGCCAACTCGCCGACGTTTTTTCGGCGGTTTGTTTTCGTTGGCATTAGTTGCTTTACGTAAAACAGAGCGAGCCAACTCCATAAACCAATATCGTGCTCCACATTCTTTAGGCCGCTGCCCACTAGCTTTTCGTCAACATACTGCGCCCATTCGAGTCGCGATTTGAATTCTCTTTCGTCGATCTCGATAGATGCCTCGACCGATTCAGAGTATTCAGCACCTGTCAGGGCGTCGCTAGGCGGTAGTGCGTTTCCACCGGCCCGTTGAATAGCCAGATATTCCTCGAATCGTTTCAAACCTTTGGGGGTCAGCCGGCGTAGTTGAGGCATTACAACTCTCCCTTTTGTCCGCTGCTCGCCAAAAACTTCTCGAGCATGGCTTGCTTCTTTGCAAACGATGCCACTACGTCATCAATCCATGCTTCGCTATCGTCAGCATCTGGGATCGCGCCAATGCCTGGCAGCGAACGCGCAAACTTTAGCCAACGGCTGCACCATGAGTCCTCATCGTCATCCAAATCGCCTTTGCCTTCGACGTGAATAATGCGGTTTAATATCTCACGTAAGGCTGCTGGGTAAACGATCGACATGAAAACGGGCGACCGGGCGATCGCGTCTTTGTCACCCGCAGCGCGGTTAATTAGGAGGATCGGCTCGTCGCCGGAAAAATCCAACCGATAAACCTCTTGACCGAGATCATGTGATTTGACTGGTAGCAGAGGATTTCTTTTTTCGTCGACGTCACCGGGAAGTATCACCGGAATGCGGTCCGCCTCAGCCAGTAATTTGCCGGGGTCGGTTGATACAGCGGTCACCTTCACCGAAAACTGAAGTCCGTCCGCTGAATCAAACTCAGTCAGAGCTCGATCCTCCGCCGGCACGATCGCGCCAATTGTGCCGTAACTGAAACGCATCCAACGCGTCTGCAATCGTGCTTCAACAGATACTGCGGCATCGTTCGGAAGTCTGTACTGCGCAAGCTGCGTTAGGTCTGCATCAAACGTAGCTGGCGCATTGGGCTTCTCATGAAGTGCGATCGACAGGTCATCGCGAGTAATCTTCCTCCTGCCCGTGTAGTTGAGCCGCCTAATCGCCATCGCCATCCTCCGGAGGAACGGTTACCTTTACGTACAGATCGCGGTTTTCGTCGAAGCCGGCCAAGCTCAACGTGAAGTCATTCTCAGTGACAGTTGCTTCAAGCGTGTTGCCAGACTGCGACTCGATTTCGATACCCTTTAGATCGCTACCAATTACGATTGGTCGTTTGTTGAGTTCAAAATCCGCCTTGTGCCACTTCCTCAGTGGGTTGCCACTACGAATGGCATAGGCAACTTTAAGTACGAGCTTCTTGGGAATGGGGGCTTCAGAGTCACCGGGACGAAGTCGAAAACCACCCTTTACTTTTTCAAGCCGGAAGCGTCGGAGGATCGGCGGAGGAGCCTCGCCGGCGGGGGCGGATTTTTTTTCGGGTTTACTGCCTTGGTTCTTCTTCCCCTTCACGTCCACTGCATTCGGGTCGTCTGCATCGGCAGGAAGCGAAAACACGTCGACTAGGATCTGTTTGTCTACTTCTTTGTCAGCTTCCGTAATAAAGCGGATAATTTCGTAAACGCTATTTATTACGAACGATAGATTCTCTGCTGGATACGTGTATTTGCCTTTGTAGTTTGAGCAATCTTTCTGCCATTGAGTGTGCGCAGGGTTCTCGGAATCTCCAAGAAGCTCAGCCAGCGGATCATCCTCGCAAACAACTAAAGATCGAAGACCGCGGCAGTACGGTGATCGAAGATCGGAAATGATAATGCCTTCTCGCACGAAAACGGGGCGTTCGCGCCCCTCCGCGCTGTCACGCTCCAGCGCGACATCGAAGTAGGACCATTTCTTTTCGCCAACTTTTGGACGCACACAGAATGGGACACGAACTGATATCGGCTCACCCTTGTGATACTTCTCTCGGAGTTGCTGCGCGGCACCCTCGGGGAAAAGAGCCGGAGTCCATTTAGGAGGACCGGTTTCAGCCATCCTGTTTAGCGTGACTATCTGATCTTGCGATCGCGACTGCATCCACATAGCCAACTGAATCAGCGGAACCATGCCCTCGGCCAACTCTCCATTCAGCTTCTCTAGTTCGGTGATTAGGGTGTCGGCGCAAAGCGTGGTGTTGCCGCTCGGTCCTTCTATAGCGACTTCGAGCGTGTCGCAGAGGATAGGAAAGAAATAGTCCTCGATGACGGCCCTGAGTAGCGAAACTTGAGTTATTTCCGGGTCGTACCACGGGACCACAATCGATAGCCCGGGCTCGTCCTCGCGCGAAAGGTCAAAGTCGCGGCAGAATTGATCGATAAACTGCGAGTCCTCGACTGGGATGACTAGCTCTCCGCCGGCAGCGTCCTTCTCGCCGAAGTAGCCATCGGCGACATATCTACAGTCCCCGATTGCGTGAGTTTTCAAGATCGCACGGCCCATCAGGAGTCGTCGCTTGTCGTCGTGACGAACTGTAACTGCCAAGAAACTACTTACGCGACTCGAACGGGGAAAAACGAACTTTCCAACTCCCCATCGTCCGCGATCTCCTTTCTCTTTGTCTGACTGACCTTCGGCACGGAAAAATGTAAAGAAGGCGTTTTTCACATCTTCCTTCTTGTGCCACTGCCGCGGATCACCCCACAAGCCCGTCGTGCCAAAATCCTCAAATACCAAAATCGGGCATCGCTCTGACATGGTTGGTGCATCTCGCAAACCGTTTTGCTTTGCTCGATAGTGCTCCCAAGCATCCCCGAGGTAGCGTGCCATTGTTTCCGGTGGAACGCCGGCGCTGCCATTACCAGAAATCCGAATACGGACTCGTACCTTTTCGGTATCATGGCCGGCGTCCATCGAGTTTTGGTTTCCTTCGCGTACAAGCGCAGCGGCAGTATTGCTGATCGCCTCTGTAGCGAAGAACTCACCTTGAATAGGTTCTCGCGTTGTTTCGCCAGGCCTTTGAGCCATGAAATGCCATCTAGGCATAATATCTCCACTGTCTTTCTTGCACATTCGAATGGTTGCCGTCAGCAGTCTAGCGAGACGTTAACTCGTCCCACCGCTTCGCGCTCTCATCCGCTAGGTCGATCCCGAGCGGGATTGAATACCCCTGCCGACCATGTTGTGTAATTAGTTGAATACTCCGTAGCCAGGCAAGAGTTAAATACGCTTGATAATCCGGGATCTGCGCGCCACTAGTATCATTCAGCGGCAGCAGTGACTCAATCATAAAAACTTCGCCCCCTGATCCAGCCCGCACCACCGCTTTGATTAGCGAATGGAGCACGCTTTTAGGGGCTTTATGTTCGTATGGCTTGCCGTCGCGTTTTGACCATCCGATCTTTACGACAGAATCGCCTGTACGAAGGAACTGCGGATATCCTTTTTTGGAAGATCTTCGTTTCTTGGTCTTAGCAATTCGTTTCTTCTTCTTTCGGGCAAGCGGTTGCCGTTCGATCGCTTTGTCGACCGCTTCTGTTGCGCGCTTACGCGGTGGGTTGGCTAAGGCCGACGCCACTACATCGGGGGTTGGCGAAATTGCACCTGCCAAGGAGGCGTTAAGTAGCTTTGCCCATCCTGCAACCTGTTGTAGATGGGCGTATTCGCCTTCTTCCGCGGCTCGCCTAAGAATCATTCGAAGATTCTGCTCTGCGTCGTTTAGTACCGCTTTTGCTTCTTCGAGTGCATTCATGAGCGGATTCTATAGCGAAAATATAGGCACGCAATAGATGTCGCCTTGATTTTCGCTGTATTATTGAGATGCCGCCGATTGCTTCGCGGATTTTGTCTCTCTGGCTGAAAGGGCGAGCTCATCGTGGCCGAATTAGCTTTGACTCGTGTCCAAAACGTGCCGGGCCGCCGTTGCCCGTACCATCGCAGAAAGTGCTGATCGAACCGCAGGCGGCAATCGCACCCAGCAGTCGATGATGCACTGTAAGTCGTTATCGATAGTCACCAGAATCGCCGTCTGTGATTCTTTGGTGCAAACCGGGGTGCAAACGGCCGGCGCAGTCGGCGTAACTCCTTGCCCGCTTCGACTTAGAGAATCGGTTGCCAGATTGTGGATCTGGAGGTCGCGGGTTCGACCCCCGTCGCCCACCCTTCGTTTTTCAAATGCGATCAGGCCCGTCGGAAATACCCTCCGATGGGCCTTTTTTCTTCTTTTTGCCTGGGCTGGCGAGGGCGGGCCTGGGCCGAACTCTTTGGCATCGAAGCCCACGTTGGACCAGCGGCGGAAGGGGGGGGCGTTTTTCATTCTTCCGGCGATGCTCACAAACGAACTCGAACGGTGCGGCCGGGGGCGCGGATGAAGTCGGCGTTGCGGAAGACGTCGCAGTTGGGGAGGGCTTGCTCGAATCTTTTAACTCCATCGTCGGTGACCGGCGTTCCCGCGATTTCGAGCCAGACGAGTTGAGTGAACCCTTGAATGCGCTGGAGTCCGGCGTCGGTGATCGAGGTGTGGCTGAGCCCCAGCCATTCCAACTGCTTGAGCCGCTCGAGATGTTCCAGACCCGCGTCGGTCACCTGGGGGGAGCCCGTGAGGTAGAGCTCTTTTAGTTGCTGGAGCGTACCCAGATGTTTGAGCCCGGCGTCGGAGATGCCCGATCCAAAGAGGTTCAGTTTTTGCAATCGGCGGAGTTTGCTGAGGTGCTCTAATCCGGCGTCGGTGATGAGAGGCGTCTCGCTCTTGTGCGATTCGACGAGTACGAGCGAGCGCAAGAACTTGAGCTCCTTGAGGTTTATCAGTCCGGCGTCGGTAACGTGAGAGTCCTCGAGATAGAGCGATTTTAGCCCGCTAAATCGCCGGACCCCTTGGAGATCTTTGTCGGTGGCGCCGGGGATTCTCATATCGACGACGTCGATAAAAAAATCCTCGCCTAGCATCGACACAAGATACTTGGGGAGATGAGGCGAGGGTTCTTTGTATCCCGCATGCCATCGGAGTTTCTCCAGGGTCTCGCGTTGTTCGCGCGCTAGGTCGACGTCGCGCATCAGCCAACCCAAAGGAACCGCGATCACCGGCACCATCAGCAAAAGCGTCGCCAGGCTGAACTGCGACTTCGTTCTGAATAGAAGGGCGATCGACAACCAACAACAAAGTAGCAACAGCAATGCCGAGGTTGCGGCCGCCGTAAGCAGGACCGTATAGCCTTTACTCTCGTTGAACCAAAACCAGCGACTCTGTGTCGAGAGAAAGAGAGTTCCTTGCATCAAGAGAACGGCCAGCAAGAACTTGACCGGCGTAGGGACGTACCAACGCGGCTGGCTTGGCTTCGCGGCGTCGGCGGGGTTACTGGCTGCCATCTGCGATAGTTTATCAGCGGCCGAACCTGTTTGTTGCGATGACTCCACTCAACAAGCGGGGGGGATAAAACCCGTGCTCTTCTCGATTGCGTTATCTAAGACGCTGCAAGCTGACGCAAGAGTCACGCTATTTAGGAGATCTCAATGTGACGATAATCTGGTAAATCAAATTCATCCTTTCTCGTCGACGTTCACAGCGTCGATGGGCTTCGCAACTCTGGACGCTATCGCTTCGTACGTAAACGACGACAGATGGCGAGCATCCATCGTTTCCTGAATCTTTTGTAAGTCGCCCGTTAGTAATCGAACGGAGGCGCAAACCATGACTCATCTTTTTCACGTGACATCAAAGCAGTTGGCGGAAGCGATCTTGAAAGAAGGCTTCTGCGAATCTCAACGGCAGGCCTTTTGGTTCTTGCCAGAACTGACGGCAGCAACTGACATGCATGCAGCCAGGGTTTCGCTAGAGGTGGAGATTGCCCTCTCGGAAGTCGAGAAGCTGGCGTACCAGCGAGAGATTCTCGATCGGGAAGTCGATCCGATCACGAACGAACCGCTGGCCGACGGCTCCTCGTTTAGTTACCGCTACTACGAGATTCCTGTGGCCGTGCTGCGAACGCGAACGACCATGATTCGCGTTCTTGCCGAACGCGAGTAGCCGCGAGCATCTGCGCCCAAGGCAAGTGTGTTTGCGTCGTCATTCTCCGGCGACCTACCGTGTCCGCCGTTCTGCGTACAGTTCTCCTCGGAGCCCCTCTTGCGCTTTGGGGCCACCCTGTTCCCACAGTTTTGGGGGTGCGTTTCCAATTCGGGCGAAGTGCTCGGATTTCAACCTCGCGATTCTGGAAAAAATCTGGAAGCGAGGTCGAAATCGGACGCGACGACTCGATTACTTGGTGACGCCCGGGAATTGGGCGATCGAGAGACTCGAAAGACAGATTGCGATGCAGGTGACGTATGACTCTGGCAACCTACGAAACGCACTGTGCCGGCACGTTTGATATGGCGACGCTTGAGGTCGGCTCGTTCGAATCAGGCAGGATCGATCTTGGGTTCGATGCGTCGTCCCAGCCAGAAATCGAGGGGTATCGGCTGCTGCGGCAAATTGGCAACGGCGGGATGGGCGTCGTTTACCTGGCGACGAACTTCGCGACGAGCGAGCGCTGTGCCATCAAAATCATCCGTGCGGATCGAGCCGACGAGCAAGGGATCGACCGCTTTCGATCCGAGGGGGAGCTTCTGCGGCAATTGTCGCATCCGGCTATCGTGCAGTTGATCGATGCGGGCGAGACCGACGAAGGGCTTCCGTACTTCGCAATGGACTACATCGCTGGTCGGAACTTGGAGGATGCGGTCCGAGAGGATGGGCCGCTTTCTTCTCGCCAGGTCGTGAGCGTGTTGCGGCAAGTGTGCCAGGCTCTGGCGGAAGTTCACGCCGAAGGCCTGGTTCATCGCGACATCAAGCCGGCCAACCTGCTGGAAGGGTGCGACCGGCTTCGTCAGGCGGTCACGTTGATTGACTTCGGTCTGGCCACGTCGATTGCGAATGAGTGGTGCGAAACGCAGGCCGATGTGTGCTTTGTTGGTTCGCCGTTGTACTCGCCGCCTGAGGCAAGCTGCGGCTCGTTCGACCAGCGGAGCGATATTTACTCGCTAGGGGCGACGGCCTATCACTTGTTGACGGGTCGGCCTGTGTTTGACGCGCATCATCCCGTAGCTGCGATCGCCGCTCATGCCGCGCACGAACCGGTGTCGCTGCGGAACCTGGATGCGAGTGTGAGCCCGGCGCTCAACGCGATTGTGATGAAGTGTCTGAGCAAACGTCCGGAAGAGCGTTATCAATCGGTGGAAGAGTTGGAGGCGGCGCTGGCTTTCGCGGCGATCTAAGGGACTGGTCGCCAGCCGCTATTCTGCGATTACGGTGCGGGTTTCAAGTTGCTGTCGTTGATGTAGCACTTTGGCAGCGACTTGCGGAGCGCGGCAACGCCTTGTTCGGTCGCGGATGTTCTCTCCAACGACAGATATTCCAGACTTGCTAATTTCTTGAGATTTTTGAGTCCGGCGTCGGTGATCGGCGTGTTTGCGAGATCGAGGTTTTTGAGAGTGGCGGGCGTCGCCAGAGATCGCCTGCCCGCGCTGAGGCTCAAGCCTGTGGCGTTGATGAGCACAATTATACGGCGATGCGGACGCAACAAAAAAAGCCGGGCACCTGTTTGGTCCCGGCTAGCCTTGGCTCGATCGTTCATCAAAAAACTTCTTCATGGCCGCCTTTTCAGCGCGATCTGTTTGCCGTCGTTTGAGAACTGCAAAGACGAGATAGACCACGAGGCCAACGCCGCCTAGAACCACCGCAACGATGGCAAGTAAGGCAAATAGAACAACGTCGCCCCGAAGTTGCACACTCCTGTATCCTTCGGCAAGAATAACGGGCATCATGAACGGCTCCTTTGACGCCACCCATCTATCAAAGCAGAAAACCGCTTGACCTCAACGAGATTTTAGTTGAGACGAGAACCGAGTTTACAGATCGCTCTTCAACAACGCCAACTTGAGACGCGTTTATTCCGAAACGCGGCGGCGTCGAGCGACCAGGCCTAGCCCGATACCGCCAAGACCTAACAACACCAGACTGGACGGTTCAGGCACGGCGGGCGAGATCGGGCTAGCGACGGTGTTGTCCAGCAAGAAGTGGTCGTTGCTGGTGATGACCACCTTGTCCACCTTGCCGAAGTTGGCCAGCACGTTAGCCCATCCGTTGAGCGAGAAGTTGGCGGTGCCAACCAGCACATTGTCGAGATAGCCTTCGATCGAGCCGGTGATGTTGGTGTTGTACCAGCTTTTGAGGTAGGTGCTTTCGAAGGAGAAAGTGCCGCCTGCTCGCGTGACGACCGCCGGGCCGCCCCAATCGTTGAGGGCGGCGAAATCGCCGCTGACAGCAGGCCCGGCGTCGGACCATAGGGGCGATGTGGGCGAGATATCGACCACGTCCATGTTGTTGCTGAAGTCGAAGCCTTGTTCGACGAAACCCGTTTGCGTGTAATTCGGAAAGACGTAGCCTGGCACGCCGATATCGTCATAGGTAAGGAGGCCGGCGGACGCGACGTTCGCCGCGAGAATGCAGCAAAGGGCGGCGATCGAGAACACGAAATTCTTCATTTGCGTCAGACCAACAAGAGCAGCCACGGAGTGCGGAAGATTGAGTGACTTCCGTCCCCCCCATTTTAGTAGGGGATACCAAATACCCTCAGACAACGGGTGCAAATGGGGCATTTCGTGACTGCTTGTTGCCGTTTATGACGACTGAGGATTCGCACTTCCACTCTCCTGGGTGGGCACGGGAGTGCAGTTGAATCCCTGAGCTCTCACTCATCGAGTTGGGGTGCCCTTGGCGCCTTTCCGTCAAAGCTGGTTTTCAGCAAGTGGGTTGGTGGTTGCGTCGATAAAAACTTAGCCAAAAAACATTGGCATAGAAGGGCAATCGATTCAGTGACTTTGGGGGCATTGTCATTGATCTGGTTGCCCTTCTGTATTTCTTGATGCAGGACTCGGTCAAGATCGGCGGGCGATGCTGCGCTCGGTTCGCCGGCATGGGCGAGTCCTGCCCCGGTGGACCGTCGCGCGGTTGTGATCTGAAGTGAATCGCGTTGGCGGACTGATGCATCGCTAACGCAGCGGTTGCCAGAGGCCTCTCGAAACCGGCTTCTCGAAACAGCGTCTCAAAAAAGATGCCTCGGAAGCAGCCCCTTGCGCGGGGCTCGCACGCGATTTCGGATCGACGTCGTCTGTTTGCTGTTTCCGTTCCGGCTCACGGCGACCCGAGCGCTGCGAGGCCGAATTCTTCGCATTTCGCGGCATTTCGCGAGGGGCTTCTGATGGACGATTGCTCCACCGGAGAAACTGGACTAGGCTCCGATGAATTGGAACCTTTTCTGGGCGAACTACGATGTCGGTTGAGCTGGCCAATCGCACGAACCATCACTTGGAACATCGCGGCCGCGGCTGGCTGCCTGTGATTGCGATTCTTGCTTTGGGCGCCGTCATCGCTGGCGTGTGGTTCTACAATGCGAGTTCCAAGCAAAAGTCGCTTCTGGGGAATGTGAAATCTGCGCCGCAAGTTGAGGCGAAAAAACCCAATCGAGACGTGAAGGCGACGCCGGTCGGGCAAGGTGATCCCGCGAACAAAAAGCCGGACACTAGCAAGACCGGCGGCGACCCTTTGTTGGCCCCGTTCCCAAAGAATCCGGGTTACGTCGGCATCGAGCAATGTGTCGATTGCCACAAGGACCGCGTCGCCGAGTTCCAAGAAACGCGGCACTTCATGGCGTGTCGACCGCCCGACCCCAAGATGATGCCGGCCGCCTTTACCGAAAAAGGTTCGACGTTTCAGCCTCAGGTCGAGGATGTGAAATTCCTGATGCGCAAAGCAGGAAGCAAGTACACGGTCACGACGGAGCACGAAGGGGGCGCGAAGCTGACGTTGCCTGTCGATTTTGTTTACGGGCTAGGGCAGCACAGCGACCACGGGTACTTCGGGTTCGATGGGGAAGAGATGTTCGAATTGCCCGTGAGCTGGTTGTTTCCCACCAACGAATGGGGAGCGACCGCCTTCGATCCGCATGGCACGGGGCATTTAGGGCGGCCCACCACCACGCGGTGCATGGAGTGCCACAACGCATGGTTTGCGCATCGCGCGGGGACCGAAAATCGATACGACCCCAAGAGCTTTGTTTTGGGCGTTCAGTGCGAAGTGTGCCACGGTCCTGGCAAAGATCACGTGGCCCATCACAAGGCGAATCCAGGCGACAAAACCGCGCGGAAGATTGTTCAGCCCACCAAGTTTACGCGCCAGCAACTCCTCGATTTGTGCGCCTACTGCCACTCGAATTCACTTAAGGCGCATGGTCCGGCCCTGCAGTACCGCCCGGGCAAACCTCTGGAAGACTTTTACACGACGCTCAAGTCGACGTATCCCGAGTTCGACCACGTTGCCAACCAAAATACCTACATGCGGCAGAGCAAGTGCTTTCAAAAGAGCGAGATGACTTGCATCGATTGCCACAACCCACACTCGCGGCGGCCGGTTGAACTTGGGGCGCAAACGTGCGCGAAGTGCCACCAACCCGAAGCGTGTAAAGATCAGCCCAACCTGCCGGCGGCAGTTCGCGGCGATTGCGTTGGCTGTCACATGCCGCAGCGGAACAAGATGGGCGTCAGCTTCGACACGGCCAAGGACCGGTACGTGCCGCCGGTCAAACGCTACGACCATCGCATCGCGGTGTTTCCCGAAGCGCGGCTGGACATCCTGCGAAAGTATCACTTGCAGCAAGAGACCGACGAGGACAAACAGAAGGCCCAAGAGCTGACCAGCGCTCTGGAAAAACACTGGCTCGATCAGGCTAAATCGCGTCTTGCCGAGGATCGCTTAGTTGGCGCGGTGGATGCGTATCGCGAAGCGATGTCGTATGTCGAATCCAAGCAGACAAAAAAACTTTTGGACAGTGTGCTGAAACGACTCGCCGACGCAAACGCGGCCAGCCGACTGGCCAAGCAGCAGTTCGAAGCGGGTGATCGACAAGCGGCGATCAATTCATTCGAAGAAGCGATCAAAGCGAATCCGAAGGATGGTTTTTCCGTTGGATCGCTGGGAACCGTCTACGCCGTGATGGGAAACAAAGCCGAGGCCCATCGTCTTTGGAGCGAGGTGGTAAAGGCCGATCCAAACGACGCCTACGGCGAAGGAATGATCGCCTGGAACGCGTTTTTGGAAAAGGACTTTGATCGCTCGCTCGCCGCATTTGCCAGGGCCGAGGAAATCACGCCGGGGCAACCGAAGACGAACTTCAATATTGCCCTGGTTCTGACGGAAATGGGGCAGTTTGACGACGCCATCGAGCGGTGCGAAAAGGTCCTGGAATTGGAACCGCGGAACGTCAATGCGGCCCTAAAAATCGGGGAATTGTATTTGCGAAAGGGAGAACCCCAGCAGGCCATCCCTCAATTGCGCCAGGCGGTGAAATGGACCAACTCACAACGCCCCGACGCGATGCTTCTTTTGTACCAGGCGCTGATGGAATCGAACCTGCCCGAAGAAGCTCGGCCGGTGGAAGAGGGGATTTATCAGCTGTTGGAAGGTGCGCCGCCCCAAATTGAACGACAGGTTATCCAACGGGTCGAACAGATCCGTCAAAGTCAACGTAATCAGCGAAAATAGGAGAAATCCGGTCACGGAGGGGGTTCGCTGGGAACTTTTCGATGGCTGGACTGTTTAAAAATAGCCGACTTCGCTGGATGGGGCGCTGAAATCGGGGGAGCGGCACCGGGTTGCGAGATTCCGGAAGGGGGGAGGTGTCAATTTGTTGACCCCCCACCTAACGCAACCTATAACGGCGGTATATCCCGCAGAAATCTCTTTGGGCCGATAAGAACCATATCCAAAAGAGACCTGCTTCGTTTTGTTTTGAGGTGAGGGTTCCAGTAATGGTCTGCACCAGAGCCCTGGCAGGGAAGATGCGACTGAGACACAAGAGAAACGGGTTCACCCTGATCGAGCTGTTGGTGGTCATTGCCATCATCGGGCTTCTGGTCTCGCTCCTGTTGCCAGCCATTCAAGCGGCCCGCGAAGCGGGGCGCCGTACGACGTGTGCGAACAACATGAAACAACTCGGCATTGCCGAGCAAGAGTATCACGACAACATGGGCATGCTGACGCCCGGTTCTCCCCATTGCTCGAAGGACGAGGACGGTCCCAACAATCCGAATCTCTGTTACGGAGACTGGTGGGGGGCTCATCCCACCAACAAAGGTCACCATTTCGTGCGGCTGATGCCGTATATCGAACAGAGCGGCGTGTACGACCAACTCGACTTCCGCCAGAACATTCCCCCGCAAATCCAGGCCATCAAGAACAACGGGGTTTGGACGCCGACATCCATGCGTTGCCCGTCCGACGATCATCAGCGGATGGATATCTCGCTGACCAATTACGGTTGCAACATGGGCCCGGTCATCCCCAGCAATCCGTTTGGTTGCACTTTGTATCGTGCGGATTGGGGAATCATCCCGTGGGTTCATCCCAAGGCTGTTGGGTTGAACAGTTATTTTGGTAACGGGCAAAGCGATAACGGGCGCCAAGCATGGATCAATGGCACGGGCATTCCCGGTCCATTTGGCCAATGCTGGTGGGCGGCCAAGCTGGCCGAGATCCAAGACGGCACCTCGCAAACGATCCTCCTCGGTGAGGTTCGCGCCAAATGCAGCGACCATGCTTGGGGACACTGGTGGGAAGGAAACAATGCCTGGTGGTTCCATTCCAATGCTCCGATCAACTACAACACGTGCCCGGGCGAAGGTGGAAACGATCCCAACAACACCAACTCCGGTCCCTGCAATCGGACCGAGTCTTGGAACGTTTCATTGGGCTTCAAATCGCGCCACCGGGGCGGCGCTTACTTCGTGATGTGCGATGGAGCCGTGCGGTTCCTGCCCGAGACGATCGACTACCAGATGTACCAGACTCTGGCCTCGCGGAACGACGGTTTCCCCGGAGTTCTGCCTAAGTAAGGGTTCTGCCGAAGTAAACTGGTCAGCTGAGTTGTGCTGAGTTCTTGAAGTTGAGGCGATCGGTGGCGGTCGCCTCGCTTTGTTTTGCCACGAGATTCCACCTGTTCTTTTGAGATGCTCCATGACCTGGAAGACCTGCTGGAAAATTCAACCGATCCTGATCGCGTTGGTCACGCTTGTTGTGTCGGGGTGCGACGATGGCCGGCCGAAAACGGTGTCTGCCACGGGAACCGTCATGGTGGACGGGAAGCCTGTCGCGGGATTGGTGGTCATGTTTGTCCCCAAAGACGAAAAGGTGGGGCGAGCGGCGAGCGGGCGCACGGATGAATCGGGAGCGTTCCAGCTGACGACCAATCGGATGAACGACGGAGCCGTGACGGGCGACTACAAAGTGCTCGTCAAAGACATTAACGACAACAGTGCCGCGGCTGCCAACGCTACTGTGCCGAAGCCGAACGACCCCAATTACAAAGACCTGCAGCGATCCTTTCAGAAGGGCGGGGCAACAGCGCAGGGTGGACGCGTCGCGACCGAATTCGGCGATGTTGCCAAGACGACGCTGAACGCCACGGTCACACCGTCGGCCGATAAAAACAAATTCAAGTTCGAAGTTTCCGCCAAGGTGGGCGGTTAGTCGCTGATTTGTCGCCATGCTTCGCGGACTCATTTTCGATCTCGACGGAACGCTGGTCGATTCGCAACTCGACTTCGACGCCATGCGTCGCGAGATGTAACTCGACCCACGGCACAACCATCTCCCGTTGCTGGAAGCGATCGAGCAACTCTCGCCCGAGCATGCCGCACACTGCCATCAAGTGCTCGCCCGGCACGAGACCGAAGGCGCGCGGCGAGCCACGCCGTTCCCGGGCGTGGTCGAGTTTCTGCAAGAGCTGACCCATCGCGAGATCCGCCTGGCGATTGTGACGCGCAACAGCCAGCGGATTGCGCATCAAACCATTGAAAGTTTGCCGGCGAAATTCGATCCGGTGGTGACTCGCGAAAGCGGCCCCATCAAGCCCGATCCGTGGGCGGTCCACCACATTTGCGAGCGGTGGCGCTTGGCGCCGTCGCACGTGGCGGTGATCGGCGACTATCGCTTCGATATCGAGTGCGGCAAGAACGCGGGGGCGCACACAGCGTACTACAGCGGGGGCGTTCCCGAACACGAGATCCATGCCAACGACCGCGCAGGTGCGGACGTGGTGATCTCGTGCTTCCGGCAGCGCGAGGCGCTATGGCAGTGGCTCGAATCGCCGATCCGCTAACGAGCTTCGCGATCTTTCGTGCGCCTGGGGACACGGCACTCTCGCCATCCACTATCCTGTTAGCGTGGACGCACGTTTTCCTCCATTCTTGTTGAGCTTGCCGTATGCCCCTTTCTCTTGACGTTCTGGCCAAACTGGCCAAGTTCGATACGCCCACGATTTGCAACGTGATCGAGTTGTTCGACATTCGCCCGCGCAATCGCGGCTACATGGATGCGCGCGTGAAATCGAACTTTCCCGATTTCCCGCCGATGGTCGGTTACGCGACGACCGCTTGTTTTCGCAGCGACGCACCGCCGGCCGGCGGCGATGCGTACGGCAGCTTGCAGCAGCAGCTGGCCCGCTTCGAAGCTTTGCCGGGTCCGGCCGTGGTCGTCTTTCAAGACTTGGACGATCCGCCCGCGGCAGCCGTTTTCGGCGAAGTGATGTGCTCCACGTATCAAGCGTTCGGCAGCGTGGGACTGGTGACGAATGGGGCAGGGCGGGACCTGCAACAGGTGCGAGCTCTGGGATACCCGGTCTTCACGGGCTCGACGATTTGCTCGCATGGCTATTGCCACATGCTGCACCTCGGTTTGCCGGTTCGCATCGGTGGGATCATGGTCAACGAAGGCGACTTGCTCCACGGCGACGCCAATGGCGTGACCGATGTCCCCATCGAAATCGCCTCCGAGATTGCCGACGTCTCGCCTGAGTTCATCGCGGCTGAGGAGTTGATGCTCAATTACGTCAAAGCTCCCGGCCCGAAATCGCGCACCCGCTACGACGAGCTACGCAAAGAGTTCCAGGCGGTAGTTGGCAAGCTGACCGAGCGGATCTCGCGCAAAGGCCGTAAGTAGGACCGCTCTCCTGAGCGGTCTCCGGTACGCTTGGCTGCAACGGACACCAAGCCATTCTTGTGAGGGCGAGCTCAACCAGGTGCGACTCGGGAGAGTCGCACCACTTTCCATGCTCGCCAGCAAAATTCTGTGGAACTTCCGTTCCGCCAGAAACGTCTAATTTAATAGACGATCCATCTTGACTCGCGTCTTTTGGTTTCATATCGTCTATTTAACTAGACGAATGGCGTCCGTTTGCTTGCACCAGGGAACCATTGCATGGCTCGCCCGGCTTCGAAGTATCCCACCGATTTGGAACTCCAGATCCTGAAGGTTCTGTGGCAGAATTCGCCGCTCTTGGCGCGTGATGTTCAAGCGGCGCTGGCCGGCGATGGACGGGATTTGGCGAAGACGTCGATTATCACCACGCTCAACACGATGGTGGCCAAGCGGTATCTCACGCGGTCGAAGCAGGGGAACACGTATTTGTTTTCCCCCAAGATCACCGAGAGCGAAGTGGGGAATCGCGTGCTAGGCGACGTGGTCGAGCGAGTCTTCGACGGTTCCACGTCGGCCATGCTGCTCAAGCTGTTTGACGTCAAGGATGTCGATGCGGACGAACTGAAGGAACTGCGCAAGATCATCGATCAGAAGCTGAAGAAAACTTAAGACCTGAACTCGATTCTGGGCATCCTTCTCCGGAGCCGTCGCTATGAATGCGTTTTCGTGGATGGTGGATCAATCGCTGTCGACCAGGCTCACGCTGGCCTTGCTCCACTTTTTGTGGCAAGGGTGTGCCGGCGGCCTGTTGGTCTGGATCGGCGGATGGCTCTTGCGTAGCGGCGCTGCACGCTGGCGATACACGTTCAACGTGGCGGTGATGCTTGCCATGGGCGCATGCCTTCCGGCGACGTTTGTTCTGCTTGGAGAGTCGTCTCCTGGTATCAGTCGCTTGCCCTCGGTGCCAGTTGCTCCTGTTTCACCGGTTGTTTTGACCGGGCAGGCCGAACATAAAGACGCGGCTGGAGAAGTCTTTGTTGCTCCCGCTGCAGCGCCAGCCGCCGCCGCCGAAGCGGGCGCAATTACCCACAATACTGAGCCAATCAGCGCGTCTTCACCTTCATGGACGCTTTCGCCACGATGGGTTGCGGAGGCTCTGCCCGCGTTGTCGAGTTGGATCGCCGCGTTCTATTTTGCGGGTGTGTCGCTGGTCCTCGCGCGATTGGTGCGGGGCATCTGGGGCGGCTATCGATTGCGAAAGATTGCGCGGATTGTCGACGACCCAAAATTGATCGAGACGGTCCGCGAGCAGGCTCGCCGGTTGGGAATCAGAGTTGCGCCGACGGTTGCCTGGTGTGAACGGATTTCCGTTCCGGTGGTAGTCGGAATCGTGGCTCCCATGATCTTGTTGCCGGCCGCCGTGGTGAGCGGCCTCTCTCCAAGTCAGTTGCAAGCACTCCTGCTGCACGAACTTTCGCACATCCGGCGCTTTGATCCCATCGTCCATCTGCTCCAGCGAATCATTGAAGCGATCCTCTTCTTTCATCCTGCGGTGTGGTTTGTCAGCCGGCGAGTCAGCATTGAACGGGAACTGGCCGCGGACGATATGGTTCTGGCTGCGGGGTGGGATCGGCCTTTGTACGCCGACGCGCTGGTCCGCGTGGCCGAGCTGGCGGCGCTCCATTGCGGTACGGACTCGTTGGCTCTCGGCGCCACGGGAAACAATCCTTCGGAGTTCAAGCTTCGCGTTCTCCGGTTGCTGGAGGATTCGCAACCGCCCAAGCTCGATCTGTCGCGGGTGGGCATTTTGGCGGTGGTTTTGTTCCTCGTCTTTGGCGGTGTGCTGGCCTGGTCGCAAACCAAGGAGCCAAAATCTAGTGGCTCCAAAGCCGACCAGCCGAAAACCAGTGAATCGAAGGCTAGTGAATCAAAGCCCACGGATTCGAAGGCCAGTGAACCAAAAGCTGGTGGACCACTGGCCGCCCCGGCTGCTACGAACGCCAGCCCACCGCCGGCAACCATGGAAGGAACCCCATCGGGAGAGACACGTGTGCTGCGAAAGCCTGCTTTATTGCTGCCGGATCACTGGATTTTGACCGCCGTGGGATTCGACAACGACGACAAAGAAATCGTGACGGCGTCGCTGCAAGGGCCCATCACCATCCGGCGGTGGGATGTGCCCGGGAAGAAGCTCATCAGCGAGATCAAGCTCGAAGCCGACAAGTACGGACGAGACGTCAATTTGGAAACGATGAGGCTTTCCGGCGATCGAAAGCGAATCATCGCCGCCACGAATGCCTACGTGGGGATTTGGGACACGACGACGGGGAAGTTTTTGAAGAGGCTGACGATTCCCAAGATCGACAACAACGACACGGTTCGCTTCCTGACCTGCACGCCCGATCTATCGGTGATCGTCGGGAACTTGGAAACGAACTACTATCGCCTGACGTTGGCCTTCGATGCGTACACGGTGGTTTGGAATGGAAACACCGGCAAGCTAGTGCGAACGACCACGCACGAAGGATTGACCCACATGCAGGGTCTGACGCTTTCATCGGACGGAACGCGATACGCTACTACCAATCAAGGCGGGCCCGAAATCTGGGACACCGTCACGGGTCAACGGCTTCTCCAGGTGCCCAACGACAATAAGGAATATCGGACGTCGCACCCCGAAGCTTCCAAATCGAGTCCCTACGATGCCGTTTGGAGCATCCAGTTTTCGCCCGACGGCAAAACACTCGCAATCGGCGACACACTCGGGATCAAGTTGGTCGATGCGTCTAATGGGAAGTTGCTCAAGCATCTGGAAGGTCTCTACAGCTATAGCACTTGGCGAAGCCCGAACCTGGTCTTCTCCCGCGATGGCCAGTGGCTCGCGCGATTGGGGACGGGTTACAAGGACGATGGGAAGGACAGCGGCTACGTGACGCCGATTTGGTCGACGCAAACGGGCAACCTGTTATTCGAACTCCAAGGTGAGAGTGGCCATGCGGCGTTCTCGGCCGACAAGAAGTCGATTGCGATCACGTTTTCCGACATGCAGCAGGGGCTCCAAGTTTGGGACTTGAGCGGCAATGCGACCGATACGGAACCGGCCGGGCCTGGACCCCACTCGCGCGTCGACCGCGTCGAAGAGAACGGGCACTACCGCGGCGACATGGCGGCCAAGTTCATCGATGAGTACAAGCCGACTTGGGGCGAGACGAAACTCGGAATCCAATACGGCATCGCCTTTACCAAGCCGCAAAGTTCGTTCAAAGTTGGCGAGCGCGTTCCGCTCGTCGTCTTCTTCCGCAACGCTAGCGACCAACCCCTCAAGGTCGACACGTCGCCCGACTACTTTGGAAACACGCCAAAGATCCTCAACGACAAGGGAGAGGAAGTCGCGCTCGAAAACGTGCCGCTATTGGGCCACATTTCCCACTATGTCGAGCATCTCGCCCCCGGCGAAGCGGTTGGTCCGTTCTACCTGAACTTTGGACTCGGCGAGAACCCTCGCCCCGGCAAACAGCATTGGCACCCGTACTACAAAACGCCGCTCGCGGGGAAGTATCGGCTCACGCACGTTGTCGACGCCATGATCGGCGGGCTAAAAGAGGGGCAAAGAGAGGGGGACGTGCTTACGCCGGAACAGCTCACCAGCGGCCAACTGGAGTTCGAGATTACGGGCGAGTCGCCCTGACGCGGGGCGTTCAGAGGCGTGCGGCGGGACTCGCGAAGGTTGCGAGTGTTCGGTAAAATTGCGGCTCCTCGTTTCTTTATCGAGGCGACTGGCCGCCTGGTGAAATTGGCAGACACGCAAGACTTAGGATCTTGTGCCTCACGGCGTCGGGGTTCGAGTCCCCGGGCGGCCATTGTCAAAAACTTGCTCCTTCCCGTAAGAGCCGGATTTCCCGGCTTTTGCCGCTTCTTGAGGGAGTGACACGGTCCCTTCTGGACCCGCTTGACCCCCTGCGATCTGCTTTCCGATTCCAACGCCAGTTCCAACCGAATCCGTCTTGTGGGTGGTTGTCACGTTCAGAGCGGCGTCGATATCGGCGTCCGTCATCTGCCAATAATGGTTTGCGGCCACCTCGATCGAATGGCCCATGATCTTCGCCGCAGTATGCGCCGGCAGGGACGATTTCAATTCGGTCGCTCGGCTCGCACGAAGGTTCTGAAACAGCTTGGGCCAAACCTTCACTCCCGCCCGGGTGATGTACCGTTCCAGCTGGGTTCGAAGATTGGCGTTTGTGTTCCGGTAGCGAGCGATGACGTGGATCGGATCAGCGCCCGGATCATGGAAACAGACGTCGAGATATGGTCGAAGCTCTCGGAAGAGAGGGACAACCCGCGATGCGCCGTTCGGGTACCGCTTCGTCTTAGGGCTTCGCACCGTCATGACGCCCCGTTCCCAGTTGATGTCTGACCACTTCAACTCGAGGTGCTCCGTCGGACATCGCAGACCGCCGTAACGACTCAGGGCGATCAACAGTTTCCATTCGTTATCTGGACACTGATCGATGACGCGTTGAATCGTAGGCCGATCTACGAAAACGATTCGTTCCTGATTGATCGACTTGTTTCCCTTCAATTCCGAAAATGGGCTTTCGTGGATCAAGTCGCGCTTCACCGCCCATTTGAAGATTTGTTTGCCAGTCTTGATCGTCCTTCCCCTGGTCGCCTTCGATAGCTTCGTTTTGAGGTACGTATCCCAGTCGTCGGCATCAGTTTTGGTGATCGTATCGATTCGCTTCGCCTCTCCGAAGTGCTTTACCAAGTGACGCCGGCAGCGACGGATAACTGTCTTGGTCGATTCTTCGCCTTCGTGGAGCTCGATAAACCGATCGACCACCTTTCCCAGTTCTAGCGCCTCGTCGGGCGTGGGCGGCTCGATCAAACCCAGGTTGGCCAGCCGTCCGAGCATGTCGGCCGTGATCTTCGCCACTCTCGAAGCTAAATCTTTCGTGACGACTCCGCCGGCGGCTTGTGCCTGCAGCAGATCTTCGACGAGCGATCGCCACCATTCGCCCTGGCGCTTCGCCATCTTTCCGAGGCAGAGCGTTCGCTTCTTTCCCGCCCCGTCTTTGAAGATCACCTTCCAAGCGTCTCGTTTCTTTTCGTGGTACAGGCAAGCCATGGTGAACCCTCAGTCTCAAAACGATTCGTTATCGGTATACAATCTCAGAACGACAGAACGCGTGAATGCGAAACGGAGTCGCTACTATGCCAACGATCTCAATTGCACGGCGAAAGCTGCCCGATATCGAAAAGGGCAAACACGACGGCGCGAAGTGGGCTCAGCATTTCGCGACGTACCTCGAACTCCATCAACTAACAACTTGGTGGGATTCTCTTCTCGATCGCCGCAGCATCGACGAAACCGACTTGCTCGTGGCAGTGTTAGGCAGCAACATCGACGCGGATCCAGGCACTCGACAGTGGCAACGGCTGTTGAATGGCTGCCGGCGTGATCTGTTTGGCAGTCGTGACGCATCACAAAGCTACCTACGTTCGTTCGTGGAAACGGCAGTCGAAGTGTGGCGCCCGATCAGCCATCAGTTTCGCGGGGCGATCTGACTAGCTAGTTGAGGGGCTTCGGATTCCGAAGTTTCGACCATGCGTCGTGTGCCTGACCATCGGTAAGGTAGCTTCCTTCCCCCTTCAACAGTTCTTCTACGACCCAGTCGAAAAACGTCCTTTCATGTTCGATGACGTCGAATACTCTTTGAACCACTTCCCTTTGACGATTTCGATCTTCTTTTACCCTGGTGGAAATCAGCGTCTCGTCCGTCTCGGAGGGCACTAGCTCTTTAAACCACCAAGCATCTGCGATATCGTCAGCGGACACTTCGAAATCCACGTCTTCGAGGTACTCGCCCACAATCCCTCCAACAGCAGACTCTTCATCCCACTTGTAAGAAAATGCAGGTTGGCAACCGCCTTCAAACCACAATTCGTTTGGCTGCCTGTTTTCGCGCAGGCGAATTGACGCCCAGCCACGTTTGTCTTTGTGGAAAAGCACAGTCAAGTGTCCCGCTTCGTGAAAGGCAGCCTGCCTTTTGTGGCGCAGCTTGTCGGCTTCGATGTCATGATTTTCCATCATCTTCAAGCTACTCCCGAAAACATGTAGAGTCCAAACATTTTGAAGGGGCTGAAATTGGACTTTTTCGATCGGTCGAGGCGGCAAAGCATCAATCGTCTCGCCGCCCAGGGAAAACGATCCGTAGTTACGCGCTGGTCGCCTCTCGATCGAGGAGCGACAGCAAGCCGAGCCCCTTGGTCCAACCCCACGTCATGGGGAAATCACCGTCGGCGGGGAACGCTTCAGCGCAGCCGAACAACTCTAGCAATTGGAGGTATCGGCGAACGGTACGTAAGCAAACGGTGACGCCGAATTCATTTTCCAAGTCGCGGTGCACCATGGCGATGGTCGCAGGGAACCGCCGCCGGCGTAGGCACTCGCTGATGTAGACCGCCATCGAAACGGCCGTCATTTTTCGTTGCGACGTCGCGTACGAATCCACGTCGTCGCGACTCTCGCGAAGCTCAGTCGCATGCTGAACGATGGGACTGGTAAGTAGGCTTTGGTTGATCAACGTCATGCGACACCGCCTTTCGCCGCGCGGTCGCGTGCTTGTCCGCGTTCTAGGCCGACCCGGTAGGCAGCCCAAATCAGGTTGGCAATTTGTTCTGCTTGGTCGAACGTTGGCATGGCATCGTCGCCGACCGCCAACACGGGAACCACATTTCGCGAATGAGGCTGACCGTTCGCAATCATCGTTTGAATCGCGATTTCAACCGCATCCCGCAAGCAATTGGCCGGCGAAACAAGTCGTAGACGATAGTCGATCGAGTTGCTGTCATCGTCAAAACCGAGAACTGCGCACGCCTGCGACTCGGTACCGAAACTGTCGATCGCCACTTCGCCGGATTCGTCTGCATCGTTCCGCCCGGGCGGTGTGATGGCGACAGTCAGTCCCACGGGATCGGTCAGCCACTCTTGGGCCCATCGCACGCACGCGCCGGCCGATCCGCGAAAAACAATATCGTTCGTCGCCGATTCCGTTTTGGGATCGAAAACCGACACGCAAAATTGCGCTGCCGGCGCCGAACTGGAAGCGGTCGCAACGTCGTCGGTCGCGTCCACATCGGCAGCTGCGGCGACGGAAGTTTCCGGCTCGGCAGCCGGTTGCGGGTCACTGCCCCAACCACCGTCAGCCGGCTCGCTACCGTCGGGCGGCAGGAAATCGGGTGGCAATTCAGCGAGCGGTTTTGACTGGTCGACCGGTCCGAGCGGATTCGCATCGCCCGCCACTTCCGCCCTGGGATTTGGTTCCCATCGTGCGGTCGAGGTTTTTCGCCGGCGTCGCGATCGCAATTTCGACGACGGTTTTCCCTTCGTCTTGGTCGCGTAAGCCTGGGCGGTGGTGGTGACGGTCGGTGTGGGTGATTCCACGGCCGTCGAGGTGAAAGAAATTAGAGACATGGCACGCTTTCCTTTCCGGCGAAAAAATTCGCCGTAGCCAAGCCCACGTGCTCTGTCCTCGGCGGCCCTGAGACCGCCGTGCGCGCGTTGATACCCACCGACGTGGATCGACTCTCCGCAGTCGCACAAAGTACGTGGGCTTGGCGGTCCTTTAGCAGCAAGGGCCAGGAAGAATTCAGGATTGGTTCAGGAAGTCGCATCATGTCATGTCTAGACGTGTGATTCAAGCAGCTGGACGAAAAAAGTGAGCCGAAAAAATTCGAAATGTACGCGGCAACATTTTTTTCTTGTGGAGTTGTTCAAAAGTTGTTGCGGCCAGCTCGGATGGTGGGCTAGCTCGTTTAAGGCACCTAGCTAGCCCCTGGCGTCGTTCGGCGTTGCTGCACGTCATCGGGTTCAAAGTGAAGCGTTAAAGCGTCACGTAGCGGGCAAAGCGGAAGCGGCAGAGCGGTACCTACCCATGATCTTGTCGCAGTGTGGACAGTGAGCGACGTCACCGACTCGGCGGTAGTGTTCTGGCCCAACGTGGGGGCACGGTCCCGTCCGGTGTAGAGGTGCAGTGGGTGTAGAGTTTGGCGGGGTTTCTATATGCGAGTGCGTGTGTGCGTGCGCACCATTATCTATGTGCGCATCATCATTAACCCTCACACGTAGAACACTGCTATCCTCTGCACCTTCTACACCTCTACACCATTTTTGATCTAAAAACCCCTCAGTAGGCGGGGCTAGGACCACCGTCCAGCGGTATCCGTGCTTACCTCGCGCTGGGTCGCGCTCGAACTTCAACCCGTTGCACGGACGATCGCGAAATCTGGCCAGCGCTTGCCCAAGTTTCCCGTGCGATATTGTGTTTCGGCGTGGATCGTGAAATTCTTCGAGAACTGAGCGGTGATCATCTAGCAGCCCGTTGAAAAATTCTCTTCACATCGTAATCTACGGCCAACGGAA
>CAZWSX010000055.1:0-23837 GCA_964636985.1 uncultured Pirellulaceae bacterium | reverse complement strand
TCAGCCGCAATCCGTTCGTGCAGCAACAGTCGGGCGAGTTCCGCTCGATCCGGCCTAATCTGAGCGAGATGGTTTCGCTCGATGCCGCCAACAAAGGCAAATCTTGGCCATTGCCGGAGGCCTTGCGCAACCGCAACGTGCTGGTCGAATTGACGGCCGCCGGCCAGACCAAGAGCCAGGCCTACTACGCCAATAGCCTCACGGCGCATGTGGTCGAGAACTATGGCCAGGTCCAGGTCAACCTCGACAATGGCAAGCCGTTGCCGAAGACGTACGTCAAAGTGTACGCTCGGCTGAACAACGGCCAAGTCAAGTTCTACAAAGATGGCTATACCGATCTGCGAGGACGCTTCGAGTACGCCAGCTTGAGCACGAACGAACTCGACAACGTCGATCGGTTCGCGATCCTGCTGATGCACGACGAGCACGGCGCCACGGTCAAGGAAGCGGCGCCGCCGAAGCGATAACCCGCCATCGCCCCGCCGTAGTTGCCCGCTGTGGTTGAAGCGGCGGGTAGAAAAAGGAGCAATCGCGTGGGTGGACCTATCAGCCGTGGTAAGGGAAGCCGCTCCGCCGGAGGTCGTCGCAAATCGCGCGACCCTCTCATCTAGACTGCGGGAAATCCTCATCATGCTCGCTGCTTGATGGGGCTTTCTCTCTCATCTGCGGACTGCAGATCCCCGCGCCGCACGACACGGTCGCTAAGTTGCGCAAAAATAAGCCGCGATAAACGTTAATGAACCCATCAATGGATTGGCGCTGCGTCGCCTCAATTGGTAGTAGCAGATAGTCGATACCGAGATGCTGGCGAGTTGACTCGCTGATTCGCGGCGAGGAGACAATTGGCATTAACGCGTGCCACTCCTTAACCGCATCTGACACCTCCCGGAGCGCGCTGGCATGGTGAACGAATCGATTCGCCCTCTCGCGTCAATGGAGCGTCGAGTGTCGAACGGCTGCATCGTCATCGGCGCTTCTACCGGCGGCCCCCCTGTTCTGACCGATTTGTTCGCGGCTCTTCCGCCGCCGATGCCGCCTATCCTCGTGGTCCAGCACATGCCGGCCGCCTTCACAGGCCCGTTTGCAAAGCGACTCGACAGCGTGTCGTCCCTAACCATTCGCGAGGCGACCGAGGGTGCAGAAATCCTGAATAATGAGGCGATGATCGCTCCCGGAGGCCGGCATCTCTGCTTGAGGCGAGATGGAAAGCGAGTTGTCATCAAGCTCACTGACCGGGAACCGATCCACGGTCACAGGCCGTCGATCGACGCCATGATGAGCGATGCTGCTGCGATATTTGGTCCCCATTGCTTGGGGATCATCATGACCGGCATGGGCCTCGACGGCGTTGCCGGATGCCGCTCCATCCGAGAGCAGGGTGGAGATGTCTGGGGCCAAGATCAGGCAACATCCGCCGTTTACGGCATGAATAAGGCTGCGTTCATCGCGGGTTGGGTCACTCGGCAGTTTTCCATTCAGGATCTGCCGCGACTCCTGCAACAGCGCGCCGCAACTCTGATGGCCTGCTGCGGCAATACGCAAGACACGCCGGGTGGTATGATCCGACGGACATCTCCGTTGGGTTAACGTCGCGCTGCTCTAGAAGAGTCGACGTTGCTCCCAGCGATCTTCTTCCTGATGCTGCAGTCGCTATGCAATCTCCAAGCGGTGGAGGCACGCCTGCTCCGTTGGAGCATTCACGCGACAGCGATTGTCAAAAGGAGGGAAAAGAGAGTAGCTCGCGCGCGGAAGTGTGGCGCTACACTAACCCGCAAAAGCGATGGTGGAACAACTGTCGGGATGAACGCAAAGCTAAATAACCAAGGCGACAAAAGTTGCCTGGTTCCTACGCATTGCACATTACGCCAAACCCGCATTCCATTCCACGAGGTGTTGCATGGCAACTGCCATGATCGACGCGCCTGCCTCCAAGCTCAACCGATCTGAAACGGCAGGCACAACGCAGATCGTCAGCTTTCGTCTGGCTGACGAAGAGTACGGAATTGAAATCACCAACGTTCAGGAAATCATCCTCGTCGGCGAGATCACCCGCGTTCCCCAAGCACCGCCGTACGTGAAGGGGCTTATCAACCTTCGCAGCACGGTGATCCCGATCATCGACTTGCGGCTCCGTTTCGGGCTCACCGAAGAGCCGCCCAGCGATAACACGCGGATCATGGTGGTCAACGTATCAGGCCGGGTCATCGGCGTGATTGTCGACGCCGTGAACGAAGTGCTTCGCATTTCTCAAGACCAGATCGCTCCGCCTCCCACGACGGTTGCCGGCCTGGGCCGCGATTACCTGATCGGCCTGGCGAAACTCGAAAAACGCCTGCTGATTCTGCTCGATATCACCAAGATCATGCGGGCCGAACTCGATTCGGCCACGTCATAACAACCCGTCTCTTACCACCCCTTTGCCCGCATACCCACCTTCCATTACCCAACGTTTCGGAGTCCAGTCGCTATGCCTACCGCTATCAAAACCAAGTCTCGCAAGTCGCCTGCCGCCTCGAATACAAAGAAGACCGGTGAAGAAAGCCGGTTTGCCGCGATCAATCGCGCGATGGCTCTGATCGAGTTCGAACTCGACGGAACGATCACGAGCGCCAACGAAAACTTCCTGAGCGCGATGGGATACACGCTGGAGGAGATTCGCGGCAAGCACCACCGCACGTTCGTGGAAGAAACGTATCGCAACTCCCCTGAATATCGCGAGTTCTGGAACAAGCTCGGCCGCGGGGAAGTAATGACCGGCGAATTCAAGCGGATCGCGAAAGGGGGCCGCGTCGTTTACATCCAAGCGTCGTACACCCCGATTCTCGACGCCAAGGGAGTTCCTACGAAAGTCGTGAAGTTCGCGGCCGACGTTACCGAAGTGGCCACGCGCCGGATTCACAACGAAGCGATCGCGGCGGAGAAGGCCGCGATTGTCGAGAACGCTCCGATCAACATCATGTTGGCGAACAGCGATGGCATTATCGTCTACATGAATCCCGCATCGCGAACGACTCTGAAGACGATCGAGAGCCAGCTGCCGATCAAGGTCGATACGATTGTTGGAAGCTCGTACGACGTCTTCCACAAGAATCCATCGCATCAGCGCAAGCTGCTCGGCGATCCGCGCAATCTTCCCTATTCGGCCGAAATCCAAGTCGGCAAGGACACCCTGTCCTTGAACGCATCCCCCATTTACGACGGCGGGGGCACCTACACCGGCCCCATGATCTCTTGGTCAGTGATCACTGAAAAGAAGGAAGCTGAGAAGCGGGATCGTGAAAACCAAGAGCGCGAACGTCGCCAACAAGAAGAGTTGCAAAAGAAAGTCGACGAGTTGCTCGCCGTGGTCAACAGCGCAGCGCAAGGCGATTTGACCAAGGAAGTCAGCTTCTCGGGTGCCGACGCGGTCGGCCAACTCGCATCGGGCCTGAAGCGAATGATCGGCGATCTTCGCGGCATCATCTCGCAAGTGGTGGAAGGGGCTGCCCAATTCACGGAAGGCTCGCGCGTCGTTTCCGAAAGCGCGCAATCGCTGGCCGGCGGTGCTCAAACCCAGAGCGCATCGGTCGAAGAGATGAGTGCGTCGATCGAGGAACTCACCCGCAGCATTGAAGCCGTACGCGACAACGCCAGCGAATCGAACCGCATGGCCAAGGACACGAGCACGCTGGCCGAAGAAGGGGGCCGCGCGGTTCGCAAGTCGGTCGAAGCGATGGAGCGGATCAAGGCTTCGTCGAGCCAAATCAGCGAGATCATCCAAGTGATTTCGGAAATCGCCAGCCAGACCAACCTCCTCGCGCTCAACGCCGCCATCGAAGCGGCTCGAGCAGGCGAGCATGGCATGGGCTTCGCCGTTGTCGCCGACGAAGTGCGGAAGCTGGCCGAACGCTCGAGCCAGGCCGCCAAGGAAATCTCGACCCTCATCAAAGAGTCGACGGAGCGGGTCGAAGAGGGTGCGATCCTCAGCGAAAAGACGGGCGAATCGCTCACGAAGATCATCCAAGGCGTCGAGTCGACGGCCAAGCGAATTGGCGAAATCGCCAACTCCACCGTCGAACAAGCCCAAAGCGCCAACGAAGTTGCCGCCGCCATCCAACAGGTGTCGCGCGTGACCGAGCAATCGGCCGCCGGCAGCGAAGAGATGGCTTCGAGCAGCGAGCAACTTGGGGCTCAAGCCTCGGCACTTCGCGAACTCGTGTCACGATTCAAGATCAAAGGCTAGTGCAACAACGTTTTGGATTGTCTTTAGCCGCCGCGTTTTCATCGCGGCGGCTCCCGCGTCGCGACAGAGCCGCCCTTTTTAGAACCCGCCACCATGAACCACCTCTGCGACGCCGATCAAGTCACCGCGGACGAGCTCTCGCGCTACGCGGACTTGATCTACAAGCAAACAGGGATCCGCATTTCTCCGCAGAAGCGGACGCTGTTGTCGAACCGAGTGCGGCGCCGCCTTAAGGCGACCGGCATTGCCGATTACGGACGATACTTTGCTCATCTGAAATCTTTGCCTTGCACCGACCCGGAGTGGGATGCGTTCCTGCAGGAAATCACCACGCACGAAACGTACCTGTTCCGTGACCCGTCGGTGTGGGAGTGGTTTCGCGGCCAGTTTTTGCCCGGCGTTCAAGCTCAGGCGCAAGCTGGTGCTCGAGCGAAGACGCTCCGCATCTGGTCGGCCGCGGCCAGCACGGGAGACGAGGCTTACACCATCGCTTGCTGCATTGCCGAGCGTATTGGCGGCTTCGATGGCTGGCGGATCGAAATTGTCGGCAGCGACATCGGCGTTGGCGCCCTGGAGCAGGCCCGAGCCGCCGAGTTCGGCGAGCGTGCCATGCGATTGGTGCCTCCCGATTTGAAGCGACGATTTTTCACGGCGACTGAGAATCAACATTGGAAGGCGAATCCCACGCTCGCACGGTGGGTCTCGTTCCGCCAGCACAATTTGCTCGAGCCTTTCAAGGGAACGCCGTTTGACGCCGTCTTCCTGCGGAACGTGCTGATTTACTTCGATACTCCTTCCAAAAAGACGGCACTCGGTCATATCGCTAAATCGCTCCGGCCCGACGGGTTGCTCGTGAGCGGTCCCGCGGAAGGGATTAGCGACCTGATCACGGGTTACGAACGTCTTCAACCGTGGCTGTATCGCCTTTTGTAATTCCCCTCGGCAACAGCCTCTGGAGCACCTGCCATGACTTCCCTCGCTGGCACCGGTATCGACGACGCCATGCTGACCGAAATGCTTGGCGACTTTCTTGACGAGTCGCAAGGCTACCTGGCGATGTTGAATACCCGGCTGCTTGAGTTGGACGAACTGATCCGGTCGGCGGGCAATGATGCGCCGCCGGAAGTCGACCTTGAAACGCTCAACGAGATGTTCCGCGCTGCCCACAGCCTGAAAGGGCTCTCGGGCATGCTCCAATTGAACGACATCAATCGACTGACGCACAAAGTCGAAAACGTTTTCGATGCGGCGCGCAATCACGTGTTGCCGATCACTGGCGACGTGACCGAAGTCATCTTCCAGGCTGTCGATCGACTCGCCGCGATGGTGGAACAGCTCAAAACGCCGCAGCCACAACCGGTCGAGTGCGAACAGGTTATCGAGGCAATGCGCAGCCTGCTGGAAGGGACGCCGTGCGAGTCCCAGGACGAAACCGGTCCTGCTCCACTCACGGCGAGCGAACTGCCCGTCTTCGATCCGTTTGCTGGCGTCGTCGACGACACGGAGATCTCGCCTAAGTACCTGGCAATTTTTCTCGATGAGACGAGTGAGTCGCTCGACGCGATTTCGGCCTATCTCACGGCCGACGATGCTGTTCCCGTCGATCCGTTGTTGGCGCTTTGCCACCGCGTGAAGGGCTCGGCGGCCGCGGTTGGTTTTCGACGTGCCGCGAAGCTGATCCATGCGATGGAGGACTTGCTGCATGAGATCCGCGAATCGGGTGCCCGCGTTTCCGAGATCAGCAAGGATGCGTTGCTCCAATGCATCGATGCCCTTCGCAGCTTCCTGAACGACCTCCGCGAGGGAACCTCGCAACCGGGCGTGTTTGTCAAGGCCTTCGCCGGGCTGGGGAAGGCTTGGCGCTCTCCCAGCGGACAGTCTTTGGAGGAAAGTCTGCCAACCAAGCAACCAGCGGCTCCGAATGCCGTGCGCCTCACTCCGGCCGAGCGACAGCGATTAGTCGCCGGATCGAGCGACGAAAAACCGCTCATTGGCTTGGTGTTGTTGGAACCAGGCCTGCCTCTTGCCGATATCAAGGCCCGGCTGGTCTACAAACGTTTGCAAGCGCTCGGCAAACTCGAGATCGCCTCGCCCAATTTTGCTGAACTCGAGAGCCTGCCAGAAGTCGATCGCTTGACGTTCGCCCTGGCTGGCACGACCTCTGAGGAACGAGTCCGCGCGGCGCTCGCGCTGGATGGTGTTGCGGCCGTAGTGCTCGAACGCGTTGATCCATCGCAGTCGGAGAGCAAGGAGCCTGAGATCACAACAAATAGTGATCCCGCGCCCGCCGGACCTGCCGAGCGCGCCGCGCCGTCGGATGGCGGAAAAAGTCGCCCGACGGAAACCGTTCGCGTCGATATCGACCGGCTGGATCACCTGATGAACCTGGCCGGGCAGCTCACCATCAGCAAAGCCCGCTTCAGCCAGATTGGCGATCGCCTGAGCGGTCTGACTTCTCGGCGACGCGTGCAACAATCGCTGGCCGACATCGCGTCGGCGCTGGAAAAAATTCTCGTCGAAGCCGACGACTCCGCGGGGCAAGCACTGGTCGGTTGTGAAATGGCCGCCGGGATCAAAAGCCACGTGGCGCAAATTCAAAACGACTTAAACGTCGTGCGGGCGGACCTGGCACATTTTGGCAAAGCTCGCGTGTTGTCGAACGAACTCGGCGAGGCCGTGCATCAACTGGAGCGGATTTCGGCCGATATCCAGACGAGCGTGATGGACACGCGGATGGTGCCCATCGGCCCGCTGTTCGACCGTTTCAAGCGCGTGGTTCGCGACGTCACGCGCGGGAACGGCAAGGAAATTCAACTCGTCATCCGCGGCGAAAAAACCGAACTCGACAAGCGAATGATCGACGAGCTGAGCGACCCCTTGATCCACATGGTTCGCAACTCCGCCGATCATGGCATCGAGGCGCCCTCGGTCCGCGAAGCAAATGGCAAGCCGCGCCGTGGTGTCATCACGCTCGATGCGTTTCACCGCGGCAATCGGATCATCATCCAGGTGCGCGACGACGGCAAGGGCCTCGACGCCGAAAAGATCCGGGCCAAGGCGATCGAGAAGGGACTTTTGTCGGCGGCAGACGCGCAGCGGCTCACCCCCAGTCAGGTTTACCAATTGATTTGGGAACCTGGCTTCAGCACGGCGGAAAAAATCACCGAGGTTTCCGGCCGCGGCATGGGAATGGATATCGTCCGCTCGAAGATCGAAGCCCTCAGCGGTGCGATCGAGCTGGATAGTCGGCCCGGCGAAGGGACCACCATCACGATCAAACTTCCGCTCACGATGGCCATCCTGCCTAGTTTGCTCAGCGTGATTGGCGGCGTGGTCTACGCAGTCCCGGTCGAATCGGTGGTGGAAATCGTCAAGGCGAAGGCCGTCGACTGCGCCACAGTGCACGGCGTTCGCACCGTGCAAGTGCGCGGCCGCGTGATCTCGCTCGTCGAACTCAGCGATATTTTGGGCACCACGTCGCCCGATCGTCGTCAACGAGACGAAGAGGTAACGGTTGTGATTGTGGGCGCCGACGGCGATGAACTCGGCCTGGCAGTCGACAACTTGCTCGGCGAGGAAGATGTCGTCATCAAGTCGCTCGCGGAAAACTACCGCAACATTAACGGCCTGGCAGGAGCGAGCATCCTAGGCGACGGCAGGGTTTCGTTGATTCTTGATGTTGCCGCACTGATTGCTTTCGCGAGTCGGCCACTCAATGCCGGCGACCGTTCGTCCATGGAGCACGCCACCAAGTGGAGCCTCAGCCAATGAGTTTTGAAGACGATTCCAACCGATCCAGCGGAGTGCTTGCGCAAATCTTGCGCGCCGCGACGACTCACGCCGGAAAGGCAATGAGCCAATGGACGGGCAATCACGTGCGCCTGGAGGTCGACGACGTCCGCGAAACGCCGCTGGAAGACGCGTTGCAACAATTTGGCAACGCTATGGACCCGTTGGTGATGGTGACTCTCGACATCATCGGCGATTACGGCGGCCGGCTCGTCCTGTCGTTTGACGACGAAGATGGCCGGCGACTGGCGGCCACGATCCTCGGCCGTCCAGCGAACCCCGCGCGCGACTGGACGCGGCTGGAAGAATCCGCTGTCACGGAAACGGCCAATATTTTTGCTTCGGCTTTCCTGAGCGAACTTGCCCTCGGCATCGGCGCGCGGCTGACCCCTTCCACGCCGTGGCTCACGCGCGACTTCGGCGCCAGCGTGCTGGAGCAGGCTTTGCTCTGCCAGGCACTCGACCGAGACACCATCCTTTGTTGCCGTACCCGCTTTACGTTGCGCGACCAGGCCGTGAACTGGAGCGTCGCGTTCGTGCCCGACCAGCGTATGATCACCGCCCTGCAGCCCACCCTTGCTTAAGCACCTTGCGGCGAATCGGCCGCGCCAAGAACGCCATGATGACAGCTACTTTGACAAAATCGCTCGAACGCAACATCGGCATGGCCGAGGTGGCGATTATTCGGCGACCTGAGATCGCCCGCATGGTTTTGGGATCGTGCGTCGGCCTCGTTTTGATTCACGAAGCGCGAGGCATCGCTGCCATTGCTCATGTCGTGTTGCCGGATGCCGGGAGCCGCACGGGGCCACCGTGCAAATTCGCCGATGTCGCCGTTCCGCACATGGTCCGCCTTTTGGAAAACGAAAAGGCATCGGTCCGCGGACTCGTCGCCAAAGTGGCGGGCGGAGCCAGCATGTTTCAGGCCTCGGGGCCCATTCAAATTGGCGTCGCAAATCAAACTGCAATCCGGCAAGCGCTGCAACAAGCGGGCATTCCGCTCGTCGCGGAGCACCTGGGTGGAACCAAGGGGCGCCGGATCACGTTCGGCAGCGATGGAAACGAGTTGCTCGTGGAGATCGCAGGGGAAGCGTCGGTCCGCATTTAACCAAAAGCCATCGTGCGGATGCACGACACACGTTCACACATCGATTCGGGAGGTCACACATTATGTCCAAACGTTTGCTTGTCACTGATGACGCTTTGATCATTCGCGAAATGATCAAAGACACGGCCATCGCGCACGGATGGGAAATCGTCGGCGAAGCCGCCAATGGTTACGAAGCCGTCGATCGATACAAGGAGTTGCGGCCCGATGCCGTCACGCTCGATCTGGTGATGCCGGAGTGCGACGGCCTGCAAGCCTTGCGTGGGATCACGGAGTGTGACCCGGCGGCGCGGGTCTTGATCGTTAGCGCGCTCGATCAAAAGTCGATCTTGAATGAGGCGCTCGAACTCGGGGCCAGCGACTTTGTCGTCAAGCCATTCGATTCGCGCCGGCTTGCCAACGCCCTGAACAAAATGATTGCGTGCGCCTAGACAGATTCATCTTCCACTGGAGGCCCTTCACATGGCCGGTTTAGGCGGACTGTTGCTCGAAAAAGAGATCCTGCTCGAAAGCGGCACCAACGAGGTTGAAATCCTCGTCTTCCACGTCGGCGGTTTGCGCTTGGGCGTGAACGTCGCCAAGGTCCGTGAGGTTCTCGAACAAAGAGACATTGTGCAAGTCCCCGAGGCCCACCCCTCGTTGCTGGGCTGCGTTCGCGTGCGGAATCAGGTGGCGCCCTGCGTCTCGCTTCGACGTCATCTAGGCGAGTGCCAAGACGAAAGCGCCGGCGGCAAGATGATCTTGATGGAATTCAACAGCTCTCAAACAGCGTTCATGGTTGATGATATCGAGCGGATTCATCGCGTGAGCTGGAACCATATCGCGCCTGTGCCCGACCTGCTCGCGAACACGTCGACCCCTGTGACGGGTATCGCGACGCTTGAGGGCCGCTTGGTGACCATTCTCGATTTCGAGTCAGTGTTGGCCGATGTCTCGGGCGAGCGCTGGGAACAGGAGATCTTGGCGGGAGGCGACGCGGATCAGCGCAAGGGGAAGCACTTGCTGCTGGCGGACGATTCGGCGAACATCCGCAAGGCAATTGCCGCGACGTTGCGGAATCATGGCTACAGCCGGGTCACAACCTTTGAGAACGGCCATCAGGCTTGGGCCTGGCTCGAGAAGCAATTAGCCGACGGGGTTTCTCAAAGCGACATCGCCGACTTGCTTATTAGCGATGTCGAAATGCCCATGATGGATGGATTGCACTTGACACGTCGTGTCAAGGAACATACGGTCCTCAAGTCGCTGCCGGTGATCCTCTTCTCGTCGATCATGACGCCCGACAACCAGAAGAAGGGGCTCGCTGTCGGCGCTGATGCGCAACTCACCAAGCCGGAATTTGGCCAACTCGTCCGATTGGCTGACGAGTTGCTGGAATTGTCCAACCAGTCCGTGCCGGCCTGAGAAGAACCTGACAGGTGCCATGACGGCGCTCCCCAATCTTCGTCGCCTTGCCGATTACGCGCAGCTGGCCGCCGGCGCAACGCGTGCGCGTTTGGCATTTTCCACAGCCGCTCAATCGCGCGCCCAGCGGCACATTGCCGAGCGGCTCGGTCGCATGCGCGGTCTGCCCCAAAAAATGGGACAACTCCTCAGCCTTTGCGAATTGGAAGAGGAAGCGGCCGCAAGTTACGCCAACTTGCAAGACAGCGCCGAACCGCTGCCTTGGTCGCAACTGGCGCCGTTAGTTGAAGAGCAGTGGGGAGAACGCGTTTCGGCGATTGCCAGCGACGTTGATCTTAGTGGTCACGCGGCGTCGCTGGGGCAAGTCCATCGACTCACTCTGCGCGACGGTCAAGATGTTGCCGTGAAGGTCCAGTACCCGGGCATTCGCGATGCGCTCGATTCCGATCTTGCCATGCTGGGCTGGCTGACCAAGCCGATCGGAGGCCTTTGTCGCGGCTTCGACTTGGAGCGTTACCAGAGCACGCTGCGAGAGTCGTTGCTGCACGAACTCGACTACCGCCACGAAGCCCAGCAGCAGCGCCGATTCAGCGACGACTGGCAGGGCGACAGGGAGGTCGTCATTCCAAGGGTGATCGACGCGTTGAGTAGCGATGTCGTTCTCACAACCCACTGGGAAGCCGGCGAGCGTTTCGCGGATGTGCTCGCCAGTTGGTCGCCTGAGAACAAGAGGAAGCTCGCTTCGCTCCTGGTACGCTTCTTTCTCAAATCCCTATTTTGTCATGGGGCCGTTCATGCCGACTGGCACCCGGGCAACTTTCGGTTCCGCTCGAGCAATCAGGGGCCGCAGCTTGTTGTCTACGACTTTGGGTGTGTCTGGCATCCCGGCGTCGAAGAGCGTGTTGCCCTTAAGCAATTCCTCACGTGCGGCGACGCTCCCGACGTCGCGTGGAGTTCGCTTCTCATACTGGGTTTCGACCGAACGGCCCTGGCTCCACTAATTGACCGCTTACCGGCGCTCGGTCAACTTTTGTCCGAACCATTCAGATCGAAGGAACCTTTCGATCCCAGGACATGGAGTTTACGCGAGCGCGCATCGCAGATATTGGGAGACGATCGCTGGAACTTTCGCATCGCGGCGCCGCCGAACCTGATGTTTCTGATGCGAACACTGCACGGCCTGTTGAAGTTTTTGACCGACCTCAATACGCCGATCGCTTGGCGCCCCATTCTGGAGGAAACTCCGATGGCAACCTGCGACTCGCCATCGGTCGCTCCTTATGTTCCGAGCGCCAAGTCCACCCATCTCAAGATCCGAGTCGCATCCGGCGGCCAAACCAAGGTGCAACTTTCTTTTCCGGCGACGGCGTTGGAACGGATTGGCGACCTCATGCCGGAGGAATTGCAGCAGCGAATCTCGGACGCAGGTCTCGACCTCGCGGCGCTGGCGAGAGAGGCGCGAAACCGCAATTACGCGGCGGGCTCGGTGTGCGAATGCCGACTCGAGGACAAAGAAGTTCGGCTCTGGCTGGAATAGCCCAAGGCGCACGCAATGCGCCCACTCTCCGCCGCAACCGGTTGATCGCGGCCTTTAGCTGCGCGAACTGCAATTCCGGACTCATTCTTGGCGGCCGTTCCGCGTTGCCGCCCTGAAAAGCGGCCAAAAGCTGCCAAGAAGAAGTAAACTAGAGAGACTATGGATGACACTCTAGGACGACAGCGCCTCGATTTTTTTCAGCGTGCCAACAGCGACTACCTGGAACAGCTCTACGCCGCGTATCGGGGTCGGCCCGAATCGGTCGACCCGCAATGGGCCATTTTTTTCGCCGGCTTTGAGGCGGGCTTTGGCGACGGTTCCCCTGGCCCGGTTCGGTCCCCGGTCGGGGCCCGTGAAGTAACTAGCGAGACGGCGGCTCCGATTGATGGGGGCACGAACGACGGGGATTTCAAGAGCAAACTTGCCGATAGCGTGCAGGACCTGGTTCACTCCTACCGCGAGCTGGGCCATTTTGAAGCCAAGCTTGACCCTCTAGGCCAGCCACGGCCAGCAACGCCGCTTTTGTCACTGTCCCAATTCGGCCTCGCCGACGAAAACCTGCCCTGCCAGGTGGGGTCGGGGGGCTTTCTAGGTGCCAGCGATGGCACGCTGGAAAGCCTGCTGCAAAAGTTGCGCACGACGTATTGCGGCACCGTCGGCGTGGAATTCATGCACATCAACAGCAAGGAGCAGCGAGACTGGCTCCTGGAGCGCATTGAACCAAACTGCAACGTACCGCAACTCTCCGCCGAGCACCGCCGCCGTTTGCTCGATCAATTGATTGCGGCCGAGACGTTCGAGAATTTTCTGCACACCAAGTATCTGGGACAAAAGCGATTCTCGCTCGAAGGCTCGGAGGCCTTGATTGGTCTGCTCGAAACGATCATCGAAGAGGGAGCGCCGCTGGGAATCGACGAAGTCGTGATGGGAATGCCCCACCGCGGCCGCCTGAATGTTCTCGCTCACGTGGTGCACAAGCCGTACGAATTGATCATGAGCGAGTTTGAGGGGACGAATCCATGGCAGGAATCGGAGGGTGACGGCGACGTCAAGTATCACCTCGGTTTCTCGAACGACCGCGTCGCGCGATGCGGTAAGCCGGTTCACACGTCGCTCAGTTACAACCCCAGCCATCTGGAACTAGTCGATCCCGTGATTCAAGGGATCGTGCGCGCCAAGCAACAGCGCAAAGGCGCCGACGGACAGCGACGCGTGTTGCCGATGCTGTTGCACGGCGAAGCTGCGTTTACAGGACAAGGAATTGTTCCGGAAACTTTGAGCCTCTCGGAACTGCCGGCTTATCGGACCGGCGGGACGATTCATGTGATCGTCAATAATCAAGTCGGCTTTACGGCCACGCCGGACCAAACTCGCTTCACACCCTATCCCACGGATGTGGCGCTGATGATCCAGGCGCCGATCTTCCACGTCAACTGCGACGATCCCGATGCCGTTGCACACGCGGCCAAGTTGGCCGTTGCCTTCCGCCAACAGTTCAATGTCGACGTGCTGATCGACTTGTGGTGTTACCGCCGCCGCGGCCACAACGAAGGTGACGAGCCGGCCTACACGCAACCGCGGATGTACGAACGGATCTCCGGTCACCCTAGCGTCGTGAAAATCTATGCTCAAAAGCTCCTTGAAGCCGGCGAGATCGACGATTCGTACGTCGAACAGACGGTGGCGAAGCTTCGCGAGCGGCTCACCGAAGCGATGGGACTCGCGAAACAGCGGCACCCTCAGCAGAAAATCCAATCGATGGGCGGGCTCTGGAAAGGGCTCTCGCGACGCGGCAACGAGCGTGCTGAAACCAGCATTGGCCAGGATGTCATTGCGCGCATTTCCGCAAGCTACCTCAAGCTCCCGCAAGACTTCACGATCCATCCCAAGCTGAAGACCTTGGCAGCGCGGCGCGAGATGGCCGAAGGATCGCGCGTTGTCGATTGGGGCTGCGCGGAAATGTGGGCCATCGGCAGCTTGCTCCTGGAAGGAACGCCCGTGCGATTGATGGGGCAAGATAGCGAGCGAGGGACTTTCAGCCACCGGCATGCGGTTTTGCACGACAAGCAGACCGACGCCACCTACATCCCTTTGCAGCACCTGTCGGCCGAACAAGGCTCGTTCATCATCCGCAACTCGATGCTGTCCGAATTGGCGGTGCTCGGGTTTGAGTATGGATTCAGCTCAGCGGACCCGCACACGCTGGTGATTTGGGAAGCGCAGTTTGGCGATTTCGTGAACGGTGCGCAACCGATTATCGATCAGTTCATCGTCAGTGCGGAATCAAAATGGCTTCGCATGAGCGGCCTGGTGCTGCTGTTGCCGCACGGGTACGAAGGGCAGGGGCCCGAGCATAGCAGCGCGCGTCTGGAGCGATTCCTGCAGTTGTGCGGCGACAACAATATCCAGGTGTGTTATCCAACGCGATCGGCGCAGTACTTTCATTTGCTGCGACGGCAAATGCGGCGAAACTTCCGCAAGCCGCTCGTCATCATGTCGCCCAAAAGCCTTTTGCGCGACGAGCATGCACTCTCCTCGCTCGATGAATTCACGCAATCGAGCTTCCAAACGGTGCTCGACGATCCTCAGCAACCCGACCCAGAGCACGTGCGCAGGCTCGTGTTCTGCAGCGGGCGAATCTTTTACCCGCTAGACTCTGCCCGCCAAAAGCGCGGCCAGCAGAACGTCGCCGTGGTTCGCATCGAGCAACTGTACCCGTTTCCGCAGCAATCGTTGCGAGAGATCCTGGCCAAGTATCCTCATGTGCAGGAGTTCTGCTGGTTGCAGGAAGAGCCTCGCAACATGGGGGCATGGAGCTACATGGAACCTCGACTGCGAGAGCTCTTAGCTGAGCAAGCAACTCCCACCTACATCGGTCGCGACGAAGCGGCCAGCCCCGCCACGGGCATCTTCCACGTGCATGAGGCCGAGGAGAAGTCGATCATCGATCAAGCACTCGATGTCGCCGAATCCGTTGTCGCACCGCCAGCCATGAAAAGCGCTTGATAACCAAGGCTTGAGAACAAAGTAAGGCCCCATGTCAACCGAAGTTACCGTCCCCGCGATGGGCGAATCCATCACCGAAGCCGTGATCCTCCGTTGGCTTAAGTCCGATGGCGATCAAGTGGCTGCTGACGAACCCCTTTGCGAACTCGAGACCGATAAAGCCACCTTCGACCTTCCGTCGCCTGCGAGCGGAACGATTACGGGCACGCTCGAAGTCGGTGCCACCGTGCGGGTAGGACAAGTCGTCGCCAAAATCGAGGCGGCCCGCGTGGGAAGTGCCGCGTCTCCACCACCAAAGCCGGCAGCAACGGAAAGTGCGAAACCTGCGGCACCTCCCGCGCAGGAGACGCCGCCACGAGCCCCACGCCCGGAAGAGGCCAAGCCTCAGCCATCGGCGCCGCCCGCGGCAAATGAGACCGCCGTCGAAAAGCCGTCGGCGGAAAAAGCCGAGGCGGCCAAGCCAGCGCCGGCTCCAGCAGCGTCGCCTCCAAAAGTGTCACCTCCGGCTGCGACGCCTGCACCGGCGAAAGCGTCCGTTGCCACACCCGAAGCAAGACCGCAGCCGGATCGTGCAGCGGCGAATCGCGCCAACAGCAACGGGCAGCGCCGCGAACCGATGAGCAAGATCCGCCGAAGAATCGCCGAGCGGCTGGTTCGGGCACAGCACACGGCCGCAATGCTCACGACGTTCAACGAAGTCGATATGACGAATGTCCTCGACGTGCGAGAGAAGCATAAGGAGGAATTTGAAAAGGCCCACGGCGTCTCGCTCGGGCTGATGTCGTTCTTTGCCCGGGCCACGGTCCTGGCGATGAAGCACTTTCCCATCATCAATGCCGCGATCGATGGCGACGACATCGTTTACAACGATCATGTGAATCTAGGCGTTGCGGTCAACACCGAGCGCGGCCTCGTGGTGCCGATCCTTCGCAACGCGGAAGACCTGTCGTTCTCCAGAATCGAGAAGGAAATCAAACGCGTGGCGATCGCCGCCCGCGATGGCAAGCTCGCCATTGAAGAACTGAGCGGCGGCACATTTACCATCACCAATGGGGGCGTCTTCGGCTCGCTCCTCTCGACACCCATCCTTAACCCGCCGCAGAGCGCCATCCTGGGCATGCACACAATTCAGCGTCGGCCCGTGTGCGTGGGCGAAAAAATCCGCGCCCGGCGAATGATGTACGTGGCGCTATCCTATGACCACCGGCTGGTCGACGGCCGCGATGCCGTTCAGTTTCTCGTCAAGTTAAAGAAGCTTTTGGAAGAGCCGCTTTCCATGCTGCTTGAAGGGTGAGAAGCGGCCGACCGGCTGGCTTATGGTTTCTTTCCCGTGCAGATGGCCAGTAGATAGTGGGCCATTGGGGAAAAGCCGGTGTGCACGACCTCGTCGTTCATCGAGAAGAGCAGTACGTTGTGAAAATCCTTCTCGAGGACCGCTTTTAGAACCTTGCCGCTCTTGCAGTTGACGTGTCCCACTTTACTTTGAGGGCTCGCGTGCAACTGCGATTCGAGTGAAGGCATGCCGACGATCAGGATGCCGTGATCGACGAGCGACTGATTGAGATGCCTCACATAGAGGTGTTCGCTGGCTTCCGCGATGTGTTCCAAGACGTCGAGGCTGTAGATCGCGTCGAAGGGGGCTTCTTTCAGCGGCCCGTCGAGAATGTCGTGCAGATGCGGGTGCAACTTCCAGCGCTCCACGTTGCGTTTCTCGACATCTTCGAGGAAGAGCGGGTCGAAGTCGTAAACGTGAAGCTCCGCGACCTCCTGTTTGACGATGCGGCTGCCGAAGGCGTCGCCGCAGCCAAGCTCTGCGACCTTCTGTTTTCCTGAAAGCATCTTGGCGACGAATTTGTACCGCGCGAGCACAAAGGCGAGCCGCCGCGGGTCGTCGTACCAGACCTGGTTCATCATCAAACCGAGCGAAGCCGTGCCGATCTCGTCGCGCACTTTGAGCAGTTCGTTGTATTGGACTTCCTTCGTGCGTTGCGTCATGGGAGGCGAACTTCAGATTTTGGGGCGTTTTCGCGTGTAGCTTCGATATCTTCGACGCCTCCAACCTATCGACGGTGGCGTTCCTCGGCAAACTGTTGAGGCCTGGCGGGCGAGGCAGTTTCCCCTTACGCGGCAAGGGTTTGCGACTAAAATGGTTTTTGGGACCAACGCAGCATCTCCCCAATTCGGGTCGTTTATTTCTGATTCGTTGCAAAACTCGCCTTGCGCGGGTCTAAAGAGGCGCCTCGGAGGCCCCCTCCCCAATGACTTCTCAGGCGAATGCGTTTTTCGATGCCAATATGCAGTCGCTACTGGGCGCGCTACCTTCATCTGAGAAGGCAATGGTGCTGGTTCATGGGGAGTTCCATGCCGTCGACGCCGCGTGCGTCCGGGCATTGGCTCAAGCCAAACGCTTAGGCGACACTCTGGTCGTCGCGGCGTTGCCCCACGATGGCGGCATAGTAGTTCCTAGCGACGCATTTGCTGAACGTCTTGAGGTCGTCCGCGCCCTTGGCATGGTCGATCACGTCTTCGACGCGCGCGGACTCTCGGTGATGGAGTTGATTGATCGGCTCAAACCCATCGTATTTGTGACGTCCGCGGAAGTGATTGACGACGCCCCGCGCGCGTCCATCGAAGCTTACGGCGGCGCGATCGTTCAAATGCGATTCTCCACGGCAGAAGATCGCAAATCGTCCACAAGTCACCAGCCCGTTCCGGCTAAAGCCGCTGCGTTTCTCCGCGATTTCTCTCGCCGCCATTCCCTCGAAGCAACGACCCAGGTGGTCGAGAAGGCATCGTCGCTGAGCGTGCTCCTGGTCGGCGAAGCGATCGTTGACGAATACCACTACTGCGAGGCCATGGGTAAGGCCGGCAAAGAACCGATTTTGGCCGTTCGATACGAATCGTCGGAACGGTTCGCCGGCGGCGTGCTGTCGACGGCCAACCAGGTTGCCGAGTTTTCGGGCAACGTTTCGTTGGTCAGCGTTTTGGGAGCAGCGAACTCGCAGGAAGACTTGATTCGACAACACCTCAAGCCGCAAGTCGACGCGGCGTTCTTCTACCAGCCCGATGCGCCCACGACGGTCAAACGGCGCTACGTGGAAAAGTATCCGCTGCAGAAGTTGTTCGAAGTCTACACGATGGTCGACGCGGTTCCTGCTGAACTCTCACAGGAGCTGCAGGATTGGCTGACCCGAGAATTACCCCGCTTCGACGTGGTAATTGTCACGGACTACGGGCATGGGCTTTTGACTCCAGCCATCATCGATACCCTTTGCGCACGAGCGAAATTCCTCTCGGTCAATACGCAAACCAACGCGAGCAATCACGGTTTCAATACCATTTCGAAGTATCCGCGGGCGGACTTCGTTTGCATCTCCGAAAAGGAATTTCGCATCGAGGCCCGCAGTCGCACGCGCGAGCTGCCGGCCATCATGGAGGAAGTTGCCTTGAGGCTCGGGGCGCAGGCCCTGATCGCCACCCGGGGCGAGCGTGGCAGCACGCTGTGGCACCGCCGCGAAGGATTTGCTACCGTGCCCGCATTCACGGAGCGAATCGTCGACCGAATTGGAGCGGGCGATGCAGTCTTGGCACTAACGTCCCTGGCAGCGGCGCAGCAAGCACCGATCGAAACGGTTGGATTCCTGGGCAACGCGCTGGGAGCATTAGCGGTCGAAACCGTGGGCCATCGAAAAACGCCTGGTCGCGACGCGTTGATGCAAAAGATTGACCAGTTGTTCACCGCGGGTAAGGAGTATCAAGCGTGAGCGGAGGCAGCGGCTTTCCCAATGACATCAAGCGGGTCCTGGTCACGGGCGGCGGCGGCTACGTCGGCTCGGCCTTGACTCCACGGTTGCTGGAAGCCGGATACGAGGTCGTCGTCCTCGACTTGTTTCTGTATGGCCGCGACGTGCTCAGTTCTTGCCACGGGAATCCTCGTTATCACGAAGTCGCTGGCGACTTGCGCGATCCGCAAAGCGTCAAGCAGGCCGTAGCAGGTTGCGACGCCGTCATTCATTTGGCCTGCATTTCGAACGACCCGAGCTTCGAACTCGATCCGCAGCTTGGCCGATCGATCAACTACGACGCGTTTCGCCCGTTGGTCCAGGCGGCCAAGCAAGCCGGCGTGCGCCGCTTTGTGTACGCATCGTCGTCGAGCGTGTACGGCGTGAAGTCTGAATCGAACGTGACCGAAGACCTGACGCTGGAGCCGCTGACCGACTATTCCCGTTACAAGGCGATGTGCGAGGACATTTTGCTCGAAGAGCGCCAGCCCGGATTTTGCACGCTGACGCTGCGGCCCGCGACCGTTTGCGGATGGTCACCGCGACTACGGTTGGACCTGGCAGTGAATATTCTGACGAACCACGCCGTCCACAAACGAGCCATCACCGTCTTCGGTGGTTCGCAGATGCGGCCCAATATCCATATCGAGGATATGGTCGACGCGTACTTACAATCGCTGCGGTGGTCCGACGAACAAATCGACGGCAAGACCTACAACGTGGGATACGACAATCTCCCCGTCCGCGACATCGCCGAGTTAGTGCGCGACGTCGTTGGCCCCGATGTCACGATCAGCACTAAGCCGACGGACGACTTGCGGTCGTACCACATTTCTTCGGAGAAGATTCGGCGCGATCTCGGCTTCGTCGCCCGTCGCGGATTGCGCGACGCCGTGCGCGATCTCCAAACCGCCTTTGTCAAAGGCCGCGTGCTCAATCCTTTGGACGATCCCCGCTATTACAACATTCGCACGATGCAGATCGCGGGGCTGACATGATCCGCCTCGCGGAGACCATCGGCACGATCGGGATCGACCTCGACAACACCTTGGCGCTCTACGACGAGCTTTTCGCCAGCCTGGCAGTCGAACGGCAGCTGGTGCCTGAAGCTGCAACTTGGACGAAGCGTCAGGTGCGCGATGCCGTTCGCGCAACGGCCGGCGACGATTCGTGGCAGTATTTGCAGGCCGAAGCGTACGGGCACCAAATGCACCGAGCGCGCGTCGCTCCTGGCGCGAAGGAGTTTCTCCACGCGTGTCGCGACCGGGGAATCTCGGTCAAAATCGTGAGCCACAAAACGGCCCATTCGCATATCGACCCTAGGGGACCGAATCTTCGTGATGCGGCTGCGGCCTGGCTCAACAAGGAACTGTTCGACGATCCCGAACTTCGCATGTCGCTCGACGACGTCGCGTTTGAGGACGATCGGCAAGCGAAGGTAGCACGGATCCGGCAACTAGGTTGCCAGGCGTTTGTCGACGATCTGGAAGAAGTGTTTCAGACACCTGACTTTCCTTCCCAGTGCCGCAAGCTGTTGTTCGATCCGAGTTGCGGACGAGTTCCCGAAGGCGTCGTGTTGGCAGGCGACTGGCACCATATCTCAAGGTGGTTCTTCGGTGACTGAGAGCATCGCGACCACCGCCGTCCCTACTGTTGCTGACACGCTGTCGGCTCTGGAAGACGACACGCGCGCAGCAGTTGAACGGCTTTGGTCGAAAGGCGTCATTGCGTGGCAACGCCTTTACGGTGGTCGCAATAGCCTGGTGTATAAGGCAACCGCCGGCGATGGAACGTCGTGTGCGGCCAAGCGATATTTCCCAAGATCGTCGGGCCGAGATCATCAGCGAATCGAGTTCGACGCGTTGACCGTACTGGCGAGTCTGGGAGTTAAGAACATCCCGTCGGCCATTGAGCTCGACAAAGAATCAAAGGTCACGCTTCTCGAATTCGTCGAGGGCGAGGTCGGGCCGCCGGCAACGCTGCGACAGAGTGACATTGACCAGGCCGTCGCGTTTGTGGCGTCGCTTCGTTTCGCGAGCCGGATGGATGCGAAGTTCGAAGGAGAGGCTTCCGAAGCGGCACTTCAGGCCGACCATGTTGTCGGCCACATTCGTAGCCGACTTGAGAAGTTGATTTCCACTCGCATCGACGGCCAAGAGAACGACCCAACCGCGACAATTCGTCAGGCTATGCGCAATTTTGTTGTTGGCAAACTTATGCCGGAGCTCAAGCGAGCATCCGAACGCCTTGAATCAATGCTAGGACGCGACGCCGTTTGTCCTCCGGAAGGCCGTGTGCTCAGCCCCTCGGACTTTGGCTGGCACAATGGAGTGCGGCGCCCCGACGGCACGTGGTTGTTTTGGGACTTTGAACATTTCGGCTGGGACGATGCGGCTAAGCTGATCGCGGACTTCACTTTGCATCCCGCCAATCGCTGCCCGGCCGAGTGGCGTCGAGCGTTTGTTGACTCATGCGTTCGCGTCTTTGCCGATGATCCCGGTTTGCCGGGCCGTATCTTGGCTTTATCGCCATTGTTCGTTCTCAAATGGTGTGCCATTTTGTTGAATGAGTTTTTGCCCGATCACGCGGCTCGGCGGACCTTTGCGACAGGCGAATATAGCGACTACAACGAAGTATTGCGTACTCAGCTGGAACGGTCTCAAGTCATGTTGACTCGGATCGACGAACTAACCCCTTTGCTGACGCCAACGGAGTGAATCGGCCCCCATGGTTTCTCGCCACGAATCTTCCGCCGCCTTGGACCAACGCTCGCGCGATTTGCGATTGAAGATCGTGCGCGCCATGGCGGGATCGCGTCGCGGACACCTGGCATCGGCGTTTTCGCTGGTTGAAATACTGCGGGTGTTGTACGACGACGTCTTGCGATTCGATCCATCGCGTCCCCAGGACGAGCAGCGGGATCGATGCCTGTTGAGCAAGGGGCACGGGTGCCTGGCGCTGTACGCGATCTTGGCCGACAAGGGATATTTTCCTGAATCAACGCTCGATACCTTCTGCCGCTTCGACAGCGTCTTAGGAGGGCACCCGGAATACGGCAAAGTGCCTGGCGTCGAGGCATCGACCGGAAGTCTGGGGCATGGGCTGTCGATCGCCGTCGGCATGGCCTGTGCGATGCGAATCAAAGGGAACGACGCGTTCGTTCATCCGATCTTCAGTGATGGCGAGTGTAACGAAGGTTCGACTTGGGAAGCTGCGCTGTGTGCGTCGAAGCACCGTCTGCATCGACTGGTTGCGCTGCTGGACTACAACCGCCGGCAATCGTACGGTTCGACGACGGAAGTACTGGAGCTAGAACCACTGGCCGATAAGTGGCGATCATTCGGCTGGCGAGTCCGCGAAGTCGACGGCCATGACGTGGCGGAGCTGCGGCAGGCCATCGGTGAAGCACGCCGCGAACAAGCGGGTCCACAAGTGATTATCTGCCACACGGTGAAAGGGAAGGGCGTTGGGTTCGTCGAAAACAATGGCGAGTGGCATCACAAGAACCGCGTGACCGACGACGAGTTCGCCTTACTGCGTGCGGCGCTGGAGGCGAACCATGCGTAAAGCGTGCTTGGAAGCCGTCTACCAACTGGCCAAGGCCGATCCGCGCGTCGTGTTCATCGGCTCCGACTTAGGTGCCGGAACATTGAAAGCGTTTCGCAGCGAAATGCCCGAGCGGTTCCTCATGGAAGGGATCAGCGAGGCCCACATCGTCGGCATGGCGGCGGGTATGGGGCTGGAAGGGTGCGTTGTCTACATCAATACGATCGCGACGTTCCTTACGCGCAGGTGCTTCGAACAAATTGTGATCGATCTGTGCCTGCACCAAACTCCGGTTCGCCTTTTGGGAAGCGGAGGAGGACTAGTCTACGCCCCCTTGGGTCCAACGCACGAAGCGATCGAAGACATGGCGATCTTGCGGGCGATCCCGGGCATGACGATCCTCGCTCCGGCCGACGCTGTCGAGATGCAAGCCTTAATGGCTAAGACACTCGATTGGCCCGGCCCGATCTACGTGCGGATCGCGAAAGGGGGTGACGCGATCGTTACCGCCAATCGGACCGACGTCGTCGAGATTGGCCGCGCACGGGCTTTCGGCGAGGGGAGCGACGGGCTATTGATCACCACCGGCGTGATGCTGCAGGTCTGTCTCGAAGCCGCGTCGGTAGCGCGTCGCGACGGGCTCGAGTTGAGCATCTTGCACATGCCAACCATCAAGCCGCTCGACGTCACGGCCATCCGCGCGGCGGCGCGACGTTCGCCTGTCGTACTCTCCGTTGAAGAACACACTATTGTTGGCGGGCTGGGATCGGCCGTCGCCGAAGTCTTGGCCGAGGACGTTTCGCCCCAGCGGCCGCTGTTTCGTCGACTTGGCTTGCCTGACGCATTTCCGGAGCGTTACGGCAGCCAGGCGGAGCATTGGCGCCATCACGACTTGACGCCCGAGAAAGTGGTGGCGGCTGTGACCGAACTGCGTACGTTGGCCGAAACACGTTCCGCCTTGACCTGAGTATTTTTCCTTAGCACGAGTGATTGAATCGCGTCATGAACAGGATGATGAACTTCGTTACGCCGCTTCACAAACGCACGGCGCGCGATTGCCTGGCGCGGATGTGCGACGACAAGGTCGAAGCGATGCTCAAGGCGAAGGAGTACGAGCGCGACTATTGGGATGGCGATCGCCGGTATGGCTACGGCGGATATCGCTACGATGGCCGCTGGAAAGCCGTGGCCGAGCGACTGATCGAAGTCTACGGGCTCAAGAGCGATGCCAAAATCCTGGACGTCGGTTGTGGTAAGGCTCACTTGTTGCACGAACTGAAGTTGCTCTTGCCAGCATCGACTTGCGAGGGCTTCGACATTTCGCGGCACGGCCTGGCCGATGCTCCGGAGCCGATTCGCCCCTATCTGTTTCGGCATCGGGCAGAGGAAGCCTATCCCTTTGGCGACAAGTCGTTCGATTTGGTGATCTCGCTGGCCTGTTTG
>CAZWSX010000054.1:0-23975 GCA_964636985.1 uncultured Pirellulaceae bacterium | reverse complement strand
CGGAGCGCCTGGCGCTCGCCGGTTAAAAACAGGCTTAATTCAACGGGCTGTTAGGTGCTCCAGTCCAGCGTCAGTGACTTGAGTTTGACTGAGGTAAAGCCGCCGCAACCGAGCGAGCCCTTCGAGTTTCGCCATGTGTGCGTCGGTTATGGAGTCGGTTGGGAACTCCAACGCTGTCACATCACAGAAGAAATCCGCGCCCAAAGTTTCGGTGAACGGGTTTTGCGATACGTCTCCGGGATTCGTCAGTATTCCGCTAGCCAACGTCACTGAATCCCTCTGTTGCCGCGCGCGCTCGACATCCCGGGCCATCCATCCGCAAGGAATCGCTATCACAGGTATCAGCAACATCAGCGCCGCGAGACTGAACTGCGATTTCGAATTGAAAAATCGACCAACCACAACGAATGTCGCTATCGATAACAGCGCGATCGCCGTCGCAGCCACCGAAATCAGCACCGTCCAACCTTTCCGCTCGTTGAACCGAAACCACTGAAAGTGCGCCGAGAGAAACAGAACACCCTGCATCACCAGCACAGCAAACAGAAACTTGCCCGGCGTGGGCACGTACCAGCGCGACGCAGAAGTCGAGAGGTTAGTCACTGCCTTAACACCTCTGGCAGCCATGCTGCATTACGGAAAACGACCTTGGTAGAAAGGCTGGTCTGGTCCTCCCCAGGAAAACTCGGCGGACCAGATTTGCTTGTCGTCTAACATGGCTTCGACTGGCATGACAGTCCGCCGCGAAATCGCGTATCGCCACTGGGTCACCTCTCCCTTGGCCTCCTTCTGCGTTTGTGCCTCGAGGTGCAGCATCACCTCAGGGTCGGTTCCTTGCACAAAGGCGAACAGCGCCCCGTCGATGATGTCGCCCGACTTGTACCGATAGATGGGCGTGGTTAGCAGCCGTAGCTCTTCCGTGTCTTTGTCATTCTTGGTGTGGAGCCGGGCTCGAAAGCGGTTGGCGAATTCCTTCATCTGCGAAAGCCGTCTTACGGGCGAATCAGCCGGTGCGGCGGCGCCGTCGAACTTCTTGAATTCCAGATCCGGCTTGTCGCTGCGCCAAAATGTGGTGTTGCCCTTCCTCGCAATCACCTTATTTGTGGTGAGTGATTGGATGCCGAACCAGATGCCCCTTTCGTTCCAGTCCCACAGGCAGGCGATCACTTCGGGCCGCCCCTCGCGCGTCCAAATGAACGTTCCGCCCAGCAGTGTGTTGCGCGAGACGTTCGGCCATTTCAATACTGGCGTCTTGTTGAAGTCGAGCGGCACGCCGTCGTCACCGTTGATGATTTCAACATCCGCAACGATGTCGACGAGTGTCTGAATATCCTTCTTCTCAGCTTCCTCCCGTTTCTCGGCTTCGTCGCCTTGGGCGGGGTCGTCGGCGAAACAAAACGTCGCTCTGGCGATACTCAGAATAAGGCAGAGAAACCCAATCCGCAGGAACGATCGCGCCGCATCAGGCGCCCTCAGACTGACCAGCGTCATAGATTTAGCCCCGTTTGGTATCAACTTGCCTGGGACCGTCGCGATCACTTGGTATAGGCGTACGATATCCCCATGTCAAAATTCCCCCGAATTTCAAAGCGCAGCTTATCCATCCCTTTAAGCTGTTCCAGGCCGGTGGCCATCCACGTTTGTTGGCATCGGGGCTGAAAACGCATCGGAGGAACAGAATTCAACACCATGCGGTGGGATTAGCACGGAAGTTCATGCCGCCGAGCGAAAGCTCATTTCGCGCGTCGCATTACGTCGATGACATGGGTGCGATACGATGGCGAAGCAACAGAAGTAAGGCAATCTCATGGGCGTGATGTCACGCAAATCCGGCGACAACTTCATCATCACGTCGGATAAAGTCGCGGGCGAACCTCCCACCAAGCAGGCTCCAAAGAAGCCGATGGTCGAAGGGTTTCAAGTGTGGACAGGCGATCGCTGGTCCACATCGATAGAAGCCGCCGCCGTCTTTTCGGAACTCGATGCAGCCGACGATTACATCAGGGCGAATTTCGATCGCGTGATGCGTTAATCCGCCGCCGCGTTTCGCCTGTCTTTCTTCACCCGTATCGCCATTCTCAGTTGTTGCGCGGGGCAGGATAACCCCGATCGCGGCAAAAGCGAGACGTCCTTGAAAAGAGATTAATGGCCCTCGACAAGCGACTTCTCGAAATCGACTTCAAAGAGTACCGCGAAACGAAAGCGTTCCTGGACCGCATCGACATCAAGAATTGAGCTTACCCCGTTGCTACCAGTAAATCTTGCACAAAGGCGGCAAAGACTTTGGAAGCGATTCCTTAGCCTCCGAACTCAAGTCGTTTTGGTCGATGACCAGAGTTTGGAGGTTCTTCAGCCCCGACAAGTTTTCGAGTCCCGCATCAGTAATCTTCGTTTTGCTGAGCTTGAGGAATATCAGCTCGGTCTGGTCGGCGAGCTGTACCAGTCCCAAATCACCAATAGGCGTACCCTCGAGAGACAGGTGTACCAGAGGTATTCCTCTTAATTGCGTCAGCCCCACGTCGCTGACTTGAGTCTCGTTTAGTAAGAGTGCTCGCAATTGAGGCAAATCCTTGAGGTGCGCTAACCCTGAATCGTCGACCTTGGTTCGGTCGAGGTACAGGACTACCAGTTGGGAAAGACCCTTAAGGTGTTCAAGGCCAGCACTGGTGATTGGCGTGTCTTTCAGATTAAGTTCTCGCAGTTCTCTCAAATCCTTGAGTTCTGCGAGACCAAGGTCCGTGATCTTGGTTCCACCGAGGTCAACGCGACTGAGTTCGCGGAGTCCACGTAGATGCTTCATCCCAGCATCGGTGATGGGTGTTTTTTCGATAGAAAGGGACTGCAATCGCGAACAGCGCGCAACGTACGCCAAGTCGTCGTCGGTAAACTGTTCGCCCACCAACTTTAAATATTCCAGCTGACCAAGGCGCTCTAATTCTGCTAGTACCGCCGGATTTGGCTCCTCGAGATGGAGATATGTCACGTCTCGGAAGTACTCTTCCCCTAAGCGTCGTTCAAGCCAGCGAACCAACGGGCGGTCGACATAATCCTGGGCATAACCCGCATGGACTCGACCCGAAGCAAACAACGACCGATACCGCCGCGCTTCGCCGATTTCATTGGCAAACCACCCGCAGGGAATGGCCACAACCGGAATCACCAGCAACAGTGTCGCCAGGCTGAATTGGGTTCTCGCTTTGGTAAACCCACTTGCGAGTACGATTGCGGAGATCAGCAATAAAGCAATCGCAGTCGCTGCAACGGTGATGAGTGCCGAGTAACCCTTGAACTCATTGAACCAAAACCAGTCGTAACGATCCGAAAAAAACAAGACCACCTGCATCACCAACACCGCCCCAAGGCACTTGGGCAGCGTCACCGTGTCCCAACTCGGCTTGTCGGTTGGAGCGGCATGAGTAGTTAAAGGCATGGCCATAACAGGCAGTATACCCTTTCGCGTCGCCGGTCCCTCTATCACCCTCAAAGATTAACGATCCTCAGGTAGCAGCGAACCACTCCCCGCGCGTACTGTGCGAGCAAAGGTAGGACCGATCAGCCAGCACCCACAAGCTCCATGAATACCATCCGTCTCACACTCGCTCCAACGATCTGCCATCCGCCGGACATCGGCGTCGGCATCTGGGTGGATGGACATAGCTTGATCGACCAGATCCAGCAACTCGAAGCTCCGTGGTGGCACAACCGTGATAGCCCGCAGCCGAAGGATCAGTACGTCTGGGTCCCTGCTCGAATCGCCCTCTTGCCCCAGCGGCATCTTTTGGGGGACCCCGCCGTTTCGTGGTGCGGCGAGTTCAGTCCGGTCGTGGTATGCAAGTGTGGCGAGTACGCCTGCCAATCCTATGGCGTGAAGATCGAGTTGACGCCGAACGAGATCGCATGGTCGGCTTGGGTCGAAGTGCCAGCAGAAGAGGCCCGGCTCGGCCCCCTGCTCCGTCCCCTGACTTTCGACCGAAACCAGTACGAGGCCGAACTCGCCCGAGTTTCCGCGGAGTACCATCAGCGGAGCTAGCCAACTGTTTGTATGGTGGCAACGGTCCCGGCGTCTCACCTCTGGTCACGTCTATTCAGAAAGACAAGTGCAGGCGACTTCCCTGCTTCCTCGCGCTGTCGTCTGGCCTATTTCAAGCGCTCGAGTTTCCCTTTTCTCTTCACGATGTTCTTGTAGTCCCACTGGATCTCGCTCGCCTTCTTAAGCCACCTCTTAAGATCCTTGGCGACGATCTCATCGTCCGAGTTGTAGCGTGCTTCGGCGGCCTTAAAGGTCCCTTCGGGCTCAAGACCAGGCTCCTCGAACGATTGTCCGCTCCAGAACAAAAGGCGGACGCAATCCTTGAGCTTGTGGTAGCCGACAATCGGATTTCCTTCCAGGAACCACACCGGATGCCGATGCCAGATCTTGTTCTCTGCGTCCGGTAAGTGCTCATTGATCGCTTTGGCGAGGGCGTCGCAGATTCGCTTGTCGCCGGCCGCCTGCGACTTGTTGTAGGCACGGATGTCGCTATGAATTGGCATTGAATCATTCCCTGGGTGTTCCCGCTCATCCTACGACAACGCATCCATCTTTTCCGCCCCTCTCCGGCAGGGAGATTGAATGCACCTTTCCTCGCCCTGAGAATGACTTTTCCAAGGGAGGGTCGTGATGCCCCGCTTCTCGCTTAAGACGTTGCTGATCGGAGTCGCCGTCTGCGCCATCGCGTTGGGAGCATGGTCGATATTGTTTCGGAAGGTTGCCAACTTCAAACCGACGCGTCCTGATCATCCCGTAGAGAAACGGGAATCGCCGCATCTCGAAACAGACGAATGCGAGCGAGACATCACGTTAGTCCAGGGCAAGTGCGGCCAACACTTCGTTGTCACTTTGTTCGCATTGCACGCCGGCAATCTGAAACTTCGCAACGAATCGATCCTCGACCCAAATCTGCGTCGCAACGCGGTTCTCCCAACTCCGTTTGAAGTCACGCTGCTCCTCAAAACACGGACTTTTCTCAAGGACACAGTTACGACTGTTGAAGATCATGACGGTTTGATGAATACAATCGAGTGGCGCGTTGCACACGAAGAGATCCCCGCGGATTTCACTTATGCGTTAGCCCGTACAATCACGTCCGGGCGACCCTACATTATCTACGTCGAAGGAGATTCACCGATCAACGCCACACCCGGAATGGCGCTAGCTGAGTTTGCCAAGCTCAATTCAGGCAACTATTTCGTCGTTACGGCCGAACTCAAATAGTCTCGGTCGCGTCAGGATCGCACAGCGGCCAACCATGACCTCTTACCTCCCACGCTTCACGCTCCGCCGTGCGCTGATAGCCATTGCACTCCTGGCGTTGTTCCTGGGGTGGCTGAGGCCGGACAGGGCTACAACTCGCGGCAATCCTGTGCAAAGCGTGGTCGAATTCCGACCGATGTGGCCATTTCGTAGCATCGTCATGGCAAGGTACAAGGCTCCCGGCACAAGAGCCATGTACAACTTTCAATTCGAGTTCAACAACTAATGTCAGCGCGATGAGCTCTGCCGAGCCTGCGACGGCTAAAATCCATCGCTACCCTTCCCATCCAAATCGGAGAATGCCGTGCCGAGCTCCACTCCCGCGATCACGCCTGAAGCCCTTCTGGAACACTGGCAAGGCCACCGCCGATTGACCCGCCGCGTGATCGACGCCTTCCCCGAGGAGCAGCTCTTCTCATTTCGCGTTTCGCCCATGCGGCCGTTCGGCATGATGGCGCTGGAACTCATCGGCATGGGCGTTTCCATGGCCCAGGGAATCGCTACTGGGGAGTTCAACGCCGCAGGACATCACGACCCTCAATGGGTTAAAACCTTCACCGACGCCGCCTCACCCAAAACGGCAGTCCTCACGCGCTGGGACGAGGACACGGACAGCATCAACTCCCTATGGAACCAAATCCCCGCGGAGCGCTTCCAAGAAACCATTACCGCCTACGGGCAATACACCGGCGTCGCATCCACCTTGCTGATGTATGTCGTCGACAACGAGATCCATCACCGCGGTCAGGCCTACGTATACCTGCGACTTCTCGGGATCGAAACTCCGCCGTTCTATGTGCGGTGACAGAAGCCGCAAACCTCAGCAACGTCGCGAAGTTGGCAACGCTGGGAATGCAACAAGTGGTGCTGCCACAAGCGACAGCGATCTCATCCCATTTGCGATTGCTTTCCGGGGGGTGCGCTTCGCGACCGCCCGGCTATCGTTATGGAACCGCTCTCGCGGTTGAGCGGATCGCCCCACTACCTCCTGCTCGCCTTCAACTCGTGACGCGACGGCGGGCACGCCGGCCGCACTTTCGCTTTAGCAGCCGCTGCGTCATCGCGCGTCTTTTTCCAACGACCGCCAAGCGCCGGCAACATCATGGCCGCCATTTGCCAGATCGGATCGTCCGCGGGCGGCCGAATCGAGTAGTAAACGTAGTCGCCCGCCTTACGTCTCGAAAGCAAACCGGCTTGCCGCAGCAGAACCAACTGCCGTACCAATCGCCCCTCGGGCACCTTCAGAATCTCTTTCAAGTCGCACACGCAAAGTTCCTGCGACTGAACCAGGCACAAAATGCGGAGACGTAGCTCATCGCCCAGCATGTAAAACAGGTCGTACGGAGACTGCTCAAATGTCACCATGCGTGGTCACCGTTGCCTTCTTGCTCACTGACAAAACAACGTTTGTTTGACGATCAGTTGGCGCCGTCCAAACTATAGACAATTGACCGAACCGCCGCATCCGCCTAAATTCGTTTAAGCGAATATGAAAACAGCAAAGCCTAAGAACCGCGTTGATGCGATGTTTCGAGCGTTTTCGGATCGAACGCGCTTGCGCATCCTGAATTTACTCGCTGGCGGCGAACTTTGCGTTTGCGAGCTGGTGGAAGTTCTGAAAGTTCCGCAGCCCAAAGCGTCCCGCCATCTGGCGTACCTGCGCAAAGCAGGCTTGGTGACGTCGCGGAAGGACGGCTATTGGATTCACTACGCGCTCGCTCCGGCGAGCGATGCCTTCCATGCCAAGCTGCTGGATTGCTTGTCTTGCTGCCTCAAGGAAGTTCCTGAACTCATGAAGGATGCCAAAGCGATCGCGTCGCATAAAGCCAAGGGGTGCTGCGAATGAGTTTTTTTGAAAAAGCATATTCGCTTGAACGAATACGATCTATCGTTTGTGAAATCGTTGGAACGTTCATGCTCGTTTTCGCCGGAACCGGGGCCATCGTCATCAACGACGCAACCGACGGGCGCATCTCCCATGTGGGAGTTGCGTTAACGTTTGGTTTGGTTGTGATGGCGCTCATCTATTCGCTCGGGGATATCTCAGGCGCACACCTCAACCCGGCGGTGACCTTTGGCTTCTGGTTCGCCAAGCGATTCCCCACCAAAGACGTGGCGCCTTACATACTGAGCCAATGCATCGGAGCCCTCGCTGCAAGTTTCGTTCTCTCTCTTCTCTTTGTGCATCCCACGTTGGGCGCAACCGTGCCCGCCGGATCGTCTGTTCAATCCTTCGTCCTAGAGGGAATTCTCACGGCGTTTTTGATGTTCGTGATTCTCAACGTGGCGTGTGGCGCCAAGGAGACAGGGTCGATGGCCGGCGCTGCAATCGGCGCAGTCATCGCGCTCGAAGCCCTGTTCGCCGGTCCGATTTGCGGCGCGTCGATGAATCCAGCACGGTCCCTCGCACCGGCGATTGTTTCGGGGCGCTTTGCAGAGCTTTGGATTTACTTGTTTGCCCCAATCCTGGGAAGCGCGATTGGCGTGGCCCTGTTTCAGATACTTCGCGGCCAGGTGGTCGTCGCCCCTATCCCATCCACGTCTCCAACCGAAGCAAGGTAAATCATGCCGCGCGTTGTGTTCGTATGCGTCGAAAACTCCAACCGCAGCCAAATGGCGCAAGCGTTCGCACTGATGAGCGGCGACGTCGAAGCCTACAGCGCCGGCTCCAAGCCCTCGGGGCGGGTGAATCCGAAGGCCATCGCAGCCATGCAAGAACTCGGGTACGACCTCTCGACGCATGTTTCCAAGTCGCTCGACGACTTACCAGACGTGCCATTCGATGCCGCCGTGACCATGGGGTGCGGCGATGCCTGCCCGAACTTGAAGGCGCAGCGCCGAGTGGATTGGAGCATTCCCGATCCACGAGAAATGGAGCCGGCCGAGTTTCGACAGGTAAGAGACCTGATCGGAAACAAGGTTCGAGAATTGATCGCGGAATTGAAAGCCTGACATGGATCGCAAACTGAACGTCTTGATTCTTTGCACGGGCAACTCGTGCCGAAGCCAAATGGCTGAGGGGTTCCTCAGGGCGATGGCTGGGGACGAATTCAACGTTTACAGTGCTGGAACCGAACCAAAAGAGAAAATCCACCCCTTGGCGTTTCGAGTGATGGCGGAAGTCGGCATCGACATTTCCGACCAATATCCCAAGCACCTAACGACATATCTGGGTTTAATTGCCGTTCACTACCTGATCATCGTTTGCAGCGATGCCCATGAGACTTGCCCCCGTATTTGGCCAGGCGTCCAGAACCGGATGTATTGGCCCTTCGACGATCCCGCGGCCTTCCAGGGATCGACCAACGATACTCTCGATGAGTTTCGCCGCGTGCGCGACGAAATCAAACAGCAAATCGAAGCGTGGCTTTCCACTTTAAAAGGAACAACTCATGAACGTTGAAGCGTTCTATTCCGCTCTCAATCAATTTGGAGAAGCTGCGATACGGTTTCAACTACCGTCGGGCGACTTTATCCCAGACCATTTCCACGTCACCGAAGTCGGCCGGATCGATAAGAACTTCATCGACTGCGGAGGAACCATCCGCCAAACGTCATCGTGCGTGATCCAAGCCTGGACGGCCGACGATCGCGACCACCGACTCGCCGCAGGCAAACTCGCCGGCATTATCCGAATGGCAACGCCGTTGTTGAAATCGCTCGACCTGCCCGTCGAGATCGAATACGGCGCCGACGTCGCGTCGCAATATCAAGTCGCCGATGTTTCAATCGGCCTCGATCAACTCACGTTTCACCTCGTCGGCAAGCAAACCGACTGCCTCGCAAAAGACCAATGCGGAGTAGGCGCGTGCGGTCCAGGCAGCAACTGCTGCTGAACAAAAACAGTGACACTGTCCAGCTGGCCGCTATCAAGAAAAGAAAACGGGATCGTCCCGCCCATTCATGCAAGCCGCGATAGCGGTTGCACCGTCGTAGCCGGGGATCTCACACGAAGCCACAAAGACACAAAGCTTTTCGCCAGCTTTGTGCCTTAGAGTCTTTGTGTGACCATTACTGACCTTTAAACGCCCCGCGCCAATCCTGCCAGTCGGCTTCAATTTGTTTTACAAGATCGTGCGCCGCGGGCTGTAGCCAATCGTCGCCGCGCGCCTTCAAATCTTCCAGCGCAGCCTGCGCCCCCGCGCGGTCGGCAAGGTGGATGTTCGCCGTTTCGGCACCCATCGCTTGAAAGAGCGTCGCGATGTCAGCGGATGGCATATCTTCCGAGAGTTCCACTCGCGAGCAATGCGGGCCCAGTCGCCGCGTAATCCACTCTTCCGTGGCACGATAGAATGGGTCGCCACAGCGAACGGTCGCCGCAACAAACAAGGAGAGCCGTTGCGGCGGGCTGGTCTTGTCTCCCGCGAGCCATCGCGTGGACGGCGGCGCGGCCGCCTTCGTCTCGCGGGCAATCCAGCTTCCCGATCACGGCACCATCGCGACATAACGAGGCTTGCCCAGGCTCCCCACCCCGGCGCGTCGGCGGCGAAACTGCGGACGGAGCGTAGTGTCGGGCAAGTCTTGCAGCAGGGCCTTCTTCGCCGCCGCGGGAGGCTCGGCAGCCGGTTGAGCCAGCAGCTTTTCGAACTTCGCCCAGAAGACGACCGGATCGCGATCGGCACCCAACGCCATCGCCCGCAGATGCGGATGCTTCTCCTCGAGCACAAAGGGCTTGCCGCCTTGCTCAAGGTTCTGCCGATAGCCTTTCAGCATGAGTCGACAGCCTTCGCTCAAGTCCATAGTCAATCCGAGCTGCCGCCGCGCGAACGAGATGCTGGCCGCCAGCCGCGTGAGGTCCTGCGTGTAGGGAAGCGGCTCGGCCTCGTCGAAATCGTTCACGCCCCAAGCCAATCGCCCCTCGGCATCCCGCCAGGTGCCGAAGTTCTCGACATGCAGATCGCCGATCGACGGAACCTTTGGCGCGGCAATCAATTCGGCCGGCATGTGTTGCCAGCGCTGCGCCCACCGATAATACGTGCCGCGAAAAAAGGAGAACGAATCTTCCTTGCTCGCCATCTGCTGATGCTTGTAGAGCAAATCCGGCTCGTACAAAGGGACGAGCGAACCGAGCCAAGCCTCGTAGTCGGCCGTTGCTTGAGCCATGCCTTGCATATTGATAGACCTGTCCAGAAAGAAACCAGAGCTATCGGGCCGAAGTGTCTCCGGCGAGCGGGCTGCACTCAATGATATCGCTGCGCCAACTGGCGTTTCGATACTTAAGAAATATTACAGTAAGGGATTCTCTCATACGCACTCCCTCCGTGTCCTCTGTGTTTTAAACACGGACCTCACAGAGGTCACAGAGCAGCTAGCGCCTTAAGTCCACATCCCATAAATAGCACCGCATACTAGAAATTCACTGGACGAAGCCCCGTCGCTAATCGAAAATCGTCCCCATGAGCAGTTCCTCTCCCGCCGCTGCGATCTCTCGTACCAAGCCTGGCATCTGGGTGGCTAACGTCGATGGCCAACCCCGCATTCGGTGGTGGCGAGTGCTGCCGTTTGTTCTTCTTTGCGCGGCCGCGTTTGTCATTTGCGTTGTGTTTCGGGCCGTTCGCGTTAGCCCCCATCCCTCCATCGCTCGTGTCGAGGGAATACTCGCCACCGCGCTCGCTGTCGTTACCGTCGTTGGTCTCGGGTACCAGATCATCGCCATCGAGATCGAACGGCAGCGCGTCCTCTCAGGAAACCGGCGCCCGAAAGTAGGTCTCGCCGCGACCATGCTGCTGATCTTCGTGGCGGCGGCGGTGCTCTCCCTTCTGGGGCGCGAGTACCGGACGTTTACGGAGACGCGCGATGCCTCTTTTGCCAAGGAACGATTCCGCCTCGGTGCCGGCGACATCTTGCGCGGGACGGGCCCGCTCGGTTGGGGCGGCGCCGTTCAACCCGACGCTGTTCACGGGGGCGTCGAAATCCTCGTCTTCCGGCAGAGCTTCGATAATGCCGACCTGGCAAAACTGCTTCAACTTTCGAAAGAAAGCGATCTCACCATTCCGATCACGGGCTTGGTCTTCATGCCCACGCAAGTCGATGCCGCAGGACTTCGCCAACTGGCGGATTATCCAGAATTAGCGCAACTGACTTATTGCGCACCCAAATCGACTTCCCTCAACGACGAAATGATCGACGCTATTCTCGAAAGCCTGCCCAACCTGCGAAGCCTCATGTTGTCCGAACTGGAACTCACGCCCGCGCAGCTCGACCGCATTAAGGAACGGTATCCCAACCTGATCTTCAACAACTACGGCTGGAAAAATCGCGACCTGCTGAAAAAGCGGCAACAGTCAAAGAACCAAGCCAAGTGAAATCCAAGACCTGCAATGGGTCGGCCAGTGAGGGGCACGTATGAAACACGAGATTCTGGGAACGATTAAGCGAACCAAAAAAGATTCCCCCGATGGCGTTTCCAAAGTCCGCTACGGTTCTCGACGGATCGAAGTGCGAATCAGCCGCGATGACAAAGACTTCGAAACCGCGGTGCAATTTGCCGCGGAAGTGGTCCAACGACTGGAGAAACTCGACAAGAAGGCGAAGCAGATCGCCGCAGCCGATCTGAGAGACAACTACAACAACGGCTGGAACGAGTACGACGAAGTCCAAGACGATGGATCACTAAAGGCAGTCTCGAATCCAAAGCTGTCCAAGGTGGCGTTTGAAAGAAAGCTGACCCTTAGGTCGATCAAAGTGTCAGGCGATTGTTGTGTCGATTTCTTTTACGACGACGAGGGAATGTTTTGGGGACACAGCGTTATCGTCACGTCTCTCAACGGAATTAACTTTCGAGACGCGTGGGCGGAGCTCTTTGGGTAACGGGCAGCGAAGAACCAAATAACTAAACGCCGCAATTCCCCCGAAGCAAACTCCGCATCAAGCGGGGTCCGCCAGGTCGAGTTGTCCGGCACGCTCCAGTTTCTTGTACAGGATGGCCGAGTAGACGACGGGGATGATTCCCGCCGGGATCATCATGGCCAGCAGGCCAATCACCACGACCGACCCCATCGATGTCGGCAACACCATGGCCAGCGTGAAACTCCCAAGCCCCGCCGCAACAAACAACCATGCCGCCAGGCGGTGCGTTCGATTCCAGACGGTATCGCTGGCGAGCGTCCAAGGAGTTCGCACTCCCATCCAGAAGTTCCGCCGCACCTTCCCCAAGGCGCTCCCCAGCAACGCGAAAAACAAACAGATGCCGCCAAGGAAGAACTTCATGAAGATCGCCTTGTGCGCCGCCGAATAAAGCGCGCCCCAGATCACCGCGACATGCAGGTACGCCATCAGTCCGACGACCAGGCACATGACGTAAAACCACGTTTCTTCAAACGACTCGATGGTGAACTTGCGCGGCGAGACCCACGGCAGAAACAAGGTCAGCCCGCAGAACAGGATCATCACGACGGGCGTGCCCCACAGAACGATCCAGAACTCCTCCCGCGGAAGAAAGCCATCGGCGTCGAAGTTCGCGTTCCAATGAATGGGAACCTTCTCGGGGAAAGCATCCATCTTCAAAAATTGGAAGTAGGCTGAGACCAGCAGCGCCAGCGCGGTTAATACGAGCGAAACTTGAAACCAGCGATTCTTCATGACAGGTTTTCCTGTGACAGGACAGTCCGGGCTGAGCTGCCGCCGCCATCTGATGATGTTCTTATTTTTGTCTCGCCGAATCTGCGTTCGCTCTCGTAACTTTTGGATCGAAAACCCAACCGCGCACAGACAGGATTGTCGGTGCCACTTTTCTGTGTGTCACAGTTCTCTCGCTCTCCCTCTCCGTGTCCTCGGTGCCCTCTGTGTTTCCAATTCCGGATTTTGAAACACAGAGGGGGAAAAGTAGACGCGCACTTCGAAAATCAAAAATCATCAATCATCAATCGCCTGATCTCGTCTCACGGGGCGGCGCGGCGCTCCCCGTCGCAAACTGCCGCCCCGCGTACTCCTTCCAGCCTTGCACCATCTTCTCATGGGCCCGCAGCGACCGTCCACTTTCCACGTGGTAGAACCTGCTCCCAGCCAGATCGATCCCTACCGTCACAGGCGGCGCCGATCCTCTTTGAAAACGGACCGCGTAGTCGAGCCGCTTCGGCTGCTCCGACTTCGCGAGCGAACTCCAATCGAAGCCCGAATCCTCGATGAACGCCCGCCGCGCGTGCGTCAGCCCCTTCGCCTGCGAGATGTCGCGAGTCTCTTCGATCAGCCACATCATGCCGCTCGGCAATACGATTCCTGGCGGGGCCGATGATTTGGGCAACGCGGATTCGGGCAACCCAGATTCGTGCAACCCCGAGTCCCCTAGTCGCATCAAAGTGACTTTGTCCCCCGCCCGAATCGCTGTGGCGTTTTCCGCTCCCCAAAACGCCAGGCAATCGTCGGTTTGGGTCTTTCGCCAAACCCAAGCAAAAAGCGATGCACCCAATCCCACCGCAAACATAATGGCGACCACCCACTGGCCCGCGCGGCTGGGTTTATCGGCGCGTTGATTCGCCATTGGAAGAAGGTCCTTCGATCGCTCCACTTCGGCTGCGTTGTCGGGCACAGTATCCGCCACTAGGAACTCGTAAACTCGCGAAATGAGGACGCACAACGGAATGCACAAGGACGGCGACGAGGCCGTAAATCACCTCAGGGGGCATTGTACGAAGTCCCTTTTCACCGTAGGAACGTACGTCCGACACCCAGTAACCACGCGTCCACCAACTCAAAGTCAGCACAACAGAACACTTGACAGCCGTTGCGGCAAGCCGCAAGCTAGAAGGTGGCGCCCTCATTCGTCATTTTTTAGAACAACGCCCTTTGGATATGGCGTTCTGGTTCTCCACCACCGCAAAAACCACAGCCCAGCAATCACCTATGGCCGACAAATTCGATCCATATCGCGAACATCTCATCATGGAAACCGAGACCGTTTGGTCGCCTGAGTTCGACCATCTGTCGGCAGGCCAAAAGGCCAAGCTCGAGGAAGCCCTCCACGCCGATCCCGAGAAGTGCGCCCAACTCGAATACGTCCGCGTTCACACCGGTTTTTGCCGACGAATTGTCGTTACCGACGGCGATGTGTCCCGTCTCAGCGCTTAGCAAACAAGAGACAGTTAGGCGCTCCGTACACTTCACTAGGACCCTATGACTTCCTCGGCTGAAACTGTTCACGTCTCGCTCGCCGAACGCGGCTACGACATCGTCATCGGTGCCGGAGTGTTGCCGTCGATTGGGTCGCGCCTCCTCGCGCTGGGGCCGGTGAGCCATGCGGTGGTCATCGCCGACGAACAAGTGGTCCAGCCTCACGCCCAGATCGCCATCGGTTCGCTTCGCGAGCGCGTGTCGCGCGTCGACCTGATCACGGTCCCCTCCGGCGAAAGCTCGAAGTCTGTCGCGTCGCTGGAGCGCCTGTGGCGCGAACTGGCCGCTACCAAAACCGATCGCAAAAGTGTCGTCGTCGCCATCGGCGGCGGCGTGATTGGCGATTTGGCCGGCTTCGTGGCCGCCTCGTTCAACCGCGGGCTTCGATTTTTCCAAGTGCCTACCACGCTACTGGCCCACGTCGATAGCAGTGTCGGCGGCAAGGTGGGCATCAACCTGCCCGAAGGCAAAAACCTGGTTGGCGCTTTCTGGCAGCCGATCTCGGTGTTGATCGATACGGAGACACTCAGCACGTTGCCCGAGCGGGAATACTTGTCGGGGCTGGCCGAAGTCGTGAAGTACGGAATGATTATGGATGCCGAGTTCTTCGCGTGGCTGGAACACGCCGCCGAAGACTTGGTCGATCGGCGGCCTCAAGAGGTCCGCAAGTGCGTTGCGCACTGTTGCCGGCTGAAGGCCGACGTGGTTCGCCAGGACGAACGCGAAGAAACGGGCTTGCGGGCGATCCTCAACTACGGCCACACCTTCGCCCATGCCTTCGAAGCCATCAGCGAGTACGGGCAATGGCTGCACGGCGAGGCCGTTTCGCTCGGCATGAGTTGTGCCGCTCGTTTGGCCGCCGACATGGGGCGGATTGGCGCCGACCTCGTCGAGCGCCAGGACCGCTTGCTCGCCCGCATGAAGTTGCCCACGCGGATGCCGGCGATCGACTGCGATGCCGCCATCGCTGTCATGGCCACCGACAAAAAGGTGGAGCATGGCAAGCTGAGATTTGTATTGCCTACCCGGTTAGGGCATGTTGAGTTGGTAAGCAACGTCGATCAAGCTCTCGTGCGAAAAGCGCTGGAGGATGTTTTCGATCCGGCACCGGCTTAGGTGCACAGGACTTTTGCGTGAGGGAACACGCGTTGGGATCGGGGGCGGAAAAGTGTAGTGCAACTGTTATCGCGTTGAGCCATTTTCGCCTTGAGATTCGACTTCCCCGAATAGCAGGAACATGTTCATGAATGCTGGTCCAGTCATCTTTGTGGTCGACGACGATACCGACGCCCGCGCGTCGGTTGCCGCGACCATTCAATCGCGCGGCTTTCCCGTTCGCGAATATGCGTCGGCCGAGGAATTCCTCGAAAAGTACGATGGCACCGAACACGGCTGCCTGATCGTCGACGTCCGCATGACGGGCCTCTCGGGCATCGAGTTGCTCCAGCGGCTCAAAGAAACCAACCGCATGCTGCCGTCGATCGTAATCACCGCCCACTCGGGCGTGCAAACGGCGGTCAAGGCGATGCAGGCCGGCGCGTTCACATTCCTGGAAAAGCCGACGCAGCCCAACGAACTGTGGCAGAACATCGCTGCGGCGCTGCAAATCCAAGTCGCCGAAACCGCTCGCCAGGAACGCATCCGCGGCCTTCGCGAGAAGTTCGATACGCTCTCGCCCGACGAGAATGCCGTTTTGCGAAAGCTGCTCGAAGGGCAACCGAACAAGCGGATCGCCTCCGATCTGGACATCGGCTTGCGAACGGTCGAACTCCGCCGTTCGAATATCATGAAGAAAACGGGCGCCAACTCGCTCGCCGAACTCGTACGGATGTCGATCGAACTCGGGATCGAAGTATGATCGTCGAATGACCCCTGATCGTTGATTAACGATTCGTCGCCGATTCACACTTCATCGCGGATTGCTGGGGGCAGCCATGACCGACGAAGAATTGCTGGCCACCATCCACTTGGCGATGGTGCCGCACGTCGGTCCCAAGACGATGTCGGAACTGCTGGCCCGATTCAAAACGGCGCGGGAGGTCTTGTCCGCTCCCGCTTCCCGCTGGCGCGAGGTCCCTAACGTTGGCGCCAAAGTCTGCCGCGAACTCGCGAGCGAAGAGTGGCGCAAGGCCGCGGAAGACGAACTCGCTTACTGCCGTAGCGAAGGCATCACCATCATTCCGCGCGGCACGGAAAAGTATCCGCAGCGGCTGCGCGAGATCGACGATCCGCCATCCCTTTTGTACCTCCGCGGAGAACTGACCCCGCAAGACGATTTGGCCATCGCCATTGTCGGCACCCGCGGTGCCACTCCGTACGGCCGGCGGATCGCCGAGCAATTCGCCGCCGGACTGGTTCAGGCGGGCTACACCGTTGTCAGCGGCCTGGCCGCGGGCATCGACGAACACGCCCATCGCGGCGCGCTCGTCGGCAAAGGGCGAACCATCGCCGTCCTCGGCAGCGGTGTCGATCGCGTCTACCCCGCGCACAACACTTCGCTGGCGGCCGAGATTGTCTCGACCGGCGCAGGCGCCGTGATGAGCGAGAACTCCCCGCGCACTCCGCCGAGCGCAGGTTTGTTTCCGCGAAGAAACCGGATTGTGACGGGCCTCTCACTGGGGACCATCGTCATCGAAGCCGATAAGGCCTCCGGTGCGATGATCTCCGCTCGCCTGGCAGGCGAACAAGGCCGCGAAGTATTCGCCGTGCCGGGACAAATCGATCGTCACACCTCGCGCGGCTGCCACGCTCTTATTCGCGACGGAGCAAAGCTCGTCGAATGCGTCGACGACGTCCTGGAAGAACTAGGGCCTCTCGCCACGCCAGCAAAAACGCCCACCGGCGAAACCGTTCGCCATCCCGCCGAACTCCAGCTCAACGACATGGAAACGCAAGTCCTGCAAGCCATCTCGCTTGAAGCTACGTTGATCGACAACATCATCGCGGCCAGCGGGCTACCCGCCCATCGCGTCCTCTCCACATTGAGCGTGCTGGAAATGCGCCGCCTGATCCGCCGCGTCACCGGCAACCAAGTCGCCCGCGTGTGAAAACAACGTCGTAGCCGCGTTCGCCAGAACGCGGAGGCCCCGCAAGCAAACCACGCGCTAAGAGGCGCCAACATGAGCCAACCAATATCCCGCCTCTTGCTAACCACCCAGCGTTTCCGCGTCGAAGAAGTCTCGCGCCAGTACGCCGACGGCGTCACCCGCTCGCGAGCCATCGTCCGCCACCCGGGAGCGGTGGCGATTCTCCCCTGGCTCGACGACAACCACATCGTGCTGATCGAAAACTACCGCCTCTCCGTCGATCAAACGCTGCTAGAACTTCCGGCCGGAACGCTGGAGCCAAGCGAACCACCCCTCGAAACCGCCAAGCGCGAACTGATCGAAGAAACCGGCTACGAAGCAAAAGACTGGCAACCACTGGCCGAGTTCTACCTCTCCCCCGGCATCATGGACGAAAAGATGTACGTCTTCGTCGCCCGTGGCCTCACCCACGTCGGCCAAGCCCTAGAAGGGGGCGAAGAAATCGTCACGCGCATCGTCACCTGGTCCGAAGCGGTGAACCTTGTCACAACCGGGGCCATCCGCGACGCCAAAAGTATCAGCGCGATTTTGCTTTGGAACGCCAAGCGCGCCATCCATGCGTGAAAACAGCCCCTATGAATCCGAGCCGGAGGAATGGAGTCTCGGAAAGGTCTGCGCGATTCAGCGCATTCATGGGTATGTCGTGTTCTTCAAACACGTTCGGCAATTTACGATTCCATGCGAAGGCGGGGATCTCTCATTCGAATCGACGCGCTTCGTTGGCCCGTTGGGTGGCGGCAGCGACCTGTGCGTCCTGGAAGGTCCGTTGGGATCAGTCCGGCTGGAGTGCCATGGAATTTGGATGTTCGACGAGGCTTGCTACACCGTGACCGAAAGTAGCGGTAAATCTGCCGCGACCCTGCGAGTCCCACTCTTTTGGGGAACGTGGATTGGCCGGCCCGTTCTCACCCTTGAAACAGATTCGGGCGACTTACGCTTCAGCTATGAGATAGCCCAACCAACGCCCGAAGGCATGAGCAAGTCCATTGGACGTCTGCGAGAAAAGGGAAGCGCCACCTGGCATCGCTTCGTTCCTTGCGACGGAAGCGATGGCGCCAACGAGTCCCACCGCGTCCCGATGTTTCCCGATCGGGTACTCTACGAAGGATTGCCACCGGCGGCATCCAATATCCTGCTTGCCGCGTGCGTGTTTGCATGTACCTACAACGTATGCCTGCCGTTAAGTTGGCAGCCGAGCGCATCATGAACGCCGTTGACGAAACGCGACGCCGCAGCTTTGAATCGGACTGGCTGCGCGGGAGCCATCGCGACCTCTCCGATTATCTTCCCAAGCCGGAAGATCCCTCGTTCTTAGGGACGCTCGAGGAGTTGATTCGCATCGACCTGGAATTCCGCTGGCGCGAAGTCGCGGCCTCCGCGACCGACAGGGCCAACTCGATGGCCAGCACCATCAAGTCCCTCCCGGCCGTCGAGGATTACCTGGGGCGGTTCCCGCAACTCAAAGAGCCAACGATCTTGCAGCGATTGCTCGATCAGGAAATCCGCGCGCGGATGCGGACTCCGTTTCGCCCCACCATCGACGAATGCAAGCGGCGATTTCCAGAACTCGAGACCACGCCCGACACGCTCCAGCGGATGTTGCGGGAAGCAGAGCAGGCAACTCACTACCAAATGCCGAGCGAGGTCCCCAAGACCACGCTCGACCGCGACGGCCACTTCGGCAAATACGAGCTCTTGGAACTGCTCGGCCGCGGTGGCATGGGCGTCGTTTACCGCGCGCGGCAAGCCCAAGCGGATCGCGTTGTCGCGATTAAAATCGCCAACATCCCCTGGAACGATCCAGAATGGCGAAAGGATGTGACGCAGCGATTCGAATCGGAAATCCGCGCTGCGGCAAAGCTGTCGCATGAAAACGTCCTCCCCATCTACGACGTGGGCGATGTCGACGGATCGGCCTACTACACGATGCCGATCTTGAGCGGCGACCTGGCAGCGGAAGTGCGAAAGCAACCGCTCGCAAGCGACCGCGCGGCCCGCTACTTGTCGCAAGCGGCCCGCGGCGTCGCAGCCGCGCATGGGGCGGGGCTGCTGCACCGCGATATCAAGCCGCACAACTTGCTGTTCGATGGCGCAACCGACCGCGTGCTGGTCGCCGACTTCGGACTCGCGCGGCTGGCCGTCGTCGACCAATCGATCACCCGCACGGGCGAAATCCACGGTTCGCCTCCGTACATGGCGCCCGAACAAATCCGCGAACCAAAGAACATCGACGCGCGAGCGGACATCTACGCGCTGGGCGCGACGCTGTATCACCTGCTGGTGGGCCGCCCTCCGTTTCAGGCGGCGACTCCGGCCGAAACGATGTTGCAATCGCTCGAAGAAGATCCCGTCTTGCCGCGCGTGCTCAATCGGCGGATCGATCGCGACCTGGAAACCATTTGCCTCCGCTGCCTGCACAAGGACCGCGAACATCGCTTCGCCTCGGCAAAAGATCTCGCCGACGACCTCGACCGCTACCTGCGGCACGAACCCATCGTGTCGCGGCCATTGAGCTCCTGGGAGCGACTGATGCGTTGGCGCCGCCGCAATCCGACAGTAGCTTTCCTGTCAGGAAGCTTGGCGACGGCGCTGCTCTTGGTGGCCGTCGTTTCCATCGTGGGATGGTACAGCACGCAACGGCAGCTAGGCCGAGTCGTCGCTAACAGCCAACAGGGACAGGCGGCGGTCAACGAGTTGTTCACGTTCGTGCAGGCGGAGCCGCTTTTGGATCAGCCAGCGACCGAAGAAATTCGACAGGCCCTACTCACCAAGGGTTTGGAAAACTACACGGCTTTCATCGCCCTGGCGGAGGAGAACGATTCGCTGCTTGTCGATCGCGTTGCCGCTCAAACGGAACTCGGCATTCTGTCGAACGATCTCAGGGAACCCAAGGTCGCGGCCGCGCACTTCCAGGGCGCCATCAGCGCGATTGCCGCGTTTCCGTCGGAGAAGAGAAATTCACCGGCCGTCCAAAAGAATCTCGGCGATGCCTGGAACGGCCTCGCTCAGTCGCAGCATCAGTTGCGACTGTACAAGGAAGCCCTTGACTCGTTCGATCAAGCCATCGAGATCCGCAAACAGATCGTCGCCAAAGACGAAAAAAACTTCGAAGCAAAACGAACGCTGGCCAATTCGCTGATGAATCACGGCCTTACGTTAGCCAGGGTCGGAAACGTGGATGCCGCCCGCGCCGAGCAAGAAGCGGCGCAGCGAACGCGCACAGAGCTAGAGAGCATCGATCCCAAGAATCGATTTCTGCGGCGCGATTTGGCGCAGGGCGACTTCAATCTTGCCACACTTGATCTGGCGCATGATCGAACGGAAGCTGGCTTGGAACTACTCCGTGATGCGACGATTCAATTCAAACAGCTCACCGACGATGAGCCCCTCGATGCAAAAATCTGGCTCCGCTACATCGAATCGCTGCTGACCCTTGGCAGCAAGACGAAAAATGCGCCGTTGCCAGATCTCGGCGACCCCCGCCCCCCCTTCGATATCGCGTGGGAAAGCTTAGACAAGCTTTCCGCTTTGGCGCCCAACAACAAAAAACATCTGGTTCAGTTGGTCGCACTCTACCAAGAGATCATTGACCACCTCCTTCGCATTGAGTTCGTTCCCGACGCAGAACAGGTGTGGCAGGACGTGCAGTCGCGGTTGATGCCTCGGCTCGATCGCCTCAATAAAGGAGAGCAGTCGGTTGACCTGACCAAGATCCGGCTTAAGGGAATGCGGCTGCGGTGCTTGATCCTGGTGGGACAAAAGAAAAAGGACGAAGCCAAGCCCGAATTGAAGGCAGCGATCGAGGCGTGGCACGCAGCCAAAAATTCTCCTGCTGGCGATGTTTTCAAAACGCCCGAGTGGGAAGAGGAGTGGACGCTGCTAGAGCGGCTAGCGAACTCGCTCTAAAGCTAAAGTTCTCTCGACGTTAAAACGACATTAAGCCGCAGCCCTCTTTTATTCCCTGACGATAAACCTGAAAGGGGACGTGCGCTCTTTCGCACTGCAAGACGCCTTTTTCGCTGCCAGCCTGGTGAATTGCGAGATCGACAAGGAAGTCGCTCATGAAATATCTCAGCATTCGACTCGGCCTGCTAGCGATCCTATTGGTAGTAGCATCGACCGATGGCGCCCTAGCACAACCTCGCCGTTCAACAACCCGCAGGTCGACAGCCGGGGCCGGGGCGACCACCGCTCCTCCCCGTTCGCGCGGACCCAATGTCGTTAGTGCGCCATTCGGCAGCATGCTAGTCTCGCAAGAGAACTTCGTCAGTCCGCTGGCTTCGCTCGTCACTCCCGGTGCGCAGCCCTCGTCGTCCGACGAGCTGCGGTCGTACTTTCAATCATCAAGTCGCGCGCGGTTGCTCGATGTCCCCGAGATGTTCGGCGATTTCCGCCGCAGCGGTCCTTCGATTTTTCTTTCACACTCGCTCCCCTATCTGCCGAACGTGCAGTCGGAAATTCCTGTTGCGGCCGCGATCTCTGGGCTGCGCGTCGGCGAAAACAACCAGGCCTTGCCGTCGAATCGCGTCTGGGTTGCTTACAACTACTTCGACTCGGCCTTTAATGTGCACGCCACGGATAGCTTTCTTGGCGTCGATCGAACGGCCTCGCAGTCGCTGCATCGCTCGATGATGGCTGCGGAATTGCTGCTCGACGAGGGCCAAACGTCGGTTGAGCTTCGCATGCCGTTCGGAGCCGCATTCGGCACCGGCCTTGATAACAACTCGATCCCTCCACTCTACGGCGTCGGCTCAACCAGCGTTGGTAACCTGAACATATTGCTCAAGCGACTGCTTTACGCCGACGGCAATCGGGCCATCTCCGCCGGCCTCGGTATCGAGGCTCCGACGGGTGATGACGGAACGCTTCGCACAGTCAACCTCACAGCCACTCTCGATCCCAAGGCGACCCACCTCGTTCCCTATCTCGCCTTCACGCACGGTCACGAGCGCTGGTTCGGAAACGGCTTTATGCAGTTGGATATCGCTTCGCAGGGGGACAGGCTCACCGCGACGATCGATAACTCCGGCGTTTCCCAATTGGTGGGCCGCATCAACCAGCAGCCGCTGCTGGGTCTCGATCTCGGCGGCGGCTACTGGCTCCTTCCGCCCGAAACGCCCATGGGCAACGGGCTGGCGATTGTGGGCGAGGTCCACTACACCACTCCGCTGGGTAGCAGCGACTCGTTTGTCGCCAACGGCTCGCTGGCTTCTGTTTGCGTCAACAATCCAGGCAACGCCGCCTACAATCTGCTCAACTTCACGGCCGGCTTGCAACTCTCGCTAGGCGGCGGCTGGCGGGTCCGCCCGGCCGTTGTCGTTCCCGCGTTGAGCACCCGCGTCTTCGACGCCGAGTACATGACGCAAGTGAACCGCAGCTTCTAAGCAAAGTGGCGAGACTCTTGTAGCTTAGTTCGCCTAGAACGCGGCGGCCCCGCGCGCGACGTCGATGTCGCTCACGATGCTGCTCCCTGGATAACCAAAAGGATCGCGCCAATCTTGGTTGGGCGGCGCCAACCTTCCGCGTTCTGGCGAACGCGGCTACCTCCATGAGCAGACAGGACAAATCTCAAAAGTTCCGGGAGGCTGCTCATCGATCGTGACAAATCCGCAGCAAGGGCATGGAAACGCCATGATGCTCGCATCTCCTCGCTACGGATCGTAACTAGGTCCCCAGAACCAGAGCTCGCCCGACTGTCGATCGCGCGCTCCCATTTGTTTAGGTTTCAATGTCGACCATGATGGCGAAACCCCATAGTCTTCGCCCCCGTCCAGCCAGCCTTTGAATGCCTCGATAAGTAGTTCAAGGCCGTGGGACGTCATGTCGATTGTCGCTGCATCGCCGTCGTAGCCGATGCACATCACGCGGAGCTCGTCGCTCTCGGCAACGCACCTGAGGGTTAGCTTTGACAACGCACGTTTTCGCTGGCAGCGCGCGAACGTGAGCGTCCGCTTTGCGGGGCACGGTTCATCCTGAATTTCGACCAGCGCGTTCAAAATCGGTTCTCCAACCGTGACCTCATCATGCGAGAGGCATAACGTGGGTTGCGAGGTCCCAAGTTTTCCCTTGTGAATCCAGAAGTCGATGGCCAGGTTGGAGAAGGCAGGCTTGATCATGGTGAGTTAGCAATCACGAAGGCCACCGGAATAAAAACTGGCGGAGCGAGGTGCCGGGCTTTACACTCGTATTCTGTGCCGATCCTTCCGGCTTCTTGGAGATCGCCCCATGTCGCGTTCTCTTGTACTTATTGCGATTTGTCTGGCGTTTTGCCTTTCGCGGCCAGCTGTTGGCGACGAGCCGACGGTTATAGGACACGCTGGAGTGGAGCAGGTTCACCACAGCGTTGATCGGGCGATTACTTATCTGCAGGCTGAAAGTGCGTCGTGGTTGAACACGCGCAAGTGCGCGGCCTGCCATCATGCGCCGATGCCTCTGTGGGCGTTGAGTGAAGCTCAGCAGCGTGGATTCGCGATCGACGAAAAATACCT
>CAZWSX010000053.1:0-26104 GCA_964636985.1 uncultured Pirellulaceae bacterium | reverse complement strand
ACACGTGTCCCGGCGACCGCGGCAGCTTGTCATACGTGACAAACAACTCCTGCTGCCGCTCCGTCTCGCGCTTCCCCATCGCCATCGCATCCGCCTCCCATCGATCCAAGATTCCGTTGGCCGTAGATTACGATGTGAAGGGAATTTTTCAACGGGCTGCTACGACAAAAAAACGCCACTGTATGGTGCCGATGTAGAACCTCTCCTTATCGGGATAGCGCATCCAGTCTTGCTCCCATTCGGATGCGCTCGTCGCAATCAGGTAGTTCGAAATTGTTTTTTGTAAATACCCAAGACTCATGTGCCATGCGAGCAACGCGCCTTGAACCACATGCAAAAACAAGACCGCCCACAGAAGCATCAGCCCCAACTTCTCACTGTGTTGAGTCAGGTCTTTGGGGGTCATGAAGGAATAGAAGACGCCAGAAAATGTGAGCGCCGAAGTTGTGATCAAAAACCTCTGATTCATGATTTGATTCACTTCAGCGTGGAGCTTCCGAACATCCTCGGTATTCGGTTTTCGTTTTGGTAATTCGGGCATTTGTCACACCGATCAGTTCGCTTTCCATCTTCCGATTTGACATCTTAGTGATAGTGTAATCAATTCGGAATGTCGCCCGTTGGCGAGTCATTCGCGCGCCTTCTCAGCGATGTCGCATTCTAGAGCTGTTCTCCCCTGGTCTGTTGCAGGGCATGGATTGCCAAGCAGCAAGCCAGGGATGGCGATTGATTGCCGAAGTCTCGATCGTGTTGCTGTCCCATCGCTGGAACCCTCGGTTCCGTAGATGGATCGCCGCAAGACGTAACCGCATTGCCGCACAACGAGTTGCGTCACGACGACAATCTTGGTTGCAGTACGGGTTGCAGGGGTGATGGTCAGCCGATGTCATTGATCGTCGCCGATTTGCCGGAGGACCTAGCCCGTTTGGTGAAGAATTGGGTGCCTCTTCCAGTCGCGATCAAAACGGCGATCAATGCTTTGCTTGATGTAACGCTTCCGAAATCACGCGAGGTGTGAATTAAAAGGGGCGCAGGTTCCGGCCGAGAGTCGAATACTTCCACAACGATCGAGCGCTTCCCATCATTCGCTTGAAGCGCGCGGCGTAGCGCCGATCGCAATCACGCTGTCAAGGCAGTTGCGCCACCGGTACGCACGAAAACAGGCCTGGGCCGCCATTTTCATACCTATCTTCGCTTCTTCCTGCCACCGACTTGGTCAGAGATCGATTGTCTTCGCGTCAATTCTCGACTTTTCGGATGTCGTTTTCAACCGTGAAGACCGGTTCTTTTGTCCACCGCAATTCGCGCTGGACGGGTACACCACGCCGAACTCCCATGCTACGCAACGCGTACTGAAAAGGGTCAACTACACAAGGGCTGGTTTGCCATCACCCACCCCGAATCTTGAACTTATATCCGAGTCACCGTCTATCACGATTCCTAACTCGCCATTCACGGCTGCATACACTTTCAAACTAAAGCGGTGGGTCGACGTAGTGGCCGCTATAGAATCGATGACATGGACTGGCGCCTCCCCGAAAGCCGCGTATACGCAGGAATTGACACGGTGGAAACAAGTCGACATCCAACTCTCCTTTAATTCCACGTCGCTTCGGGTTGCGATAATACTCGGTATCGGCCCGAAACGACAGAAAGGTCCCCACGAACAACGAAACGACGGCAAACCGATGCGAAAACTCACTTGTGCAGCCGATGCTATCGCGACGAATTGCGATAGTATGCAGCGTGCTGTCACAAGATACGGCACGCCCATGACGTTTTAAGCGGCATTCGGTTGTCATTTGAGGGACGAGCAGGGCTTGAGGTGGCCGAACCTGCGCGTTAAATGGTCGATTTGAAGAATTGGCAGATGGCCTCAATTATGCTTTTAGTATCTTCCGATCGAAAGCAATCGTTTCTCTCAAGCCGGCGACGGTACTCGGCCACGCGCATGGATTCGGAGTAGTAGTTTCGCTTCTCGTCTTGCGGACGATTTCGAGTTCGAACATTTCCCAAAACTTCTTGTGGATCTGGGTCGATCCAAAACGACTTCACCGCGTTGATTGTCGCGCCGGCAGCGGCAACACCTTGCACGAATGCCGCCTTCCAAGCTGGATAACTGAGAAAATCCCCTTCGGCGAGAATCCATTCACTGTGCGTGGGGATTGGGTAGCGAGCGCGAATCGAATCGGCAAACAATTCTGTTGAATTGGGAAGGTTCGCCCACTTCTCACCTAAGCTGGCATTCATTGCACGATCGGGTTTAAGCGCAGGCGCGACAATTCCGGCAATATGCTGGTGAACCAGATCGCCGACGATGACGTGAAGGGGACTCACTCGCTTAAGCAGGATCTTCGCGATGTGGCCCTTGCCGGCGCCGGACACTCCAAAAAGTAAAGCAAGGCGTGACATGGAGACTCCGCGATTCGCGGTAGTGATGGCGTGGGAGGAACACCCCACCGTCGGCCTGGATCGCTTGCACTGGTCGAGCTTCACGCAGGATTCATCTTACAGCATCCAAAAGGGGGCGTTTCTCGACTCGAACTGATGCCACCCGACTGGGATGTCTTTCGTTGTAGACATCCGTAAGTGATTCTGTTTCGCCTTAAACGCTACAAAATCAGGAACCCTCGGTTTCGCAAGTTGAACGTCGCGTGCCCCAACAATACCTCTGCCAACGATTTGCAACGGATCGAGATCCCCGGTTGCAGGACGGGTTGCACGGATGGCAGGCGTTTCGGGACACCGCGAAGACGATGGTCCTCGTCGCAGGCGTGCGGGGAAGCGAACTTGCGACCTGGGTGGAAGAAATCGAAATCATGCCAGGAGCGGAGATTTCCATTCGCGTCGTCGCCACCGAGAGCGACGACCAACCCAAGCTCTAACCTTTCGGTTGATCCTGATAGGTCTCACTCCAACAAGGTTTCAACCCTCTTCGCGAGAACTTCGAAGTCGGGATTCTCCGCGGCGAGTTTTCCATCAGGTCCGAAAACGTAAACGGTGGGAAACGACCTTACGCCCCACAGTGTGGTGATTCGGCCAGGGTTCCGATCCCAAACCACGTTCCACGTGATCTTGCCGGCCGCGACTGCGTCGCGCATGTCGTGGTCGTCCGGATCCTTCATAATGGTAACGATCGAGACCTTCTCGCCATACTTCTCGTTCAACTCGCGAAGGAGTGGATACATCCGTTCGCAAGCAACACATCCGGTGAACGAGAACTGCACGATCACGACCTTGCCCTGTTGTCGCACAAGCGAGAGCGGCTTGCCCGAGAGTAACGCGAAATCGCCTTCCGGCGCCGGTTGTCCGATCCGCAAGTGCTTCTCGTGAAAGAGCAAACCGGCTGCCGTATCTTTGACCAGGGCCCCGTACTTTTGCGTTCGCTCGGCGTCGACGCGTAAAAGGAAGTGTTCGCGATCGATTTTCTCGAGAACGAACTCTCTGGCGTCGGTCTTCGACTGTACGAGCGCCGACAAAATCGACAGCGCTTCACTTTGAAGTTCGGGTAACCGTTGCGCGGGGACCATCACCGCCAGAACTTTCTCGATCTCTTCCTTGGTAGTCTCCTTTTCGTCCACTTCGCCGGTCGCAATTCGTTTGAGCCGTGCTTCGTTCCAGTCACGAACATCGCGCTGGCGCAACATCCATCGCGCCAACATCAGCTTCGCGAACGTGCGATTGTTTTCGCTGACGCCCTCGCTCTTGGCAACGAGTCGTCGCAGCGAGGTTTCGGCGGACCTCGATTCGATCAAGTCAAACGAGCGCAGTACTTGCGTCAACTCGTCCAGTTCGCCGTAATCAGCCACCGCGGACAACAGATGGTTCGCCGCATCCTTCACCGCTCCCTGCTCGGTGACGGAGTCGGCGAACATCGACAAACGGTAGAGAGCGGTGAGTCCTATCCGCGTTCCGCGGTGCGTTCGTTCGAAGTCAATCAAGTTCTGAATCAGCCCCGATGCATCCAGCCGCGCCGCATACCGGCGATGTCGTTCGGCGACATCGGAAAGGCCTTCGCTCTCTTTGAACCATTGATCGACCTCGTTTCTCAACCGTTCGCAGAGGCCAACCAATTCCTTTTCCGCCAACGACGCAGCCGGATCGGGCGCCGTTGTTGCCTTCGGATCGCGCTCCTTACCTTGCTCGTCGGCGAGCGTCATGAAAGGCAGGCACAAGAAAAGGATCGCCGTACCGAAAACAAACCGCCTCATGGCACGAGTTCCTGTGCTCAAACGCCCGATATTAGAACCGCTGCAAGTCTTTATACGATTAATGTCTTAGGAGACCTAGTCGGTCGCCTTCCGGCCGTGAACGGCGGCTAGCGCCGTGCGGATGACGCGGAGCGCGTTGTACGCGATCAGCGACATCCCGAACGCAAGCAATGCCGCGCCGGCGAAGTGTTCTAGTCTCGCCGTTGAATACGCGGCCCAACTCGAAGAACACCGTTTCTATCTGCCAACGCTGGCGGTACGCGTCGGCGATTTTTATCGCCGCTACCGTCGGCGGAAGATTCGTGAACAACTCGATGGACGTATCGTCGTCGCGGGTGACGGACTTCAGTTTCAAGCGAATCAAGCGAGCGTCTCCTCACGAAATAGGAACCGGCAAGGTGGTTGCCCCTGAACAGTTTCTGTTCTTTCCGAGAAAGGATTCGCCATCAGCCGTGTGTAACATAATAGAGGACCAGCACAGGAAGAACACGGAACGAGAGATGACCAGCCCACCAACCACGCGACTTAGCTTAATCTTGAAGTTGCCGGATGCGCAAAACGCGCAGGCTTGGGACGAGTTCGTTCGTCTCTACCAGCCGGTCGTCTATCGCTTTGCCCGGCGTCGGGGATTCCAGCATGCCGACGCCGAGGAAGTGGTGCAAGAGGCCATGCTGGCGGTATCGCGTGCGGTCGACAAATGGGTGCCAGATCCAGCACGCGGCCGCTTTCGCAGTTGGCTGCATCGAATCGCCTGCAACCTGATGATCAACTTCGTGACACGGCGCAAACATCAAGTCTGGGGTGCCGGCGGATCGGGATTGCAGCGGCTGTTTGAGGAAGTGACTGCTCCGGACCCGGTTGACTCCGCGGAATTCGACATCGAATTCCAGCGGGAGTTGTATTGTCTCGCTGTCGAACGAGTTCAGTACGATGTGAAGGAGAACACGTGGAAAGCATTCTGGCTATCCGCCGTTGACGATTTGCCAGCGTTAGAAGTTGCTCGTCGATTGGGGATGACCATCGGCAGCGTATACATCGCCCGAAGTCGAGTCATGGCACGACTCCGTGAAGAAGTGCGTCGAATCAAGGAGACTGAACCATCAGGAGCGACGGAGAGGAAGGCATGAAGAACGAGAATCACAAACCTGCATGCGATCAAGTGCGATTGGAAGTGCTGCTCTTCGGACAAGAAGACAGTGCCGAGTTTAACGAGTCGGCGCGCCATTTGGAGTCGTGCCCACTGTGTCGGGACCGACTCACGCAGCTGGCCGCCAATGACAACGACTGGGATCTCGCAAGGTGTTCACTGAAGGCGATACCGGGGATGCCCACCTCGTTCGAAACCCCGTTGTCAGACGCTGATTCCTCAGCCTGTCACGTCCCACTCGACTTTCTAGATGCGCCTTCCCACCCGGAGATGTTGGGCAGACTCGGTCGTTATGAGATTGAACGAGTCATCGGCATGGGAGGGATGGGGATCGTCCTGAAAGGATTCGACACCGAATTGCACCGCCCTGTGGCCATAAAAGTACTCGCACCCCACTTGGGTCACAGCGGGGCAGCACGGCAGCGATTCGCACGTGAGGCACGCGCCGCGGCGGCGGTCGTGCATGAACATGTCGTGGCAATTCACAATGTCGATTCAGAGTGCAAGACACCGTTTCTGGTCATGCAATTTGTTGTCGGGCGATCGTTGCAGGATCGCGTGGAACAAGACGGGCCGCTGACCGCAACGGAGGTATTGCGAATCGGATTGCAAGCCGCAGCTGGACTCGCCGCCGCACACTTGCAGGGTGTGATTCATCGCGACGTGAAGCCGGCGAACATTCTATTAGAGGATGGCGTTGACCGCGCACTGTTGACGGACTTCGGACTGGCCCGCGCGGTAGACGATGCGAGTTTGACTCGCAGTGGCATCATTCTCGGCACGCCCCATTACATGTCGCCTGAGCAGGCGAATGGTGAACCGGCAGACGTACGGTCCGACCTCTTCAGTCTCGGTGCCGTACTGTACTTCATGGCCACCGGTCACCCGCCGTTTCGTGCTGATCGAGCAATGGCAGTGCTGCATCGGATTTGCCGCGAGCGCCATAGGCCGGTCCAAGAAATCAACACCGCAATTCCGAACGTACTGGCGGATGTCATCGACCGATTGCTTGAGAAAAAGCCGAGTCGTCGCTATGCGACAGCCGCCGAAACACACCAGGCCCTCGCAGCCGTCTTGAGCAGTCTTCAGCAGCCACGTCGTTGGAACACGCGGCGTTGGTTTCGCTGCGCAAGGGACCGATTCGCGCGACTGTCGCTGGCTGCCCTTGCTGTGCTGTTGATCGCGGGATCGGCTTGGCTGTCCCATTGGTTCACCTCTCCCGCAATCACGTCCCTCCCCAACGAATCCAGCGAGATACAGGGCACGGAGTCTCTCTCGGCACTCGATGTCGCCGCACTCGAATTCACCAGCGGTAGGACGGAATTCATGCGACAGCTCACCGCCATTGAGCGGTCTATAGAACAAGTCCATCACGTTCCATTTCCCGAATCCGGCTGGCTTCGCTCCGCAAATGGCATGTGGACGAACGATCTGACAACGGCGAAGTCCGCCGTCAACCAACTGGAACAGTCCTGGCCGAAAACCCCTGACGATCCATCGTCTCTCAATTCCTCGAAAGGAGATCTCCCATGAAGAAGTCCCTCTTACTTGTCGCAGCATTCGCCATCTTCGGCAGCTGGACATTGGTCGAAACGACTCGCGGTCAGTCCGGTAACCCTCAGCCAGCGGTAAGAAGACCGTCGTCATCCGCTGGCGACGCGCTTGGTTCATCTCCTGCCGCTACAGACGGTGGTTATGGCGGTGAGTCCACGTCAGGTCAGACTGGAGGTGGAGCAGGCGCGATGGCGGGCGAGGCCCACCCGTCCATCGATCAGTTGATGAATCAACTGCGCGAAAGTGACGATGATGCGAAACGGACAGCCTTGATCGAGCTATTGACGCAGGCCGTGGATCAAGACTTCGACGTGGATCTGACGGCCAGAGAAGTGGAATTGAATCGAGTCGAAGAGCGATTGAAGCTGCTGCGCGTACAGTTGGAACGCCGTCGCAAGGCAAAAGCCGAGATCATCGAACTTCAGATCAAAGTCATGGTCAATGAAGCGGATGGTTTGGGTTTCACTGCCAGAGGGCAAGGTCAACCTAGTAAGCGCGTCATTTCCAGCGGATCTCCGTTGAGGATTTCCGGACCTCCTGTTCGGGGATATCAACCTGGTTCAGTTTATCCTGGTGGCCCTTACTCTGATCCTGGCACCACACCTCAGAAGCCGACAAATCCAGCTGCGACAAATCGGTAACTATGAGCCCACAAACCGGGGCGTACGTCGACCGCTGCCGTTTTGTCTGTCAGAGCCGCTACGTGCTGGCACATGACGAGCGAGCATCGCTTTAGGCGAGTCGTTCTTCTCGTCTTGAACGCATGCTCGATCGCGGCTTGGCCCTTGGATGGGCGCCGCGACTTCGAGCGACTTGACGATTCGGGCTGTAACTACTACGCCGAAGGCCGGCGCAGAAAGCGATTGACTCTAAATTCCGACATCAACTCCAATCAAAAAGGTGGACGGCAATGTTACAAAGGTGTCTGCAGTGTGTGGCAACTCTCTGGTTATACGGCGGGCTCATGATGCCGTGCCTTGCGCAAGCCCCGGCAGCCGACCAGGTGACGTTGGAAGGCCAGGTCGTCGGGCCTAAAGGAGAGCCCGTTGAAAACGCACGAATCTATCTCGGAATCTCAGATCTCTCGTATGTCGCAGAGTATGGATATGGGAAATGGCAAGAGACCCCGGCGTTTCTTGGAAATACCGATGCTCGGGGAATGTTCCGCGTGGCCGCCTCTGGGAAGGATGCCTTGATTCTAGGGGCCGTGGTCATCGCGGCAGCGCCAGAAGGAGAGTCGCTGGGAGTCGATTGGGATCTGGTGACGGTCTTCGCGCCGGTCGACAAACAGGATTTAGAGAAGCTGGCTGACGATAAGACTCTTGCGGATCAGCAGGCCAAACGCCGCATCCTTCACTTGGTAAAGGACGATGTTCCCGTCGAGGGACGAATCGTTGATCAATCTGGTCACCCGGTCGAAGGAGCCAGGATTCGTGTCACCAACATTCAACAATTGCGTGATAATGAACTGGCCGACTACGTGTCTGTTGCTAGAAGAGATGCACCTGGGAACCCCTATGATGAAGCACGCAATAAATACGTGACCAAGACACTGTTTGGAGAAGGCGGACGCCGCACCGGCTTGGGAACCCTGTTGAGCATCGCCACGGATCGGAACGGGCGATTTACTCTGCACGGAATCGGTCGGAATCGCGTCGGCTGGCTGTTGATCGACCACGACGATATCGTAAGCGAGAGCATTTTGTTTCGCACCGAGCGCGGCGAGACGCTGGGCATGCGTGATTCAGCGTCAACCGGGGGAGCCGTCTTCGCTTTCTATTCAGCTCAGCTCGAGCACGTTGCCGCCAAGTCACAGGTATTTGAGGGGGCCATTGTTGATCGGGATTCGGGCCAGCCGATTCCGGATGTAATCCTTGAGAGTCGTGTAAACACATTCACCACTCACGGAAAGGATGGCCGGTTCACGCGGAACCATGTGAGCAACACTTTTACCGCGACTGATGCACAGGGACGTTATCGAATCAGCGGGCTTCCGCGAGGTCAGTCGGTCCAATTTGTGGCGACCGCACATGCCTCACCGCACCTGCCTGCGATCCAGTCGGTCAGTATGGAAGCACAAGAAGGTAGCAATGTTCAGATCAACTGGGAGCTGCAAAAGGGCGTCTGGGTTAAAGGACGGGCCTTCGATACCGAGACACAACAGCCGCTTGTGTGTCAGGTCCACTATTACGCCTTCAGCGACAATCCCCAGGTTCGTTCCTTAAAAGATTTCAATGGGACACTACGTTATCCGGCCTTTTGTCCTTATCAGTCGGACTCGAACGGCAACTATCGTATTCCCGCATTGCCTGGCAGGGGATTGGTCACAATCCGGATCAGGGTTGGGCCGAAGGGCCGATATTATCCGACGAACCGAGGACAGGAGGAGATTGCCGGAAGTACGGGCCATGGAATGTGGACGACATTCCCTACGATGCCCAATGAATGCCTCGTTTCTACCTTTCATGGCATTCGCGAAATCAATCCGCAACCCGGTATCGACCAGAACGGACAAGACTTTCCGCTGACGGCTGGTAAGCAAATCAAGGTTCGGGTTTTTGATCCGGCAGGCCGACGGCTGAGCGGCATGCAGTACTCAGGAGCCTTTGAACGAGGCTTCTACATGCTGGACAGTAACAGGCTCCACAATTCCGGTACTGAGTGCATAATCTTCGACTACGACCCCACATTTCCACGGCGGCTCATCGTCTGGCATGAGAAGAGTGAACTGGCTGGAACACTACTTCTTGAAGGCGAACAGCCGGAGACCATCGACTTCCAGCTCGAACCCCAGGGCGTTTTGATAGGACGCATCATTGGCGACGACAAACAGCCTCTCATTGGAATCGATCTCGAAGTTGCCCCGCTGTTCAATCCGCGGACCCCACCCACGATCGGCGTTCTTCCAGGGCCGGCTTTCCGAACGGACGAAGACGGACGTTTCCGCATCGAGGGGCTGGCCCCCGGAATGAAGTACAACCTCGTGACTCGACTGCCCGATGGGGTGTACAAGCAGGTCGTGTTCGATGCCATCGCGGTATCCGGCAAGTCGACGGACCTGGGTGACTTGGCCCTTCGTTCCCTAAAACTGGAAGACTGAAGTGTGTTTCTGAAGAGCACTGGGAAACTCCCCGTTTTTTGCACAGGTGCGTGTTGGGCCATTTCACTTGATTCATGGTGTCATCGGGCCGTCAAACCCAATTGAATCGCCCGATGGCAGCTTACTTTTCAAGATTGAAAAGCGGGCCGGTCTAATCGTCGAAGCTGTAGTAACCAGTTGGACCTGTACCCTCGGTTTCGCAAGCTGAACGTCGTGTGACTCAATTCACGTCCAATTGGTGCGTAGGACAAATGACTCGATAAGAGTCAATAATCGCCAAATACGATTTTGAATTCGTAGTTTGTTCGTTTCAGCTTTTTTTTGCCACCAAGCGAAATGCATTTCTCAATTCGTCCGATGGCGATGTGGCATTCTGGCCACATGGGCGAAAATGCGATTCCCTTTTCGTCGTCGTACCAGCACGACTTCGCCCTGTCCGGCCGTAGCCATCCCAGGAACAACGCCAACAGGGCGATCGCGATCATCGCGCGGCGGAGCGTGAAGCGGGGGAAGTAGGTCTTCATGGATTTCGACTCGCTTCCGTGCTTGGTTGATTCACCTTCTGTCGCCGGCGGTAGAGCCAAGCTGCAAGGCAGCCGCCGCAAAGGCCAATGAGTACGCACCGGTAAAACTCGCCCACGGCGACAAATGCCCCGGTGTCGAGGTGACTACGAATAACACCGCCGGATGGCGAAAGTTCGTGTTCGGCCCCGTGCAGTCGCATCAGTGGCTTGGTCGTACCAGGAAGATGCCCCAAGGATATGACCGAAGCAATGCCAAACGTCACGGCACCGTAGGCCATCTCCATCCTAAATCGATTCCACGGCGTTTGAAACGCTGTTGCCCTTCAATCTCCCTGCTGGAGAGGGACGGAAAAGGCAAAAAGCAACGGAACGATTGCGTGGTCAGTTCAAATCTGACATGGAACCGTCGGTTCCGAAGACAGATCGCCCCGTGACGCAACTACTTTGCTGCGCGGAGACTTGTGTCCTGCCAGAAACTCGGGTTGCAGGCCTGGTTGCAGTGACGATAGGCAACTGCTGTGTTTAATTGTCGCCGATATGCAATCAACCAGCCGATAGTCGTACCGACGAGCGGCAGAACAATGAACATTGTTCGCTCGAAGTCGGGGCGCTGTGAAGAAGGCGTCGGAGCAAACAGAGCGATGCCAAACGCAGCGAGCAGACCAAGTGCGGCGAATGCAAACGCGGAGACGGTCGTTGACATTGTGGGTTTCATAGTGCCTTTCATTCGCTACGGATGAATCGTGTTTGCCCGAGAAGGTTCCCTCAAACTCACCGTTGAAGGTCTTGGCCTGTACACACTGCTTTTCCATTTGACGAAAGCGTTCGTCGGCCTTGTTTTGCGCCGGCTCCGCGTTGGCCACACTGAGGCTCAGCCAGGTCGCGGCAGTTGCTCAAAGAATGAGTAACAGGACGAGTCGGCGAGTCATCATGCGAGCCTCCGGTTTCGAGCCATTGACGGGTTACTTGCTGTGTCGATCTGCTGGTTTGGCAAGATCGTAAATCTGCGTTCCCGCCGGAAAAGCGATTTCAAAGTTTTGCAGTCCTGCATCGAATTGGGATTCGAAGTTGGTGCTCACCACCGTGATGTGGATGCCGTGGTTGGTCCCAGTGCCATTCATGATCTCCAGCGTCCATGAAGCTGGATACCAGATGCCGCGTCCATCCTGGTGATACGACAGATTCAGCGAACGCGCAACCTTTCCACCCTCTATTCCAACCGTCCGAGTGACGACGAACTGCCTCTCCGGGTCCAGGAACAGGTGAGTATCGACGTTGCGGTTGTCGATTCGCATCAGCTTGATGCACTTTCGTCCGTTGATGTCGATGGGATTCGGGTCCACTCGGTAGTCATCAAGGTTGATGTGACCAAGATTGCGATCGCCAGGGTTCAGGCCGAGCATCGCTGGCCGATAGGTGACGTCGCAAAGTCCCGGTAAGAAAGATGTTCTGTATCCCAACTTCTCAGGTTGACCGGGATAGCGATGCAGGCTGCTCGCGTCGCCGTTGAGGAAGGCCATAAACTCAAATGGGGCGAAGTCCCCGATGCGTTCCAGCCAGGTTTTCCCGCTCCCCTCGATCCGACACCTGTCGCCAACGATGACCAGCGACTTGTTCCACTGGACGACGAGATCGTCCGCCGGTGTCTCTTTGCGGTTGGGCGAGATCATTTCACCGCGAGGATAGATGCGATTCTCCGTCCAGGTCAGGCGGCTGTTGGCGACATCGCGTGCTCGTTGTGTCCATCCGGCGAGGATTTGTTGCTGAGTGCGTCCATCATGACTGCCGTCGGCATCTGCCTCGTTGCGGCTCTTCGCAGGCTCCGCGTTCACCACGCTGAGGCTCGGCCAAGTCGCGGTACTTGCTCCAAGAATGAGCAACAGGACAAATCGTCGAGTCACTACGAGTGTCTCCGTTTTCGAGTCATTGACGATTTTGCGACGCCGACGAACACATTCCGCGTCATGGATCAGGGGAACTTGGTTGCACTAGATCTTCCAATCGCATGGCTGTGAAAAGTGGTCATTCCTCTTGCTTCGGCCGCGCGACGACTCTTGGATCGGTTGCCTGCTCGACCACTTCGAACGACTTCGCCTCAATGCAATAGTATTTAGGGAGCTGTCGGCTGACTCCAGGTAGAGACATCGACTCCAGAAGTAGTGTGCCGACGACTCTAACGACTCGCCCCCGCACTTCCGCCTTGTTGAAATCGACACCTTTGACGAGCACAGTCCCCCCATCAAAGATAACTCGCGACTTCGGCATAAGCGTATTGACGTCATATCCCCAAGCCAGACCTTCCACTTGGACATGCTTGCCTAGGCAAGATGCCGAAACTCCGCATGGCCGTTGGAGCTGGCAGCGGATGAAGCATAAACACGCCACGGTACCGGATTGACATTTGTGTTCACGGGGTCCCACACCCCGAGCTCTTCGTCGGGTATCGACAGCGACAAATTCATTCTTTTGACGGAACCGTCCTTAGGGGCCTGCTCTGCGGCAATTCGTTCCTGTGCCTGGACCGCAGTGCGAGGTGTGAAAATCTGGAAGCTCGTACCGATGCCGAAGCAACTGAGCACGCACACGGCCACCGGAGCGCTTCGCGGCGGCTCTCGATCAAGAGTTCGGCGGTCGTCTCGGGATCATCGACGTACTCCCCCGCGAGCAATTCCATCACCGAACTCGATCCTGCACCCCGGTCAGGCGGCGTGCGGCTGAGCGCCTTCGTGATGGCGTTCCGGGTCACGCTGACGAGCCAAGCCCGGAACGGTGGTCGATCCGGGCCAGGTTTCCAACCGTCAATCGCCTGGGAAATCGCGAGAAACACCCTCTGCGTGAGATCCTGCGAATCTGCATCCTGCAACCCTCTCCGCCGCGCCATGCGGTACACCACCGGTCGGTAAATCGCCAGAAACTCAGTCCACGCGGCCCCGTCCGCCAGGTCTTTGACCCTGGCAATGAGGCTGTGGCTGGTGTCTGGTAAGTCCCACATCGTGTGCTCCTACACTTATTCATCCGCCAGCCGCCAACTTCTTGCGCGAAATTGCCGGAAACCTGCGCCTGGCTTATGTCATGTCTGTAGGTCGGCCGATCGCTCATGGCCTTGTCTTCGCGTGCGTTCGGGTCGAATACACGCGTCTCTTTGACGATTTAGAACCGTTGGCGGTTCCCGTCAGGGCAAACGGAAGATGATCGTGTCGGCCTTGATAACGACCTGCATGACCCTGACTGGCCGGTCTTTGCTGTTTTGCTTAGATGACACCATCCCCCAAAATCTCGCGCAAAATCCGAGATTCCTTGGGAATTCCGTTGGCAGGATTTGAACTGAACTGCCAAAGCGTGCTGACAGTGATGATTGACTCGGCTCAATCGTGTCTTTATCCGTCAATGACAATCCTCGCTTGATGTGAGTTCGGAGTTGCTCAAGCACTTCCCCGGGAATCGCCGTCCTCGCCATACATCCCTAAGTCGTCCGTCAAGCATCGAGGCAATGGCCACGCCGTCTAAGTCCAGATCTCATGGGGCGTGTTTGATGATCATTCGCGTTCACTACAATGCGTCACTTCAGGCGCCGCTGATGTCGCCATTGGCCGGAATTGAATCTATTGACGGCGGTTGAAAATGGATGCTTGCGCCCTTTGGCACAAGCCTCCATTTCCAAAGCCATGGCCAGGCGCGACTTGCCGGGGGCCTCGGCCGCGGTTTTTGCAACCGATACACGGAGGTGCCCGCGCGTGTGGAGGTGCATCGAGTGGACCTGAGGAGTCGTCGGTGAACTCATCGCCTCAGTTCCGTAGATAGATCGGCGTGAGACGTAACCGCTCTTTCGCGTTAGGATTATGTCCCGGCGAAAACTCTAGTTGCAGATTGGGTTGCAGTGACGGTAGGCAACAACTGTCGTTGATTGTCGCCGCTTGGCCGGACGACCTCGCGAGAATCGTGAACAACTGGGACCGAATTCCGTCCGCTATCAATCGGGCGATCCGGCCTTTACTCGACGCTTCGCTCTCGCCCTGAACGACGGGGTTGTCCACGAAGAAAACTTGCCGCAGGGCATCGGCTCGTAACCGTGCCTAGTTCCGTGCCACCTGACGGCAAGGTGACGTGCGAGTCATCGGTTTACCCACGGACCGGGAGCTTCGACCTCCTGGTCCCGAACCAGTTTCAAAAGGACTGTATTCGCATCAAATCAGGGCTTTTCCGTCGTTTATCCAGTGCAGGATATGCAGGGATTTCACAGATTTCAAGGATTCATGCTGGGATTTCAACGAGTTCCCTGCACAAGCCTGCACAGCTAGAAAGGGGAGGCGTCAATACTGGTGGTCCAAGAGCTAGACATGGCGACTTAGCGGTTGTGACAGCGCGAGCGTCGTCAATCGAACACGATCCCGATCAAACGCGCGAATTTACTCACTCGGCGGGCCGTGATCTTCGATCCACATCCGCCACTTCTCAATACGATCGTCATCGTCAGGCAAATCCGCAAGAGTGTGGCGAGTGGCGATTGCGCGGATGGCAGTCTTGGCCGACCTCTGCATGAGTTGATTGCCAGTCAAAAGTGGCTCCAGGGCACGTATCTCGGAGATCCCACCCAGTTCGGCCATCAGCTTGGTGCGGCGTTCAATTGCTGTGGCATTCGCGCTTCGTAGCTTCTTGCTGGCTAATTCAAGCCACTGCCAACGCAATTCTGGCAACTCCTTCGACGGCTTCTCGTACAGGGAAATCACGTCTTCCATCGGCAACGATGAACGGTCGGTGGCAGCGAGCAGTACAGTGGCCGTTCGCCACGTATGAACGGGAGGCAGGTCGCGGCGATCAAACTGAAGGTTTAGCATCGGTTCGTAGGCGCAAGCGACTGCTGGAGAATTCTTGCCCCGCGTCATTTCAAGCATATAGGGCCAAAACAGACTCGAATCAGCCAACAAGATTTCGTGGCTGACATAGTCGGATGGCACGCCAATGAAGTTGCTGCGGGCATAATAAATGGACACGAGGGCGTACAGGTCCATGTTGGTATTTTCAAGAACGACGGCCGTCCGAACGTATTTATTCTCAACGGTCCGCTGTCCGACGACTTTACTAAAGGGGGACGAATAGAGGAATTCGGCCGCTCCGCCCGGCTTGACGCGGTACGTGTCAACCCAATACAGGGTCTTCAAAATGGGAAGCACGGCTTCTGAGCCATCACCCAGTGGCGGAAACAACGCGAGCAAGTCCACTCGGTTCTGCCATTTTGGCTCTGTGCGGGTCTTCTTTTTGGAGACGCGTGTGAATTTCCGCAAGTACCACTCGATGTCGCTACCCTTCAACGCCGAAGCATCGCAGACACCGATTATTTTTCCATCCCGCGATAGGATGTGTGGCATGGGCTTCTCAGGCTTGTCAGGGAAGACGATGGGTTGGCTGTTCACCCCAAATTGCTTCGAGATGTCTTTGTCCCTGTAGTCGTCGGGTGGGAGCAGTTGAGCAAACTGCTGTACCTCTTCGACGGTCAGCCCGATTTGACCCCAAGCATGGCCAGACTGGAGAGAAAGCAGCACAATCGCCACGAATACGAGTTGCCCGAAGGCCGATGTCCAAGAGGTGACCGGCTCTCGGCCGCGGCAAGATATGCGCAGGTCCATTGGTCTCACCTTAGTCCAGGTGCGGTTGAGAAGGCCGTATTGTATTACGTCAACGATGGCCAGTCCAATCACGGATTCGATCGCTTCTTTACACGACCTCGAATCGCTTTGAGTCAGAATGCCTCGCAACGTTTACTCTCCATGATGATCGCCACGTGACCTTTCTACGACAGGCCATTTGGGGGGTGGCGACCTTGGCTCCATGTACCCACAATTGCCGATTGTTTACCACACCCACTATGACAATGCCGTGTTTAGTGATGACTGTCGCGCATTGCCCGTTCTTTCTGGCATGATTTCGTTTAGGAAACCCGGCACTCGCGCGTTTCGAGACTCCGGCTCGTAGCTCATCTGGCGCTGCCGACGAGTGAGGTTGGTCGTTAGATCGTGAGGGAGAAATGCCACATGCTCAGCACCGTCACATGCGAGTCCTGCAAAGCACGCCTAGCAGCAAAGCCCGAGTACGCGGGGAAACGGCTTAAGTGTCCCAAGTGCGGCCAAATAGTTATGGTGCCAGCCCTCGTTGCTGTCCCCGCAAAGTCACCATCGAGCCAGCAGACGCAAATTGCGGTCTCAGGAATTGATAAAGATGCAGTCCAAGCCTTTCAGGAGTTTCTCAATGTGCTTACAGCTGTCAATGCCGATCCCAATCCATTCCGAGAGTCGAAAAGCCGCCTTGTCGTGAATATTCAAGCGATTGAGACGGGCAACACCTTTGTCAGATACGCGCTCCTGAGTCTCGTCGGTCGACCTAGCGTGAGGGCTCATTTCGCCTTCCATCAAGACGGCAATGTGATAATTGAAAACACTCTTAAGTCCTCGGTCTACTTTCAAGATAGTCGGGACGCTGGCTTCCGCGGCAGGGCATTTGGCGGTTCCAATCGATCCTTTGTGCGAACAAACTGCCGAAGAATGACACGCAACATTGTTCATCAGGTGCTGACGGCTCTAGGGACTCCGGCATCGCAACAGGAAAGGTACTTCGCGGCAGTAGAGGGAAAGTCCTACGATCGCACGGCGTTAATTTGGATGGCAATCGGTGCAGCGATACTTGCCGTCCTTTTTTCGGGAACGGCGTTCGTCGCTGCCGGACCAGAAGAACGAATTCCTGCAATAGGGGGCGGTTTGTTTATCGGAACGATCTTTGGCGGTCTCCTGGGAGCAGCCGCTGCTGGCATCACCAGTCTGCTTCGCAAGCTATTGGTACCTGCGAAGTAACAACTTAACAATCTGATACAGCCGGCCTGAAGCCGGTCGATCAGCCTTCAAACATGGGGATGTTTTCGCGTGCCAAGCTCGCCGTCGACCTCGCACAGCCTGGTCAAGCACGTTCAGAACGGTGATCGGCAGGCGTGGCAGCGTTTCTATGCCATCTATACGCCCTTGGTCTACAGTTGGGTTCGCCGAGCCGGCCTGCAATCCGCTGATTCGCAAGACGTCACGCAAAATGTTTTTTTCTCGGTAGCGAGACGGTTGTACCAATTGCAGCTCGGCGGCAAAGGGCAAAGCCTGCGTGCCTGGTTACGCACCATAACTAGAAACGCCATCAACGACTGGGGCCGCAGCCGAAAGCGAGCGGAATTGCTATTGCCCGACGATCATCCGCTGTGGCAACTCTCAATTTCTGAACAGCCCGATGAGTCGGAAGCGGCCGATGAGCGTACGATCCTTATTCGGCAGGCAGTCGAGATCGTAAAAGCAGAGAATCCGGCTACCTGGCGGCTGTATTCGCAACATTACCTCGAAGACCGGCCGGTCGACCAAGTGGCGGCCGCTAATGGGGTCTCACGCTGGGCCGTTTTCAAGTCGAAAAAGCGTATCGAGCAACGGCTTAGAGAATTGCTCGCGGATTTCTGGCCGGATATGTCCAATCCAAAACGTTAAATGAATTGAGCAGCGCGCAAAGCCGGGCTGTGGGTCCTTACAAAGGTGCAGGCTATGCCCCCGATCTGCCCAACCTCGGAGCAACTCTCTGAATTCTTTACCGAACAAGTCGTCAATGGCGAGTTGGAACTGGAGGAGCATGTTGAGGACTGTCCAGACTGTCAGGCCAGAGTCTCGGTACTCGTTGGCTCCGACGATTTGGGTCTGCGCGCCGCCCTCAGCGGCGCTGAGGCCGACGTGCTGGAGTCAAACTGTCGCTTGGCAATGGAACACATCGCCCAGCTGACTCCACACATCGTCAAGGACGAGCATACAGCCTCCGCAAAGCCGCGTGCCGACCTCAAATTCCCCACGCTCGGGGTTTACAAACTCCTCGCCGTACTTGGAAAGGGTGGCATGGGGACAGTCTACAAGGCGGAGCACGTGCGTCTGGAGCGCATTGTCGCCCTAAAAGTCCTGCCCGCTGACCGTGTTCAATCGTCCGACGCCTTGGCTCGCTTCCTTCGTGAGATGAAGGCGGTCGGAGCGCTAAACCACGAGAACATCGTTCATGCCTCCGATGCCAACGAGTCCGAGGGACGATATTACATCGCCATGGAATATGTCCGCGGGTGCGACGTCTCGCAAATCGTCCGTGCCGTTGGACAATTGACCGTGGCCGACGCTTGCGAGATCGTCCGCCAGGCCGCCATCGGTCTGCAACATGTGCATCAGGCTGGGCTGGTCCACCGCGACGTCAAACCGGCGAACTTGATGGTCACCGAAACAGGTGTCGTAAAAATACTCGACCTGGGGTTGGCACTGCTCGGCTCAATCGTCCCGGCCAGTGACGGCCCTACCAGCACGGGGCAGGTAATAGGAACGCTCGATTACATTTCGCCGGAACAGGCCCAAAACAGCCACCGTGTCGATCGCCGAGCCGACATCTTCAGCCTTGGAGCGACGTTTTACAAGCTGCTCACTGGTAGGGCGCCCTTTGACCAAGCCTCCAAACTGATGGACCGCTTGTTAGCACTGGCCAATTCTGCCCCCGCTCCTCTGACACAATTCCGAGAGGACATTCCGGAAGCACTGCTTGCGATCTTGGGTCGCATGCTCAGCAAATCACCATCCGATCGGCCCACGACTTGTTCTGAAATTGCCATCCTCCTGGCCCAGTTCGCGGAGGGACACAATCTGCCAAAACTGCTTAGTGACATCCTGCCTCTGGTCGCCGAGAGAGAGCAACCTGTTGTATTGGAAAGCGTGCCAGTTGTTGGGAATCCTACGCCTTCTCAACTTGCACTTACTGCCTCAATTTCGCCGCCGCGAATTCAGCGGCGGCAATGGATCTGGCAGGCGTCTACGATAACACTAGGCGTAGCCACCCTCGCTCTTGCAGCGTGGTCACTTGGAAGCAACATGGCGACTAACCGTGCCAACTCGCCGGCGCCCTCGGCCGCTCCGGTCCTAATGGTGTTTGTGTGTCAGGTCGACAGTCAAGGACAAATCGTCACACGCCAGCCGCTCGGCGCCGATGAATCACTCCGAACGGCTGACCGAGTGCAAATTGAAGTTCATCCACGCCAAGCAGGACCGGTCACGTTGCTGTTTATTGATTCGCATGGAAAAGTGAATGTACTGACGAGTGGCCCGGTGCCAGATCTCAAAACTATCGTTTACCCCAACAACGACACGATTCAGCTTGACGAGGCAACCGGTTTGGAAACTTTCCTGCTGGTGGAGGGGGCTGATTCAGAATCCCTGCGTAAAAATGCGCAACAGGAAATCGATCACGCTATCCAGGGTGCGGCGGTTCGATCGAGCGATTTCAAGATCAATCGTGGTCAGCTGGATGCCTTTTTGCACAAATGGCAATCCCATTCGCGGTCGGAATTTCGAGTGATCAATCATCTGCCACAATGATGCCCGAGAGGTGTTTTTATGCGGTCCGTTGCCTTGACGTGCCTCGTGTTGCTACAGGCTGGGACACTTACTGCTCGCGGCCAGAACCCTGATTCCATCTTGGCAGGCGCGCGGGTGGCCGCGCTTGCAGGCCGCGGAGAAGAATCGCGCCGACTCTATGCACAGGCTTTGGAAGGGTATCGCGCGGCCGGTGACGCGGGAGGTCAGGGAACCGTCAAGACTCACTTGAGCGATCTTGCGATCCGAGAACAGAAGTTGGATCGGGCAATTCAATTGAGACGCGAAGCCTATGATCTCTTCAAGTCGGCGAAACTGGGCTTTAGCCAAGCACTGACGTTGCGTGAGCTTGCCTTGATTTACTTCGTCAAGCAGGATTTTTCGCGGGCTGAAGACTTTTGCCAACCGGCCGTGGCCATCTTTGAATATTTAGGCGCTCCCCAAGAGGCTTTGATTGCTCGCTTGCTCTGGCTGCAAGCCATGGGGCAGAACCGTTTTGTCGATGCAACGAACATCATCGCTCAGGCCCGCCTGATGCTGCAAACGCCTGCGAGCGAATTCGGGGGCATCGCGCATGTTGCCGGTTGGGAATCCATCGCTTACGGCAGTTACTGCCTGGGCGATTTGGAGACTGCTGCTGATGCTTACGAGCGCTGCATATCGCTAGCTGACAGACTGCCAATTGTGTCTCAATCCCCCGAGGTCCGCGAAGGAGCACTCAGCAATCGAGCGACCTGCCTGATGTATCGGGGACGCGCCCAGGAAGCAGTGCCCGTTTTTCAAGAGGTCGCCCGCAAACGGCTGGCGCGCGGCGATAAGGCTCGCGCCGTTATCAGTCTCATCAATGCGAGCGTGGCTGCGCGATATGCAGGTAATCTGGACAACTCCGAGTCCTTTATTTCACAAGCGGAAAAAATCGTTGCGTACTCGGAAATGGATCCATTCCTCAAATACCGATTCGAAATGAATCGCGGCCGGCTGGACTACGAGCGAGGCAAGATACCAAGTGCGATTCAGCATTTTGAAACCGCCTCGCAAATGGTAAAGACTTTGCCTCAAGATTTCTGGCGGTTGCGCTACTACCATGCCAAAGCTCTGGAAAAGAGCGGCCGTACGAGCGAGGCCGAGCAAATGCTCTCGCGCGCTCTGGAGACACTGGAACATGAGCGATCACGGGCCTGGGAGTTTCGGCAGCGGGCCAGCTACCTCGAGTCCCGTGCGGATGTATTCGCGAGTCTTGTCGATCTGCTAGTGAAACGCAACGCAGCGAGGGAAGCGCTCCAGGTCGTTGAGCAGCACAAGTCACGGATATTTCTGGACCTGTTATCTAAAACTGATGCCAAGGGAGACCCCGATGAGCCGTTGCGCGCCTATTCCACCGATCATGCGCTCGAACTCGCGGAAACGTCGAGCGATGAGCGGACGCGCGGATTTGTGAAGTCGTTGAAGGGAAGCATTCCGCCGCGCCAGACAACGACGGAAATCGTCCGTGCTGATACCCCTCTTCCCGAAGCTCAACGGGCACAGAGCATTGCCAGCGTACAGCAATCCCTGAACAACAGCGAATGCGTATTGGAGTTTTATTTGGGCAACGAGGCTTCATTCGCCTTTCTGCTCACGAAACAGAATGTCCAAGTCTGGACGATTCCCCTGACACGCAGGAATTGCGTTCGACTCATTCAGGACTACCGACATTCGATCGAAGTGCAGCAGCCAGATGCACAACACAGCGGAGCGCGCAAACTATGGTCTGTCTTGCTGGAGCCTCTTTGGTCTCGGCTAAAAGAAAATCAAGGGCAGACGCTGTACATCGTCCCAGACGGTCCCTTGCACGCCTTGCCGTGGGCAGCGCTGGCCGACTCGAACGGCAAGCTACTATGCGATCATTTTTCTATCGCACTATTGCCTTCCTCTTCCACGGTCGCCTTGCTGAGCAAACACCCGCGGCCAACCGGCGTTGCCAAGAATCTCTTCTCCGTCATCGATCCCGCCACAGACCTGCCGATGCTCCCGGCTTCCCACAACGAAGCAGATCGCCTCAGCAGCCTAGTCTCGAACAGAGTCGTTCTCGCCGGCGCGGATGCAACCAAGGCGCGCGTTATGGAGCACATCAAGCGTTCTCAGATTTTGCACTTTGGCGTGCATGGCAAGCTCAATGCCGACGTGCCGCAATTAGGCACTCTCTATCTCGCGGGCAATTCCAACGACTTGTCGCGCCATCTAACAGTGGCGGAAATCAGCAACCAAAAACTCGTCGCTGAACTGGCGATACTCAGTGCTTGTGAAACTGGTCTCGCGGCGGGGCGGACCGTGGATTATCCGATGGGGGATGACATTGACGGCCTTTCACGGGCGTTCATGATTGCCGGCGTCCCTAAGGTTGTAGGCACTTTGTGGCGGGTTTCGGACGAGTCGACGGCTGAAGTGATGGCTTCCTTTGCGGAACTACACATCCGCGATGGACTGCCACCCGGTGAGGCTTTGCGACGGGCTCAACGAGCCTTTCGTAACCAGTCGGGAAAAGACAATCCCTACTACTGGTCCGGCATCTGTTTGTTCGGGCTTAACCGCTGAAGCAGAACACACACTGGAGAACCACATGTCTGTAGAATTTGTCTGCCCGGACTGCCGAGCGGTAATCGTCAAACATGAAGCAGAGCGGCAAGTTCACTGTCTAGGCTGTGGTGGAACCATAGTTGTCTCGCAGCCACATTTACCGCCATTGCCATCAAGCGTTAGGCACACAACACGGCAGTCCGGTTTGGCTCCAGCCTCAATGCCGGTGCTCAACGGAGAAGCCCAGCCTGACACTCCGCCAGCGCCATTCCAGTGGGACCGGCACAGCCTGCTGATCGTGAATGGAATGATGCTGACGTTGGTCGTGATGGTTGGATTTTGCGGCACGGTAATCGGCCACCACCTGCCATCGACAGCGAGGGCCGGTCCACTCGACTCTCCACCGTCTTCTGTTAACGTCGGCCCCATTCCCGCCATGCAAACGTCTTCTCAGGAAAACGCCCCGGCGGTTCTAACAATTACCACACCTCAATGGGTGGCATTCGTCGACGCTGGCGGCCGTTTTCGTTGCCTAGTGCCACCTGGGGTCACGCCGCGCCAAATCGAATCCGCCACGCGTAGCAAAGTCGGATTCGACACTGAAGATCGGAAGCTGGGAGTAATCGTTCGCGATACAACACTCTTGAAAATCGATCAATCCGTGCTTGACAGTCTGGTTACGACTTTCAAAAGAGACAGCGCCAAGATGGGTACGTTGACGGTCGAGCGACAGACGCTCATTCAATTGAGGGGGGCGACGGCTGCGGAGATCGTCTCCACGATCAAACGCGGTAGTACGAAGGCCTATGCACGGCAGATTAAGTTTGTCCAACATGGCCAGGATCACGTGATCACAACCGTCACGACAGGCGGAAACACTGACGAGGTCAACCGAATCTTTGACGAGTTTGTCGAGAATTATCAGTCAATCGACCCCAATCAGGAGCCTGCGGCTGGGAAGGAAAAGGCTTTGCCAGCTGAATTAGACTTCACACTTCCGCAGTAGGAAGAATCCATGCACTCCCTCGGATTGCGGCTGCTGTTGACCTACCACGGAACTCAGTTAATGCTTCGGCGCGTGGTGGTGAGTCGCTGGGAAATCGGCGAGCTTCCATGCGTGGCCCTGGGCGCCGCGCTGGTGTTTGGGGTGACGATGCTGGTTTCAGCGCTTTCAGGAATGAGGACCGCCGATACCATGCTGTGGAGCTTGGGGGGGCCGTTGATTGCAGGTGGTTGGTTGCTACACGCACTCTACTGCATTTCCAACGAGGATTTGGAGCAGCGAATCCTCTCAATTCGAGGTGCTTTGGCTGCCGCCGCCCCTCCTGCCAGTGAACGAAGTGCGGTTGCTGCTCCTCCCTGCGAAGAGCAGGCTGTGCCCGCTCCAGTGCCCCCCGCGATTCAGCCTGATGCATCCATTCCATCCGCCCAGCCAGCTCAGGCTACCACCGAAGGGGACTCGCTCGCGGCGTTTCTAAACTCAGTCAATGCGGGACCGCGACAATCGCATATATCTCGGCACACCGAATCAACGCGTGAGCCGAGTGTGCTAGTTGGCTGTTTCGCGTTTATGCTGAGTGTTCCCATCGGCGTTACGATCGCGGCGATCATCTCCATGGCACTGTTTCCCCAAGCGAACGGCGCCGCGCCGGCAGGTTTGGCGGTATTCTGCTGCTACTGGACCTACCAAATCCTTCCTGGCATGTTTGGCCGGAAGTAATCGCCGTAGTTTGGCTGTTTGAACTCAGAAACGCACCGCCATGTCTCGCGCAGGGCCCTTCGGTTCCGTAGGTCAACGCGTATGCTTGACTGCGATCTATCTATCTCTGATGTAATCTATTGCCGAGTCGACACTTGCGACTCTTCTCCGGCTTCCCGATTGGCCGACATGGATTTCACATCTTCTCGCGATTTTGCTTGTTTTTCAACAGGTTCTGTACCCGATTCCGTACCAACAGTTGTGGTCGCGAAGCGCTTCCGACGGACTGAGCGAATCGCAGGAATGAGGGACAACGGAGGGTAGCTTGCCCAGCCCTTTGACAATGTGGGGCATACTGGTCGTCCTCCAGGACTGTATGGTACGAGGCCTCTTCCGCTAACCGTATGTTGGAAAATAATCCCCGAAGATCACCCTCCATTTGTCAAAAGCCGAGGATATACGCCCCGCGGCAGCGTGATCAATCGCTTCTTTCGCTTTGGTGGCCGCCGCTTCGAGGCGAGTGATGATCTCGTCTTTCTTCGCCTGCGTATCCAGGTAATCGGCGACGTTTCCCCCATAACCTGCGGGATCGCTCACGGTAGTGAAATTCCAGCGAGCATTGTCAAAGAAGTATTTAATGGCGGATGGATAATCAGAGAGCGTTGTCAAGTTGAATACATTTCGGGCGACGCATTCCAAGTGGAACGAACGAAATTTTGCGCTATGGCATTTGTTCCAGCCTTTCACCATTTTAACGAGTGGAATGAAATAGCCGCTTTTAGCCTTGTTCATGTCGCTCCACAGCGAGATGTGTATTTTGGGATCGGTCGAGATCCAGCGTTTCATAATCGAGTCGGGGATTAGATAGCCACCTCCCTGACGTTTGAAGGCCGGGACAACGTCAACGCGGAAATCGGTGAAGCGGATCGTCACCGCTTGTCCGTTGCGGCTGACATCTGACGTTGTATAGCTCTTCAACAGTGCACGCTTTACTTTGTCGAGCAGGCCTGCCTGTCCGTCCTGAGCGAAGTATGAGCTATCCATAACGCAGAATATGTCCACGTCCGCTTCGCTCAAGGGCGAGACCATTGTGTTTCGTTGATAAGACCCCACCAAAAAAGAATCCAGTACCGTCATTTCCTTTGCAAGATTCTCGCGGACGTTGGTCTGTCGCGCGGAGACCGTCGCGGCCTGAAGGCCAGTGATTTCCAGATTCTCTTTCAGTCCTTGAAACCCAGTGGAAATAGTCGTCGCCATCGTACACCCGCTGATTAAAGTGCAGCCCGCTTTTCATGCCATTGTTTTTGAATTGCGTTCCGACCGAAGTAGTAGAGTAGGGTCGGCACGTCGGGGCCGGTCGCCCGCTCTATTTCGTATCCCTCCACTAGTTCCCTCAGTCGGTCGGAATTTGGCTTGTCGAAGAATTCATCCTCAAGACGTCGCAACGACATCGTCGTTTTCACACACGAGATCGTGAGTTGCAGAATCCTCGAAAAAATCAGGACAAAGGCGAACGAACAGATAGTCGCGATGACCGACTCGCGAACCGTGACCGGAGTGGCCTGTTGCATCGCGAGCGAGTACAGCGCGATCATTCCTCCGATGAACACCAACAAACCGGTGACCCCGCAAACCCAGGCGTACCGTTTCAGCAGACGGCGCGTGTAATACGCGCTATGGGCATACAGCTCGCACAATCGCGCGTCTCCAACTGGACAGGTCGGCTCGTAGTATTCCTTCAGTGTCTGTGCAGGAAGCCACGTGGAGACGTATTGGGCAAATGGTGGCGCCGATTCTTCCAGGTCCAATTTCGAAAGGGCGGTAATGTCCGTCTCGGTGGCGAAGGCTCTTAGCAGCCCGTTGAAAAATTCTCTTCACATCGTAATCTACGGCCAACGGAATC
>CAZWSX010000052.1:0-26639 GCA_964636985.1 uncultured Pirellulaceae bacterium | reverse complement strand
TCGCGCGGAGCGCCTGGCGCTCGCCGGTTAAAAACAGGCTTAATTCAACGGGCTGATAGGGGGAGAGGGAGAAGGGGAGCAGCGAACGTGATGAGCGCGCGGTGCTCCTTTCGTTCAAATCACCAAACTTTGGGGCACTGAGATATAAGTGAAGAGGCGCAGTCGTCAGCGATGAAGACGGCGTAACCAACTGAATAGGCCGCGCTACAGAGACTTCACATCACCGCGTAATGATTTCTTGCACATCAGTTCCGCGAACGAGATTTGTTGCGGTGATGATCTTGTTCGGATCGGACACGTTCGCATTGGCCTTAACGGTGAACGTGGTGAATGTCTTGGCCGTGTAGTCGTCCGAGCAGTCGATATCGCCTGGCCCGACCGTTACGGTCGTCGCCGTACCGCTGTTGTGCGCGTCCCACGTGCCGCCCGTGACGGTGACGGTGGCGCCATTGAGCGAGCCGAAACTGGTACACGTACCATCTGTAATGGTGAGCGACGTCTGCAGCGGCGCTCGTGTTAGCAAATCGCCCGCCGTTGTGACAGCCGTGAGAATCGCGCCAGGACCGGCCAAAATATCGGCATTCGATGTTCCAGTGAGAGTCGCGACAGTCGCGGTCTCGTTGGCGTAAGGTGCAATCGCAACTTGGCCGTCGTGGACGCGCACGACGTTCGAGGCATGCGAGCCTGTCCAGTCGAAAGCTCGCGTTGCATCGTCGTCGGCCTGGTCCGTGCGCCAGACGTCAATAGTGGTTGTCGCCGCGCCAGTTGCCATCCGGATGCGGCTCGAACCATCCCCATCTCCTTGGCCAACACTCAGCGAGACGCTTCCGCTGGTATCGCCGATCCGCAAGCGCTTGTCACGATACTCGACGTAGCCTAGCGTGTTTAGTTCGGGGAGGCCTACATTGCCGGTGTAACTAGCGTCAAATCGAATCGTCATCGACTGCGGAACGCTCGAAGGGACGATTCCATAGAGGCAATCGACGTCGCTGTTCTCGAAGATGATTGTATCGCCGCTGGCAGGAATGACGGCGTTGCTCCAATTGTTCGGTTCGTTGAACCAGTTGGGCCCGGTAGGCGAGACGACGTCGATAAGCGAGGCCGTCTCCGTCCCGCTGGCTGTCAGGTTTGTGCCGTCACCGGAGAGCGTCCCGACATTTGTCCCGCGAAGGTCCCCGATAAAGATAACGGTGAAGGGCCCGCCAATGTTTCCTGTCACGCCGACATTGCCAACACCAATGGATGAGAGTGCTTCGAGTGCTGCTTGAATGGTGGAAGCAGTGGCGTTGTAGGCGATGTTGGATGTGGTTTGCCCATCGAACGAAAGCTTAAATGTTCCGCCGGTTGGCGAATTGATAAATGTAATGAGTTTGACTTCGTTGTCCCCTTCGCCCCCTTGTTGGATTTGCACGACGACGGCCGGGCCGCCCGTTAGGCCCGAGGTATCGATCAACAAATCGGGTTGATCCTTCGCTGCGAGAGCACCCGTATAGCTGACCGTCCAGACGATCACACCGCTTGGCGTTGTCGTGCTGATAACATCAACGTCGCCCACCCCGATATTCGAAAGAGCCTCGAGCGCTGTCTGGAGGTCCACTGCACTGATGTTGTAGGCAAGGGCTGCGGTCGTTTGGCTCTTAAACGTGAGCGTCCATGTTCCGCCGCTTGGCAAGTAGTCGAACGTAATGGCCTGACGTTCATTTACGGTCGTATTTGCTCCCTGCTGTGTTTGGGTAACAAGGTCACCCGACGCGCCAATGCCCTGGCCAGTTTCGGTGTTATACAAGAATGCGGACAGTGCGCCCGTAACACCAATATTTGGGTCCGAGTAGGTCAAGTTGATGCCAGCAAACACTCCAGTGAACTCGACTTGATAAACGTGTCCGTAACTTCCAATGTTCGAATTGGGTCGAAGGTCGACGAGTGTAACCCTAACGTTGCCCGCGCCGATGTTGGGCATCGACTGCAGAGTATTTTGGATTGCAACGTGCATACTCGCGTTGAGGGCCCCCAGGGGCACGCCCTTTGTAGCGGTAGCGCCAGTTAGAGGATTCGTGAACGTGAGGCGAATCCCCTGCGGAGTATTAGGCGATGCAGTATACTTGATTTGAAACAAGCTGTTCTTTGTTGGCGAACCTTTGATAACTTCCCAAACGCTCCCCCCAATGTTGCCTGTCAAGTTCCCGCCATCGGGTACCAGATCGGGCTGATCCAGGAAGCCTAGGTCTTGTGCAAAAGTAATAATCCACGTCCGTTCATTGCTCGTAGCGCCGCCGTCGGCGACTGTCACGTTGCCCGAGCCGATCGAGGATAGACCCTGCAAGGCAGTTTGAATTGTCGCCGCGCTGGCGATATAAGAGAGGTTCCCCGTTGCGATACCTTTAAACGAGAGGGTAAACGTTCCACCCGTCGCCGTGATCGTGATCGTTTGTTGACAATTCGATCCCGCCAAACCTTCAATGACCGTCGCGACCTCCACTCCCGGTACACTTCCATTAACCTTCGAAACGGTTACGGTGAACGGCGTGCCGTCCTCCGGTCCCATTAGCCACAGGCCGGACTCGCCGTTGTAGGTCGTGGTTGGGGTGATCTCGGTGAACTCAGCAATTGCGGCATTGTCGCCAAGCATCGACGCTAGACCAGAGTAGACATGTGAATCCGATGTCTCTTTCGCCGTGAACGAGATCGTCTTGCGATTGCAGGTGATCTTGAAAACATCTCCGATACCCACATTCGTCACGGTCACTCGCTGAATTTGCCGAAAGGCCTGCGCGTCACCTCGCCACTTTGTGATCGCCATCGTCCGCTATCCCTTCCTTGTTTCGCTTTCAATCAATCGTTTGGCTGCTTCCGTTGCCTTCGCTTGAGCCAAGTCTTCGTCGTCAAAGGCAAATCGCCACAAATTCAAAACCTTTTCCGGTTCGCGGTCGTGGTAGTTACCGCTCTTGCAGAGTTCTTGTGCTTCAAGCTGAGGCAGAATAGCCACCAGGCCAATTTGCTGCCCATGAGTCAGCTCGAAGGGATTGATGCCGTAAGCACGAGCGATCCTTGCAGCTCGCTCGTGTTTTTTTTTAAGCCGTAGACTTCGCGCTGCGCGGCCAGCCAGAGCTTTAGCGCCACGGTGCTCGAAGTCGTCGGGAGCGTAAACTGCTTGGCAAACGCCGCGCCCAAGTCTGCGAGGAATTCCGGCGTGAAGACATACGTCTCACTTTCTAACCCGGCCTTGGTTGCAAGCTGATGCTTCGCCACAAGGTTGTCCGCCAAAGTAGTCGCCACAAGCGAGTCGATTTCGTGCGCCACTTCTCTGCCGTCCGCGGAACAGAGGGTGAATCGAATCGTGCCATCTGCAATTTGCATAGTTAGTCAGTCTTTTAGGGATAAACAAAGTTGGCGGGCGGTTCTTTTAACTCTTTGTTCGACACGTAAATGGCCGCAAAAGGGCCGCTATGGATTTTCAATCCGAGTGGATTGGTTTCGATGTCGCGCTTAACTATGCCGCGGATGAGCGTGAGCGTGGCCTTTCCTTCCGCCAATTTGATTGTGGAGGGGAGTCGCGGCAGGGCATAACAGACACGCTTTCCAAAGCCGCGAAGGACCCACAGTTGTCCTCTCCCACTTTTTAGGCTTCGTACCAAAGCCCGATCGTTCGCTTCACTAAGCTGTTCTGTGATAATCGGCCCCCCCTTGGTTGGCGGTGGTTTTCCGAAATTGGCTTTGGCCAGTTTTTTGACTTCTTCCAAATTGGCGTTTCTCGTTATCTCTGCCCAAGAGTGCTTGTACTTGATCCAACTTTCTTTTGGTTTGGGACAGCGCGCCTTGAAGACGGAGGACTTGCCGCCTGTCGATGCCGGAGGCGCCACAAATCCGGAAACGCGGACCAGTGCCTTCAGCGGGGCGTCATCGCACTGGTCGGTGATGTGATCTGTTTGCCAGGAGATTCCGCTGGTGCCTCGCAGGCCGTGCGGGCCACGTCCTTGCGAGTCATCGACTCGACTCTGATCCCAGGGATTCCAATCGACTCCGTTTTGCATCGGCGTGCCGAACCCCGACAGTTCTAAGAAACGCTCGCCATTGAGGATCAAGGCACCGCCATTGTTGCCGGTGTTTCCATTGGTCGTCGTGTTTGCCTGAACAGCATCGTCGGGATCACCGGTAATCCAGTACGACATGGAAAACGAGTGCGTGATGCCGAACAAATCCTCTTCGGCTTGCAACGATTCGATCTGGACATTGTTCACACCGGCATTGCCAAACACTTGTTGCAGCCGTGCGTTGACAACAGATTTCCATGCCGCGAGTGCCCATCCCGCACCGAATCCCTCTCGGAGCGTGATTTGGCCGTTGATGCTATTGGAGACTCTCCCGCCGCGTTCGCGCATCTGCCACCCCATGCGGTGACGCACGTGAATGTTGGTGACGTTCGGGGGCCAAGCATTGACGCTCTCAATCTGGGAATCGGTAATCGTAAAGTTGAGCTTGGCTTTATCCTCCGACAACGTGAAGTGGGAACGTCGCTGATAGCCGGACAAAAGAAAAAATCGAGACAATACCAGCTCGCGGTACGTGTCGGCGGTTATCGTCAAGTCGCGCGTGCCGGCACCAGAAGACGCGGAGGCACGGTCGAAGCGATAATGTGGAATTTTGAAGTATCCGCTGATTGTTCGCGTGGTGTACCCGCGCTCGTTGATGTCGAAGCCAACCTGATAGACAAATTCCCGCAACGAGAATCCCGAAGGCTCGCCGCCGCAAGCGGGAATCGTGGTCACACAGCGCCAGATAATCTCGGCCGACGTTCCACCGCCCAGAGGGCGCCAATTGAGAACGTGAGGCGCTGGCCCGAACGCCACGTCGCGGATGCTGGCCCCGTCATCGGCGTTGTTGATGTTGAGTGGGAACGCGTTATCCGCATAAATCAGGGATTTCCCCTGCTCTCCCAACTTCGCGCGTAGCGATTCGACGCTTTCATCGTCGGTCGGCGCGAGCAGCGCGGTGACGGTGAGAGTAATCTTTTGGTTGGTAGTAGTGCGCCCCGACGAATCCTTTTCGTACTCGCATGCGACGCGCACTTTCGCAGCCGAGTCGAAAACGACCCCGTTGTACGACAGCGTTCCAATGGATGGCAAAGGCATAGTTATTCACGTCAAGATAGTTCTGGCGCGACGATTGGCACGAGGCATTCGCGTGTTGCACCGCAATCGCGACTCAGGCGGTCGTCAATGATCTAACGCGACGGTGGAATCTTCGGTCCACTTCCCACGACAAAGGACTCAACCAGGTCTTTGGCTAGGTCTTTGGATTGAGCATCCAGCGAATCGCCTTCGCCAACTTGCTCTTTCGAGCGAGCTTCGATTTCCTTCGCAAGTGCCGACCCCATCGCCGTAATCTGGTTCAGCTCTTCAGGACGCGTATTTGGATATTTGAGTTCGAATTTCGACTTGACGATGGTGGCTGCCATGGCGAGTTCCGTAACTCTCGCATTGATGCTGGCTAGTTGGTCGTGCACGAACTCCGCGAACGGTCTCGTGCCCTCAAAGGCCGTTAGCATGGTCGAAAGGATTTTGGTCAAAATCTCGGTCGCGTTCCCATCGGGCTTATTTTGTTGACCGATCCATTTTGCCAGGTCTGGGCCGAGTTCATCGCCGCGCTTCATCATGCGGAGGTCGCGGTTCCTTTCGAAAACGTCCTGGGCAATCGCAACTTGAGATGATGCGCCGCGAGGCCTCGCAGACTCTGCATCAACTAGGTCTGCCGATGTTTTCACCGCTGCTATCGCGGCACCAATTCCAATCGCACCGTCCGTTGCGGCCGCTCCCGTCGCAGCAGCTCGAACTGCTGCTTGTTGGCCGCCTTGGGTTAGGATTTGTCTCGTCGCTTGCGCAGTGGTCTGTCCTTGAATGCCCACTGCGGCCTGCACAGACTGGCTGATCTTCTCAACCTGATCGACTGCATTCGCAAGCCCGCCCCATAGTTGCTCCTGACTCTTTAGCGCTGGAACTGGCTGCGGATTGCTCAAACTATTCAGTACCGCAGCGTCTCCCTCGAACCGGATCGTGATTTCTGCCGGCATAATTCGTCACTTACGTTTGGGTTGCGAAAGTAATCGTGCCGCTGGGATTTTGCGGAAACATCCGCAGCTTGAGTGGAATGCGTCGCAGCTTGCTGTTGAATATCTTGGTCACTGGGAAGCGCGGCGCCAGGCAACAGGCCAGGATCGTGATCGTGGCGGGCGAGCCGCCCACCCCGCCGCCCGTACCCGCGCCGCCGTAGGCCGACGTGCCACTTTGCGCCGTGAGTACCAGCGTCTTTGTTTTGCCCGCCGCGACGATGGGGACGCCCACCTGGCCCAGCGCATAGCAAGCGGCCATCGGGTTCTCCAGGGATGCCAGCGCCGCCGCGTTCGCTTCGAGCAACTCCATTTCCACTTCGGCCGTCATGCCCTGATAAATCATGTCCTGGATGGTCTCGCCATAGGCGTCGCCTGTGACGTCCTCGTACATCTGTTGATGCGAGAGACGAATCCCTTTCTGGTTGTCAGACTGGCCGCATGCCAGCGAATTGAAGACGGCGGTGTAAGCGCCAGCGATCCACGACATGAGCTATTCTCCTTGACCTGCTTGAATGACAGTTCCTTGGCTTGCAGCGGCGTTTTGTTCTTTCGCGATCGCAAGGCATCGCACGCATGAGACGGCCGAAAGCTCGCCGCTCCCGGCCTCCAGATTGGTGTGCGTGGCGATGAAGGTTCGTCTCGGCTCGCACGCCAGGCGATACCGCAAACCGCCATGCCCCATCAACGCCCCGTGCCGGTCTCGCATGATGAAGTGAACGATCGCGAGTACCCCGACCACTGGGACCTGATTCGCGCCGCATTTGGGGCACACCACGTCGGCGTGTTCGATGGTGAATTCATAGCGATCGTTCCCCGAGTCGATGCACTCGGGATTGAGGCAAAAACAGCGAACGGGTTGCTTGATCGTCCGATCGTTGGGGACTTGGACGGGATCCGTCATCGTTACCACTTCCGCATGAAGGAGGCATTGCCAAATTGAATCGCCCGAACCAGCACCGCTCTTGGCGACGAACTCTCGCCGAACAACTCACCGCCGGCCAATCGCGGTTTGGCCTCGATGCTTCTGAATTCTGCCGGCTCGACAAAACGGCCGCTCTCACCCGCTTCTTCAAGGGCGAGATTGGCCGTCTGGAGAATCTCGTAACCGTCGCCCATCGAGAGGACGATGTTCCGCACATGCTGGTTGAGCTGCCGTAATTGCATGGCGTACTTGTTTCGCAAGCGATCGCGGGCCATATGTTCCACCCGCAAGCACACTACCACCTCGCATTGGACGACCCAGTGTTCGATACGGCTGGCCGGCGAGTGTTGCGATCCCGGTTCGATTCCGTTAGGGCAAACAATCACGAACAGCGGGCCTGCCGTCGCGGGAGCCATCTCGTCGTGTTCGACTTCGCATTCGTGATCGGTGTAACCCACTCCCCCTTCGTTGACCGCCAGGCGAAGCCGGTCGCGAATCGCCGTCAGCAAGACCGATTCCGGATCAATCATCGAAAGATCTAGAGTCATGGAACATATCTCGTGTCTGCAAGTGCCAAAGCGTCAACGATCGACTGCGCAAGAACTGGCAGGCAACTTTCGCCCATCGATTGAGACAGGCTTGGGGAATGGCGGATCGCGATGAACGGACGCATTCGACCATCGCTAAGGCCCGCCGTTGTCGTACGACTTCTCTTGCGAGACGATCTTGGGATCGTGCGCGCCGGGCACGGGAATTGTTCGCAACTGCCTATTCCCTGCGCGGCGATCGACGGTCATGTTCGAGAACTTCGGCACACTGTCGGCCGACGCGGCGATTCCAGGCAGTTCGAATATCCCGGAACCAATCTGCATCAGCAGCTCGTAGATCCGCTTGAACTCTTCGGCCAACGATTCGGGCACACCGTTGCCCCGCCGCTGGCACAAAAACACGACCGCCAAGACGGTCGCCCAACGATTGACGAGCGGGCTGTTCGCCAGGTCGGCCGGCTCGTATCGCTTGCAATACAGCTCGATTTCTTGCGACGCCTGGACGAGACAGTCGTCAATCACGTCGGGATCGCTCGTGCCATCTTGATCGTGGTCGGCAAACGACTGCACGCCTCTCGAAGAGAACAAGCGTTCGAGGTCGGCTTGCGAAGCGTAAAGGGTGGGCATGGCTTGATCTCGGGCGTGGATAACTGCTGGCTCTGGCACTCACTTCAGGACCACTCATGGGAGCAGTCCTCTACGTTCAACTTTGCAGCAACGCCTACGGGATCGTCGTGTCGGCGTACACGACTGCCTTCGGGACATAGAGCGCCGGCAGGCCGTTGAAAACCGCCGCCAGGTTCCACCCACTGGGGTCGAACGTTGGGTAAGCGAACGGGTAGAAGCCGTACCGCTCGGCTCGCGGTGCCCCCACGCCTGGTCCTTCGGTAACGATTTCCGAGCCCTCCAGGAATGTGCACCACTCCGAACTCGGATCGGGCATGCCGATAAACGAGTCCGGTTCAATCAACGTCTTGTACGTGTTGGACGAACCGACCTCGAGCCCCGTATCGATGATATGGAAACGGAGCCACGGAACCGCCCGCAGGATTGCCTCGAAGTTGCCGTTCTCGTCCTGTTTCAGCTTCTCGAACGGCGAGTTGTTCGGCCCGCCCGCTTGGATCACGGCCGTATTGGTGATGCAGTAGTTCCACACATCCGAGCCGCACAAGATGTGTTTCAAAGGGAAGCCGCTCAACTGCAGCATCGCCTTGTTGATCGCCATCAAGTGGCCTGGGATGTTGGTCGACGCGCTCGCCCACGAGGCCGAAATGATGCTCCCCGTTCCCAGCATGTTCAGCTGGCTCTTGTTCCCCGAGGGGATCTGGAAATCGACCGTCGACGTACCGCCGCTGAAGTCGTACCACAGCAAATCGCCCGCCGTTGCCGTCGTGTACGAGAACGATCCGCGGAGCATCGCCACCGACATGAATTCGATCAAGTTGCCGAACCGCTGCGCCAGGTAGTCTTCCTGCCGCGTGATGTAAGCTTCTCCCATATCGTCGAGTTCGGCCGCGTTGGCACCGATCCGCCGGCGATTGAACAAATCCTCGTCGAACATTGGGATCGTCTCGGCCGAGCGAGGAAAGACGCCCGTCACGCTTCCGACCTTTTGCGGTGCGATCCGCGCCGAGGGCTGATTGGGCGTGCGCGGAGTCGAGATTTGCCGCGACGGGTTGACCACGTCGTAGGCAAAATTGCGTCCGCCGTACGGCGTGCGATTCTTTCCGCCGATATTGAACCCGAGCAATTGCGAAATCGGCGTGGAGGCCTTTTTGATCTGCGAGATCACTTTCATGATCCGCGCGGGGGCCAACAGCCGGTTGATACTTTCTCCCGTAGGCATATCCGTGTTTCCTTACAAAGGGCAAAAGAACGTGGTCTGACAGAAGGTGTCGTGATAGAGCGGCGCTCGGCGAAGCCGCAATGAAGATCGCCCGACTAGGTGATCGTCATCGCCGTGGAGCCAAGATTCTCGACAGTCCATTTGAGCGTGGCGCCGAATTGCAGAGCGCGGACCCGAATGCGGCTGCCGATCTTATGGGACGCCGTCGAGTACGTAACCGTGGTCGCCGCCGCATTGCCGTCGACCAGGACGGTGTTCGCCGCGCCCGTCACGGCCATGTTGGTATCGGACGTCTGCAACATTTCAAAGCAAAGACCGGCGGCGATGGTGGGCAATGTGAACGTCACCGCATTGGTGATGCAGACGTAAAGCTTGCCGCTATCTGAAACATTGAGGAGAGTGGCCCCGCTGACCACTTCGACGCCGCGGAATGCGCCGAACGCATACGCCCCGCCCGGCAGATCGAACTGGAATCCGCGATCGCTCAATGCCCGCAGCGCCTGTTCATCGGCGTTGGCGAGCGACGAGACGAGCAAGTTCGCCCGCGAGAAAACGGCGACAAGTTTGTCTTCTGCAACCCCCAGCGGATTAAGCATCGATAGCTGGATCGGCAACACGACCTCGGGCACCTGCGTTCCATCTGTCGCCGTGGCGCTGTAGGGATAGAACTTGCCGTCGCTCGCTTTGCGGCCCAGGATCAATCCCGCTCGCAGTGTCGTGGTCGGCGAGTTGCCGGAATCGGTGGCGCCCGAGCCGACAATCACTTGCGACCGCAAGATCAAGCCCTCGCCATTGTCGCCGCGATAAACCCCTTGCCACTCGCCGGTCTCGCGAACGGCGGAAATGCCCGGCAACGAACCTTGTGCGAATTCCATGAAAGAAAATCCTCAATAGTGATAGTTGTGGTGATAGATGTTTGAGGCTTTAGGCTCCAGGCTTCAGGAAAGAAATGGTCCAAAACCTGAAGCCTGACGCCTGGAGCCTGAAGCCTTCCCCTACGAATTGTCGATTTCCCACGAGCGCGGCCGCAGCCGGTGAGTTCGTTCGAGCTGCGCTCGGGCCGCCGCTTCCGTCGCGTCGTCGTCCTCTTCCCCCATCAAATCGGCGGGCGGTTCAAGGACTCCATCACTGCTCAAGCGGGTGAGGGGCTTTCCGTCCGCCTTCGGCGATAGCACAAACGCGGGCAACTCTTCGCGATGGTCAATCCATTGCTCGAGATCTCCTCGCAGCGGATTGCCAACACCGTCGAGCGAAAGCTTGATCGCGATCAGGCCGCTGCGCTGCCGATCGTATTCGGCCGGCGTGCAGCGACCCGAATCGCGAAGATCGGTCAACCGCCGCGCCAATCGCTCGCGATGCAAGCCTTCGGCGTAGCGCCGCAGTGTTGCTAGAGAATGCGTCGATAACATTTGCGGTCCCGGCTCGCTCACTTCCGGTGGCCCCGACGACGAAGATTTAGCAGTCGAAGCATCGATCGCGGCTTGCTTCTTTGATATCGCCTGCTCCAAGCTTGCCAGAAACGTCGACAAATCGGTCGCGCCTTCCAGTGACGCGGCGTCGAGCACAATCCCTTGACCTCGCAGCAGCGAAGCGACGCGATCCAAAGCAACCAACGTCTCTTGGTTATTTTGCTCCATCGTCGGATCTGCCATTGCGTTCTCGACGGCCGCTTCATCCGGCGCGACGTCGTCCGACGCAGACAACTCGTCGGGCATGGCATCAGCCGTTGCATCGCTCCGGTCTCTCCGGGGCTCCGCGGTGCCATCCTCCAACTCTTCAGGTTTCAGTTTCGCAACAGGCATAAGAGCGTCGTCCTTGCTTGGCAGAGAAAAGCGAACAGGTTGAAGCGCGAGCGCGTCGGTCGAGAGCCGCGCGGGCACAAACGGAGTTTGCGAGTGATCGACGGCGTGGTTCACCAGGTCGAAGTGAGTCAACACATCCTGGTACGTGTTCCCTTTCCCATCCCTCCAGCGTGGAAGAATGACAGGCGAGACCTGCACGCGATTGCTGGCCGCCTGCTCGGCGCCGCGCGGGTCGGTCAACTCGAGCGTGATCTCAGCCGACTGCCCGTCGGCGGCAACCACGAACGTCTTCAATCGTCCGACGGTATTGCGCGCCGAAGGGACGGCTTCCCGCGAGACCGGCGAGAGAGTCGCAGCCGTCGACCCATGATCCCAGGCCACGGGGACGTCGTACCCATTCGTACTGAGCCGCTGGAACTCGGCTTCCCAGTGAGTCAGTCGATCAGGCGTGACTTCCACCACGCCATCGGGGCTGTGGTAGGTTCCGACTTGCAACATCGATTTGCGAAATGCACTTGTCATGCGGAGAATCATCCGCAGGACTCAACTCAAGTCGAGAACCTCAAAAAGAATTGCGTTGCAATTGTTGCGAGAAGCCTACCAGTCCAAACTGTCAGCAGCCAAGTTAGTGAGGTTCAAAAGAACGTGCTTGACTAGGTAGTCAGTGCCAGTCAGGCACTCCAAGGCGCCGGGCCCAAATAGATCGGCTTCGGCTTCGAGCTCCCATGCGCAATCGCAAATGCCACGTGAACTCTAGTTGCAGCGTCGTTCAGCTGTTTCCCGATTCCGCTCGTAGTCCGGGTTATCGCGAACGAAGTAGAGCAGATATCCATGCTGCACCTCGTTCTGCGGATCGGCTAGTTTGGTTGCATCGTTGATCGTGTGAACACTCTTCGTCGCACACTCATTCAGCGCTAGCTCCGCGGCGATAAGTACCTTCTGTTTGCGATGATTCGCCGTCGCAATGTACTGCGGGTCCCAAATCGAAATATCGAAGGCGCCCCGTCGCCGACCGGTTGGGTCGTTCTTGAGTTGCCTGCCATCTTGCCTGCGGTATCGCGCCACTGTTGGATACTCTTTATGGAGAAGTATCGTGTCGTGACCATCCGCCGTTTTGTGTAATCCATTAAAGGTTCCACCAGCGTAAAGACGGTGATACAGGTAACAATGCATATCTGTTTCGGTGTAGAAGGCGTAGGGATGGTTCCGAAACCGGTTGACTAGATTCTTGATCGCCTTCTCAAATTGCCTGACGAGCGAGTCTCTGTTGAGTAGACCGTTGGGGCGTTTGTAGGGCATCGGTTTTCCTATCACGGAGAGTGGTGATGAGTCACCACACAACTTTGGGACTGCCTGTCCGAGCAACAGTCGTCGGGGAATTCGCATTAGACTGCGCCGCAGGTTCGCCATGCTCTATGGCAGTGACATATTGTGACTCACCCACCATCGCGTCGCGAGACGGCTCGCTCCCCTCCGTTCCCTCCGTCTCTCCATTCTCTCCGTGGTGAATTCCCCCGCGCACCAAGGTTCTTGACCCCACCGCGCTTCGCGAGTCCAACTTGCTTCACGAAATGAGTTTCGTTTCGCATGTTGGGAGATCGCACGATGCCGAAGTCGCTTGTCGAGTCGAAAACGTTTTGGGTCAACGCTTTGACGTTGATCATCTCGGTCGGAGGAACGCTCGCGGGTGCTATCCCGCCCCAGTTCCAGCCTTACGTCGTCGCGGGACTCGCGGTCGCCAACATTGTCTTGCGGCTCATCTCGGGCCAGCCTATCGACAAGATCGCTTGAGGTCCCGCTCGCCGATCGCCCTGGGTTGATCTGCCGATCGAACCAGGTGCCGATCGTCCGCGTCTCTTCTCATCACGGAACTTGCTTTTGTGGTGAGGAGAGACAACGACGCTTCTCAACACATCGTCACGATGTTGTGAATAGTTCTCAATTTGTACCTGCTATGAGGATGATCCCATGCCGTGGGATATGCCGTCTCTGGAATGGACACCGCTGAACGCTGTTCTGTGGAACGCCATTCCGTGGAACACCATGCCCCTTTTGGCCGTTGTCGTCGCAGTCTCCGCCGCGATCGGCTTTGGCCCTCTGTTGATGCGAAAGCGCGCGATCGCAAGCGCCGCCGCAACAAATGGTCGTGTCTCGGCCACCGCGCCCAAGCAGGCCATCGTCGAAGTGTTCGATGCCGAAAACGTCGACGATATCGCCATGGCGCACGTCATCCGGTTGCTCCGCGACGGCAAACTCGAACTCGCCAAAACCGCTCTCGATCTGGCGATCGCCCAAAGGGGGCAACCATGAGCGACTCTCTCGCGTCGAGCGGGCGACGTTTCCTGCTCGCCCTTTCCGTCGGCCTGGCCCTATTAGCCGGTTGGAATGTTTTACGGCACCTTGAACCAGGCGGCCTGGGAACCGACATCGCCGGCAAGGTCGCCATCGCCACGAAGGAATATCGCTACGACCTGGCGGCCATCGCCGATAAGTACGCCGAGTCGCCCAAGAAAACCGTCAGCGAAACGATGGAAGCCATCCGCGTCGAAGGCGAAGCGGCCCGCACCAAATTCCGCGCAAAGTTATCCGCCGCGATGGAACCCGAACTCGGTTCCACCGAACTCGATCCGGCGAAAGCGAAGAAAGTCTTCTCCGAAGTTGCCGACGGATTTCGACGTTAGCTAAGGCCACGCAGGTTCCGGAAGGGAAGCCTGCTTTAAACCTGGAGCCTGAAGCCTAAAGCCTGGAGCCTCCCAAAAATGCTCTCCCCACCCCCCAATCATGATTTCTTCGTCGAGAACGGCCACTACGGTTGGTGCGCGGAGAAGGAGAACTTCTCCCGCATCCGCGACATGATGTTGCTCGCCTTTCCCGTCTCAACCGACGTCGACGTTGAAGCGTTGCCCGATTCGATGGGCGTAGCCAAGTGGATGCAGATCGAGAATCAAGGCTCGGTCGGAAGCTGCGCCGGCCACGCTCGAACATCATGCCAGGAACTCGCCTATTACAGGCAAACCAACGGCGACACGGTGCAGCTCAACCGAATGTACGCCTACCGAACGGCGCAAGAGCGCGATGGCATTCACGGCGACAACGGCTCGACCATTTCCGGCAACGCCGATTGTGCTCGCGAGATCGGCACGCCGCGCGAGGAACTCTGGCCCTATCCAGGCCGCTACGCCAGCATTCCGCCCGACCTGCGACCGAAGCTCGATACCGATGCCAAGAACTATCGCATTCGCTCCTGGAAAGAACTGAAGAACTACGGCGAAGTCCTGGCCTGGCTGGTGCACGGGATCGGCGGAGTCGACATCGGCATCCTGTGGTCGCTGAACCCAGGCAACGATGGCCGCGTCGACCAGTATCGCCAGTATGGCGGCGGGCACTCGGTGGCCCTGCTCGACTGGAACAAACAGTTCAAGGACTCCAAAGGCCGTCCCTATATCACGCTGTTCAACTCATGGGGACGTAACTGGGGCGACCACGGGCTGGCCTACATCCATCCCGACGTGATCGACGAGTGGTGCCTGCGTCAAACCGTCGTCGGCTTCTCCGACATGATCGACATCAAGCCACGGGCCTACGACTGGGCTAAAGGGATCCATTTTGTTTAGGAGCCTCGCCATGCAGACTCATCAAGTCTTTGCGCTCACTACAACAGCACTCACCGCGTTCGCGTGTTCGCTCGACCTGGAACCATCGGTCATCAAGCCGCCAGTCAGCCCCGTCGTGGAGGTGACCAAGGACGTTGAGCAAATCGCGGAAGCGGCGCCACAACCTGTTCGCCAGCGGCCAATTTCTGAGAAGTTCGTCCAGTTCGACCCAATCGATGTCAGCACGAACGTATCGATGGAAACTGACACGAGCGAATCGATGGCCCTAGTGAAACCAGCAAAGGCGATCATGCCTACTGCTGTTTGCTCATGCGGAGCCGAGTGTCGCTGTTCCTGTGCACGTGCTGCCAAATCATCGAGCGGCCCCGATTTCGCCGCAGGAGTCTACTACGTGCCAGGCGTGACGTACCAATGCATCAACGGCGAACTCCACTGGCCAACCGGATACCAAACGAAGGAGGCTGGCCAGTCCACCGCAAATTTTACGACGCCCAGTTTGACGACGGTGAATCTGACAACAACCACTTACGAATACCGCCACGGCCCCTTCGGGGGCTGGTGGAGAGTGCCCGTGAGATCATCGACTACGGCACCAATCGCGGCGCAGCCTTTCGCGACGAAAGTCTCCAGCGTGGTCGTGAGTTCGCCGTCGCAACGACGCGCGACACCGTCAACGCCGGTGCAGACGCACTCGACCAGCGGGTCGTCACTGCCACTGGGCTTTCGCCTTTCGCCTTGTGCATCGGGGCGGTGCTCTTTGCCGCGCTAGCGATGGTGGTCCGTGTCCATTTTGTTGTTCGCCTCAACTAGCAGAGGGGCACACAATGCGAGGCTTTTTTAGTCCGTTAGCGCAGTCGGAAATCGCAGTGGGAGCCATGTCCGCGCTGGTCTGGTCGATCGGGTACGTGTTGTCGCAGGTAGCTCAATCCGAGCCAGCAAACCTGGGCATATCCGTAACCGGTCTGGTGACGCAATTTGGCGGATTGGGCCTCGCGATTTGGCTCGTGATCCTCCACACAACCAGGACCATTCCCAAGATGCAGGAAGATCATCGGGCAGAACGAACAGAAATGATCAAGGCCTTTCAAGACCGCTGCGACAAACAGGAAACCTGTTTTCGTGAATCGCTCGACAAGATTGTGAGTGGAAATCAAAGAGGCCACTAGCCTCCGTCCAGTCTCTCTAGGAGCAATGGCATGCTGACCGAACAGGTTGAGAGCATCATCTATCCGCCAAGTGGCGGAATCACCATCCAGTGGAAAGGCGGCGCGCAGGAAGAATTGAGCCGCGATCAAATCGACGCCATTCTGGCCGACCTCGACTATCGCCTCCCGCGCCTCTTGATGCTCGCCTACTGGAAAGCGCGATCAAGCGACTATAGCGATTCGAGTCAGGTTGTCGGCAAGACCATCGAACTCGACATGGCCAGCAATCTGACTCTGTTGGACATCGGGTAGGAAACAATTATGGCCGGGATTTTAGGGCTATCATTCGAACTGCCTTTCTGGCCCGGAGGCACCAGCGCGTCCATCGCCAACTTTCCGCTGAACGCGGCAAACGATGCGATGGAATTCATCTTCCAGGTCCCGGAGAATACGACGATTGTCGATGTCGGCTTCCGGCAAGGCGTCATCACGGGGACGTCGCCAGTTTATAAGGCGAGCCTGCAAGGTGTTGCCGATGGCGTACCTGATGGAACGATTCTCGGCGGCGGTTCGCCCGCCAGTGTCACGTTCACGCCCGTCTCAGGCGGCAACAACACGTGGCAGTGGAAAGCCCTCGACAACGCGATCGCGGTGACGCGTGGGCAATGGGTCGCGATGGTCATCGCTCGCGACAGCGGGACCATCGACGCGAGCAACAACTGCTCGTTCGCCGCAACTTCAAGTATTACGCCGATCCCCGGCGGATCGCCTTATGCGATTCAAAACGATGCCGGTTCGCGTGCCAAGCAAACCGTGACGGCTGCATTCGGCGTTCGTAGCAGCACCAGGGCCTATGGCCTGCCCATTTCGGCTGCAATCTCGACGACGTTTACCTCGAATTCGACGCCCGACGAGAGAGGAAATCGGATCAATATTCCGACGAGTTGGTGTTCGAACTACAAGATCGTGGGCGCCGCGATCTATGGCACGATGAATGCCGCCACCACCTACGACGTGACGCTGCACGATGGGACGAACCTCCTGCAAGCGATTACCGTCGACTCAGACAATGATCAAAACTCCACCGGTGCCCGACGTCGAGTCATTCTGTTCGACGAGTCCACATTGTCCACATTGTCCGCGGGCGTCGACTACTACCTCACGGCAAAACCGAACGGCGCAACCAGCATCAGCGTCATTGGAATGGCGGTTGCGTTGTCCGCGGATCTCGATGCCTACTTGGGTGGATCGGCTGTTTGCGCTGCAGCCACCAGAACGGACGGCGGCGCTTTCAGCGTCGACACCAGCAGCCGCTACGCCGTCAATCCCATCCTGGCCGACATCACGGTGTCGAACGCGGCCAGCGGCGTTTCCTACTCACGAATTTTCGCAGGACTTTAAGAAACAGCGGCTCCAGGCATTACAGATTCAAGAACCTGGGGCCTGAAGTCTGGAGCCTGAAGGCTTGGAACTAACATCATGATTCGAACACGTAAACAGAATTCGACCGGCAGGCCCATCACATTCCTGCTGGTCTCGTCGACCGACCATGTCACGCCTCAAACAGGCAAGTCTCCCACTGTCACGCTCTCCAAAGATGGTGGCGCGTTTGGCGCCGCGTCGGGCGCAGTCAGCGAAATCGCTAGCGGCCTCTACGCCTTGGCCGGCAACGCCACCGACCGCGACACGCTTGGCGAACTCGTCATCCGGGCCACGGCGACGGGATGCGACGACGTCATGATCGCCTGCGTGATCGTCGCCACCGATCCCTTCGATGGAAATCTTGGACTCTCGAATCTGGATGCGGCGGTGTCGAGCCGGTCGACCTATGTCGGCAGCGATACGAGTGGAACGACCACCCTGCTGTCGAGGCTCACAAGCGGCCGCGCGACAGGCCTCGACCACTTGGACGCCGATGTATCGAGCCGCGCCACGCCAGCCAATCTTTCCGCCCTTGCTACCGAAAGCAACGCAACCGCGAACAAGGCTGCCGTTCTGGCTGCGGTTGCTCAATGCCTGCAAGCCAGCGGCTACACCGCTCCGCCCGACAGCGGCACCATCGCCGCCGCGGTCCTCACCAAACGCGTCGAGGATGTCATCGCCGGTCTGGGATCATCCGACGATCACACGCTTGCCTTCGTGATCGAACTGTTTACGGAAGCCGCCCGCATCGCCGGCGCCATCCGTGTTCGCAAGCCCGATGGCACCACCTGGAAAGACAAAACGATCACCGAAAACGCAACGCAAAATCCCGTCGAGTCAATTACTTAAACAGGCTCTAGGCCCCAGGCTCCAGGAGTGACTTCCTAACCTGAAGCCTGAAGCCTGGAGCCTGACGCCTACGCCAAAAGCCTGGAGCCTGCCAATGTGGGACTTCCTATGGTCGCTATTCAGCGGCAAACCATCGGCGCCACCGGACATCTTTCTGTGTGCCCATGTCACGGCGACGGCCGCGGTGTTAGCGGACGTGAGTGTCGCGGCAACCTCGGCATCTGTGACCATCGAACCTGATTTGAAATGTGAGGTCAGCGTATGGGAATGCTAACCAAGGGAGTCGCCAATGTGGTCACCGTCGTCCTGAAAAATCCCGACGACACACCACGAACAGGCGTAGTTGGGATCACCTTTCATGTCGTCGAAAGCACGGCCGACGTCGCCAGCGGCACCAAGATCGGCGGAACATCCTTCCCGCTGACCGAGACGGCCACCGCCGGAACCTACACCGGCACTTTTCCTTTTGCAGCATCACGGCTATTGAACCGCCACAAAACATACCGCGTCGTCCCCTATCTCGACGGCGTGATCGAAGGGGCCGAAGAACTCTTCGCCGTCAAGTTCACTTAGCAAGGCGTCAGACTTCAAGCCTCGGGCTCCAGGTCTGAGGGGGCAGCGTCTTCTCGCCCTTCTGTGATCTCCGTGCCTCTGTGTTTTCCAAACCGTGAGGAGTGGGTGAGCTTTGCGCGCTCGTAGCCTCTCCCGCCCCCCTTCTCCCACACTCCCTATCTCCCACTCTCAACTTTCTCGCGTGCAGCCATGGATGGAATGACTCAGCGCAGTGCCGCACAACTCGACTCCACGCCGGCCGAACGTTGGGTAGGCCACACGGCGACGGCGCACTACACGCCAGTGATCATCCCTCCGCTGCGTTATCCGCGCGATCTGCCGAGGCTCAACGCCGAGTGGGTCCGCCGGATGTTGTCCGATAGCGCCGTGCAACTCGCGCTGGCGGCGCGGAAGGCTCCGCTTCTTTCGGTCGAGTTCGCCTATCAAGAGCAAGGTCGCTGGCTGCCTGGCATACGCGCGAGCGATCCCGCCATCGGGCAATTCGTCCACCGGCAGTTGCAACGATTGTGGAAACGGGGGATCGCGCGACTGCTCGACTCGGCGCAGATCTGGGGCTGGGGCGCCGGCGAAGTTACGTTCCGCCGCACACGCGATGCGCAGCTCGAAGTCGATCAGATCCTGGTCCGCGACCACGGCGATGTCCGCCCCGTCGTTCAGGATGGGGCTCTTGTCGGCGTCGAGTTCCGCCGTCTGCAGAAGACACAAGCGAACCGCCGCGAGCAGGACAAAATCGCGCTCGCTTTCCCGCGCGCGATCTGGCATGCGCATCATCCGCAGTCAGGCCAATGGTTTGGCTGGACGGTATTGGCTGCTGCGTTTTCCCCTTGGTGGGACAAGCACGGCAGTGGTGGCGCGCTCGATGTCCGCCGTCTCTTCATGACCAAGGACGGCTACCGCGGCACGCGGATCTACTATCCCTCGGGCTACAGCACGGTCCAGCAGCCCGATGGAACGACCAAGCAGATCCCCAACCACGAGATCGCCATGCAGATCGTGGAGACAATCCGCACCGGCGGAGTCTTTGCACTGCCGAGCGAAGTCGATGCCAACGGCACACCGCGCTGGAAAGTCGAGGAATCGCAGGTCAGCAACAATCCGTCCCACATCCTGCAATATCCCAAGGAACTCGACGCCGAGATCCTTAACGCGATGGGGATCGCCGACGACGTCCTCAAAAGCGAAGCCACCGGGTCCTGGGCCGGCAAAGCCGTTCCTCAACAAGCGACCTACTGCATTCTCGAACAGTGGCTCAGCGATCTGATCTGCGACGTTGATCGCGTGATTGAAAAGCTTGTCGAGATCAACTTCGGACCGGGGCATCAGTACGAGATCACAACGAGGCCGCTCGCCGATCAGATGCTCGCGCAGCAAAACAACGCGGGGCCATCGCCAGCCCCCAGTGAGTCGAGTGATTCTCCAAAAGGCGATCCGTCAAACGCCCGGCAGGTCAACGACTTGCTGCGGATGGGGCTCGACTCCCCATGGCACCGTATGGGATGGGACCCCAACCAACCTCGCGCGCCCAAGGGAGGTGTCTCGATCAAACGCAAGTTCTATCCGGGTGGCGAATTCATCCCCGTGAAGGACTTCAACCAAGCATCTCCAGAAGAACGTCGAATCTTCGAGGAAAAGTGGCGCGAGCAGGATCAACCAGTCGAGGGCGGGCGGATCGACGGCTACGAGGGGACGTTCAACAACTTCACGCAGGAGCAGTTGGATCGTCTCAATGAGTTGGCAAAGCAAGCTTGGAGCATGCGAGGGAATGATCGAGTCATCCGAGGCGATGGAGCGGCCAAGTACGTAGACGCAGTCCTAGAAAAAGCACTCGGTGAAGCACCGAAGCGAACACCGGGAAGGGAGTGGCCTTACCGGAAGGAGGCGATGGCTCGGGAGGCGCACCAAAAGATTCAGGATGAAAATTGGAGGCTAGCCAACAGCGCGCCCAAACGCGAGATCACGAAAGGCGTGCGACCTCCTGGATGGGGTGTGTGGATCAATGGGATGCACTACAGCGGCAACACGCCCATCCCACCCGAGAAGCTGACTCTCGCCTCGCCGCTGGAACGAAGAATTCTGGCTCGAGCACTGCGCAAGGAAGGACGTTCTGCTGAGATTCCGCCTGGCTTCGATTACGTCGAACCGCCTGAAAAACTGCTTCCCGGTCTCACCAAAGGGCTCGTCCCTGAGAACGTCGGGGTCAAACCGATCGAGCCTAGTTACGGAACCGATGCGTGGCTCGTCTGGTACGTCTACCACTCGAATCACCCGGAGCATCCGCAAGATGGCGCCAGCGCGCTCAAGCAAAGAGTGTTCGATTCGTTCAAGGGAGCCGAATTCACGCAGGAAGAATTCCATCTCCGGCTCATGGAAATTCTTTGGGAAGACCGGTGGGCAGAGCTCGAGCGGACGATCGCGGACGGAGGTTCCGCAATCATCCCGGCGCCCGGCACGCCGGAATATGAACGAATGATCGGAGCAAAGGATTTCAAGAACAAAATCCTTGCGGGCTACGGCCAATTCGCGCGGTCCTTCGATGCCTTCTTCAACCCGACGACGCCGGGTTTCAAATTCGAAGACGCTCTTAACATCGTAGCGGCGGCTGGCGCCGCTCGAGCAGCGCGTAGCGGCAAAACGGTTGGCGGCTCGACGCTGCAACGGCTCGAAGGGACTTACAAGCCAGGGTCCGCGGAGCAAATCCGCAGCTTACGGGAAGGATTGTCGCAGCGGCATCGGGCAGCGTTGGAAACGATCCGGAGCCGTGCCGCAAGCATCGGATCCAAACACTTCGAGAAGCCCAAACCACTCACGTTCGAATCTCCACGCACGGCGAATGCGCCGACCATGAGTTCAGAACTCATGCGGACTTCAACATCGTTGCAAGGCGATTCGAGTTCGTCCCATGGCACGGAACCGACCAATGCCGATCACAGAGGCGGCCAACTTCCTTCGAGGGCGTTCAATTCGGAGCCGCCACCAAAAGACGTCGGAAAGTCTTTGTCTACCGGCGAAAATCGCACACGAACGGTATCACGTGCGAAAGGATCTTCGATTCCGCCGGCCAAGCCGCGGGCGTACAGCTCTGCATTTGAGTTTCAACTAGACCCCAAAGACTTGGGGAGATCTCGGGGAGTTCACTTCGCGAGGGGCAAAGCCGCTCTCATCGCGGAATTGGAAGCATCGGAGGACTTTGCTCAGACGATGGAAGCCATTATTCCTGGGATACGGGATGCCCTCCGAGGTAGACGAAATGTGCCTAAAGGTTGGACTTGGGAGCACGCGTCAAGATCAACTGCCGGTGGGAGAGAGGGTGTGATGCGTCTCGTACCAAGAGTCCAACACACACCCGGTTCACCTTTCTGGCGACTATTGCACCCTGACCCAGGCGCCGCCGGTGGATACAGTCAGTGGGCGATTCCAAGAGGTGCCCCAAAGAACCGCCCTAAACGCCCAAAGAGAGATTGAAACACTCACTTGCGACAGAGCAGAGACATGGATGACAATTCATTCTGAATCGAATGCCTTCCAACTTTAACTTGGCCAACTCGGTAACGTAGACCTTCCATTTTTTATCTAGTGAATTCAGCCATGATCGATCCAGAACGTTACGTTGACAATATCTTTTTGCGGTTCCTCGAGTGCTACATCCTTAAAACAATAGGCAAATTGTCTGCCGCCGAGGAGAAGCTAATCGACCAAGCCACGCCGCACCTTCGGAAAGCGTTTGGGGCGAACGGAACGTGGGAAGAAGTCGTCGCCTCTCAAATGGATTTTGACGACGCATTTAAGAAGCAAGTAGTCGAAGTCTGGATCAAAAATCGCGACAAAGCCCGCACCAATGGCGAGGAGCTAGTCCCCCAGGATTTTGCCGAAATGTTCGTCGACTATCATTTTCAACAAGAGGATTCCGACGATAAATAGTTGAGAGCCAATCGCACTCTTTGAGGTCACCCCGTCGCTGGCGCGCGGATCTCCGCCGCCTGTTCATGCCTAAAAGCGGCCAAGGTTTCGACATTGAGTGGAGATAACATGCACCCGTTACAAACTCAACTTGCTCAACTCACGAGCAACAGCGGTGAGCACAATCGCCTGACCCTCAAGAACATTGAGGGATGGCTTAAAGAATACCTTGAGAGCTACGCCGAAGAGGCGGGCCAACATCCTGATGAAGCATCGTCAAGCCATTGGGATCTGCTCGTTGCAGATTACGATGCGGCCGAGGACGCTCATTTTGTCGCTGCTTGTTTTCAGGGCGACCGCGTTATTTTTCTTTCCGGACGTGGTCCAATCCCTGACGTGCGCGCGTTTTCGCTAAATGACTTTCCTGACTCACCCAAGGATCTCCTGGATGAGTTGGAACAGAGGTTTCAAACGGGGAACCGAGTTACGGCAATGTTGGCCGACGTGTTGAAGTGGATCGAAGGTTCATAAGGTGACACCTTCTCGGTTTGTCTGTTTGTAGATGACAGATAAAGTCCCCCCAAGGGTCTCGTTCTGAAATGCAAGGCGCGGCATATTGCCAACGCGGACCAGCGACATGCGGTTTGCAAGCGTTGAGCGAATGACGGCAATTCGACTCTCAACGAATGTCTTCTGGCTCGTTACGTAAGTCCAAAGTGTTGCGGCGCACGAACACTCGCGCCGCAACGCTCAATCTCTCTGTGCCCTCTGCGGCCAAACAATCTTCAAGGACATAAATCCGTCATGGGCAGAACCGCCGCCGACCAGGCTGAGCAGGATGGCATTGGCATCGCGCCGTGGATCGAGATCGAGGGCAAGGGAGTTCTCGATCCCAGCCCGCTCTACGAAGACGCGATCCGCAACGGCACGCCCACCGATTGGTACGGCAAAGTGAATTCGATCGAATTGCCGCGAGGCTACAAGCCCGGCAAGGCCGCCTTGCTTATGGTCCGCGGCGATGCAGAGAAGCTCGCGCAAGACAAGCCGCTGGTGATTACCTGGCACGATGGAGATCGCACCACCAAATTTCACGGCTGGATGGTTATCCGCTGGTACACGATTGTGCCTGCCCTGGACGACGATAAGGACGCGCCCGTCGTCGTCGAGTTTGAAGACCTGCGCGGACTGTGGGCGCAAATGCCTTCCGGTTATGTCCGTTTTCCCACGGCTCCCTGGAGAGCCGTGCTCCAAGGACTCGAAACCTGGCAAGCTGGGCCCAATCCCGAGCCCGATTCTCAAGACGGCCTCCTTCCGCTTTACGATCTGTCGACGCAGTTCTTCAAAAATCGCGACTTCAAAATCAAGTATCCGGAATTTCCCGACTTGGTGCCGCAGCAGACGCTGTTTATCGGCACGCCCGTCTGGCGGGCCTGGTGCGCCGTGCTCCGCCACATGACGTGGGAGGTGGTCTTCGATCCCATCGGCCGCGACGTTCGTGTCATCGACATGGCCGAAGTGCCTAATGCCAAGCGCCGCAAGGAACCGCTCGTTTACGACTTTGGCGATCAAGAGTCGCGGGCGGCTCGATTGCCGCATTCGATCAGCGTTTGGTTTCCCGTATTTGGCGCGCAAGCCGACGGCGAAGGAAACATCCTTCAGCCCAAAGTCGATTCGCCAACTTCTCCGTGGTACGGATGGTGGGGCAATTGGTGGAATGGTTGGAGCGGCTGGGGTTATTGGGGTGGTTGGTGGAACAGCTACTGGGGTGGCTATGGTTGGGGTTCGGGCTGGGGCGGTTGGGGATGGGGTGGCTGGGGGTGGGGCGGTTGGGGCGGACTGTGGGGGCTCGGCTGGGGCGACTCCAGCGCTCCGCCAGCAATCAAGTTGACGCGATTGATGGTTGGCCCCAAAGACATTCGCGAAATGAAAGATGGCTTCGGCCATGCCAACATCGTCGATGCGACCGCTGTTGATTTTGATGTCCCGGAGGAGATCCTGCCCACCTCGCTATCGCAGATAAGCGACAAAACGCGCAAGCGGGCCGTGGAACTTGCGCGGCGCTGGCTCGCCCGCCATAAGAACGATGTTCATCAGTCGCAACAGCACTATGCCGGTGTCCTGGAGATTGTGCCCGACCAGCGGATTCACACCGTCGTGTGGCGCGACTATGGCGACGGAAGCGGAACAATCACCGAACTGCATTTCGGTGAGAAGGACGATCCCAATCGCCCCTACATGATCGAAGCCGGCGTCACGGGACGCGGCTATTGGCAACTGGCGCCGACCCCCGAGTGGCCCAAGCTCCATGTCTCCTATGGCAAGCAACCCCGCTACTCGGCCATCGTCGTCAGCGCCAACGAATGGGAGCCGGGCGAGTTCGAGTTCGTCAACGAAGACGACCAACCTCAAGTCGGCTTCTACTCGGGCGGCGCCGGCCTCCCCGCGGTGCTCTTCTCTCCGCCGTCGGCCGATGTGAATGAGCCGCTCAAGCTGCGGCCGCAAGAAGCGGGGGCCTACCGCATTCACATGAATGGCACACTCGCCTATTCCGATCCAGGACCGAGTTGGAACCCAACCGAAGGTTATGCCACCGTCGGCATCAAGGTGTTCCGAGTGAACGACAAGGGAGAGACCGAGGAGCGAGTCGCACTCGCACTCAGCCGCTACGCGCACGTCTGGAGCAAGTACGACGGGTCGCTCAAGGTATCGGCCGAAAACGTGGCAGGCGAGACGATTGTCTACCTCACGCCTCAAGACTGGCTCGAACTCCACAACCTGTCCGAAGAGAAGATCAACTTCTCGCCGGCGGGGATCGTCTTTTCTCGCCAAGACCTCTTCGAGTGATCGTTGCGCCCACCAGGCAACAACTCTCTTCGACCTCCAGATTGCCCAGGATGACGACGGTGGCAAAGCAACCGCTGCGTGTGGCGTTTTTGACCTACGCGCTCCATCTGGGCGGCGCGGAGCGGTGGATCATCTCGCTTTGCCGCGAGTTCGACCGATCGCGCGTGATACCGACCGTGGTTGCCGTCAACAATTGGAGCCTGGTCCATGTGATCACGCGGGCCGCGATGCCTCGCGACGTCGCGATTCTCCCGTCGCCAGTGGTCGCCGACCAGTGGCATGCTTTCGCCGACGTTGTCATCGGATGGGGAAACTGCAGCCTGGGCCCGCTCGCGACCGAGCGGAGAGTCCCGACCGTCAGCTGCATCCACGGAGCGACTCTTTGCAGTTGGACCAAGCTGGCCGTTGACGATGCTCTTTCATCCGGTGCCAAGCTGACGGGCGTTAACGAAGTCTGCCGCGGTGTGCTCCCCGTCGAGTACCGCGACGCGATGACCATTCTCCCCAACGGCGCCGACCTCTCTCGCGCCATGCCGATCGAAGGGCGCGGAGCCACCAGGACCAGGTTCGGCGTTGGCCCGCATCAAAAGCTGGTTGCGCATATCGGCCGCGTCATGCAAGATAAAGACGTCCCTGCGCTTGCATCCGGCGTAGGCACCTTACCGGACAATTGGTTGCTCATGGTCTGCGGGCCTCTCGCCTCAGAAACACCCGACCTCGGGGCGATGTCGCAACGCGCCGACGGGCGAATGTTCTATTTGCCGCCTCGCGATCACGTAGGCGATTTGCTAGCCGCGGCCGATGTCTTCGCGCTCCTCTCGCCCAGCGAAGCTCACCCGCTTGCTGTGACCGAAGCCTGGCTGGCGGGCGTGCCAGTGGTGGCGACCAACCTGCCGTGGCTTGCGGCGCTCGAACAAGAGCACGGCGAGCTGACGATTAAGGTCGACCGCAAGCACGATTCAAGCGAAGTCGGGGCAGCACTGCAACAAGCCTGCGCCATGCCAAGAGACCGCCGCCGCGCCATCCAATCGATTGCGAAGCAGCACTACACCGCATCTGCTATGGCCCGGC
>CAZWSX010000051.1:0-28297 GCA_964636985.1 uncultured Pirellulaceae bacterium | reverse complement strand
TTGGTCTTTGCAGGTGCCGAAGGATTGGAAAGAGGAATAAACGAACCTATGCCCCTCACCATCCTGCAGGCCGATCTTTCTCGCGAAGACCATCAGCGCGATGTGCTCACGATGACCGATGTCTACGCGCGCGACGCGATGGGGAACGATGGACCTCTTCCTGCCGAAGTGATGGAGAACTTGATTGCTGGCTTGCGGCAACATCCGACGACGCTCGTATTCCTTGCGTACGTAGACGAAAAAGTTGTCGGCATTGCTACGTGTTTTGTCGGTTTCTCCACATTCGCCGCCAAGCCACTGATCAATGTGCACGATCTAGCGGTGCGGCCTGAGTGTCGAGGGCAGGGGATTGCGGTGGCGCTATTATCCGCTGTGGAAGTCGAGGCGCGCCGGCGGGGGTATGCGAAACTCACGTTGGAAGTATTGGAAGACAATCCGCGTGCTCAGCGCATCTATGAATCGTTTGGCTTCAAGGCGATAGGCTACGGGCAATCAACGGGCCGTTCGCTGTTCCTATCCAAGAAACTGTGACGCAAACTCTTTTGAGACTTCCATGACCGATCCGCAAGATTTTCGAGTGGGTGTGACCGGCGATTTTCTTAAATCCGATGGAACGTTGGGTTTCGGCGATATCGGCTTGGATCTGTTCGACAAGGCTGGAATTCCGTGGGAGTTCTTCAATTGTCCAGCAGGAGAAATCGCCAAGGCCGATGCCGATCGCTTCGATGGGATGCTCGTCCTGACTCCACGAGTTACGAAGGCGACGGTGGCCGGTAGTTCTCGGTTGCGAATCGTGGCCCGCTTTGGCGTGGGGTACGACAACGTCGATGTTCCCGCCTGCACGGAAAGCGGCGTGCTCGTCACGATCACGCCCGATGGCGTTCGCCGCCCCGTGGCAGTTGCGGCGCTGACGTTTCTCTTGGCGTTGTCGCACAAGTTACGAATCAAGGACGAACTCACCCGCGCGGGTCGCTGGGGCGAGAAACTGGCCCATACCGGCCAAGGGGTCACAGGCCGAACGCTAGGAATTGTGGGTTTCGGAAACATCGGGCGAGAGATCGCCCGCATGTGTGCGCCGCTTGAGATGAAGATGATCGCGTTCGATCCGTATTTTGACGAGGCCGCGGGACGATTGCTCAGCGTGGCATCGGCGTCCCTCGACGAGTTGATGCGACAGTCAGATTACGTTGTCATTGCTTGCGCACTGACAGAAAGCACCCGGCACTTGATCAATGCCGAGCGGCTGGCGATGATGCGTCCGACGGCGTATTTGATCAACGTCGCGCGGGGGCCGATTGTCGATCAAAAGGCGCTCACGGAGTGCCTGGCTCAAAATCGCATCGCGGGTGCGGGGCTCGACGTGTTTGAGGTCGAGCCGATTTCGCCCGACGATCCGCTGCTCAAGCTCGACAACGTGATCTTGGCCCCGCATGCCCTTTGTTGGACGGATGAGTGCTTTAAGCTCATTGGCAAGGATGCGATCGGGAGCCTCGTCGATGTGGCGCAGGGGCGCGTGCCCAAGCATGTCGTCAATCGCGACGTGCTGAAGCACGCGCGGTTTGCTGACGCGGAGAAGTGAGTCCTCTTTGGACGGATTGAGATTCCAAAAACGAACAAGGCCGACGGTAACCGTCGGCCTTGCCGGTGTCTTTTGCGGAATCGATTGCCAGCCTAGCGGGCGCCTGGTCGGATCTTTTCCGAGGCCTTGGCGATCCACGTCAGGCAATCTTCGGAGATCGACAGTACGAGCTTTTGTCCGTTCGAGATCGACTCGACTTCCAGTTCGACCTGGTCGTCTTCGCCGGGCGTCGAATCGAATGCCTCGGCCGCTCGTTGCAGGTCGGCGTTTCCTTCGTTCATCGATGCGACGAAGTTGAGGATCGATCGCACCGAGGCCGAAAGCTGGAACGGTTGGCGAACGTCGTTCGCGTCTTCGATCGAGGCGTCGATCGCTCGCTTGAGCAGCGTTTCGCCCGAGCGGCCAAAGGCGGCATACACTGCTTTGGGAGCCGTCCCGATCGTCACAATCACGGGATCACCCAGCAAATCGCGGGCGTCTTCGGCATCGGGAGGAATGGGGATCTCCAGCGCGTGAAGGTTGACACCTTGGTGCTTGCCGACGTTGAGTTTGATCTTGGGGAAATCGGGATCGTTCTTGGCGAGTTGAACTAGCTTGGCAGCCAGAGCTTCGAACTTTGCGCCATCGGGCACTTGCGTGCCGACAGCGAAGCTGACCGAGCGAGGGTCCAACAGCAGCGCCGCTGATCCGTCCAGACGGCCTTGCTTCACGACGTCGTTCAAAATCGCAACGGCTTCGTTCGCGCACTCGGTGGCGGTCGCGCGACCTTTTTCATCCAGCGCGCCGTCCTTTTTGATTTCAGCCAACCACTGATCCTTGAGGGTGGCGATGGAGGCTTGCAATTGCTCGATATCCGACTTGCTGATGGCTGTGTGCAGGTGGACGGTGGCGGCCGAGTCTTCGTCGTTGAAGAAGCCGGAGAACGGCGAGGGGCCTTCTTTTGTGGCAGCCATTTCCGCGGCCAGTTCCGTGCCAGCCAAGGCGGTGGTCATCACATCGACGTGAACGTCCTTGGTTTGTTGATCGATCGCGATGCCGATGGTGATCTTGTCCAGTTCCTTCGCCAGGCGCTCGAACTGTTTGGCCGACAGCTTGGCCATTTTCTCTTGCAGTTCTCGCTCTTCGGGCGAATTTCCAGAAGCTTCATCGAGCCCGCGAGCAAGGCCCTGATTGATCTGATCGATCGCGGTCGACTTCAGCTCGGCCGGGATGGCAGCGACGTTGATTTCGACAGCCAGGTTGTACTTGCTGGAGAGCGGAGCGAGCACCTTGGCCGGCTCGGCGGGGACGGTTTTCAGATTGCTCACCTGGTTGGAGAGATAGAGCCAACCCGTTTCCTTGACGAACTTAAGGAAGATCGGTTGGTCGTTGGGACCCGTGAGTTTCTTGCAGCCGTCGCCGGCGTCCTCTGGCTCGCCGAACGTATCCTTGTGGAGTTCGACGATCGTGTCGAAGTTCTTCACCGGCACACAAGCCAGAATCGCGGGACCGGTCTCGCGGAAATAGACCATTACGCCGCTCGGCTTCGTGCGATCGATGCCGTTGATGTAGGCCGAGGCGAAGAATTGGATCGTTTTAGCTTCGTCTTCCTTTCCTACGGCCTTGGCAATGTATTTGATGTCGTTGAATTGCTCTTCAAGACTGGCGAGTGCCACGGTCACTAGCGGCGGATCGTCCTGCGCGCGGACGACGGATGGCGCGCCCGCCATCCCGAAGAACATCGCGACCATCGCCGCGAGGTTGACTAATGGAATCCATTTACGAAGCATACAGAGCCACTCCCAATACGAATGAAGAACCAAGTTGCGTGATTCGCCAACGATTATGCCGCGCGGGGCCGGTTCTAGAAACGGCGATTCGCCATCTCTTAAAGCCTGGCCCACGTCGAATTCGATGATCTCAGTCTCGATGATCTCAATGCATTACGATCGGAAATACTAAAACGCCCGCTCGCGCGAGTCGTTCCGCACATTCCAAGCCCGGCCACTTCAAAAGCTGCCGGCTTCAAAAACTCCTCGCAGCGAAATGCACGGAAATGAAATGTGCGGCAATCGAGGAAAATACTTGATCGGCAAGGCGCAGGTTTCACCTATTGAGGTGGGTTCCCTGTAACGAATCTGCCGTGAGGGCCATATCTGAGGGAGTAGTTGACCCGATCATGGCAAAATTGGGCCATAATTGGGGCACGAAATGGGTACATACGCCGCGTTTTCTTGTTTTTTCAATGGAAAACGATTAGCTTGCCTATTGGCGAAGCCTTTTCGTCCCCACCTTTACGATTCCCGTTTTTCCCACCTTCCAACGGGTCCGGCATGTCTCGCCCATTTTGGGACGAACAATTCGCTTTTTGTCTGCGCCGACTCGCTGGTCCGAGGCATTGGCGGGCTCTCACCGGCCTGATGCTGATATGGGCCGCCAGTTCGATTGTCAAAGCTGACGAAATTCGCATCCAACCAAGCCAAATCGACTTGGTCGGCCGATTTGCCAGATCGCAACTGGTTGTTCTTCGGGATGCCTCGAAGTCCGCCGATACATTCGTCGCAACCGTCGACCTAACCTCCCAGGCGAAGGTCCGCTCGCAAGATGAGAAAATCGTCACCATCGAGCCATCGGGCTACGTGGTTCCAGTAGGCAATGGATCGACCCAAATTGTGGTCGACGTTGGTGGAAAGCAAATCTTGGTGCCGGTGACGGTTCGCGGAACCGAAAGCGATCCAGCCATCGACTTCCGCAACGACGTCGAGCCGATTCTTACCCGCTTCGGGTGCAATGCCGGGGGATGCCACGGCAAAGCGAGCGGGCAAAACGGATTCAAGCTCTCTCTGTTCGGATTCGACGCGCAATACGACTACGACGAGATCGTGAAACGAGCCCGCGGCCGGCGCGTGAACATCACGGCTCCCGAACAGAGCCTGTTCATCGCTAAAGCCGTGAACGCAGTGGCCCACGGCGGGGGGAAGCGATTCGAAATCGGCAGCGAGCCCTATCGCATTTTGGAGGCGTGGGTCGCAGCAGGCGCGCCGACCTTCGCGAAAGACGCGCCGGTGGTGACCTCGCTCAAGATGTTTCCGTCGCAGCAGATCATGGCGAACGGCGGCCACCAGCAATTGGCGGTGACGGCGGTTTACTCGGATGGGACGGAGCGCGATGTAACTCGTTCGGCCAGCTTCCGCAGCAACCTGGATGTCCTGGCCAAAGTGGACGACCACGGCCAGGTCGAGACGCTCGATCAAAGCGGTGAAGCCGCCGTCATGGCGCAGTACATGGGACAAGTCGCCGTATTTCGCGCGATTGTTCCTCACGCTGCGCCGCGAAAAGAAATCCCCGGCTTCGCACCGGTCAACTACGTCGATCAACTCGTCGTCGAAAAGTGGAAGAAGCTGGGACTTCTGCCATCGCCTGTGTGCGATGAGGCGACGTTCCTTCGCCGCGCGACGCTCGATATCTGCGGAAGGTTGCCGACGGTTGACGAAGCCAAAGCGTTCGCTGCCGATCAGGACGTCAACAAACGCGACAAGCTGATCGATCGGTTGCTCGATTCGCCCGACTACCCGGCGTTCTTTGCCTTGCGATGGAGCGTGATCCTTCGCAACTCGCAGCTTGCGGGCGCGAATCAAGCGGCGATTGCCTTCCACAACTGGATTCGCGAGTCGATTGCTCAGAACCGGCCTTACGACGATTTTGTTCGCGGTGTGGTTGCCGCGGCTGGTGAATGGCCCGATGCACCGGCCGTGAACTGGCTGTGGCAGAACCGGGACGATCAGCTCCACCAAACCACAGCCGACGTCGCCCAGGTGTTTTTGGGGACGCGCTTGCAATGTGCCCGCTGCCACCATCACCCGTACGAGAAGTGGGGACAAGAGGATTATTTTGGGCTTGCCGGATTCTTCACACGGCTGGGACGAAAATCGTTCGGTGAACCGCCGCCGTATTTCTCGGCGTCGACGGTCACAATCAGCGAAACCAATCCGGTCACCGGGAAGCAAGCCGAGCCGAAATTCCTGGCAGGGGAGTACGTCAAATTCGCCGCCGAAGAAGACCCGCGACACGGCCTGGTCGATTGGATGACGAAACCGGAAAACCCCTTCTTTGCGAAGGCCTTTGTCAATCGGATGTGGGCCCACTTCATGGGACGCGGGTTGGTCCACGAAGTCGATGACCTCCGCGACACCAATCCCGCCTCGAATCCGGAGTTGCTCGACGCTTTGGCCAAGGACTTTGTCGATCACCACTTCGATACCAAGCACATCCTGCGAGTGATTGCCAAGAGTCGCGTGTACCAGCTCTCGGCTGAACCACGCGAGGAAAACAAGCACGACCGGCAAAACTACGCTCGCTACTACGCGCGGCGGATGATTGCCGAGGTCTTCCTCGACTCTGTCGATCAATTGACCGGTTCGCGGAGCCGCTTTGGTGGCGTCGCGGCCAGCAGCCGGGCGGTCGACCTGCCGCACGAAGGATTCGGCTCGAGTTTCCTCGACGCCTTCGATCGCCCCAAACGCGTGACGGTGTGCGAGTGCGAACGATCCAGTGGAGCGACGCTTGCCCAGGTGTTGTTGCTTTCCAACTCGGACGAGATCGAAAATAAGGTTGCCGACGGCAATGGACGCGTCGCCAAACTAATCGAGGCCAAACGCCCCGTTGGCGAGGCGATCGACGAGCTTTACCTGGCGGCGTTCTCTCGCCTGCCCGATCCAAGCGAGCGAACCACCGTGATTGGTTTTGTCGAGCGTGCCAAGAACCAGCGCGAGGCCCTTGAGGACGTCGAGTGGTCGCTCCTCAACTCTCGCGAATTCATGTTCCAACACTAACTTCCCCACTAACTTTTTGAGAGGTCGCCATGTTCAATGTTGTTGCGGGTCAAAACCGTGATTGCTCGGGGACTTCGCGCCGTGACTTGCTCAAGGTGGGTGCGCTGGGGATCGGCGGCATTTCGCTGGCGAGCGTTCTGCGAACCGAGGCCGCCAAGGCGAGTGAAGGAAAGCCCGTCAACAAGAAGTCGGTGATCTTGATTTGGTTGCCTGGTGGCCCGAGTCACATCGACATGTACGACCTCAAGCCCGAAGCGCCGGTCGAGTTCCGCGGGGAATTCAAACCCATCGCGACCAATGTTTCGGGCATCGACATCAGCGAGCATCTGCCGCGGCAGTCGAAGGTGATGGACAAGATGGCGCTCGTCCGGTCGGCCTTCCACACCAACGCCGGGCACGGCATGGGTTCGCAGTGGATGATGACTGGCTGGCAACCGACGCTGGAAGTGAACGACAACATTTTCCCCTCGTGCGGCAGCGTGGTCTCGTCGCTGCTGGGGCCGAAAGAGCAGGGGATGCCCGCCTATGTGACGGTCCCCAGCAATGTTTCGTTCAGCAAGGCTGCTTACCTGGGAGCGTCGCACAATCCGTTCACGCCGGAAGGCGATCCCAACAACGACGGTTTCCAGGTACGCAACTTGAAGATCCCCGGCCGCGTCTCGCCTGAGCGACTCGAGCGCCGCAGCAGCTTGATGGCGCAGATCGACCGCGTTCGCCGCGACATCGATACCAAGGGCGACATCGACGGGCTCGACAAGTTCTATCGCGACGCCATGGAGATGGTGACCAGCGACCGGGCCCAAAAAGCATTCCAGATCCAATCGGAAGATCCCAAGCTCCGCGAACGCTATGGCCGCCACGATGTCGGGCAAAGCTATTTGCTGGCCCGGCGGCTGGTCGAGTCGGGCGTCCGTTTCGTCGCCGTTCAAGCAGGCGGTGGCTGGGACACGCACGGCGACAACTTCAACCAGCTTAAGAACAACCTGTTGCCCAAGTACGACCAGGGCCTGGCGGCGCTGGTTTCCGATCTCCACGAGCGCGGCATGCAAGACGACGTTCTGGTCATGGTGATGGGCGAATTCGGACGCACGCCGCGGATCAACGGCGGCGCCGGCCGCGATCACTGGCCGGGCGCGATGACCATCGTCTACTCAGGCGGTGGCCTTAAGATGGGCCAGGCGATCGGAACCACCAACGACAAGGCGGAGTTCCCCACCAGCAAGCCCGCGAGTGTTGGATGCGTCCTATCGACGATGTACCACGCGCTCGGACTCGACTACAAGCATGTCTTCTACGATCAAGCCCAGCGGCCGTTGCCGGTCCTCAATGAGGGCCGCCCGATCGCTGATTTGATTTAGCACCGCTTGATTTAGCACGTTCGCGATTTCTTCCTATGAACATCTCTCTCGTTCGCAGTTGGTCCTTTGCGTTTTGCTGCGCCGCGGTCCTCGTTTCTTCGGCGATTGCGCAACTGCCGGCTCCGTACATCGACCAGATTTATCCGCTCGGCGGCGCCCCTGGTTCGACGATCGAACTGGAACTGAATGGCAATCATCTGGAAGAAGGGAAGACGTTGCAGTGCGATCATCCCGGCATTACAGGTGTCGCTGTTGAGGGAAAAAAGGATCGCTACTCGCTGACGGTGGCCGCGGACGTTCCGCCCGGCATTTACGACCTGCGAGTGGTCGGGCGATTTGGGATTTCGGGTGCGCGATCGTTTCAGGTTTCGCGTGGCCTTGTGGAGGTTACCAAGACCGAGCCCAACGATTCGCCGGAGCAGGCGCAAACGATTCAAGTCAATACCGCGATCAACGGCCGAAGCGACGGCGCGAATCTCGATTTCTATCGGATCGCGCTCAAAGCGGGGCAGCGGGTTTCGATTGACGTCGAGTGCCAAAAGCTCGAAGTCCAGCTCGATGCGAACCTGAGCGTGCTCGACTCCGCGGGGCGAACGCTCGCTTCCAGCGGCGACTACCACGGGCGCGATTCGTTCATTTGCTTTACGGCTGCTTCCGACGGCGACTATTTCATCACGTTCAACGACTTGTCGTACCGCGGCGGACCTCCCTACCGGATTCTGGTGACCGACCAACCGCATGTCGAAACGGTGACTCCGCGAGCGGTTCGCCGGGGGGAGAATCCCGAACTGACGTTTCATGGCCAAAACTTCGGAGCGTCACCGGCGACGCAGCCAGCCTTTGCTCTTGCCCAAGTCGAAGAATGGAAAACGCAGGTCGGCCCGATTGATGTCGGCGCCGATTCGTTCCGCTACTTCGAGCAAGCCACCGATTACAGCCAAATGCCGACGGCTGCCACGTGCCGCATCATGGGCGCTCAGGTTCGCCCTCAAACGCCGCGTGGTGAAACCTACAACCCCGTCACGCTGATGGTCGTCGACGAAACAGTCGTCCTCGAGAGCGAGCCCAACGACAAGTCCGACTCGCCGCAGTCGTTGACGATTCCTTGCGCCGTCAGTGGCCGCTGCGACGTGGCGCGGGACATCGATTGGTACGAGTTCACCGCGGAAGAATCGACCAACTATGCGTTCGATGTGTTCGCTGAGTCACTCGGTTGCCCCACCGATCCCTATTTCGTCCTGACCAACGAAAAGGGAGAGCGGATGAACGAGTTCGACGACTACGGACACCGGGCCAACGCCTTCGACGGGCATTTGCGCGACCCGGCCGGGCAATTCGGCCTCGAAAAGGGGAAGAAGTACCGGATCATGGTGCAAGATCGCTATCGTCGTGGCGGATTGCGCTACCAGTATGTGCTGCGGATCGTCAAGCGCGTTCCCGATGTCTTTCCCGCGTCGGTTCAATCCCACAACAATCAGGCAACGGCCGTCGCCTTGTGGAAAGGGGGAGCGATGTACCTTGATATCGTGCTCCACCATCGCGATGGCGAAGGAACACCTGTGACGATCACGGCCGAAGGCTTGCCGCCAAGCATCCACTTTTCCGAGACGACGATTCCCAACGATACGCGGGGAAAGTTCGTTCTGTGGTGCGATGAGAATGCTGCCGATTGGACGGGCGATTTCAAGCTCTTCGCGACCTTCAAAAGAGGAGACCAGACGATCCGTCGCGAGGTCCGCAACTACAACCGCGTCTGGCAGAACAACGGCAACCGCCCGATCAAGCAATTGGCCGCTTCGATTCGCGAGAAGGCTCCTTTCGAACTGGTACCGCAAGCCGAGCGGATAGAAATCGAAGCCGGGCAAAAAGCCGATATCAGATTCACGTTGAAGCGATTGTGGCCCGAGTTCACCGGCGGCGCCAAGTTGTTGCCGCTGGAGTGGCAAGGGAATTTTCAAGCGTCCGAAGTCGCCATGCCCGACGGAGCGACCGAGGGAACGATGAGCGTCCAAGTTCAAAACGGGACGCAGCCAGGGACCTACACGTTGGCTGCACAGTGCCAAGCTCAGGTTCCGTATCACAAAGATCCGAACGAAAAGAACCGGCCCAATACGCTGGTAACGCTACCCTCGCGGCCGATTCAAATCGTCGTGACGAAGCCTGCGAAGTAGAGCGGCGTTGCAATCCAGCCCTCTTGAAGGTGGCTCTCACTCCAGGGCGTGTACGATGCATTGGAAGGAAAAGCTCGACATCGCCCGACAAAAACTTCTTGATGACTCGGCATTTGCGATAGTTTTCAGCATTTATGATTGCGACAACACTTCATTCGCAAATCAACTGCACCAAAAGTACCCTTTTCTGCCCGGTGACTACCTCGATTTTTTAAAGAGCACGAACGGGGCCTCTTTTGATTTAGAAGTCCTCGGAGGAAGCGATACTTGCAGCCTGGGGGCAGTTGAGCGCGCAACTCGGCAATGGTCTGAAATTGTTGGCGATACCGGCATCGTCATTGGGGGAGAGTCATCTAGTGGGATGTTTATACTTTCTCGTGACGGCCTGATTCGGCGCGTTCGCCGATACATAGACGGCACGGGAGAAAGCACAGTAATTGCAACGTCGTTTAGCGATCTGATGGAAAACGTGTTAATGGGACGGCGATTTCCATGCCTGTTCAAAGGACCGTGGACCGATGCCTATGAAAATGAGTGGAGTTCTTTTTTACGAGAACAAGGTTGGATGTAGATCGGTCAGAACCGGCAATTCGATGGGGACGTTGCCGTCACCGCCGATTCAGATCGTCGTCCCGAAGCCGGCGAAGTAGGTTTGGTCATTGAGTAGACCAGGGCCGAAGGCCCGACAGATCTTAGCCGTGCCCGTGAGGGCACGGGTCCCGGTTCCAATAGAATTCCAAGGCCCGAAGGGCCGACAGATCCGGTTGGTTCGCTCTTCTGTCGGCCCTTCGGGCCTATAAGGATTCCGTCACGCAAATACCGGCCGGCGGCTTACGCACGCCGGCTAAGATCTGCCGGGCCTTCGGCCCTAAAGACTTTTGATTACAGCGACCACTCCCACTGGCGTCTTGAGGATGCCAGTGCCACCCCTTAGGCCATGTTGGTCGCAGCTGCTGCGGGTTGCATGCGGCTTTCGGCCAGGCTGGTGTCGGCGGTGAGTTGGATCGTTACGCCCCAGCGGCCTTGTGGGTCGCCTTGCACGCGCCAGTGGGGCATCACCATCACCGATTGGTGAACGAGTTCAAAGCCCCCTTCGCTCTGGCTGACGGTTTCGATCGGGAACGTCCAGAAGCTCGTGGGCCGATTGGTCGAAAGCCGCACGTCGAGGCCAAGCCACTCATCGGTCAAACCGAGTTCGGTTTCGTCGTGCAGATCAAGGCCCGTTTGCAGTTGGCCCAAGCGGCGACTGCCAATGTGGAAGTAGCGATCGTCGGCGCCCGAAGGGAGCCCCGCGAGGTTGAACGAGACCGCGAAGTGGAGCGCGTCTTCCGGCAGGTTTTCCAGCAGATACACGATCTCCATCGTGCTCGATCCCGACGTGAGCGTGACACCCTTGGTGATCCGAACTTCGCGGCCCAGCACTTTGCCTTGTCGCGTGAGGTGAATTTGGATGCGGTCGTTGGCGCGGCGGAGTTTAGCTTCGTACGGCGCCTGCACGAAGTCGCCGAGTTCGCCTGCTTCGCCGCGAGCCACTTGCGTGAGCGAGGCCTCGTGCGGCAGGAAGTGATCCTGCAGTGTCTTGTGCGGGACTTTGTCGTACTGCAACCGCTGGTCGAGGCCAGCTTGCTTGAAGACGACGCGATCGTGAATGCTGGCGACCGAACCAGCGCCGTCGGACGGACCCGCCAATACTTTGCGGTGATAAGCCTCAGGACGACGGGTCAGCGTGGCGCCGAGGTTATGGCAGATCGTGCGGACGTCGATTTCGTAAATCTGGCCGCCAGCCGCCGGAGCGACCAGCGCGATCAGCTTATCGTTGGCCAACCGCACTTCTTGCCGGGCGTCGTAGTTAAAGTCTTCGGCGGAGGCCTCGACGAAGGGGCCGGTCTTGCCCTGTGTTTGATCGAGCAGGTTGTCGCAAGCGATCAGCTGGTTGAAGATCGCATTCCGCAAGTGAGGCAAGTAGATGCCGCCGAACGCACCGTGCCAGTAGGGGCAGTTGCATTGGCCTCGGTAGAGAGCCGTTTTGGCATGGCGGAGCGAATCAGGCGTGGCCGCGTCGGCGTAGTCGCGCTCGATTTGCTCCAGCCGATTGCTGGCCAGCATCATGCGGGAGTACATCTCGTTGGCTTCGGAGTACTTCACCTTGAAGTTCCGCCAAAAACCGCCGCGGACAAACCGTTTCACGCGCGGCCACCGCGGGTCGTGTTCCATGTCGTGGACCACGTGGTCGTATTCGTTTTGCTGGCCGACGGGGAGAGCCCACTCGGTCATTTCCCGGTAGCTGCCGTCGGGAATGTAAATCTTCCCTGCCGGTGGTACCGAGTCGATTGCTTCGGCCAGCGTGGTGCAATTAATCCAGTCCTTGTTGGCCGTGAGGGCGTCGAAGAACTGCCGCAGCCAACCCCGTTCGTAAACGTGGGCTTTGGTGTCGGGCCACGTGCCGAACTTTTCGCCGTCATCCCCGAACACCGAAATGGCATTGGGATGATGCTCGGCAATCGAACGCAAGTGGTCGATCGTCGCTTGCGGCGATTGAAAGGGAATCGTGTAGCGAAGGGGTTCGCTGCCTGGGAAGACGAACAGCACCTTGCCATCTTCCTCGGTGACGTAATACCCTTGGAGTTCACTCTCGACGAGGCCCGCGTTCTTGAAGTGGAAGTCGTCCAAGACGGTATAGCGGATGCCGGCATCCACGATGTCGGCGGCGAGCGATTGCTCCCATACCCGTTCGGGGACCCACATTCCTTTCACGCTGCCGCCGAGACGGCGTTCGAGCCAGTCGGTGTACGACGCGATTTGCCCCACGCGGTCGCGGCTGGGGAGCATCGTGAGGATCGGCTCGTAGAAGGCGCCGCCGATGATCTCGACGCGGCCTTCGCTCACCAGGTTCGACAAGCGATCGAGGTACTCGCCGTGGCGGGCGTCGAGCCACTCCATCAGCGGGCCGCTAGTGTGCAGCGAGATTTTCAGGTCGCGGTATTGCTCGAAGACATCGAGAAAGGGCAGGTAACTGTCCTGATACGCCTGCTCGAAAACGCCATCGAAATTGCCGACCGGTTGGTGGTTATGAAGAACCAGGCAAAGGCGAATCATGGGGTTACCGCGAAAGTGCTTCGGTGTTCTCAGGCGGGGGGACCGTCGATCCCTACCACGCTGATGCTAGCGTGGCAGACAATCGGCAAACTGTCTCTCACGCGTAATATCGGCAAACTCGGCCAAGCTTGCCTAGGAATAAAAGGGGGAGGAGAGGTACCCACCAACCGGCGGGCAATCGAGACTATGCCTGGCGAAGTTCCTGCGCCGCAGATTCGGGCGAAACGGGATTGATGAAGTGTCCCGCCCCCAACTCGAAGCCTGCTTGCGTTGTCATTCGCGGAAAAATCTCGATATGCCAGTGATAATGGTCTGCTGCGGGAGTGTCAAACGGTGCCGTGTGTATCACGTAATTGTAGGCGGGCTGGTCGAGCGCACGTTCGATACGACCGATCACGTCGCGCATAACCCTCGCTAGCTTCGCCAATTGCCCATCTTCCGCTTTGTCGAAGCGGCTGCCTTGGAACTTAGGAATCACCCACGTTTCGTAGGGCACGCGGCTCGCATAGGGGCATAAAACGAGAAAGTCATCAGTTTCGCAGACGACGCGGGACTCTTGGGGGGCTGCCTTGGCGAACTGCAGTTCCTTCTCGATCAGGTCGCTAAAGATCGATCGGCGGTGGCGACGGAAATAGGAGGCTGACTTGTCGAGTTCGGTGATCACCCGCTGGGGAGCTTGCGGGAGCGTGACCATCTGGCTGTGCGCGTGTTCGACCGATGATCCAGCGGCCGGGCCGACATTCTTAAACGCCTGCACGTACGACCATCGTCCCTCGGTCGCCAAGGCTGCCATCCGATCGCGATAGGCCACGAACAGCAATTCCGCTTGCTGGGGCGACAGGTCGGTGAACGAGACGATGTGATCGGGCGACTCCACAATCAAATCGTGGACGCCGTACGCCACGGAGCCGCAAAAGAGCTCGCAATCGTCGTCTGAGTCGTCGGTTGCCTGCCAATCGGCGAATTCGCCCGAAACGACGGCGGGAAACTTGTTGGGCACGACGCGGACTTGCCAATCGGCGTCGGTCGCACCCGCTGGGTAACAACTGATTTGCGGGGGCGTCGACGATTCGTTCCCACGGCAAAACGGGCAAGGCTGGGGAACACGTTCGAACCGCTTGGGGCGGAACTCCTCGGGGCGGGCCGCACGGTCGGTCGAGATGAGGACCCAGGCGTCCGAAAACGGATCGCGACGGTACTCATTGAGCCCGAGAGAGGCAGGCATAGGACACGCTAGCGGGTGATCGGATTGTCGCGGAAAACGAGGAGCCTTCTACCAATCCGTGGTGAAAAACACCCGAACGGTGTCGCGCATCTACCTCCGTAGCGGGAATTTAACTCAGTTATGCGCAAGTTGAGTATCCTACTTCGGGGGGTGTCCGGGGCTACTGGTCGCTCAAGAAGCAGTGGCGATCTGAGTCCGCAGCAACTTTTGGAGAAGTTATCAACTGTGATGGCGTTCTAGGGATGACCAAACCCCGCAAGAAAAAGCCTGCTCGCCCTCAGCGCAAGGAGGAAATTTCCAATATTTTTTTAGCTGCCGCGAATCGCAGGTTCGCTCGCGCGTGCCAGGTCTACGTTTCTACTTGTTACCGAACGAATAGAGATTCTTGAACGTTCGGATGTAGATCCGCCCGTTGGCGACGGCGGGCGACGCCGAGACCTCCTCGTCCAAGTTGTTGACGGCGAGTTGTGTCCCCGTCTTGCCGAGCTCAAAGACGGTAACGACTCCCTTACGAGCGGTCACGTACAGTTTTCCATCGGCAACGACAGGCGATGCGCGGTACCGATCGCTCACAGCGCGCTTCTGGTAAAGCTCTTCGCCCGTTTCTGCGTCCACGCAAATGACCACGCCGTTCTCCCGGCAGAGGTAGACCAGTCCCTCGTGAACGATGGGCGAGGGGACGTCGGGCGTATCCCGTTTGCGTTGCCAAATGTAGGCGTCCTGTTTGTCCGTGACGTCGCCTTCGATGTCCGGCTTCAGGCAAAGGACCGGCCCGCCCTTGGCGGACGGGACGACAATTCGCCCCCCCGCAGCCACCGGTGACGCGACAAAACGTAGCGTCGGGTTGTAGTTGCCGATGTTCAGATTGCCGCACCGCCACAACTCGCGGCCGTCGTCAAGGCTGTGCCCCATCACGAAGTCGGCGCCGTGCGTGATCAGGAATTCCCGCTGGCTATCGCGGTAAATGACTGGCGAAGCGTAGGAGTGCTCGCATTCTTTTTGAGCGTCACTGATTCGGTCGTGCTTCCAAATCTGGTTGCCGGTCTTCGCATCGAGGCACACCACAATCGCCTCGCGTGTTTCAGGATCTCCTTCACCGTGAATCAGTTGCAGATAGAGACGATCGCCGTCGAGAATTGGCGTCGACGTCATGCCGAAGGCGATTTCGAATTTGCCATAGCGCTCGGGCAAATTGAGCTTCCAAACTTCCTTCCCGTCGTCGGCCGCGTAGCATGCCAAAGCGCCGTTGGCGAAATTTGCCCAAACGTGTTTTCCATCGGTGCAAGGGCTGGGAGCGGCGGCGTTTCCTTCGTCACCGCGTACGTCCTTGTTCCCGGTGGATACGACCTGCTTCCACTTCCTTTGGCCTTCGGCCGAGACACACCAGAGTTCCAGATTGTCGCCGTCGACCGTGGTCAGAAAGATGTTATCGCCCCAAACGGCAGGCGTCGAACCAGCGGCTCCGGGGAGGGGAAGTTTCCAAACTTCGTTCTTGCCTGGTCCGAACTCGGCCGGCAAGTTGGTCTCACCGCTTATGCCATCGAGCGCTGCCCCTCGCCACTGGGGCCAGTTTCCGGCGAGTGCCGCGTTGGTCGCCAAAAAGCTAAGCGACACTCCCACCATCGACCGGCGATTCCATTGAGCCAAATGCATGCAAAATTCCTTCGTAGGCGACGATCGCATGAGTAACGATTCGCAAAGCGGGGTCATCCAAAGAGGCCGCTTCACAGTGTCGCTTTCTACGGCGAAGTGGTCAAGCATTCGCCGTCATTGATCCAAGCGACGTAGCCTTCGAGCTACGATACGGCAACACCAAGGTCTTCCCAACTCACAACTAAGGTCTTCTCCCATGAACAAGCAGTGGTTTCCCTTTCAAGGTGTCGTTGGCTGGATCTTGACCGTTCTGCTTGCGTTTCTCTTCATAGCGGGCGGTATCGCGAAGCTTGTTATGACGATGCCGCAACCTGAGAACGCGAAAATCAGCATTTCACCAGCGACCCTGTTCAACATCGGTTGTGTCGAGTTGGCGTGCGGGATCTTGTTTTTGATTCCGCAGACTTCGATTTTCGGACTGGCTCTACTGACCGCGTATATGGGGGGCGCATGCGCGACGCACGTTTTCATGGGGGAATATTGTGTCCCACAAGTGATCATTGGCGTCCTCTTGTGGATTGCGATGGTCCTGCGGTATCCAGGGATTTTGCGGGCTCCCTATGCGGGCATCGAACCAGCAAGTTCGCCTGGCAAGTAATTCCCAACGCGGGCATCTATAGTGGAATGGTTGGAGCGGCGCCGGTCCGCTCCTCGCTTCATCGTGCCGTTGCCGTTTGCGCATGCGCATCACCACGCTGCCCCATATTTTTCGCAATGTACGGCGGTGGACCGAGATCCTGACCGTTCTCAGCCGCTATGGGTTGGCCGATTGGTTGAGCGGCTTCCAGATCGAGTTCATCAAGGATCGCATCAAGAATCCCGCTGGCGACATTCTCGCCCGACTCACCCGCGAAGCCCGCATTCGGCTGGCGCTGACCGATCTTGGCCCCACGTTCATTAAGCTTGGGCAACTGCTGAGCACTCGCCCCGACATTGTCGGCAAGGAACTGGCTAACGAGTTGTCGCAACTTCAGGCGGACGTTCCTGCCGATCCTCCGGACCAGGTCCGCGCCACCGTCGAAGCGGAACTAGGCGAGAAGATCGAAAACCTGTTCGCATCGTTTCACGATACGCCCATCGCTTCGGCGTCGATTGGCCAGGTTCACCTGGCGACATTGCTGACGGGCGAACGCGTGGTCGTCAAAGTGCAGCACGGGGCGATCGAGCGGAAGGTTCAAGAAGATTTGGAAGTGCTGGCCGGCCTGGCGATGCTCGCCGAGCAATTTCCGGAGTTTGCCAATTATCGGCCGTCGGCGAATCTGGCCGAACTTGGCCGGATGCTGCGACGTGAACTCGATTTCGGCCGCGAGGAACGGAACCTCGAACAGTTCGCCGCGATGTTCAAGGACGACCCGACGGTAGTGGTTCCCAAACCGTACCACGAGGTTTCCACGTCGCGTGTCCTGACCATGGACTTGATCGAGGGGACCAGCATTGCCCATCCGGCAAAGCTAGAGTCGGAGGGAATCGACCTGGCGGAGATCGCCCGCAAGGGCGCCGAGTTGTATTTGCAGATGATCTTCTCGCATGGCTTCTTCCATGCAGACCCGCACCCAGGCAACATTCTGGCGCTGCCCGGTAACGTGATTGGCTTGCTCGATTTCGGCACGGTGGGGCGAATCGAGGAGCAGCTTCGCGAGGACATCGAAGACATCCTGATCGCGATTGTCGGCAAAGACGTCCCGGCGCTCACCAACCTGATCAAGCGGATCGGCCACGCGCCACCGAACTTGGACGAAGGGGCACTGTCAGCCGATATCGCCGATTTTGTAGGACACTACGGTAGCCAGTCGCTCGATGCATTCGACCTTCGTGGGGCCTTGAGTGACATCACCGAAATCATCCGCCGCTATCGCATTTCGCTCCCGTCGCAAGTTGCCATGCTGATCAAAGCGCTGGTGACGCTGGAGGGTACGGGTAAGCTTCTTTCGCCCAAGTTCAGCTTGATCGAGTTGATGCAGCCCTTCCAAAGGCAGATGCTGCTGAAGAAATTCTCGCCGACGCGCCGTCTGCGAAAGATCCAGCGGATGGCAGGCGAGTACGAGCGCCTGGCCGAGATTTTCCCGCGACGGATCTCGGAGATTCTGGAGCAAATCCAAACGGGGCGGTTCGATGTTCACCTCGATCACCGCGGCCTAGGTCCCAGCGTGAATCGCTTGGTGCTGGGGATGCTGGCCAGCGCGCTGTTTCTGGGTTCGTCGTGGATGCTGGCCAACAAAGTCTCGCCTTTGTTGTTTCCCGGACAAGGTTTCTGGGGCATCCAGGACGTCTCGCTGCTAGGATTGGCCGGCGCAATCACCAGTATCTTGATTGGGCTGCGGCTGCTCCGCGCCATCGGAAAATCGGGGCACTTGGACCAGCAGAATTAGGGCGAAACTCCGCGACCGGCGGTTTGAGATTAGCTATTCTTAGTGAGACAGATCTCAGTAGGAACACAGCCAACGAAACCCGCGTCGTCAGGTGAGGTTCATCCATGATTCGTAGTGCCGTCATCAGTTTGGTCGTCGCGTTCCTGGCGAATTGTTTCTTAGCGGCGTCGGCCGCCGAACCAATCAAGGTCGGCATCCTGGGTATCGATAACTTCGGTTCGGTTGCTTACACCGAGTTTCTCAACAAGCCCCACGCGGAAGGCGTGTTCGAAGGGGTTCGAGTCGTCGCCGCCTATCCGATCGGAAGCGACGACTATCCCGAGAGCGATAAGCTGGTTGCGCAGTGGAAAGACCAGCTGTTGAAGATGTATCAAAGTCCAGCCGATCCCAAGGATGCCGTGCCGCCGATTGAAATGGTCGACTCGGTCGACGAACTCCTCAAACGTTGCGACGGGATCATGATCTTCAGCATGGACGGGCGGCTTCATCTTCCGCAAGCAAAACAGGTTCTTAAAGCCGGCAAGCGGCTTTTCATCAGCCGGCCGCTGGCCTCCTCGCCCGAAGATGCGGCGGCGATTTTGAAGTTGGCGGAGGAAACCAAAACGCCTTGCTGGAGCAGTTCGCAGCATCGCTACAACGCAGGCTTCAGCGGCATGCGCGATCATCCCGAGGTCGGCAAGGTGATTGGTTGCGACGTTTACGGCGGCTGGACCGTCAATGCTCCTGTCGCCGATCAGTTCGCGCGTCCGCTGCACAGCATCGAAACGCTAATCACAATCATGGGCCCTGGTGTTGAGAGCGTCACTTGCACGTCGACCAAGACTACCGAGTCGATCACTGCCTTGTGGAAAGACGGCCGCGTAGGAACGTATCGCGGGATCAAAGAAGGGGCCGTCAAGTACAGCGCCACCGTGTTTGGTGATAAGGGGGTGTCGACGGCCGGCATTTACGGCCACGGCGTGCCGGTAAACGGTGTCGTACCGACAACGGATAAGTACGTTGGCTACGAAGGACTCGCGATCGAGATTGCGAAGTTCTTCAAAGGCGGGCCCGTTCCTGTGAGTCCGGCGGAGACGCTTGAAATCTTCTCGCTCATCCAGGCGGCTGAGGAAAGCAAGGCCGGTGGTGGTGTGCCGGTGAAGCTCAAGAATCTTTGGGATGGGAAATGACGGACAGGATTGTCCGTACTACGGAATCTGGAATTCAATCATGTCGAATCGATTTGCTGTCGCTGCTTTGTTGGTTGTCGTGTTCACCAGCATTTGTGGGGCGGAGGACGAGAAGCTCAAAGATTTCAAGATCGATGGCCTGGTGCGCTTCAAGAGCTCTGCCGAAGCCGAGGCCACGCGCGAGAAGCTGATCAAGGCCATCTGGCCTGCTGGATTGCCGAAGACGAGGCCTACGCGGCACGACGTGCCTAAGGATTCGCCGGAAGTCGCCAGCATCGACCAGGCGCTATTCACCTCGGCAACGCGGCTCGATGTGAACGTGTCGGGATTCGACTGGTACGCGCACGTCTTTCTGCTCAAGCCAAAGGCGGCGTCGCCCAACGGAGCGCGGTTGTCGATTGTCCACGGCGGCCACATGCCCGAAGGACCGAAGAACTATTTGGTCGCCGGGCTAAGCGATTCGATCAATCAACTGTTGAAAGAAGGCTTTATCGTCGCCGTGGTGCAAATGCCGCTGGTCGGCTGGAACAAAGACCGCGATGGAGTGATTGAAGGCAAGGACTTCGAAGTAACGCGCCGGGGAACCAGTGGGCACGACGAGTTATTCGCCAAGGTCGAACCGACTTTGAAAGCCGGCGCCATGCGGTTTTTCCTGGAACCAATCACACAAGCCTTGAACGAGATGCTGGTTGAGTATCCCAAGCCGGAGCAGACGCTGATGATTGGCCTGTCGGGCGGCGGTTGGACCACCCATCTTTATGCGGCCGTCGATACGCGGGTCGATGTCTCGATTCCCGTCGCCGGCGCGCTGCCGCTTTACGCACGGCCGTTCAGTCCGGGCAGCAAAGGAGATGCGGAGCAGGAGTACGCGGGGATCTTCGCCGAAGAGGATTCCGACAAGGATGGCGTGCTCGATAAGGCGACCGGAATCGCATCGTGGCTCGAAGTATTCGCCTTGGGTGGTATTTCACCCGCAAAGGACGGGCCACGCAAGCAAATCCAGGTGCTGAACCTGTATGACTCGTGTTGCTTCAGCAGCGATGTTTACAAGACGTATGCCGAGCCGCTGGCTGGTGTTGTTGACAAGATCGACGGGAGCAACTGGTCGATCTTCATCGACGACAGCCATCGCGACCATCTGATCTCGGAGCACGTTTTGAAAAACGTGCTGGCGAAGATGACCGCGGGCCGGTAGCTAAGACTACGGCGAATCGAGTGCTTTGGCGATCAATAGCGAGCCAACGTTGCGCGAGAGCATCAGCTTGCGCGCGTGATCGGCGAAGGGCTTGCTTTCGTTGGGAAATCGCCGTGCGATGAGGGCCGCGAGCAGGGCTTTTTCGATGAAGCTGATGCGTGTCGCAGCGAATTCGTCATAGGGGGGAGCTTCCGCGGAGCGAAGGAATTCGGCGCCCTTGCGTTCGTAACCCGCTTGGGTGGACCAGGTGTCAGCGACCTTCTCGGCCCATCCTTTGGAACGCTCCAAGTCTCCCTGGAGGTGGAAGGCGAGAGCCATCTTGAGACCAAACATATCGGCTCGCCCCATCAGGTCGTTGGGATCTTGAAGCTCTGCGTCTTTGAGGCGGCCTACCACCATCAAGTACTCGCTCCGGAAGGGATCGTATCCCGCGCCGTCACGACCCGATTGTCTCATCGCGTTTTCGAACTGAGGCAGGTCTCGCAATCGATACATCAACCGCTCTCGCATGCGGTTAAGGTACTGGTTGGATAGCGCTGTGCGCACGCGGGTCTGCTGAGCCCACTTGTCGAATTCCTCCCGGGCAATGTTCGGCGACCCATTGGCGATTAGAGCTATCGTCAGGAACTCGATGTGCTCGGGATTGGTCATGTCTTGCTGGAGCTCTTTCTGCAATTCGGTCACGAGTTGCGGCCCCTCGCCGATTCCCAGTCGCGCCAGGAGAAACTGGTCTCCAATGGTTGATTCGGGCACGCCCAACTTGATTGCCTGCTGGAGTTGGTCCTTGGCGGCCGTGAAGTCGCCCTTCGAGATAAACCCCACCCCATCGATGTACCAAAGCCAACCAAAGTTGGGGTCGAGCTGCCTGGCCGCCGCGATGCTTTCCACACTGCGCTTGTCATCGGTATCGACCCGCGCATGCAAGTACAAGAGCGGCGCACTGGGTCCCTCGGTCGCCAGGGCCTTATCGTAGTAGGCCAGCACTTCGTCTTGCCGCCCCAGAGCCTTTAGCAACGTTGACCAGATGCGATGCCACCCGACGTTAATCGGCCGCTTGTCGAGACCGTCCTGCAGGAACCTCGCGACACGCTTCTCTTGCTTCAACTGGGAGCCGAAGTAAGCGTAGCTGTAGCCAAGAGACTCATTCGATGGATCGTCCGCCAGATGCTTTTCCAGATAGCTCATCGAGGCGTCGGGATCCTTTGCCGAGATGAAGGCCGCGACCTGCTCGACGGATAGACCAGGAACGGTTTCCAAAGCGACTTTCGTCACGCTGCCGTTCTCCGACACCGGGAGGGTCGCGGGAGTGTCGACAAACGGATAATCGCAATGAGGAACGTAGTGCAAGCGCTCGCCGAAGAGTGGTTCGGCCGAACCCGGGTCCCCCTTCTGCGAGTAGACGATGTTCAACTTTCGAAGAACCGCTCCCTTGCCTGGCACCAGCACCCAGGCCGGCTTGCGGAAGAACCGCTCGAAGTAACCCGCCTTCACTTCAAAATCGAAGTCCTCGTCAATGACTCCGGTAACCTTGGCTTTGTGCTTTCCTTCCCGGACCGGAACGTCGGCGCGGCCCGGCGGCACCAGGACTGCCGGCGCGCCATCAATCGAAACATTCAGATCCTTTTTGAATCCGTTGACAATGTGGAGCTGGCGATGCTGTGAAATGAAGTAGTTGACTCCCACGAGAAGTGCCAGCAAGGCCACGACTCCGGCAGCGATCCAGCCCGCTTTGCGCCGCGCGGGATCAATATCGTCGTTCAAGGGATTCAGCCAACCAAACAGTGAGTTCTTTGGCGACGGTACGAGGCTGCTGGTGCGTCCGGCTTTCTTTTCGATGCCCAGCACCATCCGGCGAAAGGCGGGCTCCTTGCCCAGGCTGGGTAGCTCGCGGAGCATGTGTTCGAGCATCTTCAAGGCTTCGTCGTGCCGTCCCTGTTTGGAGAACATTTCCGCCAGGTGAACCAACGGAGCAGGGGAGGAGTCGACAAACGCGCCCGGCTTCTCCAAGTAGTCGAGTAACGGACGAGCGCGATCGATCTCACCTCGCTGGCTGAGAAGAACCGCTTGCCGCGCGCGGATCATCTTGTTGTCCGGGTCCGCCACTAGAATGCGATCAAGCAGCGGAATCAATTCCTCGTTGCGGTTCATTTCGTCGAGCTGGGCTGCCATCTCGGTCATGAATTCCGCATCGGTGCCGAAGAATTGCAGGGCCTTCTCGCGGAACTCTTTGGCCTCCTCAAACTTTTGAAACGCGATCAAACGGCCATGCACGCCGAGGGCGGTTTCGGCCGAGGGATCGTTCTTGAACTGCTTCATCCCCTCGTCGATCGACTCCGTCGACACCTTCTGGTACTGATCCGCGCCCATCGAGTAGTGCCGCGTGCAGATCGAGCACTGGTCGACAATCCGCTTGCGGCCCAGCGGAATGACGGGAATGAAGAAGACAACAAAGCACAACCGCGTATCGTAGGAAATCAGAAACGCGTGCCTGTTGCAACTGTGACATTGTCCCTCGCGCTGGGTGAGGTTGCTTTTCCCGACGTACGAGGTACCGATACCGTTAATCGTAGAAGGCATGTCAATGACCTTATGCCCAAGCAAATCCGTGCCCAAGTGACGGACCCAAGCGATAGCATGGCGACCCGAGGAAGAGGAATCAACGGTACGCCGCCCAATTCCGGTTCCGTCGAGATCCCCGTCCGTCACGTTGCTTTAGAAATTCGCTTAGAGAAACGCGCACGGACCCAGTCGACCACCCGCCAATCGAGCCATCTCCGGGTCGGGTCGATACCGCCGCGGCCGATGAACCCAAGATGACCGCCCCCGTTGGTGATGGTCACGCGGACGTGATCCGGCCACGACGCCTTTTCGACCACGCTCGTCGGAATGAGCGGGTCATCCGATGCGGAAATCACCCAGGCCGGCAGACGAATGCCGTTCACAAAGTGCATGGCACTACTGCGAGCGTAGTAGTCGGCGCCGTTTTCGAATCCGCTTACGCGGGCCGTGTAGCGGTCGTCGAAATCAATCAAAGTTTTGGCAGGCGGCTCCAAAGGCGAATACGCGCGCGGGATCGTGCGATGCCGACTAACAAGTTGTTTCGTGAGCCCGCGGACGAACGATCGATCGTAGATTCTGCCCCACCCGCGCGCGAGCGTTTCGCAACATCGCTGCAAATCGATGGGCGGCGCGACGGCCACGATGCTATCGAGGTCGGCTGGAAAATCGTCCCCCATTTCCCCCGCCATCTTGAGCAGCATGTTGCCGCTCAGCGAGTAGCCCACCACAACGATGGGCGAACCAGGGCACATTTTGCGAATGCCGTGAATGGCCGCCGCGACATCGGCGCTTCGCCCAGCATGGCCTGGCTGAAGTGCCAGCGCGTAGCCAGCGCCACAGCCCCGATGATCTAGTCGAAAGACGCGGACGCCGATTTCGTTCAGATACCTGGTTGTTCGGACGCAATAGGTCGACCGATGCGAACCACCCAAGCCATGCAGAAGCAGAACGACCGGGTCGCCGGGTTGCCAGCCCGCCTTTTGTGCAGTGGCCTGCAACTCCTTGGAATCGGCCAGCAGTTGCCGCTGGAGCGACGCGTACCCGCGGAGTGGGGCGTCCGGCGTTGTTGTGCCGCCGGGGCAATCGTCGTGCAGGACGAGCCGATCGCCGTCGCCGAGTTGCAAGGTATGCGTGCGCGCGACGTATGGAAAGTGGCCGCTTGGCCAATAAACACCGAGGATCGTTTGCGCGTGAGGCGAACGAATCAGCGGATGACGCTGAAACGCTGGGAATTCGAACGCTGGCAAATCGACGTTCAAACTCACGACTTGCTAAGCCCAAATTCTTCCATGCGCCGATAGAGAGTCGCCCGGCCGATGCCCAGCAGTTTGGCCGCTTCGGGCACATTGCCGTTGGTTCGCTGGAGCGCCATCTTCATGAGCTTCTTTTCCCAGAAGGCAAGTTCCAGCGACTCGAGCGATTCGCTTCCGCGCGCGTCGCCATTGCCCAACAGCGGCGAAACATCGCGAATGGCCAGGTCGTCAAGTTCGATTTCGTCGCCATCGGCCATCACGACCGCGCTATCAATCACGTTGCGCAATTGCCGGACATTGCCCGGCCACTGGTAGGACAGCAACCGCGTCCGCGCCGCATCGGAGATTCTTAACCCCAAGCGGCCGTGCTGTTGGCAGAAATGGATCAGGAAGTGGTCGATTAGTGTGGAGATGTCGCTTCCCCGATCGCGCAGCGGCGGCAGGAAGAGTTCGAAGACGCTCATCCGGTAGTACAGGTCCTCGCGGAATTTGCCCGCTTGTACGAACTCGCGCAGATCGCGATTCGTCGCGGCAATGACGCGGACATCCACCGACACTTCTTTCGTCGAACCGAGCGGCAGGAATGGATGCCCTTCTAGGATGCGTAGCAGCTTTGCCTGGCCGTCGAGCGTCATTTCGCCGACTTCGTCGAGGAAGAGCGTTCCCGTGTGCGCCTGCTGAAACCAACCTTGATGGTCGTTTTCCGCACCGGTGAACGCCCCTTTTTTGTGGCCGAAAAGCTGGCTCTCCATCAGGTCGCGTGGCAAAGCCGCACAATTGACACACAGCAGGGGGCGATCCGCTCGCTGGCTCGCTTTGTGGATGGCGCGGGCCACTAATTCCTTTCCGGCGCCGCTCTCGCCGCGGATCAAAACGCATCCCGTCGCGCGAGCCACGCGCGCGATCCGCGACTTGAGTTCCTGCATCGGCTTGCTATCACCAAGCAGATCTCCAAATGCCGCCGTTTTGTCGAGCAGCCGCCGATGCTCCAATTCGAGCAAGACCACACGCCGCGCTTTTGCGAGCGCGACCACCATGATGCGAGCGAAATTGATCGCCAGCTCAAAATCGTCCTGGCTGAAGCGGCCCCGCTCCAGATAGACGTGAATGGCCCCGAGCGTTTGCCGCTCGTAAATGAGTGGGACGCAGATCGCATCGGCGAACGAGCGATCGCGATCGGAATCGCCAAATCGTTGGTTGTCGATGCGGACCGCTTTGCCCATTCGACAAACTCGCTCGGTGAGTTCGTCGCTCAGCGTCACCTTGCCCGACTCTTCGTCCGGAATCACCAGTTTGGGTTTGAGTTGCCCATCGTCGCTAACCCAAAGAAAGCCGACTACGGTCGCGTGCGTACGGTCGCGGAGCAGCTCGACGCCCGAGCGAATCACTTCGTCAGGCGTGTTGCACTCGAGCAGCTTGGCCGACAACATGTACAGCGGCACAAAGTTAGCGACATCGTTGATCGCCAATCCCGCGATCGGCGAGGCGCCAGGTGTGGCGCCCGACGAGGGGACCGATTGATCGTAAATCATCGTTTGCGCGTGGTTCGCCGGGCCGGTATCGGACGGACGTTCCTTGGACTGGCGAAACTCGAAGATGACCGAACCGATGCGAACCTGCGTCCCTTCGACTAACTGTGCGTCTTCGGTCTTCTGGTTGTTGACGTAGGTGCCATTTCGGCTCTGCCGGTCTTTGATCCACCACTCGCCGTTTAGCCGCTCGATACTGGCATGCACGCGCGAGCAAAGGGGATCGGAGAGGACCAATTGGCAATCGAGGCCGCGGCCAATCAGGTTCGCGCTGTCCGCGCCGAGCACGTGGTGTTTGCCGGCACGGGGTCCCTTCAACATCGTCAGGTAGGAATACACGGACGTCCCTTGGAGTCGGGGAATGCTGTTTTTGCTGGTTTGGGCGTCCGCCCCCAAAAGGTGCGGGAGCAGTTAACATCAATATATCGCGGTGCCCGGTGGTTGTCCGCGAAAGTTGAGTGCTCGGTGCGCTAGACGGTGGTCCATCGTAAGCGCAGGTGCCAAATTGCCTAGGTTGCTACGCACAATCCTTCCATCTGGTTCCCTTTTACTCAACGCCTCTCCCCAAGTCTCCCCTGTCGGCTGAACTCATTTCCGCTGAACCCATCTTCGGTGAACTTATGTCCGGCGAACTCATCAACGGCCACGCCGACGTATCGCTTCCGGTTTCTTCGAAACGGGGCTGGCTGCTGGTCGGTCATGGAACCCGCGATGCCCAGGGGCGGCGAGAGTTCCTCTCGACCGCGATTGCCGTGGCCAACCAGGCGACGGTGCCGGTTGAAGCCTGCTTCTTGGAGCTGGCCGAGCCCAGCATTCCAGGCGGAATGGCTAAACTTCGCGATCGCGGCTGCGAGGAAGTCGTCGTCGTCCCCCTTTTGTTGTTCTCGGCCGGCCACGCTAAGAACGATGTTCCGGACGAAACTGCCGCGGCAGCCGCCGCTTGTGGCCTCAAGATCATGGGGCAAGCGCCCGCGCTGGGCCTTCATCCCAGCCTGCTGGGCGTATCGCGCAAGCGCGTTCGCTCGGCGGTGTCGTCGGGCGGGACCACCCCCCAGCGGACAGCCCTCGTCGCGATCGGCCGCGGAAGCAGTGACGAACAGAGCACCGAACAAATGCGCGACTACGTCGGGCAAGTCGCCAAGAGCCTGCAAATCGACCGCCTCAGTATCGGGTTTGTCGCTGTTGCGACGCCGACCATGACCGACGTCCTGGTCGCCGTAGCCAAGTCGGACGCCGACGCCGTCGTCGTGTGGCCCCATTTGCTGTTTCAAGGAGACGTACTTGCTTCGATCCGCCGCGCTGTGATCGACGCTCGGTCGCTTTCTCCGCGCAAGAACTGGGTCGTCGCGGCGCATGTGGGGCCGGTGGCGGAACTCGTCGAGGCAATCTGCCAGCGGGCGAGAGAAGTGGCTTCTAGTTAGCTGCTTTGAAAATTCTTCGCGAAATTTCTCCGATGTTTCAAGAAATCTCGCGTCCATTCGAATGTCATCTATACATTACATTGTGTCGTGTATACATTACATCTGGATCGGAGACCTTTTCGGAGTATTTGCCATGAGTTTCCACGAGAAGAGCGCCTGGGCTTGTCTTGTCACCACGGTCGGCATCTTCATTCCCTACTTTGCGCTCGTGTTGCTGCATCCCATGGCGTACGTGGGGCTGATCATTGTTGCGACGATCGTCCAGGTGGTGCTGCTCGTCGGCTTCCATATCGTCAACGCCTTGGCGACGAAATCGATTCGCGAAACCGGCGACACGCCGCCGCTGGATGAACTCGATCGATTGATCGAACTTAAGGCTTCCAAGTTTTCCGGCATCGTACTGGCGACGGCGGTCATGACCTGGTGCTGCGTGGCGATGTTCGCCGTTCCGGCGTCGGGGGTGGTCCAAGTCATGCAAGCTAAGGCTCAAGAGATCGATGTCACGGCGGCGAACTTCGCCATGCCCGTGATGCAGGCGATGGTGGGCGTCCACCTGCTCTTTGCCGGTTTTGTGATCGCCCATGCGTCTTACTATGCCGGGATCGTGTTCGGCTATCGGCGCATTTCCCAAGGATGGGGCCCGGTCCATGCCTAAGGTGCTGATCGAGAACCGCATCCGCGAACTGCGATTCGCGGCGAAAGAAATGACACAACAAGACCTGGCCGACCGCGTCGGGATCACCCGGCAAACGGTGATTGCTTTGGAAAAGGGGAGCTATTATCCGTCGCTGGAGTTGGCGTTTCGAATCGCCAAGGTCTTTAAGCTGCCGCTGGAAGAAGTGTTTGAGTTCAAAGAGAGGTGGACCCCGCGCGTGAGACAGTTTACCGGTGTAAATAAGTAAAGAGGGA
>CAZWSX010000050.1:0-31727 GCA_964636985.1 uncultured Pirellulaceae bacterium | reverse complement strand
CTTCGCTTTCGAGCTTCAGCCGATCGCCGACGGTGTCGGTCAGAAGGCGGCGCGGAGAGACGGGCGCGACTCCGTCTTCGCCGATCACTTTTGCCGTCGGGTCGGCCACGCAGTAAACCTGTTTCCCCAGCAGCCGGTCGTACATGTCGTTTTCGGTGATGCCGTGGCGATCGGCATAACAACCGGTCAACAAGACGGCGTGGCCGGGCGCGGTGACGGTGAAGGCGTGGCGATGCCGGCAATTGGCGAACCACGCGCCTTGCGATTGCGTTTTGTTGTAAAAACCATTCTCCGTGAAATTGCGATGGAACCGCTCGAAGTACTCGCCGACGTATTGATCGACGCTGACGACCACCACCAATTTGGGAGCAAGCGGCCGAGCGGCCTCTGTGGGCTCATTGCCGGAAACGGCCGTCGCCGCCAAAATAAGGGCCGACACTATTATGATTTGGGGAATGACAATTCGACGAATGACGATCTGGCGAAGCACCGTGCAACCAGGGACCGACCAGCTGGAAAGATTCGAAAAAAACATCGGGAGGGATCTTTTAAGGTGGGAGGAACCAGCCAACCAAGTCGCTTGGTAAGCCAGAAATTGCATATTCGTCGCGATGCCGTCACGCGTCAACCACAAGCCTATGACGGTAGCTATTCTCGACTCCTCGTGTGAGCGGTTAATGAATTCTCAAGAACCTTTTTTCGATCGACTGTCGCAAGCCATCCAGCGAACGCGCACGCCGGTGATGGTTGGCATCGACCCGCGTTGGGAAAACCTGCCGCCATCCATCCGCACCGGCGACGGCAAATCGCCAGAGGATGTCGCCAACGATTTTCACGTGTTCGGCGTGGGAGTGATCGACGCCGTTGCTTCTCTCGTTCCCGTTATCAAGCCGCAAGCGGCGTTCTTCGAGCAACTCGGCCCGCCGGGCATGATCGTTCTGGGCCAAATCATCGACTATGCCGTGCAAAAGGGTTTGCTGGTTTGCCTCGACGCAAAGCGCAACGATATCGGCTCGACGGCAGAAGCGTATGCCACGGCCTATCTTGGGCGTAAGCCGCGCAGCGGCTGGGGAGCCGATGCTTTGACCGTGAGCCCTTACTTGGGCGACGACAGTCTCGAACCGTTTACTAAGGCCTGCGTCGCCAACGGGGCCGGGATCTTCGTGCTGGTGAAGACGAGCAACCGCGGCGGGCAATTGTTTCAAGATCGCGAAATCGGCGACAAGCGGCTTTACGAACTGGTGGCCGATCACGTCGAGGGCATTTCGGCCGCGACTGCCGGCAGCTTTGGTTACGGCGTGGCCGGGGCCGTCGTTGGTGCGACATATCCTGAACAACTGGCCGAACTTCGTCAGCGCATGCCGCATGTTTGCCTGCTGGTGCCGGGCTTCGGCGCGCAAGGCGGGGCGGCGAAGGATGTGGTGGGTGCCTTCGACGCGCGCGGGTTAGGAGCGGTCGTCAACAACTCGCGCGGCATCACGTTCGCGTACGAACGCGAGCCCTACAAGAGCCGGTTTGTTGGGCCGCATCGCTGGCAAGATGCAATCGCTGCCGCGACCCACGATATGATCGACCAACTGCGAGCCGAAACGCCGGCCGGAAAACTATGAGCGCCGCGCGAACCTTTTTCTTGGCACTCTTTGCGTTGACGATATTCACGTCGTCGTTGTGCGCCGACAAACCGGTCGTGCTGCACAACTCGCTGGGGATGTCGCTGGTTCGCATCCCCGCGGGCGAATTCTTGATGGGCACGCCTGCCCCACGAACCGATGCCGAAAAGGAAGACTACAACGAGGTCGAGCGGCAACATCGGGTACGGATCACGCGCGACTTTTACATTGGCAAGCACGAAGTTACGCGCGGGGCCTACGCAAAGTTCGTCGCCGCGACGGGCTATAAAACCACGCTCGAACGCAATGGCGGGAATGGCTTTGGTTACGACGCGGCCGCCAAATCGATTGAGATTCTTCCTCGTTTCAATTGGCGCGAGGTTGGCTACCCGGCTAACGACGACCATCCCGTTTTCAACATCGATTGGGACGACGCCACCGCCTTTTGCAAATGGCTCAGCGAGAAAGAAGGCTTCACGTATCGCCTTCCAACCGAAGCCGAATGGGAATACGTCTGCCGAGCCGGTACCAAAACCACCTACTCGACAGGCGACGATGAAGATGCGCTCAAGGGTTTCGCCAACTTGTCGGACGCGTCGTTCGTGGCCAAGTATCCCGCCGCGACGTGGAGCGTCGAGTGGAACGACGGCCACGCGTTTTCAGCACCGGTAGGGAGCTTTCGGTCCAACGCTTTCGGCGTGTGCGACATGCACGGCAACGTTTGGGAGTGGTGCCACGATTGGTACGCGGCCGATTACTACGAGCATTCGCCGCCCGACGATCCACCGGGGCCGGCCGCCGGAACAATCCACGTCTTGCGAGGCGGCGCGTTCACCAATCGCTTTCGCTTTTTGCGCTCGGCTGATCGCGACGCCACAAGACCGAAGTACCGGCGGAACTTCACGGGGTTTCGGGTGGTGCGGGAGATCACCCCTTAACGCTATTTTTTTTGCAGTGCGTCTTCGACCTTGGCAGTCAGAGTGGCAAGATCATACAGCGGCGTGTTGAAGATGTAGTCCTGTATCACCTTACATTGCTTTGCGGCGGGAGAGCTTCTCAGGCTCTCCAAAAACGCTTCGTCCACTACGCGTGCGCGTACCTCAAGGAATTCCAATTGCTCGTGATCACGCAGGCCCGCGAACGCTTTGCCTGCCACGCCATCTTCGTCAACGACGATCCCTTTCAAATGGGGGTTCTGAAGCAGTCGGGCCATTTGGCTAGTGGTAACCCCCGTGTAATAAAGCGTCACGCGTTCCAGCTTGGGAAGATTGGCAAGCTGATTCACGTCGGCATCGCTCAATTTCACTTGCCGAAGATCAATCGTTTGCAATTGTGGCATTGAAGCAAAATCGATCGAACCAACTGGTGTGAGTAAAGAGAGTTGAAGGTAGTACACACTCGACCACGCGCTCATGTCTGCCAAATCGAACTCGCAGCGACCGGGATAACGCCCGCTGCTTATTTCCAGCGCAAGAGGCGTTGGCGACAACTTGGCGTGAGTTAGCACATCTTTCGATGACGAGTCGCTTGGTTCGAGAGTCAATTGACTTAGGTTTGGCAGGCGTTCGAGCGCTTGCAGCCCCGTTTTGAGGCGGCCATATTCTTTTGGAACGAGTTCGAGCCGCTTAACACTCGGCATTCGTGGCAAAGCCAGCAGGCAAGATTCGTCGAACTTGCCTTTCCATTCCAATGACTCAAGTTGCTTTAACCTTCCAAGCGACTCAATCGCTCGCGGGTCCATTTCGTCGACCGACAACTCCAGTCGTTCGATGCTCGGAATGTCAACCAACGGATCAAGCGCCGTTGCCGACATTTGCGGTTCAATCGATTCGATGAAGAGCGACTGGACGGTATCTTCTCGCCATAGAGCCCACGGCGCAGGGGCTCTGCCCCGAAATAGCGACTTTGCTTGGCTGGGTTGAAATCCTTGCAAGTGCTCGATGCCACCCAAGCTGTTGCGCCTCGTCAACGAAATCCGCAGACTCTTGTCGAATGCTTGCAACGCCCGCCACTCCCGCTGCGCCGAGGCATTGCTCCAGATGCCAAAGCCGATGGCCACCAGCGCCAGCGCGATCAGTAGCCCGCGGAGGCTGAATTGGCGATACCAGCGGCGGGTCGAAGATGGTTCGGCCATGCGATCCCGCCAGAAATGCGAAAGGGTCGACGAAGTGTCTTTCCCGGTAATTCGCGGCCAAGCCTAAAATCTTGGGCGGGAAAAAAGTAGCACGGACATTCCTGTCCGTGCAGAGTGCAGCATCTAACCTAGAACGCGCTGCTTTCAAGGGAATGATCAAGTAATCGTTCGTGTCCCGCCGATAAGCGTCACCTTAACTAGAGCGAGTCCACCGCGCCCGGACTGGAAAGTCCGGGCTACTTTTCGGGCATTCCTTCGTGTGAAAACAACTATTTCGCGCGTTCGTAGATGATCGTCATCATCGGATCGCCGGTGAGGTTGCCTGACCAGAGCTTGAAGATGTGTTTGTCCTTGTTGACGTACTCCGTCACCGACTTGTAGTCGGTGGTTTTGCCGTCGGCACCGGGTCCTTTGCCGGTCTGGGTGATCGTCTTGCCATCTTCGCTGCGATCGCCTTCGAAGAGGATCGGCGACGTGATCATGGAATCGACCCACACCGAGATGTATTTCTTTTTCACGGGGTCGTAGCTGTCGAGGCCTTGTCCGGTGAAGTCGCCGGTCGGCATCTTCATTTCATGCGCCGACGTGAGCCATAGCCCGCCGTGGGCCATCTTGAAGACTGCTTTGCCGACCGCGTCGTTGCTCCCCTCGAACTTGAGATTCCATTCGCCGGCCATCTGGGCGAGGAATTCATGTTCCTTGCCGGGCTTGGTTCCTTCTTGCGCTTGCACCGAGCCGACCCCTAGTGCCAGCACCAACAGCGCGCTTGTGACCCATTTCATGTTCTGCATCTCCTAAAAAAGAATCGCTCGCAACACCGAGCGTAAGACAAGGACACATCGGCCTTCGCAAATGCGAAAGCGATGTGCGTGCAGCGCATTGAAGCAAAGCCCCGTGTGATCTTCAAGAATTTTCTACATGAGAAATCAAGAAGAGTGCCGGCAGCGCGCGTATCCAGGCGTCTGTCTAGGGATTCGGCGCATGGCGGACGATCTTCGCCAGGTATTTGTCCATCTTGTGATCGCCCACGCTGGGGAAGAAGCCCTCGGGGATTGGGCCGTCGGCGAGTGCGGACTCGGCGAGCGCTGCTTCGGCATCCACGGATTCGGTTGCGGATTGATTTCGTTCCTGGAGCAATGTCGTCCGCAGCGCGTCGAACTCTTCTTTGGTGAGCATCGGACCCTGCGGCGGTTGAACTCCCACGGTTTCGGCGACGGCCGACATCACGACCGACCCCGATTGGATATTCCCGTTGGCGTCGAAATGAATCAGGTTACCGACGTGCGCGAATGTCGGCGGGACCTGCGGTACGATGTCGTCGTCGTTGACAAAGCGGTGAAACAAGCCAGCGAAGTTGTGGCTGAAGAAGCCGACGAAATCTCCTTTGCCGACCGCCGGTTGCCCGTAGGTGTAGATGGCTGCGGCTTTAAATGTGCTGGCAAGTTCTGCGGCGGCGACTGTGGCGAGGGCTCCGCCTAGGCTGTGCCCCGTCAAAAGGAGTCGCCGCCCTGCGAGACCGCCTAGAAGCTGCCGCAGCCGTTGTTCGACGACCTGGAACGCGCCCGTGAAACCTCGATGGACGACGCCGTAAGGGCGGGAGGAACTAAGAATGTTCAAGTCGATCAGCCAATCGCCGATGCTTTCCGTGCCGCGAAACGCGATCAGCACCAAGTCGCCTGTCCATGCGATGAAGGCTTGGGTGTCGTCAACGCTGATGAATTCACACTGTTGAAAGCCGAAGGTGCCGACGGCGGTGGTTTTGACCTCCGCTTCCGTGCGATAACTCAGCCGGCTGGCCAGTGCCAGCGAAAGTGCGGCGTTCCAATCGAAGTTCGCCGCGCGGAGCGAAGCGAGGCGAAACCGGTTCATCGGCACGGTTGGCACCGGCGCCGCGAACAGCCCCTCGGCAACGGCGGTGCTTTCCGTAATCGCCGCGCTGCCGGCGCGGCGGCGTTCACCTCGGGCGGAGCGGCGCGGTGCCATCGCCGGCGGTGCTCCCATCGGTTTGCCAAGCCGGATCGAAATGTGGAGCGGGATCGTTACATCAATGGTGTTCGTGGCGGCTTCCATCCATTTCGGTGTGCGTCGCATGGCAATGTCCTTGAGGCATCAGCTGGAGGCGGGAACCGTTTGTTCGTCATGCGCATTGGCTACCAGCGAGCGCGACCGGGCCATAGTCCAAACGGACTAACGGCATCGCCGCCCCATCTGGGGCCTGAAGTGAGGAGCCTGAACTCTCGAACTCAGAGCCTTATGATGGGGCAGCAGATTTATCTCTTGACTCACATTCCCATTATGGAATATGATTGTGCCATGGGACCTTCGCCTGTCACGACCGACGTTTTCACGGCCATCGCCGAACCGCACCGGCGCGAGATCATCGAACTGTTGGCCGACCAAAAGCCACGTTCGGTAGGGGATCTGGTGGGCGCGATGCGGCTCGCGCAGCCTGCCGTCTCCAAGCATTTAGGCGTGCTGCGGGCAGTCGGACTCGTTTCGGTGCAGCCGGTGGGAAAGAGCCGTTTTTACACGCTCAATCCCGAAAAGCTGAAGTCCGTGCACCAGTGGACGCAGCGGTTCGAACGGCTCTGGTCGCAACAACTCGATCGCATCAAGCAACGCGCCGAACGCAAGGCCGCGGAGCAGTCGGCTAAGAACTAACTGCCGGAAAATCGCACCTCAGGAACTAACACCATGCTGTCTCCGTCGCCAGAGATCGTTCACTCGCCGGTTGTGGAACAAGAGATCGTGATCGCGGCTCCGATTGCCATCGCATTCGAAGCGTTGCTCGAGGAACTTGGCCCGGCCAATGCCACGCACGATGGGACGCCGATGCCGATGGTGCTGGAAGCCTTTCCCGGCGGGCGATGGTTTCGCGATTTGGGGAACAACGCGGGACACTTGTGGGGGTTCGTCCAGGTGATCAAAGCGCCGACGCTCTTAGAGATCATGGGGCCGATGTTCATGTCGTACCCGTTTTTGAATCACATCCAGTATCGCCTGGTTGCCGAAGGGATCGGGACGCGGCTGAAACTGGTTCATCGCGGGCTCGGCGATATCTTGCCGATGCATCGCGAAGGAGTGGTGCCGGGCTGGAAATCCTGTCTTGAGCGCGTGAAGAAGCTAGGCGAATCGAAAGTGTCGCGTAGTTAGCGAAAACTGTTTCACTATTCAGGAATCAATCCGATGACGATGGCCGAGACACTGCTGGCGGAATTCGAACAAGAAGCGAAGACGACGCGAAAATTTCTGGAGCGCCTTCCGCCTGATAAGCTCGCTTGGAAGCCGCACGAGAAGTCGATGAGCGCGGGACAACTGGCGCTGCACATCGCCGACAGCGTGGGGCGTGTGATCGAGATGGCGTCGGCCGATTCGTGGACGGCCCGCGGCTTCGGCGAAAATCCGAGCCCGGCGTCGGTCGACGAGGTTCTTAAGACGCACGATGCCTCGGTCGAAAACGTTCGCAAGCTGTTGCCGAAGATCAGCGACGCGGCCATGCAAGGAAAGTGGCAGCTGCTCGACAAAGAAGGCAAGCAGCTGATGGCCATGCCGCGGGCGAACGTCCTGCGAACCATTCTGCTGAACCATTGGTACCACCATCGCGGCCAGTTTGGCGTGTACCTGCGATTGCTCGGCGCGAAGGTCCCATCGAGCTACGGTCCCAGCGGCGACGAAATGCCTGATTTCGCGAACAATTCGTAGGACCGCTCTCCAGAGCGGTCCTTACCACGCGTTGCCCAAATGGGATGGCTGACGTTCTAATGAAGGATTGAGCCAACTTTGTGCGACTCGGGAGAGTCGCACCACTTGAATGTCACACATGCCGCGACTTGAGATTCTGATTGCCGACGAGCAGTCGCGCCCCGTCGATTTGAAGCGGTTGCGCTCCGGAGCCGCGCAAGTCTTCGCCGATGCTGGGATTCGCGGCGGCGAGGTGAGTATCGCGGTCGTTGACGATCCGACGATCCATCAGATCAACAACCAGTATCTCCAGCACGACTATCCGACTGATGTGATCAGTTTCGTGTTCGATCGCCAGGGAGAAACGCTCCACGGCGAGATTATTGTCAGCAGCGATACGGCGGCTGCGAGCTGTGCGGAGTATGGCTGGCCCGAGGCTGATGAGCTGCTGTTATACGTCGTCCATGGGGCGTTGCATCTTGTCGGCTACGACGACAAGTCGCCCGAGAAGGAAGTCCTGATGCGCCAGGCTGAACGGGCGACGATGCGGAAACTGGGCGTTGCGATGCCCGAGTAGCTGGCCAATCTGGGTGGCACTGGCGTCCAAAAGACGCCAGTGGTTACTGTAAGCGCACACTGGCGTCTGAGGGACGCCAGTGCCACCCGAGCGTCAATCCGCCAGGCCGTATCGGACGATGCACCACAGGGCGTTAAACAAATCTTTGATGCCGATCTTCTTTCCTTCGGCGTAGCCGCGGGCCTGGTAACCGATTGGCACTTCGATAATTTTCGCTTTGCGGCGGGCGAGTTTGGCCGTGACTTCGGGTTCGAAGCCAAAGCGGTCTTGCTTGAGTGGGATGCTTTGGATTAATTCGCGGCGGAAGACCTTGTAGCACGTCTCCATGTCGGTGATCCGCAGGCCGGTGAAGAGGTTCGAGGCCGTGGTCAGGCCCCAATTGCCTAAGCGGTGGACGAACGACTTGTCTTGCGGGCTCTCGTGCAAGAACCGCGAGCCGAAGACGACGTCGGCTTGGTTTTCGACGACGGGCCTCAGCAGCGGCAGGATGTCGCGCGGATCGTATTCCAAATCGGCATCTTGGACGACCACGACATCGCCGGTTGCCGAAGCGAAGCCTTGGCGAAGGGCTGCTCCCTTGCCTTGGTTGAAGGGCTGGTGGATCACGCGCACACCGGCGGCGCCGGCAATGCGGTCGAGGACTTTCGCCGTTCCGTCGCGGCTGGCGTCGTTGACGACCACGATCTCTTTGGGAATCGGCAATGCGGCCACCCGCGCGAGCACGCGCTCGATGGTTCGCTCCTCGTTGTAAACCGGGATCACGATCGAGACGACAAAACCGGGCGGCAACTCCCAATCGCGCGAGGGGACGTCGTAGCCTGACTCGAGCTCGACCATTCGGGCCAGCTCATCGATCTTATCGATGGCGGCGTTGGCGATTTGGACCGCGGACAGCTTAGCGGTTTGATCGGCGGCCGATGGAGCTTGCTGGACTTCGTTAGGAGCGTTCATCGTGATGTCTTTGACGGATAGGGAGGTCGTAGGTTCGGAGTTAATAAACTTGTTCGTGAAGTTCGATCGGTGCTTCCTGGTCGACGGTCTCGGCGGGAAGCGATACGACTTCAGGAACGGGCTGGATGGCGGGATTTGATTGATTCGGCAAGGCTGGCCAGCAGACCGATCCGGTTTGCACGGCGTCGCTGACTCGTCGGTCGCGCGGTGAAACGTAGTCGGGACTTTGAGGGTCGTCGTAGCGGCTTCTTCGTCCCCACAGCTGGGCTTCGCTGTCTTGGTACAAGAGCACCCACCGCTCGGCGTTATCTTTCATCAACTGCGCGCAGCGGTCGTATTCGCGATCGAGCAGCACCAGGTCGGGCCGCCCTTCGCTCAAAACCGCTGCCGGATTGCAAACGTGTCCGGGTGCCTTGTAGACGAGGCTCGTCGGCAGATCGCCTAGCAGGAAATCGAAGTGCTGGTCGAGCATCTCCTGCGAGTAGCTGGTGCGGCAGCGTCCGTCGACCTGCACGAGCAAGCCGCCGTCGGCCGGGCGTCCGCCTGAGGCACCAGGACCGCACGCGTAGATCAGGTACTGCGCCCAGTTGAAATTGCAAACGATCTTGCCGGTGAAGTTCCGGTCGGCGATGTACTGGATGGCCGAAACGGGATAGGTGGTCCGTTCGACGGTGATCTGGCTCATCCGCGACCAGAGCATCCAGCCCAGCAGGCCGTACACCACGAGCAAGCCGCTTGCCAATCGTTGTCGATTGGCAGGCGACAGCGCGCCGGCCATGTCTTCGGGGTGGGTGGTATCGTGTTTTCGCCCTTGGAGCATCTGCCAGGCGAGCTCGACATGTGGAGCCAACCAGAACGAGAGGGCCAAGGCCCAAAAGGCGCCGTGGCGGCGATGTTCGCATGTTTGCCACAGCAGCAGGCCGGCGACGACGGTGTGCGTGAAGTCGTGCCGCTGAGGGCTCTTCACCAGTGTCAAGAGCCACAGTCCGCCGATCAGCCAGCGCGGAATCGTTCCCGCTTCAAACCAGTTGGTGGGGAGCCACTCGACAATCTCCGGCCGAGGGACCTTGAGGTCGTCGAACAGCCACAAGTGGAATTCAAAGCCGTAAGGGTTGATGATTGTCGACCCGGCGGCGACGACTGCCATCACCGCGAACCGCGCCAACAGCGGCAACGCCAACCGGCCGCGGACGCTAAGAGCTTCCAGCGATCGCAAACCGAGATAGGCAATGAAAACACACAAGCCAGCCAGGAAGCCGCCGTGCGTGTTGGTCCACGCTGCAAACAGCGGAACTACCAGCCACAGGAACTTAAGTCGCTTGGGGTCGTATCCCAAATCGTTCGGCGGATCGTGCGCTTCGTAGGGCTCGTTGGATGGCCACAAGAACGCCGGCCAACGCAGGCGCCAGTGTCCTTCCCAGCCTTCGAAGACATAACCAAGCAGGTAAAGCAAGGTTGCGAACGCCGCTAACGAAAAAATCTGCGGGCGCAGCGACCACGAGTAGGCCAGGTTTGGCGCCGTGACGAGTGCCATCACGGCGACCACAACGGTGCCGCAGTGCCGCAGTTGAGCGTAGCGCATCACCGCGCCGATCACTGCCGCGCCAAGCAGCGCTTTGGCCACCAGCATTCCGTGTGGTCCCAGCCAATCGGCAGCCAGGGCCAAAATTACTTCCGCCAAGATCTCGTGGTTGATCCAGCGATACCCTTCGGCCACGTAGGAATAGGTGGTAGTCGCCGGCAGCCCGTTACGAAGCAGGTCGCGGCCGTACTGCACGTGGCCCCACAAGTCCGGGTCGACGAAGTTGGGCGAGATGCCGACCACGGCCCCTAAAACGACGGCCAGCAGAATTCCGCGATCGAGCCAGAGGCCCATCGATGGTTGGGGTGCCGCCTGTTCGCCAAGCGTAATTTCCCCAGCGAGCGTCTCCTCCGCCAACCGAGAGCTGAATCGATTCAACATTCCTAAATCTCACTCCAGATCCATTTGATCGGCACGCCTTGGGGGTGAACCGTGTCGGAAACTCTACGTCGCCCGAGCATCCGCCTGCTCCCTCCCGCGCTTACCGGCTTGGTCGAGTCGCTCGCTACAGGTAGATTGACCCAACCAAGCCGCACGACCGGCATGGGCCGCAAGACTTGACCCAATGCATGCCACGACTGTGCAACGGCGTGATGTGCCACACACGCGAACGCAGTCGGGCAGGAACCCCAGCCATGGCAAAGAAAAAAGCGAAACCCGCTCGCTCCACCGGCAAAACTCCGCCCCCCAAGGCGGCGGCAGGATGCGTTGAAATCGACGGCGTTTCGCTCCATTTCGCACAAGCCCACGATCTGCCGGGCGAATGGATCGGCCAGCAGGAAATCCTCAAGCAACTGCTCGCGTGTTGGCTGGTCGTCGACAATCGCGATTTACCGCTCACGCCGCGATTGATCGGCACGCCGGGCATCGGAAAGACGGCCCTGGGAATTGCCGCCGCAAAGATGCGCGGCCAGCCGCTCTATATCTACCAGTGCACGTCCGATACGCGGCCGGAAGATTTGCTCGTGACGCCGGTGCTGGCCGAGAGCGGCACGATTGCCTATCACGCCTCGCCGCTGGTCACCGCGATGCTCACGGGAGGCGTTTGCATTCTCGACGAAGGGAACCGGATGAACGAAAAGTCGTGGGCCAGCCTGGCTCCGCTCTTCGATCATCGCCGCTACATCGAATCGATCGTCGCGGGAATCACCGTTCCGGCCAATCCCGAGTTCCGCTGTTGCGTGACGATGAACCAGGACGAGTCGACGTACGAGATTCCCGATTACATCATGAGCCGCTTGCAGCCGACGCTCACGCTCGGCTTCCCTAATCGCAAAGACGAACTGGCGATCCTTCAATACCACTTGCCGTTTGCCGAGCCGGAAATGCTCGCGATCACCGTCGACTTCCTCCAGCAGGCTCACAAGCTGCGGCTCGATTTCTCGGTCCGCGACGGGCTCTCGATCATGCGTTACGCGCTCAAGCGCTTGGCGCAAGATCCTAAGCACCCGCTGTCGAACGACAAAGCCTGGGCCGAAGCCGTGCAAATGTGCCTCGGCGAAGACGCGCTCGATTTGAAGGCGCAAGCGGAACGCAAGAGCCGGACCCTCGGCGGAGAAGCGACGCCGCTTGGCCTGGGCGACTTCTTCTTCGATCCCGAAGACCCGTTGCATCCCGACCGCGAATTGGATGACGACGACGATGATGATGATCTCGACGACGAGTAACCAAAAGTAGGCCGGACAATCCTGTCCGGCGAAGTAGACGACTTGTTAGAGTCAATTTTGAGGCGAAGCCAATCGTCGGCTTGTCGCTCGCAAACAATCAAGACGCATAGTCAACCGCGCACAGACAGGATTGTCTGTGCCACTTTTTTGATGACAGTTATGACGACGATCAGGCTTCCCGCCGACACGAACCAAGCCCTGGCGTTGGGCCGCTATGCGATCGACTTTTTGAAGTCGGGCAAGCCAAGTGCTGGTGTGCTGCAAAAGGTAGAGCAGTTCCACACCGACAGCGTCGCGTGCGGAGTTGCCGCTCTTGCTTGCGGGATGAACGCGCCGACGGTGCTGCGGAACGAAGCCCTTACCTACACGGTTGGTGGTTCCCAGCCGGGCGCGACGTGTTTTGGCTCGACGGTCCGCGTTCGTGCCGAAAAGGCCGTTGTCGCCAATAGTTCGGCGGTGCGCGAGCTTGATTCCAACGGGACGAACTTCGGCTTCAATCCCGCGACTAGCCAAACGGCAGGCGAATTCGGCCACAACGATTTCTATCCAGTCGCCGTTGCCGCTGCGCAGCAAACAGGTGCCGATGGCCATCGGACCCTTTTAGGCATGTTGTGCATCGACGAAATCCGCGGGCGGCTCGCCGAGGCCTTCGCGCTCAAGAATTACAAGATCGACCACGTTATGCACGGCGCGATTGCCAGCGCCGCTGTATATGGCGCGATGATGGGAGCCACGGCCCAGCAAATCGAATCGGCCATCGGGATGGTCGTTGCCCATTACGTGCCATTTCGAGCGATCCGCGCTGGGCATCAGCTGTCTGATTCCAAGGGCGCGTCGGCGGCGCTTTCGACTGAGATGGCCGTCGTTTCAGCGCAACGGTCGATGAACGGTTTCGTCGGCCCGGCCGATATCTTTCGCAACCCACAGGCGGTCTTCTGCTTGTTCGAGCCGCCGGCCAAACCGCACGCCAGTCCCTTTGATTTGCATCTCGCCACTGGCGGCGACGACTTCGCCGTGATGGGCATGCATTTTAAATTGGGGCTCTATGAACACCAATCAGCCGGCGCGATTGGCGGGCTGATTTCGCTGTTGCAAAAGTATCCGGGGATCTTGGAAAGCCCCGATCGCATCCGGCAGTTGCGGATCACGATCTATCAACCCGCGTTCGGCATCATTGGCGATCCGCACAAGCGCGACCCGCGCACGCGGCAGAGCGCCGATCACTCGATGGTTTACATCGTGGCGACGATTCTGCGCAAAGCCTTTGAGTGCAAAGCCGCCGATTGGGACCGCTTGATGCTTTTGCCTGCCGACTACGACGACGCGGCACTGTTTCAGCCACTCACGCGGCAATTGATGGAGCGGATCGATTTCGTGCATGGGGGTCCCGAATACGATCGCCGCTATCCCGACGGAATCCCGACGACGGTCGACATCGAATACGCCGATGGCGCAGGCCAAGCCGGGTCGGCCAGCAGCGGACTGGTGATGTACCCCAAGGGTCACGGCCGCAATCGCGATGCGGACGTGGGGGCGTTGCTCGAAACCAAATGGCGGAGATTGATTGGCTTGGGATCGGTCAATACCGACAAACTGCTCCAGCGATTGACTGGACTCGCCGAACAATCGCCCGCCGATATTTCGCAACTCTACGCGTTTTGATCTGTCGGTGCTCTACGACAGCAACCGCGGGTCGTTGCAGCCGAGGAAGCCCACGGTGTAACCGTGGCGTTGCAAGATCGACGTGGCCGAACTGTTCACCACCAGCAGTGTGATCAGCGACACACAGGGAACGAACCCCAGTAGTGCACAGATGACGGCGCCTGCCGCTCCCCAGACCTTATTACCAACTAGCGCTAACGAGACGATGGTCCCCCCGCCAACCAGGATCATTAAGCCCCACCACAAGAGCCCAAGAATGCCTGTCCAAGGAGGTGGGGGCTGACCCGGTGCTGCTACCGCGTTGGCGATTACACCCAGCGCCATGATGCCGCCGCATCCAAACAGAAGTTGCGCCCCAACCATTCCGATCATCCAACGTTGAAACTGCGCGAGCTGCTTGAGGTCCTCGAAGCTGTGGGTGCCGCGAATGCTCGCCGGTCCTTGAGCCATCGGCGAGTGATATGGATTCGGACCAGGTGCGCCGCCGCTAGGTTGTTGAAATGGATCGAATGACATGAGGACCCCCATTATGAAATTGTTAGCTAAGAAGTAGCCGCTCGCTCTCAAATCGCCACTACTATAGTCGATCCTCCCTGCGATTTCCCGCGTGGCAAAGCTTCGCCGGCTTGGGGGCATTGTTCCTAGCTCTCCAAGGTCTCTGTACCCTCTGTGGCAATCTCCTTCGGCATGGTCCAAAATAAGAAGGTCACCTGCTCGCCACGCGCGAGCGATTCCCTTCCGGTTTGCACGGAGCCTTAGCATGTCGCGTCGCAACAAGAATTCGAAATGTCCAGATTGCTCGTCGGAACCAAGTGGGCTGCCGCGACGCGACTTTATCGCCGCTGCCGGCGTCGGGGCCCTGGCCTATGCCGTTCTACCGCGCGGCGCCTATGCCAACGCGACGGATAAAGCCGCTCCGGAGACCGTTGTTAAGCGGCTGTACGACTCGCTCAACTCCACCCAACGGAAAGACCTCTGTTTCGACTGGGATTTCACCGAAAAAGAACGCGGCTTGTTGCGGACTCGCGTCTCCAACAACTGGAACATCACCAAACAATTCATCAATAGCGACTACTTCACCGGCGAGCAGCGGGCCATGGTCCGCGAGATCTTCGAAGGGCTGATCCAGCCCGAGTGGCACGCCAAGATTGACAAGCAATTGAAAGACGATGCGGGTGGCTTCGGCAACTCGCAATCGATCGCGATCTTCGGCAAGCCAGGCGACGGTAAGTTCGAGTTCGTGATGACGGGACGTCACATGACGCTTCGCTGCGACGGCAACTCGACCGAATCGGTGGCCTTCGGCGGGCCGATCTTCTATGGCCACGCCGCCAGTGGCTTCGACGAAAAGGTCGGCCACCCCGGCAACGTCTTTTGGGAGCAAGCCCTAGCTGCCAATAAAGTGTGCGAAATGCTCGATGGCAAGCAGCGCGAGAAGGCGCTAGTGAAAACGTCGCCGTATGAAAGCGCAGTCCAGTTCCGCGGCGAACAAGGCAACTTCTACGGCATCCCCGTGACGGACCTGTCGGCCGACCAAAAAGGTGAGTTGCAAAAGACGCTCAGTAAACTCATCGAGCCCTATCGCAAGAGCGATCAGGAAGAAGCGCTGTCGTGCCTGAAGTCCCAAGGAGGCCTCGACAAGTGCCACCTGGCCTTCTTCACCGAAGAAGACCTGGGGAACGACAAAGTGTGGGACGTGTGGCGTTTGGAAGGCCCGAGCTTCGTGTGGCACTTCCGCGGCGTCCCCCACGTCCACGTGTGGGTGAATGTCGCCAGCGACCCGGGCGTGAAACTCAACGCCCAAGATTGATTCCGGGGTGGCAATTGGTTGCTTCCCGTAGCCGCACTTACCAAGAGTGCGGTAGGTTGAGTTTGGGAGCCGAGCAGTTCAGCTATTCTTGATGACGCAGCGTAGCTCTCCGCGTTCTAGCGAACGCGGCTACGACGGAGTCTGGTGCGCGGTGGGAGTAGCCGCACTCGCGTAGAGTGCGGTGGCCCTGCAAGACATGGTTGCCTTGCAAGCCTCGGCCGCACCTTCCGCGTTCTGGTGAACGCGGCTACGGCAAGCGTCAGATCTCGTAGAACTTCGCCGCGTTGTCGTGGAACAACTTCTTGCGGAAGGCCAGCGAGCGCGGCTTGACGATCTGCTTCAAGGCCGCGACCCATTGGGCGAAAGTCGCGCGGAGCGTGCACACGGGCCAGTCGCCGGCGAACATCACGCGATCTTCGCCGAACGTATCAAGCGTGGTGTTAATCACTGGCGCGAGCTCGTCGGGCGTCCATTCCTTGCTGGCGCCAGCAACAATGCCTGAAATCTTGCACATCACGTTGGGCAGCGCGGCCATCGCCTTGATGCCGTCGTGCCACTTCTTTTTCTCGTCGGTGTTCTTCGACGTGGTGCTCATGTTGCCGCAGTGGTCGAGCACGAATCGCGTTTTGGGGCATTGCTCCACCAGCTTTGCCACGCCGAGCACTTCGCCGGAGCGGAGGCACAGGTCGTAGCGCAGGCCGAGATCACCGAGCAATTGGATGCTCTCGACGAACTTCGGCTTGAGGGGATATCCCTCGGGCGTCTCGTCGACGTGCAGCACCTGCCGCACACCTTTGATGTACTTGTTCTTGGCGAGCTTGCGGATGTAAGGCTCGAAGCCAGGCGTTCCAGGTCGGCCGGAGATGACCGCCCCCTTCATCGGGTTGTCGCCACGCTCGCACAAGTCGATCACGTAATCGGCTTCGGCGACTTGCTGTTCGGGGATGACGTCGACTTCCATGTAGACCGTTTTGACGACGTTGAGTCCCTTGGTCGCCTCCAGGTAATCCGACATCACGAAGCTGCGTTGCAGCGGCTTGGTTTCCTCTCCTTTTTGCCAGGCAAGCTTGAACTTGGTCATGTCCCAGAGGTGCTGATGCGGGTCGATGATCGGCAGAGCCTCTTCGTCTTCGGCACCAAACAAGTTGGGAGCAAGGGCCATTGCCCCGGCAGCAGCGGCTGAGGTCTGAACAAACTGGCGGCGGGAAGAACTGGCGGTATGCGTCACGAGAGGGTCTCCATAAGAGGAATCGGATCGCTTGATGGTAACTCGCCGGGGCGGGAGATTCACCACGGAGATACGGAGAGGGGGAGAAGGGGGGAAGGGGAGATGGGGGGCTAATACATCCCTACGCCCACTCTCCTTCGACTCCCTTTCTCCCAATCTTTCTCTCCGTGCGCTTCGTATCTCCGTGGTGAAATCTCCCCCCTCGAACTCTTTTTGTTGACGCGACGTATCCATCTCGCTACCCTCAAAATCAGCCTCTATTGATATTGAGCGGCCTCCCACACAGGGGATGCGGATGCTTCGAATCACGCACCATCGCGGCCAGGGAAAAAACTGCGCGGGTTTTACCCGCCGGACTGCGCTGCAAGTTGGCACGTTGGGGGCGACGGGTTTGTCGCTCGCGGGATTGAATCGCCTCTATGCCGATGGCCGAGCCGCTAAGAATGGCAAAGCGGTCATTTTGATTTGGCTGGATGGCGGTCCCAGCCAACTCGAAACGTACGATCCTAAGCCCGATGCGCCGAGCGACTATCGCGGACCGTTTGGCGTCGTGCGAACGCCAATGCCGGGCGTCTTCTTTTCCGAGACGATTCCCCTGCAAGCCGCGCGGGCCGACAAGCTCTCGATCGTCCGTTCGGTCCACCACGGCACAGGCGATCACTTCGCCGGAGCGCACTGGATGTTGACGGGACGATTCGGCTCGACCTCTGTCGACCTGCCGCAAAAGTTTCCCTCGGTGGGATCATTCGTCTCCAAGATGCACGGAGCTAACGCGCAGGGCATGCCCGCTTATGTCGGGTTGCCGGCGGCGGAGAGCGTTTTTCTGTTTCCTGGTTATCAAGGCGCGGCGTATCTGGGCGGGACGTATGGCCCGTTCGATTTCAATCGCGAGGAGAGCTACGTCCACCCCTCGTACAAACACGCGTCGGTGCGGTTGCCTAAGTTCTTTCAACAGGGAGCCGACGCCGATGCTCTGCGGATGGAATCCCGCCGCGGGTTGTTAGGGAGCCTCGATCGACTCGACCGATTGGTCGATCGCACGGGCGCGATGGACACGTTCGACCGCCATCAGCAAAACGCGGTCTCGATGGTGCTGGGCGCGAATGCTCGCGAGGCATTCGATATCGAAAAGGAAAAGCCCGAGACCCGTGCCCGCTACGGTGACAACGTGTGGGGACAGTACACGCTGATGGCGCGGCGGCTGGTCGAGTCGGGCGTCGCTTTTTGTACGGTCGACATGCCGCACTGGGACGACCACTCCAACATCAAAGAGTCACACAGCAAGAAGCTCGACGCCGTCGATTTGGCTGTGGCCGCACTGATCGACGATTTGTCGGATCGACGGTTGCTCGACGACGTACTGGTGGTCGTGATGGGTGAATTCGGCCGCACACCGCGGATCAACAACGGGCAGCCAGGAATTCCGATCCCCGGTCGCGACCACTGGGGCGATGCCATCAGTGTGATGATGGCCGGCGGCGGCCTGAAGCCGGGCGTCGTCGTCGGCTCGACGAACGATAAGGCGGAACACCCGATCGATCGCCCGCTGAAACCGGCCGACATCCTGGCGACGATCTACCACGTGATGGGGATCGACCCGAAAACGACCTTCAACGACTACGCGGGGCGCCCCCAAGCGGTCCTTCCTGAAGGGGAGGCAATTGCGGAGTTGATCTAGGGTATTTAAAGGGGCAATTCGTGATCGGCAGACTCGGCTCGCACTGGCGATGGCGGTTGCCGCTTCTTGCGGCGACGCTGGCCATCGGCGTTTTCGCCTGGTGGCTGGCGCGGGAACGGGCCAGCTGGTCGTTTCTCCCCGGCGGGGCTGGCTCGACGGTGCTGCTCGTCGCCGACAAAGGGTGGTGCAAATCGATCATTGCTTGGGAGCCAAGCAGCGGGCAACGCTGGACCGTCGTTTCGCAATGCCGTCCCACGTATGTGGAGCGAGGCTATCTCAATATCGTCGTCGCGCGCAACGGACGAGCGGTCTGTTGGGAGGAGTTCGAGAAGCTTCACGTCGTCGATGTTACGCCGCCGTACCAACGGCACTCATGGCGTTTACCCGACGAACTTCCGTCGATGGCGGCCATTGTTGGGCTCTCAGGCGACGAACGATTTGCGGTATTTCAGCAATGGATGCCCGCATTGCCTCCAAGCACGATGCCACGTCATAAGGTTTCCGTCATTGATCTTCAAACGCGACAAATTGTTTCACAGCACGTGTTTGATGGTTTCATGCATCCCAGTTATTTCACCGAGGGAGAATTCGAGACGTACACCAACTACTCGCCGGCCGCGATGAAGAATCCCAACGAACCGTTCGCCGCGCGCTGGCGACTCACCGAGACCGGTGAATGGGAGTTGGCGGAAGACTTGACGGCTAAACCTCTGTTTCCGTTTCAGTATGTTGCGTTTGAACCATTGGGGATCGGATCACTTCGGAGGTTGGCCGAAGGGGAGACGTTGCCGGCGCCCGCAGTGCCGCTTTCGTTCCGCGTCGTCGCCACCTCGCCTGATTTCAAACGCGCTTGCGCGTTCATCTACACCGGCGATAATTCTCTTCATCTCCTTTCGGATTCATCCGACAAGCCAATCCCACTCCCTCTCCCGATAGGGACGACTTTTAACGGCAACATGACCAGCGATGGCCGCGCGGTGGTAGGCATCGATAGTTGGGGAGATGCCAGAGTGTTCGACTCCGCGACCGGGAAAGAAACGGCCACGCTGGCGCTCGGCTCGAGACATCGGGCAAAACTGTTGCCCGCGGTCGCAGCCCTCCTCGTCGTGGCGCTATTGTGGGTGATCCTGGCCGCGAGCGAACAAACTGTGGGGTGGGCTCTGTTCGACACATTACCTCCGCCCATCTTGCTCGCCTGGGCGTTACCCCTGGCCGTGATGTCGCGTCGACTCAACGATGGGCTGAAGAGGACACCCTTCGACACGATGAGCGAGTTCATCTCGATGGTGCTCACCTATGCCTTGGCGGGCGGTATCACGGCGACCGTCGCCTGGTATTGGGCGTACGGGCGTGGGCCTATGCTGGTCCGCTGGCTCGCCGGCCTGGCTCTGCTGTCCGTCGCGGTCACGCCATTGGGTGGCTTCGCCTGGTATGAGGCGTCGCACTATATTCCGGTTGCCGAGTGGTCCGTGAACTTCGCGCTGGCCGTTGTCCTTGCCAGCGTAGGAGCGTTCCTTACTTCTATTGGCCGTATGCGCGGATGGGTGATCAGCGATAAGCCCATCGACAGTGATCCGCGCCGTTTTAGCATGGCTCATTTTCTAGCAGCGCTAGTTGGCGTGTCTTTGGCTTTGGCAATGACGCGGGTCGTGTTGGATCGGCTCGGAGCCTCGATTGATTTGCTCGTTGTGGCCTTGTGCGTCGAAGGACTGCTTTTGGGAACGGCGCTAGGATCGGTTATTCACATGCGCAAGCGGTGGCAAGTCGTTGTTTGGACGACAGCCCTTGTTGCGGCACTAACTGCCGCAGCCGCATGGTTCACCTGGAGGCAAAACGTAGGACCATTTGTGCTCATGCTGGCGGCGCTACACATTCCCAGTTGGCTGGCCTTGGCAATGCCTCTAACGCTATCATGCTGGATTGCCCGGCGGCATAGCTGGCGGTGGGAGCGAGTGGAGAGTGGCGCGGTGGTATCGGAGCGAGTCGCCGCTATTACTTCTTAGCCGGCCCATCGAACCGGCTCTCGATGCAGCGCATGATCTCGCCCAGATGCGGCTCGACTACTTTGTAGTAGACGCTGCGCCCCTCACGCTCGCTATCCAGAAAGCCGCAGCGTTGCATCAGCCGCAGGTGTTCCGACATCATGGGGCTGCTGATTTCACAAGCGGTGGCCAGTTCGCCCACGGTGTAGCGGTCGGCCAGCAGCATTTGCACTACCCGCAAGCGGTGCGGGTGGGCCAGGACCTTAAGACACTCGGCCGCGAGTTCCAGCGCGGCCAAGTCGGTGAGTGATTTCTTTTTTGCTGCTGTCGCCATAGCGGGCCTCTGCCAAAGTTTCCGATCTTTTAAAATATCGGAAACTAGCGACATGTCAACTTAATCGCAACTTACCTGCAAGTTAACCAACAACTTTGGCGATCGCCTCTTTGGCGACGTCGAAGCAGGCTTGCATGTCGGCGACCGGATTATCGGGCTTGGCTTCGTACTCGAGCGCAAGGCAGCCGAAGGCCGGGAACTTGACTTCCTTGATGGCCTTAAACAGGCCAACGACATCCAAGTGCCCTTTGCCGATCACCACGTTGTGCGTATCGGCCTTTTGTTCGGCGTCGTCCTTGATGTGAACGGCGTACACGCGGTTGCCGAAGGTGCGAACGGCCTTCACCGGGTCTTCGGCCGAGCGGATGTAGTGGCCGGTATCGACGCACGCACCGATGTACTCGTGATGGCCCTTGATTGCCTTGGCCGTGTCTTCGATCTTGTTGTAGCGACCTTCGGGGCCGTGATTATGGATGGCGATCCGCACGTCGTACTCGGCCACCAGCTTGTCGAGGCTGTCGAAGCTGTCGGGCGTGGGGTCGGCGGTGATCACTTTGAAGCCGGCCCGCTTGGCGAAGTCGAACAGCTTGCGATTGGCCTCGTGGTCCTTCGAGAAGCCATGCACGCCGTGCGCGCGAAGTTCGATCTTGGCATCGCTGAGCATTTTCTTGGCGTCGGCGAGGGCCTCGCCTTGCAAGTCGACGGGGAAGTGGGCGCCGAACATTTCGACGTAGTGGACGCCCATGCCGTACAGATGGCGAACCGCTTCCTGGACCTTGAAGTTCCGCAGGCTATAGCTTTGGGCTCCGACGGGGAAACCGTGATAGGGATCGGCTTTGTCGTCGGCGAGCACCGATTTCCAAGCGTCGAACAGGGCAATGCCGCCAGCCGCAGCGGCCGTAGCCATAGCGAAACGACGACGGGAGAGAAGGGAATCCATGGTGAAAGTCCTTGGTTAGGCAAAGGAAAATCGGCGGGATAGGAAAGCCAGATTATCATTCGCCTTATGGCGGGTTGCAATTCACCCCACTGCTAGCACTTTCCGAGGGCGAAACGGCGACATACCCAAACTCCGCAAGAGTTCCAGGTTGACGTGATAGCTTGCGAATCGTTAAGTTTTTGTTTTGGCTTGACACGACATGCGTCCAGGCAAGCCGCAGGAATCGATCGCGCCGTTGTTTTGGCGATTCAGTCGCCGAAATCTCACGCGGATCAAACAACGCACGCGAACGCTTTGCGAGACTCGCCAAATCTCCCGTTGGCCCTCCATGCGGATTCGCGGTAGGAGGCGTCAAGGATGGTTGGAACTCTCGGCGTGGTGGATGCTGTTGCGTCGTGTTCGGGCGCAGGCTTCTCGGAAGATTCTGCGGCGTGTCAGCGTCGCTTTGGCGGCCGCGCTCTTTGGGAATGGGTCACGCGGCGGGTGTCTGAATCGCAACGGCTCGACGCCGTGGCCGTGTTGGTCCCCACGGCGATGCTGAGCAAATCGCAGCTCCCGCCCGACATTCTGGTTTTGGGAACCGACAACACCGATCCCGTGGCGCGGCTGGCCGAGGTCGCGCTGCGCTGGCATCCCAAGGGGATGGTCCGCGTCGCAGCTGGCCAACCGTTTATCGATCCCTTGCTGATCGACCGCTTGATCGCTGCCGCGGAGCAGGCGGGCGACCAGACCGCCGCGTGCGATTACGCCGGGTTTGTTTCGTCGGATCGTCCGGGCGTTCGCGAAGCACAGGTCGGCGTGGCCGCCGACTGGTTCTCGACCGACGCTGTGCTGCGTCTTGCCAAGGCCACGAAGGGAGAGACCAGCTCGCCTGCCTTTCGGGTGTTGCAGCGTTCGGATGAGTTCGCAATGCGGCTCCTGCCGCTACCGCCCGAACTCGATCGGGCCGACATGCGCCTGGCGCTCGATGTCGAAGACGACTGGGAGCATGCTCGCGCGATCTACGAGGCGCTGGGGCCCGATCGTCTGGAATGGCGACGGATCACCGGACTGCTGGAAGGCCAACCCGCCATGCGCGGCAAGATGGCCGATCTAAATCGCTTGCAGGAATCAACGAAGTCCTGAGCGCGGCCGTGGGGTTCTTTTCGCGAGTATGATGGTGCCACGCTGCCGCGGCCGCTGATGTAGTGACGTGCAGTGCCGCGCGCTTCTACCTTCAATCTTCGCCAGCATGACTCGACGAACGTTCGCGCTGATTGTGAATCCTCAAGGGGGAAGCGGGCAAGGCGCGCGGGGACTGGAACAAGTTCGCGCTCGCTTAGCGCAAGAAGGTGTTGAGTTAGTCGTCCACGCCACGGCTCGGCCTGGCCACGCCACGGAAATCGTTGCCGCGGAACCGTTCGCCGGCGTGGATGCGATCCTCAGCTTGGGTGGCGACGGGACGCTGCACGAAGTCGTCAACGGCTTGATGAAACGGCCGCAACCCGATGCGATTCCGTTGGGAATTCTGCCGGGGGGAACCGGCAACGCGGTGCTCGAGCATGTGGGGATCACGCAGATTGGCCCGGCCATCGAGACGGTGCTCAAAGGCGCGGCGCGTGGTGTCGACTTGATGCGGGTGACCAGCGGAACACACATCGAGTATGCGATCAACATCGTCGGCTGGGGAGCTGTGGTCGATATCAACCGCACGGCCGAATCGTGCCGCTGGATGGGGAACTCGCGCTATACGGTGGCGGCGCTGTGGCATGTCCTGAAAGCGCGAAGGCGGCGAGCCAAGATCACCTTCGATGGCCAGTCGGAAGTAGGAGAGTACTACTTCGTGATGGCCTGCAACACGAAGGTCACCGGCAAAGGAATGCGGGTCGCGCCGGCCGCCGGGTGGGACGATGGCCTGCTCGACGTTGTGACCATCCGCCAGGCGTCGCGGTGGCAAATGCTGCAACTGTTCGTTCGCATCTTCCGCGGGACGCACGTCGAGATGGATTGCGTCGACGTCCGGCAGGTTCGCTCGCTGGTGATCGAGTCGGCGAACGCCGATCAACTCAACATGGATGGCGAACTCAAAAGCGCCAGCCCGTGTCGTGTTGATGTGGTGCCCAAGGCGATCCGTGTTCTGACATGCACCTAGACTCCCTCTGTCCCTGGCATTCGTCAAAGCCGTCACGTCGCAACCTCCTCTAGTGAGGTAGGTGATCGCGCCATTCCACGCTGGCCGCGGGGATTTTGGCCTAGGTTTGGATAGCTCCAAACTCCCCTTCATGGCGCAGACAAAGGAAGAAGATCGATGAACGCAAAGACGATGAACGCAAAGGCATCGGCTCGGCAAAGCGGACTGTCGCTTTTGGAAGTGCTGGCGATCGTGGCAGTGATTAGCGTCGTCGATGCCATCATTCTCTCGCGCGTCAACCGATGGAGCACCAGCGGCCGCGGCATTGACCGCGATGGCAAAGCGGTAATCAGCGACACCTACCCGCTCGATTCGACGACGCGCCGCGCGTAGTAGCATCTCGCATTCTGCTTTCTCGTTCCAAAATCTTGGAACTTACGGCTGCCAGGCAGTGCGTCGCGGTCGACATACGCTTTCTTCCGGCGACGTTTAGTCCGATCGGACTATGGTCTCGTCTTCTGGTGTGGCGAAAAATCGTGATCAGTTGGGTGGCTCGTCTCTTGCCGCCCTAACACCATCACCATTTTGAGAGGCCTCCTCATGGCTCGTTCACGCCCACGAAATCGCTCCCGTTCTCGCGCTGCGACCGAAACGCCGCCACCGCCTCCCGCGGCAACGCCAGGCATTGAGGCCACGGGCGATTTCACCGGTAAGTACCTGGTATTGATGCGCGACGACGGTGTCGAAGAAGGCCTTAAGGCCATCAAAGAATGCTCGGGCCTCAGCAGCGTTTGCAATGCTGCGGACTACGAGGGGGCAGCGGTCGAAATGGCCGAGGCCCAGGGAGCAGAAGTGTTCGTGCTCGACAAGCTCAAGGTTGCCGTTGTCGACGCCGATCCAAACCAGGCAAGCAGCCTGCAAGCAGCGGCAGCGGACGACGGAGCAATCATGGCGGTCGAACCGGAACGCATCATGTTTGCGCTCACCGGCGATCCGCTCAGTTCGCCTTGCATGCACGAGTACCTGCGCGGGTATCGCGATGCGGTCGAGCACCTGTACGAGCGGCTAACCAAGGGTGCGGTGCCAAAGGAGATCGAGGCCGAGGCGCTGGCCGCGTTCGCCGATACACCACAGTTCACTTGGGGGTTGCAGGCGACGCGGGTTGATCTTTCCCGGTTTAGTGGTCGAGGAATCCGCGTGGCCGTGCTCGACACGGGCTTCGACCTCGATCACCCCGATTTCGTCGGCCGTAGCGTCACCAGCCAGTCGTTTGTCCAGGGCCAGGCGGTGAACGATCTGAATGGGCACGGTACTCACTGTATTGGGACATCGCTGGGTTTCCGGCAACTGGCGGGTGGGAGTCGGCGGTACGGTTGCGCGTTCCGCGGAGAGATCTTCGCCGGCAAGGTGCTCAGCAATCAAGGCTCGGGAGCCGACTCCGGCATCCTGGCGGGGATCAACTGGGCCATTACCAACAGGTGCCGCGTCATTTCCATGTCGCTGGGAGCGGCGGTGCAACCAGGCGACACGTTCTCGCCTATTTATGAGAATGTGGCGCAGCGAGCGCTTCGCTCCAATCCTGGGACGCTCATCGTTGCGGCGGCGGGAAACGACAGCCGCGACCCGGCGACTGGCGGTCGACTCAATCCGCCTCGTCCAGTTGGTCGACCGGCAAATTGCCCCTCCATCATGGCGGTGGCGGCGCTCGATTCGAGTCTCGCAGTCGCACCATTTTCCAATGGCGGCATCAATCCCAACGGTGGTGGTGTCGATATCGCCGGACCGGGCGTGAATGTCTTTTCGAGTTGGCCTGATCCTGCTGTGAATGGTTTTGCGAGGTATCGCACGATTTCTGGGACCAGCATGGCGACTCCGCATGTGGCGGGCATCGCGGCGATGTGGCTTGAAGCTCGCGGGCCCGCCACGAACGCGCAAGCGCTCTGGCAACTTTTGACAGGAAATGCTCGCCGCCTTTCGTTGCCTAGTCGCGACGTCGGGGCTGGCCTGGTTTTGGCCCCATAGGCTCCTTGCGCCTACAATGACGCCATGGGCATCGCAACCGGACTTCTAGCAGAACCGGTTGCCTGTCTCGATGTCCTATCTTGGTAGATGTCTCAAAGGAGCGCGGCCATGTCTAAGAAGAAGAAACCAGCAGCGAATAAGGACATGGTCGGCGTTACGGTCCTGCTCAAAGAATCCCATCACGACAAACTGAAAACCGTGGCGGATGGCCTGAAGGCCAAGGGGTTCGTTCTTGCTCAATCGCTGGAGGGGATTGGCACGCTCACCGGTCACGCGCCTGCCGAATCGATCGCCGATCTATCGAGTGTCCCAGGTGTGGCCGAGGTTGAAAAAGAGCGAACCGATTACCACACGCAGGAGTAGTTCGCCCTCGAATACAATAGGTTCTCGGGATACTCGGGGCCTGCGACGATCAGGGTCCGCGTCACACGAGATAGGCTCGGTGGGAACTTAGTTGGTGCGAGCATGGCGTCAGCGACATCAATCGCCACTCGGTCTCCATCAAAGGGGCGCTACGACCCGCTTTGGCGCGCTCTCGCGCTTACACTGAATGCCGCGATCGTTGCTCTTCCGATTTTCGCCTTCTTTCAGCTGCGGTTGTACGCGATCTTTCTTTCATTCATCGCGATGGGGGCGGTAATTGCCCTCGCCGGTTTCGCCGTTACCGTGATCGCGTTGAATCGTTGGCGATTGACCCGCGCTCCCTTGATAGCACTTGTCATCCCAGTCGTCCTTTTGGTCTGTTTCGTCGTTCCTGGCGCACGCGCCATGTCCGATATCGCAGACCTTCTCTACTACACTTCTCAATTTACCTTTCAAGTCCTGGTTTTGGCCGCGGTGTTGCGGCTGCTTGGCTTTCGCCTGTACGTCTCTCGCGCCGACTACATTGCCGCGCGTCAGTGGCGGTATTCGGTTCGATCGCTTTTGGTAATCAGCATCTTTGTCGCGGTCTACACGTCGGTGATCTTGGACATCGTTTCAAATGGCCCCATCCACAACACAATTGCTCGATGGCTTGGGCTCACCGGCGGAAGCGAGGGTGCGGTTCCGTACAATCTCCTCTTCATGCAAATCGCCGTGGTGGCCGCGGCCACGAGCCTGATCGGGTGGTGGGCATGGAGCGCGAACGTTCTGGTTGGGATCGCGCTGTTTACCCCCATTTGGTACTATCGACCTGCGCCAGGGATGTTCACTTTTAGGGATGCGGTTCTGCTCGCTTACGTGACGGGCTGCGTGGTCCTTTGTGCCACCATTATCACAATGCCGTGGCTCGGCTTAGGATGGCGAGTCCGATGGGACAAGCCGGTTTGGGAGCGGGAGTTCAACCCCGCGGTGGTCTCGTGAATGCCTCACCTTCGAGAGCCTGGTGATGCTCGACGAACTACAACGCGATGCGATTTTTCAAATCGCCGTCGCGGCGATCGATACGGGCGACGTGGCGGCGCTCGATCGGCAATTGGCGATCCATCCGTGGCTGGCGTGGGAACGCCTTGAAGCTCCCGGCAAGTGGCTCCGTGACCAAGTAGGCAACGCTCTAGACGGTTTCTTCGAGAAGCCCTACTTGCTCTGGTTTGTGGCCGAAGATCCCGTCCGCAATGGCAAGCTCCCCGCCAACATCGCGGCGATTGCCCGGAAGATCATTGTAACGGCGCAAAATGCCCAGGCAGCAAGTTTGCCGAACACAGCGGATTACGCGTTGCGGCTGGTCTGCTGGTCGTGGATCGCTCGTGACTGCGGCGTGCAGATCGAACTGATCGACGTCATGCTGGCCGCTGATGCGACGCTCGATGGCGAGCAAGTCTACGATGGCCGGTACGGCACGCATGCCGACTCGGCGATCTACAACCGCAACTTCGCGGCGGCGGAGCATCTGATCGCTCGCGGCGCGACCGTCACGCTGACCGTCGCGGCCTGTCTGAATCGCTGGGATGACTTGGATCGACTTGCCGCAAAGGCACTGCAAAGCGATTTGCGGAACGCATTCGTTCAAGCGGCGATGAACGGCAATGCGGAAGCCTTGCGCAGGATGCTGGGGCTAGGCCTCGACCCGACCACGATCAGTGAGCGGAATCAATCGCACGGAACGGCCTTGCATCACGCGGTTTACTCGGGATCGCTCGAAGCGGTCAAAGTGCTAGTGGAAGCCGGAGCCGATCTCACCCGCCGTGATACCATCTACAACGGGACACCGCTCGGTTGGGCCGAGTATGGGCAAGGAACAGCAAAGGAGCCTGCCAATGCCGAACGCTACCGTCAAATCGCGGAGTATCTGGCTGCGAACCAAAGGGAGCCTTGATATGACAAGAGGGTGCGATCTCACCGGATTCGCAAGGTAACGATCATGCCCAACTCCTCTGAGTCCGATGCTTCTCGCGAGTCGCCGCCAGCGCCTATGCGTCCAGGGTTGCTCGCGCTTTTGGTTGCCGGGGGCATTGTCGCCATTATCGCAAGTGTCGGAATTCCGGTTTACTTGCGGGCGTTCAAGGCTCGCAACAAAGATTCGGGGGCTCATGCGAAGCCGGCGTCGAGCGCCGATCTTGATGCTGCGATCGCGCGTGATGGCTCGATCACTTTTCGATCGTGGGATGGGCGTTGGCAAGGTCGGGATAGCGACACGGACATCATCTTCCGGCCGAGCGGAAAAGCGTTCATGGTCGAATATGGCGTGGGCGTTCGAGCCTATGCCGGAACCTATGTCGCCGACGCAGCGGGCGAAATCACCTTGCGAATTCCGGAGCTCGAAGCAGAGTCCAAAACGACGTGGCCGGTCATGCTTTTGCGGAAGGATGCCCAATCACTGTTATTGGCCGCGCAAGATGGCGGCAATGATTTCGTGATGGGAAATCGTGGCGGTGCGACGATCAAAAGTGATCAGGGGAGCTATTGGCCGTTTCGACCCATCTCCGCCGAGGCGGGGCAAAAGATGCTTGAAGAGCTCGAGCAACTGGAGCAATTGAACGAGGAAAAGAAGAAGAGCAAGGCAAGCGAAGATTCGGCGACGAAGGAGGAGGCCGGTTCAGCGGCAGCGCAGCGAGAAGACCGAGCGGACCTTCGCTCACGTGTGCGAGACCAGAGGGCGTGCGGTTAGATTGGCCCTGCGAGGCCTTGCAGAGTAGAAACAACCGGCGAAAACGCCAAGTCCAACGAGAGTCACAAGTGAGGCTGGTTCGGGCACTGGCGCCAAAGCGTTATAGGAAACATCGTCGATAAAGAAATCCGCGTTCTCTGCGGCGCTTGCGCTACTGTTATTGTTGAAACCGTTGATTCCGAATGCGTCAAAGGTGGCCCCCGCTGCCCGTTGCGATGCAGTTAGGTCGACGAACGAAGAATTCCCCGCGATGGTCACGCTATACCGTCCCAATGCGTTGACGCCTCCGGTTGGGTCCCAATCAAAGGACCACGTCAGCGGAACGTTGACGGTGGGCGTGATTTCGGGAGTCGACACATACACCCCGTCGGATAGCTGCAGCAAACCGAACAGCCGCAACGGACCACCTTGGCCATTGCCGACGTTAATGCCCATCAACGATGCGGATTGTACGGACCGATGATAGCCGATCACCAGAAAGGTTCCAAAGTCGGGCGTATTCGATGACGTAAATGCGAATCGGCCGGAAGCGGAAAGAGGATCATCGAGCGTGAGAGAGCCGTTGAGGTCTGAATCGCTGTACGACCGCTGGTTCAGGGATCGCGTGAAATGGCCCCCACCTTCGCCGGCCGCGCCGCCTGCAAATGACGACGACTGATATCCGAAATTGTTGCCGTTGACGCCGTTACCCAAGATTGACCAACCCGGGTCTGAATCGAAGTTTTCTGTACGTGTCACGAGTGTGCCATAAACGGAGTGCGTGCCGAGCAAGAGCCAAACAGCGACAAATGCGAATGTTCTCATGATTGGGTCGCGATCTTGAAAGAATCCGAGGTAGGTTCAGCGAGCTAGAGTTTCATGGTCGCGCACCGAGTTGTCAACTATTTCACACCCGCCCAATAACAAAGTTTGCTCGAAGCGCCTTATCAATCACTTATGCACGAACCTCCCAAGCCCGAACATCCTTCCGTATCGCCGCGCCGGTCGCAGACGCGTCGGTGGCCAGTCGCGATTCTTCTTTTTGTTGGAGTGATACTCGCCGCCTTGGTGAATGGGGGATTCCAGTTCTACTCGCAGTCGTCCCCAAGCTTCAATGATTCCGTCGACAATCGGATCAAACCGGCAACACCTCATGATCTCTGGTCCCCGCTCGAGAGCGGCCCGATCGCTTTTCGATCGTGGAATGGACGCCAAACGGGGGCCGGCGATACCGACCTTATCTTTAAGTGGGACAAAGTGTTCCTCGTCGAATATAGCGAGGGCACTCACGCGTACGTCGGAACGTATCGCATCAATAACGCCGGCGAGATCACCTTCCGGTTTCCGGAATTTGAAGAAGAGTTCAAAATGACCTGGCCCGTCATGCTTTTGCAGCGGCACGGCGGCCGGCTCCGGTTGGTCCCAAAGGATCCAGGCAACGATTTCGTCACCAAAAAACGTAGTGGCGTGCAAGACCAAAGCGGTCAGGCGGATTACTGGCCGTTTCGCGAAATCTCCCCAGTCATTTGCAAAAAGCTGCTTGCGGAAGTGGAGCAACTCGAACGACGGAACAAAGAAAAGAACAAGAGTAAGGCGAGCGAGGCTAGGACGACAACGAGCGACCCCGAACCAGCGGCTGCGCCAGTCGAATAGTCAAGGCACCTTGTTGCCGCTCGCGCGAAGCTTCTCCAAGACGACCAGCGCGATTCCGCCAAGGATGGCCGCCGAGGCCAGAACCAGTCGCAACGTGAGTTGCTCACCCAGAAATGCGATTCCTCCGAGTGCTGCAATTACCGGGACACTCAACTGAACTGTGGCCGCTTGCGAGGGCTTGAGCGCCGGCAACGCCGTGTACCAGATGGCGTAGCCAATTCCCGACGCCAGCGCGCCCGACGCGATGGCGCACCAAATTCCGGTGCTGTCACTGCGTGCGCTCCCTTGCCACGTCAAGCTGAGGGCAATCGCCAAGGGGACCGATCGGAGAAAGTTCCCGGCGGTGACCTTCGTCGCGTCGCCTGCGGCCTTTCCTCGCAAGGAATAGGCACCCCAAGCAATTCCAGCGACCAACATCAGAAAAGAGCCAAGGACTGGCGGCGTCTCAATACCTTTGATCGCCATCAAACCGATCACGCCACCCAAGGCGAGAACGATCCCTAATAACTGCAGCGGCCCCAATCGTTCTCCCTTCCAAATGCCATAGCCAATCATCGTGGCTTGGACGGCTCCGAAGAGAAGCAGCGATCCGGTCGCCGTCGACAGCGTGACATACGCCAGGGAAAAGCCGATGCCGTACACGAACAACGCGATCGACGAAATCCAATTGCCTCGGCCGGCTTCGGAGCCGCCTTTGAATTGGACGATGAGCCAGAGCGCGACAGCGCCGGAGATCAAGCGAATCGTGGTGAAACTGACAGCATCAATGTGCGCGCCTTGGAGTGCGATGCGGCAGAGCAGTGAATTACCTGCAAATGCGACCATCGCCAGGCTTGTCAGAATAGCCGTGCGTGCACGAGACACTTACTTGTTGATCCTTACAAGGCCGTTAATAAGTTCCATCACAGTACTCGGTACCCCTGCTGCTAAGAAGGCTATAGGCTTCAGACTTCAGGCTCCAGGGAAAGAAGGCGATGGTTGGCCTAGAGGTGGACCCCGTAAATGAGACAGGTTGTATCATCAAGAAACGACCTGAACT
>CAZWSX010000049.1:0-31822 GCA_964636985.1 uncultured Pirellulaceae bacterium | reverse complement strand
TCCCTCTTTACTTATTTACACCGGTAAACTGTCTCACGCGCGGGGTCCACCTCTCCTCCTGGAGCCTCTAGCCTGAAGCCTGGAGCCTCTAGCCTGAAGCCTGGAGCCTACCCAAACTTTGATTTAGAATCGCCCGATCCATCTCAAAAGAGGCAGAACGATGGCGAACGCTCTCCCGGCGAATTCTGGCACCACTTCGTGGCTCAACGCGCAAGTCGCCAGGACGATTCGCAATTCATTGATTTGGAACTCCATCGGAGCGGTGCTGCTGGTGTTGCTGGTTTGGATGACCAGCGACTACTTCTACTGGTTCTTTCGCGGCCCCACGCCGGCGAGCGATGCCCAACTGATGGAGATGATTCAGCAAGGCGGACAGCGGTCGCTGATTGGGTATGTTTCGTCGACCGAGCGCAAGCTCCAAGCGACCAACTGGAGCGAGGTCGTCACGATGGACGACGGACGGAAAGAGAAGGTCCATACCAATACACCCTACTTTCTGATGCCCGTCGACGATAAATATCTGCTCGTGTTGGCGAAAGAGTCGCTGGAAACGAACCTGGTTGGACCGCTCTCGCACGCGCGCGAGCTCGACCGGCGGGTCATCAAGTCGCTTGAATCGGAGAACCCTCAACTCGCGGGAAAGATTCTCCCAGTGGTGATGAACGCCGAGGCCGCCTTTTCGGTCCTGGCCTACCTCTTGATGCCGGTCCTGGTGTTGTGGGGCGGATGGTTGCTGTGGAATTTCACCATGGCGTGGCAACGTTCAGCGAACCCGGCATATCACCCGATTGTCAAACAGCTGTCCCGTTACGGAGACGCAGACGAGCTTGCTAAACAAATTAACCGCGAAGCCAGCAGCGACACCGCGCTCCGTTTCGGCAAGGCGATCCTCACCGACTCGTGGCTGCTGCGGCCCACGGCGTTCGGTGCGCAAGTCGTTCGCCTGGCCGACTTGGTATGGGCGTACCACCTGCAACAATCGGCCGAGAGCTTCGCCGTTCTCATGACGTCTGATAAAAAAGCTCATGCGCTCAGTCTCAAGGCGGATGACGCGGTGAGCTTGATCCGCGCTTTGCCGAAGCGGCAGCCCGATGCTGTTTACGGATACGACAAAGCCCGCCACCAGCGCTGGCGCAAGGACCCGCAAGGCGTGATCGATGAAATCCGGGCCGCATAGGGCAACCTCGTTGACATTGGCTTACCCACAAACGTTGTGGTACCAAGGCGGATCGGATCGAAAGGCACCTGGATAACGGCCCGTTTTGCCCTCCCCTCCGTCTGGGCAAGCTAACTATGCTAGGATCGTAATCCCTTGCGGGGAGACGGATTCCCTGGTGCTATTTCGCTCGTTTGCCGACCTTTTGGAGTTGTCTGTGTCGATTGAGGTTGCGATCACCGGCGTGGGAGTCGCCTCGGCGGTGGGCGTTGGTATCGATCGCTTCTATTCCGCCCTGCTGGAAGGGCGTTCTGGGATCGTCGCGCAGCCGGAATTGCCTGAAAACGGCATCCCGATCAAGTTCGCCGCACCGGTCGCCGGCTTCGACGGCAAGGACTACGTCCAGCCCCGCAAAGCCCTCAAGGTGATGTCGAAGGAAATCCAGTGGGGCTACGCCACCGCTGGCATGGCCATGGCCCAGGCAGGACTTCGCAAAGGGGAATACGACCCCACGCGATTGGGGGCGGTCTTCGGCGGCGAAATGATTTACGGCGACCTGGAGGAGCTCGAAGGGGTCTATCGCCACTGCATGGCCAGCGGAGAGTTCGACTTTTCGCAGTGGGGGCATCATGCGATGCACGATTTGTTCCCCCTGTGGATGCTCAAATACTTGCCGAATATGACGGCTTGCCACTTGGGGATTGCACATGACGCCCAAGGACCCGTGAACACGGTGATCGGAGGCGATCTCGCCGGGCTGCAAGCATTGATGGAAGGGTGCCGCTACATCGAACGCGGCCACGCCGACGCCGTGATTGTGGGGGGATCGGGATCGTACCTTTCGGCCACGTCGATGGCGTTTTGCGGGTACTCCCATCTCTCGCAATGGAACGGCCCGACCGGCGGAGCAGTTCGACCCTACGATTTGGATCGCAGCGGCATGGTGAGCGGCGAAGGGGCGGCATCGTTTGTCCTCGAACGCGCGGACTTCGTGGCCAAGCGAGGAGCCAAGCCATTGGCCTTCATTCGCGGCTACGCGGCGGGCTTTCAACGCCAGCTCCATAACGATTACCCGGTCGCCCAGGCCCTGCCACGCGTTATTACGCAAGCCCTGCGCAACGCCAAAACGAGCGTAAGCGATCTCGACCACGTGAACGCCCACGGCCTGGGTGGCGTGATCGAGGATCGCGACGAAGCCATCGCCTTGAAAAGCGTTGTCGCCGGCGTCCCCGTGACGGCAATCAAGAGCTACATCGGCCATTGCGGCGCCGGGAGTTCGGCCGTGGAACTGGCGGCCAGCTTGCTCGCGCTCGAGCGAGGCCAGCTGCCACGCACGATCAACTGCGAACGCCTTGACCCGGCCTGCCCGATCAACGTGGTTCGCGAAACGAACAAGCCTGTGGAAAAGAAGACGGCGCTGGTGGTGAACTACTCGCCCCGAGGGCAATCGGCGGCCGTTGTGATCGCTAAACCGCAGTAAGTTGCAAGGCGGCGAACTCTGCAATGAAACGTCGCGAAAGCGTCCCATCGCCGGCGCCTAAAAACGTCTCACCCAAAGAGCCAGCCGACGATCCGCTGGCATCGCTCAAACTCCCGGCCGATCCGCCCAAGCCAAGGCCGATGTGGTTTGCGGTCGCGGCGATTCTGTGGCTCGCCTGGCTGGCGTTTCTGATTGCGATGGCGCTGGGGTGGTGACCGTCTACTCCACAATCGCGCGCCGCAGCGCCGAGACTGTTTCGTTCTCCGGGCGAGACTTGTAAAACGCATCGAGCGGGTAGCACCCTGAGACCATACCGTTGCGTGGGGCCGTGGTGCAATCGCTGAACGTGCGGCACAGTTTCTTACGCACCAGCGGCTTGCCGGCCAAGACATCGGCGGCGAATTCTGGGTACGAGAGAACCATCCGCCCCAGGCCGATGCTATCGACCATGCCGCGAGCGACGGCCCCTTGGGCAACGTGTGGAAGCCACTCTTGCAGATAGGAATAGCCCGAGCCGACGAATGCGATGTCGGGAAACGCGGCCTTCAATTCGGCCGTCGCCGCAATCTGCCGGGCCACGCCAACCAAGGGGTCTTCGGGCGGGAGGTAGCCGTCCGAGGGAGGAAAAGCCGCCGGACGAAGCAGGTGCGGATTGTAGTACGGGCTGCCCGCACTCGCGCAAACCATTTTGATTCCCAGCGAGCGAAAGATTTCGCACAGCGCCTTGGGCTCGGCTAAGTCGATGCCGACGCCCGTTCCGTCGCCACCAAAGGCGTAGCGGTACGGGCCGCTTTGCGTTGGCTTGCCGACATCGTCGTCGCCGCGCAGGAAGGGGACAAAGTCGAAGATGCTCAAGCGAACGCCTAGCTCCAGGCCGGGCGACGTCGCGCGAATTCCACTGGCGATGTCGCGCAGAAACCGCGTGCGGTTCTCCAGACTGCCGCCGTACTTACCCGGACGATCGATTGCCGAGAGGAGTTCGTGCCCCAGATAGCCGTGGCAATGTTTGATGTCGACAAAGGCGTAGCCTGCCCGCTGAGCCAGTCGCGCGGCGGTAACGACATCGTCGCTGAGCCTCGCCAAGTCGTCGTCACTGAGGACCGCCGCGTCGCCGGGCACCTGAAACTTGGGGTCCAGGATCGGATGCCGGTAAGCGATCTTCGATTCCCACCGTTGTTTGTCGCGCGGCTTGCAAAAGCGCCCCGAATGAGTCAGCTGCAATCCGATGAGCAAGTCGTCCGTTCGACTGAAGCGATCTTGATGCTCGCGGACGAGCAGCTCGCGCAGTTCGACGAGGCCTGGCAGGTTCTCTTCGCTGGCGAAAAGTTGATTCGGGTTGGCGCGTCCGTCGAATCGGACGGCGACCGCTTCGCCGCCCCAAATCCATTTTGCGCCGCTGCGTCCAAAGTTCGCCCAGCGCCGGCGAGTCAGATCGGTTGGCTTTCCGTCGGGTGTTCCGTCCCAGCCTTCCATGGGCAGAATGCAAAAGCGATTTCCGATTGTCTGTGATCCACACACAAGCGGTCGAGACAAAGGCGCGTCACTTCCCGTCACAATCGCTGCATCGAAAGGCAATTGAACGCCGAGTTCTTCCAACCGGCCTGTAAACTGCTCGGCGGTTTTAAGCGAACTGACTCGCGGGAACGTCGCCATGAATTAGGCTCGCATTGCTTGCTCAAGTTGATCGACGATGCCGGCAAGGATTTCCCGGTCGCTTTCGGGACGCCGCGGGCTTTGCGGGTGGGTCTCGTCGCAGGCGATCCACTTTCGCAACTTCAAAAACATCGCCGCCGAGTGTTTGTAAGCCGGGACAGGCTGGCGAAACGTCAAAAAACCAAGGTACTGAAGCACATCATTGATGGCAAAGAAGCGATGATCGCCGCTTGTCCAATAGCGGTCGCGCATCGCGAAGGCGTCGGGCGCCATCGTACTCAGACCAAGCAAGTAATCGCTGCCGTACATCACCATATCGATGGCCAGGTCGTTGCCGGTGTAGACCTTGAACTCAGGCCGAACGCGATCGCGGACCGTCAGGCGTTGCCACTCCCAGTCGCGTCGCAACGAGGAGTGCTTCGCGCCGATGCATTGTGGAATGCCAAGGAGTCGCTCGTAGACTTCGAGCGAATAGATTTTTCCAAATGGAGCGAACATCGTCCCCAGTTCAAAACCGATAAAGCGGTCGCAAACGCCTCCTAGTCGCCGATACGAGGCAACAACACTGTCGTCGGATTGCTGCGTGAGACCAAAGCTCTGGAAGATCACGGGCATTCCGCCGCGAGCGGCAATCGCGGCGACAGCCTTGGCGTACTGATCGAAATCGAAGCCCGCCCCTGGACGATCTCCAACGAATGCGCCGGCCACAAAGGTGCGGCCATCAAGGACTTCGCGAGTCCGGTCCAAAACCTGCACCCGTTGCTCAAACGAGAGCAGGTTTGCAAAGCCCGTATCCATATTCACGGCCGGCGTCAGCCCCGCATCGGCGGTTCGGCGCACGTGGGCGTCGAAGGCGGGCCAATCGACGTCTCCCACCGAAGTAAACGGCAACAAGATCGCCGAAATGCCTTCGATTTTCCGCCCGTGGCGAAGCGGGGGAATCTGATCGTTTGAGTCTGCTAAACGTTCCAGCATCGCAACCAGCCACCCTACGTTCTCATGCAAAACAGCCGCACTGCGCCCAGACAGGATTGTCTGGGCCACATTGACCCCTCTCCGTACCCTCCGTGGTGAATTCCCTCGGCCCAGGTCTATTCACGGAATCTTTACGTGTTCTTTACCGAACGAATCTAAGACGAGGGGCCTTATTGACCATTTGTATCGCCATTATCGCCCGACGGCAGTGACTCGCCATGCCCCGACCAAGTTGTTTCAAGATCGTACGTTGGGTTGCCGTCGCAATACTTGTCGCCTCGCTCGCCGTGCTTGGTTGTTCGGGCGGAGTGAAACAAGCCGTGGAAACGGTCAAAAAAGCGGCCGAGTCGGCCGGGGAACATATCGCCACGATCAACCGGCCCGACAAGGGGCACATCGACGTCAATCACAACCCGCCTATCAAGACGGATCGGGTCTTTGGCACCTTCAATGTTTTCCCGAACGCTCCTTCGGTGCTGGTGATTCGCTCGTACGAAAGCGAAGTCGATGTGGCCGACGATGATTCGCGAACGTCAAGTTACCCGATGGTCTTCGTGCGTGCGAAAACCTCGTCGAAGTCGGTGAGCGAACTGGTGGGCAAAAAGATCCCGGCCCACATCTCGGTTCAGTACGCCGGGAGCTTTCCCGCATGGAGTTCTGAAGGAGGCCGCCCGCTGGAAATCGAAGTCATCGAAGGAAACGAGTACTACGTGAAAGCCAAATTCACGGGCGCATCGTTGCCTGAAGTGGGGGGCGTGCGAAGGCTGGGCTGCGATGGAACGCTGACGGCGCTTTTCCCAGCGGCAGCCAAGAAGGCCGAGGCTCCCGCTCCCGTAGCAGAGCCGGAATCCGACAACGATTAGTTCGCGCAACGAACGTTCGGCTCCCGGTTCAACCCAACTTACCTCAAGGCACTCGAAAACAACGCTCCCATGTGGACCGCATTAGAACGTAAGCCGATTCGTCTGTTGTTTGTCGTGGCCGCGATTGCGGTCAGCACTTTGTTAAACGGAGCCGTAGTCGACCTTCGCGCCCAGGACAACAAGTGGGAAGGCCCAACCGATACGGCGATCGACAACCCGTTGCCTCTGTTCGACGTCGATCGCGGTGAAGAAGCCCTCAAGCAGGCAGTGGCGATCGACAAGCGATTACGCCAGATTTGCCTGGTTTTTGACGACGCTCTGGCCAAAGCAACGCCGCAAAAGATCAACCCTAAAGATGTGGGCGTGGCTAACGCTGCCGTCTGGCGGATGGAACGGCTCCAGCGCCGGTTGCAGGGGATGGGCGAACCCTCTTTTTACGATTTCAAGTCTCGCTGTTTCGACTATCGCAATAGCATTCAACGAGCGGCTAAGGCCTGCCTGGAACTCCCCACGTTTCCGGGTGGTGAGGCGATGAACAAACAGTTGCAGGCGGTTGTGGCTCAGCAGCAAAAGGTTTTGGAGCAGGTTATACCTTTGATTGCTGATGGAAAGTACGATGCCGCCGACCAGCCGGTCACCAAACTGCTCGACCTATACGGTCAGTTAGAACCGTGGGTGGTTCTCGGCCGGCCACCCGAAGCGTTGTATGGAGTGCGCGATTCGATCGACGCCGGGCGAGAGGCCCTTTTCGGAAGCGCCTATCGCGAAAAACTTCTCGCTGACGCGAAGCTGACGTTCCGCGATCCCGACGAGTTGCCCAATGCGATCCGCGGTGCGGCCACGCAACTTGCGACCGCCAAGGAAGCGCCATTCTTCGAAGAGACGCTGACGGGCCCTGAGATCGTCCGCAAGTCGATTAAGAAATGGCGGGACTACGAGGATGCTTATCGCCGCGCGTTCGCGATGCGGAAAATGGCGGCCATGACCTCCTCTGGCGCGGCAGGCAATAACGACGATCTAAACGCATCGATCCAACTTGCGGACGCAGCCCGTGCCAAAATGGTCCCCCTGATGGCCGAGGCGCTGGCGATGCTGGTCGAAAAGGATTCGCAAGACGTGGCGGCCACCGAGGTGCCCGAATTCCACCAGGCCTACATCGAGGCCCTAGGCGAGTTGGACGCACGCGCGCCGCTCAAGGATGCGCGAGCCCAGATTGAACAGGGCTTCACGGAGATGCTGAACAAAGCACCCGAGTACAAAGCTCAAGTCGCCGCCTATCGCGAGGCGACTACCTGGATGTTGGGTTGGCGCCGCCGCGCGACGCTGGCCCGCGTTAAGGAACGCAACATCGTCAGCCACTCGCCTTTGACGCTACAAGTCAAATACGTCTTTTCCGACACGCTGGCGACACGGCTTTTCGATCCTCCCCCGCAAGGGTCAACCTCGATGAGCGCGCAGCACATGCGGAGAACGGTCGAGCTCGCGATGCCCGTTTTGATCGGAGCGTCGGTGACCGCAGGCCCCTTTGCACCGGCTATTTCGAGCGGCCCAGAGAAGGCCGCCGGAGCGAGCGACCTCTATTGGTATTCCTATCCCCGAGGACGCGTCGCCGTGGAAGGGCCCGGAGTGACGCCCGATCTGTGGCAGGCGGAACTCAAGGCGCTGGAAAGCGATTTGCTCATCGACAGCGGCGCCAAGCCGCTGACCATCGAGGCTGCTTCGGCTTTGACATCCGCCCGTCAGGGAATCTTTACGAATATCGGCGCCGCGATCGATTCGTTCTCGTTTGAGCCGGTGCTCACTTACTTGCATCGCAAGGGTTCGCAGCCTGGGGCAACGGCATTTCTCGGAGCACCCTTTCGCGAATACGGCGAGGTCGACAATCGATCGATCCTGCTGCGGGTCCGTTTGACCGAGCCCGATTGGATCGCGCACGAGTATTTTTTCGCCGATTTGGACGCCGATCCCACGCCCGGTGCCGTTGCGGCCCCAGCGGCCCCGTCGACCGCAAAATAGCCTGCAAATAGCGGGAATCATCAGGGCCAACTCGCCTGCCCCAGATTGGTCCTCTCCCCTACAATGTGGGTCTATGACCATCGCGGCCTCCCATGGAGTGTCGGCCGCGGGGCTGTTGTTTCATTTGCCCCGAGTGGTCGACGAGCACGCGGGCTTTGGCGATGTATTGGCCGCCCTGTCCGAAGGGAAGACGGCCGTTTTCGACGGAGCCTGGGGGTCCCTCTATGCGCTGATCGCGGCGCGGCTCCTAGAGCAGATCGATCAGCCCCTTCTCCTGGTTTGTCCTAGCGTTGCCGAAGCCGACGACCTGCGGCGCGACTTGGCCATGTTTTGCTCGGCCGCTGCCGACGAATTTCCGGCTAGCGACGTTCTGCCGGGCGAAAACACGCTCACCGACGAGAACTTCGCGCATCGCCTGAAGTTGATTCGCCGGCTGCATACGTCGATCAACTCGCCAGGCGAACTGGCACCGCTCGAGCGATTGCGAATGATTGCCACCACGCTGCCTGCGCTGATGCAGCCTTGCCCACTGCCGGAAGAGCACGCCAAAAGTGTGTGGACGGTGCGCGTGGGCGACCGGATCGATATCAACGAGCGTCTGGCGTGGCTGGTCGATCGCGGCTACGAAGCGACTACGGCGGTCGACTTGCCCGGCGAGTTTTCCAACCGCGGGGGGATTGTCGATATCTTCCCGCCCGACGCCGACCGACCGCTGAGGATCGAGCTATTCGACGACACCGTCGAGTCGATCCGCGAGTTCGAAGTCGAAGGTCAGCGAAGCGTCGCCGCTTGCGAAACGGCTCACTTGCTGGCGCTTCGCCGCGACGATTTGGCGGCGGGGTCGCTGATGGACTGGCTTCCGCCGAAAACGATTGTGGCACTTGTCGACCCCAATCGTCTGCGCGAGGAAGGGCAGCTCTATCACGAGCGGATGGGCCGCTCGTCGAAGCTCCTGGAACCCAGCGACGTGATGCGGCGAGTCGCCAAGTTTCCGCTGGCCTACCTGGAGACGATGGCGCCGGCCGACGTCGAACCCGTTTGCCGGCTCAACATGGAAACGGTCGATCGCTTTGCAGGCGACGTCGGCGAGATCCGGCAGCGGCTGGACGAGGCCGCGGAAAACGATGATGTGATTGTCGTCGGCACTACGGAAGCCGAAGTGGAACGCCTCGGCGAACTGCTGGGATCAACGCGCGTCGCTGCTCGTGGGAAGCTTCGCTATATCGTCGGTGATTTGACTCACGGATTTCGCGCCGTGAAGGCGGGCTGCGTCGTCGTCACTGGGCACGAACTGTTCCACCGCGCCGAATTGCGGCGAGTGCCGCGCCGGCGGATGGGCAAAGCGATCGACAGCTTCCTCGATCTCCGCGAGGGAGACCTGGTGGTCCACCTGGCTCACGGCATCGGCCGCTATCGCGGCATGAAGGTGATCGAGCGAGCCGGGCAAGAAGAAGAACATCTGGAAATTGAGTTCGCCGAAGGGACCAAGATCTACGTCCCGGCGGTGAAGATTCACCTCGTTCAAAAGTACATTGGCGGCAGCAAGACTCGCCCGCAGCTGGCGAAGATCGGCGGCAAGACCTGGCTCAAACAAAAAGAAAAGGCCGAGGAAGCGGTCATCGATCTGGCGTCGGAAATGATCGAACTGCAAGCCCGCCGCGCCGCCCAGCCCGGCATCGCCTTCGGGCCCGATAGCGAGTGGCAACGCGAGTTCGATGCTTCGTTCCCGTACACCGAAACCAACGACCAGCTTGCCGCCATCGACGCGGCGAAGATCGACTTGCAGAAGACTCGCCCGATGGATCGCTTGTTGTGCGGCGACGTCGGCTTCGGCAAGACCGAGGTCGCCATGCGAGCCGCCTTCAAAGCGGTTGATAGCGGCTGTCAGGCGGCAATTCTGGTGCCGACCACCATTCTTTGCGAACAGCACTTCCGGTCGTTCTCGCAGCGAATGGCGGAATTCCCGATCAAGATCGGAAAGCTGAGCCGATTCTGCTCGCCGCAGGAAGAACGCGAAACGCTGGCCGGCCTCAAGTCGGGCGGGATCGATATCGTGATCGGTACGCACCGCATCGCCTCGCGCGACGTCGAGTTTCACAACCTGGGATTGCTGGTTATCGACGAAGAGCAGCGGTTCGGCGTCGACGTCAAGGAACGACTCAAGTCGCTGCGAACCACGGTCAACGTGTTGACCATGAGCGCCACGCCAATCCCTCGAACGCTCCACATGTCGCTCGTTGGATTGCGCGATATCTCGAATTTGGAGACACCCCCTGAAGAACGGATGGCGGTCGAAACGCGCGTGCTGCGTTGGAGCGACGAAATCATCCGCCAGGCGATCGCGCGGGAACTGAGTCGCGGCGGACAAGTTTACTTTGTCCACAATCGCGTGCAGGACATCGAGCTGATCGCGCATAAAGTTCGCGATCTCGCGCCCGATGCGAAAGTCCGGGTAGGCCACGGGCAAATGCCCGAGGACGAACTCGAATCGGTGATGCTCGACTTCATCGGCAACAAGTTCGACATCCTGGTAGCAACCACCATTGTCGAAAGCGGACTCGACATCCCCAACGCCAACACGATTTTCATTCACGAGGCCGAACGCTACGGCTTGGCCGACCTGCACCAGCTGCGCGGCCGCGTCGGGCGATATCGCCATCGCGCTTACGCCTACATGATCGTCCCGCCGCATAAAGACCTCACGCCTACCGCGAGTCGCCGTTTGAAGGCGATCGAGGAGTTCAGCCAGATGGGTGCAGGCTTCGCGCTTTCGATGCGCGATTTGGAAATCCGCGGTGCGGGGAACTTGCTGGGTTCGCAGCAAAGCGGCCACATCGCGGCCGTAGGCTACGAGCTCTATTGCCAATTGCTGGAGAACGCCGTGCGACGTCTCCAGCGCGCGCCGCCCAAGATCACGCTCGATGTCGATATCGATCTACCGGGCGCGGCGTATTTGCCCGACGCGTACGTGCCTGACATGCGGACGAAAGTCGATATTTATCGCCGGCTGACGCGTCTCGATAGCTATTCGCAAATCGGCGAGATGCGCGGCGAATTGGTCGATCGGTTTGGACCGTTGCCGCCCGAGGTCGAGCATCTGCTAGCTCTGACGGAACTGAAGATGGATGCCGCCGTCTGGCAGGTGAATGCCATCTACGTCGAGGAGCGGTTTTTAGTGCTGCGCGGCACCAATGCCGAGAGAATGGGACAATTGGCCAAGAAGCTCAATGGCCGCTTGCGCGTGGTCGACGATATCAAGGGCTATCTCCCGATGAAGCCAGAAGGACTAGCGTCGCCAGCGGCTCTCTTGAAAACGACAAAAGCGGTGTTGAGGCTGTAACGACCTCGCTTCTATACTCCCACGCCCAGACTTTGGGTTGATGTGTGCCGCCGCGCGCCCACATCACACTTCCTGGTGCGCAACGATATTCAGGATCGTGCCACCCCGTGTACGTCATCGGGTGGACTAAGGACCTTGTCTTTATGATCGCTTTTCGGCTGCTCCATGTTGGCTCGAAATACGCGTGCTCGCGATTCGCTTTTGTCAGCGCCGCGCCGGCCATGTGGCTTCTATTCACCGCGACGACTTGGGCCCAAGGAGATCCGTGGGCCGATCGTCCCGCGGCAACTGGCGGTCGCCCGTGGAATCGCAGTGCCAATCCATCCTACGGAGCGGGAGCCAAACAACAGCCGCAGGCTTCCAACGACGAAGCTCCTCCAACGAAATTTCGCGAGGACGAGGCTCGCAACGAGACGGCTCGCAAAGAAGAGACGCGTCCCCAGGCTCGCCGTTCCGGATACAAAACACGGGTCAGCGACGATCAACAAGGCGAGGCCGCTCCTCCAGACATCATGGCCGGCGCCAAGCCAGTGGAAGAAGCGGAGTTGTTGGCCGAAGTCGGCAGCGAGAACATCTTCTTGTCCGACATCATGTGGCAGACCAAACCCTACTTCGATCAAATTAAGGCTGCCGTGGACAACGGCGACGCTACCGAAGAGCAGGCCGCGGCACAGAAGCGGATCATCATCCGAAACTTCCTGATGGAGGCGCTCGAGAGAAAGCTCCTGTACTCGGAGTTCCGTCGCAAAATCAACAAGTTGCCGGAAGACAAGCGCCCCAAGATGGACGAACTTAAGGCTAAAACGTCGAAGGCCTTCGATGAGAAACTTGCAGAGGAACGAAAGCGTGCGGAAGGCAAATCGTTGGAGGAGTGGGACGAGTACCTCGCCACCAGCCAAGTGCAGGCAATCTCGCGCTTGGCCGGCATCATGAAGCAGAAGGGGATGTGGACGAACACCGAGCTGGAGCGATTTTTGCAACTGAACTGCAGCTCGATCCGCAAGCAAAAGGACGCCTTCGCCGAGCAGCAGTTGGGAATGCAAACCATCTTCGGCAACATGGATATGAAGCCGGAAGTCTCGCATGACGAGATGCTGATCTACTACGAAGAGCACGCCGAGAAGTACGACTATCCCGCGCGGGCCAAGTTCGAAGTCTTGATGGTCAAGAAATCGAAATTCGAAACCCGCGACGAGGCGTACGCGGCGATCTGCAAGATGGGGGACGAGGTCTTCTACGGAGCGAGCTTCGCCGCGGTTGCCAAGCGCGAGTCGCAAGATTTCAACGCCGACAAGGGAGGCAAATTCGACTGGACCCCGCAAAAAGTCCTCTCGGCGAAAGCGCTCGACGAAAAGATATTTTCCGTCCCCTTGCACAAGCTATCCGACGTCGTGGAGGACGATCGCGGGTTCTACATCGTCCGCGTCACCGAACGCGAAGACGCCGGCCGAAAGACCTTCGCCCAGGTTCAAGAGGAGATCCGCAAGGAGATTGTCCGCGAGAAGCAGAGGAAGCAATACTCGGCATTGATGGCTCGAATTAAGGAAGAAACCCGCATCTGGACCGTTTTTGATGACGAGATCAAGGCCCAAGGCGAAAAGGAAGAAGTCGCTCGAAAGCGCCTTAGCACATCGGGGCTGCGTTAATCTCGTCGTTATCTTAGGCCAATCTGGTCCACTCATGCCGGATGCCGCACTCGCCAAATGTGCGGCTGCCCCGGGCCTTTCGCCGGCCGCTAATTGTGGTCACCGAATTGTCGTCGTGGGGCTGTGATACTACACTCTAAGTTTCGGTTGCCATTCCTTGAAATCGCACATTTATGCTGCGAATTCACGCGGAATCGCTGTTTCGCTGGCGCGGTTTATTGACAGGAAAAGATTCAATGTCCGATGTGGCCCGGTTGAAGATTGGCGAGTCGGAGCTGGAATTGCCGATCTTTGAAGGAACCGAGTCCGAACGCGCGGTGGATATCAGCAAGCTCCGCTCCGCGACGGGGTTCATCACGCTCGATGACGGGTACATGAACACCGGCTCGACCACGAGCGGAATCACGTTTCTGGATGGCGAGGAGGGCGTCCTCAGGTACCGCGGCTACCCGATCGAGCAGTTGACTGAGAAGCTCGACTTCCTCGAAGTGAGCTGGCTGTTGATCTACGGCGAGTTGCCCAAGCCCGACGAACTGGCCACGTTCCGGCAAAACATTCGCCGGCACACGATGATCCACGAAGAGATGCGGGCGTTCTACGGCGGCTTCCCGCGCGACGCCCATCCCATGGCCATCTTGTCGTCGGTCGTTGGTGCCTTGTCGACGTTCTACCAGGACTCGCTCGATGTCCATAATCCGCGGCATGTCGAGATCTCGATCCATCGGCTGCTGGCCAAGTTGCCCACCATCGCCGCCTATAGCTACAAGAAGTCGGTGGGCCAACCTTTCATCTATCCCAAGAACGATCTCAACTACTGCGAGAACTTCCTCCAGATGATGTTCGCGGTGCCGAGCGAGCCCTACGAGATCGATCCCGATTTCGTCGCTGCGCTCAACACGCTGCTGATCGTTCACGCCGACCACGAGCAGAATTGCAGCACGTCGACCGTCCGGATGGTCGGCTCGGCCGATGCCAATTTGTTCGCGTCGATCTCGGCCGGCATCTGCGCCTTGTGGGGACCGCTCCACGGCGGTGCCAACGAAGCCTGCGTCAAGATGCTCGAAGAAATCGTCGAAAGCGGCGGTGACGTCAAGAAGTTCGTCAATCTCGTCAAAGACAAGTCGAGCAACGTCCGGCTGATGGGCTTCGGTCACCGGGTCTACAAGAACTACGACCCCCGCGCGACGATCATCAAGCGGATGTGCGATAAGCTGCTCAACAAGCGGAAGATCAAAGACCCGCTCTTCGAGGTCGCGCAGGAACTCGAAGCGGTGGCACTCAACGATCCTTACTTCATCGAGCGCAAGCTCTATCCCAACGTCGATTTTTACAGCGGCGTGATCTACCGGGCGATGAACATCCCCGTGCAGATGTTCACGGTCCTGTTCGCGATGGGCCGCTTGCCCGGTTGGATCGCCCACTGGCAAGAGATGCAATTCTCAAAAAACAAAAAGATCTGCCGCCCCCGGCAAATCTACACCGGCCATCCCAAGCGCGACCTGAATTCGAAATAGCTCCGTAGCCGCGTTCGCCAGAACGCGGAAGGTTGGCCTTGCCTAGCAAAGTAGCACGGACTTTCTAGTCCGTGCAAAGCGCGGCCACTCTAGCAAGAAGACGAAATCTCACACGAAGACACTAAGCCACAAAGAAGTGGCACAGACAATCCTGTCTGTGCGCAGTGCGCTCCGCCGATCCAGCAGGCGCCGCGCGTGAAAGCGCCACCCTCAACTAACCCTTTGCCGGCACCCAATTTGGATCGTTCAGCGGCACCGGGTGCACCACGGCGGCATACTGCGCGGCCTCGGCCCGATTAAGCTCGTCGACTTGCTCGTTCAGCGTGAACAAGTCGTAGATCAGTCCCAGGCCCAAGAGCCCGCCGGTGAACATCCACAACAGGCCGGTCAGAATTTTGCCCATGTAAATGCGATGCAGCCCCAACAGTCCGAGTGGGGCCAGCGATAAGAGCCACGCGACCGAGTAATCGGTCGAGCCCGATACATAGCGGCGCTGCGTTTCGCGGTACATCGACTCGATCAGGAACAGGTCGATGAACCAGCCGATCAGAAACACACCCCCGGTGCACAGCCACAACAGCCCCGTCCATGGCTTACCGAAGTAAAACCGGTGGGCGCCAAAGACACCGAAAATCCAGGCGAAGTATCCCAACGCCAAGCTATGGGTGGGACGCGGATTGATGATGACCATGCTCATGAATCAACCTGACTTCAGCTCGATCTGATCTCAGCGTAAAGGGAGTAAAAACCGGGTTCAAAAGCTATTCGCAAGCCGTCTTTCGATCTTTAATGCGATCTGGCCTCAGGGCGCGAACCTGCGGTGATTGCGGAGTGTCGCCAGCTTGACGCGGGCGATTCACACAGCCGCCGTTGGCATACCAGGGCCTATCACCTATTTTGACATTCATGGCCAAGAAAACAAACCAGCCCGCCAGCCCCCCCAAGGCAGCTCCTTCAAAGTCGCCGGCGAAAAACGGCAAAGGGGGAGCGTCCGCGCCTAAAGCAGCGAGCAAGCCGGGAAAATCTTCCGCCAAGCCCAAGGCGAGCGATCCGCCCCGTGTCGCGACCAAGATCATTTCCGAGAATCGCAAGGCCAAGCACGAGTACGAAATTGTCGAGGCTCTTGATTGCGGGATCATGCTGCAAGGAAGCGAAGTCAAAAGTCTTCGTAACGGCAAGGTCTCGCTCGACGAAGCCTACGCCCGAGTGCAAGGGAACGAAGTCTTTTTGATCGCGGCCGACATTGCCGAGTACCCGCAGGCGACACTGTGGAATCACGCCCCCAAGCGGCCGCGCAAGCTGTTGATGCACCGCGAACAAGTTCGCAAGTTCGCCGCCCGGGCGCACGAAAAAGGACTGACTTTAGTTCCTTTGCGAGTCTTTCTCAGCGAGCGCGGGCTTATCAAGGTGACGATCGGTCTTTGCCGTGGTAAAAAGTTGCACGACAAGCGCGAGACAATGAAGAAGCAGGATGCCAAGCGCGAAATGGATCGCGCACTGCGACGAAAGAGGTAGGAGAAGAAGGCTATAGGCTCCAGGCCTCAGGCTCCAGGGAAGTTGCCATGGGTTGGTTGGTTGGGACGGACGAAGCTGGTTACGGACCCAAGTTGGGTCCGCTGGTTGTCGTCGCCACGGTGTGGCACGTGCCGGAATCGTCACTCGACGAGTTGGGTGAAGTCGATCTCTATCAACGCTTCAAGAAAGCCACCGTTCGCCCTAACGGCAAACCGACCACCAAACAACAATCGCGCAAGACCGAACGCATTGCGGTAGGCGACTCGAAGGCCCTGTACTCAAGCGGCGATCCGCTCACGCGACTCGAAACTGCGGCGATCTCGTTTTACGAGGCCGGCACAAAACATCTCGCGGGCGAGTCGTTTTCGCAATGGCTTCAAGAACTGCCTTGTCGCGATTGGTCTCCGACTACACCGGCGATACTGCCGGTCGATGCGGACGTTGAGCATCTCGCGCGTGCCACGGCACTCATTGCCAGCGAGTTCGAGCAGACGGGGAGCCGGCTGGCGAACGTGGCGGCAAAAGTCGTTTACCCACCGACCTTCAACGACGGCTGCCGCCAAGCCGGCAACAAAGCGACATTCCTCTCGCAAACAACGCTCGAGCTTGCCGCCACTGCATTAGCTGAAGCCCAAGCCAAAACAGGTGAAGCCGAGGCCCTGATCCTGTGCGACAAGCACGGCGGCCGCGGCAGTTACGGAGCCCTGTTGCCGCAAGCGTTTGCGGAATTGCGGAACGTTCCGCAGTGGACGTTTCGCGAAAGCGCGCTGGCCTCCGCAGGCAGCGGTTCCAAGAAGGGACTCTTCGACGAGCAACAGCTCGAGCAGAAGATCGACCTCGACGGGATGCAGGTCGAAACGCTCTTGGAGAGCCGCGAGCAAAGCCGCTATCGCTGGAGCGGTCCTCAGGCTCCCCCGCGCGAAATCCGCTTCTCAGCCAAAGGGGAGAACGAATTCCCCACGGCTATGGCTTCGATCTTCGCGAAGCTTCTCCGCGAACTCGCGATGCGACCTTTCAATGCCTTTTGGTCGCGCCACATCGAAGGGCTGCGACCCACGGCTGGCTACTCCGTGGACGCCGAACGATTCCTAGTCGACATCGAAGCGACCAGACAGCGACTGGGAATCGACCACCAGCACTTCGTGCGCGAGCGATGAGTGGGATTGCAATAAGTAGCACGGACTTTCCAGTCCGTGCAAAGCGCGGCCGCTCTAGCAAGAAGACAGAACCTCACACGAAGACACATAAGAAAAGTGGCACAGACAATCCTGTCTGTGCGCGGTGGACTATGGACCGCTAAGCCTTTTTCGAGCAGCAGTACGACTGGCTTTTTTGCAGCTCAGATGTCTATTTGATCGGTTCATCCACCCCGGCCAGACAGGATTGTCTGGCCCACTTTCTAAGGCTTCTTCCCTTACACGTAGCTCTCCCGGTCGCCTGCAAACGGCACCGGGTGCTGGACGCGCTCGAAGACTTCGTACAGAGCGTTGGCTCCACGATCTAGTTTGTAGCGGCTCTCGGCCGACGTGATCGGCACGCACCACACCAGGTTCACCGGGTCGCCATCGATCACCAGCCGCTCTCCCAACGTCGAATCGGGATCGACGATCGACCACATCAAGAGCAGCGTATCGAGGTTCTTCGTCCCCAGCATCGGCGACGGAGGCGTTCCGTTAGGGATGGTGTGCCCCCAATGAACCCACGCCTGGTTGTCGTGGGCAAAATGCGCGAGCCGACGCAATAGCTCGGCGTACTGTTGGGCATCGTGTTCGCTGGCCTGTTCAGTGTAGAAAACAAACTCCACGCGGCGGGCCTCACGCCCCAACTGGCTCGGCGCGTTCATCGGCAGGTCGCTCATCCCGCCCGTGATGAATGTGAAAAACTCCCGCGGCCCCTGTGGCGAGAAACAGTAAACGTCGATATGGGGAATCAGCGGCAGCAGCTCGTGGTGAACCTGAAACTCCGGACCAAGCAATTCGGTGTAGGCCTGCTCTCGCATGGCAATGGCAGGCAACGTCGAATGGCCCACGAATCCAACTCTCGGCTGATTCGCCGCCGTGTTCCCATACTGAATAATCTCCGATCCCCCAGCCGACTTTCCTACCACTTTGGAAGAGGGGTTCTGGTTTGTGCCGTCCGTCGACATGAAAAGGGCTTTCGAAGGGACCGACAAGATGAGTTGTTAACCGCTTGTATTCGCTCGGGCGAATCTATTCTTGGGCAACCTATCCAAATGGCCTACACAACGTGTCCGTGCGCGGCGACTTCTCGCCTTCGTAAATTGAAGATGGGGAGCAAGGGAGTCGAAGGAGAGAGGACTTGCCTTCACTTCACAAATCAAAAAACATCAATTATCAATCGTCAATCAAGTCTTCTCTCTGAGGTCTCTGTGGCTAACCTTCACCGCCGCCGGATAGGATTGTCCCGCCTACTAGATCATCTCCTCAATACTGTAAATCAACCGGTCGATCACCGTTTCATCCGTGCGCGGATTAAAGAACACTGCCTTCCACGCCGGCAGATCGAGCCCGCTGGGGCGATAGCCGGTGTTGGTTGTAAAACTCAAGCGGGCGTCCTTCGCCGGATCGAGTGTGTTGCTCCGCTTGTTATACAACCGGCGAATTTCCGCGAAGTAACGCTGCGTTTCTTCGACTGGCAACGTCCCCTGTTCGACTTTGTGGAAAATCTCCTTGGCGTTGCGCCCCTTGGGAAGGACCCACCAGAGGACGCTCGGCCCGGTCGCGTCCTCGTTGAGTACCTGGCAATAGTCGAGCGCCGCCAATCGCCGCTTCAGCGTATGTGCCAACTCCAGGGCCCTGGCAGTGAGCATTTGCCAGCCCGTCAGGCCAATCCCATTGAGCGACGCCATCACCGTATAAGGCCCTAGTCCTGGCCGCGAGCATTCGAGCGTGAATAAGGCCGGGTCACGCCGGGCGTCGGCCTCCGAAAAATAGGGCGTCTCCGTCACATCGCGCGACAGGTATTTCAAGTCCTCTTTGCGATTGACGATGAAAGCCGAGCTGGGATAGTGGGCTCGCCCCATTTTATGAAAATCGATCGTGACGCTGTCAGCGAAGCGGAGTTGCCGCGTGCGTTTTTGCACCTGCCGAACGACCGGCAGAAGTTCCTCGGTCAATTGCAGCGGATTTTTGTCGACGTCGTATTCCGTTAAAAAGCATAGCGCCCAGCCGACCGCCGCATCGATGTGGAGTTGCGGTGCCGGCACGCCGTATCGCGCCGCCTTTTCGTCGAGGATCTCTCGAATGCCCGCGACATCGTCGATGCCCGAGGCATCGGTTGTGCCAAAAGTGGCGACGACAAAGGCGACCTTCACGCCAGCCGAATAAAGTTCGTCGAGCTTGGCCGACAGCAAGTCGAGGCGCATGGCCATCGTGCGGTCGGTTGGAATGGCGTGGAGATTCTTGGTCCCAAAACCGAGCCAGCCCGCCAGAGTTTGGTTCGAGTAGTGACCCGCTTCGGAAACAATGCCGGCGACGCGTTCCCCTTCCAAGCCGCGATGCATGGCGCCGCGAACCACCTTTTCGATTCCGATCTTCGCTCCATACAAGTTCGAGATCGTGCCGCCGATGGTGAAGACGCCCCACGGCGCCTCGGTGTTGTAGAAGACCAGGTTCGCGAGGGCCGTGATCGCTTTCACCTCCAGTTCGTTCGACCGGAGGCTGTAGGTATCCGTGCAGAGATTGGGGTTCTTAAGTAAGCAAGCCAGTGCGCCGATCAGCGAAGCATAGTTCGCCGGTCCTTTGACATTCTCCAAATGCAACGGGCTTCCCCAGCCGTCTGTTCCCCAAAAGTACGGAAAGATGGCATCCCGCGCGTCGCGCAGGTTGCCTGGCAGAACGTGAATCTCGGGATTGGCCTGAGCCGTTTCGTAGTTCTGCGACATCAGCGCCCCCGGCGGAAGCGCTTCCTGCGCGGTCGATGCCGCCAGCAATTCCGCAAAGATCCCGGTAATCGCCTTGGCGTCGCACTCAAAAAACGTCCGGACAAATTCGTCGTAGCGCTGCCGATCCATGAGAGGCCTTTCTTTAGCCGAGGCAATGCGGAATTCACCACGGAGCGACTGAGTGTGCGCGGTTAACCCGCTCCGGCAGAAAAAGAAGGGGAGAAGGGGAGTCGAAGGAGATGGGGAGTAGAGGCAAATGCCACCAATCACGCAACTCCCGATCTCCCCCTCATCTCCGTGGTAAATCCAGCTTCCCCAAGTAAACCATTGCTTTTTCCGCACAGGACGCTATTCTGCAAAGGGTGCAGACAAAATGTCTTTTCGAGGCGGACGATGTCCATTTCATCTCAATCCTTCTGCGTTGCCCTGATTCTATCTCTCGCTTGGGCGAGAATCGGCTGGTCTCAAGAAGCCGACGACCTCACCGATGAACAGCGCACCGAACAGTTGGTGAACATGAAGAAGGTCGCCTCGATGATCGACCTGCTGGCCGACGGCAAGAAGAGCGACTCGGTCGTCAAGTTGCAGGACAAGCCGGTCCTTCGCTACCGCGACGATACGCGGAAGGGCCAGGAATCATCGCTCTGGATCTGGTCCAACGGCGGCCGCCCGAGCGCGATCCTCGCAATCGAGTTCTACCCCGACTACCGGAAGGTCCCCAGCTGGCTTTACGAAATCGCGTCTCTCTCGACTGCCCCAATCGGCGCCAAGAACAAGCTGGGCTTGAACTGGGCTGCGAAGAAACCGGGCCTCGAATTGCAAACAATCAAGGATTCAAAAACGCCGGCCGCCAAGGCTCCGCAACGGCTCACGCAAATGCGCGACCTGCGTGGACGGTTCGCGGCCCACGAATCAGCGGTCATCGAAGGACGCATCGAACTTCGCCCCATGCCAACCCCACTCTTCCGATACACCGACAGCGAGGCCGGCGTGATGGACGGCGCGATCTTCGCCTTCGCCAACGGAACGAATCCGGAAGTCCTCCTGGTTCTTGAAGCGCACGCCACCAAGGGTGGAGAACCCGAGTGGCGCTACGGGTTGGTCCAGATGACAGGCGGCGCTGTCAATGTTGAACTCGACGGCACCGAAGTCTGGCAACGCGGCGAAGCCGACCCGCCAGCCGTCCGCGATAGCTACATCAACGGCTGGATCAAAGCCGACGATGTGCCGAAAGAGTGATTGCACCGCGGAGCCCCGGAGGGACCGGAGACGGAAAGAAACGGAAGGCGGACAATCCTGCCCGTCGCGGTGAACTATTTTGGCGAAGAAGGGGAGAAAGGGAGTCGAAGGAGAGAGGGAGCGGAGCATTTCAAGATGGATGATTGATGATTTGCGCAGCGAACGTCATCACTCCCCATCTCCCCTTCACCCCATCTCCCATTCTTCCGTCTCCGGTCCCTCCGGGTCTCCGCGGTGAATTCTCCTCAAGTAAAATGGTGAGCCACAAAAGAAAGGCTCACCATGTTGCGCACCGTTGCTGTTTGCTTCGTCTCGTGGATTGTTTTCGCGTCATGCGCCCAAGCTGAGGGGCCGTCTGGCAAGATTGCCGAGACGCGGTTCTGGAAGCTCGGCCAAGTTGACGGAGAAAGCGTCCTCTTCGTCGACCGCGGCGACGGCGTTGGCGAGGCATCGCTGTTGTTCACGCCTGACGAAATTGTCTCGGTGCAGGATTCCGCGCTGAAGCAAACCTACGAGGCGGGCAAAGATTACGAGTGGAAGCCCGGCTCGCGGACCATCACGATTCCCAAGGGTTCGCGAATCGTTGCTCACAAGCCGAGCGAAATGCGCCGCCCGCCCAAGAGCCAAAAGTACAACCTCACGCATCGCGATGGCGGCGACGAAATCATGTTCGGGGCGACGAGCGAGTACCACGACCTGCAAACCGTCGTCACCTACAAGTACGCCGCCTGCGACTTGAAGTTCCCCGAACCACTCGCCGGACGGTCGCTCCCCAACACCAAAGCCAAGCTCGCCGGCGAAGCCAGGCTCAACATCGCCATCTTCGGCGACAGCATTTCGACCGGCTGCAACGCCTCCAGCTGGGCCAATGTCGCGCCGCACCAACCGACGTTTCAGCAGGTCGTCCGCAAGACTTTGGCCGATACCTTTAAGGCAGACGTCCATCTGGAAGAAATGGCAGTCGGCGGCACGGCCACCCCCTGGGGTGTCGAGAATATCGACAAGGTGATCAAGGCCGAACATTCGCCCGACCTGGTTCTCATCGCCTTCGGGATGAACGACAGCAGCGGCGTACCGGCCAAGGACTATCAAGCGAACATCCAAAAGATGATCGAGAAGGTCCGCGCCGCCCATCCCAAGTGCGAGTTCGTGTTGGTAGCCACGATGCTCGGCAACCCCGACTGGGTGGCGCTCAAGCAGGATCTGTTCCCGCAATATCGAGACGCCCTGACAGAACTCTCGGGCCAAAGCATCGCGCTCGCCGATCTAACCGGCGTCTGGAAAGCCATGTACGAGCGCAAAAAGGACTGGGACCTGACCGGCAACGGCGTGAACCACCCCAACGACTTCGGCCACCGTATCTACGCGTCGCAGATTTTGGCAGCGATCGCCAACGGCATTGAAAGTGGTTCTCCAAAGTAGGACAGACAATCCTGTCCGTCACACGGTTCGGCGGCGTTTGAGTTAGAGAACCCGTCCATGTCACGCGACGCCAACAATTCTGAAGGAAGCTTGCCTCACGGCGAAGTCCTCTACTCGATCATCTCGCAATTGCAGGCGGCCCACATTTTCATCACTCTCCAAGTGAATCGCGACGATGCGATTACCATCGCCGCCGTGGTTCCAGGGCAGATTTGGGAAATTGATGTCTTTCAAGACGGCACGGTGGATTTGGAAGTATTCCGAAGCGACGGAAAGATTCTGAACCGCGACGCGCTCAATGAGCTCGTTGCGCAATTCACCGACTAGGCACGTTGCCGTAACTCTCTTTGTGTCTTGGTGTCTTTGTGTGCCATTTCCGAAGTCGCACACGATCGCGATCTGTTTAGTGATCGCCACCCGCACTGTGGACCGCTCGGGAGAGCGGTCCTACTACTCATCCACGCGCCGATAGACGCCCCAGTTTTGTCCGGCGAGAGTCGCCAAGAAGACATCCATATCGCTACCGGTCATCCCAGCGCCGATGCCAAGCGCGTGAACGCTGATCCGGCGGCGGCGGTTCGCTTTGGTGACCTCTTGCACAATCTTGGCGGGCTGCGTGATCCTTCCGCCGAACGGAGCGCCGTCGGTCAGAAAGAAAATCGCCTCGGTGTCGTACTTCATGGCTGCTTCCAGTGCATCGTACGAGGCCGTGCCGTTACCCAACTCTTGCTTGAACACGTAGGCTGCCGCGTCGTTCCGGCTCTCCGGCGACGACACCGTCATAATCTTCTGCCACGGCCGCACGTTCACGTCGAATACCAGCACATTGAAGTGAATGCCGTCGGGCAACTGGCTGATGGTTTTCATCAGTTCGCGCTTGGCGGCATCGATCCGCGGCCCCCGCATGCTGCCGGAGGTATCCATCACGAACACCATCCGCGTGCCGTGGATGGGAACGCCGTAGTAGTTGGCGCCTTGATTGCCGCCTGCGCCAACGACGCCTGGGCCTGCCGTTAATACGACTTGCGGCCGGAGATCGATCTCGTCGAAGTTAGGAAATTCGAAGACTTCCTTCTCGTCCTCCCACCAGTCGAGCCACTGGTGCTTCTTCGTGAACTTTTCGAGGCTGATCGCCTGGAGATAGGCCAGAATGTCGGAATGAATCTGGCCGCGGACGCCGCTGAGCAACTCGATCAACGTCGGGATGGCGGCCTTCTCTCGTACGAAGGCCAGGTTCTGAACAACCGCGCGACGATAGCCATAGTCGTCGGCGAAGTTTTTCGTCTTGGTCAGCTTGTTGAGAACGGCGGCCGCGTGAGGTCCGCCGCACGGTCCCAGCATGTCGGCCATGGGAATGAACAGCGCGGGCCAAGCCGGAGAGGCTTCCAGCTTGTCCATGAGCGATTGCGTGTCTTCGTCGAGCTGCTCCGGGCCCGCTAACAAAATGACCAGCGCGTAGACCGCATCAGGCGAGGGTTTGCCCGATTTACCCGAAAGGGGCTTGAGCATCGACTCCGCCGACCGCATCACCATCTTCCGAACGCCCTCTTCATCGAGCAGTTTCAGCATGCCGCTTAGTGCCGTCTGGCGGGCGTCGTGGCAAGGAAGATCTTTGCCTTGGTTGAAGAGAAACTTGCCGGCTTCGAAGCACGGAAACTTGACGACTTCTTCGACTGCGGGAACGGAGATGTCAGCCTTGGTGCTGCGGATCTGACTCTGCAATCGCGTCTTGATCCGTTTGAATTCCTTGACGACCTTGTTGTTGGTTTCAACCACCGGCTCGTCGTCGGCTTCGACTTTCTCTTTGTCGGGCTTGGAATTCTCGACCGCTTCGGGCGTCGGTGAATCTGTCTTCGGCGCCTCGGGCTTGGTTGCCTCAACCTCGGGAGCCCCAGTCTCAGGATCCGCAGTCTTAGGCACGTCCGCCTTGGGCGACTCGGTCTTCGGTGCCGAAACGGGCTCGGTGCTCTCGCCGTCGGCGTGAAGGGGCAAGGCGAGCGACAAGAAAAGGGAAAACGTGGCCAGCGCCGCAACAAGAATTCGAAGATTGATGTGCCGCATAGTGGGACGCTCGCAGGTGCCGCCTGTCTCTTCCGTAGATACCGATATCTTCGTCCGTGACGAATTCCCGGTCAAACCGAAGAGAGTTTCGCCAGGGTTAATTCCGGTAAAGGAACGTAACCGGGACGGTAGAGCACGTTGTACGCACAAAACGGAATAACGTGCCCGCTAGGCAAAACGTGGTGTGTGCAGCACTTCATGACCCGTCGGACATCGAAGTTGTACACATCCAGAAAGGAGGTCACGGTGATCCGGAAAATTCCCTCCGACCCAATCGCTTTGGCCAGCACTTGTTCGAAAAACCGCTCGGGATCGGCGGCTCCTCCCAGCGGTACGACCGTTAAATCTCCATTGGTTGATGCGACGGTACCATCACTCGGCCCGCAATCACTCGGTGCACAGCCGCCCGGGCCGCAGCAAGCCTGCCGTGCCAGGTACTGGCGGATCAGGTCCTTCGACTTGTCGCGCGTAAACGTCAGGCCGTTGGCCAGCAGATCGAAGTTGGCTTTAGCGTCGATGAAGCGGGTGAGCGGAAGTGCCTTGCCATCCGTTCGCCACGCCAACGACACGCTGTGGCAATTGGGATGCGCGCAGGGCAGGGGGAGGAAGTCGTCGATGCCGAACATTCCGTCCGTCTGCTCGGCCACGCCGCGGATGACATCGGGGAACGTCACCCGCCGCTCCAACTCGTCGGGCAAAACGTGCCGGCCGGAATAAGTCGCTGGTTGGAAGCTGATGCCGGTGATCCACGGGCGCTCGACTCCGAACTGCACGAGCCGCCCGATCTGGTCGACGTTGACGTCGGTTTGCACCGCCGCGACCAGGGTGGTGTGGATATCGCGCTTTCCCAAGGCTTCGATCGCGTTGAGCTTGGCGTCGAGTAGCGGCTCTCCTCGCAACGCGACGTTCACTTTGTCGTCGAGCCCATCCATCTGAAAGTAGATTTCGACGCGATCGCGATGCTGGCCGATCAAGTCGACGAGCTTTTCGTCTTTGGCCAGGCGAATCCCGTTGGTGTTGATCATCACGAAGTCGATCGGGCGCGACAGCGCGTAAGCGAGCACCTCTTCGAACTGCGGATGGATCGTCGGCTCGCCGCCGGAGAGTTGCAGGATTTCCGGTTGCCCTTCGACTTCGACCAGCCGATCGATGGCGGCTTTGATCTCGTCGAGCGAACGATGCTTTTTGCCCGGGCCGCTCGAGGCATAACACATCGGGCACGACAGATTGCAGCCGTCGGTCAACTCGACGATACCCACACACGAGTGCTGCTCATGCTCGGTACACAGCCCGCAATCGAGCGGGCAACCTTTATCAGGCTCGATCCCAAATTGCACCGGCATCTTGGCCGGCAAGATGTATTCGAGCCGATCGTAGTACGCCCGATCGGAGCAGACAAAGTCGTCCCGCTCGCCGTGCGTGGGGCACTTTTTGCGGAAGTAAACCCGCTTGCCTTTAGCAATGATTTTGGCCGGCACGACGGCCATGCATTCGGGGCAAAGGCTCTGCGTATTGCCAAGGTGGCTGTAATCGCGATGGGGCATGGGGATTTTCTTAACTAGTAGAGGCTGCGAGACAGAATACACCTATCGCCAGGACCAGGGACAATGGAAGGCCAATAAAAATAATTGCGGAAGTAAGGATAGCGCGACGAAACAACACCTGTTGTTCGGAAGGTTCGAGAGGACGCCGGCTGGCAACGATCGAATACATGGCGAGGCCACCCACCGCAGCGGCAACAAGCCATGTGACCGGGGCAAGGGTAACGCCACCACATTGGAAAATCCCTTCCAAGGCGACGAATGCCACAATGGTCGCCACCAATCCGAAAATTTGATCCAGGCAACCCAATCGAGCAGAGACGTTCGGTGGTGACACTTCGACGCGATTTTGAGGCGAGGCATACGGATTGTCCTCGGGCGCATCGGTCGAGGTTGGACCCGATTCGGGAAAAGGCGACGGATTGCCGGGCGGAGTGTTCACGGCGATGACTCGGGAGGATCTCACATAGGACGTGGCGTTCTACCTAAACGGCAACGCTCCGAAACCGGTCAAAAAAATTACGAACCAAAAGGAGAGCGGAACAACCACGAAGAGCACCAACGACGCGCCTAGAGTTCGGCCGATCAATCTGGTTCGTTCGAATGAATTAACAGGAGGGCCAGTGGCAGCCAGTTTGTACATCACGAGACCACCGAACAGCGCGCCGCAAACCCAAGCGGCTTCGAAGCCAAGCAACGGCGGAAAGAACGGCCCTAAGAACATGCATGCCCCGGCGGCGGTCAAGAAACCGACCAGCTGAGCCAGCCAACCAACTCGGAGCGGCCGTTGATAATCAACAGCCGCTTCCGCTCGACCTTGAGGCGGCGCGTACGGATTGCGGTCCGGCGACTCAGCCGCAGGAAAGGGTGACGAATTGGCAGGCGTTGCGTTCACTTCATTGGCTCGGGCAGCGCTGTTCGTCGTTTCTCGTCACAGTTCATCGATGCGATCCTAACTCATCATCGTGCATACCGTGAGGAACGTCACCTCGCCTGCGATAAATAGTGCCACGGTCCAAAGAACGGCCGGCAATAGATTCGCCCAACGATTCTCCTTGGGCCTCACCTTTCCCAAAAAGACGAACATCGCACCGGCTAAAGTCCCAAAGGCGGTTGTGAAGGCGAAGATCGCTAAAAGCCCCATCCAGTGATCGAAGTGATACAGATTGAACAGCAGGACCGATAGGTAGACAAAGCCACCTGTAGCCGCAATTCCCACGACGGCCAAGATCCAACCAATCGCCGACAGGAACGGATGTCGCCGAACGATAGGCAGCCCCGAGGGACCCGTGGCCGGCAGCGGCGCGGGTTCCTCGGGTGACTCGTAGGGGTTGGTTTGAGCGTCAGTCATTTTGCATCACCAGCTAGCGGGACCGCACTGCCACGGAGCACATGATGAAAAACAAGAACTCGCAGGCCGCAAAGAAGGCCTGGGTCCACAGCACCGCTGGGAGCACATGCAACCATCGAAAGGGGCGCTCACGGCGGACCACCACGAGCATAACGGCGAAAATGATCGCGAAAACGATGCAATAACCAAGGCCGATCGAAATTGCGTAGGCGACGAAGTTTTGCTCCCACGTCAAATTGCTGACGAGAAGTGCGCTCAGAAAAACAAAACAGGCCGTGCCCGCCGTCAAGGCGACGGCCAATAGCCAACCGAGAATCGAAAGCACTGGGTGCCGGCGCTCGACCTGGGGCGATCGCGGCGCCTCGCCCGAAGCGGCCTTGCTCGGTGACGTGTAAGGGTTCTTCGAGTCGTCACCTTGGGGCGTCTCGTTGGCTGAATCTGGCGCATTCATCTTGACGGCCTTAGTGTAGCGCAGCACAAATCAACAAGTATATGAGCAACACCCCGACATGCCCCGGCAACACGATCATGCTGGTGGTCGAAAACGCTCGTGAAGCGCACCGCTCCCAATCTTGGGGTTGCTGTTTCCGATACGAAGCGTACAGGAATGAGAAGACGATGCCCGACAGGCCGCCCACGATCCAAAAGGGAGCTGGCGCCGACCATCCATGAAGCGACGAGTCGCCGTACTGATAGAGTGCAATTCCGAGATATTGGCCGGCGGCAACCGTCAGCGAGACCGAAGTAACCACGATGCCAATCGTCCAATAGACGAAGGGACTGTTCGGATCGTCGTCAAGCACGACGACATCTTCGCAGGCGCCAGCCGCATAGGGGTTAACTGGCGGCAACGGCCGCAGGGGACGCGCTGGCACGAAGACTCGATCGCTGAGCATTTTCTGTCAGGTCCTTAGCAAAAGATGTCGGCGGGCGGCGAAGCAACGGACCAGATCGGTGGCCAAACCAACGAAGTGGATGACCTTCGCTCTTGAAAGCACGCGCTGTGCCAACTTCTGGCCCTAAGTGAAGCTCAGGGCGCCCCGGCTGAAACATGAACCTGGCGTGTTAGTCCGTTTGGACTATGGAGGAGCGAAAGCGGCGGCGGAAGAATCACCTGCGCTGGGAAATGACACAGGGTCTGTCAACCAGTTCGTTCCGGTGGCCATCGTGCGACGTCATGCGCGAGAACGCACATCGATCCGAAATCTCCGCAACCGCTAGGAGGAACTCCAGATGCAACGTTTATCTGAGCTGAATTCCACAGTCCTAGAAGACATTCGTCATGACTCGGACCTGATGGACGAAATCGAAAGCGCAGTCCGCGGACGCCGTCCATATTCCGGCCTCGAAGGGGTCGAGGTCGATACGGCCACCTTGAGAAGGTCGTTCACGACTTTTGCTGAGTCGGGCGCCGTTCCCGATGATTCGGATGCCGCGGCGATGACGGAAGCGATCATTCTTCGGCATGGCCGGCCCTCCTTTCTCATCCAGAACGACGCCATGGTCATCCCTGCGGATCAGCAGGTGTGGAAGGACCGGCTTCGGTTGACTAATGGAGACCTCAAGGACATTCTCAAGTGTGTTGGACGCGTCGAATTGCAAGGGCACCCTTCGCTGAGTTGGGTCGGAACGGGTTGGCTCGTTGGCCCAGACATGATCGTGACGAATCGCCACGTCGCGAACGAATTTGCTCGGCAGTCGGGCGGAGGTTTTGTCTTCCGTCCGGGTACCAACGGCGGGCAAATGAACGTGAGCATCGACTTCAAAGAAGAGTTCAACGTTGCCGGCGAGGACCCTGTCGAAGTCGACCGGGTTCTATTCATCGCTCCCGATGCGCCTGGCCAGCCGGACATGGCCGTCTTAAGGCTCAAGCAGGCCTTGAATCGCACGCCGATCCCGCTGGCCCAGTCCAGCGAGCCCGAGTCGGACTTCATCTTCGTGACGGGATACCCCGCCCGGGATGATCGCCGAAACGATCCGGACGCCGCTCGCTCCATCTTCAGGGATATCTACGAGAAAAAGCGGCTCGCCCCCGGGAAGATCCAGCGCGATGGCAACTCGGACGCGCTGGTATTCAAACACGACTGTTCGACACTGGGCGGAAATTCCGGTTCCGTGATTGTCGACCCCGCCTCGGGGAGCGCCATCGGCCTTCATTTTGGCGGACGATTCGAAGTCTCGAACTTCGCCGTTCGCGTTGAAGCAATTCGTCGCGTCCTTTCCGGGGGCACCCGAGCATCCGCTAGAGAAGCCCAACCGGAGGCGACCGCTTCGCCCCAATCGTACGCGGACCGCGCCGGCTATCAGCCAGACTTTCTGGGCGATGACGAGCTTTTCGTCGCGCTCCCAAGCGTGAGCGGACGTCGCTCCAGCGATATCCTTCGGCAAACCGTCGGTCCCACCAAGGGTTCGCCTGAATTGAAGTACACTCACTTTTCGCTCGTGATGAGCAAATCGCGCAAGATGCCGTACTTCACCGCGGTCAATATCGATGGCGAATCGTTGTCTCGCCCGCGACGCGAGCGCGATGTTTGGCGGTTCGATCCCCGCATTCCCGAGTCAGCTCAACTGGGCAACTCGCTTTACAAGGGGAACAACCTCGATCGCGGCCACCAGGTGCGGCGGCTCGATCCGGTTTGGGGAGACGACGACGAAGCGCTCCTCGCCCAGGAAGATACTTTCCACTACACCAATTCCTGCCCGCAGCATGCGCTGCTCAATCAAGGCAAAACTCAATGGGCGGGGCTGGAAGACTATATCCTGGATAACACCGACAATCGCGATTTGAAGGTAACCGTATTTACGGGCCCCGTTCTGAACGACAGCGGCGTCTCGTATCGCGGAACTCTTATTCCAGAAGAGTACTGGAAAGTGGTGGCGAACGTTCGGGACGACGGAAAGCTTTCAGCGACGGCGTACGTGCTCAGTCAGGGGCAATTCCTCGGCGACATCGAATTCGCCTTCGGCGCCTATCGAACTTTCCAGGTTTCAATTCGCAAGGTCGAGGAGATCACCGGGCTCTCGTTCGGCGATCTCAAGGACGCAGACGCGCGGGCGAACACGGAAGGATTCGACAGTGTGACCGAACTTCACACGATCGAAGACATCGTGTTGTACTAGGACCCACAGCGGGCGAGCACAGAGGCAGGAATGAAGGGAACGCGGACCGCGCATCTCGGCGCGGCACCGCTCGCGGGCTAAACCAAGATCCGCCCGGCCTGCAGATCGGAAGCCGTACCAACCACCGAGTTGGGCTTGCCGTATAGATAGCCTTGGGCCATTTCGAAGCCGACGTCGACGATGACGTGGTGTTCGCCTTCGGTTTCGACGCCTTCGGCCAGCGTGGTGATTCCCATCTCGCGGACCATTCGCACGAGGGTTGCCAGCATCTGTTGCTGACGCATCGGGGCCTGGTCGATGTCGCGGATCAACTTCATGTCGAACTTGACGATGTCGGGCGACACCGTCGCCAGTTCCACCAGCCGCGATTGCCCGGCGCCGAAGTCGTCGTAGGCGAGCTTCATGTCGATCGACGTGAGAGCCTCGCGGAGCTGCTTCATGATCGAGACGCTGGTGGCGGCCGCTTCGTGAACTTCCAGCACCACTTGCTGTTGTGGGAACTTCTCGCGCAGCTCGGCCAGGCTATCCAGCAGGCCGCAGGTCACGATCTCGGTCGGGTGGGTGTTCACGTACAGCGAACACTGGTGCGGTAAGTTCGCGCCGAGTTCGACGCCCGCCAGGCGGATCATTGCGCTCAGCTCAGCTTCCAGATTCAACTGCGAGGCCGCCAGGAACATGTCCTTGGGGGTCTGCATGCCGTACAGCTTGCTGCGGCCCAGGATTTCGTAGCCGGTCGTCTTGCGATCGGGCAGCGTCACAATGGGTTGAAAGTAAGGGATCACGGCTCGTTCGCCCATCAAGCGGTCGAACTGTGCCAAGGTTAGCGCACGGTCGCAGGCGTCGTTAATGCTGTTGAGCGTGTGCGCGGCAGGTTCGGTAGCGGTCCGCGAAAGGCGGAAGGCGACGTCGGCGAACTGGATGAGGTCGCTCACCATAAGCGCTCCCTCGCCCACCACTGGTTTGCCGTTGATATAGGTCCCGTTGGTGCTGTTCAGATCGCGCAGGTAAAGAGTGCCATCGCGTTCG
>CAZWSX010000048.1:0-31901 GCA_964636985.1 uncultured Pirellulaceae bacterium | reverse complement strand
TGCCGTTGGGGGACAGCACGCACTTGATCTTGTGCTTGTGGAGCGTTTCCCAATCCTCGGGCGCGATGATTTCGAGTGCGTCGATGCCAAGTTCCTTGGCGACCTCGCACATGCGGTCGAGGCTCCAATTCTCGCCGGCAGATTGGAAGCACCAATAGACGATCGACTGACGAATATTGTTCTTGAGAGGCACGTGCGGTTTTCCAAAAGCGTGAGTGTCTGGACCTACTTACATCGCATGCAGTATTGCGATTCTGCGGACGTCGCTCAAGGGAGCAGTGCGCTGCTGGAAGTTGTCAACCAGCGGCGTTCTGGCGAACGCAGCACCATCGACGATTGCCTAGTTGATCTTCCGCTTCCGCGCCACATTGCTGGCGGTAATCCCTTGCAGGACATCGCCGGGGAATTGGAAGTAGGCATCAAACGCGGCCGGTACGCCAAAAATCAGCGTGTCGGCGGCGCCGTCGAGGACGATATTGCCCGGTGCCAACTGGGCGGCCACTAACGTCGCGATGCGGCTATCGAGATTCGCGGAGTTCGGCACGGGGAACGAAGACCAGGTCGCCAGGATGGCGTTGAAGGCCGCGAGATTGGCGATGTTGGTGGCGTTACTCACGTTGAATCCAGCGGCGGGATTGCCAGTAGCCGACACGTTGCCAGCAGCATCGCGCACGACGCCATCGAAGATCGTGCCGTCGCCGAGCAACAAGCTGCCCAGTTGCCCCGCAGCCGACAAGCGGTCGGGGCCGTTGCCACCGATTTGCACATTAAAATCGTTGCCGCCAATGAGTTCGTCGGCGTGATCGCCACCAATCTGAACCGTGCTTGTTGCGCCGCTTCCACGAAGACGATCCAAGCCCGCTTCGCCGAACATCACGACGACGCCTGGGCCGCCGATGATTTCATCGTTGCCGGCGCCGCCGAAGAGGAGATCACGGCCGCCAACGCCACTGATGATGTCGTTCCCGGTTCCGCCGTCGACTAAGTCGTTTCGAATGCCGCCCGCCAGCGTATCGTTGCCTGCGCCGCCGTAAATCAGCATGGCGACCTTCGCCACCGGACTGGCGCTGATGTTGTCGTTGCCAGCCTGGCCGAAGACGCCATACAACACAGGACCGGCGATGGTGGCCGTGTCGTTGCCAGCGCCCAGGTCGAGCTTACCGCGAATCTTCGCGAGAACGGTCGAATAGTAGGCGTCCGCGTGCGCCCCCAAGTAAACGTTGCCGCGAACCAAACTGTGGATCGTCACCGTGTCGACGCCGTCGCCGGTGTCGATGATGTTCGTCAAGCTCGCATCGTCGCCGAGTTGGCCATCGGTGGCTAAAACTCCGACTTGCGCGGCGGGCCCGACGACCACGGCGTCGGAGCCGCCCAGTGTGGAAATACGACCGTTGATTCTTCCGCGGACGAGCACGTTATCGCTGTTCGCGCCTCCGGTGTAAGCACCTTGTACGATACCGGTCGCTTCGATCACGAATTCGTTTTGCCCATCGCCCAAGTTGATAGGACCGGTGACAAGCCCGCGGACGGTGATGACATCGTGGAATGGAGTACCTGTGATGGTTCCGACGGTGCCGCCTTCCAAGACCTGTACCTGATTGTGTAGCCCGACCAACTTGATCTCGGTGAAGATCACGCCGCCGCTGTAGATCACGACCGAGTCGCCCGAGATCCCGGTGGCTGGGTCGATGAGCGCGCCCCCTTCGAGCTTTTCGATCCCTTGGAACGTCCCGATGATTCCGCGGGCAATCCCCGAACCGACCCCCGTGACTTGGAAACCAGCGTTGTTGCCGCGGTCGATCTTGAGTGTGTCGACTCCGCCTGGCGGGGTGCCTAGCCCGTCACCGCCCCCGACGACGTTGCCGTTGACGGTGCTCTTGGCACCAAGCAACGCGATGAAGTCGTCGCCGTCGCCGGCGTTCACGTTATTGACGACGCCGCGAATCGTCAGCGTGTCGTTTCCATCGAGCGTGTTGATATTGAGTGCGGGGAGGGTGCCAGTGTAGGTATCGTTGACGGTGATGTTGTCGTTACCGCCGTTGCCGTTGACGATCACTTGCGTGACGCCGGCTAGGGCGACGTTGGTTGCCTCGAAGGTACTGCCGGTGAGAACGATGCTGCCAGCCACTTGCTCGATGACGACGTCGGGATCGGAACCGGTCGGCAAATCGAACGTGAGGACGCCGGCGATGTTGGTCATCGTGACGGGCAACAGCCCGACGAAGTTCACGCGGTTGGTTCCGCCCGAGGAGATGGCGCCGTCGAACTCGCCTGGATAGGTTTGCGTGTTGGCATAGCCGATGGTGACATTCGTGGCACCGCTGAACGTGAGCGAATCGTTATCGCCTGCACCACCGTCGAAGTCGACGACGTTGCTCAAGCCGGTACCAACAACGTTGAGGATATCGCTCCCGACGCCACTGTTGACTTTGATGTGCCCCGTGAACGAGGCAGCCAAAATGCTGATGGACTTGCTGTCGCCGGCTAAAGTCCATCCCGCCGGGGCGGAGACGAATTGCTCGTTCGCGTCGGCGATGATCAGATTGCCACCTGTCACCGAGACCGACAGGTTGTTGCTCACTCCCGCTGTATCGGTGATGACCAAATCGCTTCCGTCGATGGCGGCCGTCAGCGTGGCCATGACGCGCCGGTCTTCCAAGCTCTCCAGGAACAGCTTGCGGTGGCTTTGTGTGTGACGTTTGGCGGGCTTGCTTCCTTGCGTCCAAGTGCGGAAGAAACGGGTCATCGAACGCTCCAGAAACGAAGCCCAACGGGGCGGAATGGGTGTCAACCCGCCGAGTCTAGTTGGAGTGTGCGAAGCGAGCGACCATTTTGCCACATCAGAGGTGGCAATTTATTGGCGAATTAGTCCGGGCAGAAAACGGTGGAATTTCGCTTACGAGCAGCTCTCGAACGTGAGCGGCTCGTCCGCCTTGGGGTCGCGGATTCGGATGGCGAGCTTGCCTTCCAGCAGTTCCTCGATCACCTTGCCGACGACTTCCGCCCGCCAACCTTGGGCCAGGGCAGGGGGCTCGGGCCGATCGTAGATCCCCATCCGCAGGGCGATGAGGTCGCGGACGTCTTGAGCGGACCCTACCAAACTGGGGGCGACATTGGCCGCCCGGCAGATGCTTCCGAGGGCCGTTCCCAGAAATTGAGCGACGACCGAAAGGTGCGAGTAGGTCGCGTTGCGTTCCGGCTGCGGGCACTCCGACGGCGCCAGAGCCAAGGCGTCTTCGATGGCCTTCAGGATCAGATTCATTTGCCGCTGGAGGTCGCCGCGCTCCATACCGCGGAGCGATTTCACTCGGCGGGGATCGGCTGTTTCGCGTTTGGCCAGCTCGATAATCAGGTCGTCGCGAAGAACTCGCCGCGGCGGTTGGTCGCGGCGGGCGGCTTCGTTGTCGCGCCACAGCCAGAGGTTCTTGACGATCGCCAGCCCGCGCGGTGCTAGGCCCGACAGGCCGCTGGTCCGTCGCCAGCGCTCGCCGTTTTCGAACTCCTCGATGTTGCGCTGCCAGGCCTCCATTTCGTCGGCCATCCAGGCCGTGCGGCCGAGTTCGGCCAAGCGAGCCTCCAGCGTTTGCCGCATCGGCTCCAGGTGTTCGACGTCGGCGAGGGCGTACTCGATCTGGCGCGTGCTCAAGGGGCGGCGGCGCCAATCGGTGCGGGTTTCACCTTTGTTGACTCCTTTTCCAACCAGCCGCGAGACGAGGTTCCCGTAGGAGGCCGGGTATTCCAGGCCGATCAGCGCCGCGGCGACTTGCACGTCGTACAGGTTGTGCGGGCGTTTGTTGATCGCGGCGAGGCAAAAGCGGAGCTCTTCCCGGCCGGAGTGGACGAGCGTGATGTGGTTAGGCTGGGCCAGCAGTTCCCAGAACGGGCGAAGGTCTTTAGCGGTCTGCGGGTCGATGACTGCGAGTTGGTCATTCGCGGCCACCTGCACCAGGCACAGCTCGGGGCGATACGTGTCTTCGGACACGAACTCGGTATCGAACGCAATCACTGGCGCGGATGCAATCGACTGGCAGAAGGCTTCCAAGCCTAGTTGCGTGACAATGTGCTGATAACGCACGAAAAAACCTTGCAGGCCGGGGGGTGACGCGGTGGCGTCGCCAATATCCGACGCTTCCTGCGGATTCTATCGCACAAGCGGAATCTCCGAGAGGCCGCGCGTGCCATCGCGGGGAAAAATCGGATAGCCGCCGAGCATGGAAAAGTAGGAAAAATGGCCCTGCACAGCCGCTTGGAACAGCATTATCTTGGAAGGTCTTTTCCCTCTGGAGGGGAATGATAGAAGGGTGTCCCGAGCAGTCCCGTGAGCGATGGTGGCGATGTCCACAGTATGGGTTGGATCGAATCGTCGAGCGCTAGTTTGGGGCATGATCCTGCCCGCAACGCTCGTCGTGATCGGACTGGCCCTGGCGGCGTGGTCGTTGTTGGCGTCGAACGGGCAAATCAGCTATTGGCTGTTCATACCGGCGGCGCTGGTGGGGCTTGGTTCGCTCGGGCTACTGGCGCTGGCTCGGGAGATGGTTCGCCCGCGGCTTTCGTATGCCGACGGGCGTTTGCTGGTTCACCTGGGAAGCGGCCCTCCCGAAGAAGTGCCGATCGAGTTTGTGGAGTGTTTTTTTCGCGGGCAAGGGTCATCGATGGTCAAAGACCACTCCGGCAACGAGCCGGAGGTCGCCACCGTGATCGTTCGAATTGCCGAGCGAGCGGCCGACTACCGACATCGGGATGTCAAGGCGGCGTTGGGGCACTGGTGCGAAGGTTACATCACGCTTCGTGGGACTTGGTGCGAGCCGATCGACAACGATCAGCTCCTCGCGCTCAATCGCCGCCTGGTCGCGGCACAGCGTGAACAAAAGCAAAGCCAACCCACAAGCGCGTCGCGACCTGATTCGAGTGAAGCGGTGGGGAGTCGACCATGACGAAGTTACTGGTAAGCGTCCGCAACGCTGAAGAAGCGCTCGCTGCGATCGAGGGCGGGGCCGAGATTGTCGACGTGAAAGAACCGGCGCACGGTCCGCTGGGGGCGGCCGAACCCGAAACGTGGCAGAAGGTCGCGATGGCAGTTCGCGGATGGAAGACGCTTAGCGCAGCGCTGGGCGAACTGCGCGACCGACCTGATCGGTGGTTCGGGCGGAGCATCGGGCTGCTGGCCGGCTATCGCTATGCCAAGGTCGGGTTGGCTGGCTGCGCGAGCGATCCCCAGTGGGTCGATCGTTGGCGCGACTTGCTGCGGTTGTTCCCTCGCCACGTCTCGCCTGTGGCGGTGGTCTATGCCGATTATCAGCAATGCGGTGCGCCGGAGCCGATGGAGATTCTGTCGCACGGAGTCGAGCTGGGTTGCAAGGCGATTCTGGTCGACACGTTCCAAAAACGGGCCGGCGACTTGTGGCAGTACGCCGACGAGTTGTTCCTGCGAAACTTGATTGCCGAGTCTCGCGCGCGTGGGTTGATCACGGCCGTCGCCGGGAGCTTGATGGGCGAATCGCTTGGCCGAGCCGTCTCGGTTGAGCCCGATTATGTGGCAGTTCGCGGGGCGGTTTGCTCCGGCGGACGCATCGGCCGGGTGAGCGCCGTGAAGGTCCGCGATGCGCTACACGTGCTGGACACGGCCGTGATGAACGGAAACGTCTCGCTTCGCGCGGCAGAGGCAAGCAAAATGGAACGACGTTCCGTGGCATCTTTACCGCAGAGCTAAGCAGCAACCAGAAACGCCAGCCGGGGAAATCGCTCGATGAACGCTCCGGCTTTCATGGACGCCAAGCGATGGACCCTTCTTGTTGTGGTGGTCTTAGCCGTTGTCATGCGTTTGGTCGCCGGCATGGTGCTGCGCGCGAACCTCTCGCGCGACGACGACTCGTATCGATTCATCGCCAATCAAGTTGCGACCCAAGGACGGTTTGCCCGTGAGCTGACAGGAAGGAAACCTGCTGTCACGGCGTACCGACCCCCGCTCTATCCATTGCTTTTGGCCGGCATGGAGTTGGTCGATCCCGGGGCCAAAGATGGCCCGCGCGATTGGGCCGTGCTCGCGCTGAATGTTTGCCTTGGCGGTGCAACGGCGCTGCTGGCCGCTTTAATCGCGATGAAAATCGTTCCCGCACAGCCCGACACGCAATGGCGCGCGGGGTTTGCTGCCGGAACGCTGGCAGCGTGTGATCCGCTGTTGGTTTACAACGCGACACTCGCCATGACAGAAACACTCGCGGCCGCACTGGCTGCTGGTGCGATGTGGGCAATCCTAGCCTGGTTGCAACGTCCGTGTACACGCTTGGCCATCGTCATTGGATTGTTTCTTGGGTTAGCTTCGCTGGCGCGGCCGATTTTTGCGCCGTGGTTGGCGCTGGTCGTGGTGCTCATCTGGCGGCGCGCTCCGGCCTCCACTGGACGCAAGGTCGCGAGCTTTCATGCGACGGTTATCACAATCACAGCGATCGTTGCGATCTCGCCGTGGGCTGTCCGTAATTTCGTCGTCATGGGCAAACCGATTGCTTCCACCACCCATGGCGGCTACACGCTGATGCTGGGGAACAATCCGCACTTCTACAAGCATCTCCGAACGTACGGCTGGGACGTTCCGTGGGACGATAGCGAGTTCCAGCGGGCTTGGGCGCGCCGCTTTAGAGCGAAAGCGGTCGACGAGTTTAACTGGAGCGCGCCGCTCCCGTTCTCGGTCCCCGATCCGGTGTACGTGCCGGATCACTTTGATGAAATTGCCGACGACCAATTCGCGAGGTCACTCGCGGTGCAAGCGATTCAAGCGGAGCCATGGCATTTCGCAGAAGCGTGCGCGTACCGACTATGGCAACTGTGGAACCCGACGCCCAACAAGGTAGACCAACGCGAAGCGCCTCGACGCGCCGCGTTTCGGCGCGCCGTGCGTGTTTGGAACGTTGTTGTGTACTTGTTGGCGGCTTGGGGGGCCTTCTGCATTTGGCGCCAAGCGGACGATCCTGCGCGAGTCTGGCTGATGCACGTGTTGGCGCTGGCGATAGTCCTTTCGCTGGTTCACACGTTCTACTGGAGCAACCTGCGGATGCGGGTGCCGATCATGCCGGCAATCTGTGTGCTCGCGGCGATTGGGGTTAGCGGGCTATTATCGCCCTCCGGGGCTCAGATGCCACCGCCCGAAGGTGCCTGACCCGCCGCGTTCGAATATTCTCCTGCCGCTCATACATGCGATAGGAGTCGAAGCCGAGCGATTCCAGGACTCGACGGGTACGATTGCTGGCCTGGTGTAGCGGCGTCCGTTAGAACGCGGGTGGGGCGGTGTCCGCTTGCAGCGCCTCCGCACTCTTGGCGAGTGCGGCTACGGCGGGCGGCTTTTGGCGGTTGCGGCTACTAGCTGACTTGGAACAGCCGTTTGCGGCCGAAGGTATTGTTGCTTTCGTTGAGGAAGTTCTCACCAAGACCGCCTACGAACTGGGCGATGGCAGCGGTCGAATTCTCAACCGTCAGCGTATTGTCGCCTTCGCCGACGTCGACTTTTAATGTCGTCTTAACGTTGGCATTGTCGATCGCGATGTTGTCGTCTCCATCGCGGCCCCAGATGGTCATAAAGATGGTGTCGACGTTATCCGCCTCGATCAAATCGTCGCCGGCTTCGCCATCAATGACGAGGCCGGTGCGAGGATCGACGTTGCTGACAAAGATCAAGTCGGTATCATCTCCGCCGTTAACAACCACACGGTTGGCCGTGGAATTGATCACGTCGATTTCGTCGACTCCAGCGTCGCCGCTGACCCCGATGATGGTCGCGGTAATCTTGCCAAGGAAGATTTGATCGTCCCCAGCGCCGCTGCCGCCCGTGACAAGGAAGTTGGTACGTGTGGACGAGAGCCGCGCGCCGATCTGATCGTTGTCGAAGCCGCCGTCGATGTCGGTCAAAACGGTCCCGGTAACCAGGACACCGATTTGGTCGTTGCCGTTTTCCCCTTTGATTGTCAAGGAGCCGGGCAAGTTGAGCGGCGTGCCGGCCAGGGCCAAGGGATCTGCGGAAGTGACAGTCGCTCCGATGGCGAACGAATCGTCGCCGCCGCGAAGCTCGACCACAATGCTGCGAACGCCGTCGAAGCTCTTGGGTGCCAAGACACCGTCGATCTGCGTCCCCGTACCGGTGAGCGTGACTTGATTCGACACGCCAGCGGTCAGCACGGCCACGTTGGCCTGGTTGTCTCCTACAATTTTGAGTGTTCCGCCAATCAATGTCGTCGTAATGTTGCCGGCGAACACTTCACGTCGCTCGAGGGTCTCCACCGACAGTTTTCGGGTCCGACCGGTACGAGAGTTCTTGTTCATGATGGGAGATGCTCCGCGCGTGATTGACGTCTCAAATTCGCCGACGTTCGACGGGTTTATGGGGCGTGAAGGAGTGCGGGCGACTCTCGATCGCGCGCAACTTCGTCCACGCTTCCGCTTGTCGATGAATGGTCAATCGGGCATCCCGGTGCCGTCACTTTCGGCAAACCTTCCGCCACTGGGAAATCTTCCCAGTCGACCCATCTTCCCAGCCGTAGCTGCGTTCGCCAGAACGCGGAAGGAGCGCCCATAAAAAAGGATGCGGCGCTTGCCGACGCCCCGCACTCTTGGCGAGTGCGGCTACAACCGCATTACTCGCCTAGATTGCTCTCTACTCGCCTAGATTGCTCTCTACTCGCCTAGATTGCTCTCTACTCGCCTAGATTGCTTTTCTTGCGCAGCAAGTGGTGATAGTGCTGGGCGAAGCGGTGAGCCTCGTCGCGGACGTACTGCAGCAGACGCAGGGCGAACGAATGCCGGCTGAGCCGCAGGGGGCTGTCCGCGCCTGGAATGTAGATTTCCTCTTCTCGCTTGGCGAGCGAGAGAATGGTGGGAGGCGTGATTTCGCAATCGCGAAAAGCAGCCAGCGCCGCGTTGAGCTGCCCTTTGCCGCCATCAATGAGGAGCAGATCGGGGAAGGCCGTTTGCTCTTCCGCCAGGCGCCCAAAGCGGCGCGAGATCACCTCGTACATGCTGCGGAAATCGTCGATGCCTTCTACGTTCCGAATGCGATACCGGCGGTAGCCCGGTTTGAACGGCAGCCCATCGATGAACTGCACGAGGCTGGCGACGGTATCGCCTCCTTGCAAATGCGCGATATCGAAGCCTTCGATCGTGCGCGGCATCTCGGCGAGTTTTAGTACCTTCTTGAGCCCGGCCAAGCCCTTCTTGGGGTCGATGTAGAAGACTTCGGGTTGGGCGTGGGTATCGATTTCGCCGCGCTCGTCGAGCCGCTCGAGCATTTTGATTTCGTCGCGCAGGCGAGCCGCTTTTTCGAAGAGCAGTTCCTTCGAGGCGAACTGCATCTCGGCTCGCATTTCCTCCAGCAGGCGTTTCTTTCCACCGTCGAGAAACTGGATTAGCCGCTTGATGTCTTTGCGGTACTCTTCCTTATCGATGCGAAGGTTGCAGGGCGCCGTGCATTGTCGAATGCTGGCCAGCAAACACGGCCGGAACCATCGCCAGCGCTGATCTCCTTCTTCGATGTCGAGCGAACAGGTGCGGAACTTGAACACGCGCTGGAGCACTTGCAAAGCGCCGCGCAAGGCACCGGCATTGGCGAACGGTCCGTACAACTTGACGCCCGACGTGCGGGGCTCGCGGGTCACTTCGACGCGGGGGAAATCCTCGCGCGTGGTGATCATCAAGTACGGAAAGGACTTGTCGTCCTTGAGTTCCTTGTTGTGCCGCGGTTGGATGTCTTTGATCAGCCGCGACTCGGTCAAGAGCGCGTCGACCTCGCTGTCGCACTGGAGGTAGTCGATATCGCTGATTTCGTGAACCCAGTTCAGCCGGTATTCGGCGACCGCGCGGGCTTGGAAGTAGGTCGACGCCCGTGAACGGAGATTCTTGGCCTTGCCGACGTAGATCACAACGCCGCGGTTGTCCTTCATCAGGTAACAACCGGGCTCCTGAGGGAACTGCCGTGCTTTTTTAGCGGCACGGCGGAAGCCGTCCCGGTCGAGTGCTGAAGCGACCAAAGACTCGTCGACTTCCGTGAGCGCGATCTCGCCTTCTTCGACGATGGCTTCGTCGGGCAATTCGGGCAGAGCCGCGGTCAATTCCTTTTCCGCGGCGAGCGATTCGAGATCGAGGATATCGTCGTCGTAGATGGATGCGGACAGATCATCCGAAAGGTTGGACTTCCTTTCGTCGTCCCCCGCACCCGTTCGTTCCGTCTCGTTCACGCGATGGCGCTCTGGAGTGACGCGTCCCTGCGAAGCGTCACTCCGAATGGCTTCCTACTTCAGAGTTCCCACGACTGCACTGCTCATTACTGCGTTGCTTGCTACTTCGGAGTAATGGTGCAGATCATCCGCTTTCCTTGTTGCATTGGATTGCTTTCCGGCTTGCCGAACTCGGCGAGCTTTTCGACAACCATCAGCATCACTTTGCGGCCTTCCTCGATGTGGGCCATTTCGCGGCCGCGAAACATCACCGAGACTTGCACTTTGTCTTTGTGCTGCAGGAAGCCGACCGCCTGCTTGATCTTGAACTCGATATCGTGCTCGCCGGTCTTGGGGCGAAGACGAATTTCCTTCAGCTTGGTTTGGTGGGTGTGCTGATGGGTCTTCTTTTTCTTTTCGTACTTGTACTTCCCGAAGTCCATGATCTTGCAGACGGGAGGGCGCACATCGGGCGCCACTTCGACCAGATCAAGATCAAGTTCACGCGCTCGCATGATCGCTTGATCGATGGAGAGAATGCCAAGCTGCGCACCGTCCGCGCCAATCACTCGGACAGGAGAGATGCGAATCATTTCGTTGATGCGCGTCTTTACCGAACCGTCACTATTTGTGTTGCTACTGTTGCTGCCTGGGGCCCTCGTGGGATTACGTTCACCTGGTGGAATCGTAGGACTCCTTTCTGCTGGGACTAGGAAATGATGTTGGGAATGAGTTGGGTGCGAAACGCGACGTCAAAACAAACAGCGGATCAAAACGAAAACAGCTACGACCGATTTTGGTGCGAAAAACCGGCTCTGGAGGAACCAAAGCCGCATACTCCCCAGCCGGGCGGATCAAGGCCTCAGCGCAGGCGGTAGGCGGCAAGGTCGCGTGGCTTCGTTAGGCGAGAAATTTTCGGCGATGGGTAAACCCACCCTGCTTCAACCGACCACCACGACCCAACGCAGTTACCCAGATTGAGCGTTCTGAAAGTTCCTCACCCCGAAAATATACCTCGAATCGCTTTCAAAAGACAAGCGAGCCGCGTTTTGTTCGAATAGTTCGCAGGGGAGACGCTTGTTCCTGCAACTTATTGGCGGGAGATGGAATCGAAGGAAGCGGTCTGCCGAGGGTGCCGGGCGGCGTCGATTCCAGGATGACATTCCCCTTAACAATATGACAAAGAGTCTTAAGAGCGGCCTGATTGCTAGCTTTTGATAACTCAAAAAAAGGAGCTGAGGGCTGAAACTTACGCCTTCGCCTGCTGGTACGGTTGATTGAAAGAACTTGGCGAACTGGTTTCTTTTTAGCAAAAACGATTTGCAAGCTCGGTTGGCTCCGATCTGCGAAGTGTCAATTTCTCGCAAATGCGGATAAAAACGCCGAAAATAACGGCACTCTAACCTTGACGGAGTTCGGGCCAGCACCAAGAATCGAACCAAACGAGGTGGCGCTTCGACAATCGATTCGAACCAGTGATGGAATACGATCGTATGGCTGGCGACTCACTAGTGCGATCGCGGTGACGAAAAGTGATCCGGCAGGTACGGAATTTTTGTCGCCATAAATACCTGTTTCGACGACAATTTTGTTTTGGGGACAACCTGTTTCCAAGGAGACTTCTGGCGGCGACGGGTCGTTTTAGAGATGGCCAGTCAGCAAACAGTAGCGGCGGTTGAGGAACCGCCCGATCCGACAAGACCCACCTTTCACCGCCGGTTGACGAACCACCTCCCCAAATGGGGCAGAGCGAGGTTTGCCAGGGGAACCGGCGGACCATTTGTAACGGATTGCATAGCGGCTCTCGCGGGCCGTTTTCCCGGTTGCGGGGTTCAATTCGAACTTCGCATCCAGAGTTGGAGACCCCGATTTTGGGGTCGATGACACGACATTTCGAGCGAGCACGAGGCTTCGCCGTTTGTTTCGACACCTAGAGAACATGCGATGAAATCGAACCACGCAATTGAAGAAGCACGCACCAGGGCAGAGTTTGATCGTTTGACGGAAGTTCTTCGCGACCCCAAGTATCTGGAATCGCTGGGTCGCCCTTTGGCGTTTTGGACGCTCGGTTCGGACCGACGACTGCCGATCGCCTTGCTGGATTGGTCGTTGCAAAAGATCGTCCAAACTCCGTTCGAACAACTCGCCAAGACGCCCGGAGTGGGGCAAAAGAAGTTGGGGGCGCTAGTCGTTCTGCTTGGCCGGGCCGCCGATGACACGGTCTCGATGCCAATGACGACGCCCGAAGCCGAGCCCGCTTTGACCACGGCCTTGGGTCGACCTGTCGGAAGCGACAACCGCTTCGATCCGGACCTGGTTTCGGAAGCTTTGTGGCAACAATGGCAAGAGACGATTGTCCGCCACGGTTTGGCCGATGAAAAACTGGGGCGGTTGGCGCCCTCGCTCCACTCGCTTCCCACCGTGATTTGGGAAACGACGCTGCGAACGTACTTGGGACTCACGCTTTCCGAAATTCGCCAGCTCCCAACGCACGGCGAAAAGCGGGTGAAAGTCGTTTTGGAAGTCTTTTTCGTTCTGCACGAAATGCTGTGCGGTGCCGGCCTGCATCCGCGACTGTCGCTTCGCCCGGTCCCGGCGTTCGCCGTGGCCATGGAACGCTGGTTCGAAGAGATGCTGTCGCGCGACCTGCTCCCTTCCGAGTTGGATCTGCGTAATGGCTTGACGACGCCGCTGGTGAACCAGGTTGAAAACGACATCGGTTCGGAGGTGGCAAAGCTCGTGAGGGGCCGGTTGGGCCTCAATGGTGCTGCCGTCTCGGTACGCGACCAGGCGCAATCGATGGGTGTGACCCGCGCTCGGATTTACCAACTGCTGGAAGACTGCGCCCGCGTGATGAACGTTCGCTGGCCAGAAGGCCGCCGCTGGTTCGAAGAACTGACGGCGAAGTACGAGCAGGAAATCGCTGCCGGCATCAGCCGCGAGTTTTTCCTGGCAATCCGCGACGTCTTTTATCCCTCGAAGTTTGCACAGGTGGCACCGTCGCTGTTGGCCGATTAGCTAGCTGTCCAGTTGAATTAACGTGATCTCGTTCATCGCCTCGAAGGATGGCTTCCTTTCGAGGCGATTTTTTTGCTAGTCACTCAAACTTGCCGCTTTGCGAACCAAATTCCGGGCGGACGCTCACTTGCGTGGGAGGGGCATTTCTCCCAAAATGCGATATTCGATTTCCGCCCCTTCTGGGCGCGTGTCGTTGAGTTCGGGAGAGGTGGCAGAGTGGTCGAATGCGCCGGTTTGCTAAACCGGTGTAGGGGTAACACCCTACCGGGGGTTCGAATCCCCCCCTCTCCGTTTTTCGGCCTGTAGGCCGAAAAACAGAGCAGTGGAGCAGGAGAACAGTTGAGCAGTAGGAAGAACTAAAATGCTCCACCTGCGGTCTACTGTTCCACTGATCTCCTGCTCTTCTTCCGTGTTCGGCACCGTAGAAACAGAGAAAGCAGAGCAGTAGAAAGAACAGGCGACACTGCCTCCCGTTCTCTTGCCTCGTTCTCCAGGCGTTCTCTATGGCCTTCATGTTCGAGAGCCTTCAGGTCTATCAAAAGGCAGTTGACTTCGCTGATCGGATCGCTGCCCTGACTGAGTCTTTTCCTCGTGGTTACTACTTTCTTACCGATCAACTCAACCGTGCGGCGTTGTCGATCGCTACGAATCTCGCCGAAGGCAATGGGCGATTTACAAAGGCCGATCGTAAGAACTTCTTCATCATCGCCCGAGGCTCCGCGCAGGAATGTGTACCATTGCTAGAGATTGCGAGCCGCCGGGGGTTCCTCTCCACTACCGATCACCATGCACTTCGAGAAGTGTTGGAAGAAATATCGCGAATGATCTCTGGACTGATTTCGGGCATGGCGAAACGCGAAACCTAAGATGGCAATCAAAGGCCCCTCAGGATGACCCTCAACCCCTATGAATCGCCCGCTGTTGCTTCGGGGGCGGAGGCTGCGTTGCCTGAGTTGGTGCTTGAGTTGCGGGAGCTGAGGGCGGTCGATTCTTTCTTGACGCTCAATCGGCTGGTGGCGGGGGCGATGATTGCTGTGAGCGCGATTGCATTGGCAAGTGCGACGGCGCTCTTGTTGACTCGGCCGCTCAATACGTTGCCGATGGTTGTGGTCTTATCGTATCCGGTTGCGGGCGCGATCTTGTTCTTGGGGATTTTTCAATGGCGATTGAATCAGCTGGTGATCGAAAGTAGCGGAACCCTCGCGGTGGTCGCGATCGCGATGTTGCTTTTGACGTTTATTGGCGTGGCCCTGCAAATGCCGAACAACATGGCCCGCATTGAGTTCGCCATCTTCTTGACGTTCTGTGGCCTGCCGTTCGTGCCGCCGATTCTTGTGACCGGGCGGGCCTTGGAGTGGCGGCGGCGGGGAATCAACGTGCGTGATTTGCCCCGCGCTCGCTACGTCGCGTCGAGCAAGCCTGCGGAGGCCGGCTAACGGCGCGTTGGCGTTAAGCGGCGGATCGCCGCCGGCCGAGGATAAATCCAACCGGCAGCGCGAAGATTCCCGCGCCTAGCAGCATGGCGGGGATTTGAGAGGCAAGGTCCGGATCTTTGCGAGCGATCTTTAACATGTCGGCCCCTTTGATGTCCGACGAGATGCGGCCTTTGGATTTGTAAAAAGGTTGGTAAAAGTCGTCGCTGCCTGGCACGTGCCCCTCGGCGACTCGCTCCGATTCGAAAGCGTGATAGGCCTCTTGATACTTCTGGCCTCGCGCTAGTTCTTCGTCGAAGTTTCGTTTCAGGGACGCCTTGATGTCGCTCGCCTGGCGTCCGGGCTCTTGCGCGGCGAGCAGCGCTTCCAACTTCTCGCGGCGGCGCTGGCAGTGTTCGGTGAATCCGCGCTGGATCGCTTCATCGGGCCAAACGAAGCCGGCCATCAACTCGGCGCGCTGGTAGGCTTGCCAGGCGAGTTCCAGCTCGCCGATGCGCTCCATCGCGCCGCCGAGTGCCAGTGCGAAATGGGGATTGGGTCCGCCGCCGATCATCCACATGCCGACGATTGCCAGCACGGGTTCGTCGAAAGGGACAGGCTGTCGATGGATTGATGGGACGCTTTCGTTCCAACCTGGCTCCGCGCCCAGCCGAGTGATCCAGTTCTCGCGAATCTCCTGGCGAAGCAGCTGCGCCGCTTCGTTTGGATTGGGGGCCAGGAGTTCATTCCAGGCCCTTTCGTCCAACGCCATGGTTTGCCAACGATCGGGCCACTCGCCAACGTATGGTTTTCGCCCGGCGAGAACGTCGGCGTCGAGGCGATGGCCGAGCATGTCGAACTCCAGCACCAATTCGGGCTTGCCACATAAGGCTTGGACAAACTCGAGGATCACCAGCTGCCAAGGTTCGCGGCCGAAATGCGAATCGGCGTTCATCGCGACGGCTTCGCGGATGATTTCCGTTCCTTTCGCCAGCTCTTCCTGGGCGGCCGCGTTTTCATGCAGGCCCGCGCGAAGGGCATCGAGGATCAAGAAGGTGCCACGATTGGCGTAGGTGCGATAGAGTTCCAGTCGGTCGGGTTGCCCTGTCGCCCAAGATGCGACCGTTCGCTCCGCGGACTGGTTCTCTTTATCGCGCTGCCACGTTTCATCGAGTTCTCGCTGCAAGGCTTGTTTGCGATCGAGCGTGGCCAGTGCCTCGGTCGTTTCGCCGAGATAGAACTGCGCGACTGCCAGATCGTTCAGGCGAGCCAAGGTCGGCTGTACATCTTCGGTTGGTTCTTCGCCTGCCTTCGGGAGTTCAGCGAGCAGAAACCGGGCTCGCTCCGCGTAATAGGCTTTGCCTGGCCGGACGTAGCGTTCGTGGAGTACGTCGTGCACCATCGCCAAGCTGAGGCTGAGTCCGCCTGGCTGATGCGGTACGAGGTACGGTTGAGGGATCGTTAGGTCGGTGGTTGTTGTATCTCGTGAACCGCTCGACGCGACGCCCCATCCCACGGCAGCACCGATGAGCGCGAACAAGAGCACCCACAACAAGCGGATCGACATGCCGACTAGCTCCCGCTGGCACCTGGCGATGGCTCGATCAAGCGAGCGGCGCGACTGGGACTTTTTGCTCACCAGCAAGCGTAGCCGCTTTGCGTTTGCGAGCCGCCAGGATGCATGCGCCGATCAGCGAGGCAACTCCCAGCGTCGCGGACCCCAGCATTTGCCAAAGAATGCCTCGCTCCTGCCATTGTTCCCATTGACTTTGGTTGACAACGGTCGGCGTCGCGTAGACGTCGCTCCGCATATACGCTTCGTAGCGATGGGTGTCGCCATCGTTCATACAAGCGCTCGCGGCCGGCGCGAGAGAGAACACAAGCAAGAATAGAATCAACCCGATGCGCGACTTCATACGACACCTCTGGCTCCGCGAAGCACCGCAAGAAACGACCACGAAGAAGAGAGCCCCACCGCAGACAAGACAACTGTGAGTTTATCTCTAACGTTATCGCCGAGCAAGTTTTCCAAAAACGAGTGGACGGCTTGATGGGCCTCGCAAGCGATCACATCACGCGAGGATTATGCGACTGCACTGCTTGTGGACGTGGTCACCGGCTCCGCTTGGCGAGCCGAGGCGCGCATCCAACGCCAACCTTGGCGGCGTAGGCAATACATGGGAATGGTTGCGAGAAATAAAGCCGTCGTCAAGAACGAAGCATAGATTCCGGTCTGCTCCAACATCGTAGGAGGACCCCACATTCCCTTCCACAGGACATTCGTGACATACAGCTTGCCTGACAACGCAACGGCTGCGACCAGGGCCGGGATGATCCACAGGAAGCTGGTCCACCGCCGCTGAAACGTCGCCAGAAGTGTGGCCGTCAATGCGATGACGAGCAGCAGAATGCCAGCCGCAATAGCCCGGCGTTGAATATCATCGCTTGCGCTTGTCCATGCCGCTTGCGTCCAAACGATGGCGATAGATAAACCGCCTATCACGACGAACATCTCACCCAACTGAAATTGGTTCGGGACATCCTCGTTGGGTAGCGAGAACTTCCACCCCAACAAGCGCGGCACGGAGGCCAGCGCCGCAACAACCGCTGCCGTGGACGCCAGCGCCTTCAGCACAGTAACGGCAAGATGAAACGGCGAGAAAAGCACGGCCGGGTCGTGCGTGAACGGCCCGGGAATCCAATCCGTGGCATAGAAGCAAACGGGAAGCGCAATTAGACCTAGAGCCACCACGCCTGCGGCCCAACGGTCGTGTTGCCACCCCTTTCCCCAAGCCCATAGCCATCCGAGCGCCACGATCGTGCCGACGGCGATGCCCAAGAGCATCGCCGAAGCAATCCTGTGAGGTTGCTCGCCGGCGACCAATGAATGCCGTACGACCACCCATTGCCCAAATAATCCGATGAAGCCAATGGCAATGTTGAGCCAAAGGATGCTTGCAGTACATCGGGCGGCCACGTACCAAACGACGGCCAAGGAGAATACCAGTACGACGACGCTCCATTGCCTAACACTGTGGCCAAAGCCCCAGTTATCCTCGGCAACAACTTTCCCCGTTGTGGCATCGACAGCCGCGCTGTAGCCACGACGTCCGAAAAAGTAGAGTGTCCTTTCATCTTGCGAAAAAACTCCTCTCATATCGGAATCATTATGTCGCGTTTCGATCAACGTCGCTTCTTGCGATGCCAGGTTGATGCGAAAGTATCGAGAAGTGGCGTATTCGTTGACGACGATGGACACACCGTCGGGCGAAACCTCGCAAACGGGTTTGAGCCACGAAAGCCGAGGAACCGTTGCGGGGTCACGCTCCGTCCACTGCCAAGAGCCGTTCGATTTTGGTGTTAGGACGCCGTAGAGGGTTCGAGTTTCCGGGGTGGCTGTTTTCCGCAATGCTCCTTCTTCAGTCAACTGCCAGCGACCGGGCGGCAACGGATCGCCTGGCGGAATCTGCGCGGCCGCGGATGGATGGACATTGAAGTAGTGACTATCGCTCGCGTACGTCGCGTGGTTCGATGTGACGCGATCGTCAACGATTTTTTTGGCGAGCAAGTCGACGACTTGCAGACGATGGACGTTACGAAACAAGTCAACCGACATGTGATCGTTGCGTCGAAAGAAGACTGCGAATCGGCGATTGTCGCTCACGGCAAGCAGCCCCTTTAGGGATCTTTCGCTGATTCCCGCGAGTGGGATGGTAACGCGTCGGTGCGGCTGCAATCGCTCCACGATGGTGATATCTTCGTTTGCCAGAAAGAGCGTTCGTTGATCGTGCGATACCGCCAGTCCCGTATCGGGATTGATAGTTGCGATCCGATCCCAGCGATGTTCCTTCCATCGCCACTGGGAAAGGTATTCTCGACCAAACCGGCGCTCGTGGAACAGAAGGAAGTCGTTTCCCGCAATGGGCAAAGGAATTCGCTCTTCCGATTCGAATTCGAGTTGCAAAGCAAAAAGCCCATAAGCTGCCAACAAGGTAGCGCCCAGCAGCGTCCACCACCGCCACTGTTGCTTCATCACGTTGAGGTATTCGATCCAGCGATTCATGGAGCGTCCTCGTATCGCTTAGGTTAGGCGACCTCGTGGGCAGTGGGCACGGAAGGCGTTCGAGTAGCCGATGTGTATGGGCTTGCCAGGTGTGTCATCTCCATCCTCCGCCGCGAATGAGAATAGTGCGCATTCTCAATCGGGCGGTCGTGGATGACAACCAAGAAATTCGAAAGCCGCTAAGCATCACATCACTTTGATGCTTCGCGGCTTTGATCGTACGGAGACGCAGACCGATGTTATTTGGCGGAGGATTCGCTGTCTGGTGACTGCGTGAGAATCACGGGGATCGCCCGGGCGTTGCTGCCGCCGATGACGACGTCTTCGGCGTCTTCGCCTGCGGCGATGAAGCCGCTGCGGTTGAGGAACGGATTGTTGTCGGGCCAGGGAAGCTGGTCGGCACCGCGGACCGCTTTCACGCTGCCGTCTTCGAACAGGATGTTATCGCAACGGCCATGCTGGGGCGACGAAACGGTGGTGACGTTGCTTCGCAAATCGTTCGCCCTGGGGGTGTCGGACATCAGCGGGTATTGCGAGCGGTTTTCCATTCGCGGGGCGCGGAGCCCTTGGCCTTCGACCATATAACCGAGGTTGTAGCCGTAGCTGCCGCCCATGGTCCGTTGCAACCTGGGAAGGTCCTCGGGAGAGGCGACATCGAGCTCGTCGAAACTGGGGACCATGAACGACGGGTTGGCCGCGGCCAACGGCGACGTGGGGCAAATGGCGAACTTGTCGCTCCGCAACAGTTGCCGATCTTTGAGGGCCACGGCATAAATGCCGGCGGCACCACGCGGACCGGAGGAGGCCACTCGCGGTACCGCATGATTGGGCGAAAACTCGGCGAACTGCTGAAGGCCCAATCCCAGTTCCCGCAAATTGTTTTGGCAGGCCAACGCTTGCGAATTAGAACGACTGGCATTGACGAGTGGCAAAATCAGGACGACGGCGGTCGTGATCAAACTGGCGACGACTGCCATATCGACCCACGTGAAACTTTTGCCGTCGCTGGCGCTTTCGCGCTGAGCCGTCGAGAACCACCGCGTAAGCGACGATCGCCTTTTGGGTAGTTCGACGTCGGCGGGAGCCTCCAGCTGCTGGCGGGCCTTCACAAGCTCGCGCGTGTCTGGTGCCGCCTCGTCTTCGAATTCCATTTTCCGCATGACGTCGGCGTGGGCGTCGACAAAGTCGAGCGTGCGGTTGGCCAAGCCGAGCGGCGCATCGTCGTGGGCGATTTCGTCTTCGCGTTCGGGATAGCCGAGCACGCGGAGCGAACGCTCGATGGCCTTAAGTTCGGTTTTGAGTTCTGGATTGGCTTGGAGTGCCCGCTCGACTTCGATGATTTCGCCTGGCTCTAGTGCGCCGAGCAAGTAGCCTAACCACTGCTCGCGGAGAGCGGCGCGCTCTTTCTCGGAGCGGCCGTTGTTGCCGTGTCCGTCAGGATCACGGTCGGAAAACTCGGGATGCGAAGGCTCGAAGCGGGTCATGTTCCGTCCGGGTGCTGTTCGTTCCAAAGCTCGTTGAGTTTGAGGACCGCGGAGTGCAATCGGCTTTTGACGGTGCCGACGGGCACATCGAGCACTTCGGCTGCGTCGCGGTACTTCAAACCCTGGTAATAAACTAATTGAATCACTTGCCGCATCGACTCGGGCAACTTCGCCAGGGCGGTGCCCAACCACTGATTCAACTCGGAAGCGGTTGCCAAGGCGGCAGGTCCAGGGGCGGACGATACCAACAAATCGGCAAGCTTTCCAGTTTCATCATCCGGGCTATTGCCGCTCCGATCGATGCTGGCCACCTTGTGGCGGCGGTTGCGTCGTTGGGCGTCGATAGCCTGGTTGGTGGCGATGGCGTAAAGCCACGGTCGAAAACGCCGTCCTTGCTCAAACGATTCGGCCTTGAGGTGGACCTGCAAAAAGCTGGCCTGGAAGGCGTCTTCGGCCAGCTCGGCATCGCCCAAAAAGCGACGCAGGTAGGCGAATAGTTCGCGCTCGTACCGCTTCACCAAAATCGCGAAGTCGTTGCGGTTACCGGACTTGCAGTAACGCAAAAACAGCTCTTCGTCGGTGTCGGGTGAATACGACAAACGCTTACGCGAACGCTTGGCAAGGACTGCTGTGTTCATGGTTCTCTACGAACTGAGGGGATGAGGAGTTCGCCGAGAGTCCCAAAAACCGTCTGCCGCACGTTCCCTTTCAGGAAAATGGCCGAAAAATCGCACCGCACACGCCGCCATCGTAACACCAGAAAAGGGGGCGGTGAACGATTATTGGCTCCGCGACTCAGAACAGTCGACCGTCGCGGTGCGATTTTTCGGGCGAGACTGCCCCCGCGGCTGCTTACTCAAGCACGCTGCGGGAAATTTGACAGCCCCCAAGAGCCGGTTTAGACTCACGCCGCATAGAGAAAGCAACGTACGTGCCAAAGCCTTCCCAACCCGGACCAACCGTGTCCGGCGGTGGTTCCTCTTGGATCGCCGCTGGCGACGTTAACGCCTTCTTTGGCTTGATGTTAGATAACGTTGCCGACCTTCTTTTGATGGTCAGCTTGTTGGGGGTCAGTTGCGGTTTCCCAGCCGAGTTTGCCCTCCGCTACATGGTGCCGGGCACGGCGATTGGGGTCCTGGTGGGGGACCTTTTGTTCTTCTTACTCGCCCTGTGGGTGATCAAGAAAACCGGACGTAAAGACGTTACCGCTATGCCTTTAGGGCTAGATACGCCTAGCACTTTCGGGATGGTTTTCTTTGTGCTGGCACCCACCTATCGCGAGGCATTGCAGACTTTTCAAGGAGATGTAACGCAAGCAGCCACACTGACATGGCATGTGGGGGCCTGCGCCATTTTTGTCAGCGGCCTCTTCAAGACCGTTTGCGCTTTTGGCAGCAATTGGATTCGGCGGACGATCCCGCGCGCGGGCTTGCTAGGCTCGCTGGCGTCGATTGCCTTGGTAGTGATTAGCTTTATTCCACTGCTGGAAGTGCTGCACTACCCGATCGTCGGGCTCGTCGCGCTCGCCATCGTCCTCACCACGCTGGTTGCGAAAGTTTCCTTTCCCGGCCGCATCCCAGGGGCGCTGGCGGCGCTTCTGGTGGCCGGACTTATGTACTACGTGATTGGCGCGATCGAGTTCTATTCCGGGAGCCACGGCGAGGGGCAAACGCTGCTCCAGTACTTCGCCAATCGCAGTGCGATGGGCATCGATCCTGCGCAGGCTTTGATGCCTACTGAGTGGCTGGCCGCCTTCAAGTTCGAGTGGATTCGGGCCCTCGATAAGACGCTGCCTTACCTGCCTATCGTGTTGCCTTTGGCCTTGGGAACGGTGGTTGGCGGCATCGACTGCACCGAAAGCGCGGCCGCCGTTGGCGATGAATACGATACGGGCGTGGTGATCGGGATCGAAGCGATCGCCACAATCGTCGCCGGACTGTGTGGCGGCGTGATTCAAACGACACCCTACATCGGCCATCCTGCTTACAAAGCGATGGGAGGCCGCGCGGCGTATACGCTGGCGACGGCGCTCTTCATTGGCACCGCCGGGCTCTTGGGCTACTTCGGCTACATGTACCTGATTATTCCCAAGGCGGCGGTGTTTCCGATTTTGGTATTCGTGGGGATCGAGATCACGTCGCAGAGCTTCTTCGCGACACCGAAACGCCATTACCCGGCCGTGGCGTTTGCTTGCGTCCCGGCACTGGCGGCGCTCGTGATGATTGAGATCAGCAAGTTCCAGCCTGACGAATCGGCGATCCCCGTATTCGCGCAAGCGGAGTTCATGACGCTTCGCATCCTGCAAAATGGGTTCGTCATCACGAGTTTGGTGTGGGCTTCGTTGTTAGCCGCCATGATCGACCGGCGCCTGCTACGCGCGGCATGCTGGTGCTTTGTCGCGTCTGTCTTCACCTTCTTTGGGGTCATGCACTCGCCGACGGCAAACGGGACCGTGTTCCTGCCGTTCGATTTGCCGGGCGTCGGCTCCCAGTGGATCTTGGCGAGCGATCTCCGCGGTTGGACTTATCAGTATGCCGGGGGCTATCTGATCGTGGCAGGCATGCTGTGGGTGTGGAACTACTTGCTCGGCGAAACTCCGCCAGCCGCGGTTGAAGAAGAGTAGTGCTGCCTCGATTGACCGGCTCACCTCATCTTCTGTAAATGTTTAAAAAAGCGCGCGTTTATGCGCGCATTCTGTCCATTGCCGATTAAGATGACGGCGCGACATGGATCGTACGCAGGCGTCCCTCTTCTCGTGACACATTCGGATGTGTGTCGCTGATGCCTATCTTCTCGCGGCGATCGCCTTTGCGCGATCGTTCGATCAAGTGTGGCGGAAGTTAGTCGCCGCGCCATTTTCAAGAAAGCTTGACGACCTCCTTCGTATTTCTGCTGATAAGGAATTCCTCATGGCACATCCCTTCAAGTCAGGAAAATGGTTTGTCTTAGCCGCCATTTGTCTTGCACCACTTTTGCTTTGGGCCGAGGACAAGCCGGGCACTCCCGAGGAAGCCATTCGGGCCTCCATCAAGTCGTATGTCGCTGCTTACAACCGTGGTGACTACAAGGCCGTCGCCGACCATTGGAGCGACCAGGGAGAGTGGACCAGTCCCGATGGCGAAAAAGTCACGGGCAAGGAAGCGATCACCGAGGCGCTCAAGGCGCAGTTCGAAGAAAACCAGGGAGTCAAGATTGAAGTCACTGATCCGAGCATTCGCCTGGTGACCGCCGACGTGGCGATCGAGGAAGGAACGGTCATTGTCTTCAGTCCCGGTGAGGCGCCTAACAAGGCGACTTACCTCGCGGTGCATGTCAACAAGGATGGCAAGTGGAAGCTCGACAGCGTGCGCGAAACGGAGATTGTTGAAGCGCCTGCCCGTTCGCCAGAGTTGGAGGAATTGTCGTGGCTGGTTGGGGATTGGGTTGACGCGGAATCGAGTGGTGACAGTGTCAGCAAAGTGAGCTGGACCAAGAATAAGGCCTTTCTGAATTACTCGTTCGCGGTCTCCTTTCCTGGTATGGACGATCTGGAAGGGAACCAGGTGATCGGGTGGGACCCCGTGGCGGGCACCATTCGCTCGTGGATGTTCGATTCGGATGGCGGCTTCGGCGATGGCGTGTGGACGCGTAAAGGAGAGAGCTGGGTCGTGAAGTTCTCGCAGGTGCTCTCCGATGGACGCACCGCTACGGCCACCAATATTTACACTCGCATCGACGACAACACGTACAAGTGGAAATCGATTGGACGCTCCGTCGACGGCGAGCTGCAACCCAATGTCGAGGAAGTGAAAATCGTGCGGCAGGGGACGCAGCAAGAGGAGAAACAACAAGAGACGCAACCGGAAAGTAAACCAGTGGCAGCCGAGACTGTGGAGAAGGCTCCCGAGTAGGCATGGTAGGGCTTCCACCTCTTTCTCAAAACAATCCCGTTCGTGGAGGATCTTAAAATGACTCGCTGGCTGACGATTGCGGTTCTGGTGTTCTTCTTGATATGTACTGTCGACGCCTTCGCACGCGGCGGCCGCGGGGGTGGTGGCGGAGGCCGAGGTGGCGGCGGTGGAGGCGCTCGCATGGGAGGCGGGGGCGGCGGAATGTCACGCCCGAGCCCTTCGATGAGCCGTCCGAGTCCCTCCATGAGTCGTTCCGCGCCGGCAGCGCGCCCGGCACCGGCCTCGCGCCCAGCACAGGCTGCGGCACCTCGGCCGGCGGGGGCCGCCGGTGCTCGTCCAGCAGGTGGCACAGCTGCTGCTCGCCCCGCGCCGGCGCGACCGGCGGGAGGCGCCGCGCGACCCGCCACAGGCAATGTGGGAGCCGCGCGTCCCGGTGGTGCGTCGGCCCGCCCGGGTGGGCCCCCCAGTGCTGCCGATCTTGGCAACTTCCTCAACATGCCGCAGGCTTCCGGTACGGGAGCGAGCGGCCGCGCGTCTGCCAGTCAGAGACCCGCGGGGACTCAGTCCAAGTCGTTCACAACCGATCGCGGCACCACCATCACCGTCGGCGGTGGCTCCAAAACGGGCACAACGCCGGGAGGTGCCACCGTTGGCGGAGCAGCCGGGGGCGTGAAGATCGAAGGGGCTGGCGGCAACACTTTCGTCAAAGGCGCCGGCGCGATCGGTGCCTCGAAGGGAGATAGCGCCGCAGTAGCGGGTGGTTCTCGCGCGGGCATTCAAACGTCTGGCGGCGCGTCGGCAGCGCGGGGCACCAGTGTGCGTGCTGCAACCGACGGCACCAACAGCGCCATCCGTGCAGGATCGGCGACTGGCGTCCGCGACGCTGCCGGCAACGCAGCCGCCAATGTTCGCGGCGGATATGCTAATTCCTCCGGCTATCGGCAGGGCGCCTCGATCACCGGAGCCAAGAACCAGTGGGGCTACACCGGAGTTCGCGGCGCCGCAGGATTCTCCAACAATGGGGTCGGCCAAATCGGCGCGATCGGTGGCATTCGAGGCCCTGGCGGAAATGCGATTGCCGCCGGTCGCGGTGCTACCTTCGCCAATGGCCAGTTTGTCGGCGGCCGAGCCTGGACCGCGGTCAACGGCGCTTACACGCGCTGGGGTTATTTCGGCGGAGGCTATTGGGGCCGCTATCCCGGAGCCTGGTTCCCGGGCAAGTGGGCCCTCGTAGGCACTGCCTGGGCCACTGCGGGTTGGGCGACTGCCGGCAGCTATTGCGGATGCTCTGACGAAGGAATGTACTACGACTACGGCGAAAACGTGACTTACGAGGACGGCACGGTCTATTACGGCGAAGAAGCGGTAGCGTCCGCCGAGCAGTATTACGACCAGGCCAGTGCCATCGCCGATGCCGGCGCCGCTACCGAGGACACCGCTACGGAGGATGCGGAGTGGCTGCCGCTGGGTGTGTTTGCCATCATCTCCGAGCCAGACCAAACCCAGACCGACAAGGTGGTGCAACTCGCGATCAACAAAGAAGGTGCCGTTCGCGGCAACTATCAGGACTTCCTCACCGACAAGGTAACGCCCGTTGTAGGCTCAGTCGACAAGGAGACGCAACGCGTCGCCATGAAGCTGGAAGGGAACGACAACCTGATTGTTGAAACAGGCCTTTACAACCTAACCAACGACGAAGTGCCAATCCTGATCCACGTTGGTGCCGACCGGCAAGAGGCACGCAGCTTGATTCGGTTGCACAAGCCGGAAGGCGAGGAATAGATAGTTTTGCACGTACGCACACTGGCGTCGTCTGCTGTAGCCGCGTTCGCCAGAACGTGGAGAGTTGCCTCCGCTTCGCGAATGGCCCGGCTCCCAACGTCAACCTACCGCACTCTTGGCGAGTGCGGCTACGGAGAGGGGTGCCACCCCGAGGCACGCTGCCGGGGCACCACGCTCTGGCGAGCTCTGGCGAGCGCGGCTACGAATCGCTTAGTCCGTTTCGAAGTGCTTCGCGACCACCGCGACGCCTGGCTGCTGGCGTTCGACTAACTGAAAGCCGACGCCGCGCCAAAGGGTGTTGAATGTTTCTGGCCGCCACAATTCGCGGTCGATGCCAGGGGTGGGGTCGGCGACTTGAAAGGTGTTGCCCGGGCCGCGTCCCAGGAGGACGACGGTGTGATCGACTCCGGGAATCCATCCATTCTCGCCGCGGTCCACCAGCGAATTTCCAAGTAAGGCTTGAGTTCGCGTTACGCCCATGTTGGCCAGGACCGGGCGGCGCCCAACCGATTGCATGGCGAGCAGGCGATCGCTGACCAACTCGACCTTCCACGGAGTTCCCTCCGTTTTGAGTTTGAGTCCGCGATAGATGCCCATCCAGGACGTGCCGCGGCGGGTAAGGCACAACTCGGCCATCTCTTGCTCGGTGGCGTCGATGCCATAAGAACGAAGGAAGGTGGCGGCACTGGCGGCGGAACAGGTGAACTCGGTCGACTGCTGCGTATCGCCGTAAGGTCCGCGACGATCCACACAATGGGGAACGCTACCGACCAGCGGATTGATCACGGTCCAGCCGCCAAGCGCGAGGGCGGTGCCGGCCAAAACGTGCCGGCTCCAAGAAGCTGCCTGCGTGTCGGTCCACAAAAGCGCTGCCGCGGCCGATGCCAAAACGGGCAGCCAATTCGAAACGACAATGAGATTGGAAACGGGCAACAACACCGCCATCCGCGGCGATTGCCAGAATGCCAAAAAGATCGCCAGGAGAGCAACCACGACCGCGGTGCAGAGCAGTCGAACGCGGGGAGCGAGAGTAACGGCGACGGCGGCAACCAATCGAAAGGTTGCGACGGATGCAACTGCGAGAAATGCCAATCCCACCCAGAGGTCGCCCATGGCTACCCCTTTCATGTCATGTCGGCCCTCAGTTGGGCTGCCCGAAGCCGGCCACCTGCCCTGAGAACATGAAATGTTAAGACCACATTAAATTTCAACTAAGTGTTCGAGTATTCTTCTTAGTTCCATCGGCCGTGGAAAGGTCAAAACAAAAATAAATGGCCGTTTTGGGACACTCCGCAAGAAACTTAACCAACTCTTCCTCAATTTTGCGGGTTCACCGACATCTCACTAAGCGTAAGTTCGCCTAAGCTTGCACTGGGGAAAATCTGTTTTGTGAAGGCCCCGTTCGTAGGCCCCTTTTCGCAATCGAAGCCACTCCTCTCAAGCACCACTCCTCTCAAGCAATGGTCCTCTACGTAGACGACTCTGAACTCCGCTCGAACGCAGTTGCCCTACAATTGGCTGCGGTGCGAATGCCGTGCCAGGTGGTTCCCGACACGCGTGCCGCCTGTGCGCAGCTCCAACTTGCTCGTCCGGATGCCATCGTTGTCGATGCCATCGACCCAGCGATCGACGGACTCCGTTCGCTGCATCGACTTCGTGAAGCCGGTTACAACGGGTTGCTGATCTTGAGTAGCGACCGCTTCTCGCCGGCCACGCTGGTTGCAATTGCCGACCTGGGCGCGGTCGCCGTCGTGAAGTCCGCCGATAACGACGCTTTGCTGGCCGCGCTCAATCTCGCGGTCACTGCTTGAAGCGACCTCGAGAACGCCGTGTTACAACAGCACCGCGTTACAAGAATTTGAGGTTGCCCGCCGGTTGAGATAGACTCACTGCCGCGGTGGAACGGCAGGCGAATCCTCTTGCAGCTTCCCGCGCTGGTTTCGTCAGCCCTATTTCCGGCGGGGGTTGCGTGATGTCGAGGCTTGGTTGGCGTTTCTCTGCGCTGTGCTGTTTGATTCTGGCCAGCACGCTCGTTCAAGACAACAACCTCCTGAATGACGAGGTGTTGGCGGATGAGGTTTTGGCCAACGATGTCTCGGCCAACGATCCGGCATCTTCCGGTGCAACATCGGAGTTCAACGCGAAAGATCTGATTCAGAGTTGGAATCGCCTGGCACCCAAAATCGAGTTTTCCGAAAAATGGCGCACCCGCTTTCCGATCGGCCCTTTCGACCGCGTGGTCTGGGCAGGTGACGCCGAGCGGATCGCCGCGCTCACGGGCGATTCGGAAGTGCTGGTCGTCGACTCCGCCGACGGGCGTGAACTGACAAGCTTCAGCGGGCGAGCCGAAGATCGCACCGATTGCGAAGGCGCCCAGGGGCGGCCGCGTTGTATCGCCATCTCAAGCGATGGCAAACACGTCGCCATTGGCTTCACGGTTGGAGTCGCGATTTGGGATTGGCCGGCCGATAAGGTCGCCTTTGTCCACAAGGAACCGGTAGCGGTTCGCGATATGCGTATTTCGGACGATGGAAAATGGCTGTGCCTCCTCGATAGCCGCGTGGTGGGAGGCCGCTTTGGACTACTCGACGGCACCGCCGGCCGCACCTTCACGCTTTCGAGGGTGCCTGGCGGCGGTGCATTTAAAGTCCTGATGGACCCCAGCGGTGATCGGATGGCGTTTCGCGGCGAACCACTGGGCCATTACATCGAAGTCGCGATGGCGCAGCCCGATGGGCAAGGCGTCAACATCAGCCCCGTGGCTGGCAATGGTTCCAACAAATTCGCAATGGGAAAGCGAGTTCGAATTGCCGGCAACGACGACGGCGGCTTGATCGTCTACATGCGGCGCGATTTACCCCTGCTCACCGCGGACGATCCGGACACCGTTGTGGCGGGGATGCCGCACGCGAGCCATGGGCCCATCATGGCGAAACTGAGGGACGTGATGGTTTCGCCCGACGATCTGTGGGGCATCGCTTACGACTACAACGATCGCATCGCGATGATTCGGATCGATGTGGCGTGCCCACAATGGCGAGGCCGCGTGCCACAGGGCCGGATTGTGGCTGTCCGGCCGCAGTTGAACGAAGTCGCGGCGGTTGAGCCCTCGGGAGAAATGGTTTGCCATTCCATCACCTTTCCAACGGAGCACCCAGCGCACGACTGCGAAAAATGGTTTCGCGATGCGCTCACGCGGCAGGCTTATGACGAAATCGATGCCGTGGCGAAAGCGGTGGCAAGCGACCGCGAACCGTTTGCCTTTTGGCCGCACGCCAGCAAGTTCGAGGCACTGCGGACCGTTATGAAGTCGGTTCCGCCCGATCAAGAGCAGGCCGAGCGGATCGGCGGGCAACTCAAGACTTTTCAAATAGCCCGGCCGCAAAATCCGCTGATCGTCTCGATGGAAGCGAAGCGACTGATCGACGAGGGATGGAAGGCTCGTGGAAGCGGATTTGCCGACGTCGTTTTGCCGACACAGCGGGAAGCGTTTCGCCAGCTGATCGACCAGGCGCAAGCCATGTTGAAACCGTTGATGGAAGGCGATGAGCCTCCGCTCGATTTGTATCAGCCCTGGTTCGCAATCGCCCGCGCGGCCAATTGGCCGCGGGCCGATGTCGATTCGCACGTTGAAAACCTGTTGCGGCGGCTCGACCGTTATCACCCCGCCTTAGGCGAGGCGGCGGTGTTGCTCCTGCCGCGTTGGGGCGGCAAGCCGGGTGAAGCGAGTGAGTACGCGAAAAGGGTGGCCGACCGCTTTTCGGGAGATGCTGGCGATGTCGCTTACGCGCGGATCGCCATGGCATTAGCTCCTTATGAAAAGGAGGAGCCGTCCTCCGCTTCGGGTAGCAACCAAGGCGCTGTACAGGGCTTCGATGCAGAGCGTGCCACGCGCGGCGTTCTGTTGGTGATCGAACGGGAGCCGTATTCGAGAGAATTGCTGGCGCAGTGCAAGTTGTACAACGGCGTTTTGCGTTCCTCCAAAATTGCCGAAGCATTATCGAAGAAGACAGACCCCGCCGACTAATCCTCCCGCGAGTGTTGTATGTCGTTCTCCATTTGTCGAGCTGGGTTGCTTGTGCTCGCCGCTCTATGTCTCTTGGCGGGGTGTGGTCGCTCGGCCAGTCCTCCCGTCGCCGCACCTGTTGCGACGAGCGAGCCACCTGCCATCGAGACGGGCGGCGCCAACCGCGACGTCGCCGCATTGGCAAAGCAACTGATCGCCGACTGGAGCCGGCCGCAGGTGCCGGTCCCGGTGAATCGCAAATGGGTGTGTCCCGAACGTTTCAGCACTATTAAGTACGTCGTGTTCTCGAAAGACGGTTCTCGCATCGCCCTTTACACAGGCGGAGAAATCGTGGTCCTCGACGCGGCCACGGGCAAGACCGTTTGGAAACGGCCGGGTCAATTGGAATTCGCGAATGGTGCCGTTTCGCTGGCTATTTCGCCCAACGGTCGCCGCATCATGATGGATAGCCAACAGACCGAGGTGATCGAAACTTGGGATACCAGCAACGGCAAACTGATAGGCCTGAGCGATCGCAGTTATCCCGTGCACTTTGCCGGAACAAGCAGCAACGACAGTTCCGTGTTCGCGATCGGTCGATTGAGCGCGAATCGCTCGGAAATTGGCAGCGAGCAAGCCGTCCCCAAGTCGTACGAAGTTTTCTGGACCGATGGATCGTCGCACCCGATCCCGATGGAGCTAGGGAAGCTGTATGTCGAAACGATTCGACCCACTGGTTCCGACGAGCGTTATCTCCTGATCGATCAATTCGGAGGCGTGCACCAGGGAAAGCGAAATGGATTTGACTGGACGACGGAAGTGGTTTGCGGACCGCCACCCGACGAAGCGACTTGGAACAGCCGGCAGCGGATTCAGAAGGTTGCCGAGTCAGCCACGGCCGATTCGAGCGACGCCTGGCTGGTATCGGGGCGCAACAAGCAATGGAGCATTGTGCCAACGAAGCAACTGGAGCGCGCCAAGGAGGGATCGATCGAACTTCCGGGAGCGCAAAAGCCTGGCGATCGCTCGCGCGTCGACCTGAAATCGATCGCGGCCGGCGTGAACTCCGGAACGCAAAATGTTCGTGAGGTACGGTTATCACCCGACGGCAAGCACGCGGTGTTGATTGGCTCGGCACTCACCGTTGTTGCGCTCGAACGACCTGGATATAGCATTCCGAGTCAACCCTTGGGAACGACGCAGGAGAATCCGCAAGCGGTCGCGATTTCGTACGACGCGCGATCGGTGGCGACCAAGCTCCGCGTGAAGAATGGCATCACGCTGGCGCTGGTTGAATTGGGAGAGATTCCTGCCAGTCGCGGTCAACGCGTGGAAGATTGGGCTCGAAAGGCCCTCGAGGAAGGCGATCATGAACTGATCGAGGCAGTTCTGAAGGCTGCCGAAGGAGAGAAAGCGGCTCCCAGTTGGTTGGCCACCGACGCGCCCACGACCGAACCAACTCCGCTGATGGGTGCACTAGTGCACGTGCTGCGAGAGAGTAGCGTGCCCGTGTGGGCTCGTCGCTATCGAGAGAAAAGCGACGCCTGGGCAACGAGCGTTGGGCGACCCTTGAACTCCGACTTTCCGAATCAGAAAGAAGCGGCCAAAGCCGCGGAACCAATACTGGTGAATGGCGAACGACGCTGGGAAGACAATCCCGAGGCGCAGCAGCTCGTCGAGCGGATGTCGGGCGGCGCTGCGGTGACTCCGGAAGACACGCTGCGGTTCCTCACGCTGACGCGCAAGGGCGTGATTCCCAATGCCATCTTTGTGAATGGGGCGCGCGGTTTGTCGGGAACGGGGAGCATCGACGATCCCTCGGTGCAGGCAGTTCCTAACGCGATGCTCGAGATCATCCTGGTCGACGGGGCCGACACTCCGGCCGCATTCCCGGTCGCTTTTATCAACCTGGTAGTAGACCGCTACGAACGTGAGTCGGGGCTGAAGGCGGCTAACCGTGCCTTGGCGATTCTATGCGTCGACTTGGCGCGACGCCGACAACTCGTCGGCTATGCCGGAATGACGCCTTCGGGTGCGGCTTCGCTCGGGC
>CAZWSX010000047.1:0-35003 GCA_964636985.1 uncultured Pirellulaceae bacterium | reverse complement strand
TGGAGCCTGGAGCCTGGAGCCTGGAGCCTGGAGCCTGGAGCCTGGAGCCTGGAGCCTGGAGCTTCGATTGACAGCAAGTCGCCACAAGTCCATATTGTTGAAAAGGTTATGGCGAAACACCGACCTCTAAACCCGTTTGCGAATCAAAAGACGCCCGAGAATTGAAAAAGATGGCCACGTCGACTCCCACCGCTGAAACGAGCGCGAAGCTTCCCGTCAACGAGAATGCTTTCCCTGTGTGGCGTGACTCCTTTGACGACGAAACCCGCCACAAGCAGTTCTACGAGGATTCGGCTGCCTGGCGCGGTGTAACAGCCCTGTTGATCGCAATCGTGGTCGGCGGCCTCATGTTGGGGCTTACCGCGGTGACAATTATCACGCGCTTCCAGCTCTAGGCCTTTTAGCTCTACGAACTGTGCAGTAAGTGCCTGTGCGACACAGGTGGCGCCTTGCGATGCGCGCTTGGGCGCGCCGAGGATTGCGTGGAGCTACTGGCGTAAATCCTTATCGCGCCATCGGTTTGGTCGTCGTGCAGGCAGTGTCGACCATCTGGCATGCCGACTGCCTTAGCCACTTCTTGTTGGGTCCGCTGGATCTCGCGTCGGACCCCCCGTTTCCGTAAATGTGGTCCGCAAGATGTGGAGGGCCTCGCTATGGCTACAGTTTCTGCGCCTAGGGTTCCTGTTTCGATCGTCCCGTTGCCTGTGGACGAAAACGCGTTTCCGGCCTGGCGAGACGCCTTCGACCCTGACACCCGTCGTCAGTTGGTGAATGAAGATTTAACAGCGGGTCGAAGCGTGGTTGCGGTCCTGGTTACCATTGTCGCCGGCGGCCTGCTGCTGGGGATAAGCGCCGTGGCCATCATTGTGGCGTTTGGCATTTAGCCTGAGCGGCAATTGCGCTGGGCGGCGGGGCTAAGCCTCTGGGGTTTTGCCTTCGGCAATTTCCTGCTCCCATTCGTCCATCAACGGCCAGTCGATGGCGCAGGTGCCGAAGTCGGCCATGTGGAGATACCCCTGCAAGCGCGCCAGGGTCTTGTTGATCATGGCTACATCCTTGCGGAACGCCGGGCCGTGGCTCGGCAATAGCCACTTCACATTGCTGTCGCGAATCCGTTCCAGCGAGCGGATGATCGACGGGATATCGCTCCCATGATGAGCATCAATGGCTCCGACGCAGCCATCGCGATAGATGTTGTCGGCGCAAAACAGTAGGTCGCCCAGCCGCAGCGAAATCTGGCTATCGGTGTGGCCGGGCGTGTACCACACTTCCAGTTCCAGCCCGCCGACTTTGATCTTGTCCCCTTCGTTGAGCAAGTGATCGATCTTCACCGGGGGCATCGCATAGTCGACGTTCTGCGGCTCGATCCGAGCGAACGTCCGCAACCGGTCTCCTTCTTCCAAAGGCTTCGCCGCTTTGGGGTGCGACCAAACGACAGTTCGCAGCATTTGCTTGGCTTTGGCCAGCCCCTGGATATGGTCGACGTCGGCATGGGTCGCTACCAAACCCTTGCATTTGGCCAGCGGGAAATCGAGTTGGCGAATGAGCTCGATAAACTCCTGGACATGATCCTCGAACCCGATGTCGACGAGCAGCCACTCGTTTTGGTCGAAGATCAAGTAAACGTTGCAGCCGAGCAACTGGCCGAGTTGAAAGTTGAGTTCCAAAACGTTTGGAAAGAGAGTCTTGCGTGCCAACATGGGAAATCGTTCCTACCAGGGGCCGAATCGGAGACGCCGCTGGCCCTGGAATTCTGATGAGTCAAACACCGCCGTGCGGGAGCGGTAGGTAGCCGCTTAACCGCGGCTCTGCAAACCACTTTGTAACACGTTCCCCTCGATTCCGGACGGGCCAAATCTGATTGAGATCGCTTCTCATCGATGGGGCGAGCCAGTGCGTACTTAGTCTCAACTTAGGGGGCATTCTTGGTATCAGAAACAATCGATGCCAGCCCCATGCGAAAGTCACCGTAGGTGAAAACGGGCGAGAGTTCGCGAAACATGCGATTGGCGAGGATTCGTTTGTCGCCGCCAGTGCGGCCTCGCGCGCCCGATCCCTCCGCAGAGGCACTTGGCGAAACAAACGTAGGAGCCGGCGCGCCCAGCAACCGGGCGAGTTCCGCGTAGTAGTCGCCGCGCCGAACCGGAACGCCATCCGAAACGACGCACAGAAAAGGCGATGGCGCTCTTTCGTCGGCCGCCAGCACAATTGCTGCGGCATCGTCGACGTGAATCAAGTTAAGCCAGCTTTCAGGATCAACCTCGACCGGCTTTCCAGCCGTGAGATCGGCCGCGCGCGGAATGCGACCGGGACCATAAATGCCGGCCAGCCGCAGGATGATTGCCTGGGCGGCAGCGCGGCTGGTGGTGAGAACGTCTTCCGCGGCCAGGCACGCTTTGCCCCCTTCTCGATTGGGATGGCAAGGCGAGGATTCGTCGACATCGCCCCCGTCGCCGGTGCCGTAGACGCCTGTGGAGCTGATGTAGACGAATCGCTTGAGAGCTGCGCGATCGATCGCTTCGGTCACATTGCGTAGCCCGTCGGCGTAGACACTTTGGATCGAGGGCAGGGGACCGTTCCCCACCTTCCGGTCGTAGCCGACCGCGAACAGGACGGTTTCGGCTGGGGGAAGGGAATCCATGGAACGCGGATCGAGGATGTCGGCAACGAGGGCTTGGAAGCCTTCGCCGCGTAACTGCGAGGCCTTTTCGGGGTTTCGAGTAATGACGGTGACGTCGTGCCCCGCAAGTTTCCAGCGTTTCGCGACGCGATAGCCGAGATAGCCGCAACCAAAGATCAGTTTTCGCATCAATTACTTTCAGTAACGAATTTGCAACCTTTGCCGAAGTAGTGGAGAATCGTTTCGACGTGGATTGCTTTCCGTAAGTGTTGTTAGGATAGAGGTTTATCGCCAGTTGCGGACGATTTGCTGCCTTCACGATCGCGTAGTTAACGAAAAATGAAGGCGAGAATCGCCATGGGAGCCTCGATATCATAGAGAGTTGGCGAGTTCCGTTCGAAATCGATCGCCAGGGAGACAATCGTGCATAAATCTGCTGGTAAGGCTCTTCATCTCACGCCTCAGATCGCTTTGGCGCTTGCGTTCTTTATCGGGGGTTGGTCTTTAGGGGCACTGGCAGTCGCTCAGGATAAGCTCCCCATCACAAAGGTTCAGGAGAGCGATAAGCAGGTTAAATCGGAGAAGGGTGAAGTCCCCGATAAGGCGGTTACCTCCGACAAATCGCTCGTCTCAGTTGAAGTCGAAAAAGTCGCCGAAGAACGGTTGCGAGAAGTTCTTGAAGGGAAGCCACCCAAGTCGGTCGCCGAACTCAAGGCGATTCAAGACCACATCAAGCTGCTCCTTCCCCAAGTGACGCCCGCCGTTGTTGCGGTAACGATCGATCAGGCACAAGGAACGGGCGTGATCATCAACGACAAGGGATACATCATGACGGCGGCACACGTCGCCGGAGTTCCCAACAAGAACGCCGAGGTCATCCTGGCCGATGGCCGCCGCGTCAAAGGAAAGACACTTGGTTTGTTTCGCACGCTGGATGCGGGCCTGATGAAGATCACCGACTCGTCGTCGACTCCGTGGCCTTTCATCGAAACCGCCGATTCCGATCAACTCAAGGATGGGCAATGGTGCATGGTGCTGGGCCATCCAGGCGGATACCAACCCGATCGCAAATCGGTGCTCCGTTTGGGCCGCGTGCTGCATCACGATGCCAAAACAATTACCACCGACTGCACGCTGGTCGGCGGCGATTCGGGCGGTCCACTCGTCGATATGAATGGCCGAGTGATTGGCATCAACAGCCGGATCTCGGAAAAAATCACATCGAATATCCACGTTCCGGTCAATGCGTTCCGCACGCACTGGGATCGTTTGGTCAGCCGCGAGGCCTGGGGGTTCTTCCCCGGTCAAAAGCCCTACATCGGGTTATCGGGGGAACCAGGGCTTGAGAAGTGTCGGGTCAAAACCGTCCGAAAGGACTCGCCTGCCGACAAAGCAGGCGTTCGCGAAGGGGATATCGTCACCAAGATGGATGAGCGCGACGTCACCGACTTCGCCTCGCTGAAGCTGCTGATCGAGGAGAAACAGCCCGGCGACGATATTCGACTTACTCTCCAACGCGCCGAACAGATTTTAGAAGTCAAGCTGAAAGTTCAGGACTCCAGTCGCTAACGAGCCAAATCGCTGAGGCATAGGTTTTTGCGGACGAGTACGTCCTTGGGAGTTGATCCATGTATCGCGTCTGTGCCTGCATCTCGATCTTTGTCATAGCGTTCGTGTTGGGTGCTTCGTCCAACGGGTCGGAGAAGAATCACGCGAAGGTGCTGAATGCCTTTCGCCCCGCCGTGGAGGAGGCTTCCAAGAGCACGGTCCGCGTTTACATCGAGGGGAAGCGCAGGCCTCAATCGCTTGGTACTGTCATCGACGCCAACGGCTACGTGGCGACTAAGGCCAGCGAACTGCTTGGAAAAAACAATCTCGAGTGTGAAATCCAAGGAGGCCGCCGAGTCACCGCTAAGCTCATCGGCATCGACAAGGAACGCGATCTGGCGATGGTGAAGCTCGATGCGCAGGACCTCAAGGACCTTAACCTCAAGGCCATCGAGTGGAGCGACGAAGCCACGCCCGCCGTGGGAAGTTGGGTCGCTACGCCCGGACTCGATAAGGATCCGCTGTCTGTTGGTGTCGTGAGCGTCGAATCGCGCCCGATCGCCAAGGCTCGGGGGGCGCTGGCAGTGCAATTGAGCGAATCGGTCGACGGAACCGGGCCTTACATTCAACATACGTTTGAAAACGGCGCGGCCGCGCGTGCCGGCCTGTTGCCGGGCGACCGCATTACCCACGTTGCTGGCAAGCCGACCCCCAAAGTCCGCGACGTCAAAGAAGCCATCAGCGCCTTTGAGCCCGATGATTCCGTGAAAGTGAAGATCGTCCGCGCCGACCAAGAAACGGAGATCACCGTCGTACTGAGCAACTTCAGCACCATGATGCCCGAAGACCGAGCCAACTTTCAAAACTCGCTCGGCAGTACCTTGAGCACGCGTCGCAGTGGGTTTCCGATGGTGCTGCAGCACGATACCGTGCTGCGATCCGATTACTGCGGCGGCCCCTTGGTCGACCTCACGGGCAAAGCCGTGGGAATCAACATCGCTCGCGCCGGCCGTGTTGAAAGCTACGCCTTGCCGGTGGCCACGGTGAAAGAGATTCTCGAGAAGCTGAAGTCGGGCCAACTAGCGCCGCCACCGGGAACGGAAATCGTCACCGATGAAAAGCCCGCCGAGGCTGGGCCGATAGAAGTGGAAGTTCTCGAAGAGGTCAAATAGCGATCCTCAATCGCTACCAAGCCTAGAGCGAGATCCGCTTGCCTTGCTCGGCGCTTACCTGTGCCGCGTCGACCACTTGCAGTGCGTGATAGGCGTCGTCGAGGTCGCTCACTTTGCGGACGAGGCTCGTCACCGAACGGTGGAACTGAACTAGCAATGCCTCACCCACGGGGCGTTCGTTCTCGAGCGTTTCCATGTGCCGCCCGGCCGCGTCGAACCAAGTGAGAGTCGATGGCAGGTCGACGAAGGCGATTCCGTGTTCGCACGCCACCTGGAGCGGGGCTGGCGGGCGAAACGAGGCGGCTTCGGGCCAACTGGCCGGAATGTAGCGGCCCGAGCTGACTTGCGCCGTAGGTCCACGGCCAATCTCGCCCGGCGCGGAGAAGTCGAGATTCATCATTTGGTAGTCGTCGCCCGAGTCGTCGGCGGCGATGTGGTGAACGCCGAACACGCTCGTCGCGTTGTACCCGACGACGTAGCGGCACCAGTCGACTAACTCCATCATGTCGCGGCGAGCGGCGGCGGCGACTTCTTCGTGCTTCCGCTTCGGCCCGCGCGGTTTTTCGTAGGGCGCCCGCCGATGGCAAAAAACCAACCGCGGCTTGCCCAAGCGGGTGGCGATCAGTTCCTTAAGTCGCAGCGTGGCCGGCGCGTGGCGGCGGGCAAATTCGGCCACAAACGACACGCCCGAACCCTGCACGCGCGTTCGCACTTCATCGGCTTCGCCGAGGTTGCCGTCGAAGGGAGCCGTGCAGAAAACCGACTTGCCCGCTTCACAGGCCGCGTAAACGGGGAGCGGCCCGAACCAATTGGTCGAAAGCATCAGGACGGCTTCGATATCGGATCGCTGGCACAAGATGCGAAAGCCGTCGACGTCGTCGGCGTTAAAGTCGCGAGCCGCCTGCTGTGCCAGGTGTGGAACGTCGGCGCAGACCGCTTTGACTTCGAAACGGTCAGAAAGAGAGCGCAGAGCAGGGCGATACCGTGTCTCCCACAAGTCTCCCAAGCCGACGATGCCGATCCGAATCTTCATGAGCCGCCCTATTCCCTGGCAGTATCGTCTTCGGCGTTTTATTCACAACGCCGACTAATTTTGTCCCGCTTGCGAATCTTGTTTTCGCAGATGGCGTTGCAGGTAGACTGCGCGTTCGGTGTTTCCGTCGCCTGCTGTCATCTCCACGCCGCTCAGCTTTTGCAAGTGAGCCGGTTGTGTTTGCAGGAACAACTTGTTGATGGTGGGGATCTCGACGTCCGAGATCAATCCCATGTTCACGCCCAGCCGCACGCTAGAGAGGAGCTGCATCGTCTCTTCGCTGGTAATGGTTTGAGCTGTGCAAAGCAGGCCAAAGGCGCGGCTGACGCGGTCGTGGACATCTTTGTGCCCCTCCTTCATCAGGAAGCCGCGGGCCTGGCGTTCGTAATCGATGATCACGGGGACCACGTCAGTCACCTGTTTGATCAGTTCCGATTCGGTGCGGCCGAGCGTGATTTGATTGCTGATCTGATAAAAGTCGCCTGTGGCCTGGGAGCCTTCGCCGTATAGTCCGCGGACGGCCAGGCTGATCTTTTGCAAGCTGCGAAAGACCTTGTCGATTTGCTTGGCCATCACCAAGGCAGGCAGGTGCAATAGTACGCTTACGCGCATGCCGGTTCCGACGTTGGTGGGGCACGCCGTCAGGTAGCCCAGCCGCTCGTGGAATGCGTAATTGGCTTTGGATTCGAGCCAGTCGTCGAGCTCGTTAATGCGATTCCAAGCCGTCTCCAGGGCCAGTCCGCTGTGCATCACTTGCAAGCGAACGTGGTCCTCTTCGTTAATCATCACGCTGAACGTTTCGTCGTTGCCGATCAAGGCGCCGCGCGCCCCCGATCCGTCGGCCAACTCTCGGCTGATCATCTGCCGCTCGACGAGCAGTTGCCGGTCGATCGGCGACAGCGACTGGACGTCGACGTACAAATGTTCGCGCAGATGTTCGATGCCTGTGAGCGAACTGCGAAGGAGCTTCTCGATCGACGTTCGATCCACGTCGTGGCACCGGCGGACGAAAGGAAAATCGGCCAGATTGCGGGCCAATCGAATCCGGCTGCTGATGACGATGTCCGATTGCGGTCCTTCACCGCGAAGCCATTCGCCACTTCGTGCGACCAGATCATTCAAGTTCACGGCGACTCCCCATTCGAAAAGCGTAGATTCAACCCGGCCAGACCCACTTCTAAACCAAAGCGCTGCGGGAGCGTTAGGTCGAACCCTCACGAACCGACAATTCCGCTTGGCGGATTTTATCGCGCAGTTGCGACGCCTTTTCATAATCTTCGCGCTGCACCGCTTCCTTCATTTCGCGGCGTAAACGGATCAACTCCGTTTGGCGATCAGTGTCGTGGCTGCCTCGCTTGGGACGTTTTCCCTGGTGCCGGGTGGCGCCATGGATATTCATCAGCAGCGGCTCCAACTCTTTCTCGAAACACACATAGTCGTGTGGGCAACCGAGGCGTCCCTGATGGCGGAAGTCGTAAAACGTGATCCCGCACACGGGGCACGACCGCTTGTCGAGTTTTGCCAAGTCGGCGGCGGTCTGGCCGACATTCAACTGTTGCGAGAGCGCGCCGGCCAGCGTCGGGGCTGCTGCCTCGGGCTTGTCCGATTGCATCAAGTACTGCTGCGCGTGGTCCTCGCACAGGTGGTATTCCTGCGGTATCGAGTTAGTCAGCTCGGTGATGTGGAACGTGGCCGGCTTTTCGCAATGCTGGCACTTCATGTCGGACTCCCAATAGGCAATCGCGGCGCGCATAAAAGACAACGCGATGACGAACCCATCATCGTTTGGCTCTGCGGCCCTTCTCTCACATTATCGGAGGGGGACGCCGAACGGGGCAGGGGGGGCACCAAAGGATCGACGGAAGTTAGCCAGAGCGGAAAAAACACGCCAGCGGCGTTAACTCGGGCCTGCATTCGACGACTGGGGGCCGTTTGACGATATCGGCGAATTCCCCTAAAACCGACAAGCAAATTGCCGTCGACCACGACGCTGTCATTTCACTTGCCTTTTCGCTATCGCGATGATCCTGGTCAACGTTCAAGGCGTCGTCAAACACTACGGTCCCGAGCCGGTTTTGGATGGTGTTTCGTTCGAGATCCGTCCTGGACAGCGATGGGGCTTGGTGGGGCCAAATGGGGCCGGCAAGACGACGCTGATGAAAATCGTCTCGGGGGCCATCGAGCCCGACCGAGGGACGGCTGAGAGGCATTCCGAAGCGACGATCGGCTATTTGCAGCAGCACCCGGAATTTCCGCCCGAGCGAACAGTTTGGGAAGAGGCACGCAGTGCGCTGGACCATCTGTTCGAAATCGCGCGCGAAGCTGAACAATTGGCCGAGGCGATGTCGCGCGCGACCGATCCAGCCGAGCAGGTCCGCTTGGGCAAGCGTTTCGACGTCGTTCAACACGAGTTGCAAACACGAGACGTCTACCGCGCCGAAAGCCGGATCGAGCAGATTCTGGACGGGCTGGGCTTTTCGCACGAATCGTGGACCCGTCCGGTCGCCAAGCTGAGCGGCGGCCAGCAAAACCGTTTGCTGCTCGCCAAACTGCTACTCGAAGACCCCGACTTGATGCTGCTCGACGAGCCCTCGAACCACTTGGATATCGATGCCACCGAGTGGCTGGAGAATTTTCTGCTCGAGTCCGGGCGGGCGATTCTTGTTGTCAGCCACGACCGGTACTTTCTTGACCGGGTGACCGAAGGGACGCTCGAACTGGTCCGCGGGAAAGTCGACTCATATCCCGGCAACTTCACGAAGTACAAAAAGCTCCGCGCGGAGCGGATCGAGGTTCAACGCCGGACTTACGAAAAGCAGCAAGAAGAAATCGCGCGGATGGAGGAGTTCATTCGCAAGAACTTCGCTGGACAAAAGTCCGCACAGGCAGAGGATCGTCGCAAGAAGCTCGAACGCATCGAGCGAGTCGAGCCGCCGCGCGAAATCGATGTGCCGCCGATGGGTTTTCCACCGGCAACGCGGACAGGCGATATTGTCCTGCGGGCCGAGAAGTTGGCGAAAGGCTTCGATCGCCCGTTGTTTGAGAACCTTTCGTTCGACGTGCTCCGCGGCGAAAAGTGGGGCATCATGGGCCCCAACGGAACGGGCAAGACGACGCTTTTGAAGTGCCTGGTGGGCATGCTTGCTCCCAATGCCGGCACGGCTCGCTGGGGCACCGGTGTCAAAGTTGGTTACTTCGACCAGATGCTGTCGGACCTCGATCCCGACGTGGAAGCGATCGAGGCGGTCCGCCCCTCGCACAAGGAATTCATCGAACAACAGCGTCGCGATATCCTGGCCCGCTTCGGCATCACCGGCGACATGGTCTTTCAAAAGATCGGCAGCCTCTCGGGGGGCGAACGCAATCGCACGGCGCTAGCGCGGCTCGCCGCATCCGACCCCAACGTGCTCGTACTCGATGAACCGACCAACCACTTGGACCTGTGGGCGCGCGAAGCTCTAGAAAAGGCGCTGCTCGATTTCGAGGGGACAGTCATCTTCGTCAGCCACGACCGGTACTTTTTGAACCAGGTTGCCACCAAGATGCTGATTGTCGAGCCCAAACGCTTCCGCGTGCTTGACGGTAACTACGACACGTATCTGCACATGGCCAAGTCGGGCCTGGCGACCGAAGCACGCGGGTTAACCGTCGACTCGATGAAAGGGGCAGCGAATGGGGCGTCCGATGCGCCTGCGGCAGAAAACACTTCGAAAAGGGCGGAAAAAGAACGGCGAAAGCGGAAGTATCCTTACCGCAAGGCCCACGATCTTGAAAAGGATATCGCCGCTGCCGAGGCTCGCATCGAATTGTTGCACCAAATGATGGGCGATCCTGCGGTGCTGCGCGACGGGGCCCGCGTGAAGGAAGTTCACGCCGAACTGTCGGCCCTGGAAGAACAGCTGCCGCAGCTCTACGAGCACTTGGAAGAGGCTATCGAACTCAACGGGTAGGGCGCTCTCCAAGAAACGACGAACCGCCGAACCATCCATGTTGTTCGGCGGCTACCGTTCAATCTCGAACCCGTCAGCGCTGTCGCAAGCACTACCAGTGGTTGTGGTGCACGTGCGGGTACGGGTAGTTGTGATACGTGTGGTACGGATCGAGTTGGACTCCGTCGTAGCCGCCCCCAATTACGGGACGATAGGCATTGTAGCCATACCTGCCGTTGTATCCACCGTACCCAGCGTTGTACCCGCCGTAGTACGACGTGATGCCCACGCCGCCGTAACCACCGTATCCGCCATAGCCGGAGGTGTAGACCGGAACTTGAACTCGTGAGTACGGCGAGATGTAAAGCCGTCCGTAGTTGACGTTGTTGGAGTACCCCGAATAGTGGCGATGGTGATGTGGATGCAACGGGTGCTGCGCTTGCGCGCTGGTGTTCACACCCAGAAACAAAGCCGCCGCAGCGGCGAAACCGAGAATCAACTTGTACATAACATTTCCCCCCTGGGAAGAAGCGATCGTCATTGCCATGGCAACATAGCCAAGGCAACTTAGCCACGCGGTGACGATCCGTGGTCTGGCATTCGACGCGTTGAAGGCACTGGCGTTCGTTTTCAGTGCGCGGCCAAACTGCTGGGGAGGGTAAGGCCTATTACGGCCATCGATGCGAATCTTCCATGCTTCGATCGATGTCAAATCGTTTTCTCATGACCCAGAGTCAGACTCTTTCTTTCTCTGAGGCACGAACCGTTGGAACTCAGATCGTTGAGTGCCAAACGCGTGATTCCGCGATGCGTCAACGCAGCCAGCCAGCTCCACGTGGGAGTTGGCTGGGCGAAAGGTTCGTCCGTGAACCATTCCTATGCGTTAGAAGTTCAGACCTAAGCCGAAGCCGTTCGGCGTCGTTACGTTGAGTCCGCGTCCATAGCTGGGGTAGCTGGGGTACGTGGTCGTCGGGACCGCTACGGGCGACGTCGTGGGGACTACGACTTGCGTGGTGTACGGCGGAGCAGCGTAGGGATTGGCGCCGTAAGGAGCCGCGTTGTACGGGGTGTACGGCGAAGGTGCGCTGTACGTCGAGGCGAAGCCGGGATAACCAGCGTTCCGGAACGCCGCGCTGTGAAAGCGGTCGTGATAGCCGTCGTGGTTGGGGTAGTCAAAGCGGTTGTAGCTGCCCCGGCCAAACCGGTCGTGGTCGCGATCCCAGGCGTTCCCGCGGAAGTTCACGTTGTGTCCGCGGTTGTTATCCCAATGGTTGCCAAAGTGATGGCTGGCCGGGGACCCGTAGAAATTCGTCTGGCCGTTGGGGATTCCTCGCCCAAAATTTCCGCGACCGTTGTTGCAATTGTCTTGAGCTTTCGCTTGGCTGATTAAGGCCAACGAAAGAACGGCAACCAACGAGGTCGAAGCCAGCCAACGCGAACCAAAAAAAGTCGTCATCGCAAAATCCCTTCGCAATTCATCAAGTCCTGCCTAAGCGGTCTCACTTCGAGCCCGCGACGGACCTAAAGAAATGCGAGGGACATGCCAATGGCGTCGATGATTCTCCGTAAGTCCTATCTGCATGGAGACTTACGGAGAAATCATTTTCTTGTGAACGATTTCCGAATGAACGGAATCACGCAGAAAATGCCATCTTTTTGACTGCGCCTAGAATCGTTTTGATGGCGCGTTCGCAGCAGAGATCGCCCTACTCGGGCTTTCCAGAAGCCGCTTTCGCGGACTTTGCGCAACGGAAGCCGACGTGGGCCGAGGCGGACTCGATTTCCATCTTCCCGCGACCGCCGCAGCGATAGCGAACGCAGTAGCTATCGCTACACAGGAACGAACCGCCTCGCTGCACCCGTTTAGCTACGCCGGGCTCAATTGGGTCGTAGCTCACGTCGGGGCCTTGGGGATTCCGTTTGGGGCCCAGGACATAAGCGTCGGGGCGATACCAATCGCTACACCACTGCCACACATTGCCCGACATGTCGTAGAGGCCGAAGTCGTTCGGTGGAAAGGCCTTCACCGGCGACGTTCCGGTATAGCCGTCTTCGACGTCGTTTTCTAGCGGGAAATCTCCCTGCCAGGTGTTGGCCATCCATGTCTTCCCATCGGGAAACAACTCGTCGCCCCAGACGTACGGCGCTTGATCACGCTTGCCGCGAGAAGCTCGCTCCCACTCCGATTCGGTAGGCAATCGCTTGCCGGCCCACTTGGCGTAGGCCATGGTGTCCTCGAAACAAACGTGCACGACCGGGTGATCCATCCGATCGTCGATGTTGCTCTTGGGGCCCTCGGGGTGATTCCAGCAAGCGCCGTGCATGTACGTCCACCACGAGTAGTGGTTGGACAGATCGACCGGCCCGGCAGGCTTTTTGAAGCAAAGAGAACCCGGGACCAGATTCTCCGGCGGGGCGTCGGGAAAATCCTCCGCCTTCGGCGTTCGCTCGGCCATCGTGACGTAGCCCGTCGCCTTGATGAATTCCGAGAACTGCTTGTTCGTGACCGGCGTTTCGTCCATCCAGAAACCATCGATCTCGATCACTCGGATCGGGCGGGCATCGGTAAACGCGTCGTAATCGCTGCCGCGGCGGAACTTGCCACCGGGAACCCATATCATCCCCTCGGGCGCTGGTTCTGGCGGTGGCGCGGGATCGATCTCGAAGGTGGCGGGCTTAGCCGCTGAGGATTTCTTCGCAGTGGAAGGTTTCTCAGGCTCGTTGCAGCCAACAAACAGGACCACGGCTGCCAAGAACAGTCCGAAGGATCGCTGGGAGAGTTGCGTAGCGCTGGCGTTCATTTTCACCAGTCTAGATGGTCGCCATGAGCGTTGCCATGCGCAGCACCGCTTCGGCGCACTCGACCCCTTTGTTCCCGAGGTTGCCGCCAGCTCGATTGATCGCCTGGTCCATGGTGTTGCAGGTGAGGATGCCGAAGGCGACCGGTTTTTTGGTCACCAGCGAGATCCGCCCCAGGCTTTCGCTTACCTGGCGGTTGATGTGTTCGTCGTGGGTCGTCTCCCCTTTGATCACCGCTCCCAAGCAGATGATCCCGACCACGGAATCTAGTTCAGCAAACTTTGCCGCGACCAGCGGAACCTCCCACGCTCCGGGAACCTTGGCTACGACGATGCGGTCGTCAGGCACGCCGTGTTGCTTGAGTGAGTCGACGGCACCCGTCAACAGCTTGCTCGTGATGTTGTCGTTGTACGTCGAAACAACGATTGCATATCGTCCATCTTTGATGGGTTCGAGTTCGCCTTCGTAAGTCTTGAGCATCGGCGTGAGAGAAGTAAGGGAAAGAATTTCGACCCGTGAAAGTCGATGATATGCCGATATCTAACCCGGCGACAGACGGCGGGCGTTGCCCAGCTACATCAAGGGGGGCGGCGCTGGCTGATTGGCTTCCGTTTCCCAGGCTGTCACTTCGTCGCGGCGAACCACTAACCGCCGGATGGCGGTGGCCTTACCCGTGGCCTCGTCGATATCGATGATCGTTCCCGATAGCCGCACGTCCTCCGTGGCGACATCGAATTGGGTGGGAACAAACGTCACGGTTGCTTCGGCGACGCGTTCGATCTTTCGTCCCAGGATGCTCTCATACGGGCCCGTCATTCCGAGGTCGCATTGGAAGGCGGTGCCGCCGGGAAAGATGGTCTCGTCGGCAGTGGGAACGTGCGTGTGGGTACCCAGCACGGCCGACGCGCGGCCGTCGAGCAATCGTCCCAGTAGTTGCTTGTCGCTGGTAGCCTCGGCGTGGAAATCGCAAACGCGGATCTTGACCGTTTCAGGGATCGCCGCCATCACACGCTCAGCGGCCTTGAACGGACAATCGACGGGCTTCATGAAGACCCGCCCGAGCAGGCTGAACACGGCAACTTCGCAGCCCGATGCCGTTTTAAGGACCATCCACTCATTGCCTGGCGCTTCCGCCGGAAAATTGGCAGGGCGCACGATCGTGGGTTCCGACTTGAGGAGTGGGATCACTTCGCCGCGGCGATAGATGTGATCGCCAAGCGTGACGCCATCGACGCCCGATCCGGCCAGGCTGCGCCAGATGGCCGGCGTAAGGCCGGAACCATCGGCTGCGTTCTCGGCGTTGGCGACCACCAGATCGAGCCGCTCCCGCGTGCGGAGAAAAGGAACGGCTCGGCGAACGATCTTCACCCCCGGCTTGCCGACGATGTCGCCAATCATCAGGAGGCGCATGGGAACAATTCGTGGTGAAGGACCAAAGGCGAAGCGGCTATCGCGCCACTTCGGTAAAACGCGATTCGCGAACGACAGTTACCTTGATTTCGCCCGGGTAGGTGAGCTGCTCTTCAAAGGCCTTGGCGATATCGCGGCTCAGCTTGGCCGCGGCGGCATCGTCGGTGTCGCGAGCACTGGCGAGGACGCGGAGTTCGCGGCCGGCTTGAATGGCGAACGCTTGCTCGACGCCGGGGAACCCGCTGGCGATCGATTCGAGTTCCTCCATCCGTTTGATGTAACGCTCGAGCGATTCGCGGCGAGCACCGGGACGCGAAGCGCTGCAGGCGTCGGCGGTAGCCACGATCACGGTATAGGGATGCTCGACCACGATCTCGTCGTGATGACCCAGCGCGGCATGAACGACGTCGGCATTTTCGCCGTGACGTTTCAGCAGGTCGGCGCCGATTTTGGGGTGGCCCCCTTCGAGTTCGTGGTCGGCTGCTTTACCGATGTCGTGCAGCAGGCCGCAACGTCGAGCCAGCGTTCCGTTGAGCCCGACCATTTCGGCCAACAGGCCGGAGAGGAACGAGACTTCGATGCTGTGCCGCAACACGTTTTGGCTGTAGCTGGTGCGGAAGTGAAGCCGGCCGAGCATGTAGATGATGCGCGGATGCAGGCCCCCGACGCCTGCTTCGTCGGCGGCTTCTTCCCCTTTTTTCTGAATGAAGGCTTCGATGTCCTTCTCGGTCTCGGCGGCCACTTCTTCGATGCGGCTGGGGTGGATGCGGCCGTCGGCGATCAGTTTGACCAGCGTTTGCCGAGCAATTTCGCGGCGAACGGGGTCGAAGCCGCTCACAATCACCACGCCGGGCGTGTCGTCGATGATGACGTCGACGCCAGTTGCCTTTTCGAACGTGCGAATGTTGCGGCCTTCGCGGCCGATGATCCGGCCCTTCATGTCGTCGTTGGGGATGTCGATCGTGCTGGTGGTTGTCTCGGCGGTATGCGACGCGGCGACGCGCTGCATCGCCATGATCAGCATGTCGCGGCTCTTGGAGTCGCAGAGCTCCGCCAATCGCTTTTCGTGCCGCAGAACCTTGGAGCCAATCTCGCTGGCCAGTTCCTGTTCGACGGAGTCGAGCAAGCGCTGAGTCGCTTCGGCCTTCGACAGGCCGCTCACTTGTTGCAATCGTTGCCGTTGTTCGTCGACGACTTTTGTGAGTTCTTCGTTGCGAACGATCGACTCGTCGATCTTTTCCTTCAGGCGGCGTTGGTTTTGTTCGATGACCCGCTCTTGTTTGCGGAGGTCTTCGGCTTGCTGGTCGAACGATTGCTGACGCTTCTCGACTTGCCGCTCGCGCTCCCGCAGTTCGTCTTTGGCGCGGTTGATTTCCTTATCGGCCTCAGCCTTTTGCGAGAACGACTGTTCCTTGATTTGGAATTCCGCTTCCTTCACTTTATTGGCGGCATCGCGTTCCGCGCCTTCCACAATGCGTTTGGCTTCCTTTCGGGCATCGTTCTTCCGTAGGTAGTCGAGCAGCCAGTACAAGCCTGCACCCAGGAAAGCACCAAAGGCACCGGTGCCAACGAGCGTGGCAGCATCGGAGAAAATAATGGCTATCGGTGCGCCGTAGAAAAGCAAATCGAACACGTTGCGCTCCCTCGTTATTCCTAAGTGCCGTCGGCAGGGCTTCATCCCGGATGATTGGCCGGGAACGAAAGAACCGGAAGGTGAAGGGAACTATCATGTTCGCTTCACAACGAGTCGAGACGGCGACCATGCAGAAGAGAGCGCGTCAGCTTCTTCGCGCGCGGCAATTACCGTGCGTACGCTCCAGCAGCCCAATACGCGCTTTCGATTTTAACGTCCTGCCCAACAACACCAGGGCCATAAATGATCTGGCGATGCGGAGTCATCGAACGCAACTTAGGTTCGCCGCTTGCGGCGTCCCATCGAAGAATCGAAACGCGTTGTGTCGTCGGGGTCCTTAGCGCTGATCCAGCGCCGAACCAACGACCACCATTTGAGCCACGTATCGATCGGACCGCCTGTCAATCGCCATTCCACGAAACGACCGTCGACCCGCGCGGCCATGGCCACGCGATCGCGTTTGTCTCGCGGGCGATTCTCACCGCGGCCTGGCAGAACCAAGCCGAGCAGGAGTCGCACAAGGACCACCAACCAGTACATAATCCACCTGGCACGGAGGCTTGAAGGCACCGACAAAACTTTCCGTCGATCTTGCTAAACAGCTACGCTAAACGTAACTGGTCGCTCGCGAAGAAGACGTATCTGCTCACTGCTGCAAGGCTCGTTCGACACCTGCCTTGCTTCGCTTCCGTTACCGGTTGCGGAGCGAAGGCCGATCGGCCACTTTCCTTGTCGACAGTCAACTGAATTGAGATCCAACCCCGAACCCAACTCTTTCGAGCCAGGTCACCGTAAGGACGAACCTTACGGAACCTCTCCATCGTAACCGAAACGATTCCAACTGCAACCATGACGGAATCTTGCCAACCGACCGAACGCTCAGGCGAATGCTCCGATCCCGACCCATTCGAGCGACGACTTACACGAATTTGGCCACCTTATAGATGGACAAATGTCACTACGTTGGTCGCGCTATCTGGGGGGGCTGATAGCATGGCCCTCGCGCAATCGCTTCGCGCCATCCGCCCTCACGATGCGCTTGGAAGGCTAATCCTGGTTCATTTCAATCATCGGCTTCGCGCTGAAGAATCAGATGCCGATGAGGCGTTCGTCGTAACGTGGTCCCGGCAAGTTGGGCTCCCTTTAATCGTTGGGCGAACTGGCGCGGAGCTTCCAACCCTTTATGGGGTGGAACTGAATACTCGTCTCGCGCCATGGGCTCAACCCTCCGGCGTTCATGGTGAAAACGGTTGGCGTCGCGAGCGATATGCTTTTTTTGAATACGTCGCGCAGCTTGTTGGCGCCCGCTACGTGGCAACGGCCCACACCGCCGACGATCAGGTCGAAACGGTCATTCAGCGGATTGTGCGGGGAACTGGGATTGCCGGTTTGGCTGGAATTCCCTTCGCCCGTCGGATCAATGAAGCACTCACGGTGATTCGTCCTTTATTGGGCACGTCGCGGCGGTCGGTCGAGGACTACTTAGCTCGTCAAAAGCTGCCGTTCCGGACCGATTCCTCGAATGCGTCGGTCCAGTTCCAGCGGAACTTGGTTCGGCATGAAACGCTCCCCGCGCTGGCGCGGTTAGTGGGGCGTGATGCAAGGCCGGCGCTTCTTCGGCTGGCGAAGGCGGCTCGGGAGGTCCAAGACGGACTGATCCAACGCGTCGTACAGGGTTTCGACCGATGCGTTCGCGTGGACCGCGCTGGGGAGAATGGGACGATTCGCTGCTCGGCGCTATTGGAAAAGCCAGCGGCAGAACGGCGCGAGACGCTTGTTTTGTTGTGGAGGCAGATGGGATGGCCGCTGGAACAAATGGGCCGACGCCAATGGCGGCAGGTGATCGACGCCGCGGCAGGCAAAGAGGGGGCCACCAACATGCTTCCTGGGGGCATCCGCTTAGAACGGCGAGGCGACGACCTGCACCTTTGGCGGGACCCCAGCCAGTAAAAGCAACACGAACAGCCACCGCACCCATCGCCCTCGCCTGCGTGCACCTAGGCAAAACGGGAAGAGCTTGCCGCTCGGTGAAGACTTGGCGGCCTTTCTTGCGGGGTAAGGTGTTTTCGAAGCGAACCGAAAAATTCGCACCGCAAAACTAGGCGGCGGGGCTGGAATCTGGACGCTGGGCTAGATAACCTTGGGCGGTTACCCCAATCTTGACTGCGGCTGCGTCTGGAACGGCCGGCCCGGTCGACCCTACCTTTTTCGCCTTACTGGTGTGCCTCTCATGAGTAACGGAAAGTCGGAGCAACCGACGTACAACGCCCAGATTTTGTTGTGGGCCGGCTTCATGTCGATTCTTGCGGCGGGGGTGGGCTTCGCGATTCGCGGTCAAGTCTTTGACATTTGGAAAGAGACATTCCGCTTCACCAACGTTCAGATCGGTCTGATCAGCGGTGCGGGTATGACCGGTTTTTGCTTTGCGATTATCGGCGGTGGAATCATCGTCGACAAAATTGGCTATGGCAAACTCATTGTCGCGGCTTTCTTCCTGCACCTGTCGTCCGCAGCCACCGCCTTCTTGGTGGGCGACAAGATGGCCACCGAAACCGCGTTCGCCTTGCTTTGGACCAGTACGTTTTTGTTCGCACTGGCAAATGGATGTTTGGAAGCCGTGGCCAATCCGCTTGTCGCCACCGTTTTCCCACAAAACCGCACCCACTATCTGAACATCCTGCACGCCAGTTGGCCCTTGGGTTTGATGCTTGGCGGCTTTGCGGGTTATGTGATGGGCGACTTGTTGAAGCTGGGCTGGCGCGAACAACTTGCGTTGTTCGTCGTCCCGACGATCATTTACGGCGCCATGTTCTTCGGCCAGCGGTTCCCCAAGTCCGAAGCCTCGGAAAAAGGTCTCTCGCTCTCGTCGATGTTCCAGGATGTCGGCATCCTTGGGTCGGCTGTGATTGGCGTGGTGTTGGCCCTGTTTGTGAAGGATGGTTTGGGCGAATTGCTGTTCGGGTTTACCGCCAATAGCTTCTTTAAGAGCGACACGTGGACCTACGCTTCCGTCGGCGTTGGCGTCGTGGTCTGGGGCTTGTTCAGCAACATGAGCGGTTGGTCGATTGGTTCGCTCTTGTTGTTCGTGTTGTTCATCACCCACGCGTTGGTAGGTGCTGTCGAGTTGGGCACGGACGGCTGGATTCAAAATATCACGGGTAACATTTTGTCACCTGAGCAAGGCAAGATCTTGTTCGTCTTCACGTCGACCTTGATGTTCATCTTGCGGTTCTGCTCGGACTTCATCGAAAAGAACTTGAAGCTTTCGCCGATCGGGATCTTGCTAACGTGTGCGATTCTCGCCTGCATCGGCTTGAATGCCGCGAGTGCGATCAGCGGTTTCGGTGTGGCGCTTGGTGCACTCGCCATTTACGGCGTCGGCAAAACATTCTTCTGGCCGACCATGTTGGCTGTGGTGGGCGACCGCTTCCCGCGAACGGGTGCCGTGGCCATGAGCATCATGGGTGGCATCGGGATGATGTCGGCCGGTTTGATCGGGTCGCCTGGACTTGGTTATGCGAAGGACTACTTCGCGGCTAAGGCGCTGGAGCAAAAGGCCCCCACGGCGTATGAGTCGGTCAAGAATGAAACCCCCAGTAAGTTCCTCATGTTCCCCGAGGTCCATGGCTTGGACGGGTCTAAGATCTCGCCGATTAAGAAGGTTGCGGTCGCGGATCGTACGGATGAACAGAAGGCAATCATCGAGGCCGACCAAACAGGCGACCGTCGTACGCTCAATGCGGACTCGGTGATCCCCGCCACGATGGCGCTGATTTACCTCGGTTTGCTAGCGTATTTCGCGTCGATTGGTGGATACAAGCCGCTCAATATCGACGGGCATGAGGAAGCAGCGAAACACATGACAGAGGCTTAAGGCCTCACTTGAGGCCCTAAATCCCAGTTAGTCCGGCTCAGATGACGCTCCCAATTTTTGGGAGCGTCTTTTATTGCTAGCGGTGCTTTCGAGTACGCTCGTAGCTAGCGGCCGTCTTTTTGTGGCCAATCTTGCCGTGATTTCTCCGCATTCGTATTCTTCGCGGCGAGTTTTTCTCAACTTACAGATGCTGCGCGCCGACACGACTTCCCTTCATGTTGTCTCACCTTAACTTCCGCCAGTGCTTTTGCGCCGTGTTGGTGCTCGCGCTGGTGGTCCGTTTGGGCGCCGCTGTTTGGTGGGAGCAGCGATTATCAAGGCAGAATCAAGCGTTCGATTTTCCAGACAGCGAGAGCTATTGTTACCTGGCGAAGCAGCTTGCCGATGGTAAGCCTTTTGAGTTTGGCGCCGATGGAAAAATTTTCCGAACGCCCGGCTATCCAGTTTTAATTGCCCCAGGCTATTGGCTTGAAGAGAATAATCCACCACGCTGGTGGCTGCGCGGGTTGGGGGTTGCGCTAGGAGTTTCGGCCGTCGCGTTGGTGATGGGGCTGGCCCGACAAATCTTCGATGACCGCGCCGCGATCCTTGCCGGCGTACTTGTTGCCATCGACATCGGTGCCGTCTCGCTAAGCGTGTTCGCGTTGAGTGAAGCGCCGTTTTGTCCATTGATGCTTGCGCATTTGTGGCTATGGAGCGCTGCCTGGCAAGCGGAGAAGCGATCGTTCGCGCTCGCCCTTGCCGCTGGTTTCGTGGCGGCTGCCGCAACGCTGATGCGTCCGAGCTACTTGTTATTCATTCCATTCGCGGCGGTGCTGAGTTGCCTTTGGTTTCGGCCGTGGGCTCGGCATGCGAAGCTCGTGGGCGTGATGGTCATCGGCCTGGCTGTTGGAATGTCGCCGTGGTGGATTCGCAATGCGATCGTGGCGGGTGAGTTTGTTCCGACCACGCTCCAGGTTGGCGCGAGCCTCTACGATGGCATCAACCCCGATGCCAGTGGCGGCAGCGACATGCGCTTTGTCCCGGCGTTTGTCGAGAAACAACGAGAGCTTGATGCTCAATCGACAGCCCCTCTCAAGGGAACGTTTGAATCGCGGCTCGACAAGTCGATGAAGGATGCCGCCGTCGCCTGGGCAACACAAAATCCCGGCCGGGTGCTCGAACTCGTTGGTATCAAGTTTCTGCGAATTTGGAGCCCTTGGCCGAACGCCGCCGAATTTGGCGGCGGGATGCTGCAATGGCTCACAGCCGCAACATATGTTCCCATTCTGGTGCTCGGTGTTTGGGGGTTGATTCGGTTTCGCAGTCAGCCCTTGGCCTGGTTATGCGTTGTCCCCGCGATTTATTTCACGGCACTGCACGTCGTTTTCGTAAGTTCTTTGCGGTATCGTCAGCCCGCGATGCTCGTTGTGGCGGTGCTGGCAGCTGCCGCCGTCGCGTCGTGGTTTGATTCTGTCCCAGTAAAGCGGGAGGCCTCCTCCCGATGAGCAACCGCGAACGACATCCGCACGACCACGCACTTCCGGGCGAACGGCGCGGTGGTTCCTGGCTGGGGCGATTTATTGGCTTTGTCGCGATTGTCGTCCTTACTTACTTGGGGATTCGCTACCTCGCGTACGATCGGCTCGATGAAGAGATCCGCAGCCGCATCGAAGCCAAGTTTCGCGATCATTACCACGGCCTGAAGGTCTCGGTGAAGTCGGCGCGGCGGGTCCCGGGACGAGGGATCGAAATCCGTGGTCTGACGATTGCCCATGCCGACCACCAAGACGGCAAATCTCCGATGATTTACATCGAGGACTTGTTGGCCGAGTGCGAAACGGACCTGACCCACTTTCTCACGCAACCGCCGCAAATCACGAGAATAGTGGTTCATCAAGTCAACATTAACGCCGAGCGGTTCGAATCGGGCTTTTGGAACGTGCGGCACTTGTTCCCGGTTCCTTCCTCGGGAGGACGCGTTCCGCCCGTCACTGTGATTGGCGGAAACATCCGCATCATCGACCACAGCCAGGGAAATCGGCCTCCCATCAATTTGCGCGACTTGCGATTCGATCTTCACGAGGACGCGCGCCTGGCGGAGGCCGTAGGACTGCCCGCCGACTTGCGCGACAGCAAAGGGCGGAACATTCGGCCCCCCTTGCAAGTGAGCGGCACCATCTCGGGCGATCACGTCCAACGAGTCGAAGTACGAGGTGCTTTCGACCCTCGGCGCGGCATGTTCCATATCGAGGGAGACATCGTCGATCTCGACATTGGCCCCAAGCTTTTGGACGGGCTGCCGCGAGACATTGCCGATGAACTAAAAGATTTGCCAGTCGTCCACGGCTGGGTGTCGTGTACCTGGCGTGTGCACAATGTGGTGGCGCCAGGCGAATCTCCCCAGTTCAAAGTGAAAGGCAAGGTGTCGGACGCCCGCGTCGCTCATGCCAAGTTGCCCTATCCGATCACCGACATCGCGGCCGACTTTTTGGCGACTGAAAAGGGAGTTCAGATCACGAACGCATCGGCGCGCTTTGGCTCGGCCGATTTCCGAGCGAAGATCACCTCTGAAGGTTACGCGCCCGATTCACCGTTCCGGATCGATCTGCATACCGATGGGCTGTCGTGGACGGAAAGCCTCGTCAACGCGCTTCCAGAAAAATCGGTGCGAATGTGGAAGGTGTTTAGCCCGGTGGGAACCTTTTCGGGCGATTGGAGCCTCGTATTCGACGGCGAGACGTGGAAACCCGAAGGAAAACTCAAGGCGACCAACCTCTCGTTTGCGTACCGCGACTTCCCCTATCTGGTGCGCGACGGCGAAGCAGAACTGGAACTCGCCGACGATCGGCTCATGATTGTCGGTTCGGCGCAATCCAGCGGCGTTCCGATTTCGTTCGAAGGGGAGATCGATCATCCAGGGCCGGATTGGCATGGGTGGGGAGAGATTCACGCCACCGAGCCCATCCCCATCGACGAACGACTGATCTCTGCTTTCAAGCCGGCGCCGCAAGATGTGATCCGCCGTTTCGAGCCGCGCGGCCATGCCAAGCTAGAAGGGCGAATCGAGCGGTCCGAAAGCGGTAAAGTTTCCACCGATTACGACGTGGAACTGGTCAACTGTCAGATTTGTTATCTCAATTTCCACTACCCGGTCCAAAACGTCTGCGGAAAGTTCCGCGTGGTCGACGGCGTGTGGACCATCGATAAGTTGACTGGCAGCAACGATAGTGCGCGGATTGAGTGCCGGGGACGATTTGGTCCTTCGCCAGCCGCGCTCAAGCAAGCGATTCGTGGCGCTGGGGACCAGTTGCTGGATCTCGATTTCACCGTTACCAATCTGGTGTTTGAGCCTGAATTGAACCAGGCCCTTACGCACAGCGGGCAGCAGCTTTGGAAAGACTTCAATCCTCAAGGTCACATCGATCTTCTGCGCACGAAACTTCGCTGGCGGCCAGGCGAAAAGGACGTCACTCTTGATGTCGACGCCTACAAAACCACGCCCCGTTCGTCGAACGATCCGGACCCGATCCAAGTTCGGCCAACGTGGTTTCCCTACAACATGGCAATCCACCGCGGGCAGGTCCATTACTCGCAAGGCGTGCTGACGTTCAAGGACATTGAAGCGACTCACGGACGGACCACCATTGGCGTGGAAGGGGATTGCCGCGTCGGCGGTGAAGAGGGATGGACGGTCCGACTCGATAAGATCACGGCGTCTCAACTCGAAATCGATCACGAACTGCTTTACGCCTTGCCAACCGATGCCGGCCGCGCGATGTCGCAAGCCAAACTGCTCGGCAAGGTGGGTGTCGACGGCAACGCGACTGTCAAACGCCTTGGCGCCTCGCAAGGACCCATCGAGGCCGAATGGGATTTGCACTTCGACGTGCAAGACGGGCGGGTCGAAGCGGCCCTGCCGATCAGCAACATCCAAGGAGGAATTCGCCTGGTGGGTGCGGCTACTAAGGGCCGATGGCAAGCGCAGGGAGACGTCAACATCGACTCGATGATGGTCAAGGAAGTGCAAGTGACCGAGGTGCGAGGCCCCATCCACCTTGATGCCAATCGATTCCTGATCGGAACCGAAGCGGACCGCGATCAAGCCGGCGGCGGGCAGCCTCGACGGATGACGGCGCAGATCTTCGAGGGGATGGCGCTGGTCGACGGCGAAATGTCGCTACGGGAGGATGGCAAGTTCCAATTCGGATTGTCCCTGGAGGAAGCCAACCTGGCGGCTATTTCGCGGGAATTCAGCAGCACCGATAACGAGTTCACAGGGCGCGTGTTTTCCCAATTGAAAATGACCGGTACCACGCGGGGGAAACACTCGTGGCGAGGAAGCGGCAAGGTTAGCATGCGCGACGCCGATCTGTATCAGGTCCCCGCGATGCTGGCCGTGGTCAAGCTGCTCTCGGCGCGGCAACCCAACTCCGCGGCGTTCGACGCCTGCGACGTCGATTTCCACCTCACGGGCGACGACGTCATTTTCGATCGGATCAACATCTCAGGCGACGTGCTTAGCTTGAAAGGCTATGGGCAATTGCTTGTCGAGCAGCGAACCATCGACGTGAGCCTTTACACGCAGGTGGGAAATGAAGACATCCGCTCCGCCATCTGGCGGCCTTTCAGCGACTCGGGAACCTCGATCCTGCTGATCGAAATGAAAGGACGCGTCGACAAGCCCGAGGTGAAGAAAACCGCATTCCCGGCGATTAACGAAACATTAGCCAGGCTCTTTCCCGAACTCGATAAACAAGCCGGCAGCAACTCGCCAAGCGACGCGCCACCCGATCCACCTGCGGAGCAACCTGCTCCCGGCCCGCGTTTGGGGTCGGGAATATGGAAGCGAACGCAAGGGCTTTTCCGCCGTTAGATTCGATACGTCGATGCACAACTTGTTTTTTCCCTACAACCCGTTCCTGACACTGCCCAACACCATGACGCAAGCGATAAGAACCAAACGTATGTTTGAGATGAGGAGAACTAGTCATGAGTTCGATTCCTACTCACATCGCCAGCGGCCTGGCCGCGACGTCGCACGCTCAAGCTCGCGGTGTTGAGGCCGACCGCGTTCGACACGAAGACGCCGTTCGCCATCGCGAAGTTAGCGCCGACAAAAGCGCCGAGGCAGCCGCCGGCATCGACGAAACGAAAGACCAGCAAGCCTCCGGCGATCGCGACGCCGATGGTCGCCGGGTCATCGAATGGCCCGGGGGAAAAAAACAACGCGGCGCCGGGTCGACCGAAGAATCGTCGACCATCTCGAACGAGCACCACGGCCCCCGCTCGAAAGACCCAACCGGCCAGGCCGGGAGCCAATTGGATTTGGACGGCTAGCAGCCCCGCTTCTCGCTGGTTCTCACTCGCCTCGATGGCGGCGAATTCTTAGAATGGGGCCGTTCTGTTTCTGCCACGGATTGGGCACACCATGCTTCGCGCTATCAAACAAGCAGCCAACGGATGGCTTACCAAGGCGGGCGGCCTCGCCATGGCGACGATCGTCTATCGCTGGATGTCGACGCTCGAGTACCAGGCCTACTACTACGACTTCAGCATCGATCCGAGTCGTCCCGAGTTTCGCGGGCCGGTGATCCTCGTGTTCTGGCACGAGTACATTCCGTTTTTGTTCTATCTGCGCGGGCACAACAACGTCGCCATGCTATTGAGTCAGCACCGCGACGCCGACTGGCTCGCGGAGGCCGCCCGACATGCTGGCTTTGGAACGGTCCGTGGTTCGTCGACCCGCGGCGGAACGGCAGCGATCCGCGAAATGATGGACTTGGGGCAGGACACCAACCTCACGATCACTCCCGACGGCCCGCGCGGTCCTCGCCGACGCCTGGCGATGGGGCCTATTTACCTCGCGGCGAAGTTGGGCATTCCCCTCGTCCCCGTCGGCTTGGCGTACGCTCATCCGTGGCGATTGAAGACGTGGGATCGATTTGCCGTTCCCAAACTGTTCAGCAGCGCGCGTGCTGTGGCTGGGCCACGGATCTACATACCCGAGCAAGCCGATCCGCAGGAAATGGAATGCCACCGTCAAAGTGTCGAGCTCACGCTCAACACCATTACAGAAGAAGCGGAGCGATGGGCTGATACCAATTGTCGCGTGGCGGGATCGGAAACGGTCCGCAAAACGGTGCGACATCCCAATGCGGTAGCACCTCCGCCGGAGGATGCCGTTCCCAAGGAAGTGGCCCTGCGAGTGTGGCGCGCGACGGGCTAACTCTGAGAGAGTTTTTTACCTCCGAAAAAGAGCTTCGCACCTAACGCCATCATGTCGGTCGCATCGAAATCGCCATCGCCATCTTGATCGAGAAGCATCCCGATCAAGGTCGAATGGGCATCGCTCTTCTTTTGAGCAGCGTCGCGCTCGCGATTCAGGTAACCGCCGATCTGGTCGTGGTCCATGTTTTGCGACTTCGCTTTCGAGGCGAGAGCACCGGCCACGACGGGCCCAAGCTTTTTGAGCAGAATGTCGACGGTGCTTGCATCCATTCCTGTTGCCTTGCCGACTCCTTGCGTCACGCGGCTTTGCTGCTTCTGGCCGCCGAAGATTTCGGAGAGCAAATCGCCGGTGCCATCTCCAGCGCCATCGCTACCGCCAGAGCCCCTCAACGTTCCGGGCTGCGGTTGTGCTTGACCATTACCGAGCATGCTGCCAATCAGCCCGCCAAGATCGGGAATTCCATCTTCTTGTCGTACGGAGGGTCCGCCTTGCGGCGGCGCGGGTTGGCCTCCTCCCATCATGCTGCCGGCCATCTTTGCCAGGATGCTTTGCAGGTCCTGGGCTCCGCCCGGCTGGGCCGCTTTTTTCTGCATGGCGGCGACAATCACCGGCAACAATGCGCCAATGGCGCTCTCGGTCTTGTTGGGATCGGTGCCTAATTCCTGGCTCAGTTGCTGCGTGTGCTGTCCCTGCAATTGATTCATCAAAGAGTCGACGAGTTCTGACATGGGATGGTCACCTTGAAAGAGGAGAAATCAAGCGTTCGTCGCGGTTAAAGCATCCCGTCTAATGTATCGCTGTGGTCCGGCGAATCACAGCAATTTGGTGATGCACTTTGCGGAGGTTCTGCGCCGCCGTTCGCTTGCGCAACGCGTCGATAACTGATAGTTTATGGGCTCGTATGATCCAACTATGAAATTCGTCTTAACGATTCGGAAATGATCCATGCGCGTGATTGCTTCGCATAACGGGACCACAGCGACTCAGCGAGCATTTGAGCTGCTGAGTCAAGGAACTCCGCTCTTGGACGCGATCGTCTCGGGCGTGTCGCTCGTGGAAGACGATCCCAAAGAGCTTTCCGTCGGTTACGGCGGCCTTCCCAACGAAGACGGTGTCGTCGAGCTGGATGCGGCCGTGATGGATGGGCCGTCGCACCGCGGCGCGGCCGTCGCGGGGCTGCGCGACGTCCGGCATCCTACGCGCGTGGCGCATCTATTGATGCAGCAAACCAAGCGGGTCCTTTTAGTCGGCGAGGGGGCCTTGCGCTTTGCCCTGACCAACGGCTTTGAGCGGGAGAATCTGCTGACCGATCGTGCCCGCCGGATGTGGCTGTATTGGAAGCGTAAACGGTCCATCTACGAAGACTGGGTTCCTCCCAGCGAGAGCGATCTCGATGCCGCGTCCTTGGAGTGGTTCAACACCCATTACTACGGCAGTCATGCCCATACCAAGGTGGGGACCGTGCATGTCGCCGGATTCGACGCCAAAGGGGACATGGCATGTGCCACCAGCACCAGCGGTCACGCCTTCAAAATGGCAGGCCGCGTGGGGGATTCGCCGATCTTGGGAGCGGGGCTCTACGTCGACAACGCGATCGGCAGTTGTGGAAGCATTGGCTTCGGCGAAGCGAACCTCGAGAACCTCAGTTCGTTCGCAGTCGTCGAACGCTTGCGAGCGGGCGATTCGCCCGTCGAAGCCGGATTGAATGTGCTGCGGCGCGTCGCGGAGCATGCCCATCCTTGGCAACGCGATGCGGCCGGCGATCCAAAATTCAACCTGTGGCTTTTCGTGCAGGCGAAAGACGGCCGCTACGCGGGAGTGACCATGCGCGGCGAGAAGACTTTCGCCGTCAGCGACGAAAAGGGGACCCGACTGGAACCCTGCGTGCCGCTGATCCCGCGATAAATGGGGTCAAGAAGCGCGCAATCCGGTGGCAGGCACAAGGCCCACCACCGGACTGCGACGCACTCTTCTTTCTCAGGTGTTCGTTTGGCGGCGGTTACTCGTCGAGTGGGAGACCGGCGGCTTCGGTGAATCGATCGAACAGGGCTCGCATCGCCGCGTAGTGAATCGTCTTGGTGACTTCGGCCGGTCCGGCCAAATCGACTGCGGCCTTCACTTCGTTGTCGGTCAAAACGATAGGTGAGGCCGCCAGATTTTTGGCAACGGTCAGGAGTGCCTGATCTTTCTTCGACACATCATCTTTTCCGCGTATGAAGGCGGAGATTTGATCATCCGTTTGCCCAAGCTTTTTCAATTGGGACTTGGCCCTTCCCAAGGCATACCAAGCGGCATCCTGGCGGGCGATTTCGAAGTCCATGCGAGCCATCAGCACTGGATCGAGGCCGATGTTTTTCTCGTTCACTTGGAACGAGGCGACGCTCCGCGCGCCGGCGATGGGAAACTGGGCCAGCAACCGCATCCAACGCGGAATCGGCTTTCCAGTCGGAAGATCCTTAAGGAGATCTTCCTTCGTGACGTTGTTACTGAGCACAGATCGGGCCTCTTCCTCGGAGGCTAGCGGCAAACGAGCTTTGCGATGCGCGGCCGCATCCAATCCTTTGTTGATGGCTGCTTCGTCCAGGCGAGTCCTAGTCAAAAGCGTGTCGACCGCGATCTTTCCGCCAAAGTCCTTGCCGACGTTGGCGACGATCGACGGCACCTTCTGGAACTTTTCGCTCGTGGGCGTCAGATACGAGTGGCCGCCACCTGCTCCGCCGCCAAAGTTACCGCCGCCGCTCGATTGCGGTACGCCGGTTCCTTCCTTCCATCGGTTGATGGCATTGTTGCCGCCAACGGAGAGGGCCATTTCCAAAATCTGCAAGTCGGTGAAATGCGGACGGCAAGCATCGATATCGGCGTCCGTTAGCTGATCGGGCTGAAGCGTCAGCCTGCGAGCCAGCGCGAAGGCCGCGCGTTGCTTCTCGGGAAACGCGGACCAATTGCTATCCAGATTGGCCAGATCGTCGTCGGTCATGCCTACGGCCAGCAACTTCGACTCCTGGTGCCCCAGGCAGTACTGACAGTTGTTGGCGCGGGCCGCGATCCAGAAAAGCTGCGTCTTGAAGCCGTAGTCGAGCGTCACTTTAGGATCGGGTTCGGCGCCCCAGCGCGGAGCTTCCGAACCGGGACGAGCGGGTGGGCTGCCGGCGAACGGCAGGTAACCGCGGGCGTCGGTGTTGGGCAAATACAACGAACGCAAGCGGCCTTCGTAGCCGCGCGAGCGCGGATCGGGGTTGTTTGCATCGTCACTCGTCGGCTCAGGAAGAGGGATCCGCGCAGTGCGCTCCTTCATGTCCTCGAGAAAGCGTTTCATTTCCGGTCGTGTGACCGGCGTGGATCGCGGTTTTTCAACCGACGTTTCCGCCGCGTAAACCTGGACGCCGCCGGCTAACAGCCCGCAAAACGCCAGGGAAAAAGACCATTTCATACCAAATACCTTTTATGATTTGTTTGCTGATTGTGCTGGAGGCTTCGAACCACCGCGTGCCGCAAGCGGCCAGCGGCTAGTCCGCCTCGTCTCTAAAAACGGTGATGAACGGTTGTGTCGAGACGGTATAGTTGGCGTGCTTTTCTTCTTCGACCACCTGCGTACTCTGGGACACTACAGGCTGCGGGGCAATGCCCGCTTCTTCATCGCCTTGTGTTCCGCCGGGCGATTGCGCGTTGTTGACGGTCGCAACGCGTTGGATGTTGAGTTTCACCCCGAACTGCATACTGCGATCGTACGATCGCGATTCGACGATTTCGTACTTAAGCAATTTGTGACCGGCGATCCAATCCTGGTCGGACCCGACAATCTTCGGCGATTTGTTGGCAAGCGCGGAAAAGGGTTCTCCGGCCTGCCAACTATCCAAGAAGGTCTTCATGGCCGTTTGGCCTGTGTCCGGTTGCACTGGATATGTTTTGGGCCCACAGCCGACAAAAAAAACGGACGATAGGCAGGCAAACCACAAGATTGCGATTCGCCTCAGGTTTTGTTGAAGAGTCATTGAGAAATTCATTTCTACTGGTTTACTTTGCTGAGATCGCTTCGCCACCGGCGCGGGTTCCCATACCCCGCCAGACCTTGATATCGATGGTATCGGTGTGGTATCGAACCGAACCATCGCACATCGCGGTGTACACACCGCCGCGGTGCCAGCTGTTGGCCGTCGTCGAGATGCGGCCCGGCGGATACATGCACGAGCGTCCGTTGGGCGGGAGGTGGTGATAGTACTGCGTGGTCGAGTGGTAAGCCTGAATCCACGGCGCGCCCACATTCGAATACCCTTGCATTGAAACTTGCGTAATATCGCAAGCGTTGCACTGCGTGTACGACTCGTCGGCGTTGAGCGGGTGGGTGCCAGGCCGGAACGTATCCGACTTGGGGTCGATTTGCGTGTTGTCTCCATCGCCGGTCGTCTTTTCCGAGTACAGAGCTGTGTGGGACGTGCCGTCGAGTACATCGGCCAGTTTGTTGATCTTGTCCCGTTGGAAAACCCCGTTGTTTTCCGGAATGTTGTAGTTCACATCGGCGGGGTCAATCGGCTTAGCCCCGGCAAGTACCGTGGTTCCGCAATTGCCGTAGTAGTTGTTCCGGCCGCCAAGGGTGGGTGGAAGGCGATTTCTATCGGAAGGACAAATGAAGCTGGGGACTGTGATGAGCCGCGGCACATCGTTGGCCAAATTGTTCCACGGGAGCCGGAAATCGATCATCTGATAGACGTTGTCTTGATCGATGTACGGCAAGATTCTGGCATGCGTGGAAAACCCGGCCGTAAACGACGCGCCGCCAAGGTTGCCCCACGGGAGTGACTTGAAGGAATCTTCGTATTCGATAGTGCCAAGGGCCATTTGCTTCATGTTGTTGCTGCACGCCGTTCGGCGGGCCGATTCGCGGGCTGCCTGGACCGCGGGAAGTAGAAGCGAAACGAGCACTCCGATGATGGCGATAACAACCAATAGCTCCACCAGCGTGAAGCCTTTACGTGCGGAAGCGGAACTTGATTTCGTGGCGGCGGTTAGATGGCTCATAAACAAAAACCCTTGAAAGTAATGAGTAAAGACGGCAAGCCGTCATAGCTATGGAAACAGCGAACAATGGGAATGCAGCGATAACCGTAGGCTCGTTGCGCAGCGCTCCAGCGCCGGCTACGAAAGCCCTTTTGCGAACTGTGAAGAGATTTGCAAACCGGTAACCGCAATCAAGCCAAATCGACTTGATTGCTGAAACGCTACGTTGGCTGTCTGACGTGTGAAGAGAACGTTGCTTGACTCATGGCAACTTGCCTTGTTCTTCTCGCGCAAAGCCACGTGTTTGTGGGAACGCATAGAGGAAGATTGCACGTGCCTGAACTTGATGCGCAGGGCATCAAGCCGAGAAAGCCACACTGCGGGCGCATGAGTACCCGCAGCGCCACACGTCTTTAGAGAGATCTAGGTGGCGGAGTCGGCGGGGGGGTAGGCTCGAGGTCATAGAGCGATCCCGCTGAATTCCAAAGCAATACCGACCGACTGTGCAGATCCGTTGCCAGAGGCTGGGTCCACGCCATGTCGTCGGTGGTCGACCAGGAGAAACTGGTCGTAGGCGGAGAGGGAGCAGCCGGTTGGGGCTGTCTCTCTCGGCATTGGGGGCCGTCGCAAGTTTTTCGCTGCGGCATGAAGTGATCGCGCGTCATTTCGCGATCGCGATCTTGCACCAGAGCTTCGACCACCGCCCCGCGCATGCCGGGCGAAAGTCTCAAATAGTGCTTACCGCAAGACGCCGCTTCGGCAGTGCTCGCCGACAGGGTCATCCAACCCACGCACAAGCAAATCGCCGCCAAACCAAGACGAGGTAATCCCCCGTTGGCTGGAAAAACTGGCGATAGGAGTGCACAGCGACGCATTTTGGCATCAGAAGAGTAGCAAGAAGCCAAATCCAACGACGGATTGTAGCCCCTTTTTGCCGGTTAGCAAGCTTTCTGCCGCCGTTGCTTAGAAAATGTTGAATTTTCTTTTCTTTTTGCTGCCAGCGTGCGGAACTTTTTCCAGCTGGCAGCGCGGAGGCAACAGATCATTGTCATTCGTCGTCCGATGCGACGCGACGATTGAAGCAAACGTCGTTGCCCCTTACCGGGCAGTAGATTCGGGCAAGCGGGCGACCGACTCGCGAATCGGTTCTTCGGTGAAGCGGGCGACATAGTGCATGCTGCTCTCCCCGCCGTTGAAGCCGACCACCGTTTCATCCAGATTCATTTGCCGAGAGATCAAGCGGCCGGCATCAATATCGAATTTCACCATCCCCTTTTGCAGACGCTGGATCAACTGCGATTGCAATTGAGGATCGTCAATGGGCGAGAGGACTTGCGTATCGACGGCAATCGTCGCGACGCCCGTGGCAACGCGATCGAGTGTGTAACGCTGGCGAACCTTGATAACTTTGACCTTCTTTTCTTTGTCGGTGAGTTTGACTTCGTCTTGGACCGACCACTCGGCGCCGATCTTTACCTTGCCGCCGGGCAGGGGAACCGTCAAGTCGCCGATCCCGGCGTTGAACGAGGGACGCTCGTCGCGGCGTTCGACAATTCGCCCGGCCTTATCGATGGTGATGGTCGCCAGTGGTTTGTTGAGCGATTCGTACACGGACTCGTAACCTGGAGGTGGGTCTTCGCCGCTTTGGCTGTTGTAGCGGACTTCGGCGCGGTCGCCGATGGCTTGGGTCATCTCGACGCTCTCGACCTGATGAGTGAGCGTGATGTTGCCGTTCTCGTCGATCGAGTTGATGTCCCAACGTTTGGCCGCGATGCTGTGCGTTCGCGCGACCTCGCTTTGGCCCTTGATTTTGGTGTCGACCATCACCTGGTGAATAATCTGCGTGCGGATCTGCTCGCCGGCCTCAAAGCGATAGGCCAGGAGATGTTCTTCGCCATCGCCTTGCTTGTGAATGGTAACGGCCGATTGTTGCGCGGCGGGTTTGACGATTGCAGGCTTTACCGTAACCGGTTTCACAATCACCGACTTGGGTGATTGCCCAAACGCTGCCGAGACCGACAACAAGAGCGCGCCCGCGATGCCGAGAACATTTCGCATTGTCATGGTCGAATCCTTGACCCGTCGGGCGAAGAGAGTGCCGCCGCGTGAACTGACTTTCCAACGATCTGCTGGACCGGCAGGCTTATACCTGGATTTTCGGCGCCACGTCAACGTGGACCGACGCTAGCACCAAGCCGTGTGCGACCCGTTCTTTCGGTATCACCGGAAAAGTCTCCCAAGTTCTCAACGGGAGGCTAAACGGGGTGAGGAAAACGGCATGGTTCGTAACGGTGTGAGTTCACATGCCAGAAAGGGGGACCGCCGCGCTTCGCGTCACGACGCTTCGACTTGCATGACGACGACATAGATACGCGCTGTCGCCTTTTGGAGCAAAACATGTTCGAACGTCCCGCATGGTTGGCTGGCTTGGGAGCGGCTGTGGCCGTCCCTTACGTGGCAACGCAAGGCTTGCATGGGACTCGCGCGCAGTCGAAACGCGAAGATCAGCAAGTCGTTGCCAGGGCGCAAACGCCGCACGAACGCGGCGCTTTCAGCGATCTTGTGGAATCGCGAAATCCGGATTTTCAGGGCTCATCGTTTTCGGACGCACCGCAAGCTCACAACGATTCGGCCGGCGAACTTCCGGGTGTTCCTTCGTTGCCGATTGAGACTCTGTTGCGTTTCGACGTCGATACACGTTGGATCAATGCGACCTGGCCGCGCGTTTCGACGGTGACGGCGGAAAATCAGATGATGGGGCTGCGGGTTCCGGTCGCGACTGGAACGACCCCAACCGATATCAGCGGCGCGCTCACTTACTACTTCGATCGCAACCACCACGTCCAGCGGATCACACTCGACGGCGTGGTCGGGGACGAGCGGGCGATCGCCGACTATGTGGGGCGAGTCTACGGTCTTCGCCAGGAGCAGGCACTTGAGGCAGGGATTTATGTCACCGCCAAAGGGAGAACCATCCACAACGTGATGCGGGTGGCATTCGCGCCGGTGCTGGACGTCGACCAACCCCTTCGCCAGCGCTCGCTGTGGCTGGAACTGAATCGGCCCGATCGCAATGTTCGGCTGAGCGACGAATCGAAACGCGTGCTCGATTTCGAGCGGCAGACGCATCGGTGGTAGCAGCGCATGCGGCGCCATCAGCTTGCGTCGAGGTTGGGCGGAATAGTTCGCCGAAAGCCCCGGTTTCACGTAATCGATTCAAGTCATACGACCTCTACTTCCGAAATTGACGCAGTGTCATTGCGCCTCCACATCACCACGCGGAGGCGAATCGAGCCACATGCTGGATCGAGCGAGTACTGCCATGCTGTCCGACCGAACAAGCCGCCGTCAAAACGTGATGCGAAAGTTGTTTAGAACGTGCCTTGCCGCGCTTGTTGCGGGGACGTTCGTGACGGCCACGCGGCCACTTTGGACGCAAGAGCCAACCGAAGCGAACGTTGGCGCTGCGGCCGCGGACGAGGCTCCAGTCAAACTCATTTCGACTCGACAGCGGACGTTTTCGATTCCGGTGTCGATCGACGCCGGCTCTGGCGCAACGCCCAAAGAAGTGCAACTCCTCACGTCCAACGACCAGGGAGCGACTTGGAACATTCACGCGCGCCAGCAGCCAGGCGCAACGGCATTCAAGTTCCGCGCCGATGCCGATGGTGAATACTGGTTTTCCTCGCGAACCATCGACGAGAAGGGGCGCGGAACACCGGCCGGCGGCCCCAAGCCGGAGCTGAAGGTCCTGATCGATGGCACGCCGCCTGTCACGG
>CAZWSX010000046.1:0-38603 GCA_964636985.1 uncultured Pirellulaceae bacterium | reverse complement strand
ATTTCCGGCGTTGAGAAAGCGCGCTATCTCCTCATATTTTGTAGCCCAACAGCCGTTCTATTCATCCCAAACTGGCTCGCCGCCTGGACTGAAGGCGATGCCCGGAACTCCTGCGGAGACTTTATTCTCACGCCGGAGATTCAACGCCCGTCAATGCCGCTGAGTCATCTGCTTGATCCGCTCGCGTTCGGCCGCCGCGGCTAAAACCTCCTCGTAGGAAGGAGCATCAACTGGAGGCGAGGTTTCGACCACTTCCGTTTCTGGAGCTTTGCGCCAGAGGATCAGATTGAGCAGCAGCACCACGGCAAACCCCAACAAGATCCAAAGAGCAATTTGTCGTTGCACACTGCTGGACAGGAACGGGCTCTCCCCAGTCCTCATATCAACCGGCAACCGCAGTCCAGGAATCGGGTCGGGATCGGTTTCGACAGGTTGAAAACTGCGGATCTCCTCCCCATTCGATTTCTCGTCTTTGGACTTTTGGCCCTGAGGCTCTTCGCTCGACTCCTCGGCTGCCGTTTTGGACTCGCGTCCCTCTTTGGGAGTTGGCTGGGCTGGGGCCGATTCATCCGCCAAAAGAACGGCGGCGGAAAGAAGGGCCGCCAATGCAAAGACCACCGCGCATGAATGGCGTCCGACAAAACGGATCATCGCTACTCCACGCATCATCAAGTCCACCTCGAATACGACGTCGGACGTCCCGAAGAGAACGTTTACCAACCTTGCTTGGCCGTTATTCTCCCTCGAAAGTTGAAGAACGTATTAACGGCCGTTGGAGAGAAAGAGGGGGCCATGGCACCAAAGCGCCGCTGGCTAGCCCGACGTTTGCAGCCGGAACCCAGGAGTTTCGTCGGGCTCGATCATCATCGAGATGGCGTCGCTGGTGATTTGCGAACCAAAGGGAACAGCCACGCGCCCTTCACAGCGGCGACCGTCGACATTGAAGCTCGTCTTGCTGCGAAGCATCAATTGATCCCCCTGCACGAAGAGAATCATTTCGTCGGGCAAATGGGGAACAATCACATGCGACTGCGACGAGCGTCCCAAAACAATCGAGTCGGCCAGCAGCAGAACTCCGTCGGGCGCCATTTGAGGGCGATGCCGCGTAAGCCAATTGACCCGCGCCGACATACTCCACGGATGCGGTCGCTCGAACTCGCAACGAACCGATCGGCCGAGCGTGATTTCGTCGCCGTCGTTCAGCAAAGCCTCGTCGGCGACAGGCTTCTCATTCAGCAGTGTCTCATGCTCCGCGATCAGGAAATAAGCATCCTTGCGGCGCTCGATTGCAGCATGCAGGCGAGAAAGCTCTGCCGCCAACGCGATATCGGCTTGTGAATGAGGACCTCCCCGACCAATGGTGACTCTGTTTTGCGGGCAGATTAAATATCCTCCTACGCCGTCGATCCACAGTCGCAGGCGGCCGTTACTGGTCATCGGCGAGCCAACCGATGGCGATCGCTTAGCATGGGGCCAATAGTGGGTGGGCGGCACGTTCACCGGCGAATCGGCAGCGGAGGCCCGCTGGCGCGTTTCGCGAACAGCTGGGTGTTCGGGCGAAATCGCCGCGACCTGCTGAGCCGTGTGCAGCGCCTCGGTCCAGGCCAAATCGTTTTGCTGCCGTTCCAACTTCTCGAGCAAGAGATCGAGCGTCATCCCGCGCTCGCGCAGCCGAGTGCGATAGTCGCGCAGCCACTCCCACTGCGGTTCCAGCGCAACGGCCGCATGGAGCTGTGATTCGGCTTCGCCAAAGCGGCCGAACTCCTCGCTGCGGCGGGCCGACTCGACTTTGCCTAACACTTGGCGCCAGCGCTGCACCAGCGTGGAAGCAGGATGGATCCGAGCCGCGTCGTCCACCAAGCGAGCCGATGCTTGGGGATCGCCAGCGGCGAGACGAATGCGGGCCTCGGCAATCGTTTGGTCGACCAAGGCGCCGCGCGTGACCAGCCACGCTTCGGTTTCGCCTTGCAAGCGGCGGGCTTCTTCCAGATCGATCCCCGCTCCCCCGCGATCACCCTGGGTGATTCTGGCCGAAGCCCGGCCCAGCAACTTGGCGGCGATCTTGGATGCGAGTTCTTTGCCTGGCCCGTACTGCACCAGTTGATGGTCTTCGACCAGCCGCAGTGCTTCTTCGATACGATCACAGTCGACCGCTTTGGTCGCTTCCTGTAATCGCATTCGCCAGGCTTGGAACATCGGGTGTCGCTTATCGGGATGCAAATGAGCCGCGTCGATGCGGAGATGGACGCGACCTATGGACATTCTACCTGTCGGACAAACTAGTCTGGCCAATAAACTAAACCTGGGCAATAAAAAAGGCTCTCGGGGTCATCCGAGAGCCTCTTCTCTGATCACCGAGCGCCCGCCCCGACGCTACGGTGATTTTTTGACGGCAACTAGTCGAGTTTAACGATGTTGGCAGCTTCGTCGCCGTCGAAGTGACGGGTCACTTCTTCGGTGATGTTGCGAGTCTCAGCCGAGTCCAAGGCGATTTCGCCAGGGTAAGCGGTTTCGGCATTGACCAGCTTTTCGGCCACGTCGATGCGGGTCTTGATTTCCGACAGCAGTTCCTTCGTTCGCGACAGGCGGCTGTTATCGAAGTTGACTTGCGAAGACGTTTGAGCGACCTTCACGAACTCCAGCCGAGTTTCCAAGTTGGCCACTTCGACATCGAGTTGTTGGCGGGCCGATTGCATTTCCTTCAGCTTGTCGTTGGCGGCTACCAGGCCTTTTTCGCGGGCCGACATGATCTGACGCAGACGTTCGACCGTTTGCTCCTTGGTCTTGTGGCGATCGAAGCGTTGAGCCAGATCGGTTTCCACTTGCTTGCTGGTGTATTGCTTACCGGCGTACACAAAATTGGTGTCGCCGCGTTGCAGGTCCGTCTTCAATCGCATGATCTCGCTCTTGCTCTTGGCGAGAGCACCGTCCATATCCGAAACCTGCTTGCGGATATTGGCAAGTTCCACTTCTTCCCGGGCGATCACGTGCATGTTCCGGGCAATCTCGGGTTCGAGATCCTTGATCATCCGCTTGGCGCGGTTGATTTCGAACTCGACCGGAATGGCTTCGCGGACGCTATCGCGGACCAAGCCCAAGCTGGCAGCGACGTAGCTGACCGAATCACGACCGAACAACAAGCCGACCAGCAACGCCAGCACGGCTCCCGAAATCAATGTCTTTTTCAACATGGCCCCAACCTCCTTTTATGTGACGGCGACGCGGCCGAGGCAGACTACATGCTGCCGGAATTACGGCCTCGGTTGCGAACACCTGAACTGTTGCGTCGGGCTGCCGGCGATTGGCGGGGTGTAAATCCAATCAAACGGCGACGTGGTTTGTTCGTGGCGTCGTTGCGATAAGAGAGATTCGCCGGAGAAATCCATTCCTTGAGAGTCTTTTCAAGAAATCCCTTGCATCTTTCCGCAACACTTTTGGTCAGAATCGCCAAGCGATCGGCTTGGTCGCTAAACGGCCGTGAACCAGGTGGCAAAAGTTGCTGTCATTCTTGGCAACGATGTTGAGATTTTGCCACGTAACCCAGATTAGGGGAATCGCTTCGTCGGACGTGATAAACCGTAAGTTTTGTAGCTGTTGTAGTTTAGGGCGAGCCAGATTCTTCTCGACAATTGTTGGTATGAATCTTGCGGACGATTCCCTAACGTGAGTAAAGTGCCGAAGAGACCACAAGGATCGAGTCGAGATGTCAGTTCGTCCTAACCGGGAAAGGGTGATCGCCATGAACCAACCCTCCGTAGCTCAAAAGGAAGTGACGACCGAACCCACCCAACTAGGTGGAATGGCATCTTGTGCGACGTCTGTCGTCGCGCCTCTTACCACCAAGGTATTTGGCGATTTCGACTCGCTGGAAACGTTCGAACTCTGGATGGAGGCCGAACTGGCCGCCCTGGAACTCCAATTCGCCACGTTCCAAACGCAGCGTTCGGTGGTTGGCTCGATGGGACGATAGTCCGGGCCAACTTCCTCTCGAACTCCCAACGCGGCGTCTTCGTTTTGCCCGCCCATTGGCGGGGCTAATGGCCGTCCATTACCATTGCGCCTAGGGTGAGACCTGCCCTCTTCTCATATAACGAGGCGCGAAAATGTCGGTCGGGAAACCGCGTTGGCGTATTTTCTTCCAGGGCATCGTTCTGGCCTGGGCTGTAGCGATTGCGGGTTGCGGTCGTGGACGTGGTGCCCCGGCGGAGACTGCCGAAGCGAATGAAGCGCCATCTGAGAATTCGGAATCGCCCAAGTCGAGCGAATCAAGGGCCAGCGCGATTCAGGTGTTGGAGCTGAAGTCGTACACGCTCGACCAGCTTCCGGCTGTTCGCGAGAATGAAGCCCTGGAGCGACTCAATGGGGGGTACATCACTGTGGCACCGCCAGGCGAATGGCAAACTGGCAGCAAGCAACCCAAGATGGTCTGCCGTTTTTACATGACCGACAAGGAAGGCTTGCCGCGAATTATCGTCCGCTCGGATGCCACCGCCGGTGAAATCAAGGATGTGACCGCCGACAACGTGGTGGCCTATGCCGAGGAAGTCGCCTCGGCCCTCGAAGCGGAGAAGAACAAACTCCAAGAGAACCTTCGGCCGCTCGTCTTAGGCGACAACGCCTGGGTTCGCTACGTCAAAAAGGCCTCGTACCGCAATCAAAAGGTCGACCTGCAAGTGCTCCAAACCGTGCGCGATGGCCGCACCTACTATGTCGACCTGCAAGTCTTGGCAGGCGAACTAACCGAAACCGAAAAGCGCGATGCCGCTTACGCGGTTGCGGCGACCATCAAGTTCCTCGATCCCGCCAGCGGCCCACCAGCCAGCGAATAACCAGTAAGCGAATAGTCGTCGCTAAGATTTTTCCGCTGCGTCGGCTTGAAGCGCGCCGAGCGTGGCCGCTTCCATGATCTTGTGCTCAGTCGCTTCTTCGCGCGAGAACTCGCCCGTCAATCGCCCTTCGCTCAAAACCAGGATGCGATCGCTCACGGTCAACAGTTCGGGCAACTCGCTCGACGTGATAATGACCGAAAGCCCTTCCATGCAGAGCCGATCCATCAGGCGATAGAGTTCTGCCTTGGCACCGACGTCAACGCCGCGCGTCGGATCGTCCAGTAACAGCACCTTGGGCTGGGTGAGCAGCCATCGCCCGACAATGCACTTTTGCTGATTGCCGCCAGACAGACTGGTGATCCTCGCGCCGGGGCCGGCTGTTTTCACCAGCAAGTCGCTGATCGAACCCGCAACGGCCTCACTCTCGCGGCCGCTATTGACGATCCCGAAGCTGGCCCACTCCTTCAAATTGCTGATCGAGATGTTTTGCCCGACATTCAAGTCCGCGAACAATCCCAGACGCTTGCGATCCTCAGTAACCAGTGCCAAGCCCGCCTTCAGCGCTTCGGCCGGGTGATGAAATAAGACCTCCTGGCCGTCGAGGAAAATCTTTCCTTGCACGCGCTCGGTCCGCGCGCCAAACAGGCTTTCGAGCAACTCGGTGCGTCCCGCTCCCATCAGGCCGGCGATGCCAAGAATCTCCCCCTTGCGAAGCGACAAGCTCACGTTGCGCAGCCGCCAGCCGCGGGCGTGTCCTGGCCACGGGAGCGAGAGCGATTCGACTCGCAGGATTTCATCGCCGATCTTTCGTCCGCCGCTCTTGGCCAGCGATTCGATTTCGCGGCCCACCATCAAGTGCGTAATTTGCTTCGGCGACGTTTCCGCGCAGTTAAGCGTCTGCACATGGCGGCCGTCGCGGAGCACCGTGATTCGATCCGACAACCGGAAGACCTCGTCCATCTTGTGCGAGATGTACAGGATGGTCACACCCCGTTTTCGCAGCCGATCGATCACCCGGTAGAGCCGCGCCACTTCCGCCTCGGTAAGGGCGCTGGTCGGCTCGTCCATGATCAGGATGTTGGCTTCCAGTGAGAGAGCCTTCGCGATTTCGAGCAGTTGTTGATCGCCCACGCGCAGCGCACTGGCGAGCGTGCGAGGCGAGACATCGCACTCGAGTTCCCCCAGCAATTTCGCGGCGGCATTTTCCATTGCCCGGTCGTCGAGCAGCCCCAGCGAATTGCGCAGTTCGCGACCAAGGAAGATATTCGCCGCGGCCGAGAGCTCTTCGACCAGATTGAGTTCCTGGTGGATGATGCTCACGCCGGCCTTTTCGGCATCGCGCGTGCCACGGAAGCGGGCCTTCTCGCCACGGACGAGCAGTTCCCCTTCGTACTCGCCGTAGACGCCTGAGAGGATCTTCATGAGCGTGCTTTTGCCCGCTCCGTTTTCGCCGCAGATCGAGTGCAATTCCCCTTCGCGAACGTCAAACGAGACGTTCTCCAGCGCGATCACGCCCGGGAACTTCTTGGTGACGTTGCGGATGTCGATGAGAGGAGTCGACGACGACATGAAAACCGATCCTCTGGCTCTAAGCGGCTTGTTGACGTCGACGGTGTTCGAGGAACTTAGCGCCGGCGGTGAGCACCAGCACAGTCAGCCCGACGGCCAATCCGGTGACCAGCCCTGACCGTGCGAGTAACGTTGCCTTGGAGGGATCGCGGACGTAGCTGGCGGCAGCCATCGCGGCGATGAGTCCCGCGGACAGGGACAAAATCGCAATCGCGCCAACACCACGCCAACCTGGAAAAAATTCCCGCTGGCTGCGCCGCAGTTCCTGCAACTGCGACAGAGTCACGGCCGTCGCCACGACGACGCCGACGATCATCCCTTGGTACAGGTCGGCATTGCTCTTCACGAGCTTGAAGATCGCATCGGCGACCAGTCGCATGAAGAAGGCACCGAGCACAACGCCTTGAACGCGGCCGACACCACCCGTCAAACTACAACCACCTACTACGGCGGCGGCAATGGCCGTTAACTCGTAGCCTTGAGCCTGGATATTAGGCTGCGCGACGCTCTCGTTTGCCACAAAGAAAATGCTGGCGATCGAAGCGCACAAGGCGCAGTACGTATAAGCGAACCACTTGACTCCTTCGGTGCGGATGCCACTCAACTTGGCAGCTTGTTCGTTGCCACCCAAAGCGTAGGCGTGACGGCCGAGCACCGTTTTCGAGAGGAGCAGCCACGTGATCGCCGCCATGATGGCGAAAACAATCGCCGAGACTTCAACGTGATCGCGGAGGTAGCGGAAGAAATCACTGTTGACGTTGATCTGGGCACTTGGCCGACCGAACTTCAGCGCTGAGCAGTAACCAACAAAGACCCGCGCGAAACTTCGCAAGCCGACGAGCGTCGCCAACGTCGCAATAAACGGCGGCAAGCCGACCGACGCAATGAGCCAACTGTGCATCGTCCCGACGGCGACGCCTACCAACAAGGTCGCCAAGATAGCGATCGGGATCGCATAGGCGGGAATGTTGACCAGCTGCGAATCGCCTTCGGGCGCAAACGCCAGCAAGGTCGTGGTGCAGACGACGGCCGAGAGGGCCACGGTCGCCCCGATCGAAAGATCGATCCCTCCAGCGATAATCACGACGGCCGCACCTAGCGCGAGCATTCCGTAGAGCGCGAAGTTGCGACTGATGTCGACTACGCTTTGGCGGAACGAATGCCAGTCGCGAACGTACGTATGGTTGCTGTCGGCTAGCGCCGTGAAACAAAAAACGGCGACGATCGCAATCGTTATCGCCGTTTCGTGAAAGCTAAATGGAAGATAGTCGGTCCATCGGGATCGAGAATCGCTCATGAACTCCTCAGGCCGTACTTCTTCAACCAGGCCTGAAAGTCAGGCAAAGTCATAAACTCGACCACCTTGGGGTCGAACATGTCAGGCTTCACCGGCGAATCCGCATTGGGAACTACCACGCGCAGCCCCGTCGTGAAGATATCCCCTTCGGGTTGCTCGATCTTGGGGAACATCTTAGCGATCTCTTCCTTGTTGTCTTCGCACATCGCCTTGAGCAGACGAACCGTTTGAACGCCCATGTCGAAGGGATCTTGCACGACCATGGCGTCGATTTGACCGTCGACCATCTTGGTGATCGCCAACTCTTGCGCATCAAACGTCACGACCGTCATCTTCTCGCGGACGCCGCGCTCGGCAACGACCTCGGCAATGGCCGGAGCGTTGTAAGCCCAAATTCCGACGAGCAAGTTCAAGTCGGAATGGTTGGTCAGCGCGGTTCGCACGTTGTCGCGAGCGGCCGAGAGATTCATGTTGTCGGCCATGCGGTCACGGTCTTCGTAGGCGTCGCCGAGAGCATCTTTAACGCCATCCATCCGCATCCTCGCGTTATCGACGTTCGTATAGCCTGCGAACTGAGCGTAGGCCCCCTTCTTTTGTCCTTTGGCGTTGAGAATGGCCTTGGCTGCGGTCCCTAGTGCCTTACCGCCGGTGTAATTCTCAGTGCCAATGTAGTAGGTGCGAGCGTCGCGAAACTGCTTCCGCTCGACGTCGCTATCGACGGTGATTACCTTCACTCCCTTGGCTTGGAGCTTCTTCATCTCCTCGACGGTTGCGGCGTTGTTAGCCTCGATCACGCTAATGGCGACGCCGGCGATCTCAGGATCGTTGGCGAACTGTCGCATCAGATTGACTTGGCCGAGCGCTGTCGAATCGTTGACGTAGCGCTGAACGTCGTAGCCGTCCGCTTCGAGGTTGTATTTCTCTTTGCCAACCTGCAGGCCGCTGTTGAGGGCGTCCCAGAAGGGATCGTCTCCGTTGGTGATAAAGGCGAAGCGTTTGACGGCTCCGCCCGCCTTTTTGGTGGTGTCGGCGGAACCCTTTTCCTTGTCTTGCTTGTCATCCTTTTTGTCGCTGCCACCACCTTGAGTGGTGGTAGTGCTCTTGGACGAGCCACCGGCTCCCCCTTGGTTCCCCGAGTCGCCGCAGCCTGTCCAAGAAAACAACGAACCGAGCACGCCGAGCGTCATCGCCAAGCGAAGCCATTTGCCGCCAGCCAACATCGGGAAACTCCTTAGCTCAAGAACGTAAGCGCCCAAGGCGTGAACGAACGAAGAGGGATGAACCGAAGGATGCTCAATCACGCGCCGCGCAAATCGAGCTTGCTTGCTGTCGGCTTACTTGCTGTCAGTGGTCGTCGAGTTCGGATTGGACTTAGGGGTGACGGCCTTCGGAGCGGGTGCCGGGGCCGAAGGTTGGCAGGCACCCAGGATCAACGCACAAACAGCCAACAACGCAACAGGCACAAACCGACGCATGACTTGCCTCTGGATCTCTCGAAGATTTGAAAACACGTGCTGTTTCAACGTAATCCGGGAATTGTAGTTGTGCGTTAGGACCCCAACAAGTCGTTAATGATGGCAGCGATAGCGTTCGCAAGGGGAATAAGATTGGCCATCGCCGCGTTTCACCCGCGCCGCGGTGGCGCGAAAGCCCTGACTTTGCCGATGTTTTGCGATAGGCAGCCTTCGTAGCCAACCAGGCCCGCAAATCCAGCCAGCAATGTCGTCGCAAACCTCCCCGATTCGCGAACTCGCCGATCCGTGGCTCGAATCCACCACCGATCCCGCCCTGCAATTCCGCGTCGGGGCTTGGGAGTTGACGACCCGTATTTCCCAATCCCCCTGGCACGACGTCTTCCGCGCTAGAGCCGTCGACACAGGCGAAACAGGTGACGGACGCTACGTCGTCAAAGTGGTGCGCGCGGATTCGCCCGACGAAGATTGGGCGACTGGCATGCTGGCACGCGAATGGGAAGCAGGCAACACAATTGTTTCGCCCCACGTGGTGAGCGTGCTGGCCAGCGAATTCGACGTCGATTGGCCGCACATCACGTTTGCCCACCTGGCCGGCCTTTCCCTTCGCCAGCGCCTGGATGATTTAGGCGAGCAGGGTCAACTCGATCTGCCGACGTCCGTCTGGATCGCCCGCCAAATGGCTCATGCCTTGGCTGCCGTTCACGCCGCCGGCTGGATCCACGGGGATGTCAAACCCGACAACATCCACCTTGGCTGGAACGGGCACGCCACGCTGCTCGACTTAGGTTTTGCGTTGCGATTGGACGAAGGACGGGCGCCGGGTCCGTTCGATCCCCTTTGCTGCACGCCGCGCTACGCTGGCCCCGAGCAGTTCGAAACGTTCCGCAGCGTCACACCGGCGGCCGATGTCTATTCGCTTGGTTGTGTGATCTACGAGTGCCTGACCGGTTCGCCGCCCCACGAGTATTCGAACCTCAGCGAGCGCATCGCGGCGCGGCGTTTGATGCCGGCGGCGTCCGTTTCCGCGATCCGATCGGACGTGCCCTCGGATTTCGATCAGCTGCTGCGTTCGATGTTGTCGCGCGATCCGATGCGGCGGCCTACGGCGGATGAGCTGGTCGAGCAACTCATCGCGCAGGAAGTTTCGCTGCTTGCCAGTCGACCGGCGGCCTTGAGCATCCGCCCCACTCGCACACTGGCGCCGGCACGTCGCGGTCGGCAGATGGTTGCGACAGCTCGCTAACTAAGAGGCTGTCCGAAACAAGATTGCGGATAGCCTCTAAGCGTGCAACCCGGCGAGCTTGCCCGTCGCAAAGGCGGCTTGAAAGTTGTAACCGCCGATCGGTCCATCGAGATCGAGAATCTCGCCGGCGAAGAAGAGGCCGGGCACAATCTTGCTTTGCATCGTTCGCGAATCGAGTTCGTCGAGCGAAACGCCGCCGGCGGTGACTTCGGCCTTTTTGTAGCCCATCGCGCCGGCCAGATTGATGCGGCACTGTTTGATCGCCGCGACCAGCCGCTGCCGGTCGCGTTTAGCCCACTCGGCAGCGCGCACTTCCGGCGAAATCTGCAACTGGCCAAAGAGCGCTTCCACCAGACGGCGCGGCGCATGCATCGCGGCGACGTTCAAAGCCTGCCGTTTGCCATCCCGCGAGCAATCGGCCGCGATGAGGGCATCCAGCGTTTCGCTCGCCACCGGAGGCAGGAAATCGCACCAGAGCTCGAGCGACTTCGGGTCGGCAACGGTGGCTATAGCCCGGCTCACGTCGAGCGCACTGGGCCCCGATAAACCGAAGTGCGTGAACAAAAACGAGGAGCGCGCTTCGTCGACCACTCCCTTCTTTTGCCCTTTAGTTTTGCGAAACGCCAGTTTTGGCGGCGAGCTTGCATTCGCGGCAACGGTGACCTTCAACGCAACGTCGGGAATGGTCAAGCCAGTGAGCGATTTCACCCACATGTCGTCGGTCACAATCGGCGTGAGGGCGGGACGCGTCGGGACAATGGAATGGCCTAACGCCATTGCCCACGGATACCCATCGCCGCTCGTGCCGCAACCTGGATACGACAGTCCGCCGGTGGTCACAATCACATTCGCGGCGTGAAGTTGTTCGCCCGGAGTTTGGACGGCAAAGCCGCCCTCCTCAGCCCGCGCGATCGATGTGACAGGCCGCTCCAGCGCCAATGTCGCGCCCGAGCGGGAGAGCCGCCGTGAGAGTGCATCGACAATGTCGCTGGCCTTGTCGCTTACGGGAAAGACCTTGCCCGTCTCCTCGACTTTGGTGGCAACTCCCTCGGCCTCGACGAGCGCCACCAACTCCTTCGGGCTGAGCACCGAGAGCGCGGAGTGGAGAAAGCGTCCCTGATCTCCGTAGGCGTCGATAATGCCGCGCGAGTCGCAGTGGTGCGTGAGGTTGCAGCGAGTTCCGCCCGACATCAAGATCTTCACACCGGGAAAGCGGTTCTTTTCCAGCAGAAGGGTTCGCCTTCCGCGTTCCGCGGCCGTGAAGGCAGCCATCAAGCCGGCCGCTCCCGCGCCAATCACGACCACATCCCACGCCATACGTCGATTCGATTCCCAAGCAACTCTTCACGAATAGAAACCGATTGGAGTCTCCCACAGAAGGGATTCGAGGTCCACGGGCAGACAGCGCGAAAACACGCGCCGCCTTAAGAGAAGGTGATCCCCGTCGAAGTACAAACTAGGCAACCAACCGATGGGTCCGGCCGCGGATCGGCATGACGAGCACGCGATCGCAGGCCGAAAGAACATCGGCTACGGCGATGCGGAGCATCGCCTCGGAAACGACGCCGCGTTTTTTGCGGCGGCTTCCCAGGTCCTCATGCGCTCGCTGCACGATCACGTGTTGCGAACCGTAGGGACCCGTCAGTTCGGGATCGGTCGGACCAAACATCGCGACGCAAGGCGTCCCAACGCCTGCCGCAATATGAAGTGGTCCCGTATCGCTGCCGAGCATGAACCGCGCCCGCCGCGAAAGCTCGACCAGTTCCGGCAAGCTCATCGAAGGGGCCAGCCGCGCGCCGCCGGCAGTGGGCTCGACGATCTCGACGGCTCGCGCTCGTTCGCGCTCGTTTCCCCACACGACGACGCTCGGCAGCGCCCGTCGCTGGGCCAGAGTATTGAGAAGTTCCGCGTAACGCTCGACGGGCCACTGCTTGCTGTCCCAGCCCGCGCCAGCAGAAACAAGGACAAAGCCTTCCGGCAGGCGCATCGCACGCAGCAACCGATCGATACTCTCAACCGCCTCGGGCGACTGCGGCACCTGGAAATCGACCTCCGGGTGTTTGATGCCCAGCGGTTCCAGCACCTTCAGGTAACGGACCACCGCGTTCTTGGGACGGGAGTTAACATTCACATTATTCAACAGCGGGCTCAACTCGCGTCCCCACGGACTGGCGAAGCCAATGCGATGCGAAGCTCCCGACAGCCACGCCACCAGGCTGCTTTTGCTCAGGCTTTGCGGATCGATCGCGACATCGAATCCGATCCGCTTCAGCTGCCTGCGCACCAGCAGCCACTGACCTGGACGCATGGCAAAACCGCGCGGGATCGAGACGACTTCATTAACAGCGGGATGCCCCGTGACCAGCGGCACGTACGCAGCATCGGTCGCCCAGGCGATGAACGCTTTTGGATAAGCCCGGCGCAAAGCGGTCGCCACCGGCATCGTGTTCACGGTGTCGCCGAGCGCGCTTAAGCGGGTGATCAAAAAACGAGGCCGGGCCGGCAAATCGATTCCACAAGGCATGCGTCGAACTCCCTCTAGTTCGCAGGCACACGAACGCGACGACGGCTCGACGGGCTTGCCACCAGGCAAGTCCAAGGCCACATTTCGCGCGGGAAGTATAGAGAGGAGAGCGCACCGCCGTAACGGCAAAACTGGATGACGACTTGGTTAGCTAGCGTGGCGGTTTTGAAGGTGTTGGTGGTATTGCTAGCGGCTCGGGCAGCCGGCTAGATTTCTCTGTAAACTCTGCGGCAAAACCTAATTCTCACTCGGCTCCGGCAGCGACGGCCGGGGCGGCATCGGCGAATCACCATCGCCACCCTTTTCCGATTGCCACTTTTCGATCTGGTTTTGTAACTCGGAGAGCTCGCGCTGGTGGTCGATGGCGTCGACTTGGAGAAACTTCTTCGAGGCGAGCGAATCGGCCATGGCCAAAGTTACCACCGCGAGTGCCAAACACACCATCGCCGAGAACATGGCGAGTTGAATCAAGGTGTCGCCGGCCGATGCGCCGATGATGGCCAGCACACCGCACAGCGCCACGAGCCCCGCGATCAGCGTTCGCCTGTGAAATTGCCGCTGGCCGAAAGCGACTACTTGCGGCTCGTTGGCGTACGCGGCCGCCAATCGATTCCACGAACGGGCGTGCCAGATTTGCAAACCCGCGGCGAGCGCCAGGAGGGCGAGTCCGAACACGTGGGTGCCGCTCATGGATGACTCGCGAAATGACTTGCCATAAACTTATTTGGCGCTCTTGAGCCACTCGAGCGTCACCCAGCCGACCTTGGCCATCGAAAGCGGCGAGCAGTTCTCCGGCGTGTCGTCCGCGGTATGCCAAAGCGAACGGCGCCGACCGTCGAGGTAGTCGAAATCGATTACGTCGATGCACGGGATCTTGGCGATGTCGTGGAGTGGCACGTGATCGTCGCGTACTTCATGACGAGTCCGGTCGACGAACTCGCGCATCTTCAGTCGCTTGGCCACGCCCCAAAACTCGTCGTTGATCGGCCGCGTGCTGGCCCATCGGTTGCTATGCATCTCGCGAAAGATCGACAAGTTATGGCCGGCTACCATATCGAGCAGGATCGCCTTCTTATATTGATACCCCGGCGGATTTGAGACGTACTGGTGCGCGAAGTATTCGGAGCCGACAAAGAACTTGTCGCGACTGGTGACGAAGATGAACTCCTCGGCGTCGAAGAAAACGAAGTCGATCCCGTACTTCGTTTTGATCTCCGGAATGTGCTTGCCGAGTTCCATAAACAGGGCCACGCTCGCGGTCGCATCGTTGGCTCCTTGAAACAGTCCCGGCGTGCGGGCCTTGGCGGAATCGGGATCTTCGTCGGCAAAGGGGCGCGTGTCGTAGTGGCAGCAGATCATCAAGCGTTCCTTCCGCTCGGGATGCCACTCGACAATCATGTTCGCCAGCGTCGTTCGCTGGCCTGTCTGGGGATGGCGAACGTCGAATTCCTGTAGCGAAACCCGCGCACCCAACTTTTCAAAATGCTCGGTCAGCAGTCGTTGCTGCTCGAGCATCGGTTCGCTGCCGCTGATCCGCTGCCCCAGGCCGCACAGCTGCACCAGGTATTTGTGGGCGGCCGCGCCATCGACCGGAATATCGCTCAGCCGATACTTCGACACCCGATCGTCTCCCGCTCCGGCGGCATTAGACCATCCGATCCAAACCACAAGTCCTCCAACAAGCCCGAAGAACAGCGCCATCAGAATCACACTGCGCAAGTTCAAGAAAGCGGGAGGCTCCTGTTTCGCCCGCATGTTTTTCGGCGGATGAGCGACTGGCGAGGAAACGGTCATGCGAGCGAGGGTCCGTGGGAAAAGACGTTTTTCTTATTCTAGCTGATGCTACCAAACGAACCTATCCGAACTGGCGAAGGTGAAGAATCGCCTTCATAATGCGGCGACTGTTTTCAATTCCTCCGCTGCTTTGCACGATTGACACCCCATGAGCGAACGGCTTCTCGAACGTTTTCTGCGCTACGTTAAGATCGATACCACGGCAGGCGAACCGGGACCTGTCTATCCCAGCTCGCCCGGCCAGAAGGTCTTGGGAGCCATCCTGGCCGACGAACTGCGGGCCATGGGAGCCGAGTCGGTCGAGCACGATTCGTATGGCTTGGTCTACGCGTTTGTCCCCGCCACCGTAAGTCACAAAGCGCCGACCATCGCTTGGAATTCCCACATGGACACTTCGCCCGAAACGACGGGCAAAGACGTCAAGCCGCAAGTGATCCGCAACTACGGCGGGGGCGACATCGTCCTGCCAGGCGACCCGTCGAAGGTGATTCGCGAATCGGCCAACCCGGAACTTGCTGCTCTTCGCGGCAAGACGCTCGTCACCACCGACGGCACAACGCTCCTTGGCGCCGACGACAAAGCTGGCGTGGCCGCAATTATGGAAGCGACTCAGCGATTGATCGAGGACAAGACGATTCCGCACGGACCGATCCGCGTGGTCTTCACTTGCGATGAAGAGGTGGGGCACGGCGTCGACTTTGTCGATCTAAAGAAACTGAACGCCACCTGCGCCTACACGCTCGATGGCGGCGGAACGGGCGAGATCGATGTCGAAACCTTCTCGGCTGACCAGGCCCTGGTCACGATTCAGGGAATTAACATCCATCCTTCCATCGGCAAGGGACGGATGGTCAACGCGATCCGTGCGGCCAGTCATTTTGTCGATCTGCTGCCGCGAACCACTCTTTCGCCCGAAACAACCGACGGCCGCGAAGGCTTCCTGCATCCCTACACGATCGACGGGGGTGTCGATCGCGTGACGATCAAAATCTTGCTTCGCGACTTCGACACCAGCAACCTGGCCAAGCACGCTGAGGTCCTCAAGCGCGCGGCGCGCGACACCGAACAGACAATTCCAGGCTGTCGGATCGCCGTTGACGTTCAAAAGCAGTATCGCAACATGGCCGACGGCTTGTTGAAAGAGCCACGCGCCGTCGCCTTTGCCGAGGAAGCGCTCCGCCGGTTAGGCCGTCCCTTTAAGCGATCGATCGTTCGCGGCGGAACCGATGGCTCGCGTTTCACCGAGCTCGGTTTGCCGACGCCGAATCTCTCCACAGGCGAGCACAATCCTCACAGCCCGCTCGAGTGGACGTGTCTTGAAGAAATGGAAGCAGCGGTGCTTCACTTAGTGGAACTCGCCAAGGTTTGGGGCGAGGTCAACGAGTAAGGCCGAAAAGGAAAAACCAATCGGCACTAGATCGGCATGCGCGGCAGTTGAACTAGTCGCCGAGCAGAATGTTCTGCGAGCTTGATCCCAACACGCGCGACGAAGTGGGAACCGGCACCGGAGCCATCCGGTTGGAAGCGAGCACCGACTTGGGAGGCGATCCCAAATGAATCGCCAGCTTGTGTCCGCTTCGGGTGGAGCGATAGAACTCAACTCGGTCGCCATAGGGTTGATCGAGCGCGCTGTGAAGGTATCGCTTACCAATGCCCCACTTGCTTTCGACCAGGATGTCGCCGGAATCAACCTTTCGCACAATGCCCGTGTGTTCGGGAATCTTCGCGTTGCCCGAAAAGTAAATCGCGACGTCGCCGGGGCGGGGCTCACTGACACGCTCGTAATCGTTGTCGGAAAGAATCGATCCAACGTCTTCACCAGCGATCAGGTACTGCCCGCCTGTAAAGGCGAATCCGTGGCAGTTCGAGCGAATGTCCACAGGCGACACTTCCGTCGCGTTGTACTCCCTAGGCGCTTCGTAGTTTTTAATTCCGTTGGGCGTGTGGTTGGGATTCGCAGGCACATGCAACATCAACTGAGTACCGCGATCGGTTGTGGCATAAGCATTGTTGGCCGCCTTCCACTCGATCGTCGTCATCACGTAATCGGAGGCCAGTTCGGACTCGTCGATCCGTGCGAAGGCCTCGCTCCAAGACTGACTGGCGAACGAGAGCGCGCCGCATGCGGTGGCGACACACACCACGTCGCGAAGCTTGGGACCTGAAAGCTTATTGGCCAGCGACAATGTCAGTCCGGCCGCGCCGGCTCCCATCATCACAAGGCGGTATCCGGGAATCTCGTTCCCCACAAGACCAGCCAGGACCAGCAAACACCAACCGCAAATCGCGGCCACTGGTGCCATGGCCGAAGGTCTAAGACACAGGCTCCAGAGGTGTGGAACGATCACCAAGGCAGCGCCCACCATGCCGGCAATGATGCCCGCTTCCGCTAGCCCGTGCGTGATGCCGACCGATTCCACGTGACCTGCTCCTGACGACTAACCGCCTCGTGTTTGATGCCGCCCCGAAATGCTGAGTAACTAACGCCAACCAATGCCCAAAGTTCCACGGAAGCTGAAAAATGTTTATCGAATAACTTCTTAAAAGCGAGCGGTTTGCGGCCTTTCCGCAACAATTTGTGGCAGCGACCTGCTGAGACAAACAGGCGCGGGCAGAGTGCGTCAAAACATCGCAGGAAAAGAATACAAACGGATCGACAATCTCAATCTGACGGGGATTGGCCGCAAGGATAGGCGCTGCCGCGCATGGCCCCCTAACCGCTATCAGGCATGGCGCAATAAGAAGGCGCCATGCAACAGATTCATTTAGAGAAAGTTTGCGAAGGAAACTATTGGCTTCGTAAATGAATCGCCAGTCCCACTTTTTGCTTCCCCTATCGCCTGCGAGGCCCATCGCTTGGCGTCGCGCCCAAAATGATGTCAAACTTGGCCGCCAGCTCCCCGACTTTCGATCCCTCGATCGACGCGAAATCAACCGTGATCAAATCGCGCTTCGCGGCCTCGACGCTTTTCCAAATCCCGTCGCGTTCGTTTTGTTTGTCCCCCTTGATGTAGCACTGCGTGACGAACTCGGGTTTCTTGGGAGCCTTCACCTTCACGTGAATGTGGGGGGTGCGGCCAGGATAGGCCACCGGCTTAATGGTTCGGAACAAATATTCGCCCGTGCTTCCGGTGACAAAGCGGCCGAAGCCTTGGAAGTTCTTATCTCGCTTCCCTCCATTGTCCGAGCCCGAATGCAGGTAAGCGCCGTTGGCATCGCACTGCCAGATCTCAACCGTAACACCGCGCAGCGGCGCGCCCGAGGTGTCGAGGATCTTGCCCGAAAAGTAAGTGACCTCGCCAACGCCTGGCGTGATCCCATCGTTGATGATCAGCAAGTCGTTGTCGGTATCGAGCGGCAAGTGATCGGGATAGAAAGGCCCTTCGGTTTGAGCGGGCGTCACGGCGAGCTCTTCAGCAAACGCACCTCGGACGGTCCAAAGCGATGCCGAGAACGCGGCCGAGGCGGAAACAAAGTGTCGACGAGAAAGGCTCATGGAGGAGAATCCTTTTTGGGATCAATGTTGATTAGACCAGGGGACCCGTTGATCGGCCCCCTCTCCATCTTACGAGGTACTGTCCTCGTCGTTCGTATCGGCGTCGTAACAATAACGCCGCCGGTGCTACTTTTTCTCGCCAATGGCATAAAGTGCTTTGTTCGATCGCAACAGCAGCGTCCCATCAGCCACGGCGGGACTGGCGTTGAAATCGGTATCGTCCGCGAACTTGTTCTTGGCGATTACCTCGCCCTTTTTTTCAAGATCGATTACGAAGACCCCGTTTCGTCGTGTTGGCAGAAAGGCTTTGTCGCCAATCATCACGGGCGATGCGTAAACGCCGCCAGCACCGTTGAGTCTTGCCTCGAACAACTTCTCGCCCGATTCGGTCGAGATGCACCCCATGACCCCACGTTCATTCACGCAGACGACTTTGTCGTTGGCCAGAACGGGGGACGGTACGTAACTCGTCAGCGATTTCTTCCAAAGGATGTTCGCGGCCGCGTCGTCCTTTCCACCTGCCTTGATCGCTATGGCGCTTCCACCGCGGCCACCGATGGCATATACGATTCCGTCTCGCGCCACCAAGCTGCCGCAAATGGTTTGATCCTCCACGCCATTGGCGAACCACAAGAAGGCTCCCTTCTTGGGTTCAAACGCCCACACTTCATACGGAGCGCTGATCACCATTTCCTTTCGTCCGTCCGCAGCCGTCACAAAGACGGGCGTCGACCACGAGCTGTAGATGTTGTCGGCCTTCGATTTCCAAACTTCCTTGCCGTCTTCCGCGGAAAGGGCGTACATGGTTTGCGATTCAGCGGCCGCATTCACATAGACGATTCCGTCCTCCACGATCGGGCTCGCACCCGACCCCCAACCGTTGAAGCCCGAACCACTCCCCACCTCGGCGCGCCAACGTTCGTTCCCTTCCAAGTCGTACGAGATGACGCCCGACTTTCCGTAGAAGACGTAGACGTTCTTGCCATCGGAACACGGCGTGCTTGTGGCGTAACCATGGTCGCAGATGAAGCCTTGGAAACGATCTTCCGGTTGCTTGGCTTCGACTGCCTTGTCCCACAGCAACTTGCCGGTCTTGAGGTCGACGCACTGCAAGTGCCGCTTGAGCGATTTCATATCGCCAGGCGCTTCGCGGCTGAGACCATAACCGGAGTAGCTGGTCACGAACACGCGGTCGCCCACGATGATCGGGCTGGAACTACCTGGTCCCGGAAGTTCCAGTTTCCATTTCAGATTCTCGTCGTCTCCCCACTTCGACGGAATATCCTTGGCGTCGCTCACGCCTGACCCATTCGGGCCGCGAAAGCGCGTCCAATCTGCTTTTGCTGTCGAGACGATGGCGCAAGCCAGCCCAGCGAGGATGAATGCAACCGAGCGAATCGTGCGCGAAGAACAGCGAAACATGAGAAATCCATTTCGCGAGGAAAGAATTTGTCAGAAGACTCGACATAGCTCGAGGAGGTGTTGAATTCACCTCCCTGCGAGCAAAGGCGAGGGCTAAGGCTCCTCGCCGGAGCAATTCGATTCACCTTCTGCGAGGTGAATGCCGCTAGTTTGGATTGCCGGGACGGCCGCCTTGGCGATTGCCGCGTCCGCCACCGCCGCCATTTCCACCACCACCACCGGGACGACCGCCAGGTCCGCCACCGCCTGGTCCGCCGGGCCCGCGGCGTAGTTGAGCGACATCGAACTCTTTGCCCTTGAGCTTGGCGAGTTCGGTCTTTTGGTCTTCGGTTAGGACGTCTGCTGCGGACTTTTCGAAGGCAGCGGTCAACTCTTGCATTTTCTCGCGCATGTTTCCGCCACCGCCGCCTCCACCACCGCCGAACGCAGCACGCATCGCTTCGGTTCGCTTGGTGTCGAGTTCCTTCTTAGCAGCAGCGATCTTTTCCTTTTGCTCATCGGTCAACTTGAGAGCAGCGACCACATCTGCATTGGTGTAGATGTCCCCACCAGCGGCTTGGTACGAGATTTCCTTAAGCCGCGTCCGTTGCGTTTCGTCGAGGATCTCGTCGACTTTAGGCAGCAACTTGGCTTCGACTTCTTTCACCGCAGCCTGGATCTTGGCCATCGCGGCAGCGCGTTCTTCATCCGACATTTGCTGGAAGTTTTGCCCGCCGCCCGGACCGGGGCGAGTTGCTCGCAGTTCTTCATCGACCTTGAGCGCTTTGATTTGTTCCGTTTGGGCGCTGGTCAGGGCCAGTTCTTTTTGAACGGCCTCGTTGCCAACCAACGTCAGACGCGATTGTGCGCCCCCAAACATCCCACCCATTCCGCGGCCGCCGCCGCCACCTTGCCGACCACCACCTGGTGGCTGGGCAAAGGCTGCAACACCCATCATCAAGACCGCCGTGCACGTGGCGGTGACCAACAAACGTCGATTCATGGCAATTCCCTAATTACTAGAAGAGGTCCGATACCGCGCAGGAGCGCACGACTGGCCGAGAGAACTCGAACAAAATCAATGAACCATGAACAAACCGCAAAGTTCCGGCCCGGCAGACGATTCGTGTAAAACACGGAAGGGCCCGCAAATCCCTTCATCGGGGTGGTTTTTGCCGCGCCAATTGGCCGCGGCTCCTCTTGCGTGACATCCACCCCGCGCTATAATTTCGAGTTCCCAAACTTGGTATCGCCACGGTTCAACCCAAGGTGAACTAATCTGGGCGACGTTTTAGTGGAGCCTTTTCCTCCTAAAACGCTGGTTTTGGCAAGTTTGCGGGTGTAACTCAGTTGGTAGAGTGACACCTTGCCAAGGTGTATGTCGAGGGTTCGAGTCCCTTCACCCGCTCTCGAATGACCGCTGGGAACAGTACCTAGTGGTCGTTTACCCCGCCCCAACAGGGCGGGTTTTTTTGTTTGTACTTAGAGAAACTGTCAGTCCGTCGCACTGGTTTGGCTCCTCGACTGAAGGACCCTGGGGTGCGACCCCTTGATAGGACAAGGCCATGGCCGACGAATCACAAACGGAAGAAGGCGCTGTTGGAACCGGGGTTTCTGAAGGAGGGGAGGCGGGCGAAGCTCGCCAAAAGCTAGGGCTCGAAATCAAGATCGACGCCAAGTCGGACTGCGAGCGGCACGTCACGATCACTGTTCCGCGTGCTGATATCACGCGGTACTTCGAAGAAACCTACGTCGATCTCGTCCCTCGGGCGGACGTCCCCGGTTTCCGCGTCGGCAAGGCACCACGTCGCCTCGTCGAAAAGCAATTCAAGGATCGCGTTGTCGAGCAGGTCAAAGGCAAACTGCTCATGGACAGCCTTTCGCAAGTTACGGCCGAAGGGCATTTTTCCGCCATCAGCGAGCCCGACTTCGACTACGACGCCATCCAACTGCCCGACGACGGGCCGATGACGTTCGAGTTCAACATCGAAGTCCGCCCCGAATTCGACATGCCCGAGTGGAAGGGAATGTCGGTCGATCGCCCTGAGCACAAGTTCTCGGATGAAGACGTTGAAAACCGCCTGGCGCGATTGCTGGAGCGCTACGCCGATTTGACGCCGTTTGACGGCCCTGCTTCGGCCAACGACGCCATCGTGGTCAACGCCACGTTCAAGCACAACGGCGAAACGATCAGCGAACTCAAGGACGAAACGATCCGCCTGCGGCACGAACTCTCGTTTGCCGACGCCAAACTCGATGGTTTCGACAAGCTGATGGTCGGTGCCAAAGCCGGCGAGAAGCGCTCAGCCAAGATCAAGCTGAGCGAGGATTCGGACCGCGAAGATCTCCGCGGCCAGGAATTGGATGTCGAGTTCGAAGTTCTCGATGTCAAGAAGATGGAGTTGCCGGAACTGACCAATGAGTTCCTCGACCGGATCGGCGGATTCGGCGACCGGGCGGAATTGGTGCGAGAAGTCCGCGGCACCATGGAAAAGCAATTCGGCTTCCACCAGCAACGGCACGTCCGCACGCAAGTGTTGGGGCAGTTGCTCAAGAACGCCAAGTGGTCGCTGCCGCCGAAGGTGCTGCAAGGCCAAGCCAAGCGAGAGTTGGAACGGATGATCCTGGAACTGCGTTCGAACGGCTTCACCGACGAGCAAATCCAGCAGTACGCGAACGATCTGCGCCGCAATTCGCTCAAGCGGACCGAAACGCTCTTGAAGGAGCACTTTATCCTGGAGCGGATCGCGGAAGAAAACCAAATCGAAGCTGGCCCGGAAGATTACGATCAGGAAATCAAGCTGATCGCCGAGCAGCAGGAAGAATCGCCGCGCAAGGTTCGTGCTCGCTTGGAAAAGCGTGGCCAGATGGACACACTGCGTAACCAAATTGTGGAGCGAAAGGTGCTCGAATTGGTTCTGGAAAACGCCAAAGTCAAGGCGGTTCCATTCCAACCGCAACGCGACGACGTGGAAGCTGTGGAGTTCACGATCGCTCAAGTCGCCGGACAAGATATCCCGGAGGCCAAGCCGGGTGCCGTTCTCGAACCGCTGCCGGGCGAGAACGATAAGAAAACAAATGAAACGCCAAGCTATCGATAAGCCGTTTCGACGTTGACGTTCACCTAAAGGCCCCGTTTTGCGGGGCCTTTTTTCTTTGACACGCTAGCGTGACCCCGCCAATTTTTGTTGGCACGCAGTGTGCCATATCTAGTTTCATTCGAATTCTCTGCCGCCAAATCGGCAGAGGTTCGGATGCTGCGCGCGAGACGCTTTGGTTCGCGTTGACCCTCCCTGATAATCGCTATAAATTACTATCAGGAACGGTTTTACGCCGCAACCGGGACGTTTCCCGGCAGGTAGAACCTGATGCCAGGCGGTTCGCGGCTAGAACGGATGAGTGCCACTTGTGCGGGATGCCCCCAGCAAGCGGCCTTTGTGCTGCCAGGATGGCATTGCTAGGACGGTACCGGCGGACTCGTTTGCTGCGGAAGGCGTACCAAGTTCGCCACGCTGCCAGCGTGTCTTGCGGTCAGGGATGATGGAGTCGGGCCCTCTTGATGCAGGGTAAACGACCCTCATCGTCTCCACCGGTCGCAATACCGCCATGGGCATTTGTTTTTCGCGACAGCCACCCAGTTCAAGATATTGACGAGATTAGGAACGAGCGATGGAAGTCCTTGAGCGAGCCTTCGAACTGACCGGCAACTTCTTTGGCGGATTGCTTCGCGGCTTCGAGCGCGGCGTCACGTCGATGTTCGGCACGTCGAACGCCCGCATGGTCAAGAAGTTGCAAGGCAAGGTCCTCGAGATCAATGCCCTCGAAGACGACATGAAGGCCCTCAGCGACGAAGAACTTCGCGGCATGACCGTCAAGTTCCGCGACCGGCTCCACGCTGGCGAAACGCTCGACGACATCCTGGTCGAAGCCTTCGCCGTCTGCCGCGAGGGAGGCCGGCGATTTCTCAACATGCGGCACTACGACGTGCAATTAATCGGGGGCATGGTTCTTCACGGCGGCAACATCGCCGAAATGATCACCGGGGAAGGCAAGACGCTCGTTGCCACGTTGCCTACCTACTTGAACGCGCTCGAAGGCAAAGGGGTTCACGTCGTCACGGTGAACGACTACCTGGCCCGCCGCGACATGGAATGGATGGCGCCCCTCTACATGGGCTTGGGGCTCACCGTCGGCGCGATCCAAAGCGACATGCCGGTCGACAGTCGCCAAAAGGCCTACGCCTGCGACATCACCTACGGCACCAACAACGAGTTCGGCTTCGACTACCTCCGCGACAACATGCGTCCAGCTGCGCGAGGCGACGATCGCTATCCCAAGCGGATGCAGCAAAGCCAAGGCGAGCTCAACTTCGCGATTGTCGACGAAGTCGACAACATCTTGATCGACGAAGCGCGAACGCCGCTGATCATCTCGGGTCCGGCGAGCGACGACCCAGATAAGTATCGCCAAGCCGACAAGATCGCCCGGCAGCTCACCAAGGAACTGCACTTCGCGGTCAACGAGAAGGAACACAACGTCATCCTGACCGACGAGGGCGTTCGTCATGCGGAAAAACTAGCCGGCGTCGAAAGCTTCTACACGATGGGGAACATGCACTGGCCTCATTTGATCGACAACGCCCTTAAGGCGCACTGGCTCTATCAGCGCGACGTGAACTACGTCATCCAGCCCGACGGCCGCGAACACAAGATCGTGATCGTTGACGAGTTCACGGGCCGCTTGATGGACGGCCGCCAATGGAGCGACGGCCTTCACCAGGCCGTCGAAGCCAAAGAAGGCGTCAAGATCAAGGAAGAAACGCAAACGCTGGCCACGGTCACGTTGCAGAACTTCTTCAAGCTCTACAAGAAAGTCGCGGGCATGACCGGTACGGCCATGACCGAGGCGACCGAGTTCTACAAGATCTACGGCCTCGACGTGATCGCCATTCCGCCGAACCGGACGCTGCAACGGCTCGAACACAACGACGTGATCTACGCCAGCGAAGCGGAAAAGTACAAAGCCGTCGCCGACGAAGTGGAACGCATCAACCGCTGGGACGTAATCGAAAAGAAAGGCGGCGAACAAGTCTGGGGCGAGATCGTCAAGGAAGACGACAACCAAGTCGAAATCAAAGTCAAAGACGAAAAGAAAACGGAAGTCGTCCCGAACGACAAGATCGAATCGATCGAACGCAAAGGCAGGCCGATTCTGATCGGGACCGTCTCGATCGAAAAGAGCGAGCGCGTCTCGCAAATGCTGCAGCGACGCGGTGTTCCCCACCAGGTTCTCAACGCGAAGAACCACAAGCGTGAGGCCGAAATCATCTCCCAAGCAGGCCGCATCAACGCCGTGACCATCGCCACGAACATGGCCGGTCGCGGTACCGACATCATCCTCGGCGGCAATCCCGACACGATGGCCTGGGCGCAGTTGCAAGACAAGTACGAAACGCGTCTCGATGTTCCGCGCGAGGAGTGGGAAGCGCTCGTGCACGAGATCGACCAGCGCGAGCAGATGAAGGAACAAGGGAAGCTCGTCAAAGAACTCGGCGGGCTGCACGTGATCGGGACCGAGCGGCACGAAGCCCGCCGGATCGACTTGCAGCTTCGCGGCCGCTGCGGTCGTCAAGGCGATCCGGGCAGCAGCCGGTTCTTCCTGGCGCTCGACGACGATCTGATGCGGATCTTCGCTCCCGCGTGGATGAAGCGGATGCTCGAAATGCTGGGCATGAAGGAGGGCGACGCCATCGAACATCCGATGGTCAGCAAGCGAATTGCCCAAGCTCAAAAGAAGGTGGAAGAGCGGAACTTCGAAATCCGCAAAAACCTGCTCGAGTACGACGAAGTCATGGACGAGCAGCGGAAGCGCGTCTACGGCTTCCGGCAGCGAATTCTCGACGGCGACAACTGCCGCGACATCGTAGTTGAAATGGTCCGCAAGCAAGTCGACAAGAACGTCGACTCCTTCATGAAGAAGAACTACGGCGTCGATAGTTACGCCGTCTGGGCGAGCAAAGCCCTGGCCGCGCAGCTCGAGGGACGCGATTTCCGCGGCATGACCGCCGAAGAAGCCGACATCGCCGCCCGCAACGAGGCCGAGCGCCAACGCGAAACGCAAGTGAACGACGCCATCGAAGAAAACCTTCCCGGCGACGAGGAGGAAGACAGCGCCGACTGGAACTGGAACGCGCTGGCGAGCCTCTGCAAAAACCGCTGGGGCTTCGAAGTCCACGATCGCGAACTCAAGCGCGTGGGGCGGCGCGATTTGTCCGAATGGCTGCTCGAACGCTGCCGTAAGGCGATTCAGTCCATGGACCTGTCGGAAGGCACGCCGCTGCTCGACGAGGATTTCGCGTTGCGAAACATGACGGGCTGGTTCGCCCATGCCTTTGACGTGCAGGTTCCGATCGACGACATTCGCGGACTGGAGGCCCCGGCCGTGAAGAAGCTGTTCGTCGATCGGGCCATGGCCCTGTACGACGAAAAAGAGTCGAAGTTCCCCGTGCTGGCTGGGATGTACCGCTGGTCGACCCCGCAAGCCGGGACGCGCGGCCGCAAGCTCAACTACGACGGCTTGTTCGGTTGGGCTCAAACCCGGTTCGCCACGACACTGCCGGCCGATCTTCGCGATCGTGACGGCGGCGAAATCCAATCCACAATGATGGCGGCCAGCCAGGCCTTCTACGAAAAGTCGAAGCAGGCCCGCAAGCAGGCCGACGACCATATTGCCAAGCTCTTCGCCAAAGCCGAGGACGATCAAGTCGCCAAAGAAGTCGCCGGCGAAGCGGCGCTCAAGCAGGTCGCCGAGTGGGTCACGTCGGAACTCAACGTCCCGATGTCAGCCGACGAACTCGGGCGATACACGCGCCAGGCGCTCGAGCACAAGCTGACCGACTTGATCGACGAAAAGTACCGCCCTGAACTGCGCCGGCTGGAACGGCAAGTGCTACTTGAAATCGTCGACTCGTCATGGAAGGGCCATCTCCTCTCGATGGACCAACTGCGAACCGCGGTCGGCCTCGCGGGCTACCAACAACTCGACAGCAAAGTCGAGTACAAGCGCGAGGGGATGCGAACGTTCGAAGAGATGTGGTCCAACATCGACGAACGCGTGACCGAACTCCTCTTCCGCATGGAGCACTTGGACGAGGGCTTTATCAGCTCGACGTTCGTCGAGACATCAGCTGTCCACGAAGAGGCCGGCGCCGTCGCCGATATGACGCCCGAAAGCGATGGCTCAGGCGAAACCAGCAACGGGGCTAACGGCGAGAAAGCACTGGAGCCGATCCGCAATCGGGGCGCTCGCGTCGGCCGAAACGATCCATGCCACTGCGGCAGTGGCAAGAAGTACAAAAACTGCCACATGCGCCTCGACGGCAACGCCTAGGATTGGGTGGCACTGGCGTCCTAAAGACGCCAGCGTGAGCAACGTCAACTTCCACTGGTGTCTTGTGGACGCCAGTGCCACCCTCAAAGGTTGCGTTACCAAAAGCAGATTTAAACACAGAGCACACAGAGGTCTCGGAGAGGAAAGGGCCGAAGGCCCGACAGATCTCAGCCGGGGCCGTAAGGCCCCGGATTACGGAAGCAAATCCTCCAAGGCCCGAAGGTGCCGACAGAAATCGGACCTCACACCACACAATTGATCCTCGTTTCGTGAATCAAAAACCACCAATCAACTAACCCAATTTCTCCATGACCTCCGTGCCTCTGTGTTTCAAAATGAACTGAGCACCTAGCCATAGAGAAAACTCGCTACAACACTTAGCTGAACGCAACCGGGAAAGGATGCCCGATGCCGTACCTCTTCAACATCGCGTACTTGATTGCGCTGGTGGCTTGTTCGCCGTGGCTGCTCTGGTCGGCGCTCGTTCGAGGGAAACGTCGCGGCGGTTGGAGCGCCAAGCTCTTTGGCAGTGGCCCGCGGCGGGAGGGGAATCGCCCCTGCGCTTGGTTCCACGCCGTGAGCGTGGGTGAAGTCAATCTGATTCAATCGATCATCGAGCGGTTCGAAGTCGCTCATCCCGATTGGGATGTGGTGATCACGGTCACAACCGTCGCAGGCTACGAGCTCGCCTGCCGCAAGTACTCGCCGCGAATGGTCGCTTACGCCCCATTTGATTTCACCTGGGCGGTAAGAGCAACGCTCGATCGCATCCGGCCAACGCTGCTGGTGCTGGCGGAACTGGAAATCTGGCCCAACCTAGTCGCAATGGCGAAGGCTCGCGGCGCGAAAGTGGCCGTGGTCAACGGCCGCTTGAGCGAGCGAAGTTTCGTCGGTTATCGCCGGTTCGCGTGGCTGTTCCGTTCGACATTCGCCAGGCTCGACCTGGTGGCCGCGCAAGACGGTGCTTACGGAGCACGGTTCTTCGCGATGGGCGCGCCTCCTTTAAGCGTTCGCATGACCGGTTCGGTGAAGTTCGACGGCGCGAAGGCCAATCGCGACAATCCCCAAACCGCACGTCTGGCGCAGCTTGCCGAGTTCAATCGCGACGATGTAATTTTCCTGGCCGGCAGCACCCAAGCGCCGGAAGAGAGCCTGGCGCTCAACGCTTTTCGCCAATTGCGGAGCGACTTTCCACAACTCCGATTGGTACTAGTTCCGCGCCATCCCGAGCGATTCGCCGAGGTCGCCAAGATGCTCGACGCGACGGGAATTGACTACGTTCGCCGCAGCCAACTGGAATCGATTCATACCGATACTGCGGCGCGAGTCCTGCTCATCGATACGGTGGGAGAACTGGGAGCCTGGTGGGGAACGGCTGCGATCGGCTTTGTCGGCGGCAGCCTCGAAAATCGCCGCGGTGGGCAGAACATGATCGAGCCGGCCGCCTATGGGACCAGCGTTTGCTTCGGACCCAACTATTGGAACTTCCGCGACATCGCCGGGCGATTGCTCGATGGCGGGGCCGCTAAGGTAGTGAAGTCGGGCAGTGAATTGACCGAATTCGTCCGCTGGTGCCTCCAGTCGCCCGCCGAAGCCCAGGCCATGGGCCAGCGAGCGGCCGAGGAAGTCGCCAAGCAACAAGGCGCAGCCGACCGAACGGTGGCCGAACTGGAGCGCATTCTGGGCTTGAGTGGCCACGGTGGTTCTGGGCGCAAGGTCGCCTAGCAAACACAATCACTTGGTTGGAAGACCGCTGTCTGCTCCACGGCGGCCTGGACGCTACCGAATTCCGCAATCTGGTAGGACAGAATGGCCGAAGCTCTCACAACGGGTCGCCATTTGCGACAAGTTGCCCGGGCAGCGCTCGCGAGCTACGGAGTCGCCCCTGCCCAGCTTGTCTTTCTTGATTGCAAGCAGCCTGCGTTTCGGGTGCGAGTCGCTCCGCGTCGTGATCGAACATCACGAAATGCGCACTACACCGAAAACACGTACCTCCTGCGAATTTTTCCCGAAGGTACGCGACACCGAGACACGATCCGGTCCGAGCTGCTGTGGCTTGGCAACATCCTATCGGAGACACGGATCGTTGTACCCAAGCCCATCCTCGGGCCTAACGGCGAACCAGTCGTCACGGTTTCGGCACCGGGTGAAAGTCGTCCCTATCACTGCGCCTTGACCCACTGGGTCAAGGGGCGGTTCTTTATCAGAAAGTCGGGTCCAGGCGCCAATGCGCTGCGGCTTGTCGGAAGGGCGATGGCTCGGCTTCATATCCACGGCCAGCAGTTCAAGCGAGGTTCTGCTTTTCGTTGCCCGCGCTGGGATGAGGAAGGCCTTTTTGGCGACACGTCTCCGTATTACCCGGATGCGGAGAAGCATACCCTGGCGCTAAGTGAACGACGGCTTTTCTCGAAGGTGGTCGATAATTGTCGTGCGGTAATGGAGCGGCTCGGCTCGACGCGCGACGATTTCGGTCTCGTTCACGGCGACCTAATTCAATTGAACTACCTCTTCTATCAAGGCGAGGTTCGGATCATCGACTTTGGTGATTTCGGATACGCGCATTATCTCTTCGACATGGCAGTGACTCTATTCGCACTTTTAGATCTCGACCAGAATGGCGATCAGCGGCGAGCGTTCCTCGAAGGCTACCGTGAGGTAAGACATTTTTCGGACGAGCATGAGAGCTTGCTCGACGTCTTCCTCGCGGCCCGCGGAGTGCTATTGGCGCGCTACGTGATCGGCATCTCGGGCGGTCAGCTATCCGAACCCGGCGTTCGATACATTAATCGAGTCATCAACGGAATTCGAACGTGGGCGAATAGTCGCCAAGCCGCTAAATAGTCGGGGTTGGCCGATCAGACGGTGGCCGAACTGGAGCATATCCGGGGTCTGCCGACGGTAGCCAGAAAACCCGGTTGACTGTCATGGCCGGCCCATCTCAAGCGGTCTCCCATCCCGTGAGTGAATGGCGCCGCAGCGTCTCGAATGACTCTTTAGTATTACGAACTAAAGAGCTGAATAGTTAGTTAAGACATTCTTGTAAGGCCGATGCAGCCAACTAGGCTGTAACTTCGCGCCGGCCGCGCCAAGCACTGCCTTGGCGATTTCTCGCAACCCGCCGGGCGGCCACTAGCAACGTGGCTCTACGAGTATTTGGTTGTTTCTTGGCTGGCCAAAGGGCTTGTCCGATGAAGAGAATCGACTGGGTAGACCACCTCAAGGCGATGGGCATCTTTCTCGTCGTTTACGGCCATTCGCCGCCAACGATACCGGGCGTTGAGAAGTGGATTTATGCATTCCACATGCCCCTGTTCTTTCTGATCTCTGGGTATCTGCTCAAGCGGCCAACCGACTCGCGTGGAATTTCCGACGGCATCGTCCAGCAAGCCAAAACCTTGGGGCCGCCTTACTTGATTCATGCGCTGCTCGGATTTGCGTTCTGGTACGCCATCGGCCGCAAGTTCGGCGCCGATCGGTTGCTCGATAGCTCTCCGCTTTGGACCTTGTTGACCATCCCCTACGGCACGGGGACGCCGGAAAACATTCACCTCCAGCCCATCGTGCTGTGGTTCTTTCCCTGCCTATTTGTTTGCCAGACGTATCTGCTTTCGGTCTCGCTGCTGCGCGATCGGGTCGTTTGGCTCAGTTCGATCTTGCTCGCGATGGTGGGCTTCTGGCTACCGAAGACTCTGGCACTACCCTTCGAACTTGAAACCGCGCTGGTGGGCCAGCTGTTCGTCACCACTGGATACATGGCCAGAAAGAATCAGTGGATGGAGCGGGCGTCGTCGGGCGGCATTCTAATGCCAAGCGCGCTGATCTTGCTGGGTAGCGGACTGGCGTCGCTGAACGAACGAATCGACGTCCGCAACTCTCACTTCGGAAATGTCTTCCTGTTCCTGACGGCCGCGCTGTCGATCTGCTTCGGGCTCGCGATGCTCGCTTCCAAGGAGCCGCCCCACTGGATCTCGAAGTACCTGGCGGACAATGTGATTCTGATCTTTCCCTTGCACGTGATGGTGTTTTCCTTCTTCGCCGCCCTTTATGTATTCGTTCTCAAACTCGATTTATCCGTGCGGCACAATCCAATCGTCGAGTTGACGGCCTCGATCGTGAACTGCGGGCTGATCGCGTTCGTCGCGGCGCCCATTTGCCGAAGATGGTTCCCATGGGTCTACGGACTCAAGCCTCAAAAGCGAGTTCCCGATCTTATGCCGCAGCCGGCACCCGTCGTGACGATTCCGCAAATGCATGCGGCAGAAGCCGCGTGATGGCAGCAAGAAACAAAGAGAGTCGTGGCCAAATTCGGCCACGACCCTTGTTTGATTGCTGCTAAAACTCAGCGTACAAACTTTCCGTTCTGCTAAGTCTCATCCAGCGACACGTTCCAGTATGCCTCGCTAAGGAATTTGCCCCAGCTGGCGATCCTCATGTCGTGTGCTGCGTACAACGGCTTCCACTCGGGGCGAACCGGGCGGTGTCGCAGCCGCATGCCTGCTTCTTCGGGCGTCCGGTCGGCCTTCCGCTTGTTGCAGTTCACGCACGCGAGCACGCAGTTTTCCCACGTCGAACCACCGCTCCGCGAACGCGGCACCACGTGGTCGATGGTCAGTTCGTCGGCACCCGGTTGGATCCCGCAGTACTGGCACGAGTAGTGGTCGCGCTTGAAGATGTTCCGCCGGCTAAAGCTAACGGAGGCCGTCGGCAAGCGATCGTAATCGGCCAGTGCGACGACTTCCGGCACCCGCAGCCGCATGGTAACGGCTTGGATGAACAGTTCGCCGTCGCGCGGACGAATCCCTACCCAGTCTTCCCAGTTGTAGAGCTGGAAACTATTGGTATCGACTACGCGTGCCGAATCGTTCCACAACAAGACGAGAGCCCGCGCCACCGTCGTGACGTTCACGGGTTGCCAGTTGCGGTTCAGGACGAGCGCCGGGCGCTCGAGAATCTTGGCTGCCATGTTTGTACGGCCTCCTCGAAGTTTCATTGTGCGCCAAGCGCAGGGGAATTGGAACCTGAGGAGCCCCAACGGCCCCTAACTTCCTCCTATCCACGGCTTGGGGCGGAAGGCCCGCCATGCTTCCCAAAGGCGGCTTGGCCGCTAGAAAGTTAGATGACCCCACCTCGGGCAACGGCGCATGGTTTCGAATTCTTCGCCAAAACTTGACGAACTATTCTTCCACTAACCGCCTTTTTGCCTGTCCCATGCCACGCTGGCACGCGATAAAGACGCCACTAGCGACACTTGGTTCGCGTAGGACCCGCCTTCAAGCCAAGCTCGACAGCCCGGTCTTCCGCCGGCGATTCACTTAGCCAGCCAAAATCCGGGATCGAGTTTGTGGCGAGTTACACCTTGGTGTATGTTTATGGACGCGACGTCATACGGGGAAGTCTTGACGTTCGCGATGACCCTCCAGGGGCGCTGCGGGGGATTCTGTTATGAGATCCTTGTGTTGGTCGATGGCCGTTCTTGGCCTTGCGACAATGGTGCCTTCGTTTTCTCTTGCTGGAGAGGCGCCGCTACGGGCCGCCTTCGAAAGCGAGCTGGTCGGCGACGCTGCCGCCCGGCAAAGCCAGTTGGAATCCATCAAGCCTGGCGAACCCGGCTACGAAGAAGCCCAGTGGCAACTGGGGCGCATCCGAACGGCCGAGGGCTGGGAAGACGCAACGAAGGTGGTCGGAGACCCATCCACCGACGAGTTGGAGTACCGCGCCCTCCGCGACAAGCTGGGCAACGATATCGAAAGCCATCGCCAACTGGCTAGGTTTTGCCACAAGCACAAACTGGTCGACAACGAGCGCGGGCACTGGCGGCGCGTGATCGATCTGTCGCGCAACGACATCGAAGCTCGGAAAGCGCTCGGCCACGTTCCCTTCATGGGAGGGTGGAGCACTAAGGCCGAGATCGAACGACTCTCCAAGGCGACTGGGGCCTACACGAAATCGATGACTGAGTGGTCGAAGAAACTCCCGCCCAAGATCGCCGATCTTTATGGAAAGGACGGAAAGCGAAAAGAAAAGGCACGCGAAGAGTTGCTGGCAATCCACGATGCCGCCGCGATTCCTGTTTTGATGAACTCGCTCGCTTATCGCTCGGAAGAATCGACCTTGCTGCTGGTCGAAATCCTGAGCCAGATTCCCGACCTCGACTCGTCACGGGTGCTAGCCGAGATTGGCGTGGTGGCGCAATCGCCCGCCGTCTTGCGGACGGTTTCGGATGCTCTCAAGGATCGCGATGACGGGACCTGGGCGCCTTCGCTCCTGATCGGGCTGTCCAGTCCGGTGACTTCTGAATTGCAGCTCACTGTGGATCCTTCCACAGGCACGGTCCTTTACCGGCATGTGTTCGTGCGCGAGAGCCAATTCGAACGACACGTAACGGCGTGGGGCCGCGACTATCGGGCTGCGGCAGTGAATTACACGGTCTTCGATACGATGGGCATGTTTCCGGGCGACAATCCCAATTCGATCAATCCATCACTTCCGCTGGAAAGGAGCTTTCGAAACCAACGCTATGCCGAGGCCATGAAAGAACAAAAGCGGATGGAAGAGGCTTTCGGTATCAAGAACACGCTCGAGGACGCCGCATCAAGGTACTACTCCGCCTATTTCAGCGAGGTAACGCAGCGAACGCAGCAGGCGATGGAGCGCGAACGACAGAAGAATTTGCAGAACTTGACGATCGAAAACACGAACTCGCGCATCAGCGTGCTGCTGGCCCGCGTATTCGATGTCAACTACGGAAAGCCCGAAGACTGGTGGCAATGGTGGAACCAACGGCACGAAACGCACCAGGCCGCGCAGAAACCCCTCCGCAGCCAGGTGCAGTATCAAACGATCCAGGAACCGGTTGCCGTTACGTCAATCGTACCACCCCCGCAAATCATCATGTCATCGTGCTTCGCCGCGGGGACGAGAGTCGCCACCAAACAAGGATTGCGTACTATCGAAAGCTTGAAGACCGGCGACTTGGTCCTCTCGCAGAGCGTCGAGACGGGCGAGTTGGCCTGGAAAGCGGTGGTCGAACCGACCATCCGGCCTAAAACCCAAGTGCAACGAATGACCGTCGGAAGCGACACGTTCGTTTGCACCCTCAAGCACCCGTTCTGGAAGACCGGCACAGGTTGGACTTGGGCGAAAGACTTGAAGGAAGGCGACCTGATCCGCACCGCCAACGGCTCGCTGCCGGTCTCCAGCATCGAGCGCGCCCCGGATCTCCAGGTGCACAACCTGATCGTCGCCGACTTCAGTACTTACTTTGTTGGCGAGAGCCGGCTGCTCACGCACGGCACTACGGTTCGCACACCAACACTGGCCATTGCGCCGGGTGTGTTTCCGCCCGCTGAGGAATAGTCGGGCTCCTTGGTGAACAAATCGCTGCGCGCTGTGGATTCCATGGCGCGAGCTTCTGCACGAGTGCCTGCGGCGACGAGGCGCAACCTAATCCTCGCTCATCAGCACGGCCAGGCCCTTGGTTCGCTCGTCGGCAGCGAGAGCCATCCGCAAGCAGGTTGCCATGGGCATGGCCAATACGAGCCCGACCAGTCCCCACGCCCAACCCCAGTAGGCCATGAACGTGAGCAGCAAGATCGAATCGACATTCAGATGCTGCCCCGAGAGGCGCACCTCGACGTAGTCGACGCCGATCGTCCGAATGGCGATCAGGATGATCGTCAGTGTGATCGCAGCCACAGGGGACAAATTGAGAAACGCCAGCACGATCGGCGGGACCAGCGCCACCACGCTGCCGAGGTACGTGACGTAGTTGAGCGCGAACATCAGCGCGCCCCACAGCAGCCAGTAGTCGATGCGGAAGAAGAACAACACCGCGGCCACGACGATTCCCATCCCGGCGTTCACGGCGGTCTTCACTTCCATGTACTTTTGCATCCCGAGCGTCACTTCGTTGGTGATCCGCATCATCCGCTCGGATGTCTCGCCGGGATACGCGCGCCGAATCCGATCAGGCAACTTGGGAATCGCGATGATCAAGAACAGCAAATAAAAGATGAGCATCAAGCCGAACTCGAGCACGCCCATCGCCGGACTCACGGCGTAGTTGACGATCGATTCGAACGAGAGCAGATCTTCCGGCTTCGAGAATCGGTCGCTAAGACCGGCCGACTTAGCCATGGCAAGGAGTCTGTCCTGATAGACCGGCCATTGGTTGCGAAATGCTGCCGCCTGCTTGCCGAACACTATGAGCGCGCTGATCAAGAGAGCGGCGGTCGATGCGAACAACACCACATACGCGCGAAATGGCGGCACACCGCGCGCGATCATCCAATCGGCAATGGGGCGAATCAAAAAGTAAACGAAAACCGCCGACAACAGCGGCTTGAGAATCGGGCCCAAGAAAGTGACGGACGCGACAATCAAAATCACGGCAATCACCGTGAGTTGCCACGAGCCGGCCCTTGACTCGTTCTTTGAAGGAGACTCGTTCTTTGAAGGAGACTCGTCCTCCGTAAACGGTTCATCGTTGGCGTAGTGTTCCATAGCTCTGCTGTGCAGACTCTTTCTTTGCCAAATCTATTTCGACGTGGCAGGTTGCGACTTCAATCCCGCGGCGTTGACACTGATCACTTCGTAGATCGGCTTCTCGTTTTCGGCACCTTTGCTTCCGGAGATGTCGTCCACGAATTTCAAGTCGACTAGGGGACCAACGGGCGTATCGTGGTACGAGATCGCCTGGAACGATTTTCGCGTGTACCGGCCGTCGTCGGGTGCCTTGGGAACTCGCCCGACTTCCTGGCCGTTGCGCAAGATCACGAACGCTAGAATGCCACTCTCGAAGTCGGCCTCGGCACGCCATGTGAGTATACGTTTCATTCCGTCGACCGCCACGACAACATCTGTAGGCGATGGCGGCGGCGTGTCGTCGACAATGCTGCCGTCGGTTACGTATTTGGTCCAGCATTTGGCAAAGGCGGCATTAGGTAGCCAAATCGCTGTTTCCTTGTCCCCGTCGTACTGGCCGATTGGAACGGCTTCCTGACCGAACTCCTTTGCTAGGTAGACGTCCTTGGCGGGCATCGGCTGCAAGGCATGATTGGGCTGACCCACGGCAGGCAACCGCGCGGCGAGACAAACGTCGAAGAAGGGGATCGCCGCAAACCGCGAGACGCCGCAGTCGTGACTCGAGTGCGGATCGGGTGCCAATCCGATTGGCGCTCCTTTCTTCCGATAGGCGGCGAACATCGACGTTGCGCCGGTCCATGCCGATCGGAAGCGAGCTTCGTCGCGCTCACCAATGCCGGGGTTCAGCATGGCCGGAATCTGGTATGCAGCCTCGGGAATCTCGGGCTTAGGAATTTCTCCGCGCTCCCACACCTCAAAGGCGGTGCCCGAACGAAACCAAATGGCAACGATTCGCTCCGGGTAGAGCGTTTGCATGATGCTCGACCAGAAGCCGCCGCCCGAGTGACCCCATAAGCACCAGGGCGCCGTAGCGAGTTCCGGATGGCCAGTTTGCTTGGCCAGATCATCGAGTCCCTGTAAAAACGCCTTGGCCGAACCGCGCCGCGCATCGCACCAATCGCGGCAGTCTTCCTTGTCTTGCTGATGGTAGCGAGGGCCTAGCAACGCGCAATCCCATTTCTTGGCGAGGGCTTGCCAGTGCAAATCGTAGGCGGCGGTCTCGCCCCCCGCACAAGCTCCTGCGCCGCAGCCGTGCTGATGGACAATCACGCCGCGAACGTGTTTTACTCCTTCGGGCAGCCACAGGTGATAGTCGACTGAGTACTTGAGGCCATCCGGGTTCGGGGGATAGCTCACCTTGAAGTACGTTCCGTGTTTGTTGGCATCGGGCGGTACGAGCCGCACTTGCCGCAAATCGAGGGCCGCTCCTTTGGCGATCTTTTTTGGCTTCACGGCGAGCTTATAGGTGCCGGGCTCGTCGATCTTGAATTGCCCGATGGTCCGCGGCTTGAAGTTTTGAAAGTGCCCCGTATCCTCGACAACGAACGACAGTTCCTGCTTTCCGAATGTCAGCGCAACGTCGCTTCCCCCCTGCCCCGCCCCGCAGCCCTGAAGAACTTCGACATCGAACGTGCCAGGCTTGTTGCACGTGAAGGTCCAACTGGCGCCGTCGCTGGCCTTGGCCCAATAACCAAGCGTGATCTTCTTGGGATCGGGCTCGTAGCGAAGGATCGTGCCGTGCACGGTCGCGTCGCGGCTGTGCAAAACGATCTCGCCGTTGCTGCTTTGCACGGGCGGCGTTCCCTCGCTGGCTGGTTCGAGCGTGATCGCCTTGAGATTCATCACGGCTGGTCCGACCAACTTGGTGCAGCCGACGGAGACATCGATCGCGCCCGCCGTCGCAAAATAAACTTCGCCCAGATCGATCGTCGTATAGCGATACCAGCTGCCCGTGCTTGTGAGTTTTGCTTCGAGCTTGTGCTGGCCGAGCGCTACAAAAATCTCGGTCCCATCCGGCGATGCCGTCGAGTACGTTAGCCGCACGCGGTACTTGCCCCAACGGCTGGCTTCGTACTTCCAGTTCACCTGGTCTTCCGCGTTCGTCCAGAATCCAATCCGATCGTTGCCGGGATGATGCTCGAGCTTGGCCAACGTTCCCGTCACCTTTGCATCGGCAGCATGAAGCACGATGCGCCCATCGTCGAACTGCTGCGACTTCTCTGCCGTTTGAAGCGTGAACTGCTTCGCATCGCCGAGACCGTGGAGATCGAGTTGTGTGGCGTCACCGTTGAACTCGAACGCCCCAACCTTACCCGCCTCCCGTTCGCTAATCGTGATGTGCGGTGCGGGAACGGGGATCGGAAGAACGCCATTGGCAGGCGAGTTCTGAACCGTCGCGAGGAAAACGCCCGGGCGATCGGGTGCGGCGACGATGGTTCCCCAGGTTGGTTGCTGGAATGAAGTTTCGTCCGCCGCCGCCAGTCCGATCAAAAGACCAAGGCATGGGATTGCCCATCCGAACCACTTAGGATGCATGACGAACTCGCGAAGCTGGAGAAAACCGGTCGCGGGCGTCAAACTATGCCCGCGAGCAATTCAAAGATCATTCTCCAGCCGGCGCGCGTTGTCTAGTGGTTAGCGCCGTCCGGCGGCGACTATTGAGAGGTCGCCGCCACGTTTTGAAAGAATCTGCAGGCTACCGTTTCGGCGGCGCCGCTTCCTTGACCGTGGCGCCGTGCTCGTCGTGCATCAGCAGGATCGCGAACCGATCGACGTTGTCGAGTTCGTTCGTGCTCAAGCTGGCGTACTCGAAGCGGCCACGCAGGTCGGTGTAGCCATCCTTATAGAACTTGACCTGGCCGTTGTTCAAGCGGGCGTAGACCTTGACGTAAGTCTTCGGCAAAGGCTTGCCGTTGTCGAGGTTAACCTGGACCTGGCCGTAGTTCTCGACCACATGCGCCGTAAGGCTATTGGCGTAGTAGGCCTGACTCTTGGTCTGACCAGCGGCCGTCAGTTCGACCAGCACGTTGCGATTGCGAAGCGCCTCTGGCAACGGCCACGATTTGCCCTTATTCGCGGCATCGAGCGAAACCATCTCGCTCAGATTGGGCCGGATCGAGCGGAACTCGCCCGACTGTTGCTGCACGAACGGATTGCGGCTGA
>CAZWSX010000045.1:0-40304 GCA_964636985.1 uncultured Pirellulaceae bacterium | reverse complement strand
AAGATTCCGTTGGCCGTAGATTACGATGTGAAGAGGATTTTTCAACGGGCTGCTAAATCCAGGCGCGGAGAATCACAGAGTCTCACGTATCAATCGAATGCCCCGATACTAAAAGGGTTTGTGCAGAATCGAGAGAATCCGGCGCGACGACGCGATTTTAGAAAATCGACAGTAGAAAGTAGACCGAGTAGAGCCGCGAGAGTGATTCGTTCTACTCACCACTCTCTCGGCTCTACTCTCTCTTCGCCGAAGGCGAAGCGGGTGGGCTGGGATTCGAACCCAGGATACCCTTACGAGTACGCCGGTTTTCAAGACCGGTGCCTTCAACCACTCAGCCACCCACCCACGGGTTTAGACGGTATTCTACAAGGAAGGTTCGTTCCTGGGCAGAAGACTTTGTTCCGCCCCGTTCACTTGCGATTTTTCACTCGTCTTTGCGCTATGTCGGTTAATCCTTACGAACCGCCCATGGGAGAATCGTTCGACCCCAAGGGAGTTGCCGAATTGGCCGAGGTCGATCGCGACGGGAACAGCGTGGTCGTGCTGGTGCCGGAGGATCGCGCGGTGCTGCCGGCTCGCTGCGTCCTGACGGGGGCAGCCACGAATATCCTCAAGCACACCGCTTATGTGGATGCTTCGACCAGAGCCGTAATGGCTCGCCAGTTTCGGTTTTCGATGCGGTTTGTGCCGGTCGAGTACTGGCTCGACGAAAAGCTTGCCCTCAAACAGGTGGGACGAGAGCGATTCGCCCAGTGGATTTGCTTGCTGGCCGGGGCGAGCATTCTCGTTTCGTTTGTCATCGTTTGCATCGCGGCGTTTGCTTTCGACCGAGGCTCCTGGTCGCAGAACCAGCGCAGCTTTAACGACACGATCCTTACGATTTTGGTGCTGGGATCGATCGGCGCCTTTCTCATTTCCGGCTTCAACCTGGCGGGCGTCCTACACGGGCCGTTCCGGGTGGTGCGCGTGCTGGGACGGCGGATTTGGCTCGGGGGCGCGTCGGAAGAATTTCTCGACGCCATCGACTCGCGGAATCCGAGTTCCGCGAGCGCCAATCCCGCACCCACCAGCCCCGCAGCCTTGATCAAGAATTCGATCAAGGTGCATTAACAGCGGCAGGCCCGCCTACTGCGGCATGTGACAGCTGACGCCGCCTGCGGCAGGAACGTAGCACGCTCGGGCGTAGTCCATGACCATACGGTGCGAGCTGAATCGCCACGCCAGGCTGCTGATCGAGTTCATCATCCGCTTGATCCAATGCCGCGGCAAACCGTCGACGTCGCGATCGTAGTACATCGGGACGACTTGCGTCTCGAGCACCTTGAACAGCGACTTGGCGTCGCGAGCATCCGTCACGACGTCATCGACGTGGCTGTAGCCCTCGCCGATCGCGAAGCCGTTGGTGCCGTCGTACGCTTCCGCCCACCAGCCGTCGAGAATCGAGAGATTCAAGCCGCCGTTGAGGACGGTCTTTTGACCGCTGGTCCCCGACGCCTCAAGAGGACGTCGCGGGTTGTTCAGCCACACATCCACGCCTTGGATCATGTGGCGGCAAACATTGATGTCGTAGTCTTCGATAAAGACGATCTTGCCGGCGAACCGCGGATCGTGCCGCAAATTGGCCACTTGCTGGATGAACCGCTTGCCTGGCTCGTCTTTGGGATGTGCCTTACCCGAGAAGACGAACTGAACGGGACGTTCCTTGTCGTTGCACATCGCGGCCAAACGGTCGGGCTCGGTGAGGAGCAGCGTGGCCCGCTTGTACGTCGCAAAGCGCCGACCGAAGCCGATTGTCAGGACACTGGGGTCCAGAAGGTTGCGGGCGTTCTCGACCGCTTCATCGCTTTCGCCGCGACGACGCATCTGGCGGCTAACGCGGCGGCGGACGAACGCGAGTAACTGATTCTTGAGCGCGTTGTGGGTTTCCCAAAGTTCGCCCGGGTCGACGTTGTGAATCATCTGCCACACTTCGGGCTCACCCATGCGATAGATCCAACCGGCCGGGAAATGGCGGTCGTAAAGCTGGAGCATGTTAAAGGCGAGCCACGACGGGATGTGAACACCGTTGGTGATGTGGCCGATCGGAATTTCTTCCTCGACGCGCCACGGCCACAAATTCGCCCACATTCTGCGGGAAATGTGCCCGTGCAGATTGCTGACTGCGTTCGCGCGGCGCGACAGTTTGAGACCAAGCACCGTCATGGTGAACTGTTCGCCGTCGTTTTGCGGTTCGACGCGGCCTAGCCCCATCAATTGGTCGTAGCTGATGCCCAACTGATCGCGGAGCGGGCCAAGATGCTCCTCAATGAGGTCGCCGTTAAAGCGGTCATGACCGGCCGGCACAGGCGTGTGCGTGGTGAAAACGGTTTGCGTAGCCACTTCGCGCAGGGCATCGTTGAACGTCTTGCCATCGTGGTGCATCCGCTCGCGGACAACTTCCAGCGGACCAAATCCGCTGTGGCCTTCGTTGAGGTGGTACACGCCGGGCGAGATGCCAAGTTCGCGCAGCGCCTTCACGCCGCCAACGCCCAGGATGAGTTCTTGGCGAATGCGCGTTCGCTCGTCACCACCGTAAAGGCGGCTGGTCAAATCGCGATCTTCAGGGGTGTTCCCATCGACGTCGCAATCGAGCAATAGTAAGCGTACGCGGCCGACGGCCGCTTCCCAAACACGGGCGTGGATGGGGCCCGAACGCGTCTGAACGCTAATCGTGACCGGCTTGCCATCGGGCGAGAGAGCTGGTTCGACTGGAAGGTTGTCGACCTTGGTATCGAGATACTCTTCGCGCTGATACCCCTCGGTATCCAGATATTGGCGGAAGTACCCTTGGTCGTAGAACAAACCAATGGCAACCATTGGCACACCAAGGCCGCTGGCGCTTTTGATGTGGTCGCCCGAGAGGACGCCGAGACCGCCGCTGTAGATCGGCATCGATTCGTGAATACCGAACTCGGCCGAGAAGTAGGCGACCGGCTTGGAACCGAGCACGCCCGCGTTCGTGCGCGCCCATAGATTCTTGTTCGACATGTACTCCTTAAGCCGCCGATACGCGTAGCTGATGCGGCTATAGAGTACGACTTCGGCTGCTCGCTGCGCCAAACGCTCGGGCGTAAACTCGCGGAGCAGCGCCACTGGATTGTGATCCAATTGACGCCAGCGAATGGGATCGAGGTCGCGGAAGAGCTGAATCACTTCCGGATGCCACGTCCACCACAAATTGCGAGCGAGCGCCCAGCACTTGTCGTACAGCGCTTGGGGCGACATTTCGCCCGCCATTACGAACCCGGTTTCGGCCGGAGAAGACGCTTCGGTCTGGGCCATACGATGTCCTTCTTTCGCACAGCAGGAGCACGTCAAAATCGCGTAGATTCAGGCGGAATTCCGCGCACCGCAGTTTTTAACCATTGGAAGTGTTACCCCGCATTCGGTGTAAGTGTCAAGTCTCGACCTGGATAATCTGGCTGACGCAGGGAACCGCGTCTGGAGCTTGTCGCAACGACAAACCGCGTTTCCCCTACATTTGACCAAACCTGCCTAGTCGCTGACGGTCGATCGCAAGGATCGCAACGTCCGTGTGACGCCGTTAACCGACTCGTTAAGGAAGTCGATTGGGCGCAATCGGCCATTGCCCGATAGACTGAGGCGCTGGCCACCGATTTCGCGACCTGTCAGTCGTATCGATTTTCATTACGGACGCTCCCGTGCAATTTGAGGAAATTTTTTTCGGCCCGTCGGACAATCGATCTCGAATCGAGGTTCTTGCCGACAGCTTGAGCCGGCTCGCGCCTCCCAATGAAGCGGATGTTTGGCCCGCTGCCCCCCTGCAGGAATGCCTGCAGGCGGGCGTGAATCGCTGGTTTGTACCGTGGGATTCAGGCGGCGAAGGGTGGAGCGAGTCCGATCTGAACCGCGCCTACGTCGCGATCGCCCGCTTGTCGCTCGTTACGGCATTCGTTCTGACACAACGATTCGCTGCGGTCGCCCGAATTGCCGCAGCACCCGAGTCCGCGGCGCACCAGAAATGGATGCCGCGTTTGCTTGCTGGGGAGTTCACCACGGTGGGCTTTTCTCATTTGACGACGAGCCGTCAGCACCTGACCAAGCCTGCCTTACAGGCAACGCCGGCAGCATCGGGCGAGGGCTTTATCCTGGATGGTGAGAGCCCCTGGGTAACGGGGGGCGAACAGGCCGCTTGCATTGTTGTCGGTGCAACGACACCCGACGGCCGGCAGATCCTAACAGTGGTTGATGCTGATCGAAGCGGTGTGACGATCGGCCATCCCGCCTCGCTTCTGGCACTGACCGGAAGTCGCACTGGCCCGGTTTCGTTCAAGGACGTCTCTGTTCCGAACGATGACTTGCTGGCTGGTCCCGTGGAAAACGTGATGAAGCCAGGACTTGGCCCGCGACCGGGTGGACTCGCCACGAGCGCGCTGGCACTGGGGGCGTCCTTGGCGGCCATCGATCACCTGCGACTCCACGCGCAGTCGCGAACAGAACTGGAGGTTCCGGCCGATGCCTTCGAGCAAGAAGCCATTGCTTTAGGTAGCGACTTAATTGCCGCCGCCGATGGAACGCCTCACTGCACCAACGAAAACCTCAGAGCTCGGGCAAACAGCTTGGCACTGCGGACCAGCCAGGCGGCACTGGGGGCAGCCAAGGGGGCCGGCTTTGTCGCGAGCCATCCTGCTGGGAGACTTGCGCGAGAGGCCCTGTTCTTCCTGGTTTGGAGCTGCCCCAATCCGGTGCTGCAAGCGAATCTGTGCGAGTTGGCGGGGCTGGCGTAGCTGCCCCCAAGTTTTTGCAGCGGAAGTAGCTTCTTAGAACCGTTTGGGTAATAATCCCGGTTCCCGCCACCATCCCACCTTTGGTCTGCTCTTGAAGGACCTGTTCTATGCATGCTCGCGTTAGGTCGAGTGCTGTTGCGCTAGTTGTTTCCATGTTCGCGACATCGCTGACGGCGCTTCGCGCAGCCGATCCGATCGTCGGCCCAGTGACGTCCGATAACGTTCAAGATCCTGGTCCCAATGAACATGGCGAAGCCAAGGGAAAGTACTCGCTGGCATCGGCGGCGAATTTTTTGGACTCGGCGGCCCTCACCTGGCACAAGCAGCGGCAGTGCTTCACTTGCCACACCAACTTGGCGTACCTGTATTCCCGACCACTCGTTTCGAGCGATGCACCAGCACTTCCTGAAGTCCGCAAGCAGTGCGAAGAGATCGTGACCACCCGCTGGCCCGAGAAAGGACCGCGATGGGATGCCGAGGTCGTGGCAGTCGCAGCCGCGCTGGCGACACACGACCGGCTCTCGGGCGGCAAGCTCGCCGACACAACACGCACGGCACTCGACAAGATGTGGACCGTCCAGCGCGAAGACGGGGGCATCAGTTGGCTGAAGTGCGAATGGCCGCCCATGGAAAGCGACGACCACTACGGGGCCACCATGATGGCGATCGCCACTGGCGTCGCGCCGGGTGAATACGCCAATGGACCGGCCGCGGCGGCAGGCATCGAGAAACTCAAAAAATGGTTCGCCGCAAACCCGCCAGCCATGCTGCATCACGAAGCGATGCTCCTATGGGCGAACTCGTACAACCCGGTCTTCCTCACCGAAGAGACCAAGAAGGAGACGATCGAAAAGCTCCGCGGCTTGCAGCGTCCTGATGGGGGCTGGGCCTTTGCCTCGCTTGGCGATTGGAAGCGCGGCGATGACAAGCCCCAAGACGTCGAAACAAGTGATGGCTACGGCACCGGCTTCGTCGTGTACGTACTTCGCAAGGCGGGGGTCGCTGCCGACGACCCACAACTGGTGAAAGGCGTGGCGTGGCTCAAGGAGAATCAGCGCGAAAGCGGCCGCTGGTACACCCGCTCGGCGTTTAAAGACAGCAAGCACTTCATCAGCCACGCGGGGACGGCTTTCGCAGTGATGGCATTGCACGAGTGCGGTGAGAAATAAGCAACCTTACGGCCCACTTTGCCCACACAATCTTCACAGATCGGCACCACAATATTGAGTTTGGCGATTGGTGCCCTTTGGCTCCTGTGGGTTGATTGAGTTCGGGACCCCGTTGTTTGCATGAAAAACCGACGACGCCTGTCCGTCCATCAACGACCGCAGGACGAACTAGATGAGAGACCAGACGTAACGCCCCCCGACGCTAAGCCAGCGGCGGACGAATGGCAGCCGCACTGGTCCGTCCGGCTACTCTTGGTGCTGTTCATCGCCGGGCTGCCGCTTCTCGCGGCGCACTTATTCTTCGTCCCCTTCTATCAGACCAACGATGACATTGGGAACGATGCCGCGCTGCGCGGCATCCTCGTATCGGAAACGCCATCTCATCTCACGCATTGCCATCCCTGGTTTGGGCGATTTGTCCAGTTCGCTTATCACTGGTTCCCGGACTGGCCCTGTTATCGAATCCTTTGCGTTGCGATTCAATTCGTTGGATCGATCGGCCTGATGTCGACCTTGCTGCGGTCAGGCGTCTCGTGGTGGCGACTGGCGTTCTGCGCGGCCTACGCTTCCATCTTCGACTTTCCGGCATACGTTTGGCCGCAGTTCACCGTTACGGCGGGCGAGACTGCCGCAGCCGGTCTGGTGGTTTGTTTGTTCGCCTCGCGCGTCGAGAACGGCCGCGCGCTTTGGTGGCTATCCGGCCTGGGCATCTTGTTTGCCGCGGGATGTGTTCGCACCGAGGGCTTGCGGATGGTCATCCTGCTGTTCGGCCCGGCGATCGCAGTGGGGACGCTAACCGATCTAGTCATTTGGTGGCGACGGCGCACCGAGTTTCCATGGAGACGTCTCGCCGGCGATTGGGGCGCCGTCGTCGCGGCTGGGCTCTTGTTTATCGCCCTGGAGATCGGCGCGAGTCTCGATAAACCCCAAACCGCGGAATACAAGGACTTTCAGAGGTTTCAGCGGGCGCGATACCAGATTCTCGACTTTGGCAGAGTTCCGGACGGCGAAAAGCTGGATCAAGTGCTTCGCGAGGCGGGGCTGTCGAGAAACGATCTGGGCATGTTCCTGATTTGGTGCATTTGCGACGAGACCGTCTACACGCCCGAGCGGCTCGAGGCGATCGTTGCGGCCAGCCCGCCTGTGCGGCCTGAGTATTCGATCATGGCTCGCGAGGCGGCTCGTCGCCTGGTGAACGATTCACAGGCCCAGGCGCTCCCCTTGTTGCTGCTTTGCATTCTTTTGCTGTGCCGGCGATCTCCCCGCGATTTTCTTTCGGCCGTGACCATCACCTTGACGATGATTCTGCTGTGCCTCCTTTTGGCCTCCGCCTTTCACCTTCCTCCACGCGTCCGAACGGCGCTGCTGGCTGGCATGGTGGCCTTTTCGTTTCAGCTCGACCTTCGTTGGGGAACATCGACGACACCGCGGCCACTCACGACGTTCATGGTTGCGCTGATGTTCCTGGAAGCATTCCTCGCCGCGCGGGTGCCGCGAATCTACGCCGCCAGTCTTCGCGAACGAGCCAGGCATTCGGCCAATGCGCTCGGGCTCATGGAAAAGGTCGTCGCGATTCCCGATGCAAAAGTGATTGTCGTGGGCGCGCAGTTTCCGTTTGAGTTGATCCCGGCGGGAGCTGACTTGCGAAAGGTCAAATCGTGGCCCGTCATTTGGTTGGGATCGGACGGCGTCCACGGCCCAGGCGTCAAGTCGCGGATGAAGAAACTTCACGTCGAGCATGTGATGAAGCAACTCGCCACCGACGAGAATACCTTCCTGTTCGTTACCGAGGATCTCTTTCCCATCTTCGATCAATGGGTTTTAGAACACTTCGGCCTCCATCGCCGCTGCGAGGCGCGTGGATTTCTGCACCAAGACGATGCCGGCATTCCCGTGTGCGTATCGCAAATGGTGCCGGTCGAAGAAGACGAATCGACACAAAAGGACAAGTAGAGCGACTTCTCTTAGGTTTCATTCTCAGCGAGAATAGTCGCTTCGCGATTACGAATCTGTTGTCTTCTTCGCTTCACGCCCCACCATGCGATTTGCCATCTGCAACGAAACTTTTCAAGACTGGCCCTTCGAGAAGGCTTTCGCCTACGCCCGAGAGCTTGGCTACACCGGCATCGAGTACGCTCCCTTTACCATGACGGGAGATGGCCCCGCCGACGCCCGGCGGATCTCTCAGCAGCAGCGCAAGGAAGTTCGCAGTCAGGCTGAAGCAGCCGGGCTGGAAGCGGTCGGCTTGCACTGGCTGCTGGCCAAGACCGAAGGTTTTTATTTAACGACGCCCGACGCGGTGGTTCGCAAACAGACCGCCGAATACCTCGGCGAGCTCGCACGATTGTGTCGCGACTTAGGTGGATCGGTGATGGTACTTGGGTCGCCGAAACAACGCGACCTTTTGCCTGGCGTCTCATTGGAACAGGCCACCGGTCTAGCTGCCGATTGCCTTAAGAACGCACTCTCAGAATTGGAGAAGCATGACGTCACGATCGCGCTCGAACCTCTCAGTCCCGCCGACACGAATTTTTTGAACACGGCCGAATCCGCGGTTGAACTGGCCGATCGAATCAATCATCCGCTGATTCAAATCCACCTGGATGTGAAGGCGATGGTCAGCGAGCCGACGCCCATCCCGCAGCTCATCCGCAAGTACATCTCACGTACAGCTCACTTCCACGCCAACGACGCCAACCTGCAAGGGCCCGGCATGGGCGACGTTGACTTCGTTCCGATCTTTCAGGCACTCAGAGACACCCGTTACGACGGCTGGGTGAGCGTAGAGGTCTTCGACTACGCGCCAGGGATCGAAGCGCTGGCGTCGAAGAGCATCGCCTACATGAAGGAAACTTGGGCGAAGGTCGAAAAAGGACAGTGAAGTGGGCGCACTGGCTCGCGCTTGACATCCTCGTAGCCCACCTCGAGCACGACGATGCACCTCTTCCACAAGTACCTGACGGTGGCGACTACTCAGCGGTATTGGGTTCCGCTCTGGCTTGTTCAGCCGGCGCTGCGGGACGCGGCTGAACCTCCGCGACGCCGTTGGCATCGGTGGTTGCCGGAGGCATTGCATGAGCGGGCCCCATTTCCGACAGCCACACGTCGTCAAGTTCCGCTCGCTCGGTGTCGTAGCGCAGCAATAGGAAGATGCCTGCCGCGAGGACCCAAAAGTAACTGTAGCACCAGGCATCGGCCACAGCCCGAGCCACACCTTCAAAAAATCCGATGACACGGGCGGCGCCCGTGAGCGCACTCGACTCCACTTCGGCGCCTTCGATCACTTGCCCGATCATTTCGACACGCTGGCCGCTCGCTCCCCACGAGGCCGAATACCGAGCCAGGTAAATGCCGGCGTCGACGAAACTCCCCACCAGCAGCCACGCCAGTGCGCCGAGCACGTAGGCCACTGTCGCGTAAAACAAATAGTGCAGTGGCTTGGAAAACGAGAACGAGAACGACTGGCTCATTCCCTCGAAGGCATCGCCCGTCTCCTTGGCGCCGATCGCACACCACATCAGCGGCCAACCAACGACCAGCCAAAGCAGCATCAAGGCGGCAAACATCCCCGAGATCAAGGCGACAAACCAGAAAAACGATGCGACGAATGCACCCCAGTCGGATCGCATGAACAGGCCGAGCACCACGATAAACAGCGTGGTGAATGCGACTCCCGCGAGCGGATACAGAGGCGCCGCTAAATAGTCGCCGAACCGCGACATGGCCAGCCGAATCGCCGACATTAGCGACACGTGCTCTTCTCGCCCCAAGTCGACTAACGCCACGCGCGTGATCGCTCCGCCGGCAATGCACCAGGCAGCGATCGTCCAGATGGTTCCGAACAGGTAAAAGCCAAACTCACGCAGGCTGCTGTTCGTTCGCAGCAACCCACCCAGCGGCAATACCAACCGCGTGTAGGCGCGCTGCGGAGCCGATTCGCCTGACACAGCGTTTGCGCCGACTGCCAAAGGATTCCAGCCTTCGGGGCGAATCAATTTGAAAAGAATGACTTGCCGCGGACCTTGTCCGGGGTAACTGGCGAGCGTCGCGGCATCGTTAAAAACCGTCGCACTCACTTCTTTGGGCAGAAATACCGCGGCACTGATCTGCCAACCAACCGTCGATAGCACGGCCGCCGCGAGGGCCAAGCCCACCATGCCGGGATGCCACGCCAGACGAAATGCGCGCACGAGAATCAACCAGGGAAACCAATCGCGCCAGGAGAAATCGCGAGCGAGAGTGCGATAGTCGGACATGACGGGTTCCTCCGGGCGACGCATTGGCCACCCCGCACCGGATTGTTGGTAAATCAAAACAGTTAATTCAGGAGAACTGGAGAGATTATAGGTGCACGGCATGTCGCCGCAACCGCAGCCGTCGCGACCAATCTACCCGAAGCGTTTCGCCGGCTTTCCCAACCGCTCGGCAATGAAGCCGATCGCCTTTGGCGCCATGCGACCATAGTACTCAAAGGTATGGCCGCCGCCGCTGGTTTCCAAATCACATTCATGCGGAACCCCCAATGAGTAGAGTTTCATCCGCAGGCGGTCGGAACTGTCCCACCACCGGTGGTCTTCGGGGTCGCAGCAAAAAAACTGGTGCAGCGGCCAATTGAGGGGATGCACGTAAAGAATCGCCGACTCTTGCCGGGCGGCCTCGGGATCGTCGTACATCAGCGGAATCGTCTCGTCCCCTTCGTAGTACTTCTTGTAGAAATCGATCGCTGGCGATAGCGCCGTTACCGTCGGAAAAATCTGCGGATACTTGTAACTGATCCGCAGCGCCCCCTGCCCTCCCATGCTCGTCCCCAAGAGCGCGACATGAGGCGGAACGACTCCAAAACGCTCTTTGATAAACGGCATCACGTGATCAAGCACGTACCGCTCGGCCGTGATCTTAGGGTCGAACTCCTCACAAATCCGGTCGGTCCACCACGAGCGCTCGGTCCGCGGACAAACGACTCGCAATCCGTGCTTGTCAAATTCCTCGGTGAAGGCCGACTGGTCGTTCAGCCGATTGAGTCGCACCCCGTGCAGATAGATGATGACGCCCGCATCGGGCTTTACCGAAGGGGGCGTGTAGATTTCGACGGGATGCCCCGCAACTGTTTCGACCAACCAGGAACCGCGACTCATGGGGAGGATCTAGGGACGCCCGAGTTCAACTCAAATTCTTTCAACACGTTTACGTCAGTCTACTCTGTTATTGGCGACTTGAGTCCGCCGAGTTCTCCTCGCTTCAATCGAACTCCCAACAACCGCGCCACGCCGAAGGCGGTCCAGACCATGAAAACCTGACCGGTAACATACTCGAAGGTCGCAAATGGGAATGTCATCAACGTCTGACTCTGCACATCAGCGCCAATCCAATCTAAGGTCCGGTACACGGAGTCGTGAAGAAAGTAACTCAACGGAAGCGCCATTGCCAGGACCATGAACGGTCGCCAGCGATTCGCCGACCATCCCCAAGCGATCAACCATGTCACGAGTACAGAAATGGCGTGCATTGGCGCCCGCTGCAATGCAAATTGACGCAAGGCGTCGGCCGCGAACAGTTCGTCGTAGTGAGTTTTTGGAGCGATGCCCCTCAACGTGAGAAAGTGAATCAGCGCAACGATGAAGGACGCCAGGATCGTCCATAACATGATGGATGCAATAGTAATCGTGGACGACTGCTTGAACGCGTTGCCTTCTTCGACCAACGCAAAACGGCTCAGCCTGAAAATGGGAGCAACAAGCCAAACCTGAAAAAGCAGACCAAGGCCTTCCATCAACGACATGGCAAAGTCGTCCGGATGGAGACCGGGCCACTGAAATCGTTCGCAATCTGGAGGAAGCGAGAGAGAAAAACCATCCACGTCAACACAGTCAACCCAATAGCTCACCGGAGCGTAGAGGCACGCGCCGTAAATGAACGCAGCGATGTACACTGCGAACCTTGCCCAACCGTAACCGTTTCGCCACCAGTCCTTCCGCCCGGCAAGCCACATCGCAAGCAGCAAGGGTACCCAAGTGACGGCTCCCCAGCCCAGGATGCTGATCTTCTTTTTCCAAACAAACAGGGAACAGGCTGCGGATGCCGGATGCGATACGAGAAGCGCCACGACAAACAGCGCGCGGCGAAGAATTATGGTCCACATGCGATCGCCTTAACGTACGAGGCTGATCGCTTGATTATGGACGAAGCCAGGCAAGGCGGGTACGCCCGAAGACGGACACGATTGTCCGTCCTGATATGGTTAGACGCTCACGCTACCGCACGCGGGCCTTGAAGCGGACCAGGCCGCCTTCCAGGGCCGGCAGCGGATCGGCGAGTTCCCACTTGAGGGTCGTGCTTTCGGCCTCGTTCGGTTCGGTCGAGAATGTCGCGTCGAGCGAGCACGTCGCGCTGCCTTCCACGTATTCGAGCCGTGGCGAGAGGCTGTCGAGGATCGTCACGTTGCCGATTTCCTGATCGCCGAGATTGTCGAATCGCAGCGTGAACTCGACGATTTCGCCTGAGCGAGCTTCGCCGGTCGAGGCGATCTTGCACAACCGCAGTCGCGGGCGGCCTTGGCGATCGTATACCACCAGGATGCCTACGCCTGTCTCGTCGCGGACTTCATGAGGCATGCGGCCGTCGATCGTGACCTGCACCGACTGGAGCGTCGTCCAGACGAGCGCCGCATTGATTCGCTCAGCCAGGCGTGCCTTCTCCGATTCTTCGATAATCCCTCGTTGGATCAGCGTCAGGTCTTCGTACGGCAGGAAGGCATCACGCGCAACCGCCAGGTGCTTTTCGTTGATCACCGTCAGCCCAGGTTCGCGGTCGCGGATGATGTGGGCATCGCGAATCGAGAGCCGCGCTTGCGGCCGCAAGGGTTGTTTGACACTCGCGACGGGATTGCGAATGATCTCGGTGATCGGTGGCGTCGGTTGGTCGACACCGACTGCCTTTTCCTGCAGGACGTTGGCTTCGAGCCCTTGCAGCTTGCGAACGACAGCAAACCGCGGCGAGTACAAACACACCCGATTGCTCACCGTGTGCTCGGTGCGGCCATCGATAGTGTCGTAGTGTGCGATGGCATCTTCCGGATCGAGGCCGCGGAGGGTCCAATCCGGATAAACCTTCACGTTGCGATTCATGTCTTCGCCGTTGCACACGAACTCGTCGCGTTCGGGGCTGCACGGGAAGCTCAAGTCGGGTTCGCCTGGGCCGCAGGCGTTCGACCCGCAGGACCCAACAACGCAATCGGGCTCGCACGAAAAGCGGAAGCCATCTCCGCGGATCGGAGAGCGTTGCGGCGCACAAGTGCGGCAACCGGGTACGGTAATGGCGCGGTTGAACGCCGCGGGCTCGATGCCACTCTTGATCGAGCTCGGCATCCCGCGCTCAGGTCGAAACTGAAATGCCGTCGAGTTCGATGCGCCCTTCGACTTGGCCCCGTTGTTCAATGTTCCGGCGGGCTTGCTGCTCAAATCCACGGGCGTCGAAGCTCTGAAGGCTGGAATCTTAGGTTCCGATGCCTTTAGCGGCGAAGACGAGACGACGAGAACTGCCGCCCACCCGGCGAGCAAACGCACGCCAAGGGTATTGAAGGTTCGGATCGTTTGGCAGTTCATTCCAGGTCTCCACAATGAGTCGTTCGACTAGCGATTCGAGGATCGCGCCACTCGTCAGTGGGCCAAACGCATCTTTGTCGGGCTGTAATTGGTTGGGCAGTCCTATCGACGTTCTGTCCCCAGCGGCAAGCGCGGGTATTGAGGGCGCAACGTCAAAGGCGGGACTTTGGTATCGCGGGGACGCGTTGTCGCCTTGTCCACATCTTCCAGTCGCGACGGGGGCGCCGGCTGTGGTGGCGGTTCCAAGCCGGTGTCGCGAGGAAGATTTGGTTTCGACTCGTCCAAAATCAAAATCGGCGGGCCGCCAAAGGTAAAATTGCCATTGGGATCGCGGTCGGGAATGCGCGACCCAATCCGCAAGATCGCCATCGGCCGGCCGAATTGGCTGGCCAGTCGCAGCGCGTCTTCTTTGGGAAGCGCTTCGAGAACGCGTTGGTGATCGGGATCGTCTTGGACAGGGAGCGGATTGGTCGAGTCTTCCAGGTAAATCACGCGTGTCACGTATTTGCCGCTCAGCGCGGCCTCGAGGTCTTCCTGCGTAAGCTCGATGGGAATCGGAAAGCGCGTCTCTTGCCCAGGCGGAGGGCACAACCGATCGATCACTTCGATCGATGGGAAAACTTCCTCTCCTTCGTGATTAGGAATATTCGAGACTTTAAGGCGGTAAACCTCGCCAATCAGCATTCCAGCCAAGGCCCGTTCGTTCTTCGGCTCGATGAAGGTTCCGCCTTCGGGCAAGGAGACGAGCGAACCTTTGGGACCAACCATCTGCACCGGTTGAAAGTAGCCGTACATCGGCTTTCGCCGGTGAAGCATTTGCTGCCCCACAACGCCGGGCGGCATATTGTCGCGCCGCAGCGGATGGATGATGGTGCCCAGGGGCGGGTCGTCGGCCCATGCTTCGCCCGCGAAACCGACGACAGCCAGGACGATGGCCGCTCGGCGCAAGTTGCGTTTGGAAAACATGAGAGGACTCCCGGATCAATCCACAAAAAAAAGGCGGCGTCAATCGCCGCCTTTCACGCCATTCGTCGTCCTAGCTCGCCGCGTCCCGACGGTTGGTCGCGGGACGCGGCATCGGCTGATGCGTTTATCGCATTCCGCCGTCGTGGTGTTGCCAGAGTTGGGCCTGACCACCATCGAGGCCGTTACGAACACCAGGTCCGAAGGCTGGATCGCCAACGCGTTGCGACCAGTAGTACGGAGGTTGGCGGTTCGGTACGGCCGGATAGAAGTTTTGCTCTTTCACGTACACGCGGCTCGGCGGGCGGGGGTAGCTGTAGCCCGGTTGGTACTTCACGTGATACTTGAGCGCTTCGGTCGGGTGCGGATAGTGCTCCTTCGTGTGGTTGTACATCGTGTGACGTTGCAACCCAGCTTGACCGCCAAACGGAATGTGAGGAGGTCCAGGCAATCCGATCGGCGTGCCGCTCGAGGTCATGCCGTATTCGGGCGAGGTGACACCGGCCACGAAGGGAGGAGGAATGTGAGCGGGCGGTCCGCCGCTGGCACCAAGTTGAGCCGTGCCATAGGGATCGCCGTATCCGCATCCGCCATTCAGCGAGCAGCCGTTCGGGCCGCAGCCCGCACCACCGTATCCGCCACCGGCGCCGCCGCCGATGAAGCCGGCTTGGATCGCGCCCCCATTCGATCCTGGGAGTTCGACGTCTTTGTTACCAAGACGAATGATGGCCATGATCGAACCGCGACGGTCCGCTTCGGTGATCGGGTCGACGCCCGGCTCCAAGCGGGTGCTGACCAACGTTTCGACGCCAGCCAGAGCGAGCTCTTGGAACTCGGGGTCGGGCAGGTAGATCACCTTGGTCACAAAGTTGCCGGCGAGAACTTGATCGAAGTCCTCTTCGGTGAACTGAATCGGGATCGCGTTGTGAGCCAGGAACGCGTCGGTGCGAGCCGTGGTCGGCCCGATCTCGAGCGTCGGATAAAGCTCGACGCCTTCACGGCCACCAATGTTGGTGACTTTAAGGCGATAGATCCCATCTTGCGGGAAGTTGTAGCGCGCCGGAGCGACAAGGGGTTCGCCATCGAACGTGGCTTGGCCGCTCGTGTCCCAGCGAATTTGCATCGCTTCGGGCTTCACGAAGAGGATCTGCACGTTGGATCGAGTGATCGCGACATAGCCGGGGCCAGCGCCACCACCGTCATTGCAGGGAGCGCCACCGCCGACGTAGCCGCCACCGGAATAGCCGACAGGAACGTTGGGGCCAAGGACGCCCGGTCCAGGTCCGCCAACACCAGGTCCAGGTTCGAGCAAACGCTGGGCGGGTGGAAGGTTATGTTGGGCAAGAGCCATCGAGCCGCTGCTCGCGGCAAAGATGGCCGCGGCGAGCCCTACGCTCAGGAGCGAACGAATCTTCATGGAGTTCCCCCTCGCGATGGCAGGCCTAGGTCGCTTGAAGCGGCCTTGTGCATCGCCAGAATCGTCGAATTTGGATCGGTGTGATGGCCATCCGTGGCCTGGACAAATCGATTCGGGCTGGGATTGCCCCTTGTGATTGCCTCGATGCATACCAGCGGTTTTTGAACACGACCAACTCTTGCGAGGGTCGTCCGCATGGACGCCGAAAAGCAAAGGCGCTACAATCCCGGCCCGAACCGATTCATCGCAGGGAAGCGACGATTCTTTGAGGACCGTCGTTCCCCCGATTTATGTTCGGATCGGTACGACGGCTTCCTTTGGTAAAATCGGCATAAGTCGTTATGAGCCTAAGTCAATCGTGGCGGATCTGCCGGAATTGTCCAATTGCGTTGACTTTAACGGCATGGCTTGCTGTCAGTGCTGTTGCCCAAGAGCGCGGGAACACTCTGCTAGCGGACGTCGCGAAAGAGATCCGCTCGACCACCAAGTACGCCATTAGCGCCAAGACGAACGTCAAAGTCAGCGCGTTTGGCCAGACTATCTACGGCGAAGGGACTTACACGCAATGTCCCCTCGACGGCGCGCTACTGATCCGCACGAGTTTGACCTTCAGTTCCGACTGCTTTTATCAACTCAATCGAAACGAAAACGAGCTTATCGTTCAGCACAAACTGAACGAGGGACCAAAGTTTGTTGGACGAGTGAGCCTACGCCGGCTCCGCGAAGCGGGCGTCTTAAAGACCCCCAATGCCGCGACGGGCGGCATTCCAGGTGCCACCGCCGGACCGGCCTTGGCCCCCATCGATGGGGTTGCTTCGACGCTCGAGGCACTTTCGACGCACTTCCTGTTTGGAAAGGTGCAAACGAAGGAGGTCGACGGCGTGCAGTACTCGGCCGTACGCGGCAACTGGAAACTGGCCTCACGTGCTTTTGGAGAGGCGGAAGCAGGTTTGCCCGATGCCGTGGAAGTTGTGATCGAGACTCCCACAAACGAAAACTGGCCCCGTTTTCCGCGCTCGATCACCTATCTCAAAAGAGGAACAAAGGGGGGGGTAGTGTCTCACGCCCCGATGGTCGTCATTCAATACGAGAACGTGGAGTGTCTTGACGCGGCGTCGGTCGACATCAAGAAATTCATGGTGAAACTGGACGATCGCGTGAAAGTGGTGGACATCACCGACCAGTACCTCGCTCCCCCACCACAGTAAGGCGAAAAAACAGTCCCACCTGCGCCGGCCGATGGAAGCAAGTCTTCGCCGGATCAGGGTTTATGTCGCCGATCCGCCCTTGCTGTCGCCGCTCGCAAGCCGTATCATTCGCGTTTCGCGCGCGGTCACGGTCCCCGTTAGGGGTCGCGGCAGGCCGGTTTAATCGCCCTGCTGTCCTGGTCTATCACCATGGGGAGGGGTGGTTCTCCGACGTAACCATTCCATCAGCCGCGCGAGCGAGTCCCACGGGCTCGCATGACACGTTTTACAAGAGAGCCGAAAGCGGCAAGGTATGGTCCCTGTTTCGACGCTCGAATTCCTGGCGAACTGCGACATCGGTCTCGCCCTTGGTGCCATCGGCTTGTTTGCGCAAGCACCGGCCGAGGCAGCCAACCCACTATCCATGCTTGGTCCGCTAGTTCCCGTTCTGCTGCTGGGGATCGCCTTCTACTTCATGATCTACCTTCCGCAAAGCCGCGAACGCAAGGCGCTGGAAGATAAGCTCAGCAATATGAAGAAGAACGACGAGGTGATCACCTCGGGCGGAATTGTGGCAACGGTGGTGCAAGCCAGCACCGACTCGAAGTATGTGACGGTCCGAATCGACGACAACAACAACACCAAGATCAAGATCCTACGCTCGGCGATCGTGCATGTCGGCGCCGCCGAAGAGGAAGAAGACAAGGCCAAGAAGGAATAGCTTGCTTGGCGCAATGAGCCGAGACCGCCGCATCGCGCGGCCCGCGGTTCCTTGACGGCAGCAACGCATCGGTGGCGACGACGCCCATTTTTTGTTTATAGGTTCACTCATGTATCCGATGTTTCTAGTTACCCTTTCGCTGTTGGCGCAAGCTCCCGCCGGCGGCCTGGCGAATCCCGTGAGCAGCGCCGATCCTATGAAGTGGATCGTGCCGCTCGCTCTTGGATTCGGCACGCTGATCATCCCGTACTTGCTGGGATTCCCGCTTGCCAATTACTTCAAACTCAAGACGCACGGCTGGCGGATAGGCTTGGTCCTGTCCTCGTTCTGCGTCTGCCTCGCGATTATCGGCGTCTACTGGCCGCCGAAATTGGGGGTCGACCTCAAAGGCGGCTACAACCTCGTCTATCAATTCGATAAAGAGAAGCTCAAGGCTCTGGCTACGTTAGGGGACGAACTCTACCGCAAAGCGAAGACGATCGACATTCTCAAGAGCCGCCTCAATCCAGACGGCCTCAAGGAAATCATTATCCGCCAATACGGCGACGATGCGATCGAATTCGTCATCCCGGAGACCAAACGCGAGCAGGTCGAAGCGATGAAGCGGGCCATCACGTCGACCGGTTTCATGGAGTTCATGATCATCGCCGAACGTGGTCGCGACACTCAAGTGGACGCGGCGATCGAAGAAGCGCGGCAACGCCCCAACGGAAAAATCAAGCTCGTGCGATCCGGCGACCAGCCTGTCGCCGCTTGGAAGAAACTGGCAGTGGACGCCGACGTGCAGGCAAACGCGGAAGAACTCCGACCGTTTAAGATCATCGTCCAACCCGCCTTCGTCCTTCGAGACGGTACAACAGGCAAGATCCTCGATTCGACTCTGTTCGACACGAAGGAACCACTCGACCTCGAGCGCCGGCTTAAGCAGCAAGGGGTCACGGATCCTGAGATCCTGATGCTGTACAACGCCGACCCAGAAAAGCGCGTGGAAGGGGGCGACTTGTGGCGATCTCGCAGCGACCGCGATGAATTTGGATCGCCTGCCGTCGCGTTCGAACTCACCGAATCGGGTGCGCCCAAAATGGCCGCGTTCACCGAACTCTACAAAGCCAAAGATGGCAGCCCAGGCCGGCAATTGGCCATCGTGCTCGACGATCGCGTCATGTCGTCCGCGGCCATCAAAGAACGGATTGAATCGCGCGGCCAAATCCACGGCAGCTTTACGCAGGAAGAAGTCACGTCGATTGTCACCATCTTGGACTCGGGTTCGATCCCCGCTCCACTGATGCGAGAACCCTCGACGGTTACCCAAATCGACCCCACGCTCGGTGCCGACAGCATTCGCAACGGTGCCATCGCCGTCGCGGTTTCGCTTGCGGCGGTGCTGCTCTTTTTGTTGGTCTATTACCGCTTCGCGGGAATCGTTGCTTGCTTTGCGCTGATCTTCAACCTGATCATCACCCTGGCAATCATGATCCTGTTCGGCGCGCCGTTTACCATGCCCGGCCTTGCCGGGATGGTGCTCACGGTCGGGATGTCGGTCGACGGCAACGTGCTCGTCTTCGAGCGGATGCGTGAAGAAATGGAGCGGGGCGCAGGACTACGGATGGCTATCCGTAACGGCTTCGACCGTGCGTTCATCACGATTCTCGATACCAACCTCACCGGCCTGCTTACTGCGGCGGTGCTTTACTTCGTAGGGACCGACCAACTGGTCGGTTTCGCTGTAACGTTCATCCTGGGCATCCTTTCCAGTATGTACACCGCCGTCTTCGTCGCCCGTGTGATCTTCGATATCGCCGAGCGGAACGGATGGATCAAAGAACTCACGATGTTGAACTTCGCAACCAAGACGCATTTCGACTTCATCAAATGGCAGTGGGTCGCCATCGGCGGTTCGACAGTCATTATCGGCCTCGGAATTCTGGCCGGCATTTTGCGCGGTCCCGGGCTATGGGACATCGATTTCCGCGGCGGTACCGCGGTCGATATCTCGCTCAAGCGCCCGATGGACTACGCCGAAGTCCGCTCGCGGATTTCCAAGGTGTTCCAAGACAAAATCGACCCTGTAACCCAAGCGGCTTACGATTGGGAAATCAGCCGGGTCAACTTGGGAGCGGCCGACGCTTCGTCGGCACTGGGCTCGCGATACAAAGTCGCGTCCAGCATGAAGACCAACGACGAATTGGAGGACCTGCTGGCTGAAGCGTTCCGCGAAGGCGACGGTAGCCTCCTTCGCAAGTTCAAGGTTACGTACGATCCAGTCGCCGGCGATTCGAAGGGTTCGTCACCAGCAACACCTCCAACGGAGTCGCAAGGCCGACGCGCCGAGTCGGGCGGTCCCTACTTCACGGCGTACCGGCAAAACGAACCTGAGAGTGAAGAGAAGTCGGAGACTGAACCAGCGGCGGACGAACCAAAAGCAGACGACGCCAAAAAGGAAATCCAAGAGCCCGAAGCCAAAACCGAAGACGGGGCCGACAAGTCGAATTCCGATTCGCCGGCAACGAAGGGTGATGACGAAAAGGCAACAACCGAAAAGTCCCCTCCAGAAAAGTCGAAACCAGGCAAAGCGTCGGACGGCGGCTCTGATGGAGGCAGCGATTCGCCGGAAGCCCCCAAGACCGACTCGGCTCCTGTTAGCGTGGGGGCTTCGTCAACGGTACTCGAAGTCAACGACGATACGGGGACCGGAGACGGCGTCGATCAGGACGCACTGCTCACGATGATCGCCGATGCGGCCAACACGGCACTCAAAGAAACCGTGATCGCCGAGGTCGATCCCGTAGGCAAACTCACCGAAGGTCGGGCACTCAAGTGGAACGTCACACTCCCGCTCGATCCCGCGAAGGCAAACCAGGTTTTGGCCACTTTGCAAAAGTCGCAAGAGAGTCAGTACATCTGGCCTTCGTCGAGCGCCATCGGTCCCCAAGTCGCGGACACGACCAAGTTCAACGCCGTGATTGCCATTTTGTTTAGCTTGCTCTGCATCGTGGGTTACGTGTGGTTCCGGTTCCACCAGATCAGTTGGGGGATCGCGGCCGTCGTGGCCCTCATTCACGACGTGCTGTTCATGTTCGCGGCCGTCGCCGCAAGTACGTATCTCACCAAAATGGGATTAGGTTTCCTCGGAGTCGAGGACTTCAAGATCAACCTCACCATCGTGGCGGCCTTCCTCACGCTGATTGGCTACTCGATCAACGATACGATCGTGATCTTCGACCGGTTGCGCGAAGTGAAGGGGCGTTTGCCTGACGTCAATCGCGAGATCGTCAACGACAGTATCAATCAAACCCTCAGCCGCACCTTGCTGACGTTCTCGGCGACGTTGATCGTCGTCGTGATTTTGTACTTCTTCGGCGGCCAGGGCATCCACGGCTTCGCCTTCGCGATGCTCGTTGGCACGGTCGTCGGTTGCTACAGCACGGTCTACATCGCTTCGCCTGTTTTGCTGGCCCTGGTCAGAACAGAGCCGCCGAAGAAGGTGCGATAGGTTTTGAATCGCAAAATGCGTAGTCATTTGCACGAACACCCGGGTCAAAAGCCCGGGTGTTTTTTATGTATCCGAGAATCTTGTATGCATGGCAATCAGATCATCGAGATCGGAATCGTCTGCCTTCTTGATCGCTGAAATGTATTCTTGCCGCACAACGCTGCTGGTCCCAATGACCTCCTCAGGCCACTGAGTGATGGGCTGGCCGTTCAACCGCATCCAGATGTTTGCCAGCATGCGCGCCCACCTGCCGTTGCCATTTAAGAAGGGGTGAATCTGCACGGCGCGATGGTGAATCATGGCTGCCTGCTCAACGTGGGACATCGAAGTGGTCCGCCGGAAGGCGATATCTTCGACGAGCGAGGCCAGATGCTCAGGGACGGCGTAGAACTTGCTTCCGATGTTCACATCTTCCGTTCGAATCTTGCCAGCCCACTTCCAAACGTCGCCGAACATGTGCTTGTGTAGTTTCAAGCACCACTCGTAGGTGAAGGGCGCCGTTCGTTTGGTCAGCCGCCCAGTCAAGTACTTCACATGCGCTTTGTTTATGTTGAGCGCTTCGAAGTAATTAAGTTCCGCACGCGTGGCAATGCCGTCGATCTTGAGACCTGAAAGGTCGTAAATCGGTGTCTCGCCTTCAATGTGCTCCCCAAACGACGTCATTCGTCCCAAAGTCTCCGGCTTGATCCAGACAGAAGCTGATGCATGTTGCGTTTGATCAACGTCTTGACGGTGGCGGGATCGACCCCCTGGGACTCTAAACCCATGGTTCCCTGAACTGCGGCGGCGACTCTGGTTGCAATTTTCTCGGCCTGTTGTTCGCGAAGGTCCTCGACGTCGGCAACTTCGCTAAACGAGATCTCCAATCCTACGGCAGCGGCCAGCGCCTCGATCGTTGCCATGGAAGGGGCGCGTTCTTTGCCGCCGAGGATTCGATGCACTGCGGGAACGGAAACCTTGGCGCGGCGAGCAAGTGCCGCCCGGCTCATTCCAAGCTTGCGACGGCGCAGGTCAAGTTTGCGAAAATCGAGCACGATCTCGTTCCTGTACCGAGGCGATCATGTACTGAACTAAAAAACGATCTTTTGAGTTCCAATTGACTGCACAAATCTTATCTTACAAGATAAATAATGCAAGCAAACAGGACCCAAGAAAAACCACAAATCCTTTCCATACAATCACTTACACACATTATTCATTTCCCGGCGGACACAAAGAACTCACCGCATCCGCAAGGTGGGCATGAGAGCCGGCCATAGAGCGCCTCTCTCGTTGCGTACAACTGCCCCTGGCACAATCCAGAGCAAAACCGCTGTTCTCTCCACCCTTGCGTCGGCCTCGTTCATGATGCAGCATCGTAGAGCGTTCGGCGCCGATCGATGTGAAAGGGATCTTGGTATGTCGCAAGCAAGTCTCCGTTCCTGCTTCCTGTTCCTGGTGATCGCCACCAGTGCGTGGGCGACCGAACCGCCCGCCGACAATATCGTCGCAATGACCCACGGCGACGCCCCCTCGCACTGGGTTGTCACCGGCTGCGAAACGGAATTCGCCAACGGCGAGCTGTTGCTCAAGTCCGGCGACGGCTTCGTCCGAACGTGTCACCCGTACAAGGATTTCGTGCTCGAATTCGAATACCTTCCTGTCAACGAAAACGACTGGGACTCCGGCATCTACATCCGCGCCGATCTGCCGCCGGAGGGAAAGCCCTGGCCGGATCGAACACAAATCAATCTCAAGCGCGGTTACGAAGGAAACCTGCTCGGTTTTCCAAAGGCCGTTAGCGCCGGGTTGACCAAGCCTAAAGCTTGGAACGCAATGAAGGTCACGTGCAAAGGACCCAACGTTTCCGTCGAACTCAACGGTCAGCCTGCCTGGTCGATCGACAATTTCGAGGAGCGCGAAGGCTACATCGGCTTTCAAGCTGAAGTGGCAGGCGGAGGGCAATTCCGCTTCCGAAACGTGAGGATCACGGAGATCGGTTTCCACGCGCTGTTCGATGGCAAGTCGCTGGAAGGGTGGACGGGCGCGGGAGAGCCGGCCGAGAAGTGCTGGAGCGTCGAGGACGGCCTGCTCGTTTGCTCGGGCAAGCCCGGCCCGTGGCTTCGTTCGGATGGGTCCTATGGCGACTTCAACGTTCGACTTGAGTACCAGCTGCTCGAGGGCGGAAACTCCGGCGTCTATGTGCGCGTCCCGGAGGACGGCAACCATCACGGCGACAACGCCGGCATTGAAGTGCAAGTCCTCGACGACAACGCCGCCAAGTACAAAGAGTTGCAGCCCTACCAGTACACGGGGAGCCTATACGCGATTGTCCCGGCCAGTCCGCGCGTCTGCCGCGCCCCTGGCGAGTGGAACACGCTTGAGATCGAGTGTGTCGGCACCAGCTACAAAGTGATCCACAACGGCATCGTCGTGATCAATGCAAAGGAGACCGACAACGCCGAGTTGGCCAAGCGCCGCTTGGAGGGATATCTCGGCTTGCAGAACCACAGCGAGCGCGTTGCCTTCCGCAATTTGCGGCTCGCGAAGCCGTCGAAGTAGCAGCGCAAAAAGTGCGCGCTCACTTGCCTCTGAGATCCCCCATTTCGGGCCGAAAAATCGGCTCGAAATGCCTTTTCTGGCGGGTTCATTTTCGGACCGGACGTGTCACGCTAGCACGTCAAACTGCTCCATCAGGAATGAACGGCCAGGACGGTTTTTCTTCCCAAACCGGAAAGGGGCTCCGATGTCGCAGCAAGTGATCATTCCCAAGCCGGGCGAGTGGCTGATCGGGTGGTATCCGCTCAAGAACCAAATCGATGGTCAGCGAGAAGATGCTCCCCGCAACCTGTGCTGCCTTTCGGTTCGCGATCTCCACAAGGAACCGCTGCACCTGGAAACCATCGAGCGCCGTCCTTTGCTTCAACGCGGACGATACCTGATGTTCGCATGGGACGACGACATCGGCGAGACCCGCTGCTTCTACCTTTGCCAACTTACGGCCACGCCAGGCGACTCACGCGACGAGCCTACGCTCCAGATCGTCGGCTTCGACGGCGACAACCCCGATGCCGGCATGGAACGCCTTGGCCCCGAGTTCGCGGCCAACACGTTCGCACGGGCTGTGTTGGCCGAAGCAGTCCGCAAACTCCGCCAGCGCGGGCAAGCAGAACTCTATCGCGTGATCGCCGAACCGGATGAAGACGAGGGAGTCGCCTAAGCGGATTGCGTCTTATTTACCAGCCACGATCGCGTGGCAGTTGGCGAGCGTTGGAACCGTCTTTTCGTAGTGCAAGCCGGCCGCACCGATCCAGCCCCGGTACTCTCGTTCAGAGTACGCGCGCCCCTCCGTCAACGAAAAGAGAGCCGCCGAGTAGAGCGCCATGTTCAGCGGGCCATCGAGAGCGTCGTTCAGTAGCACATCGTGGATCACCAATTGCCCGCCGGGCGGCAGGGCCGCGGCGCACTTGCTAACCAACTTTTGGCACTCCGGTTCATCCCAGTCGTGCAGAATGTTAGAGAGCAGCATCACATCGCAGCCGCTGGGGAATGTATCGGCAAACATATCGGCTTCGGCGAAGGAGATGCGGCTCGCGGCCGGTGATTCAGCCGCCATCTCCCGTGCCACGCGCAGAACTTCAGGTCGATCGAGAGCGATCGCTTCCAGTTGCGGCCAACGCTCCACCGCCGCGATCGCATAAAAACCCGATCCAGAACCGATGTCGAGCAGCTTGCGCTTGTTACTCCAATCCAATTTGTTTGCCAGAAAGGGCGACACCACACGCGCGCGGCCCGCCAGCGCCATCGTGAAATGCCGCGCCAGCGCCGCGTTGTCCATGGCGCTCTTGAGCCCGTCGCGATAGATGAACGCGGCTCCCGGCCCTGATTCGTTCGCGGGGCGATTCGTCTTCAGCCGGTCGACCAGCTCAACGACGCCGGGCGCGGTCGCCATCAGCGCCACGTAGCCGCCGATGTCATGTTCTTTCCCGGCGACAAGATGATCGGCCGCCAGCGGAGTCGCGTGCCATACGCCATCGCGACGCGCAATCAGCTTCATGGCCGCAAGTGCCGTCGTCAGCACAATCCCAGGGCGTGGCGCCAAACCAATCGCGGCGCACAGCTCCTCCTGCGACAGCGGGCCACCGGCCAGTGTTTTGAAAACGCCAAAGTGCGCCACTGCCGCCGTGAGAATTTCTGTCGCGTAGTTGCTGCGGTAGAGATCGAAAATGTCCGCAGGATCCTGACGGGCGAGCGTAAGCATGATGGCGGGTTCAACTTGATGGAGAGCGTTCGGATTTCGCCAAGTTATCCTACCCGCGCGACTGCGGTTATCGTATCGGGAGGGTTGAGCGACGGCGAATTCCCCCTAGACTTCACATCAGTGGGGCGTAACGGCGGTCGCTTTACCCTCCCGCACCGTGTTACCCTCCCGCACCATGGCCGTCGGACCTATAATCAGCGGTCCGGCGTCCTGCGGTGCCGGCTTCGGCGAGTCGAAGCCCTTTATCAGTTTTTAGCGGTCACGCGGCACACAATTCACAAGGTCTTTGTCGTGATCAGCTCCGTTCGAATCGGCGCCGTGTCGTACCTGAACACCAAGCCGCTCGTGCACGGACTCCACGAGCGCCTGCCCGAGGCCGAAATCACGTTCGATCTCCCGAGTCGCCTGGCCGATGGCCTGCAGTCGGGGCGTTACGATGTCGCGCTCATTCCGTCGGTCGAGTACTTCCGCATGCCGGGCGTGGCCAGTATTTCGACGGCGTGCATTGGCTGTCGCGGCCCCGTCTGGAGCGTAAAGCTCGTCAGCCGCGTGCCGTGCGATCAAATCAAAACGCTCGCACTGGACGAAGGCTCGCGAACCAGCGCGGCGCTGGTCCAAGTCCTTTTGCAGGATCGATTTGCCATTCGCCCCGCGCTTCTGCCGTTTCCCATCGACGTTCCGTTGGATCAGAACGATGCCGATGCGGTGCTGATTATAGGCGACCGCGCCATGCATTTGCCAACGACCGGTTGGCACACCGTGTGGGACTTGGGACACGAGTGGAACCACCAAACCGGCTTGCCGTTTGTCTTCGCGCTATGGGTCGCCTCGTGGTCGTTTGCGCAAACGAAAGGGCCACTCTGGAATCAAGTCGAAGCGGCGCTCAATGCGTCGCGCGATGCGGGGGTTAGCCAATTGGAAGCGATCGCAGCTCACGAAGCTCCGAAGTATCGCCTCGAGGAAGCTGCGTGCCTGTCGTACCTGCGCGACAACTTGTACTTTTTCCTGGGATCGCGCGAACAATTTGCTCTCGCCGACTTCCGTAAACGCGCTGCAGCACTCGACCTCGTGCCGAAGATGCTCCCTTCCGAGTCGATCGCGCCAATTGAAAATCTTGCCCTCAAGCCATTACCGATTTCGAAGCTGGAAAGCACGCTATGACCGCCTCGTCTTCCGTGAAGCACATCCTCGACCGCGCCGCCGCTGGAGAACGTATCTCGCCTGACGATGCGCTCGCGCTCTTTGCGTGCGAAGACCTGGCAGCGATCGGCCGTGCCGCCGACGCCGTCACGCGCCGACTCCACCCCGAGAATTATCGCACTTACAACATCGACCGGAACATCAACTACACCAACGTCTGCACGGCCGTTTGCGACTTTTGCGCGTTTTATCGAAAACCCAAAGCGGAAGATGGCTACGTACTGTCGCGGCCGGTGCTGCTCGACAAGATTCGTGAGACCGTCGAACTCGGCGGCGATCAGATCCTGATGCAGGGCGGCCTCCATCCCGACTACGACCTGGCATGGTACGAAGAGCTGCTGCGCGACATCAAAACGGCCTATCCACAAATCAACATCCACGGCTTTAGCCCGCCGGAGTTGCATCACTTCACCAAGGTGAACAAGCTGCCGATTCGAACCGTCCTTGAGCGACTCAAGGCGGCCGGCCTCGGCAGCATCCCTGGCGGCGGCGCGGAAATCCTCGTCGATCGCGTCCGCGCTGCAATGACGCGCGGCAAAGTGATGACCGACGACTGGCTGAATGTGATGCGAGTTTGGCACGAACTCGGCGGCGTCAGCTCCGCCACGATGATGTTCGGCCACATCGAAACGATCGCCGAACGGGTGGAACACCTCGATCGCTTGCGCCGCGCTCAAGACGAAACCCACGGCTACAAAGCCTTTATCTGCTGGACCTTCCAGCCCGAACACACGGAGATGAAGGACGTGCCGCCGTCGGGCTCGTTCGATTACCTCAAGACACAGGCGATCTCTCGGCTGTACCTGGACAACATCCCCAACATCCAATCGAGCTGGGTCACGCAAGGCCTCAAGATCGGACAGCTCGCGTTGCTCTACGGGGCCAACGATATGGGAAGCCTGATGATCGAGGAAAATGTCGTCGCCGAAGCGGGCACGGTCCACTACCTGACGCTCGATCAAATTCGCGACGCGATCAGCGAGCTTGGCTGGCAACCACGGCAACGCAACGTCCGCTACGAACTCTACGAACCGGCGCGCGAAGAATTCGCGGTGCTCGCAAACCGTAAGCGGCTCGAAGCCACCCAACCGGTGCACGCGCTCAGCACCTAACGGCGGGTGGCACTGGCGTCCAAAAGACGCCAGTGTGCGCACAAGAAATCATCACGAACTGCTAAGCGCGATTTTCGGCCAGCATAGCCGTGAGATTATTCTCGATCGTCTGGCAGATCGATTCCAGCGGCAGGTCGTTCGGCTCGCCTTCGAACGGGTCTTCAATTTCGACGCCGATTTCCTCGATCCCCAGGAAGGTGAACGAAATCGCCAAAACGCCCGGCAATTCCCACCATCCCAAGTCGCCCAAAGCGAAGGGGAGCGTCCCCAAGTAGACGATCAACGCTCGCCGCAAATGGACAACGTAAGCGTACGGCAACGGCGTCTTGTGAATGCGTTCGCAGCCGCCGATGTAGTCGATCAGCAATTGCACGTTCTGATCGAGCATGAACATCGCCTTTTCGCCGATGAGCCCCTGGTGATAGCTCTTGGTGATCAGCTGCGTGATTTCTGTGGCCATTGTCAGCCCCGGATGTTGGGACGACTCGATCCGCCGCTGGGTCTCCGCGCCAAAATACTTGGCGGCCTCTCCCAGCGACTTGGTGTCGCGCAACTGGTGCATCGCCGCGTAGGGGAGCGCGATCGTCCGGTGCACAATTCGCTCCACCGTTTGGCGATCGACGTTTAAATGAACGAGGGCCAGCCGCGTGAGGTTTCGCGTTTCGTTCACGATTCCACCCCACAGCTTTCGCCCTTCCCACCACCGATCGTACGAGGCGTTGGTGCGAAACACCAAGAGCAAGCCGAGTGCCACGCCTACCAGCGTGTGCATCGACGTATTCACTTTGGGGGATGGTATTCCGTAGCGCTCACATACGAAAAAGACCGCCTCGATGGCGAGGGTCCACAGCCCAATCAAAGCCATCCGGATCGCGATCTCGCGGACTAGCGACCCGCGGATATCGAAAAGATGGGAAGTCCAACTACGACGGTCGTACTCGATCATAAGCGGCAAAGTCACCTACGAAGGAACAATCGAATCGCGCGATCCACGCTGGATGCCCTCCCAGACGGCACAGAGCGAACCCTGACACAAAGTGAGGTGTCTTGCCCTTGGGAATTCCGATCGCGCAGCACGTTGAGGGGCATTTTGCACCCCGGCATGCATGGGGTAAGATACCCGAAACGCCGGCGCGCCAAACGCCAGCGCAAAGCAGCAAAATCCGGGCGGCTAGCTCAGTTGGTTAGAGCATCTCGCTTACACCGAGAGGGTCGGGGGTTCGAGTCCCTCGCCGCCCATTTTTTGAGAGTTCTACAGCGCCCGAATCGGCGGGTTTTCTGATTTTCTTCGCGTTTCTCGCGGGTTCGAGTCGTCATGTCCCCTGCTCGCTCGCTTCCACTATCGGAACTCGCTGCGGCTAGTTAGACCAGATACCCTTGCGCCACGCGTGAAAACTCGTTCACCTGCTCGGCCTGCCAGCATTCGTCTCTGTTGAGTTCGCTGGCGAGAAGTTTCGCCGCTGCCGGCGCCATCTCGATGGCTGCGCGGGCATTCAGAAATAAAGCCCGCGTTCTCCGTGCGAGCACATCCTCGACTGTGCAGGCCATTTCGTATCTTGCAGCCCAGACGACTTCGGCGGCGAGGATCGGCAGGTCAGGATGCAGCGGCTCGCCGAGCGGCGGGTCCGTTTGGATGAGCTTTTCGATCGCTGCCGCGTCGGCACCGTACACGGCAAATCGCGCCGGCTTGCTCGATGCTTCCAGCCAGCCATGGACGTGCATTTCCTTCGTAACGCACGGTTTGGCTGGCAGGCCAGCGATCGCGGCCGCGCGATTGACGCAGTCCTCGGCCATGTTGCGATACGTCGTCCACTTGCCACCTGTGATGGTCAGCAGGTTCGAATCATCGATGTGAATCGTATGATCGCGCGAGAGTGCCGCGGTGTTTTTCGCGCCGCCTGCCTTCACCAGCGGCCGGATGCCAGCGAAGACGCTCAGGATGTCGGCCCGCGTGGGCGCACGCTGCAAATAGCGCCCTGCCGTTTCCAGGATGAACTCGATTTCGGCTTCGGTGGCCAGCGGCTCCAGGGGCGTGTCTTTGATCGCGACGTCGGTTGTACCAACCAGCGTGTGGCCGTGCCAGGGAATCGCGAACAGCACGCGACCGTCGGGCGTATCGGGCACCATGATCGCGTGATCGCTCGGCAGGAAGGAACCTGCAAAGACTAAGTGCACTCCCTGGCTCGGCGAAACGAGATTCGTTGCTGCTGAATCGGCTAGCCGCCGCACGCCGTCGCAGAAGGGCCCGGTCGCGTTGATGACTGCGCGGGCGGAAATCGATTTGCGTTCGCCGGTGCTGACATCCTCGACTTCGACGCCGTTCACTTTGCCGGCGCTGTCCTTCTCAATGGCGACCACGCGAGCGTAGTTCAGTAACGTTGCGCCTTGCTCGACGGCGGTTTGCGCGAGATTGATCAGCAGGCGAGCGTCGTCGAATTGGCCGTCCGAATAAACGACGCCGCCGCGTAGCCCGGCGGATTTTAGATTGGGATTCTTCGCGAGCGCTGCTGCGCGTGACAGCGTGTACGTGCGGCTGAATCCTAAGCTTCCGGCGAGCCAGTCGTATAAAGTTAGGCCTATGGCGTAGTAGGGTTTTGCCCACCATGAGTAGCTGGGCACGATGAATGGCAGGTCGTGCACCAGGTGCGGGGCGTTGTGTCGCAAGAGGCCGCGTTCGCGGAGGGCTTCGCGGACTAGCGAGATATTTCCTTGGCGGAGATACCGCACGCCGCCGTGGACTAGTTTGGTGCTGCGGGTGGATGTTCCTTTGCCGAAGTCGTGTTGTTCGAGCAGCAAGGTGCGGTAGCCGCGCGAGGCGGCGTCGACGGCTGCGCCGACGCCGGTGGCGCCGCCGCCGATGATGACTAGGTCCCACGTTTCGCTTGAGGTGAAGACTTTGCGTCGCATGGAGGCGCGGTTCATGGGGAATATCATACGTGGAATATTTGGCGGGGTTGGCGTGCGTTTTTGTTGCGTTAGTTGCGGATCGCGGTGCTCAGGAGCACCGTGCCCATGAGGCTGCGGCCGGTGTGGCCGCAAGGGGATAGCAGCAGCGGGTTCCAGCAGTAGCCGGTGGCGGCATGTCTTGCGGCGTAGGCGGCGGCGTCGATTTGGTCGCTTGTTTCTTCGTGGAGGCCGGTCCACGAAAGCCATTCCGCTTCCAGTTCGGGGAGCCACTTGTTGTTGAACCTGGGGAGGAAGACTTCGCCTTGCTCGAGCTTGTTGAGCAGGGCGGTCGCCCGCTCGACTTTGCCGGGGCGGCCGGACTCGCTGCTGCGACCGGGGAACGTGCTGATCAACTCGGTGTGGAAGTTGCTTAGTTCCGCCTGGAGGGGCGGGCCGTGGTGGGCGTTTTCGATCAGGACTCGCTGCGGCTTCCATTGGTTCAGCGTGTGGCGGACGCCCGACTTAAGACCTTCCCAGGCGACGCGGTCGCGCCACACGTGTCGCAAGAATAAAAACTTCGTTTGCGGCCAGTAGTCCCAGATCTGGCAGACGGACCAACTGGCGGGCTTTCCACGGCGCTCGGCCGCTTTCTGCGCGCTGGTGCCTGCGGTATCAATCGTCGCGAACCTTTCGCACTGGCGCTCGTCGACCTGCCAGCGCTCTTGGCCATCGGCATCGAGCGCCCGCAGCATGCCGCCTTGTTCGGTAAAGTACCGCAGCCAATCGAGCCGGATGATCGCATCTTCCACAATTGACCAATCGCCGTTGAGCAGCCGCTGACGCAGCACCAGCGGCAGGTTCGTTTGCATGCGATGGATGTAGTCGTCGACGGCCAGCGACGGGTTGTCGGCGACGCGGGCGGGGACGAACGCGCGATTGTTCGCGGGCCAAAAGACTAGCCCGCTCGGACTCGGCTCGTTGGGGCGGAGTTCCTGGATGGATCGTTCTGCTTCGGGCGTAATGAACCGCGCTTTCACCCACGTGTGGCCGGGTCCGCCTGGGTTAGTGGCGCTGCGGATGCCCATCCGGATGGGAAAATCGTTTCGCATCCGCATGCGGCTGAAGAGGTAGGTGTACTGGGCCTGGGAGAATTGCGTCAGTTCGTCGAAGGCGACGCGGTGGTAGGCCGGGCCCTGGTAATCCATCACGCTCATTTCGTGCGGGAGGTGGCCGAACTCGATCGTCGCCCCGGAGGGGAAGGTCCAGCGGTACTGACTGGCCTTGAACTTGCCGCCCAGCGGCTTGAAGAGTTCGTGCGATTTGGTGAGCGGGGAGTCGTTCGATTTGACGAGCTGCGTGTAGGTGCGGCGAAAGAAGATCGCCGAGTAGCCCGAAACGGCGACCCCTTCGGCGAGCCACATCAGGAGGGCGTCGGTTTTGCCTCCGCCCGCGGCGCCGCCGTAGAGAGCCTCTTCGCAAGTGAGGCTAAGGAAGTCGGCTTGCCGCGGGTGCGGGGAGCGGTTCTTGGTTGTGCCGAGCGGGCTCAATCGCAAGAGGTCGTCGTCGGTCATGTTCTCCAGCAGCCGCCGTATTTGTTGCTCGTCGAGTTGCTGCTCGCTCATGAGTTACCTGTCCTTAGGGATTGGGAAATTTCACCGCGCGTCTTTTGAGGACACGCCCCGGAGAGACCGGAGAAGACAAGAAAAGTAGCCCGGACATTCCTGTCCGGGCAAAGAGCGGACGCCAACATGATACGCGCTGCTTCCCGAGGGAAGATATTAATTGATTGATGATTGATGATTGATGATTTGCGAAGTGAAACAAGCTTGCCCAAACGTTTGTCTCACCCTCCATGTCCTCTGTGTCTCTGTGTTTTAATTTCCTGATTCGTTTGAAACACAGAGGCACGGAGATCACGGAGGGAAGAAAAGGGAGAAGACAAAAAAAGTGGCACAGACAATCTTGTCTGTGCGCGGTGGAGTCCGTTATGGCGGTGGACGTTTAGGATAGGTTGATTAATTGATTGATGATTGATGATTTGTGATTTACGAAGTGCAGACTTCTCGCGTCCTAACCTTTCTTGTTTTGCGTGTCGCACTGCGCACAGACAGGATTGTCTGTGCCACTTTCAATTCTCCCGTTTCCTCTCCGGTTCCTCCGGGTCGTGTCCTAAAAAAGACGCGCGGTGAATTCCTTCCTGACTCGCGAACTGTTCGCGCAGGATGGCGATGATGTGGGTCCGCCGCTGCTCGATGGTGAGGGGCCGGCCGTCGGGCGTGACGGGTGCGATCTTGAGGGGCGCGTCGAGGCCGAGCAGCTTGCGGCGCTCTTCGCTCGCGCGGAGGGCCAGTTCCAAGAACCGCGGATTGCCAAACTGATGCCGCGTAATTCGTTTGGCGGGTGCCCGGCCGCTGGTGATGGTGGTCACGGCGGGTTGTTGCGAGCGTTCCCAGGCGGCCCAGGCTTCGCGCTCGATTGTGTTGAGGCGGGCGATTTCGAGGTCGCGGAGGGCGTCGAAGTCGCGGATCGCCGATTCCCGCCAGGCGGTGTGGATGTGGTGTAAGTCTTTGCTGACGGTGGACTGGCCCATCTCCAGTTTGAGGGCGATCTCGGTCTGCCCCTGCCCCTGCAAATAGAGCCGAGCGACCTGCAGGCGACGCTGGGCGATGGCGAGTTTGCGGGCGGGGGAAATGGTCATACGGACCCTTTTTTTTTAAATATGGGGATCGCCCGAAATCGGCTGGTGGTTGGGCGTGGACGTGTCCCAGGCCAGGAAGAAACCGGCAATGGAGAGAGCATCCGCTGGAAAGCGGTTCGAGGCTAGAGCCTCGAAAGGTGACCAAGTTGATGCTCAAAAGGGGATGGCGGAAAGTTCACGACGACCCGTGCTGGGGCAAGCGTTCGTTTGGTGCCCGCGTTGGTTAAAACAGGCGCCCCTCCAACGAGTGTGAAATTGTCGCCACTTCTTTGAAGATCCCTTCCCATGGATCGAAAAGGCCCTCTGCGAGCGGGCGATTGGCCGCATCAAAACCAAGCATTGTCGATAAGTGCGCCCTAATGGCCTGGGATTGAGATCCAGACACCGTTCGTAGCTCTTGCAATTCAACTGGATCGAGAATGTTCCTGCACGGCTTCAAGGGGTTCTCGCCCGTGAACATTTCTGACAAGACAAGTCCAAGCTGGAATACATCTGACTTAGTAGTGACTTCTCCGTTTCCGCGGCAATATTCCACCAGGTCAGGACTTCGATAGAAACGTGGCAGGCGTGGCCCGGTGCTTTCAATCATGAACTGTTTGTCGTCGGCAAGGGAATCAGCAGTGGGACTTTCGTCGAGTACTTTCATCAAGCCGAAATCGCCAAGGAGGCACGCTTTGCCTCGAACAAAGATGTTTTCTGGCTTGATGTCTCGATGAACGATGGCGTGACTGCGATTGGAGAGGTACGCGAGCGCAGAAAGCAATTGCAGCGAGAAACTAAGTTTCTCAACCATACTCAAACCGCCTCGCATCGCGTCGAAGAGTGTGCGCGGTAAGAAATCCGCGATCACAAAAGGGAATATCGTCTGTGATTGCGCTGACACGACAATTTGTCCGTCATCGTAAACCCTCATGATCGCGGGATGCGAGCATTCTTTTAGAAAAGTCACTTCTCGCTTGAACCTGCCCAATCGAGTTGAGTCTTTGACTCTGGTGAAGAGCTTTAGTGCAAACAGTAGACCACGAAGCTCGCCTGACATCGCCTTGACGAGATAAACATGAGAGTTTCCACCTTGGCCGAGGCTTTGAATTACGCGATAGTAATTCTCTGAATTGGAACTAATACGTTGGTTAAGCTCAAGCAATGGCGCTTGTGTCATCCCGTTGCTCCAGTTAACTGCCAAATAACTTGCGTGGGAAACACCAGGTGTTTACAGCCAAGTCTGCGAGCTCGGTTCCGCGTTGATAGACATAGTTGCTATCTGCCACGAACTCTGCTGTTGACTTCGTCAAAAAGAACGAGGATTCCTTGAGTGTCGATGGAAGCTGCCCTCCAAAGAGCTCTATCGGAAGCCCCTTAAAAGCGTCCTCAAGAAGAATTCGGTTTCCAAGAAGCGTCACGTCTTGAGGTGATAGTAGCCCCGCACCAAGTGCCTTTGAGACAAGAAACTGCGGCGAGGCGAACAAGGCCTGAGAACGAAGCTGCTGATAGCCTTCACGGGTAAGACCCTGCTTGATAGTCCGGGCAGTTGATTCGAGCTCGAGAAGCAGATAGTGCACTCGTGCGTTCTTGGCTTCGGAGTGAACACAAAAGTCTCTGAAGAACGCGTCATTTTCGGGAATTAGCGGTTTGAGGTGATCACTTGCTTGCTGCACATCTTTCACCTCGCCTGAATGAATGGCTTTCGCAAGCGACGCAAACTGTTTTTCCATGAAACCGGTTCGACCCTTGGCGACGATTTGGTAGCGAACCACAACTACGATTAGCAGCCACAGGAAGTCTTCGATCTGATGCGCTGGAAATGCATTTAGGGCGCTCATAATGAGTGGCCGAGACTGTCGATTGCCTAGGGTCCTCAGATCTCCAATGAGTTGTCGAGCTATCAGACCAGATTCGGTCCATAGTCCATGCTCTGGGTCATCCAGTGCTTCGAACTGGTCCGAAGCGGTCAGAAGGTTATTTATAAGTTGCTCCGCTCCGGCGGCTTCCGGATAAACCTCACGAAGTCTATTAAAGAGATCCAGTTTGTGAACGACACCAAACTGAGAAGTCCAGAACACTTTGAGGAAATCGTCAGCGTCTTTGTCTTCGAGGTTATCCATCATCTCAGCCCACTTTTCTTTCAACATATTGAGTGATGAAGATGGTAGCTGGCTAAAGATGTAGTTCTTAACAAGGTCTAGCGCGGATAAGTCGGCTCCCCGGTCATTCAGAGATTCGAACAAGATGTAGGCGTCAGTCTGAGAGGAGACGTCAACGCACACAACCTTCACCTTGTTCTCTAGGAACGATGAAAGAGAAAATAACGCTTGAGAGTGTCCGTGCGAGGAGGCATATTCGGCGATCCACTCACGACAGTACAGCGATCCCTCAAGTAACCGACGATTCGATGAACGTTTCGGCAGTTGCTGAATCTCATGTCGCAAAGCAGTTAACTCTTGCGAGTTTACGATGTAGGAATCAAAGACGTCTCGATTCGCCGAGTTGAGCCTAAGCCGGGGGCTCTGTTTGCCCCCAAGATGGCGAACCCCAATGAATTCGTTGTCGATTTGTTGGGCGTCGCTTGCGAGGCTGTGCGAAGCTAGCCATTCACGAATCGCCGAGTAGATCATTGTCGTCGTTACTAACCGTTGTTGGCCGTCGAGAATCTGCCATGCAGTGTCAACAGGCCCTTGAAGTACTATAAGTCCGATGAAATAGTCTGGTGCATCGCGTGTCGCCGCGTTAGCGATATCTGATAAGTACAGCTCGATTTCTTCAATCGTCCAAGCAAAGTGACGTTGGTGCTCGGGGACCACAAAAAGCTTTCGTTGCGTTATCAGCTGTCCTACGCCGTAAGTGTTTGCGTCCAATTGCGAAGTCATGACATGAGCCTAAAGAATGCTAGGTTGGCACAGAAGGGAGTATTGTGAGTGCTAGATGGAACGAGGTTTGCCTCGTGAGCCAAATTCAAGCCACCGCGGCAAGTGACGTGCTAATTGTTGCATCCATGTGAAGCCAATGCCATAGTGCTCTTCTGAGAGTCCCGTTCGTTGGCACAGCTATTGTCATTGCGTGTTTAATCGCAGTGCTTTGTCGCCGTCTGGCAGCTCACTCCCCGATTTCGTCGAACGGAGCGAAACGGAGAAGAAGGGACCGACACGGGTGGCCGCCCGTTTGACCCAGGGGATAGGGCGGGGTTCGCGAAATTGCGCCATCGAAGAACGGCGTCAAGTTTGGGGATCAAATGAACGGAAGCAGTGCCGCGTTTAAGACCAACCGCAAAATGACTTCCTTTCCTCGCTCTCACGACGTCGAAACTGGGAGGTGCTCCGGTTACATTGCTGGCGCCGGGTGGTCGCGCAGCGCTCCCCGGCTAACGTGATGAAACCCGGTCGGGGTAGTATCATAAGAGCAGAGGGAACGCGGCGTCGCAACGCATTCAGGAATGTCGCAAGGGGCGTTTTACCGATGCTCAACGATCCGGACCGACTTCCGCCTGGCGGGGATTCGAAATTTCTTTCGCTGCAGGTGGACGCTGGGCTGGACGAAGCGCTGCGCGCAGGCCTGGACGTGTGGCCGCTGGATGAGGAGCCGCCCGTGTCGCCACTGAGCCCAATCGACATGGTCAACGAAGTAACGCAAACGCGAGCAACGAAGGTGGCCATGCCCTCGCCGCACGCCACTGCCACCTCCACCGGCACCGCCACCCCCAACGCGCGGGCCGCGCTAGGGCCGAGAATCCTGGTGGTGATGGGCTTCGTTTGGCTTGTTGTCCCAATCGCGTCCTTCGTTTACGTCTCTGGCACCTTCGGCATGGGTCCGGCCATCGCCTTGTCTGTCATGCTGGCCCTGCCTGTGGTCGCGCTCGCTCGCATGGTCTGGCGCATGGTCGGGAGAGGGCCCGCGGTGCGTGTCCGGGAGTATGTCTTCCTTGCCATCCTGGTTGCCTGCGTACTCTTCTTTTGGGTATTCGTCGTTCAAGGCGCTTATGCCAACGGGGCGCATCTCATCCATGCTGAAGATGTTCGCTGGAGCACCTTCGAGAGGCGATTCTCGCAGGACCCGGCGTTTCGCTTCATTCACATCCACGAATTGACGCCAAAGAATATCCACTGGGCAAGCGGAACGGTTGCAACCGAAGCCGACCTGGCTCGGCTGAAAGCGCTCGCCGTTGAATGCGGAATTGAAGGGGGCATCGATGGGCCCAAAGTCGACAGTGTGAGCGTCACCATCGCGCCGGGCGGTTGAATTCAGGCGGTTGCCGAGAGAGTTGATTAATCGATTGATGATTGATGATTGTTGATTTGCGAAGTGCAAGGCGATTGCCCAGGAGGGAAAGGATTCACCGCGGAGTGCGATTGGGTAACGAGAACGGAGGGACCGGAGGATTTCACCACGGAGGGACGGAGAACCCAGTGTTAGTAGTACGGAGGAGGAGGAAATGAAAGTTAAGGTGAATGGTTCGCTGAGATTTCAGGAGGGGGCAAGCGTTTTGGGCGAGAGCGTTTCACTTTGTGAATTAAAAATCAACATCTATTAATCAAGTAATAGCTTCTCTCTGGGAGCAGCGCGTATCATGTTGGTGGCCGCACTTTGCCCGGACAGGAATGTCCGGGCTACATTTCTCCGTGGTGAATCTTACTTCTTTGCGCCTGTTAGCTTCTGGATGTACTCGACTTCTTTGGGATCGAACGGGGTGCCGTCGGTGCGGAAGATGTCGTGGAACCAGACTTTTGGTTCGGGGTTCGGCTCGGGCTTTTGCCAGGTTTCCCAGGCGAAGATGGTGTTGCTTTTGCCGGCGACGAAGCCCCAGCAGTAGCCGCCGATCTTTTCTTCTTTGAAATAGCCGAGCAGTGGGTCGAACGTGCTGCCGGCGGGGCGGGCCATGTACTCGGTGCAGAGGATCGGCCGCCCGTGTTTGCGGAGATTGGCGATCCACTCTTTGGCTTCGGGGAGCTTGCCGTAGGTGTGGAAGGTGATGATGTCCGATTCTTCGAGCTGGACTTTTTCCATCGGGATCAAGCGGGCGGGGTCGGCTTTGTGGCCGCCGAGCCATGGGCCGGAGGTGACCGGCTGGGTCGGGTTGGCTTCGCGAGCCCACACGAAGGCTTTCTTTAAGAGTTCGAGCGTGGCTCCTTGCTTGGTGGCGGCGTCGGGCTCGGTCTTGAGATGGTTCTTGCCGTAGGAGTTGTCGTTCATGTTGTCGGGCTCGTTCCAGATGTCCCAACAGTGGACGCGGGGGTCGTCCTTGAAACGGCCCACGACGCCGCGGACGTACGCTTCGAGCAAGGCGTGGCGGGACTTGTCGAGCAGATCGGCTTTGCCTGGGCTTTGCACCCAACCCGAGTTGTGCAGGCCCTTTTGCGGCTCGCGCTGCTTGCCGAGTTTCGGGCTCGGGTCCCAGACGCTGTCGAATGGCACGAACATGATGCCGATGCCGTGCTTATCGGCGATGGCGAGGAATTGATCCATCCGCTTGAGCAGCCCTTCCTTGTCTTGCTCCCACAGCAGGTGGTGCAGAAAGACGCGCATCGAGTTGAAGCCGAGCGACTTCGCCCAGGCGAGTTCCTTGTCGATGACGGCAGGATCGAAGGTGTCGGCTTGCCACATTTCGAGCTGATTGATGGCGTAGGCGGGCGTGTAATTGGCTCCCACCAGCCAAGGCTGCTTGACGTACCAGGCGTTGGCCTGCTCGGCGGTCCACTTGTCGCGCGCGTGGGCGGCGGTGTTGAAACAAAGGACGGTGAGAAAGAAGAGGCTGAGGAATTTCGTGCTCATGGTTTTCTCGCGGAGTAGGACCGAGTCGCCTGGGATGAGATGACTCAATCATCGTCGAGCCGCGGCGGGGGGCAAGGGGCTTACTGGTGGCAGATCAAGCGGTTCATTCCGTGTGCCATTGTTTGCTGCGTTCGACGGCTCGTTGCCACTGTTTCCGCAGTGCCGCCGCCTGTTCGCGCGGCATGCGTGGTTCGTAACGGCGGTCGATTTTTTGAGCGGAGACCAGCTCGTCGGTTCCTGCCCACAGGCCAACCGCAAGGCCGGCGAGATACGCGGCCCCGAGCGCGGTGGTTTCCGTTTCTGCTGGGCGCACCAGCGGTACGCCGAGCAGATCGGCTTGAAATTGCATCAAGAGATCGTCCTTCGAGGCGCCGCCGTCGACCCGCATCTCGGGCAGCGCGAGTCCGGAATCGGCCTGCATGGCGGAGACGAGATCGGCGACCTGAAAGGCGATCGATTCGACGGCCGCCCGGGCGATGTGGGCCTTGGTCGTGCCCCGCGTCAGGCCGATCATCAGGCCTCGCGCATCGGAATCCCAGTGCGGAGCCCCTAAGCCCGCGAAGGCCGGCACCAGGAAGACGCCGCCGCTGTCGGGCACTGTTGCCGCGAGCTGCGAGACGTCGCTGCTCTTGCGAATGATCTCGAGGCCGTCGCGGAGCCATTGCACGACCGCGCCGCCGATGAAGACGCTTCCCTCGAGCGCGTACGTGGTCCGCTCGTTGCGGCGGCAAGCGACTGTCGAGAGCAATCGATTGCGGGATGGCAGGACTTGTTCGCCGGTGCTTTGCAGCATGAAGCAACCCGTGCCGTAGGTCGTTTTCGTTTGGCCGGGCTGCAAACAGAGCTGTCCGAACAGCGCCGCCTGTTGATCGCCGGCGATGCCTGCGATGGGGACCGGACCACCACCAAGCATCCCGCCGCCGACCTCGCCGTAGACTTCGCTGGACGATCGGACTTCGGGGAGCATGCTGGCTGGAATGCCGAAGAGTTGGAGCAACTGGTCGTCCCACTGGCCCGTGTGGATGTTGTACAGCATCGTCCGCGATGCATTGGTGACGTCGGTCAGGTGC
>CAZWSX010000044.1:0-43769 GCA_964636985.1 uncultured Pirellulaceae bacterium | reverse complement strand
CGAAGTACCGTTCTCGGACGAGACGCTCCGGTCCTCCGCGGGAACGCACATGCTGCTTCCCAGCGCACCGATGTCCTTGTTGGACGTTCGGGCGAAGGGTCGAACGGAGTTCTACTCAGAGACGGTCGGCTGGTACGCAGATGTTCGACAGTCATTCTCACGCAGTGCGATGCCAGTACGCTGGAATCTACTCCGGCTGAAGCCGGTGCCAGGATCGAACCGCAAGTCGTTCGACGAGCAGGTCGACCTACTGGTCGACACAGAGGAAATGCCCTCAGCGGCGCTCATAGCGTTCGCCGTCGTGCTGCACTACCGGAAGACCGGGCAGCGCCTCTATGAGGGCTGCGTCATCCGGACCTCGGATTTGACCGACGGCGGCGGCGGCGTCGGACTCTTCTGGCTCGTCGGTCGCTTGGTCGTCGGCAGCTACTGGGGCGGCAACCGCCTCGACGATCTGTGGGCGGCGGGCGTGCGACTTCCTGAGCCTAGTGCCTCGAATTCTTGAACTCTTAGGAGTTCTTGGATTCGAACCTTTGACCGCTCCGGGCCTCGTGCTCGGAGCGGTTTCTTCGTCGTGGGTTGGGCGAAGTTGCGCTGACGGCTGGATGGTGGGATAATCACACCGGTGATCGTTCGCATCACCGGCAAGGTTCAGACGTTGAGGCAAGCACTGCGGGCATGAAGGATCGTGCCTGATGCGCTTGCCTCACGTCGTTTCCGGAACGTCCGGAGGATCGTCGAGTCAGGCCGCCTGTGTCCGGCGAAGAAGGGCATGAAGGATCTGGCCATGACGCAAGGTCATGCGTTCGACGTCGCCACCGTTCTCGGGATCGGCACGCCCGACTCCTCTCCGCTCCCCGTGGCTGAAGAAGGGGAAGTCGTCCTCCGCGTGGCGGAGGGATTGTCGCTCATCGGCCTGCGAGACAGCGCTGTAGGAAGGGAGCGAATGTGGCAGGGTGACCCATGGTATGACCGGTATGCCTGGGCGAAGTCATTCATCGCACCTGGAACGTACCGCCTTAGAATTCCAGTGCCCGGCAGCTGCGACAAGACTTTCGCTGAACAGGTAACGCTGCTTGAGTTGGGAGAGAAACCCGCTCCCGTGGTCCTCGTGACTGCCGCACTGCTCTGCTTGCAAAGGACCGGTGCTCCCAACCTGATCAGCAACCGGTTGACCCGGTGTGGAGAGAAGGTGTCCGATGGCACGCACGCAATTCTGGATTGGTGTAACGGGCGATTGGGCTTGGGGGTTTTCGGGGACGAATATCGCTACCCCGACGTGGCGCTGTCATCCCTTCAGTCTTCGTGAATCTTGCCGCTTGAGTTCCAATACATGGAACTCGATATCCGCCCTGTGCGTCGCACAGGGCGGTTTTGAATGCCGTGCGCAAGCAACGCGTTTCCTGGCGCCGGTGAAGTTTTTCGGAAAACGGGCAGCGGGAACTCGCGAGCGCCATCGCTGAGCGGCACCTGACGACGGAGGAGGAAAAGCGAAACGGCGCGTCGAATTCGAGCGGTTGGTACGAGTAATTTGTTAGCGGCACGGCCGGTGCCAATCCCTACATGAACTTGAGGCAATACAATGAGCGTTCAATTCTATCCAGGGTGCGTTGCCCTCGCCATTCTTGCTCTACAGACGTGGCTGGCTATGCCGGTACGGGCGGATGGTCCCCTGGTGCTTGACGAGGCGGTCGCGAATTTCGAAGCTCGGTACCGGTCAGACCCAGTCAGTCGTCGGGAACCTGAATTGACCGGCGAGGAAGTCAAGGCGGCGGTCCTGTTGTTTAAGTCGAAGCGTTCTGAGTTACCTCGTAAAGTTTGGGAGCAGCTCGACGTGCTCACGAACAAGTCGCTGTTACCTGCAAGCATGAATCTATTCCTGGAGCAACAGTTGGACCCGGGTGGATCCACGATATTCGACGTGTGGAATGTTCAATTGGTGGCAACGGACGAAGACGGAAAATCCTGGATTCTGCCGATTCGCAATCGAGTTATTGGCGCGCGGTCAATCGCTGAAGAGATTGCAAGGCTTGAGGCAAAACTTGCCGAACCAGACGCGCCCGGCTACTCCACGATCAAGCACGAGTACGAACTTCGCCTCAAGCAGTTGATCGCTCGGGCCAAGGACATCGTGGATTACGACTCGGAACTGAAGCGAATTCAACAGCGACTTGACGAACTACTGAAGGCCCGCACGGGTTATCAGCCTGAAAACCCAGCGGCGCTCGAACTTCTGGAGCGCCTAAAAAGTACTCGTTGACCAGCCGCAGTAGAATGGAAGCGTCGAATTCTCCGCCAACGAACGTGTAATTGAGCGTGTCTCCGTACTCTGCTATTTCGAGAGCACGAAGCTGGTTCCATGGATTTACCGGAAACAAACCAAAGCCTTCTGATGCGCCTCCGCGACAGCGGAGACGAACAGGCTTGGTTTGAATTTGTCGAAATCTATCGACCGGCCATCGAGCGGCTGGCCAGGCACAAGGGATTGCAGCCCGCCGACTGCGAAGACTTGGCTCAAAGGGTGTTTGTGTCGGTGGCTGGTGCCATCACGCGATGGCAGCCGGACGGGAAGCGCGCCAAGTTCCGAACGTGGCTCTTCACGATCGCGAACCGCCATGTCATCGACGCGCTGCGGCGGCAGTCGGCACGCCCACTCCCTGCCGGATCGAACGCTCAGTCGCAATTGGCGGAGCAGGCGGCCCGCAACGAGGACTCGCGCATCCTTCGAATGGAGCTCCGCCGGCAGGTCTTCCACCGCGTCGCGTCCGTCGTTCGTGGAGAGTTCGCGGAACCAACTTGGCAGTCATTTTGGTTGATGGCCGTCGAAGGCCTCCCGGCGGAGGAAGCGTCCCGACGCGTGGGCAAGACGGTCGGGGCGGTCTATGCGTGCAAAGGGCGGGTGATGCGGCGGCTTGTCGAGCGCATTCGCGAGTTCGGCGACGAACTGACGGATGCATCCGAACTATTCGGTGAATGAGCGGAGATCAGATACATGGAATCGCACTCAACTCCGTGCAATGAAGCCTTATTGGAGTCTTTGTTGCGTGGGCAATTACACGGGGATGATTGCCACCGCGTGGAGTCACACCTGGAGTACTGTTCCTCATGCCGCACCGCACTCGACTCGCTTGCAGCGGAGCCGGACGAATGGAACGAAGTACGTGAGCAGTTGTCCGATTTGCAGGTCGGGAGCGTCTCCTCATTGGACGGGTCGTCGAATCCCTGTAAGTCCCCGGCAAGCTCCATTACCAAATTCTTGGGGGCCACCGACGACCCGCAGATGCTGGGGCGTCTGGGCGGGTATGAAATCGCCGGGATCATCGGCTCCGGCGGCATGGGGATCGTCTTGAAAGGCTGGGACCGCGCGCTCAACCGGTTTGTCGCCATCAAAGTGCTCGCGCCACACCTCGCTGCCAACGCGACGGCTAGAAAACGCTTCTCGCGCGAGGCGCAAGCCGCTGCCGCCGTCGTACATGACAACGTCATCGCAATTCACGGAGTTTCGGAAGCCAACGGGTTGCCTTACTTAGTCATGCCGTACATTCGCGGTCAATCGTTGCAAAAGCGATTGGATCTTGGAGGCCCCCTTCGACCGGTCGAAGTCCTGCGGGTCGGGCATCAGATTGCAGCCGGCCTGGCTGCGGCCCATGCACAAGGGCTGGTCCATCGGGACATCAAGCCGGCGAACATTCTCTTGGAAGACGGCGTGGAACGGCTGCGCATCACGGACTTTGGACTGGCGAGAGCGGTCGATGATTCGTCGCTGACGCAGGACGGTATCCTCGCTGGAACACCCGAGTACATGTCTCCGGAACAGGCGCGAGGCGAAACGGTCGGTCCGCTGAGCGATCTCTTCAGCTTGGGGAGCGTGCTCTATGCGGCGTGCACCGGGCGGTCGCCGTTCCGGAGTGAATCCAGCCACGGTGCGTTGCGCAAAATCACCGACGACAATCCTCGCCTCATCCGCGAGCGCAATGCAGAGGTTCCCGCCTGGTTGGAAGCGATCATTTTCACGTTGCTCGACAAAACACCCGAGCATCGATTCGCATCAGCCAAGGACGTGGCGGAACTGATGCTGCAATGCTTGGCGCACGTCCAGCACCCCACGGTCATGCCCTTGCCAAAACGCGCAGGCGACCTGCTGCGCGAGGCCGCGCAAAGCCAGAAGCCGCGACGGCGGCGGACAGCGGCGATGGTTGTCGCCGCGCTCGTTGTTGGAGCAGGGTTGATCTCGGGTGTCGCCTTAATGCAGCTGCCGGGAGGAACCGCGCCAAACCAGCAGACAGCTGTGGATGCCAAGCTGCCCAGTGACGCGGCAAGTACGCCTCGGAACACGACGCCGCTCGCCTTGAAGCCAAATCCGACTACGATTCCGTCGCCGCTTGGTTACGTGCGCTCGATCACGTTCGCCCGGGACGGCTCGAAGCTCCTTGTGGGAATAAACGACGCGCCCCAGGCGGCGACGGCCAAGTTCGGGACCGTCCAGGTCTGGGATGTGAATGAGAAAAAGTTGGAAGCTGCATTTCCCGTGCAAGCTGGAGTCTTCAGCCTGGACATGTCCCCAGACCGTCGCTACCTGGCCGTCGGCAGCGGGCAAGGGAGCATGGAAGTACTGAGCGTCGACACGGGGAAGCCGGTTTTGCGGGAACAACTCGGAAAAGGGGACACCGCGGTGCGATTTTCCCCGCGCGGAGCCTGGCTGGTGGCGGGAACGCAATCGGGATCGATAACGGCTTGGAATGCGACGAAGAATTTTGAGCGATCGGGCCTTGAGTTTGAAAATGGCTCTGAGCCCACAATTTGCTTGGGGTTTTCTGACGATGAAACAAAACTCGCCGCTGGCGGGGGAAGATTTCCACCGGAGCGGTCCATCGGGACGGCACTCGTCTTTGAGACGAAATCAGGACGTCGCCTTACATCGACGCGACATGCGGCGCCGGTCATGGATGTCACGTTTGTGCCGGGGAAGGACGGATCCCATTTCACCACGGCCTGTCTCGACGGGTTCGCGCGAACTTGGGATATCGCCACCGGGGAATCGGTGCGGACGTACCGCGACAAGGCATCGGGTTTGGTCGCCGTGCGGCACCTTCCCGAGGGACGCGGCGTTGTTACGCTCGGTCCGCGCTCCGGTGTCTCGCTGTGGACGGCTGAATCGGAAGTCCCCGAGATCTCGATGCGTTCGGGCCAATCGCATGTCACTGCGATGGCTGTATCGCCCAACGGCTCGCTGCTTGCCTCCGGAGGACACGATCAGGTCGTAACCCTGTGGAGCCTGCCGGAAGGAATGAGTGTCGGGACGCTGGACGCGAATCATGATGGATGGCTGCCAAGTTCGGCGAATCGCAGCTTAGCCGTCTCAGCGGATGGCGAACGGTTCATCGTGGGCCGCGAGGATGGCGGGATTCTCGTTCGGGAGGTGGGGACCGGTCGAACGCTGGCGGCGATGCCCGGCGTGAAGGCTGCGGCGGATGTCGGCGCTGGCCACTTCGGGCCGGTCCATGCGGTGGCGTTTGTTCCGACCGTCGACCGCGTGATCTCAGGCGGAGCGGACGGTACGCTGCGCGTGTGGAACATCGCTTCGGGCCGTTGTGAGAAGCATGTGATGGCGCATGTCGATGCCGTGGCGTCCGTCGCCGTCACCTCGGATGGTAAGACGGCCTGGACCGGATCGGCGGACAGTTCCGTCGCGGAATGGGATCTGGCGGAAGGCACTGAGACGCAGAGATGGGAGGCGCATGCCTCCGCCGTGACGCAAGTGCAGATCATCGATGACGCCCGGCTGCTGACGACGTGCGCCGATGGGACTGCAAAAATCTGGAGGACCGGTAACCACGATTTGCTCATGACGTGTGATGTTCATCGGTCTCCGATCAGCGCTGCGGCGGTGAGTCCGGACGGAAGCACGATCGCCACGGGGAGCGAAGACGGTCATTTGCTGTTGTGGAGCGCTCGAACCGGCTGGGACCGGCGCGCACTCCGAAAGCAAGATCGCGCGATTCGGTGCCTGACGTTCAGTCCGGACGGCACGACGCTCATCAGCGGAGCCGACGATGCGGTGGTGCGCGTGTGGGACGTCGGCACCCTTGAAGAACGGCAAGCGATCACTGCGCATCGCAACGCGATGATCGGCACGGCCTTTCTTGGAAAGGAACCGCTCGGCCTGATGAGCGCTGGCGGTGATGGTCTTGTGAAGCGATGGAATGTCGTAAACGGGACTGACATCGCCGAACCCTAAGTTCGGCGGCAGGATCGGGCATGCGGACTGGTGTGGCGATACGGAGCCGCGAACCTGTCCTGGCGCGAAAAGGTCGTAGCAGAACCGCCGAACAAGGTGGTCAACCCGAGCGACGGATAGGGCAGATTCTGAGATTGAGGGTTTTTGGCCGCCGCCAGGTTACCTTGGTCGATCGACGGCCGTGCATCGCAATTCTGATGATTCCCTTGTCTCAAAACGGAGGCTGAAATGGCTCAAACCGCCGTCGTTCTGATTCAAGTGCTTCTCGGCTTGGGCGTGTTACTCGCCCGATATTTGGCGTCGAATTTCGAGTTCAACAGCGTGTCATTACTTAGTTTACCCGAATCGCGCATCGAAAGTGGAACGTCCATGAACGAAGAGCAAATCCAAAGACTACTGGGCGAGTTGAAACTGATCCGACGGTGCGCGCTCGTTGTCGCTGCGGTCTTCGTTGTGGACTGCTGAATCGTATGCTTCGAACTTTCCGAATGGCACTTGCGGGATTCGTGCGATGAAGGAGAAAACAATGTCTCGGTCACTGTTGCTCATCAGCATGTTGTCGATTTTTACGCAGCTGCAATGCCCGGTCAGCGCTCAGATTAAAGCCTCTCCCAATGTCGTCCGGTACAGGCAACTGCACGTCGTTGAGTCCGAAGGCAAGAAGATTACGGAGGCGGTGAGCACGATGTATGCGGATCTCAAGGGGCCGCGATTTCGTAACGAGCAGATTCTGTCCGATGGAGCGGAGTCGATATCGGTGCAGGACTTGCAAATCGGCCGGACGCTGATAACGAACTCCCACACCAGGGTCGCAACGCGGATCGCGCCGCCGGCGATCGCGGTGGAGACATTTAAGTCGTTTCTTGAGTATGTGAGCGAATTGAAGCGGAACACGAAGGCAACTGCAGAAACCTTAACGATTGATGGGCGGGAGACCGTGAAATTCGTATTGAGGGACGGGCCGACGACTTCGACGACCGTATGGATTGATAAGCAAAGTGATCTCCCCGTTCGGTTTGAACTGGAAAACGTCAACCCAGTTACGGCAGGCGCGGTTAATCGCTACGTCTACAGCGATTTCAGTTGGATTTCGACGGCGAAAGAGAGCGAGAAACTGTTTGCGACCTCCACACCTGAGGGATTCGTCACCGAGGATCGTTCATGCGCGGAGAACTATCCGAAGAATTTGGCGGCCTTGCAAAAGTTGGAGACACAGATTGTCGGGGTGATCAAAGAAGTGCTACCGGCCGTCGTGCAAGTCAACGATGGAACCGGTGTGATTGTCACCTCAGAGGGCTTGGTGGTTTCCCAGTGGCACGTGAGCCATGCAGAGGGAGCAAAGCCTGGCCAGCGTGTGAAAATCACTCTCCAAGATGGCACCCAACGGAACGCAGAACTGCTAGGAGCCGACCTGACGCATGATCTCTCGCTGCTTCAAATCGTCGAACCGAGTCCCTATGCGTTCACGCCGCTAGGCGACAGTGATGGCGTCAAGTTGGGAGACGGCGTCTTAAAAATTGGACATCCGTTGTCGGCATCGAATCCCGGTCGTGGCCCCGTGGCGAGGTTTGGTCGAGTCGTCTGCTGCGATTCGGTTTCGCTGACCAAACACGGTTCGTTTGTGACCGACTGTCGCACCAATGGTGGCGACTCAGGCGGGCCGCTGTACGACCTAAACGGGCGGCTCATCGGGATCATCCACAAAAGCGCATTGGTGCAACTCTACGACGGTGCAGCAAGCCAGATTGCGCAAAGGCATGGAGTGCCATTTGCATACACTTCGAGCGCGTTCGTTCGCGAGCGACTGCCCAAGATGCTCAAGAGCGAGGTACTCCCCGCTGATGAGTCGCAAAAGGCTGAGGCCATCGCGAGTTTGCGCAAGGCGACACGACTTCCTCTCGATTGTTGGAAACTGGGTGCAACTTCGGCCCTGCCGTATCACGAGATCGTGCAGCGAATCCGCCGCAGCATCGTGACCGTTTGTGATGGAGACGGGGGCACGGTGGCCCTCGGGGCAGTCGTCGCGCCCGATGGATGGGTGGTCACGAAAGCCAGCGTTCTCCCACTGCGACCACAATGCCGGTTGCACGATGGCAGAATCGTGGCGGCGAAGATCGTCGGCATCAAGGACAACATTGATATCGCGCTGCTGAAACTGTCCGCAGCAGGTCTTGAGCCGGTTGCTTGGGGCGATCGGAACCCTGCCGTCGGAACCTTGGTCGTGGCGCCAGGGGCGCAGTCCGTGCCTTTACCGACGGGTGTGATTAGCGTCGCACGTCGTGATGTGCTATCAGCGTTGCGAACCATCATTGAGCACGATTGCGGACTATCGCCGCAGGAATGCGGCGGTCCGGTTGTCGATTTGCACGGCCAGGTTATTGGAATCAATGTCTCGCAGGCCGCGCATAGCTGCGTGGCGATCCCCGGCGACGTCATCGAACAGGCCCTTCCAGAACTGAAGTCGGGGAAGCTGAGCCCGCGACTGGATGAGTAAATTGCAGGGCGACGTGGCGGCATTCGGTCGCCACAAGCCGCTGGATCGCGAGCTACTCGCTCGGTTCGCCGTAAGAGTTACTGGTGCAGGACTGTTCGATGACGTCACAGCCGATACCCATCGCTTGGCGTAACATTCGCTCGCGCTGCTGCGCAGTTTGGGGTTTCGTGAGGCGAACGCTCGGCAGTCATCCGAGTTTGGCGGCGAACCGGACGAACTCGTAATGGCCAGAGCCGCCTTTACTGAGATCGCGAACTGACTGTGAGCATCGTCGCTCGGGAATCGTTGGCTCACGCCCGTCGAATATCGAGCCTTCTCGCGTGTAATGCAATGGATCGTGCGATCATCATCCAACAGTCGCAACGGTTTGCTGCGCGGAAGGGATTGATCGAAGCAGTTCACAATTCTCACTCGGTGAGCGTCGAATCGGGGCCTGTGGACCGTGTAATTCCGTGAGGCCGAGTGGCCTGGGGCGTAAATTCACGAAAGTGCGAAGGAGGAGCAGTCATGAAGTGGAAGTTTGCGGCCGCGTTAGTGTGTTGTTTGGTCTCAGCCCCACTACTATTCGCTGACGAACCAAGTCAGCGCGCCACGAACATCAAAGAACGGCTCCTGGAAGCGGAACTCTCGGCGGTTTTCAAAGTGTATGAAGCCGCCCACATTCTCAAGCTCGAAGCCGAGTTGGAGGAGGCTACACTCCCGGAGGGTTCAGAGAAAAGCAAGAGCAAAGCTATTGGGGATCGTATCAAGGCGCTGGACGTCGCAATTGGCAAACTCCGCACTCTGGCGGAACGCAACGAGGCTGAGCTCCTGAAGTACCGTGCCTCTGAATCCGCAGATCGGCCAATTCCTCTCTTATCGCGCGTCTATAAGCTGAATCAGTTGGACGACAACATGACTGAACATGCTTTTGCAAAGATGCTCAATGCGGCCCTGGAGCGAATTCAGCTCCCGCCACTCGAAAACCCGGATCTAATCGAGCGAGGGTCGGGCTGGCTGCGTGTAACGGCTGCACAGGACCAGTTGGAGGTAGTGGATCGCGTCATGTTCTCAAGACACGACGCTCCAGAGTGACTCACGGCGGCCGAGCGAGACGGCATTCGCCCCACGTGCGGAGTCCGCCGCCGCTTCGCGGTTGCCGCGAGATCCACTCGACCTAGTCGTAGCCGTCGAGGCCGCGCTTGATCAGCATTTCAGCCCAGTGCTTTCCAAGGAGATAAACAATGCATCGGCTCATGGTTGCGGTTGCTCTCGCGTTCGCGATTGCACCGATTCATTCTGCGTTGGCGGAAATCGAAGTGGTAAAGGTGACGCCGGAGTACCTCAAGGAGAATGATCAGATCCGTGTCGTGACGGAGCACGCGTCCGGGGCGGTAGCATTCACAGTTCGTCTGCACTTTTCTGAACCACAGTATGTAACGACGAAATTGATAGCGGGCGCCGTTCAGTTTGCCGCTGCAAGCGTGATCACAGAACCGGAGACCGAAGTGCGGTTTGCGGTACGAAAGGAAAACATTGGAGGCACGACACTTTACCTGGGTGTCGGGGGCTTCAACTTGAAGGACGGTGTCGCAAAGCCGTGGTTGGGCGGAACGAGCTATGTGATCCGCGCCGAGGATTTTGCTCAAGAGCCAAGCAAGTCAGGTGATAGGAAGGCTCTGGAGTCGGGGAGATCTAACCCAGCGGCAGACGGATTTGCGGTTGGTGGAGTGCCGCCCTTGGCCTTCACCAACGAGCCGGACGGAACTAACCCAGCGGCAACTGGTGGGGAGGCGTCATTGGCAAAATCCGATGAGGAGGTTCGGTCAGCCATCGCCGCCACAAAACTGGTAGAAGTCCATGCGTCAGAGGATTCGATTGATACCTCGCGCACGATTCAGTTCCGCAGTAAGGCGGGAAAGGTGGAAGTGCGTCCGGGGTCGTCTCTCCTGATCGAGCTTCCGCGGCCGACGAAGGAGTTTTCGTGGCATGCCGGGGATGCGCCTGAGTCTGTTGGTGATGCGGACTTACCCACCAGGTTTACCCACGTGTGGTGCCGATGGCAGGCGGACGGGAAAGTGACGTGGAAGTGCTACGGCCCGCGGTAGGTTGGTCTCTCCTCCCGAGCATGAACTCTTTACCCAACTAGGAGGTCGTTATGATGAGTCCGTTGTCCTGCCGGCGAGTACGCTGCTTCTTCACCGCGTTCGTACTGCTTGCGAGTGCCGGCCTCGCCCAGGACAAGCAGCCCGATGGCGGCCCCAGCCCAAAACCATTACGAGATCCAACGCCTGAGGAACGCGAGAAGTTTGCGCAAGATGTTCGTAGCCGGCGGACACGCCCGCTCAGCTACCGAATCGGAGATCCAGCGCCGGCGCTCGACGTAGGTCGATGGTCCGACGGAAAGCAGCGCACGCTCAAGGATTTTGCGGGGAAAGTAGTTGTGCTGGAGTTTACCGCCAGTTGGTGTGCTCCCTGCCGAGCAGATGCAGCCGTCATGAAGAAGATTGCCGCCAAATACAAGGATGATGTCGTGTTTATCGGCATCACTGCGGCGGACGCCACCGACGAAGAGCTAAAGCCCTGGCTTGAGCAGGATCAATGGCCCCCCAATTTGGGCGTGGATGCTGCTGACGAGGAGGATCGCCTCGGGAAAACGGCCAAGAAATACGGAGTCTTCTTGCTCCCCAACATCGTCGTCGTCGATCGGCTCGGGAACATCTCCTATTCCGACGAACTACAAGCTCGCCATCCAATCAGCGACGAGCAGTTGCAGAAACTCTATGCGGCGGCATCGAAGTTTCTGGGACGCAAATGGCCGCCAGAAGACAAGGAGGCAATTTCGCCCAAGGAACTCGTCGAGATTGACCGCAAGCTGCTAGAGCTTCGCACCAGTCTGCAGATTGATGAAGCGCTGTCACGCAAGGGGAGCGAGCGACAGGACAAATAAGGTCGGCACGGCCGCGCTCCTGGAATGTGCGAGGCCAACGAAGACGAAGTGGTGGCAGTCGGGAGATAGCGACTGCCTCGGTGATGCTGAACGCCCGGGGTACCGAAGACTCGGAAACTAGACGTTTTCGCAGCGTCGAATTTGCGAGCGCTCGGGCGTGTAATGCACAGTGACTTGTGCCTACTTAATCCTTGGGAGTGAGCCAAATGACTCGACTTATGCTGACACTCGGTTTGCTGTCATTGTGCGTTCCGCTTCAGTCCGCACTGGCAGTCACTCCCTGGATACGAGTCACGCCGGAGTATCTCAAGAAGAACCCGGACTCTATTCAGGTCAATTACGTTCGCCGCGATGAGCAGGCGCAATTCGCGGCGAAGCTTCGGGTTGCCAAGGGGCAACCGGTCGAGACGAGGCTCATTGTCAAGTCGCCTGACAAAGGCCAAGAAGTTTTTCGCACAGAGACCACGATCACCACAGGAGAGATGGAGATTCGATTCGCAGTTCCGATCCAGTCGATCACGGATACGACGTTCTGCATCGAAGTGGGGGGGCGCGAGGGCCGCAAGGATCTGGTGGAGCCCGGTGGGAACGGCAGCACAACATTCGAGATCGTATTGCATGAGTTTGTAGAACAGCGCCCTCCTGCGGGAGGGAGCAGTGATCTCTCGGAGCCAGGTGCGAGCACGTTTGGGGCTTCTCCTCCAGTGCCAGGATTCGAAGGAGACCTTGCTGCCTGGCAAGGCCGTTGGGTCGTTACGTATGCAGAGCGTGAGGGAGTCGCGCGGCGCGCGGAAGATCGCTGGGGGCTGACGGAAATCCTTGTAGCGGGAAACCGTCTCAAGCTGATTGCGCGCCATCCCGATTCTGATGAATTCGACGCTTCCGACGATGGAATCCTGGAGCTCAACTCGATTGGCAAAGATCCTGCCACGTTCACCTTCGGAGTGCTCATTCCCGTGATCGGTATTTATCGCTTCGACAAAGATGAGTTGAAGATCTCGCATCACTTGGCGGGAACGAAGGATTTTGAACGTCTCCCGTCAGATTTCACAACCGCGCCGGGCTCGGGTCGGATTCTCTACACCTTGAGACTTGCCGACTCTGTCGCTCGCGCAGCACCGGAATCAAAATCCAAAGCCACGTCGGGTACCGACTATCCGGAAGCAAGATCCAACCCCAGTCCATCGGGAATCGACAACGTCACTAAAGCCAAGAACCTTGGAGAAACGTGGGCGTTCCTCGGCGTCGGCAAGAATACACCGTTGGCAATAGTAAGAAGCATTGTCGATGCACTGGGAGAGTTGGAGATTCCTTGTGAGACAAAGGCTTCGGATCGAAATGAGATTGTGCTGGATATCCTGCTCGCCAAGAAGATAGGGAAGGCCAGGGTGGATCGGATTGTCAAGGGAGGCCAAGAGCTGATAGCGAAGGCAGACAAATTGGCGGTAGAGAACGGGCTAGATCGCTTGAAAGTAACAATCCACTTTGTCGCCTTCGGTGGCGGTAGGGCTCGGCCGTCTCTGGAAAGTTACTTCTTCAACCCCCGCGGTTATCGGATCGAATCTCCGCTCGAATCCGGCGGCAGTACTCCTCGTGTGGTCAAGCCTGGTGATAGCGGGCAAGACGCTGAGAGGGGCATGCCTCCAGGTGGCCCGAACGCGCCCCCGGCCGGTGAAGACGGTATGCCGATACATGGAGAGGGGGATGGGGGAGTACATCCGGAAACATCCCGTCGCACTGGGGGTCAAGAGCTTAGGTGGGCGCCGGATATTGGAGAACAGCAATACCTGGAGTCCGGCCGCGCGAGGAGTCCGCGTTGGCGATCGCAGGGAACCTGGGCTGAAGTGATCAGCGGGACAGGCGTGTCTGCAAAGGACTTGATGCACGTCATCGAAGGGCTCAAGTCGCTCGGCGTTAGTAGCTGGTTGGGTCCGAGCAAGGGGGATGACCGCGTTGTCGTGAAGCTCCATTTGAAGCCGGGAATCGCCGACGACGAAGTTGAGAAGTTCGTGAATTCAGCGCGGAAAGTGGCAGAAGGAACTGACACCTCGATTGCGATCTATTTCGTGGCCGCCGATGGCAGTGCCGCGCGTCCGCCTGTGGAGAAAGTGAACAGGAATGTGCGCAAACCCGGCGATGGCGAACCAGATTCTGACGGAGGTTTGCCCGGCTTCCAGCCTGATAGGTTGCCAATGGCATTGCCTCCTGCAGGTGGAGGAGGGGAGACTCCACCAGCAGCGAAGGGGACGGCTAATTTGCTTCTGGGGAATTCGATATGCCTCCGGTACGAGGCAGGAAGCAAGACAGTTGCCCTCTATCACAAGGATACGGGTTGGCGAGCCCGCACATTGGATGATCCAGTGTCCGAATCGCCCACCATGGGAAAACACGTTGGTTACTTGTGGGCTGGAAACTCGCTCTATGCATTTGGCCATCCCGGCTTGAGTTTGGATCGGCTCGATTTCGAACGCAGTGTTGAGCCTACCATTCAACTGCTTGATGACTCGATTATTGTCACCCACAAGGCAAATGTTTGGGCCTATTCCAATTCATCTGCAACCTGGCGCAAGGCGCCGGACATCACCGGCGAAAACACCAAAGAAAGTCGACCTGTCGGCGGACCTGAAGGTCAGCGACCTACGTCGGAGGGATTGCCGACGAATGGTGACGGGGGCGGCAAGAACGTTCAGGTGGGTGGACAACAATTCCAATCACACACGGTCAATGGCCGGACGCTTCTTACAAAGGGCATCGACAAACTGACGGTTCGCGAAATAGACGAAAGACGAACTGCCGAAGACGAGGATGCACGCCGCCGCTTCGACAGCACCCTTGAGCAGCGACGATCGGCGCAGAGGGAGAAGCAGCTCAAGGGACTTGAAGCGAGACGCGATTAACGCGAACGACGCCTTAACAGTCGGATTTGGCAGCGCGATGTCTAAATGAGGCTCGCTTTGCCTTTCAGCTTCTGGACCTTCATTTAAGAGAGGAAACGTCATGAATGCGTACTTGTCTATGCCACTCTTCGCCGCGTTCGCCCTGGTCGTGTCGTGCGACGCAAGCGTTGTTGCGGCTGAAACGCGCGTATACTCAGTAAGTGATGTGCTCGGAGAGGCTCCCGCCGAAGGCGACCGCGCGGCACGCGAACGTCTGGCGAAGAAGCAAGCGGCACTTCAGGAATTGATTGCCGCGGCGTTGAAGAAGGCCGGGCTTGATCAGTCCCCGCCATCAATGTCGTTCAGCGATGGTGCATTGGAAGCCAAGGCGGACCCCGCACAGCACGATGTGATTGCGGAGACAATCTCCCGGGTATTTCAAAGCGTCACTCGCGTGTACGCCTTGGGCGGTGTTCCCGGTGATTCGGCCGACAAGGACGGACAGGCCAAGAAGCAGAAGGCATTGCAGGATCGGATCACCGAGGCGATGAAGAAGGCCGGCCTCAACGAGTTTCAGCCATCGCTCACCTTCGCAGAGAATGCTCTGGTCGCGAAGACCAGCGCTGAGCAGCACGAACTTATCGCGAAGACGATCGAGGAGTACACCCGAAATGAACCTACCAAGGTGAAATGAATTGAAGCAGCAAGATCGGGGATTGAGTTATGTATATTCCGCCGGCATTTCGCGTCGACGATCCCAGCACACTCGCATCGTTCATCCGTGAGCATAGCTTTGCCACGGTTGTGAGCTGGGGCGAGGGCGTTCTATTCGCAAGCCACCTTCCGGTCCTCTACCGGCCGGAGGATGGCAGCAGTGGCACGCTCGTCAGCCACATGGCGCGGGCCAATCCGCAGTGGCGCCATTTCGAGTCCGGCGGTGAAGTCTTGGTCATGTTCCATGGACCGCACGCGTACATCTCACCCACCTGGTACCAGACGCAACTGGCGGTGCCGACGTGGAACTACGCGGCCGTTCACGTCTATGGAGTTCCGAGTCTGCTCAGCGACCACGATGCGGTGGTCCGATTGCTCTCCGAGACGATCGCCGCGTATGAGGGCACACGCGAGCGGCCGTGGACAGGGGAATTGCCAGACGACTTTCGCGACAAGCTCGTGCAAGGCATCGTCGCGTTCGAGATTCCTATTAGCCGTCTGGAGGGAAAGTTCAAGCTTGGCCAAAACCGGTCGCCTGAAGATCAGCAGGGTGTTTTTGACGCGCTATCACGTTCCGGTAACGCCGACAGCCTCGCGGTGGTCAAGATGATGACCGGCGTATGTGATGTTTGCCATAAGACAGAGAGCGCATAGCTAGCGGGTGAGTTGTTGCGGTGCTTCCGTTCAACGGTGTCGCAACTGTGTCGAAGCCTAAATTGTCGAGGTTTAGTCAAGCTCGACAGCAATGTCTAATCCTTAACAGGGGAGTGTCAGATGATCTGCAAGACAGAAGTATGTCTACGGCAAAGGAAAGCACCTTGAATCCTTTCGATAGGACGCTTGCCGCGCGCTTGTATGTGTGCGGCAGGCCGTTCTATCATCCATTGATTGCTGGTTTCATCCGCCAGCATGTGCCGCAACGTACCTGTCGTGCGCTCGATGTGGCCTGTGGTACGGGCTTGTCCACGCGGATTCTGCTGGAATTCGCCGACGAGGTTATCGGATGCGATTTATCACAGGCGATGCTCGACCAGGCATTCCGCGATCCCCGGATCGCGTATGCCTGTGCCCCGGCGACGGACATGCCATACCCGGACGGGCATTTCGACCTGATTTGCCTGGGCAGCGGATTGCACTGGCTCGACGGCGATGCATTCCTGCGAGAGGCGGCACGATTGCTCGGCCAGGGAGGGCGCATCGTTATCTACGACCACGGCTTCGCGGGAGAAATGGCGTGCTGCGCCGAATACGCGGTGTGGCACCGTGAACGCTATCTAACTCGGTTTCCCTCGCCTCCACGGTCCAGTGGCACGCCGAGCAATGATGTCGCACACGCCTTGGGACTGGCTCGCGAGTTTCAGTCGAACTTCGAGCACTATTGGCCTTTCTCGGCGACTGGCTTGGTCGACTACTTACTGACGCAAAGCAATGTGTTGGCTTCGGTGAGCAGTTCAGAAGAGAACATCACCGATGTACGGGCATGGCTCACGGCAGAGGTGTGCCAGTTCTTCGGCATTCCCCAGGAAGTCTTCCGGTTTTGCGGATCGGTCTCGATTATTCGATATACCGAATGAGGGAATTATGAAATGCTGGCGAGTGGGTGGCGGATTGGTGGTGTGGCTGGCGTTCAGTTCGCCGACATTCGCCCAGGTGCGGGAACCGGGCGCGGCGACCGTATCGGAAGTCGCGGGAGGGACGGCCTCCGCTCGTGCTGTCGAGCGGGCGCTGCACATTATTGATCTGGTGCTCGACAATCATCTCGCATCCCCGACACGGCAGGAGATGCTGCTCAACGGAACGCGCGGTCTGCTGGCGGCGGCGAAACTGCCTGTCCCGGCAGGTCTCAGCCGCCGCGTGTCGGATCTGGCGACGAGAGAACAGTCCGCCGCGTTCCTGACGGAGATCTGGTCGCAGGCCGTGCGTGCGGGCGTCGCATCGGAGGAGGCCAGGCAGGCGTTAGACGCAGGAATGCTGGGAAATCTGCCTGGGGGAGTGAATGTGTTGCCCGCGAAGGAACTGAAGGTCGCACAGAGTTTGCAGGCGAATCAGTACGTGGGGATCGGGATTGCGCTCTCCGGCAAAGACGGCGCGTTCACGATGAACCTGTTTCCAAATGGTCCTGCGGACAAAGCCGGCGCGAAAACCGGCGACCAAATTGAAGCCATCGACGGTGCCCGCACGAAAGGGCTGAAACTCCCCGAGGTTGTCGATCGGCTGCGCGGCCCTGAAGGTTCGGAGGTCACACTGCTCCTCAAGCGCGGCGATGAGCAACAGACGCTGAAGATCACGCGCGGGGTGGTGCCGCGCGAAACGGTATTTGGTCGCAATCGTTCCGATGATCGATCGCCGTGGAACTATCAGGTTGATCCGGCACTGCCGATCGCCTATGTCCGAATCGGCGAAGTCGGCGGCAGCACGGTTCATGAGTTGCGGCAAATCGAACAGAAGCTGCGTGCCGATGAAATCAAGGCGCTCATCATCGATCTGCAGAACGAAGGGAACGGTACCGACCCTCATTACGCCGTCATGCTGGCGGACGCGCTGCTCGCCGGCGGCAAGATTGGAGCCATTCGGCAGGGAGAGCAGGTGAAGGAGTTCACCGCCGATCCCAATTGCCTGTTCGCGGATTGGCCGCTGGCGGTGCTGGTGAATGAACACACCGACGGGCCGGTGGAGTGGCTGGCCGCCGCATTGCAGGACAATCGCCGGGCGGTCATCGTCGGCCGGTCGACTTCCGGAAATGCCTGGGTCACCAGTCAATTTGACGTCCCGGGAACTGGCGAAGTGCTGATCGTACCGACGGGAACATTGGAGCGACCGTCCGGAAAACAATTGGCGAAACCGCTTTCAATGGCGGCTTCTCGACATCGACCTGTCATCGCACTCGGCCGGAAGCCGGTGGAACAAGCCTGGGGGGTGCGACCCGATCATGAGGCGGGAGTACCACAGCCCGTCGCAACAAACCTGGCGGCTCCCCCGGGGACCTTCATCCGCAGTGCCGGGTCGCCCTCCGCTCTCAAAATTGTCACAATCAAGAACGATCCCGTGTTGCTCGCGGTAGAAGTGCTGCGGAAAGAGCTGGGTATTGTCGTGCAATCGCAGGACTAGGGATAAATATCGATTCAGGAACGTAATGCATGCGAATCGTGTCATCGATGAAGATGATGGTGCCAGGTGCAACCGTCTTTGCACTGCTGGTTATGACCGCCGGTTTCATGTCAAATCCCGGCGCACCGCGCGCGGGTGAGTCAGCCACCACAGCCGCTCCGCAAAGCCAGTTCCGGTTCCGCCGTCCAGTCGCGCTCGTGTTGCTCGAGCGCGACTCGCTGCTGTTTGCCGCCAATCGCAAGTCGGGTTCGATCTCGGTCATCGACACGGCGGCCAACAAGCCGGTTGCCGAATACGCGGTCGGGGAGATGCTATCCGATCTGGTGGTGGTCCCTGGTGAGCGGTTTCTCGTGGCGACCGATGAGGCGCGGCATCAGTTGATTCTGCTCGAGCGGAACGGCCGCGAGGTCAGAGCCGTCGGGCGGCTCGATGTGCCGGCGTATCCCGTAACCGTGCGCGTCTCCGATGATGGGAGTCGCTGTTTTGTCGCGTCGCTCTGGTCGCGACATCTGACGGTCATCGATCTGGTCCGGAACAAAGACGCCGCGCAACCGTTCACGGCGAAGGTTGCGCGTTCGCTGCCGCTGTCGTTTGCACCGCGCATGCAACTGTGGATTCCGAAGGCCAGACGACTGGTGGTCGCCGATTCGTTCAGTGAAAAGTTTGCCGTGATCGATCCGGAGAAAGACCGTCCCGAATCGGTGCGCCTCTTGCCGGCGCACAACGTGCGCGGGTTGCTGCTCGGCGCCGACGGGAAGACGTTGCTGGTGTCGCACCAGATCCTCAACCATCTGGCGCGCACGAACAACACCGACGTGCACTGGGGCATTCTGATCACGAATATTTTGCGCATACTGTCTCTCGACGCGGTGCTCAATCCCCAGGGTGACCTGCTGAAGGGGAGCCACTCGGTGATGATGGGAGACGTGGGCCGCGCGGGAGCAGACCCCGGGGCGATCGCATTGGCGCCGGAGGGGCGCTACGTCGTTTCCGTCTCGGGCGTGGGCGGCGTGACAGTGGCGCAGCCCGACAAGGCCATTCAATATCGCGTTCCTGCGGGCCATCGGCCAACGGCGCTGGTTCCGCTCGGCGACGGCTCGCGCGTCTACGTGGCCGACACACTGGGAGATGCTGTGCATCTGCTCGACGTGGTCGAGGGAGAATCGAAGGCGGTCATCTCGCTGGGGCCGCAGCCGGAACTCACGGCCGTCGAGCGGGGAGAGTTGCTGTTCCACGACGCCCGGCTATCGCACGACGGCTGGATGAGCTGTCATAGCTGCCATACTGACGGGCACACCAATCACCAGCTCAATGACAATCTGAGCGACGGCGGATTCGACGCGCCGAAGCGCGTGCTCTCGCTGCTCGGCACGGCAGACACGGCTCCCTGGTCATGGAACGGCAGCGCCGCCGATCTGGCGGCGCAGGTGCGCAAATCGGCGACGGTGACGATGCAGGGACGGGACCTCTCGAACGACAAAGTGGACGATCTTGTCGCTTATATGCGGTCGCTGGCGCCCCCTCCGGCGCTGGGGCTGGTGTCGGGAAACCGGGACAAGGTGTCGATTGAGCGGGGGCGGGCCGTTTTTGAACGGGAACGGTGCCACCGCTGTCACGCCCCGCCGTCGTACACGACGACAGCGACCTACGACGTCGGGCTGAAAGACGAACTCGGGCAGTCGAAGTTCAATCCCCCCGCTTTGCGGGGGGTGAGCCAGCGCGATGCCTTGTTCCACGACAACCGGGCCGGCAGCCTGGAGGATGTCGTCCGCAAATTCCGTCACCAATTACGGGACGAGTTGTCCGACGACGACGCATCGGCCCTGCTGGCGTTTTTGCGCAGTTTGTAGCGATCAAATACCGAATAGGGACAGTCTTCGCAGATCGCTTGGAAATCTCAGGCTGGCGATCTCTGCTTTCGTCGGGTGCGAGTACGACGCGGACGTGCCGTTCGACTGGGGCGTCGCCGATTCAGGTTTGTCTGCTGGCGCACGCTCCTCAGCATTCGGCCCCTTGGATGCAAGCAGGCAGATCACGAAGACGAAACAGAAGATGCGAGATGGCATCCAAACCCTTTCAATCATTTGCCCCGACCCGACTGGCCGCTGCGCCAAAGTGGGAAGAGCATCGAAACTTCCCTTTGGTACTGGGAATACGAATCACCGTGAAAGTGGACGAGATCTCGTTCTTCCAGTTGCAATGCGACGAGGACATACGCCGTCACGACGGCGGCGAATAGCAGGTGTCCCTGAGTCATCGTCGGCGTGGACCAGAACGCGATCAGGAACCCGACCATGATGGGGTGCCGCACGAGGCGATACAGCCAGGGAGATTGGAACGGAATCGGCGTGTAGGGCTGTCCGATGAAGTGGAGATACACCTGCCGGAGTCCGAACAGATCGAAGTGATTGATGAGGAATGTTGACACCAGCACCACCAGCCAGCCCAGCCCGAACAGCGCCCACAGCACGGCTGCCAATGCCGGCTGCGTGACGTTCCAGACGACACCGGGGAGGGCTCGCCACTGCCAGAACATCAGGAATAGAAGTAGGCTGCTGGCCAGCACGTAGGTGCTCCGCTCGGCCGCCGCGGGGATGATCGTAGTCCACCACCGCTTGAAAAACGGTCTGGCCATGACGCTGTGTTGAACTGCGAACAGGCTCAGAAGCAGCAGGTCGATCACGACGGCAGCCGCGACTTCCGATTCGGGGCCTGTATCAATCGTCTTCGGCACGACGAAACCGCCGACGAACCCAACCGCGTAGAGGAAGGACGCCAGGAAAATCAGATAGGCAAGCAGGCCGTAGACGAGGATCACCAATCGTTGCATCTTCATCTCCACCGTGACCGCAGATCGCGCTCGCTAAAACGTCAGAACCTTGTCGCACTCAGCAACGAGCTGGTGCAGGTCGGACATCGTGGAGATCGGGCACACGTCCGATCCCTCGGACTGTCGCAACTTGAGGCATGTTCCACAGGCTTTGATGGAACCGCCGGCCGCAACGAATGTCCGCATCTGTTCCGTGACGTGGAAGTCGTCTGTATCCAGCGTTTCAGCCTCGACCCCCTTGCCGAGCAGAAACACTCGCACTTCGTCTTGAAAGTGCTTGACCGAGTAGTTGGCGAACCGGAATGCGTTCCAGACGGATTCGGGATCGTTCGAGTAGATGCAGATGCCGAGTTTCATGGCTCGCTCCGTTACTTGGCGTCTTTTTTCTGATTGCGTGGGTCATCTGCCGAGTTCACGTATTCGATCTTCCAGGGTCCGTCGCCGTGAAACTGGACGATGGTTTCGCCTTTAACCCAGACAAAGTGTTTCATCCCGGCCTTCCAGAAGCCGTACGTTCCGGCCGGCATCGGCTTGGTTGCGCGCTGGTCGAACTTGTCTCCCATGCCGATGTTGAATGTCCCGGCGATTACGGTGACGCGCTCCGTCTTGGGATGGGTATGGACCGGGATGCGGTATCCATCGGGAACCTTGACTCGAAACACGAACGGACCTTCCTTCGATGGATCGCCTTCCAGCACGGCGATCTGCGCACCGGCCGGGAGAGACGGCGGGCCGGCCTTCCATTGGATCGTGTGGAGCGGGTAGGTCTTAAAGCTGCCGTCGTCCTCGTGATCGTCCGCGGCGAGAAACGCTGAGAACGACGCTGTAGTGGCGATCATGACGAACAGAATATGGTGCAGACGCATCGCTGTTGCTCCTCGGTGGAATCAGGGTTGAGGCCATTTCTCCGCACGGATCACGGCGCACAATGCAAGCTCGTGCCCCGTCCGGGCGTTGCGGCCAAGCCAGAGGATCTGCGGATGGCTCAACCCATTCCGCTCCAGGCGGGCCAGAAAGTCGTCTTGAACGAGTGCTCCACCGATGCAGCGGAACCAGTCATTGATCTCCCGACGGTCTTCGCGGGGGAGTTCGCTCTTGAGCACGACCTCCGCGAAGATCGTCCGGCCGCCCGGCTTGAGAACGCGGGCGACTTCCCGCATCACCGCGTCTTTGTCGGGTGACAGATTGTAGATGCCATTGGCCGTGACGAGATCAACTGAATCATCCGGCAGTGGAACGGCGTCCGCCGGCGCGAGCAGCCATTCGACGTTTGCGACGCCGAACGAGGCAAGATTGGATCGGGCTTTGTCTAGCATCAAAGGCGACAAATCGAGTCCGAACAGCTTTCCCGTTGGCCTAACCATTTGCGAATACAAATACAAATCGAGCCCCGCACCGCAGCCCAGATCTAAAACGGTCTCGCCGGGCCTGGCATCGACGAACGGCTGAGGATTCCCCGCGCCGGTGAACGACTCCCACATGCCGCGCGGCAGTCGGTCGAGGAGAGCGGCATCGTAGCCGACGCTTTCGGCGAACTGACGGCCTACGGGGAAGTTGAACTTTTGCCCCGGCGTGGCGGCGACTTGGCCATAGCGGTCGGCAACAGCCGCCCGGATTTCATCGGGGGTATACTCCGACAGCGGCTTCGTCATCGCGTTGAATTCCGCACAGTTGTATTCGGAACCGGTTCCACGACTTGTCCAAGGGCCTCGACCACCCATACGATTTCTGCCTGGGTCGTTTGCCGTCCCAGGCTGAAGCTGATCGCACCAAGGCCGACATCGCGCGGCACACCCATCGCCGTCAGCACCGGACTGATGTGGAGGCTCCCCGCATGGCATGCCGAACCGGTGGACGCCGCCAGATGGGGCAAGCGGGCGAGGATCTCGTTTCCGTGATGGCCCAGGAAACCGATGTTGAGGGTATTCGGCAGTCGGTCTTCAGGATGACCATTCAACACGACGCGATCACCGAACGCCTCCTGCAACCGCTGCCAGAGTTCATCCCGCAAGCCGAGCACGGCCTCGTCGTCGATCCACTCCTGAGCCAGTTCACAGGCGGCCCCCAAGCCGACGATTTCCAGCACGTTCTCGGTCCCAGCGCGACGTCCTGCCTCGTGGCCCGCTCCGTGCAGAAGCGGGGCGAGCGTCACACCTTCCCGAATAAACAACGCTCCCACTCCTTTCGGGCCGTACAGCTTGTGACCGGCGATCGTCAGCAAATCGACACCGAGCGCTTCAACATCCGCGACGACCTTGCCCACGGTCTGGGCCGCGTCGGTGTGGCAGAGGACGCCGTGCTCGTGTGCGATCTGGGCGATCTCGGCAATCGGCTGGAACGTCCCCACCTCATTGTTGGCGTGCATAACGGAGATGAGTGCGGTCTGTGGTCGAATCGCGCGCCTGACGGCGTCCAGATCGACCTGGCCGAACCGGTTGACCGGCAATCGGGTGACCTCTGCCCCAAGTCCCTCGATGAACCGGCACGGTTCCAGGACGGCGGGATGTTCGATCTCGTTGGTGATGACGTGAAAGGGCTTTCCCGGAGCCCATTGGGAAAAGAACACTCCTTTGATGGCGTGATTGTTCGCTTCAGTGCCGCCCGAGGTGAACACGATCTCTGTCGCGTCGCAGCACAACAGCGCGGCAACCTGTGATCGGGCCTCTTCGACGGCATCCCGAGCAGGCAATCCTGCCCAATGGAGGCTGGAAGGGTTGCCGTACGCCTCTTCGAGGTACGGCAACATCGCCTTCGCCACTTCCGGAGCAATGGGTGTCGTGGCGTTGTAATCGAGATACACACGGGCGGTCATGAAGGCACCTTTTTCCGCCGTGCGGAACTCTTGGTGCCCGACTCTTCGGCACGCGTTTTCGCTTTGGCGAGGCGATCCTTGTCTGCCTGGATCTCTGCCGGCGTCCGTTTCACCACGGGATCGCCACGGCCAACAAGCGCCAGCATGTCCTTCACCAATCGCGGACGGCTCAGGTAGTAGCAGCGCAATGAGCCGTCTTGCGCGTAATCGACGAGGCAGGCATGTCGCAACACCGCCAAGTGTTGGGAAATATTCGCTTGCCGCGCGGGCAGCAGTTCCTCCATGTCTGTGACGCATCTTGGGCCATCCAGCAGTTCCTGCAATATCGCTAAGCGAGTCGGATGCGAAAACGCCTTCAGCAATTCGGCCGCAGACCGCGAGTCGGAAACCTCGGACATGTTTGCCTCCGGTGATTCGGACATTCGATATTCCGAATATCTTATGGGCGAGACGCGCAATGTCAATCTAGTGGCTCGCGCCGCTGATCACCCAGCGGATCGCTCTGAGTTAAACGAGATTGGTTCGGTCGATTTCTTGAGCCGGTTCAAGACCTGCGTCACGCGTGCTCGACTGACTCCAAGGAATCGCGCCAAGGCCGCCTGGCTTTCGAACTTTCCGGAGTCGAGGAGCGACTGGTAGTACCGGGCCGACTGAAGCCCATCAGGACGCGATTTTGTGGTCATCGGACTTGCCGGAGGGGTATTCCACGGGTAAAACGTCAGGATCGGTTTCCGATGTAACCTCTTGCAGTCAAAGGCTCCGTGCTGTGTGAAGCCACGGTTCGGGCTGAGACCGGCTCGGGGAGCTAGTCGTTTGGCAGCGGAAACATGCTGCCGAACCAGTTAACACGCAACGCCGAGAAGAGAGATCTCTCGGCGTTTTGCGTTTCTTGCTTATCCCGCAAGGGTTTACGTCAATTCCGACTGTTAACTGGCGGGTCGGAGTTCGTAGAGAGATTTCGAGGGTCCGAGTGGGAAAGGGGGCTTTTCTGACTACACCCTCGTAATTGGAAATAAAACTCTCGGAGTCTCTGGTTAACACGTACCCGCTGGTTAACACCCGGAGAGACTGTTCGCCGCGCATATGGGATGCGGGGATTCGTTTTATAATCAACGTCGCAGTCAAATTCTCATCGCGTTCGGTGGGTCGACTATGGCTCCTATTTTCTCGCATGCGTTCCGTGACGGCCGGGACCCTGGCTGCTGAGTGAATCGTCGACGCACCGTGCGTGCGACTCACAAGCCCACAGGCGACTTGCCCCGTCTGACGCCGGGAGTTGATGAGAACATTCCCCAATTCTTTTCGGGCGCTCACCTTACCGCCCAGGGCAGTGAACGTCATGTCTTTTTGAGTCCAAGATTTCCTCCAGATGAACGGTGGGAATTTCGCCCCCGTGCACACCAACGTCTATCATTTCCACTTGCAATGAGGATGCGGTCGTGAAGCGTAGCTCCATTTGCCAGGTTTGTTGGCTGTTCATTCTTTGCCTATCGGCCGGAAGCTCTTGGGCCGGCGAAGGGGACGAGAAAGAAAAACCGGCCTCACGAAAATGTCGCCTTGCGACCCTCGACGATGAGGCAGCTTGGAAGCGACTGCCTCCTCGCATGAAGGATAGCAGCAATCGTCCATTGCCGATCTGGGCGAGGGCTTTGGCTGGTCCGTTGCCCTACACGACGGCCGCAATGTTGGAACTCGACCATGTCTATCGTACGAGCGATAGTATCGATCCGCGATTGCGCGCGACGATACGTTGGGTAGCAGCCCGCGCGAATCGGTGCACTTACAGCCAGCGTTACGCGGAGGCTGATTTGCTCGCTGCGGGCCTGAAGCGTGAGGAAGTCGCCCAACTGGAAAAGAGCTTCGACAAACTGCCAACGAAGGAACAAGCGGCAATTGCGTTTGCGAGGAAATTGACGCTGCAGGCCGATAAGGTTACCGACGAAGAGGTTGCGGCGTTGATCGCTGCCTTCGGCGAAGAGCAAGTCGTGGCCATGGTTCTGCAACTGGCCTACGCCAACTTCCAAGATCGGCTGCTTTTGACGCTGGATGTGGATGTTGAACCGGATGGCCCGCTGAAACCGCTGGCAGTTCGCTTCACCGGGCCGATGCCAGGATCGTCGATTGCAGCCAACAGGCCACAGCCCAAAGATAACGGTAAGCCGGCTCCGACCATCGAATTGGGAAGCGATTGGACTTCGTTGACTTTCGATCAGGCGCTTCGTGGCATGGAAGAGCAGCGCGACAAGCCAGGGCGAATCGCCGTTCCCGAGTGGGAAGACATCCAACCGTTCCTTCCCGCTGGGATGCCGCCAACGAGAATCAAGTGGAGCTTGGTGGTAGTGGGTTACCAACCCGCTCTAGGCCCGGCATGGATGAAATGCCTTCGCACGTTTGGCCGCGAAGCGGATCAGGATCCCGTATTCGAGGAAACGCTGTTCTGGGTCATCACGCGAACCAATAACTGTTTTTATTGAATGGGTCATACCCAGATGTTGCTCGCGGTCGCGGGCCAAAGTCCAGAACAAACCGAGGAACGAACGCGACAGTTGACCAATGGAGACTGGTCCAAGTTTCCCCCGGCGGAACAAGTGGCGTTCTTGTACGCCCGCAAACTCACAAAAACTCCTTGGGCGATTTCCGACGACGACGTGCAATCACTCGTGGAACACTTCGGTCCGGAACGAGCTGCCGACGTGATGTGGTGGGCATGCCGTTGCCACTACATGACCCGCGTGGCTGACGCCTTCCAACTGCCGTTGGAGAAGGAAAATGTGTTTATGGGCGCGGCATCTCCAAGAGATCCTGCCAAGGCACCCTAGTCCGCTGCCGTCACCAGTGACGAGAGCGATTTTGCCTGCTAGTTTCAGGGCCAGGATCGGTCCTCCCATTGGTCTGAATTGTGACCGCGTTCAGCACCTACTTGATAGCCTGCACAGCATCCTCAGTCGCGAGAACGGCGTTGGCAATGAAGCCATAGTTGACGATTGCGGCCGCATGTCCGTCGCCGATGGTAGGATGTCGTGGGCCGGCCGTCGCGTCCTTCACAACGGCCACCTCGAATCCCTGCTCAATCAACTCCCGCAGGTGGCTCTCGACGCATAGGTTGGCCAACATCCCAGCCAGAATCACTCGACTAACACCGCGTTTGCGCAATTGGAGGACGAGGTCGTTGGTCTGCGGCCCCCAAACCTTGTGTGGACTGACGACCACGGTCTTTCCGTTTTCGATGTAGGGCTTGTACCGCGCAAGCCAGTCGACTCCGGAACTAGTGAATCCGTCCATGCCGAGTGGGTCGGGCCGGAAAAACTCTTTCTCGGCCAGCATCGACTTCTCGACCGTGCCACCGAACCGCCATGCTTGGTCGTGCGGATACAGGTAGTGAGGAGAGATGAATACTTGATAATCGTGATTGATTGTGGCCCTGAAAAGTCGATCGAGATTTTCGACAGTATTGTTCTCCCGAACACTGGCACCCACCAGTTCCCAAGAGATACCGGTTTCGCTAAGCACGTCGTTCTGAGGGTCGATGACCACCAGCGCTGTGTCCGTCCTGTCGAACTCCATCGGAGACTCCTTGCTACTTAGTGGCTGGGCCGGCCTTCAGGTGCTTTAGCTCCGCTTCCAGTTCGGCGATCCGCGCATTGAGTTTTTCTATCACGGGCGCGATCTGTCGTCGGGAAAATCGCGGGTGGATGTGTTGTTGGCAGTTCACATCCCATGCCTCGACCGTGAATAGGATGGCGCGTTCCACCTTGCCCGCGTACTCGGGGTCGTGGAGACGGTCCTCCAGCGCAGCATCTCCCTCGACAATGCGCGCGGTGCCCCACACCTTGACTCGCCACTGATTGGCGTAATCCATCAGGAACAAGAACGCCTTCGAGTTCTCGGACAGGTTGCCCCACGTGATGTACTGGCGGTTGCCGCCGAAGTCGGCGAATCCGAGAGTATGTTCGTCGATGACCTTAAGAAACCCTGGCGGCCCGCCGCGGTATTGAATGTAGGGCTGGCCCTCGGAATTCGCGGTGCCCAGATAAAACATGTCCAGGTCGGCGAGATAGTCCGCCAACTCTTCGGTGACCGTGGTCTGCCATCCCTCACCTCGCTCCATACGAGCGTAGCCAGCACGCGAACCCATTTGGGTCTGGATCGCCTTCACCGCCGGGGTGAACGCAACATCACTCGGGTAGTGACTAGCCATCGCTGCCTCCGCTTACTTCTTTCCCACATGCTTCCCTAGAAAATCCCGCATCATCGCTGCAATCTCATCGCCATTCGACTCGAGGGCGAAGTGCCCGGCATCAAGCAGGTGGAACTCCAGAGTCTTTAGATCTCGCTTGTACGGCTCGGCTCCTTCGGCCGGAAAGATCTGGTCGTTCTTCCCCCAGACGATCAGCATCGGCGGCTGGTGCTTGCGGAAGTATTCCTGCCACTTTGGATAGAGCGGCGGATTGCTACCGTAGCTGAGGAACAGGTCGAGCTGGATTTCATCGTTGCCTTTGCGATCAAGCAGGAACTGGTCGTGGGCCGCTCCGTCGGGGCTGACCGACTCGGGATCTTTGACTCCCGTCGTGTACTGCCATTTAGTTGCCTCGTAGCTAAGAAGGTTACGAATCGCATCGCGTTTCTCTTTGCTCTTGGGCTCTTTCCAGTACGCCTTAATCGGTTTCCAGAACTCGTTATCGATCCCTTCGTCGTAGGCGTTGCCATTCTGAACCACGATGGCGGTGATCCGATCCGGATGGCCGCTCGCAAGACGGTAGCCGATTGGCGCGCCGTAGTCCTGCACGTAAAGGGCGTATCGAGTGAGGCCGACCTTCTCGGTGAACTCGTCGATGACCTTTGCCAGGTTGTCGAAGGTGTAGTCGAACTTGTCGTGCATCGGCATCGAACTATGGCCGTAGCCCGGATAGTCGGGCGCAACGACACGGTACTTGTCCGCCAAAGCTGGGATGAGATTGCGGAACATCTGCGAACTGGTCGGGAATCCGTGCAACAGGAGGATGGCAGGCGCATCCTTCGGACCAGCCTCGCGGTAGAAGATGTCTAGGTCCCCGATCTTCACCGTCTTGTGCGACACTCTGACCGCGCGAACAGGCGGTTCGGCAGAAACGGGTTGCAGCAGAGTGCCAGTTAACACGACTGCTAACAGAATGCGAAAGAAGCCAAGCGCAGGCATGATGTCCTCGCAGTTTGAGTCCTATGGCGGACGTTAGTCGCGAGGTGCCTGAGGCATCTAAACGGCGGATAACGTGGAGGCATTGTACCGGGCGTCGACGGAATAACCAAAAAAGCTGCGAATTTGCGCGATGGTCTGCGCTATTCAAACGCGCGAAAACACTTTCATTTTCCAAATCCGACGATTTTTGCCCGCGCTAACCCCCAGCCCCGGAACGCTAATGCGCGTGGGGACGTCGCTTTGTGACAACCTGGCGCCGCTAGACTATCGGCAATGACAGAGACGAATCTGCCCAACGATCAAACAATCCGAAACCCGCGCTGGTACGCACCCACGCCAGCCAAGCTCCTGTAACAAGATGAATCTCACGAGTGCTTGTCCAATCGCCTTTTGAGATAAGCGTAGTAAAGGCCGTCCTTCGCATCCTGAACGACCGAAACCAACTCCCAGCCCTCTTTGCCAAGTCTTACGAGTGGCTCGATCAAGTCGGCAGGCGACTTCGCCGTTTGAGCTTGGTAGTCCCAAGTCTTGCGTGACATCGTTTTCGTCTCCAGGTGGCATTATTTCCGAGTAGGCGATTCTAAGCCTGGCGACGCAATGCGGATACGATTCCGGTTAGCGACCAGCTATTGGGGAAGCCGCGTCGAAGACCACAAGATACAGGCCCCTGACCAGAGGCGTCCGCCCCCGGCTCAGGCTAGCTCCCAAATCAACCACACGGGAGTTAGACCATGAATCCGCCAGGCGAAAACGACAAACTACCGGACGAACTAGACCACGCCTTCACATCGCTCCGAACCTTGGTGAATCTCACAAAAGAGGTCGCTAGTTACCTCACCAAAACGCCGCTTCCGCCCGATAAGCCCCAACCCGATCGTGCGCAAAAGTTCGTCGAGTTATTTGACCTACAGCGGGACTGCGAAAGACTCTATCGGGACTTGCGGGACCAATGTGAACACGCCAGTCGCAACACCTTGATCGGAGGAGGCCATAAGTCTTACTTCGACGTCGTGCTATTTCAGTGCGGGCGATTCCTCTTCTCATTCCATTCCCTCGTTGAGTCTGCCGTTAGCGAAACGATTCGAGTTTGGTCGAACAGAAGGCGAGCACTGCACGAGGAGTTGGACCATCAATTCAATACTTCTGGCAGAGACCCACATTTTCAACGACGAATGCAAAAGGTCGACGCCTTAAAGTGCCCCATCTCGCTCGGCTCGTGGACGAACGGACCACAACTCGCCGGGCGGCCAAAGCTGGACATCGTCGCGAGTCACTTTGCAATCGCGCTGAAATCCAAGGGGAATGTAGCCCCAGTCCAACTTCCACAGTTCAGCGAATCTCTGATGGGCGATCTCCACTCCGAGTTGAGGCGCGTCGCGCAACCGCCTTTTGACGCTGCGCCGGCTGCCCTATCGCGCCCACGAGGCTTTTTCGGAGGAACGGAACTCGTCGACGTCCTTGAAGTTTTCTCAGAGAAAAGAGAAGCGTTCTTTACCGCTCTCAGCCGAACCAGAAAGGCCCTTCCCGAGGACAGTTGGCTTGAGGTGGCAAACAAGCGACCCAACGCTCCAGAATTCCTCTATCGCGCGGACTGCGAGGAGATCCAGGCCCTAGCAAAAAAGTATCAAGCGGATACCTAACGATCTGTCGGACCACTGTCAGTCCAAAACTTTTTCTTGCGATTCTCGGTCGCAACCTGCGAAAATCTGCGGCCTGACAAATGTCAGACCACTGAGATACGGCAACATCTAAAAGAATTTTACCTCCATCATCGGTGCCAAGCGTGCCGCCCATTTGCAGGCGGCGTGCATGTTCACCAGGTATCCGACGATGGAATCAACTACAGGTCTCTCGCATCCCTTAGCGATGCGTCTAGCCGAGGCGGCAAAGTCGCTCGGCATTTCTCCACGCCTTCTCTGGCAACTTACCCGCGACGGGCAAATCCCATGCGTCCGCGTTGGAGGGAGTAAGAGGCGAACGATCCTCTATCCCACCGAGGTGCTACGGGCATGGCTGGCTAAGAACGCCGGAATCGAGGCGTCCGATGCAAGCTAATCCCCAGATCACCGCGGTCCAACCGTCTCAATTGCCCGAAGCAGCGACACTCCTCGCGGCCGCCATCCTGCGGCTTCACCAGCGCGCCGCCCTAGCCGAAAAAGAGTCTCCGAAATCTTCGACATCAACGCTTGATGAGGGGCAAGAAAGCGTGCTCCTTAACAACACGGGCAGTTAACGGTCAGAGATCGATTTGGAGGAAAAACATGCCAAAGACTCTATGTAAGGAAATCGCCGCACTCCACGGGATGACGACATCTCAACTCAGAAATCGCTACGGGGAAGTATTCGGGGAAGCCACTCGCGCTGGGAACAAGACCTGGCTGATGAAGAAAATAGCGTGGCGGTTGCAGGCCATCGCCGAAGGAGATCTGTCAGAACGGGCGAGGCAACGCGCAGCCGAAATAGCAAACGATGCTGACCTCCGCGTCATCGCACCAAAGGAAACGTCCCCAGCGCCACGGGTCACGATTCCATTGGCTTCACCCGCGGATCGCAGACTTCCAAAAGCTGGGACGGTCCTAGAACGAAGCTACAAAGGGAAACAGTTGCTAGTCACCGTGCTGGCCGACGGTTTCGAGTTCGAAGGCGACAAGTACCAGTCTCTGAGCGCCGTAGCGAAAACGATCACGGGGCAGCATCTCAACGGCTATCACTTCTTCCGCCTCGCGAAGGAGACCCGATGACCATGCGCCCCACTTCAAAAACGGCTCCCCAATTAATCCGTTGTGCGATCTACACACGCAAGAGCACCGAAGACGGTTTGGAGCAGGAGTTCAACAGCCTCGATGCTCAGCGCGAGTCGGGCGAAGCCTACGTCAAGAGCCAAGCGTCCGAAGGCTGGGTTTGCCTGGCAGAGCGCTATGACGACGGCGGGTTCTCCGGTGGCAACATCGAACGTCCCGCGTTGCGACGCCTGCTCGCCGACATAGAGGCCGGTAAGGTCGATGTGGTGGTCGTCTACAAAGTTGACAGGCTCAGCCGATCGCTTCTGGACTTCGCCAAATTAATTGAGGTCTTCGACCGCCACAAAGTCTCGTTCGTCAGCGTCACGCAGTTGATCAATACGTCGTCCAGCATGGGGCGGCTCATGCTGAACGTTTTGCTGAGTTTCGCTCAATTTGAACGAGAGATCATCGGAGAGCGCACCCGCGACAAAATCGCCGCGGCCAGGCGTAAAGGCAAATGGTCCGGTGGCATGCCGTTACTTGGCTTTGATGTCGATCCGAACGGCTCGAAGCTGCGTGTCAACGACGTTGAAGCCGAGCGCGTACGGGCCATCTTCCGTCTTTATCGCGACAAGCAATCGCTCGTCGAAACGATTGCCGAACTCGATCGTCGTGGCTTGGTCAACAAAAAATGGACGACTCGTACCGGCGAAGAGCGAGGCGGGCGCCCGTTCAACAAGTCGACGCTGCATCACCTGTTGACCAACGTCACGTACCTCGGAAAGGTTAAGTACAAAGACGAAGTTCACGCCGGTGAACACGAAGCGATCATCGACCAGGATCTGTGGAGCAGAGTCCAGACGACCTTGGCACGTAACCATCGTAGCGGCGGCAGCGAAGTCAGGAACAGATTCGGTGCCCTCTTAAAAGGCCTCTTACGCTGTTCCGCCTGCGACGCCTCAATGACGCCAACGCACGCGACGAAGGGCGTGAATCGCTACAGGTATTACTGCTGCGTTCAGGCGCAAAAACGCGGCTGGAAGACGTGTCCCTCGAAATCCATCCCGGCACCTGAGATCGAGAAATTCGTCGTTGAGCAGGTGCGACTGGCGTGCCAGAACCCGCAACTCCTCGAATCAACCATCGAGGCCGTTCGGGCGCAGAGCGAAGTGGAACTTGCTTCTTTACGTTCGGAACTCGGCGGTCTCGACCAAGACATCGGACGTTGGTCCGCAGAACTGCAGAGAGCCGTAACAACGCTATCGATCACCGAAGACTCGCCAGTGGCCAGTTACGTGGCTGATCTGAGCGAACGCATTCGCGGCGCTGAGACTCGTGCCGCGGAACTTCTCACTCGGCGAGCAGCCTTGAGTGAACAACGGCCATCAGCTCAGCAAATCATCGAAGCCGTACGCGAGTTTGACCAGCTGTGGGCTTCGATGTCGCCGTTGGAACAAACTCGCTTGGTGCAGGCGCTAGTCGAGCGAGTCGACTATCACGGGACGACCGGCCAAATCGACATCTCGTTTCGCGCACGTGGCTTTCAGGATTTGGCTAACAAACTCACCAACAAAACAGAGGACGCGGCATGACCATCGTCACGATCAAGTCAAACCTGCACTTGAAGACTCCACGGCAACAGACCCCTACAGCTGCCAGCGAGGTGACTGCGACTGGTCGCATCCCGCGCGTTGCACGCCTGATGGCGCTCGCGCACCGTTTCGACGGCCTGATCCGCGTAGGCGTCGTCACTGGACAAGCGGATCTGGCACGACTGGCGCGAGTCACTCGTGCACGTGTAACTCAGATCATGAACCTCCTTTTTCTCGCTCCCGACGTTCAAGAGGAGTTGCTGTTTCTGCCCGTGATCGAACGAGGACGTGATTCTCTCAAGTTGTTCGATCTGCTCCCGATCGCCGCGGAGTGGGATTGGGCCAAGCAACGCAAGATGTGGCAGAAGCTGCGAACGGATAAGTCGGTAAGGAACTGAACGGAAGCGTCCGAAGGAATCGGAGTAGAGGGAGGAAACCATGGACTTGGACTCTATTCGCAATGTGCTTCCCGATGACTACGTCATCACGCCAGGGATGCAGACGGCGCTGACGTTCTTCGACGCTCTGTTCGAGGAGGACGACATTGTTCTCTTTCGGCCGATGGAATCGTGGACCGGGCCGACGAAGAAGGAGAACAAAGTTGCGTACAAAGAAGTTCGCCACTGCAAAGCTCAAACACTCGATCTGTGCTTAGCAATGGGCAGCCTGGAGTTGAGCGCCGATCAACAACGCCTCAACATCTACTTCGGTGTCTGCCCAAGGTTCGGTGGCAATGAGGAATTTGATCTCGCTTGGCAGATCCGCACCGTGCGCGTTCTTTGGGCAGACCTTGATCACATCTCGGTTGAGGGTGCTTGCCAACGAATTGTTCAAACTGGACTCCCACAGCCAACGGCCATTGTGAACAGCGGCAACGGCGTCCATCTTTACTGGCGGCTCAAAGTACCCTATCTCATCGACGACGTGGGCGATCCACCTCCTGTTTTGAAGGAATGGATAAAGACCCCCGGTGGGAAAGACAAGCCTCGTCCTTACATCGTCGAAGACGGCGAGCGCGTCTACCTGGACGAGCGAAAACACATTTCGCGGCTCAGCGAGAAGGCCGATCACCTTCAGAACGTCCTCGCGGGTATCGCTCAGAAGTTAGGTGGCGACCATACCAATGACCTTCCTCGGATTCTTCGTGTGCCAGGCACTTTCAATCGAAAGGACCAGCGCAACGGGAAAGAACCAATCCCCACCGAGTTAGTTGAGTGCGAGCCGACAAGGCGTTTTTCGCTTTCCACGTTTGAGGAGTTTGCTACGCCCGCGCCGGATGTCGTTAAGGCCAAGAAAATAGCCGCCATTCCGCTACCAATTACGCGAAAGCCGAGTGCCAGTACCTGGAACCAGTTGACCGGCGCCATCACGAAGTGCATGTGCGCACAACCTGGGCAACGTTCCGAAGCCGACTTCGCCCTTTGCTGCCTTGCCGTGCGCAAAGGAATTGCCAAGGAGGAAGTGTGGTCGCAGGTGGCTAACGTCGGCAAGTTCGCCGAGCGGGGTCGCACTTACTTTGACCGAACTTGGGAAAATGCCGAGTTCGAGACTCGCTGCAAATTCTTCGAGGACGTCGAAAAGGATCTGAATAAGAAGCGTCCGCCCAGCAATTCGACTTCCGTCGACGCCTCAGGCGATGAGACACCTTCGTTTGATGATCCCGACAACAATGATAAGCCAACGATCGAAGTGATCCCTGCCACAATGCCGGTTGGCGATACGCTCTCCCAAGTCACCGATACATTGCTCGGGGCTCGCAATTGTTTCATTCGCACGGATCAGCTCGTGGTCATCAACGGCGAGCAAATTACTCCCGTTCTCTCGGCAACTGAATTGGCTGGACTCCTGAACCAGCACGTCGAGTTCTATTTCTCAGAGGACGGCTCCGGCGAATACAAACCGCTACCAGCGATTTATGCCAACACTTGGTTAAACCACTACTATGAACGCGCACGTTTGCCGAAAGTCACTCTATACACGCGCAATCCGGTCTACAGTTCAGATTGGCGACTCATCGGACCCGGCTTCGACCGCCAATCGGGTATCTACTATGCCGGTGCCCCTGTCGCTCCGGTCGCCGGCACAAAGCACCTCGACACGTTGCTCAGAGGTTTTTGCTTTAAGTCGCCGGGAGATCGCACCAACTACTTGGGCATCTTGCTTACTGCGATTCTGATGCCGCGGTTCATTGGGTCGAAGCCCGCAGCGCTCTTTAACGGCAATCAGCCGGGACTGGGCAAGTCGATTCTCGCGCAAACAATCGCCGTCCTAAGAGATGGGCACACCACAGAAACTGCCTCGTATAACCCGAACGACGAGGAGTTGGAGAAGCGCCTGGGAGCCATTGTGCGCCGAGGTGTCACCACCATCATCATCGACAATGCCAAGTGTCGGGGTCGAAATGCGCGGATCGAGTCAGATTGTCTTGAACGGTCTATCACCGACCCGATTTTGTCGTATCGGTTGCTCGGGCATTCGGACTCGATTCGTGCCGAGAACTCGCACATTTTTTGCATCACGGCCAATTCACCAGACGTAAGCCGCGACCTTTTCACTCGTAGCGTCGTCATCAACCTTCACTACGAGGGCGATCCCACGAAGAGAAGCTTCCCCATTGCCGATCCTGAACACTACGCGGTGGAGCATCGACCGGTTCTGCTTGGTGAGCTCATTGGGATGATCGAACGCTGGAAAGCGCTCGGGATGCCGTTAGCAACAGCGCATTCTCGATTCAATAAACGCGACTGGGGAAAGATCGTAGGCGGCATCCTGGGGGCCAATGACGAGCCCGACTTCCTCGCCAACACGGAGGAAGCCGCGGCAGGCCTTGATGACACCCGCCGCGAGTTCGCCGAACTCGTATCCGTCATGGTGGAACATCCGCAAGGAAACTGGACCGCTGCTGACATGAGTGAATTAGCACACTCCCACAGCATTCTTAGTGATCAGCTGGGTGATGGTTCTACGCGTTCACGATCGACGCGAATGGGCATTCTGGCCGGGCGTTTTGTCGGCGAATCGTTCCCCCTCACTGGTGATCGTGAGGCAACGTTCCGCAAGGCGGACGGGAGAAACGGAAACCTTTACGTCGTCTACGTCGCCGATCCTGCGGAACGTTAGGCCCTCCGCGGAACTATCGCTGAACATTCGAAACCACCAACGTCCCGCACCTTAAACACAAAGGCAACAAAGGGTTATGTCGACATGCGGAACGTTGCGGAACCTTTTTAGCAACACAGCGCATGCGCGAGTGACTCTCTTCCACGTGTGTGCGTACACGTATGTATTAATCGGATGGAGAAACGTTCCGCACGTTCCGCACGTTCGGCAGAACTGCCTCGAACCTGAAAGTGGGACCAAGAAACGAAGCGAGCGGCTGGCAATTACCAACCGCCCGTCGTATGCCCGTGGCACATATGCGTTGTGGCGCCGGGCTATGCCCAGCGCTCCCTGCATCGTCTCGCCAAGCGAATCCTTGCTTAGCCTTTCGTCCCTATTCTCTCACGAAGGAATCAAAGAATGCAAATCGAATTAAGGAAACTGTCCGACATCAAACCGTACGCCAACAACCCGCGCGTGAACGACGGCGCAGTTGAAGCCGTAGCCAAGTCGCTCAGGGAGTTTGGCTTTCGCCAGCCGATCGTCGTCGACAGTGATGGCGTCATAATCTGCGCCCATACTAGATGGAAGGCCGCTCAGAGACTCGGCCTGGAGCACGTGCCAGGTGCATGTGGCGACCGACTTGTCGCCAGAGCAAGTTCGAGCCTACCGGCTCGCCGACAACAAGACGAACGAGTTGGCCGACTGGGATCTGGACCTGTTACCGCTCGAACTCAAAGACTTGCAGTCGTTGAACTTCGATCTTGGCCTTTTGGGCTTCGACAACGACGAGTTGGCCAAGTTGCTCGGCAATGACCTCCAAGACGGTCAATGCGATCCAGACGATGTGCCGCTGCCACCAGACGAGGCGATCACCCAGCCTGGCGACCTGTGGATCTTGGGTGACCACCGGCTACTGTGCGACAGCAGCCGACCCGAAGACGTCGATCGCTTGCTGGATGGCCAGCCGATTCACTTGGTCAACACCGACCCGCCGTACAACGTCAAAGTCGAACCTCGGAGCAACAACGCCATCGCCGCGGGACTGAGTTCGTTCACGAACACGCACCACCAGGGTTTGGATCTTGCTCGGCATCCTGGTAAATCCAAACCAACCGAGAAGAAGTTGCGTGCAAAGGATCGGCCTCTCGCGAATGACTTCGTTTCTGACGAAGAGTTCGATCGTCTGCTCGATTCTTGGTTCGGCAACGCGGCACGCGTGCTTCTCCCAGGCCGTGGCTTCTACATCTGGGGCGGCTACGCGAATTGCGCGAACTACCCTCCGTTCCTTAAGAAGCACGGCCTGTATTTCAGCCAGGCAATCATCTGGGACAAGCAGCATCCCGTCCTCACGCGTAAGGACTTCATGGGTGCGCACGAGTGGTGTTTTTACGGCTGGCGCGAGGGAGCGGCGCACGTGTTCTTAGGGCCAAACAACGCTACGGACCTCTGGCATGTGAAGAAGGTCAACCCACAGTCGATGATCCATTTGACCGAGAAGAGCGTCGAACTTGCGACACGCGCCATGCAGTACTCGTCGCGTCCCGGCGAGAATGTGCTCGACTTGTTTGGCGGAAGTGGTTCCAGTTTGATCGGCGCCCAGCAGACGGGTCGGCGGGCCTACCTGATGGAACTCGACCCTCTGTATTGCGATGTGATCGTCAACCGCTGGGAGCGGTTCACGGGCCAAAAGGCGGAAAGAGTGCCAGCGTCCGCCGAGGCCGCCACGTGAACGCGAGGGTTGCCAACACGGGCGTCCGTCGCCAGCCTTGGCCCATCGTCCCCACCAACGAAGAAACGCCCACACGTGCGAAACGTGGGGCGTCAGGGCGTAGTGTGTACGCGAGTCTTAGCGGTTGCTGGCGAATGTCCCACGATCGGCCTTTTTGAACCGCGACTCGGCGCCTTTGACTTTGATCTCCCGGCAAATAGCCGCGTAGAGCGTTGCAGCTGGCGTCTTGCCGTTCGGACTCGTCCACAATTCCTTTGCGGCCATCGCCTCGATCAGTTCCTGACAGTTCATCGGCTCTTTTGAGGAACCTAAGACTTGTGCGGCAGCATCGAGCGCGCTAACGCGTTTGGGCTTGTCGGCCTTGGCCGCTTTGGGCTGGGCGGGTTTCGTTGCCTTCTTCGTTGCGGGTTTCTTCGTAGCCTTGGTCATGTGCAATCTCCTAAAATGGAATGGTGAAACGTCCACGGTTGGACCATCACACATGAGCCAGGAATCTCGCGACACATCAAGCGTGTTTCTGGCTATTCGGGCAGGGATTCTTAAGGAGGGGGTAGCATGTCAATTACTCCCGCGCAGACTCGCGATTGCTCAGCGCCGGCAACAGGTCGCAAAGCTCTATCTCTCGGGGAAGGGGCAGGTGGAGATTGCGCAAGAGTTGAACCTCGCTCAATCCACAATCTGCAAAGACCTCGACCACATCCGCACGGCATGGCGAGAGTCGTCCATTCGAGACTTTGATGCCCAGCGCGACCTTGAAATTGCACGCATCAACCAGATCGAGAAGGAAGCGTGGGCTGCCTGGGAACGGTCGCAGCAACCCGCTCAAACTGCGGTCGTCAGTGGCGCTGCCGGTTCCCAGACCGCCAAACGAACTCTTCGCCACCAATGTGGCAACCCACGGTTCCTGGAACTGGCGCTTCGATGCAATGAAGAGCGTCGCAAGCTGCTTGGCCAGGATGCGCCGCTCAAGATCGCTCCCGTGACGCCGGATGGTCGCCCCCTGACCATCGAACAACGGCGGACGCACATCTTCGCCATCATGCAGGAGCAGTTCGGTACGAAGACCATCACCACACTCGAAGGAACGATCAATGAACGAGGAGGAAATCCAGCGGCTTTTGGAGAACATGCCGGACGAGGAGCTCATACGATTGAGCCCTTTGGGCATGACGAAGAACCGATCCCCGCACCAGCGCCAGGCCGACTTCCTTAAACTGCAGTGCGAAGAGGCTCTGTTCGGCGGCGCCGCAGGCGGCGGCAAAACGGCGGCGCTACTTTTGTGGCTCGCGCAAGGCGTCGACGTTCCCGGTTACTCCGGTATCTTCTTCCGTCGCACGTACGCGCAACTAACGAAATCCAACGATTCTCCCCTCACGAAATCCCACGAGCTCTACAAGCCGCTGGGCGGCAAGTACAGAGCCAGCGAGTACCGTTGGACGTTCCCCACCGGCGCCACGATCGAGTTCGGCCATCTCCAGCACGAGCTGAGCGTGATGGATTACCAAGGACCGGCATACCATCGCGTCGCCTTCGACGAATTGACGCAGTTCTCTGAGACACAGTACACGTATCTCTTTAGCCGGATGCGGATGCGCAAGGACTTCCCGGTGCGCATGGGTGTGAGAGCTGCTAGCAATCCCGGCGGACCAGGGCACACGTGGGTGAAAGCCAGGTTCATCACCTCCGAGGCAGAACGGTCCATCCAAGCGCTGAGCCCCTTCGAGCCGAGTCCTTCCGGTCTGATCTTTTGGCCCTCTGAGAATCGGGCGTTCGTCCCCGCGCGGGTGGCCGATAATCCATCGCTCGATGTCGAAGACTACATCAAGCGCATGCAGACGAACCTGCCGCTCGTCCTGCGCCAGCGCCTTTTAAACGGCGATTGGTCGATCGTCGAGAATGCCATCATTCGCCTCGATTGGCTGCGCTACTACACGACTCAAGGCGACATCATCAAGGCGCACGACGCCGACGGCAAAGAACGGTGGCAGGTTGACCAACGCCAGTGCCAGCGATTCGCGACCATCGATACTGCGGGCACCAGCGCGCAGAAGGCAGCTGAGAAGCGTGGCAAGCCCGCTAGTTGGTCCGTCTGCCAAATCTGGGACTACTGGCCGCAGACCAAGTTCTTGTTCCTACGGTACGTCTGGCGGGATCGGGTCGCGTGGGAAGGTCTCAAGTCCGGAGTTCGCCACACGCTCAACCAGTGGCGCCCAAATCGCGTGCTTATCGAGAATGCACATCATGGTCCGCCGCTCAAGGCCGAGTTGACCGGCTTCACCACAGAGCTGATCAGCACGTTCCCCGGGCGTACCAGCGAATCAGGGCGGCCAGGCAAAGTCGAACGTGCGACCGACCTGCTCAACAAATTGGAGCATGGCCAGGTCTTCCTTCCCAAGTTCAACAACAGCTGGCTGTCGGATTTGGAGGCCGAGTGGCTTTCATGGACCGGCCTCGACGACGAGACCAGCGACCAGATCGACGCCGCTGCCTACGCAGCACGCCATGCAGCAAAGAGCGCCAACGTCTCCTGGGGCGTCATCACGTCTAAAGGAGACCGTTACCGACCCAGTGCAACCGGAGGCGGTTGGTAGGTGCGTCAGCGGCACAAAACGGGCGAATCAGGGCCGCTTCCATCTCGTTTATTGGCGGCTGCATCTTAATGTATTCAACGGCGTAGCTCTCGACTTTTTGGTAACTGCAAGCTTACTTCTCGTCCGTCACCCATGCCCGCTTCTTGATACGAAAGTCGACCTTGTGTTGGCGGAGCCAATCCTGGGCTCCTTCGACCGTGATCCCTCCGACGTAGCCGTTTTGCTCCAGATTCAACGTGTGAGCGACGGTGTGAAACGCCCTGGGATCGCTGTCGGAGAGTTTGATCAAGCCTTCGATAATAGCCTGGCTCTCTTGCGCATCGATTTCAGTCTCGACTAGCGTTTCGTTAGGCCATACTTCCGGGACGTGCCGATAGCGAGTCACCAACATCCATGCGGCAAGCATTCTTTCATCGGCACTCGCCGACTTCAGCGACGCTTGCAAGTCGGCTGCGATCTTGCAAACCTACTTTGTTTCCTCTGTAATCGTCGTGATGTCTTCCGTTTGATAGAGGAAAGTCCGCTCCTTTCCGATGGCCGAAAAGTGTCCTCGTAGGAAGTAACAGTCTTGATTCTTGCGTCGGATCAAAAAGAGCAAGACATCGTTCCCTTTTTCAAGAACAGGCGTCGGAATCCGATAACCGTCATTCGGCTGATCCTCCTTGCTTGTGAATGCCACGCGAATGTCCTTGAGTTCTTCAGCACCCTGCAAGTTCTCCTTGACCCTTACCTTGGCGACGGCGACCTTCACGCTGCCGTTGCGAGCGGTCTCGACAGTGATTGGTTCAGCCTCGACCTCCATCACGTGGCCGACCACAATTGCTTCGGCCAACGCTACTCGTTCAGGGATGGGAGTAACCGCTAAGTCCATAGCGAACACGCACGGTGTGAACAGGATCGTTAGTGCGAAGAGAGCGAAAGAAGCTTTCATGGAGGCCTCGACCATCGAGAGCAGAAAGAGAAATAGTTCGCATAAGGTGTTGAGTTCGCCCTATGTGGCGAGAGATACCGGTAAGACGCAGCGAGACGGCCGCGCGTTCCGGAGAATTTGCTGATCGAAGGCAGCTGCTGCGACACTATTTCATGCGACGTCGAATCGAGTGTGAAGGTCTCACCGGAGAGTGGATCGCCCGGGACGAGCGACTAGATCGACACCACTGCCTTATACGGCGCGGCATACGGAAAAGAACGCCACGGCCTCGTTGGCCTGATGACGCGTCTAAGGGGGACCGCTACCGACCCATCGCGATCGGAGGCGGCTGTTAAACGCGAAAGTGGCGCAAAACGGGCATTTCTTGGGCAAAACATGGCCTTTTGCCTCCCCATTTGCCTCGATTTGGAAAGTATCAGACGGGCGCCCACAATTCGCAACTAACCCATCTTCACAAACCGAGCACTTAAGTCCTTATTCTTCGCTTGCGAGCCTTCGAAAACACCAGCTTCTGGGGGGAAGGAACGCGCGCAAATTTCGAAGTTTATGCACTCCATGATATACATTTCCGCGACAACTGGGGGGGTAGCGCCAAACGCGCGCAGCTTCGCCATGCGTGGATTCATTGGGGGGGGTAACGCCACCAAAGAGATGGGGGCGGTGCCAGAAGAATCTGGCCAATAGATGTGGGGAAGCGCTCGTAAAGAAGGTGCAGACTTAGTCCTTAGCAGGTCGAGGGGAGCTACCAAACTGGACCCAAGATGGGCGAACTGGGTCCGAACTCGCTTGCATCCTTTCCGCGTTGAGGTAACTCATGATCACGCGCACTCCCTTGTTCTGCGTGCTAAGGATTTCTTTAAGAGTTATCGCCCATGAAAGCCCATCGCACCCGCGCCGCCGATCCCACCAAGATTCTCTTTCGCCGCGAGATCACTGCAATTCTTGGAGACCTACAGCGCAAAGGCAAGCGTTCGCCGAGTACACGGCTCAACCTGATCGTGTTCCGCTTGGCAACATGTTGTGGCTTGCGTGCCAGCGAGATTGCGAACCTACGTGTTGGTGACGTGCGCGTTGAGACTTCGCGGCCTCACATTCGGATTCGTGTCGGCGCTGCGAAAGGCGGAAGGCCTCGTACTGTGCCGCTTTGGTGGGATGCAGGGACGGTTGAGGATCTGCGCGATTGGAAGAAGGATCGCGTGGGAGAAGCGGACGATCCGTTTGTCGCTCCGCTGCATAGCGCCAAGCGATTCTCTCGTCACACCCTCCGCAAGCGTTTCCGTACTGCCTGCCGGTCACTCGGCACTGAACGCCTTGCCACGCTCACGATCCATCACGGAAGACATACCTTCATCTCTCACGCCCTGGCCGGTGGCCGTACTCTTGCGGAGGTACGTGATGCCGTGGGGCACGCAAACATTTCGATCACGTCGGCTTACCTACATGTGGCCGTTGAGGATGATGGGGTGGGGCGGTTGTTTGGGTGAGAGGTATTTTCTATCCAGTTGATGTAATCTGGCTCGTCAGCTGGCGTTCTGCGCACTAACGGGTTATGGACGAGCCAGCCACGCTTTTGATCTTGGTCACGAACGTGGCTTTCACCCCAAAGCGACCTTGTGCTCTGTCGCCAGCTTTTCGATCAACTCTTGGAGTTTGTCTTTGTTCTCGACGTGCCGTTCGCCAGTAAACGGCGGATTGTCGCGCCATCTCCACGAAGAGAAGTCAGCGCTGACATGAGCGACGCGCATCTTGTCCTTGTCGCCACTCTCGTGGTGAAACTGGATCGTGAACTTCGATTTCCATGCGATCGACGTTCGCGGCCCCTTCCCCCTGTCATTAAGGATGCCGGGAAAATGGGCTGCAAGCTTGGCGCCCTGGCCTGCCCCCATTTTCTGTACCAAGGGTTATGAGAGTTCTGGTTGTGTAA
>CAZWSX010000043.1:0-43811 GCA_964636985.1 uncultured Pirellulaceae bacterium | reverse complement strand
GATTGGGAAACGCTCCACAAGCACAAGATCAAGTGCGTGCTGTCCCCCAACGGCATGCCCGGCATGCCGTTCGTGAAAGGCTTTAATAACAAGGCCTACCACGCGGAACTCCACGACAACATGGAAAAAGTCATCCGCGCTACTGCAGCCAACGGCTTCCCCAACGTGATCGCCTTCACCGGCTACAAATGGCGCAATGCCGAAGACCCAAATAGCGGCGAGATCTCAAGCAAGGAGTGCATCGAGAACTGCGTCGAGGGGCTCAAAAAGATCGTCAAGCTCGCCGAGGAGCAAAAGGTCACGCTCTGCCTCGAGCACCTCAACACTCGCGACGGCAGCCATCCGATGAAGGGGCATCCCGGGTACCAAGGGGACGACCTGGGCCTGGTGAGCGAGATCATCCGCCAGGTGAATTCGCCGCGCTTGAAGCTGCTGTTCGACATCTACCACGTGCAAATCATGCACGGCGACGTCATCCGCCGCTTCGACGAATTGTTCCCCATTGTTGGGCACATGCACGTCGCCGGGAATCCAGGCCGCAACGAACTGGACAACGAACAAGAGATCAACTTCCCGCCGATCCTGCGGCGAGTCCACCGCAACGGCTACCAAGGATACGTCGGACAAGAATTCATCCCAACCCGCGATCCCCTACAAGGGCTCCGCGAAGCAGTCACCCTCTGCGACATCTAACCGGAAGGATTTCACCGCGGAGACCCGGAGGTACCGGAGGAGGTAGGACGGACAATCTTGTCCCGTCCACGGTTGAGGTTGCCCCAGAAGTGAAGGCACCACAACCGCCTTCACTTCACAAATCAAAAATCAGCAATCATCAATCAATTGATCAACATTTATTTACCATCAGTGCGTTCTGAACTGCCTGCCGCACTGTGCACAGACTGGATTGTGCCACTTCCTCGCATTCCTCCGGTCTCTCCGGGTCTCTGCGGTGAATTCCCCTTACTTCTCAATCAGCACCCGCTCAGCAGGCTTCAAATGCGCCTCGTCGAGCTTATCAACCGACCACAGCAAGCCGCGCGTGATCAGATCGAGATAACGATCGTCGCCGACCGTTTCATTGTTGTGGCCTAGCGTCGTCGCAAAGACGCGGGTCTTTTCTTTGTAGGTATTCGTCCAGGCAACAACGGCATCGGCCGTGATTTCCTTGCCGTTGTTGTCTTTGTAAATCTGCTTGCCCGAGGCCAGCGGCTTGGCCGTATCGTGAAGTCGTCCGGCCGAGTTGTTGTAAAGCTCTTCGTTAATGGTCGTCCAGTTTGACATCCCCTTGGTGATCGGGCTGTCGGTCTTGATGAACTGGATGTTGATCGGCACTTGCGGCCCATGGCCGGTCGACGCGACGCCCGTGAACTGAAACCAAGGCGTTTCCTTCGGATAGCCTTCGGTGCGATACGAGTGCATTCCGCAGTGCAGAAAAACCGCCGGCAAGCCCTTTCGATGCGGTTCCAGGATGCGATCGACGATCTTCGGATCGTTCACGTCCGAGCAGCATTCGTCGTGGACGATCACGTCGAAGCCTTCGGCCCAGTTTTCCTTTTCATAGGCCGGATTGAGGTGTCTGGTCCCGGTGTCGGGATCGTAGGCGATCTTCCACTGGACGTTAGCCCGCTTCGAGACGCCTTCGGTAATCAGCTTTTGCTGCGTCTTGTAATCGTGGCAGCAGCCGCCAAGCACAAGCAACGCCTTGATGGGCTCAGCGCAAACGCCTGGCGAAGGAAGAAAGCAACCCGTCGCGAGCAAAGCGACGACGAACATGCGAACCAGCGGAAGGGGCGACAACATCGAAACGTATCCAGTTCAAAGCATGGAAAGGTGGGAGTTGCCGCGATTGGCGGCGCTGCCCCAATAGCCTATTCGCCTGGGCAAGCCATTGCAAATCAGCAGGCTCGCGTCGAGATACGCGAGGCAAGAGAAGAATTGGTCCCTTAGGATTTGAACCTAAACTGGCGGAGTCAGAATCCGACGTGCTACCGTTACACTAGGGACCAAGAAATAGCGATCAACGAACAGAGTCGCTATCGCCTCACCCTACGACGACTTCGCTTTTGGGTCAAGCGTCCCTAAGGACACTTCGGGCGCTTCTATGGTTCGGGCTGGGTATCGATCCGCTGCCAAACGTTAACTAGGAGGCCCGCCGGATCGACGATTCCGAAGTGCCGCTCACCCCAGGGCTCGTCACGCAGTTCGAACGTCAAAGGCGCGTTCTCAGAAAGAAATCTCTGATAAACCGCGGCAACGTCGTCGACGCGCAGTCCCAGGTAGCCGCCACCGGAAAACGCTGCGTGAAACGCCGCCGGAACGTCAGGCGAGTTCGGCAGCAAAAAACCTAAGTCCAGTTTGCCGTGGCCGTCCCGCAGGTGAACGTACCAGCCCAAATCGCTGGCGACACTTAAATCAAACCAGCGAACGTAGAAGTCGCGACATTCGGCGACGTGCGGCGTGACGATGCCAAACGACACATGCTCAATCGACACGCGACTAACTCGGCATCGAGCGATGGAAGTGGACATGCTTCCAACCGCCCGAGATCTTTTGCCAGACGCGGGTCTCTTCTGTCCGGACGGTCAACGGCGAGCCGTTCCCATCCAGCTTTTGAACCAGTCGCACGTAGGTCAGCAAAGCACCATCGGCGCCCAGCATTCGCACTTTGGGGCTCGCCATGGTCACGTTGATGTGGACGGGCTTGGGATTCTCCCCTTTGGGGAGATCGAAGTAGTACTTGTGGAACGGAAGCCCCTCGACCACATTGCCGGCCGCCTCCGGTTCGAAGCACGTGATGTCGGCCGCACACAGTTCGGTGTATGTCTTCCAGTCGCCACTGAAGATCGAGTTGAGCAGCTTTTGGTTGAGAGCGAGGATTTCCGATTCAGTCGACATGGATCAAGCCTTGGATGAAACGATTGCTACGTAAGCGAGAACTGGTATGGAAACGACTTCCGTTTTTGACGGATGATTTTTTAAATGGAATGTTCGACAGGCTTCAAATATCCCCCCCTGGAGCCTGGAGCCTGGAGCCTGGAGCCTGGAGCCTGGAGCCTTATCCCAACTTGCGATCGTAAACGCAGTATCGGGTGGGGAATTCATTCTTAGGGTCGGTCCCAAATTCCTCCGACGATATTAATTGCCAATCGTCGGTCGGAAAGGCCGGAATTGAAACATCGCCGGCGATATCAGCCAGCACCCACGTGCAATAGACACGATCCGCCCGCGGCCAGGCAAGGCGGTAGACTTCGCCGCCGCCGACGACAAAGGGTTCTGCATCGGGCCCCTGCGGAAGTTTTTGCGCGAGGTCAATTGCTTCATCAATCGACTTGACCGCCAAAATCTCTGGCGAATGACTGGCCCGAAACGCCTCCGGATCACGCGTCAGCACGATCGTGGTCCGCCCCGGTAACGGCCTGCCGATCGAGTCGAACGTCTTGCGCCCCATGATCAGCGAGTGCCCCATCGTCAGGCGTTTGAATCGCTGCAAGTCACTCGACAACCGCCAAGGCAAATCCCCCTCCCGGCCGATGATGCCGTTAGGCGTGGCGGCAACGATGAGAGAGAGTCGCATGGGATTTTTTTCACACAAAGACACGAAGGCACAAAGAGGAGGAGGACGAGATGATTATGCGGAGAGTGGGAGTCGAAGGAGACGGGGGAGATTAATCGATTGATGATTGCTGATTTGTGATTTTTGAAGTGAAGGCGTCTTCGTTCCCAACACATCCCGAGCCTGCCGCACTGCACCCTTTCCCCCTTCGTGCCTTTGTGTCTTTGTGTGAGATCCTACACCGCGACCGGCGCCGGAATGTGCGGCCAAGGGTGATAATTCTCGAGCGTAAAATCCTCGAAGCGGAAATCGAAGATCGATTTCACTTCCGGGTTGATCCGCATCGTCGGCAGCGGGCGAGGCTCGCGCGAGAGCTGCAAGCGCGCCTGGTCGAGATGATTCAAATAGAGATGAGCATCACCAAGCGTGTGAACAAAGTCCCCTGGCTGCAAATCGCAAACTTGAGCAACCATCATCGTCAGCAGCGCGTAGCCGGCAATGTTGAACGGCACGCCGAGGAACACGTCGGCACTCCGCTGGTACATTTGGCACGACAGTTTGCCATCGGCCACGTAGAACTGAAAGAACGCATGGCACGGTGGTAAGGCCATCTGATCGACGTCGGCCACGTTCCACGCGCTCACAATCAATCGTCGCGAATGGGGCGAAGCTTTGATCCGCTCGACCACGTCGCGGATCTGGTCGATCTCGCCGCCGTCTCGCTTGGGCCAGTGTCGCCATTGGTAACCGTAGACGGGGCCGAGTTCCCCTTGCTCGTCCGCCCATTCGTCCCAAATGCTAACGCCGACGTCTTTCAGGCTTGCGACGTTGGTTTCACCCCGGAGAAACCAAAGCAACTCGTGGATGATCGATCTGAGGTGGAGTTTCTTGGTGGTGACCACGGGAAAGCCCGCCGCCAGATCGAACCGCATCTGGTAGCCGAAAACGCTCAGCGTTCCAGTCCCCGTGCGATCCTCCTTGCGGGTGCCGTTATCCAGAATATGCCGCAGCAGTTGGTGGTAGGCGTCCATCCTCCCGTTTTAGCAGTGTGTCAACGGTTCGCAAGTGCCGCTGAAGGAAGGGTTATTCGCCGAAGGATGTCGGCAAGGCACCCTTATTTTCCGCGTTTGCGAAGCTCCGCCGCCCAGTCTTCCAACGGGCGGCCTTCCGCCGCGTGAGTGAGCCCAAATTGCTTTGCCACCTTAAGGAATTCGTCGAGATCGGAACCAGGCACCTTGCCGCGTTGGAGCTTGAGGTATCGGAGCGGCAAGCGAGCCTTGGCGATGGCTTCTCGCCTGGCGTTCGTGTCGGCAATCTTCGCGGCACGCTCGAACAGTCCATCACCGTCAGTAAGAAGATCGTCGGTGAAAATCGGATGAAACGGGCTGTCCTGCAAATACAAGTGGTGCTTCGCGTTCGCCGCTTCACTATGTAGGCGGTCGAACCAGGTGCGCATTGGCTCCCAAGCAGGGCCGTAGACCCCTTTCATCCACTCGGTGACGAGCGAGTCCGCGTCGGAGTCCGGATTCCAGAGGAGGCGCGAGACGACCCACGCGCGCAGCTCCGCGTCGGACTGGCCGCCACCCGGCACGAAGGTCCCCTGAACAAAGAGATTCGTCGCACCGTGCTTGCGGTAAAGGCGCAAATCCTCAGACAAACTCGTGAAGTCGGGGAACGGCATAAGAAAGTTCGCGGGACAAGCATAATGCCACACCGCGAGGTTGTCGGTGATCGCCGCCCACCCCTTGAGCCGCGCCAGAAATGCTCTCGATTCGGGCGACTCGCATGTTTCGAGCGGATGTGCGTGGCAGACGTGGATCGGACAGAGTCGGATGCTGACGTTGCCGCGGGGCGCGATGCCTTTCGGCGGGGCTTCCGTCTCCCCGTACGCGATCGTATCGATCAACTTTTCCGGGTGGTCCTTTGCGATCGCCTCAGCTACCTGGTTCACGAATGCGAGCAGCACGCCGGACCGCGCGCCGTGCTTCTCGACTACTTTCCGGCACGCATCGCACTCGCACCATCCGTCGCCGTCGTTCTGCGACACCGAAATGATCCGGGCGTCTGGAACCTGCTTGATCCACTCATGCACTTTGGCGACGGCCAACTTCACAACGTGGGGATTCGTCAGACAACGCTGCACCCCTTCGAAGGTGTGTTTCGCATCGGTGGCGACAAAACGCTTACCAGCAATAAGAGGAAAATACTCAGGGTGCTGTTCATGGAGCTTCCCTGGAACGATTTCATTGAGCGAATGGACGAAGGGATGGTAAAGGAACGAACCTCCGTACGATGCATCCAGTTTCTTGGAAGCGCCGTTTAGCCGATTGCGTGCGGCCCAGGCAGGATCATCGCCCTCGGTCGTCATCACGTGGCGGTTCTCGAAGGCCGGCCCGCCGCGTTCGTCAAGCGGCGGCACCGTGACCGTCGCGTGTATCGGGATTGAAATCACAGTGGGCGTGTACCAGCGCACCCCAAGACGTTCCAGAAGTGCATAGCAGCCGTACAATACGCCGCGCGGCCGGCCACCGGTGATCTGGACGTGCCCGGCTCCGGTCGTCAGCCGATACTCTTCGGGTCCGAGCTTCGCGTCGACCGCGACACGGATTTCAATCTTGCCCGCCGCATCGTCAGCAATCTCCAGGCTCGCCCCGCTCATCTGCGTGATATGGTCGCGAAGCTCGCGCGCTCTGCGCAATTCAGCCGCCGTTGCCAGTTTCTCAACCGTAATGACGGCTAGAGCCCGCCCTTCCCGGACGAGAGTCAGGTCCTCCTTGAGCGTCGATTCGGTGGGTGCCTCCGGCTCGTCACTGGCGACCGGGTACCAAGGGAAGTCGTCCCGACCACCACTCCCGCCGTTGCCGTCCTCAATGCTTGACGGCGACTCATTTGCTCCATCTTCGAGTTCTTCATACTTTCGTTTTAGCAGCTTGCGAGGCGTTGACAAGGAATCGATTCGCAACGACCGCTGAACGCAGTGACTATTCACCAACGGGACGAGCGAAGTCGCAATCCTTCAGGAACTTCGCGATCGCTTGCTGTGGTACGCCGTGCCTCATGGCCGTCGTCGAGTCCCAACTGTTGTGAAGCGCGACAATGTGCCCCGCAGAATCGAAAATCGGGCTCCCCGAATGCCCCCAGTACGTCCAGGCGTCGTGCTTCACTCGGCCGAGAGTCTGTTCCCCCAAGGGATTGTCCAGGTAGCCACGAATTTTCCCAACCGACACATGAAACGGCTGGTAACCGGTCGGCTCTCCCTCGGGCGTGTTTACTCCCGGCTGGCCAACGCAAACCACAGGCGTTCCCGTCTTGGCCGCAGCTGCCGCGACTTCCGCAAACGGCATCGGCTCCTTCGGCTTGAATTCGCAAAGCGCCAGATCGAGTTTGGGATCGATGGCAACGCACTTGGCGTTGAATTTCTGACCATCAGGAAACTCGACCGTCACAACGGCTCCGCGGCTGCGCGCCACGTGAGCATTGGTCAAAACCATGCCGCCAGGCAAAATGTTGACGCCGCTTCCACTATCAATCCGAACGCACGCGGGCTGTACCTTGCGAATCGCCTCGCGAACCTTCGGGTCGGCCACCGCTTCGTCGACTTTTGCCAGATAGCGATTGGTGGCCGGACGACTCACGGAACTCGCCGAGACCCCTTCGCCATCCGCCTGGATGTTGCGAGCCAGCTCCGCGAACGACATCGTCCTCAGTTTGTCTCGCAAGTCGGGGCGCGACTGCGGAATTGAGTCAATCAAGCTGTCTCGGGCTCCGGCGAATAGCTTGTTGGTCTCAAGCGTGATGGTCCACTGTTCGTCGATGAAATTGTGGAACCGCGCCACGAGCCGCAAGTTCTTTAGCGCCGTACGCGTCAGCATCGAGTCGCTCGCGGGCGATGTTTCCCCGAGCGTCTTAAGTTGCTCGGCATCCCTTCGATAATCGGCCAGCGCCTGCCGGAGCGTCCAGTTGATGCCGTCAGCGTCCTCCTGGCCACGAACGGTGAACACCGTATCCCGCTCGCGCGGTTCCAAATCGGCTCGCAGGATCGCGTGCGTCGCCCCCATCGCAGCCACCATCAGGGGCGAAGAGGGCTCGACTTTCACGGACGAAATCTGCTTTAGCAATCGGCGGGTTTCTGGGACACCTTCCGTGGTGAGAGGTTGTTGCAGCTGGGCGAGCCACTTTTCTGCGCGCTCTCGCTCCGCGACGGAATCCGCCTTCTCGCTTTGTCCCAGAGCTGCTTTAACGAACCATCGGACGTTGGCCTTGCCGGCCGACGCCGTTTCGTACTTGGCCAGGACGTGCAACAGCCGCTGGCTTCCGGGTAACTCCGACCGCATCGCCATTTGCACTAAGGAGTCCGCCAGATGCGATTGAAAGTGCCGAGCAGTCTCGGCCTTGTCTTCGCCGACACTCTTCTTGGCGTAGTCGCTTACCGCGTTTTCCAGCACGACACCGCTGCTGATGTTGCGCAGCGCGGCCACATCGGACTGCGAGATCTTCAGCGCGGGATATCGGTTCTGACCTTCGAGAATCTGCGACCAGCGCTCATCGCGCTCAAAGGGAGATTCATCAGGCGTACTGGCGACGCGGTCAACGTTGTGGAAGATCTCGTGATGCAATGTCAGTGGCAATTGCTCGTCGCTGTAGTATGCTGCCGCCAGCCCGTTGTTTCCGTTCCAGATTCCGTAGTAGCGGTAGCCTTTGAGCTGCTCGTCGTAAGGGCGAAAGCCGTCGCCCGTCTTCGAAACGCACGCTCGAAAGACGCCAACCCCTTTCATCCCAATCCGCGACAGAATCCCCGGCGGCAACTTGTGGATTTCATCGACCGCAATCCGGGCCGCGGCCAGTTGCCTCTCGGCGGAGAGCGAGGGCATGCTGTCGTGGTACTGCCCGGACGGAAGCTTGTCAGCATCGAAGACAAGTTTCGCCCCCGAGTACCGCTCGAATTCCGCCGCCAGCTGCTCGACGGACTCTGGCGTATCCTCCGCCCAACAGACGCCGGCCAGAATCGACCAAATCATCCATGCGAACAGAAGTTGAGAACGCATAGCCATTCCCCAAGAAGTCCCCTTCCGGCATTTAGGGGGAAAATACCCCCTCGCGGTACCCCGTCACAACAGGAATTCGTGCGGGGTATGGGAAGATTGGGAGTTCTGCGTTGTAACGAGATTGTCACAACAGGGTTGTAGCCGCACTCGCGTAGAGTGCGGTTGGCTCGCGAGTCGATTCCGCACCGACCGACCGCGTTCTGGTGAACGCGGCTACTTAGCGGGTGCGAGCTCGTTCCACTTCGCCTTCAGGCTTTCAACGATCTCGGGGTTCGGCAAATTCGGGGTCTGGAAGACAGCGTGAACGAAGTTGTCCGCCAGCACTTCATCAGGATGGATCGTGTACTTGGTGTTGCCGCCAATCGCCTTCGCGAAATCGCCCACGACCTTAGGGTCGTGCACGATCGGTTCTCCCTCTTTTAGAACCGCTTGATAGTGCCCCGGCTTCTTGGGATCGGGTTCGACTTCCATCAATCGAAACGTCAATTGTTGAAACAGGCCGCGCCCCTTCGCGAGAGCGAACTCCGGCGGCGTCGCGAACAACACGGGCGTCACCAGTTTCTCAGCGTCATCAATTCGAACTTTGAGCACGCAGTCCCACAGCGGCGCGTCCGGATTCGTAATCCGCGCCGGCGCCAACTTGGCTGGTGCCTCGATCGGCGGGCAAACCTCAAACCCAATGATCTGATACAGCGATTTTCGAAGTTCGGGTTGCGAGCGGCTGATTACGTGGAACAGTTCGTGGGTGATCAACCGCTCCAGCGAACTGCCGCCCGTCTTCGCCATGGAACGAGGCAGCACAATCGCATTGAATCGCGTGTAAGCGGCATTTGATTCGACCTTCCCCGCCACGCAAATACAGACCACGTCCGCAGGCCAATGTGGCTTCCAATCGGCGAACTTGCTTGCAACTGCCTTGACCGCTTCTTCGACGCGAGCGCGCTCGTCGTCGCTCCAATCGACTACATCCTCGACCGTCGCGCGCAAGAATGCGTCGGTCCCTGGATCGGCTGTCGCCTGCAAGCGCGCCTGGCGGTCGAATGAACTCAGCGAGTCGATGAAACCGTCGTGCTTGGCCAACAGTTGACCTGCTTCGTCGCGAGCAAGAAAGCGAAGTGAAAAGTTGCCAGGTTTCCCTTGACCATCGTTGGCGGGATCAGCCAACGCCACTGCGTGCGCGAAAACCTGCCCGATCGTGATGGAAACGACCGCCAGCATCCGCACAGTTCGAGAACAGGCGATTGGCATGAGACTCGCATCCTTCAAAGGTTCATCACGACCGCCTAGGGAGTACTTCGCGTGGACTTAACGATGAGCCGCTAAAAGTCCATAATGGTCGCACGTAAATAGCCTACTTATCCCGATTTCACACCGAAAGCAGAGGCGGCTGGACATGGCTCGTTGGCCACGCCGAACTTGGACCACACTCGCAACCTACGGGCTGATTTTCATCCTCTTCCCGGTGCTGGCATACCTGGCGTACGTCTGGGTGCGAGGCGGTTGGTAGCGAAGAAGTGGTAGGAATGCGCATCATTCACACCCAGGAATGACGATGAGCGGAACGACTCAGAAAACAAAGTGGCACTCGCAATTGGCGAGCGTCGGTCAGTCGCACTTGCTGGCACACTGGGAAAAGTTAAGCGAACGAGAGCGAGCCGACCTCGATCGCCAGTTGAACGAAATCGATTGGCAACTTTTTCATTCCCTGCGGCAAAAACACCAATCCCGCTCCCCCGACGAATGCGGTTCCAGCGGAGCGGCCAAAAAATTTGCCCCGCCCGCCGCAGTGCGTCTTGCAGACGAGCCGGTCGGATTTAGCCGTGCGCAAGCTCGTGCCGCCGGTGAGCAAATGCTCCGCCAAGGAAAGGTTGGCATGATCCTCGTCGCCGGCGGACTAGGGACGCGCCTTGGCTTCGACAAACCCAAGGGGATGTTTCCGCTCGGCCCCATTTCCGAGCGGCCGCTGTTTCAAATCCTGATCGAAAAGTTGCTCGCCATTCGCAACCGCTACCAAGTTGCGATTCCGCTGTACGTGATGACGAGCCCGCAAACCCACGCGGCGACCGACAGCTACCTCAAGGAACATAACTACTTCGGCCTTCCGGCCAGCGACGTTCTGCTCTTCGAGCAAGGGACGATGTACGCCGTCGATGCCGAGTCGTTCGACATCCTGCTCGAATCACCAGGCCGACTCTTCACCGGCCCCGACGGCCACGGCGGAATGCTCGCCGCGATTGCGAAGACTGGATGCTTGGCCGACTCGCAGCGCCGCGGCATCGAAACCTTCTTCTACGGACAAATCGACAACCCGCTCCTCACCGTCTGCGACCCTGAGTTCCTCGGAATCCACGCCCTCGCCAAGAGCGAGCTGACCAGCCAAGCCGTCGCGAAGACCGATCCCAAAGAACGCGTCGGCGTTTTTGTCGATGCCGACGGCTGCCTGCAAGTGATCGAGTACATCGATTTGCCGGAGGGGCTCGCGGCCGCGCGGTCGCCCGACGGGACTCTCACCTATTGGGCTGGCAGCGTCGCCGTCCATGCTTTCGATCGAAGTTTCCTCGATCGCATGGCAGGCAAAGCCAACGACGCATTGCCCCTTCACATCTCAAAAAAGAAGGTCCCCTACGTCGACGCAACCGGTGAAGTCGTATCGCCAGAAAAACCTAACGCCTTGCGCTTCGAGCGGTTCATCTTCGATCTCCTCCCGCACGCCAACAACTCGTTGGTCGTTGAGATCGATAAGAATGTCGGTTTTGCTCCGGTAAAGAACGACGACAGCGCCGCCACCGATACGCCGCGGACGTCGCGCGAGGCGATCATGGCCCTCCATCGCGGCTGGCTCCGCGAAGCCGGTGCGCAGGTCGCCGATGAAATGCCGGTCGAGATCAACCCACTCTGGGCCATGGATGCGAGCGAAGTCGCAGCCAAAGTAAAGCCCGGGACAAAGGTCACCTCCCCGACCTATTTTCAATAGCAGGCGGCAGGTAGCTGCGTTCGCCAGAACGCGGAACGAGCGGCGTCCACCTGCAAGGGCACCGCACTCTTGGCGAGTGGGGCTACGGATGCCCGGCTAGTCCCCTGCGGCAAGCCCGCTTGCGATTTGTATACTTGGGTGCGATTCATCAACGAATTGCGGCCAGCTAACGGAGTGGGCCGGTTGACCGATATCCATACGACCAATTCGAGTTTGCAATGCTGTTCGCGATGATCATGGCCGGTGGGGCAGGAACGCGTTTTTGGCCGGCCAGTCGCGTCGATCGCCCCAAGCAATTGCTCGATTTCGGCAGCGGCCGCACGATGCTGCAACAAGCGGTCGATCGTCTGGGCTCACTCGTCGATCCCAAGACCAACGTCCTGATCGTGACCAACGATCGGCTCGTCAAGCCGATCCGCGAACAGTTCCCCGCGCTCGCCGCCGATCGCGTCGTCGGCGAACCATGCAAACGCGACACGGCCCCTGCCGTCGGATTGGGCGCAGCCCTCGTAATGCATCACGACCCCGACGCCATCATGCTGGTGACGCCCGCCGACCACGTCATCAGCCCCGACGAAAAGTTCCAAGCCGCCGTGCGACGCGGCGTCGCACTGGTGGAAAAGTCGCCCGAGCGTATCGTCACCTTCGGCATCAAGCCAACCTACCCCGCCGCCACGTTTGGCTATATCGAGCGGGAGTCGCAGCCACTCGACCCGGCAACTCCACCAGCCTGGCAAGTGACTCGCTTCCGCGAAAAGCCGTCGGCCGCCGTCGCCGCCGAGTACATCGCCGCCGGCAACTTCTTTTGGAACGCCGGCATCTTCATTTGGAAAGCCAAGACCGTTTGGGACGCGATCGCCAAGCACGAGCCGGCCATGCACGCCCACTTGCAAGCCATCGCCGACGCCATTGGCAAGCCGAACTACGACGAAGTCTTTCGCCATGAGTTCACGGCCATCACAGGCAAGTCGATCGATTACGCCGTGATGGAGCATCACAAAGACGTGGCCGTGATCGAGGCCCCGTTCAACTGGGACGATCTCGGCAACTGGCCCTCCCTCGCGCGAACACAAGGAGTCGACGCGCAAGGGAACACCGTGGTTGGCAAACATATCGGCGTCGACACCCAAGGCTGCATCATTCGCAGCGAAGGCAACCACCTGATCACCACGCTCGGCCTCACCGACGTCATCGTGGTCCACACGCCCGAAGCGACATTGGTCGCCAACAAGCGCGACGAAGAATCGGTCCGCAAACTCGTAAAGCTGCTCGAAGAAAAAGGCTGGAAAGAGTATCTGTAGTCGGTCCCAAGAACGGGCCAAGATTTACGCCGAAACTCCCGTCCGACAATCGTGTTGCTTCTCTCCTGGAGCCTGGAGCCTGGAGCCTTCCCTCAGCTACCGCTCCAAATCAACCCCCTTGGGCAAATCCTCGATCGAGTCGAGACCAAACAAGTCGAGAAAGCGTTTGCTTGTTACGTAGCGAACTTCGCCTGGGTGATCGGCCACCCGCTCGATCTTGAGCAAATTGCGCCGCACCAGTTGATTCAAGATCGACGCGCTTCCGCGGCCGCGCATCTCGTCGACCCCTTTGGCCGTGATCGGCTGCTGATAAGCCACAATCGACAAGATATCGATCGCCGATTGCGAGAGCTTCGCCTCGCGAACGCGGCCATTCAGTTTCGCCACGACCTGTGAGAACTCTTCGAGCAGCGCCATCCGATAGCCCGAACCTTCGGAGACAATCCGATAAGGGCGCCGCTGCTGCTCGTACTCGGCGTTGAGTTCTTCGATCAGTTCGTGAACTTCTTCGGCCGTCACGCCGCGCATCAAGTTCGAGGCGGTTTCAGTGGCCAACGGTTCGTTGCCCGGATGCCCGACAAAGAGCATCGTCTCCAAAATCGTCTTCGGAGAGATGGGACAAGCATCGTCAGCCGAACCATCGACTTCGGGTTCGGGCGCCACACCAATCAAGTCGCGGTCGGCAGCGGAGATGGGGGGCTGGTCGGCAGGCGATTCCATAGGAGCAGGGGCGTAAGGGGTCGGGCCGCGGTCGATCAGGGCCGAAAACGCCGCCGACAGGTCTTCCAGCGACACGCCAGAATCATCAATGCCCGGCGATGGTTCCTCGGAAGTTTCCTCAATACGGACAACGCGAGCACGTGGGCGAGAGGGCGCAGTCCCGCTCGCGGGTGGTGTCGGCTTCCCTTTCGACGACGGGGGGCTGCTTTTCCGGGCTTTTTTCGCCATATCCTCGGTTATACGAGGATCGAACGTTCGCAAGCAACGGCGCCCCTCGCAATCGAGCGGCAATGCTCTATAATTGATACTCAGTCTCACTATCGATACTGCTTCCTTGCCTGAGCTCCCGTGCACGACCTCTTCCCGCTCGAAATGTTGCCGACTGGCGAAATCGCGAACATTGCCGATGTCGTTGGCGAGCCCCACCACATCCAGCGCTTGCACGAACTTGGCTTGCACGCTGGGGCCAGAATCGAAGTGGTCCAATCGGGCACCCCCTGCATCGTCCGGATTGGCGGTAGCAAGCTTTGTCTGCGAGAGGGAGCCGACGTGACGGTCCTCGTGAGCCGAGGGTACGAATCGTGAGCGATGCCGGCACGGTAACGCTCGACTCCATTCCGCTTGGCCAGTCGTGCGAGGTGGTCGATATTGCCGGCGAGGACGATTTGGCCTCCCGCCTTCTCGAAATGGGACTGATCCCCGGTACGATCGTCGTGAAGGTCGCCACGGCACCACTCGGCGACCCGATCGAATTTGAAGTTCGTGGCTATATGCTCAGCCTCCGCAAATCGGAAGCGGCCCGAGCGTCGGTAAAACTCCTGCCTTAACTTTCCTTCGCGTCTTCGCATCGCGCGCGGCTCGCTTCCCTCCTTCCCTCCGAACGTCATGTCCGTCGCGTCCTCGAAGCGTGTCATCTCGGTCGCCTGTCTCGGCAATCCCAACACGGGCAAGTCGACTCTCTTTGGCGCGTTGTGCGGCGTCCGCGTTCAGACAGGCAACTACCCAGGCGTCACGGTTGAAAAGCGCGTCGGGCGCATGAAGCACGGCGAGCACGAGTTCGACGTGATCGACTTGCCTGGCACTTACAGCCTGGCCCCGCGCTCGCCCGACGAAATGGTCTCGGTCGACGTCCTGCTCGGCCGCCGCGACGATACCGAACGCCCCGACGTGATCCTGTGCATCGTCGACGCCAGCAACCTCGAGCGGAACTTGTTCCTGGTGAGCCAGGTACTCGAGTTCGATCGCCCTGTGGTGATCGCGCTGAACATGATCGACGTCGCCAGCCAGCGCGGCGTCGAGATCGACGTTGCCAAACTGGCCGAGCGGATCGGCGTACCCGTCGTGGCCGTGCAAGCCAACAAGGGGACAGGCCTGGCCGACCTCAAACAAGCGATCGCAAAAACCGCCTGCCAAACGCGCAGCGAAGCTGTCAGCCCTTTTCCGCTTGCATTCCGCGACGAACTGGAACAGCTAGGCAAACTCGCTCCCGAAACGCCCCGCTTCATGATCGAGCGGGCCTTGCTCGACGTGAAAGGATGGCTTACCGAAGGGAAAACACCGGGCCTCTCGCGCGAGCTATTAGACGCCCTTCCAGCAGTCCGCGATCGATTGAAAAAAGCCGGTGCCCCTGTTCCGGCCATCGAAGCCGTCAGCCGCTACAAATGGGCCAGCGAAGTCCTCAAAGGAACGGTCGAGCGCCCCAAGGTGCGGCGCGTGACACTCGGCGACCGCATCGACCAAGTCCTCACGCATCGCGTTTGGGGAGCGATCGCCTTTGCCGTCATGATGTTCGCCATGTTCCTGGCCGTGCTCTACGTGGCCGAACCCTTCAAAGCCTTAGCCGAGGCAGGCGTCGGATTGCTCGGGGGCATGGTCGAAGCGGTGGTCCCCAAGGGCATGCTGCGTTCGCTACTCGTCGATGGCATCATTGGTGGCGTGGGCGGCGTGATTCCGTTCCTCCCGCAAATCCTGGTGCTGTTTGCCTTCATTGCGATTCTTGAAGACTGCGGCTACATGGCCCGCGCGGCTTACTTGATGGACAAGCTGATGTCTCATGCCGGGCTCAGCGGCAAGTCGTTCATTCCGATGCTCTCATCGTTCGCGTGCGCGATCCCCGGCATCATGGCGACGCGGACTATCGAGAATCGCCGTGATCGCCTGGTGACGATGCTGGTCGCGCCCTTGATGAGTTGCAGCGCGCGAGTTCCCGTTTACGCACTCTTCGCTGCCGCATTTTTTCCGACGCGCGAGATCGGAGCCTTGGCAGTCCTGGCCATGTACGTGCTGGGCATCGTGACGGCCATCATCGCCGCGCTGGTGATCAAACGCGCGCTCTTGCCAGGCGCTACGCCGCCGTTCGTGATGGAACTCCCCTCGTACAAATGGCCCTCGCCGCGAATCGTCTTTTGGCGGGTGGTCGACGCCGCGGGTTCGTTCCTCTACCGCGCCGGAACGCTGATCGTGGCGATCGCGATCCTCGTTTGGGCGGTGACGTATTTCCCACACGATGAATCGGTGGTGCCGCGAGAAAACCTTTCCCGCCAGGCCGAACTCGACGAGAAGCTTGAACAGTCCGGCGACGAAATCTCCGATGAGGCTCGTGGGGAGATCGAAGGCGAACTCGCCGTTCTCCAGCGGGAACAGAACGCGGCACTCCTCGAAAACAGCTATCTAGGCCGCGCTGGAAAAGCGATCGAGCCTCTCGTGCGGCCGCTCGGTTGGGACTGGCGCATCGGCTGCGCGGCGATCGCGTCGTTTCCTGCCCGCGAAGTCGTGGTCTCATCCCTAGGCGTGATTTTCAGCGAGGACGACGAAGACAAGCCGGCCCTCACGGCAAGGCTCCAATCGGCCAAACGCGACGATGGCAGCCCCTTGTTCACAACGGCCACCGCGCTCAGCGTGATGGTCTTCTTCTCCCTGTGCGCCCAGTGCGCGGCGACCATCGTCACCATCCGCCGCGAATCCCAAAGCTGGGGCTGGGCCATCTTCACGTTCGTCTACATGACGGCGCTGGCCTACGTTGCGGCAATGATCACTTACCAGGTCGCCCACTCGTTAGGCGGTTAAGGCAGTCATTTGCGGCTAGGTTTCCATAGCGATTTTGCCTGCGCCGCCGGAAAGCCATTCACGGTCACGACCCCGTCGACCAAACGAATTTCCAGCGTGTTGGTCAGATTCCAGCGTAGATCGTCGGCCTTGCACCGTTCGGAAAGAAAGTGAATCCGCTGATTGGCGCTCCCAATCCAACGCCGCTTGGTTTCGGGCTTTTCGCGCAGATATGGCCCATCGACCAGGATATCGGTTTCGCCTAGCAGGCCTTCGATCGCCGGGTCCTGCTTCGATCGCAACTCTTCGATCGTATAGCCGGTGAAGATCATCACATCGAGTCGCAACTCATGCGCAGCTTTGGCGAGCGCCGTCGCCCCTTCAGCGTGGGCAAAAGGTTCGCCGCCGAGCAAAGTAATCCCTTCCAGTTCGTGTTGACGATGGCTCGCGGCAAGTTGATCGACTATAGCGACCAGCGGCCGCGAGCTTCCATCCTCGAACGGCAGCATCTGCGGATTGCAACATTCAGGGCAACGCAACGGGCAACCTTGGAACCACAGCGCAAACCGCCGCCCCGGCCCTTCAGCCTCGGTGCAACTCGCGATTTGGGCAATGGATAGGTTCACTAGTCTCCTCTCAACTTCACAGATCAAAAATCAGCAATCATCAATCGATTAATCTCTTTCCTTTCACTCGCCACGTGCACCGGGTTGGAGATCGCACCGCGCACAGACAGGATTGTCTGTGCCACTTTTTTATGCCCTCTATCCTTTCCTCTCCCCTTCTCCTTAGACTCCCCCTCTCCCCATCAAACAGCGCTAACCGCGCCGGACAGGATTGACCGGCCTACCCTTTACGGCCCCGTCACTTTCAGTTTAGGCAGTTGTTTCTTCAGCTTCGCAACGCCTTCGGGCGTGACCTTGGTCTGCGTCACATCGAGCGTCGTCAACAACTTGCATTTGGCGAGGTGTTCCAGGCCTGCATCGGTGACTTGAGCACACTGAATGATTTCCAGCGTCGCCAGCTTTTTCAACTTCGACAGTTGGGCCAGGCCTTCGTCGTCGATCTTCGTTCCCGACAGATACACCTCTTCCAAAAGAGGCATACTCGCGAGAATCGCCATCGCTTCGCCCGTCACCGCAGTCGACTCCGCAAAGATCGCCTTCAACTTGCTCGCTTGCGAAAACGATTGGAGGCCTTCCTCCGTCACGGCGGTGCCCGACAGATCGAGCCAATCGAGCTGCTTGCAATCAACGAACGCGGCGCAATCGGCGTTTTGAATACTCGTGCGCCGCAGGCAAAGCTTTTTGATATCCGTCGCCGGAGGGCATTCGGCGATGGTCGTTGTGTTCACATCGAGAAACCGCCGATAACCGGCATCGATGTCGTCAAACGAAATGCCCAGCGTTCCGGCGACGTCGATCTCGGCGTCCGCCTTGTAAACTTGCCGCAAATACGCTCGCAGCCCGTCACGATGCGCGCGATGGTCGCCGTCCACCAAAAAATGCGTCAGCCCAGCGATCTGGCTGTAGAGCTTCGCGACATCAGGGTGTTGCTGCAACTTTTCGCGGCTGAGTGCGACGACCTGCGCCGAAGGCATCACGGTATCGCCGCCGAGTGCCCGCAGCCGGGCAAACTGCAATCGCTCGCTATCGAAACCTCCCAACGTGCCGATGGCGCCGTCGGTCCGCATTGATTCAAAATACATCGCGATCCCTTCCACGATCCAAGCATGGCCGTCGCGGGCAATTGGTTTCCGCTCGTCGCGGCGCGATTCGTCGAACAACTGGTGCACGGCTTCGTGCCGCCATGTCGCGCGCACGGTCGGATCGTCGGCCGCAAAGAAGAGCGAAACCCGCTTGTCGTCTAGGTAGATCCCGACACTGCGGCCAGCGGCCTCGTTTTGCACGCCCAGTTGCTTTTGATACTCGTCGCGCGATTTGCACATCACGACGCGATACTTGCGTTCGCGGCAAAGGCGCTTGTCCTTGCCGGCAAACCGTTCCTGCAACGCGGCGCCGTCTCCCCAAAACTCAAAAAAGAGCTGCGCCCAAGCTTCGTACACCAGTTCCAGTTCATTGCCCAGGTCGATCCCCGCCTTGGCCGAATGGCTCGTGACGATGGAAAAATGATCGGTGTCGACCGTCCAATACTTGCCCGCCTTCCAGCCGAGATCCGGATGCGCCTCTTTCGCAATCTTCGCCGTAACTTTGGCCGCGCCTTGCCGCCACGCGTTGCCCACCTTCTTCCAGCCCAACACACGCCGCGCCTCGGCGTGATTGGAGTCGATGGCCAGGACCTCGTGCAACAGCGCAAACGCCGCTTGTGGATTTTTAGCGACAGTGCTTTGAGCTTCCTCGAAGATCTGCTGAGCAAGTGGCTGTGACTTCTCAACAAAGTCCGCGGCCCAATTAGCCGCGGGAGTCTTCGGCGGCGTCACTTCCCAGGCGGTCGGTAGAACGACGACGGTACGCCCTCGCCCGCGCGGAATCTCCTTCGCGGCCAACCAGTCGACACCAGCCTTGTCTCCGACAGTTTCACGCTCGGCAAGCGTGCTCGACAGTAACTCGTCGTACTGTGTGCGCGTCTTGGCGATGGCTGCATCGTCTGCAGCAACAGCGCCGCCCCATACGGCAACGATTAAGCACCAAGCTACCAGCCTCGCGCAAGGCAAGTTCATCGAAGTCCTGCCGTCGTTCTGAATGAAAATCTCCCGGTTCACTCCAGCATACATCAGGAGCCACGCAGCACGGCGACTTGAAAAACCGCCTTTTCTACTCGTCGTGTCCATTCTCTTCCGTCTGTCCGGTCCGAAGAATGACGGCCGCATACTTGCGGATGGTGAAGTATCCGCCAAATACCAACAGAAGCCCAACCAAGCTGGCCGCCACCATGATGATCAGCATCATGACGACTTTTGGCGGTGGCTTATCCTGCGAAATCGACAAGAACATCACTAAAGACGTGCTAGACAACGGCACGAATGCCGCCAATCCCAACGCCCAGTTCGACCACCAAGTCACCTTCTTGACCGACTCGCGTTCTTCGCGCGAAGGCGACGCCGTGTGCAGCAGTCGCGGATAGAACGCCCAGAGTGAGAGGATCGTGCTTGTGATGTACGAAAGAGTCGCAGCAAACAATCCGCACGCGGTAAGCGAAATGATGAATTGCGCATACCCACTGCCGTCCATCGTTCCCGGCGCCAAGAATTGCAGCGATATGGGGAATGCGAATCCCGCGACAATCCACAGGAAGGCCGACGTTAACGCAATCGTCAAACCGACACGCAAACCTCGATGACGCCCCAACTCTAGCGCGGCAGGAGGTACTTCAACATCGCGCGCCACTTTCGCCACGGCCGTCAAGAATGGCCATGCGTAGGTGAGGCCTAATGCAATGCCGATGGTGAAAGACAAGCCGTTGATCGTCAGTTGCACGTTTTGAAAAGCTTGCTTCAGCGAAGGGAGCGACGGAAGCTTACCTGCGATAAAGGAATAGTAGTTGAGATAGTAGTTAAAGCACGCCGAAAGCCCTTGAGGCACAAGATTGATGGCGAGCAGCGTGAGCACTGGCCACTGATTCACTGTTCCTCGCCATCCCATGTGCTGCATGCGAAACAGCGACCATGCCTCTTCATCCTGACAGAGCTCTAATTCGAACGCCATCGCCGCGGCGTCGCGGTGGCGATTCTCCCGTTCCGGCGCCATCGCTTGCTTGAGAACCGTGTGCAGCCGCTTGGTCATCGGATCGGTCGCCGAGATCCGCAGCCACGGTTGCATCCGCAACGCCCGCCGCTGCTCGACCAGATCGACAAACAGCGAAACCTTGCCAGCCGGCAGGAAAACGTCGTCCGAGAACGGCCGTTGCCCGTGCAACAGTTCCAGCAACACGATCGCCAGCGAATAGCTGTCGGCTCGCCCGTCGAGATCCTCGACCGTTCGTCCGTTCAGCTTGGCGAAGGCCTCCAAATGCTCGACCGACATGTAGGCCGCCGAACCCCCGAACTGCGCTTCGGCTTCGGCCCCTTCGATCGCGCCCGAGCAGCCGACATTGAAGTCGGCCAACATCGGGCGGCCTTCAGTCGACAGCAAAATGTTGGCCGGCTTGACGTCGCGGTGAAAGATCCCGCGCGTGTGCACGTAGTTCAAACCGCTCGCAAGTTGAGCGCCCAGCTGCGCCACCACTTGTGCCCACGGCTTGTGCATCAGGCGCCGCCGCCACTGCGCGCGGGGATCGGAGCGCTGCCCCGCTTTGGTCATCGCCTCGTCGATGGCATCGACCAGCACCTCGCCTGTCGGTTTGCGATTGTTCTTTTGCAGGACGTTCACGCGCGAGACCACAGCCGATAGCGTCCCGCCGGGAGCAAGCTCCATTAAGAGCAACCGCAGCTTGCGATCAGGCAACGTCCGCTGGTCGTAAACGCGGACGATCGCTTCGTGATTCAAGTTCGAGAGCAACTTCGGCTCGGCCCCCATCTCGGCCGAGATCTTCACCGCCACGACGCGATGCATCGTTGCTTGATATGCCGAGAAGACTTTGGCAAACGCCCCTTTGCCCAGTTCCACCAGCAAGTCGAGATCGCTAAGCGTTTGCCCGGCGGCGATCTCCTTGAGCGAGTGCCGTCCGAGGTGGCTGGCACTCGTCGTGTCGCCGTTCCCCAACAGCCGACGAAGCGCTTGGAACTGTTGCGGGAAGCGCTGCTTGTATTCGGTCAACTCGACCGACTCGCCCCCGCTGCGGCGAAGGTGAAACTCCTCGTAAATTAAATCGATCGGCGCCACGTCTTTGTCGCGCAGCTCAGGCAACCGCTCGAGATAATCCTCCAACCGGAACGCCAGCCCGCGCTGCTGTCGGGCTTCCATGTCGGCTTTCAGAAGTTCTCGCCCAACAATCCTTCGCAGACCGAGGGGCCGCTCCGGCAAAAAGTCCCCCAGTTGGGGTGGGGAGTCGTTGTCCCAGGCGGCCAGAAACAGGTCGAGCCGCCGGGAAACCTCGTCCCACACGCCTGTCGTCACGTCGATCGCCGAGGCCGACGGCATGCTAGGCGCCGGCACAGCTGAATCGGAGCGTTCCGACTCGTGCTCGGGCGAATCTGAGGGTTGGGTGTCGGACGATTCGTCGGCCACGATGGTTCGTCCAGGAAGCGTTAAGAGCGCGGGAGACTAAAGGGGGTGCCTGTCTACTTTACGACGTAGTCCAAACTGCTTTTGTAACATGGGCCTGTCTCCCCCGCTATGATTGGGAGTCTTGCCCCGTTCGTTAAGTCTACGCCGCATTTGCCGAGGTTCGCCATGTCGGACGAAACCAACACCCCTAATGACGAAGCCGCCAAGGACGATGCTGCAAACGACGTCGGTGTCGAGACATTGTTCGAAGAGCATCGTGGCAAATTGCTAGCGTTTATCGATCGCCAACTGGGTGCCAAATTGCGCTCCAAGTTGGAACCCGACGACGTGTTGCAAGAAGTCCTCACCGAGGTCGTCCGCGTTTCGGCCAACTCGACTCTCGACCGGTCGCACGCATTCTCCTGGTTGTGCCAGGTGGCCGAGCGAAAAATCATCGACCTCCACCGCCACTACTTCCAAGCCCAAAAGCGCGACGCCGGACGCGAAGTCTCGCTGCAAGGCGGCGGCTCGTCTGGCGGCGGCGACTCCTCGCGACCCGCCGGCCTGGTCCAAATGCTGGCCGTGAGCATGACGTCCCCCAGCGCCGCCTACTCGCGCCAAGCCCGCGAACACCAGCTCGCCGACGCCGTCGACAAGCTGCAACCCGAAATGCGCGAAGCGATTCATCTTCGCTACGTCGAAAACATGCCCTCCAAAGACATCGCCGAACGCCTAGGCAAAAGCGACGCCGCCATCCGCGTGATGCTGAGCCGAGCCGTCAAAAAACTACAAGACATCCTCGGCGACGACAGCAACTTCGTGCCGCCGTATCGGGAGTAGTAGGTTGTGTGGCACTGGCGTCCACAAGACGCCAGTGGGTGTACGGCAATTCACACTGGCGTCTTTAGGACGCCAGTGCCACCCCGACGCTACAATCGTGGCTCCCTAGCCGCGATGCCCTAGTTGGTCTTCTCTCGTGACATCCACTCCACCGTCACCCAAATCAAAACGCGTGGTCGTTATCGGTGGCGGCTTGGCTGGGCTAACAGCTGCGCTGGAGTTGGCCGAAGGCGGCTGGCCCGTCACGCTCTTGGAAGCCCGGCAAAAGCTCGGCGGCCGCGCAAGCTCCTTCGAAGACGACTCCTCCACCGACGCCGTCGACCTGTGCCAGCACGTCGCCATGGGAGCCTGCACGCACACGATCGAACTGTGCGACCGCATCGGCGCGAGCGATTTCTTCCGCCGCGAGAAGGTGATCCACTTCGTCGACGAAACAGGAACTCGCACCGACTTCGCCGGTTCGACCTGGTTGCCCGCCCCGCTCCACTTAGGCATGGCTTTTCAGGGGCTCAAGTTCCTCTCGGTCAGCGAGCGCCGCGCCGCCGCTCTCGGCGTTTGGAAGTTGCTGCGACTCTCGTCCGCGGAATGCAATACCGGACAACTGGCCAACATGACCATGCAAGGCTGGCTGGCGAGAATCGGCCAGCCGCCGCGCGTGATGGATCGCTTCTGGTCGCTCGTGCTCGTCAGCGCGCTGGGAGAAACGCTCGATCGCGCCGCGCTCTCTATGGGACGCAAAGTCTTCGTCGAAGGCTTCGCCGGGCACCCGCAGGCGTATCACGTCCTCGTCCCGACGCGTTCGTTCGATTCGTTGTACGAAGACCACTTCGTTCCAGCCCTCCAAAAGCGAGGAGTCGAGATCGTCCGCAAGTCCGCCGTGCAAAAACTAATCGTTCAAAAGAATCGCATCGTTGGCGTCGAAACGGGAAGCGGCTTCCAGCCCGCCCGCGCGGTGGTGGTCGCCATCCCTTGGCGCAAGGCAGCAGAGCTTCTTCGTCCCATGGAAGCGACAAGGCCGATTGCCGAACGTCTCGATGCGCTGGAACCCTCCGCCATCTCATCGATCCACCTCTGGTTCGACCAGCGGCCGTTCGACCTGGATCAGATGGCACTCGTCGGCAAATTGTCCCAGTGGTTCTTCCTCCGCCCAATGACGCGCGACGATGGCAGCACCTGGTATCACGTACAGTCGATCGTGAGCGCCTCGCGCAAACTATTGGGACGCGATCGCGACGGGCTCATCGCCGAAGTCGAGCGCGAAGTCCGCCAGCTTTCGCCGCGAGGGGATTCGCTCAAGCTGCTGGCCTCGCGCGTCGTTCATCAGCCCGAAGCGGTCTACAGCCCCACGCCGGCGGCGATGGCGATCATTCCCCATCAAGCAACACCCGTGCGCGGTTTGGTTCTGGCAGGCGATTGGACGGCCACCGGCTGGCCCGCCACCATGGAAGGGGCCATTCGTAGCGGCAAGCTTGCGGCGAGTGTGATCCAGCGAGCGTACCGGCGGCCGTTGCCCAAGCCGATCCCCGAACTGTCCCCTAGTTGGCTGATGCGATGGCTGACGCGGTAGGTTGTCGATTCTCCAAGGCGGGTCTATGCTTCAATACCGGGGAGACTTTTCCTCGCTGCTCAAGAGCTGTTGATTCTTTCGACGGGCGTTTCGCCTCTGATGTGTGTGATGAACTCTCCCCAGTTCGACGCTGAAAAACTGAAGGCCGATTTTCCGATCCTCGCCAAGCCGGTACACGGCACCAAGCGGCTGGTCTACCTGGACAACGCGGCCACTACGCAAAAGCCGCGGCAAGTCATCGAAGCGATCGTCGAAGGCTACGAAACCTATAACGCCAACGTCCACCGCGGCAGCCACTATCTCAGCGACGCCGCCACCGGCAAGTACGAGGAAGCCCGCGAAACGGTCCGCCGCTTGCTTAACGCCACCAGCGCCAACGAAATCGTCTTTACCTCGGGCTGCACGGCAGGGGTGAACCTGGTCGCCCGCAGCTGGGGCGATGCCAACCTGAAGCATGGCGACGAAATCCTGATCACCGAAATGGAGCACCACGCCAACGTCGTCCCGTGGCAGCAACTAGCCGCGCGCGTCGGAGCAAAGGTTCGCATGCTCCCCATCGACGATCACGGCCAATTGCGGCTCGATCTGCTCGACGAATACCTCTCACCGCGAACCAAACTCTTCGCCTTCGCCGCCGTCTCTAACGTGCTGGGGACGATCAACCCGATCGCCGATCTGTGCCGCAAGGCGAAAAGCCTGGGAATCACGACCTTCATCGATGCCGCCCAAGCAGCACCGCACGAGCCGCTCGATGTGCAAACCATCGGCTGCGACTTCCTCGCCTTCAGCGCGCACAAGTTGCTCGGGCCAACCGGCATCGGCGCGCTATATGGACGCGAGGAATTGCTCGAAACGATGCCGCCGTTCCTGGGTGGCGGCAACATGATCCGCACCGTCACGCCCGAGACGTTCACCACAGCGATGCTGCCGGCCAAATTCGAAGCCGGCACGCCGCCCATCGTCGAAGCATTCGGCCTCACGGCCGCGATCGACTACATCGAACAGCTCGGCCTTGAAAACATCCGCGCGCACGAACAACGCCTGGCCGCTGCCGCGCATCGCGGTCTGGAAGAATTGAAAGGCATCCGCTTCCTCGGCCCGTCGCCTGACAAGAAGGCGGGCATCGTGAGTTTCGTCGTCGAAGGAGGCCATCCCTCCGACGTGAACATGGTCCTCGACCATCGCGGCGTGGCCATCCGCATCGGCCACCACTGCACCATGCCCCTGCACCAGCGACTCGGCGTGCAGATCAGCAACCGCGCCAGCTTCTACCTCTACAACACCGACGAAGACGTCGCGCAACTCGTCGAAGCCGTGCGCGACGCCAAAAAGAAACTACGACTACCGTAACTCGTCTTGCCTTGCGTTGTTCGCTGCCTGAAGCCTGAAGCCTAAACCAGCTCCACCGGCTTCACAAAGCTCGGGTCCATGTAGATGTAATTCCAGGCGTGCCCGTCCAGGTCATAGAACGACCGCGAGTACATGAAGCCGTAGTCATCCGGATCGCCATGCGATTTGGCGCCGAGTTTGATCGCCTTGTCGACCATTTCGTCGACACCTGCCCGCGACTCGCAGTTGAGGCAAATGATGGCTTCGCGCGCCTTCTTGGTGTCGCAAATCTCGTCGTGAATGAACGACTTGAATTTGGCCTCCGTCAGCAACATGAAGTAGATCGTATCGCTCACGACCATGCTGGTGGCCGTCTCGTCGGTGAATTGCGGATTGAACTTGTAGCCCAATCCGCGGAAGAAATCGATCGACTTGTTCAGGTCTTTGACAGGCAGGTTCACAAAAATCATTTGCATAGCTCGGTTCCTCAGCGGAAAGGGTCAGTTAGTTGAAAGCAACGGGTGGCACTGGCGTCCAAAAGACGCCAGTGTGCGTACAGCTAAAAGTCGTGGTGGCCGCGTTCGCCACAACGCGGAGAGCACTCCGACGAGCGTGGCTAACCTTTGAGCGGGACCCAAATCTCGCAACCCGTCGGCGCACCCGCAGGATTGAACTCTCTGGTGTAGCGCTCGAAACAAGGGGCTTGCGCTCCTTCCAGGCCGGAGTTGGGAAGCCACTTGCAGAAGATGGCCTCAAGCGTTTGGCCGATCGCGCCGATCGGCTTGGTGTGATTGAACACCGCATACTTGCGCGGTTCGACCTTCACGGTCGTGTAGCCAGCCGGAAGCTCGTCGGCACTGTCGACTTCCACTCCGCACAGGTAGTCGAACGCGTTGTCCGATTTGAAGTTCCAGCAAACGCCATACGAGTCCGCACCGATTTGTCCCGGCACTTTGCCGATTTGCGGTGAGAATTGCTCCCACTGCTTCGGAATATCGGAGCGCGTCCCCATCGTGTAGTAACCATTGATCCCGCCGACTGTCATCGCGCGGCCCTGCTCGAATCGCGGCGGCGGAAGAGTGTATTTCTCGATCTCTTTCGTCAAGCGTGCTTCGTCGGCCAGGATTTCGCCCGTCGGATCGACCGGCGCGAAATCCTCCGGCGCGAAAACTTGCCGGACTTCGATTTCCGAATCGCTCAACATGGGATTAGGGCACCGCTTCACCCAAGCCAGCGCGTCTTCCATCGACTTCACTTGCCACAGCCAGAACCCGGCGATGAGTTCCTTCGTCTCGGCAAACGGACCATTCACAACCGAGCGATTCGCGCCCGAGAAGCGAACGCGGTAGCCCTTCGAACTCGGATGCAGCCCTTCTCCCGCGAGCATGATTCCGGCTTTCACCAGTTCCTCGTTGTACTTGCCCATCTCGGTCAGCAGTTCGGGGCTGGGAAGGTCGCCGCGTTCCGATTCAGGCGACGCCTTGACGATGACCATGACTTTCATCGGTTGATCCTTTGCGCTATTAAATTCGATTTGTTGAATTCAATGTTGTCAAGAAATGTTAAGTAATCCTTGGTCTCGATGTCGCCTAATGCTTCGGCATCTGCGCGGGGTCCATGAACAGGACGTTCCAGCGGTGACCGTCCAGATCGGTAAAGCCGCACCCGTACATCCAGCCTTGAACGACCTCCGGCTGTGCAAAAACATCGCCGCCCGCCTTGGCGGCTTTGTCGGCGATTTCATCAACAAATTGCCGGCTGTCGGCGCCAAGCGAAATCAACACCTCGGCCGCATCCGCCGCGTGCGGAATCGAGGCCCTCGCAATGTGTCGGAAGACCGATTCTTCAAACAGCATCAGGATCACCTTCTTCGTGCCAATCGCGAAGCTGGCCGAGTGGTCGCTATTGCCCGGGCCCGGATTGGGCGCAAACCCAATCGCCGTGAAAAACGCTTTCGCTTTCGCGACATCCTTAACTGGGAGATTGAGCCAAAGATCGCCGATCATGGAAGTGTTCCTTGGAATAGAGATTTTGAGTAGAGAGTTCGAGTACAGAGTTTTACAGAGAAGAGCCTTTAGTTATTTGACGCGCGTGTAGTGCGCCGTCATGAACCAGGTCCATTTGCCGTCCTCGCCTTCCACTTGAGACGTTAGCGTGCGGTGGTCGTCGTCAATAATCTCGATGATGTCCTGATAGTTCGTCATGGCCGACTGCGAGAAGTTGGGCCCGCGCGTGTTCAGCACCAGCTTCTTCCCGGCAGCATCAAGCTCGCCTGTGTAAACCCACATGTGAGTCATCATCGCGCCGACAAACGTCCCGATGTAACGCGACTGCGTCGGATCGTATCCCAGCGACATCATATTCGTGCACCAGGCACCGTCGGGCATCTGCCCTTCCATCTCGCAAAGGAACCACAGTCCGCCCAGCGCGCGAACCGTTTCTTTGCCCGTCGATTTCATGGGCGGCTTATCCGGGCCCATCGTCGATTCCCCTTCGAAGGTCCAGGAACCGACCAGCCGGTCGAGCCATTTGTGCTGCGGGTGAGGTTGTTCGTGCATGGAATGCTCGCGGATAAAGTCGCCAGGCCGATGAACAATGGCACGTAAGACGCTCGGCCTTACACGTAGTTGTCGCTTAGAAACAGCGCGGATCGACAGAGGGGGCGAAAACTTTTTCAGTTTTCGAGTTGCCGCATTCGCATCTGCAAAAACCGGCGTTCCGGCTCTTGCTTCGCGAGCCCCATGGCGCGCTCGTAAGCCTGCTTGGCTAAAGAAGTTGCGCCAACTCTCCGCAGCAAATCGGCCCTGGCGGCATGGGCCAGGTGAAAGTGCGCCAGCTCGCCATCGGCGAGTAATTGGTCGATCAAATTCAGCCCTGCCTGTGCACCATCGCTCATCGCCACGGCGACGGCCCGGTTCAGATCAATGATCGGTGACGGAGCCGCCTGCTTGAGAAGGTCGTACCACGAGACGACCCGGCTCCAATTGGTTTCGGCGCTGCTGGCCGCAATCGCGTGCTCTCGGGCAATCGCCGCTTGGATGGCATACGGTCCGACCGATTCAACCGAGAGCGCGCGACTCGCCCACAGCAGCCCCTCGGCAATCATGCCGCGATTCCACAGCCCGCGATCTTGATCCTCGAGCAGAATCAAATCGCCGTCTTCTGTCGATCGAGCTGCTCGCCGCGATTCATGCAACAGCATCATCGCCAGCAGTCCGAACACCTCGCCATCGCGGTGTAACTCACACAGCAGCCGCCCGAGACGAATCGCTTCCGCCGACAATTCGACCCGCGTGACCGAGTCGCCCGACGATGCCGAGTAGCCCTCGCTGAAGACGAGATAGACCACCGACAACACGGCATCGAGCCGTTCGGGCAAATCGGCGAGCGTAGGAACTTCGAATGGAATGCCGGCATCGCGGATCTTGGCCTTGCCGCGAACCAACCGCTGGGCCATCGTTGCCGGCGGAACCAAAAATGCCGAGGCAATATCTTCCGTCGTCAATCCACACACTTCTCGCAGCGTCAGCGCCACTTGCACAGGCGGCGCCAGCGCCGGGTGACAGCAAGCGAAGATCAGCCGCAGTCGGTCATCGACTAGCTTCTCGTCATCGTGATGCCGATCGTGCTCGGAAGAGTCATCAATCGGCCTCGCAATTTCCACGCGGGCGGCATCAAACCGCTGCCTCCGGCGAACTACGTCAACGGCTTTGAAGCGAGCCGTACTGACGAGCCAGGCTCGCGGATTGTCGGGAACACCAGCCTCCGGCCACTGTTCGACAGCGGCCACGAATGCTTCGTGAAGCGACTCCTCGGCCAAATCGAAATCGCGCAGCAAGCGAACCAGCGTCGCGAACGCGCGGCGCGATTCGAGGCGATAGACTTCATCGATTCGTTCCCGAGTCGCCTCGCTAACCATCGCCTCCCCTTTTCATTGCGCCTTTTGCGCTGTGCCTTTTGCACTAGGCCTTTTGCACTAGGCCTTTTGAACGCCGGGCTTGCCCGCTTCAATGGCAAATGTGGCCCGCGTCATCGCCTTGCCGCCGGGCTTGGTGATATCGTCGATCACAACGTAATCGCTCGTCCACGCTTGCGGCGTCAGCGTGCAACGCACGTATCCACGCTCCCCATTGAGGAACCGCACGCACGGATTGCACGAGCACACCTGATCGTGGAACCCCGGCTTATCGGCTCCGTTGCCGCCGCTGGAAATCGAAGTGCCGACAAACTCCGTCCCGACCACGGCCGATTCCGGCTTCTGGCTGTCGACCCGCAAATCGGCACACCAATTCACATGGAAATCGCCCGTCAGGACCACGGGATTCGGGATCCGGCGCTCCTCCATGAACGTCAGCAGCTGCGCTCGCTCGTAGGCGGCGCCGCCCCACTGATCCATCGAGTACAAGAGTTGGTCGCCCTCTCGCGGCAAGCCCACCATCCCCATCATCACTTGCTGCGCGAGGACGTTCCACGTCGCCGTCGACGAGAGCATCCCGCGGTACAGCCAATCCCGCTGCGCCTTGCCGAGCAGCGTGTTATTGCGATCGAGCGCCGCTTCGTTCAGCGGCCCGGCACCGTCGCCATTGGGCTGGTCGGTTCGATACTGCCGCGTGTCGAGCACGAAAAACTCCGCCAGCCGGCCGAAGCTTGCCTTGCGGTACAGCAGCATGTCCGGCCCCGCCGGCAGCGACGCGGCACGCAACGGCATCATCTCGTAGTAGGCTTGATAGGCATTCGCCCGTCGAAGGAGGAACTCGACCGGATCGACATCCTTTTCTTCCGAGATGTGGTTGGCGTAGTTGTTGTCGACCTCATGATCGTCGAACGTCACGAACCACGGGCATTGTGCGTGCATGCGCTGAAGCATCGGATCAGTGTGATACTGCGAGTAACGAAGCCGGTAGTCGTCGAGCGATTTGATTTCGTCCCCGAGATGTTTGCGGATGCGGCCGTCGCGCCCTTTCCCTTCGTAGATATAGTCCCCCAGGAAGAAGATGAGTTCCGGGTCGTCCTTGGCCATCGCCTCGTACGCTGTATAAAGCCCATCTTCGTAACTCTGGCACGAAGCAAAAGCGAACTTGAGCTTCTCCGGCTTCGCGCCAGGTAGCGGCAACGTGCGCGTCCGGCCAATGGGACTGCGAGCATCCCCGCATGCGAAATCGAACCAATACCAGCGATCCGGCTTGAGCCCCTGCACTTCGACATGGACCGAGTGCCCCAACTGCACCGTGGCAACCGTCTGCCCCTGCGCAACCACGTTCTTCATCGCGTCGTCTTCCGCCACGCGCCATGTCACCTCGACAGCTTCGGCAGGCATGCCACCGCCGGGTTCGAGCGGCTGCGGCGCTAATCGAGTCCACAAAACGACACTCGTAGCATCGGGATCGCCTGACGCCACGCCTTGCGAAAAAGGATCGCTCGAAAACGCCATCCGCCGCGCGGCCGAGGCACTTCGCGACAAGAGCGGCACCGAAGCGAGCGCGCCAACATAGGCCAGCGCCAACCGCCGGCTCATTCCGTTTTCGTAACGTAACGCGGAGCGAAGTTGATCGGCCGAGAACATGCGAACCTCGTAGTGGAAAGAGAGCGCGATAAGGCCATCCGAGAAGAATAGTCGAAGCCGCAACCGAAGGGAAACGCAGCCCAGCTACGGCCCTATTTCGTCACGCTCGCTTAATACTTCGTTCATGATGTCGATGAGCCCCAGCTTTCCAACTCCTTCCGTTATTTCCGTTTGCTGATCTGAATGAACGCGCCGAAAGATGGCGCGAAAATCCTTACGACTTTTGGAACTTCCCTTTTGCACCCAAATAAGTTTTGACAAAGCAGCATCGACTCGCGAAACAACAGGCAACAACTCGCCCGGAAACACCTCGATACGCTCGGATCGTTGCAACTCGCCGGGGACCAACTCGCGTGGATAGATGTCGAACTTTAAAGACTCGATTCCATCAAGGAGCTGGAACATTCCCGCTGTTGCAATCGCCTTTTGCAGGGAGGGCTCCGCGAACATAAAGTCCGATTCCCGCAAGCTCTTGATGAAATCTGAAAGATTCGCCTTCGCATCTTCAGGCGAGATCACAATATCAATGTCTTGAGTCATCCGAGGTTCACCATAGGCCGTCCCCGTGACGCCTCCGGTCAAATGAAATCGGATTTTGTGTCGATCCAGAATGCTCGTGAGCTTGCGGACAGACTGTTGGAACACGGCCACGGGAAACATTCTTAGCCGTCCTTCGTTTGGCTCAACTTTTCTTCAATCCACTCCCGCACTTGCGGTTCGTTTCCGTAAAGACGAAGCGCGACCAGCCATTTCAATCGCTCGGGTTCCACCGGCCCTTGTTCGGCCACGATTTGCCGTGCGATCCACTCTTTGGTCCACACGAGCATCGCCGCCGAGCGCGCCACTTTTTCCGCAGGCGACATCGCGTCGATCCGCTGTTGGTACAGCTCTTCGATCGAAATCGATTCATCGTCGGACATGGGTTCAAAACTCGTGGAAAGCGCGCGATGCACAAAAGTGTTTCGATTAAGATACTTCGACTAAGATAACACGAACCGTGCCGGACCGTCGTGAACTCTCCCTGGATGCGATTTGACCTGCCATGTTGCGAACTCTCCTAGCTTCTCTTTCCGTGTTCTTGACCGTCGTCGCCTTCGCCCAAAGCGCCGAGCCGATCGTGATTGCCGACTTCGAAGGGGCCGACTACGGCAATTGGAAAGTGAACGGCGAAGCCTTCGGCAAAGGCCCAGCCCCTGGAACGCTCCCCGGCCAAATGCACGTCGAGGGTTTCCAAGGAAAAGGCCTGGTGAACTCCTTCACCGGCGGCGACGATTCCACCGGCTCGCTCACCTCGCCAACGTTCAAGCTCGAGCGCAAGTTCATCACCTTCCTCATCGGCGGTGGTGGCTATGCGAACGAAACGTGTATCAACCTCATCGTCAACGGCAAGGTTGTCCGTTCGGCAACCGGTCCCAATACCACGGCAGGCAACAGCGAACGCCTCGCGCCCGCCGCGTGGGACGTGAAGGAATTCGTGGGCCGCGATATCTCGCTGATGATCGTCGACAGTCGCAAAGGCGGCTGGGGACACATCAACATCGACCACATCGTCCAGACCGATGATCGCGGCAACATCCCGATCGTCGTCCCCTCTGCTCCGCTCGTCAAAGGCGTCACGCGCGAAGTCGTCGCCCAGAAGAAACTGCTCCACTTTCCCGTGAAGACCGGCGCCCAAAAGCGAAATGTGACCGTGAGCGTCGATGGCCAGCCCGCCCGTAAGTTCGAGATCGAACTCGCCGATGGCGAAGCCGAGTGGTTGGCGCCCCTCGACGTAAGCGCCTGGTCCGGCAAGAAATTGGTCGTGACGGTCGATGTCCTGCCGGAAAACTCCAAGGCCCTCGATTCGTTGCAGCAGTCCGATACCTTCCTCAGCCGCGATCAGCTCTACCGCGAGGCGCTTCGCCCGCAGTTCCACTTCTCGGCCAAGCGAGGCTGGCTCAACGATCCCAATGGACTCGTCTTTTACAACGGCGAGTACCATCTCTTCTTCCAGCACAACCCTTATGGCTGGGGTTGGGGGAACATGCACTGGGGCCACGCCACAAGCAAGGACCTGGTCCATTGGCAAGAGCATGGTGAGGCCCTCTACCCCGACGACCTGGGACCGATGTTCAGCGGCAGCGCCGTCGTCGATTGGAAGAACACCAGCGGCTTTGGAAAAGAGGGCAAGCCGCCGTTGGTCCTCATCTACACCGCCGCGGGCAACCCCACGACCCAGTGCATCGCCTACAGCAACGACGGTCGCACCTTTACCAAGTACGAGAAGAATCCCGTCGTCAAAGAAATCACCGGCGGCAATCGCGACCCCAAAGTCTGCTGGCACGAGCCGTCCAAACAATGGGTGATGGTGGTCTATGTCGCCCTCGCAGGCGAGCGGCACACAGTCCACTTCTTCACGTCGCCCAACCTCCGCGAGTGGACCCTTGCGAGCATCACCGAAGGCGGCACCGGCGGCGACAAGTACCTGTTCGAATGCCCCGACCTCTTCGAATTGCCTGTCGACGGCGACGCGAAGAACAAAAAGTGGGTGCTCAACGCTGCCAACAGCGAGTACGCCATCGGCACCTTCGACGGGAAGAAATTCACGCCCGAAACAAGCCGCTTGCCCGATGTTCGCGGCGTCGGATTCTACGCCGCGCAAACCTACAGCGATCTGGCCGACGGCCGCCGCGTTCAAATCGGTTGGTGCCAGGCGGCCTCGCCCGGCATGGCATTCAATCAACTCCAATCGATCCCCAGCGAATTGTCGCTGCGGACAACTCCCCAAGGCATTCGGCTAGCCCGAACGCCCGTAAAAGAACTGGCCAGCCTGCGCGACGGGGCAAATCAAGCCGACTCGCTCAATCAGTTCAAAGGTGACCTGATCGAGCTTCGCGCCGAATTCGAACCGCGCGATGGGAACCATGTCGAGTTCAAACTCCGCGGTGCAACCCTTGTTTACGACCCCAAGTCGCAAGAGATCGTCGTCAACGGACACAAAGCCCCCGCGCCGCTGGTCGACGGCAAGCAGAAAATCATTGCCTACGTCGATCGCACGATCATCGAAGTCTTCGCCTCGGATGGGCTCACCTACGTTCCGATGCCGTTCATTCCGGGCGCGGACGAACAAAGCGTGTCGACCAACATCTCGACGGCCGCTAAAACGCGGTCGCTCGAGGTCTACCGGCTCAAGTCGATCTGGCCCGAGCCCTCAAAATAAGCCCAACAGAGGCGTCTCGCACAATTCCCCTGATCGGATTCCCCCGATCGGATTCTCCCGTCGAATTCGCTCGACGGGACGCGGGGCTGGATTTACAACGTCTATTGACGTCTCTTCGGGACCGATAGAGGGTGAATCGACGTGACCCCATCTTTGACCATGTTCTCCGAGATTCTGGTATGGCCGGATGCAACTCCGGCACTCTTTATTTTGAGCCTGGGCCTCGCCATCTCGCTGGCCATGACGGGATGGCTGATGGTGCTCCGCGCCACGGAAAAAATGCGCGCCCGCAACGAGCGGCAGTTCAACGATACGATGATCGAGAGCATGCCCGGCATTCTCTACTTCTACGACGGCGAAGGGCGCTTTCTGCGATGGAACAAAAACTTCGAGAGAGTGTCGGGCTACTCGTCCCGGGAGATCGCCGCCATGGGGCCTCTCGACTTCTTCTCGGAGAGCGAAAAATCGCTGCTAGGTGAACGCATCAAGGAAGTGTTCGAAACGGGCGAGTCGTCCGTGGAAGCCTTGTTCGTTTCCAAAAACGGCCACAAGACTCCCTACTACTTCACAGGCCGCAAGATCGTCTTCGACGGGAAGACCTGCCTGGTGGGAGTCGGCGTCGATATCTCCCGCCGCAAGCTCGCGGAGAAAAAGCTGGCCGAAAGCGAACGCGAGTATCGCGAACTGGTTCAATTGGCCAATAGCATTATTCTGCGGTGGGATCGCGACGGCGTCATCACGCTCATGAATGATTTTGGCCTCCAATTTTTCGGCTACACGCGAAGAGAGATCCTCGGGCGCCACGTCATCGGAACGATCGTTCCCGAAACGGAATCGACCGGACGAAATCTTCAAAACCTGATGGAGAACATCCTCGCCGATCCCAAAAGCTTCGAACAAAACGTGAACGAGAACCTCCGCCGCGACGGGCAGCGGGTTTGGATCTCGTGGACCAACCGGATCGTCCGCGACAACGCGGGAGGCGTCCGCGAAATCCTCAGCATCGGCACCGACATTACCGAAAAACGGTGGATGGAACAGTCGCTCGCCGCCTCGGAGCGAAAGTTTTCAACTCTCTTCCGTGTCTCTCCGGTCGCGATTTCCCTCTCCAGTCTCGATGGCGTCATGCTCGACGTGAACGAGACCTTTGCCCAGCTGTTCGGCATGGAACGGGATCGCATCGTCGGGCATAAGGCCCTGGAACTGCCCGGATTTTACGAGACGCCGCAGCATCGAGCCAAACTCCTGGAGACATTCAAACGTGATGGGCGAGTGCGAAACTTCGAAATGACTCGTCCACGGGCTGATGGCTCGCTCCTGGCCACCAGCGCGTCGATTGAAGGGATCGAAATCGACGGCCAGCCCTTGCTTCTTTCCGCCGTCGTCGACATCACGCCCCAAAAGCAGGCGCAGAAAGAACTCCGGGAATTGAACGCGACGCTGGAAGCGAGGGTCGCCGAACGCACCACGGATCTCGCAGCCTCGAACAAAGAGTTAGAGGCGTTTTGCTACTCGGTTTCGCACGATTTACGCGCCCCCCTCCGCACCATCGACGGATTCAGCAGGGCGATCGAAGAGGACTATCAGCACAAACTGGATACGACGGGCGTCGATTACCTGCGGCGGGTCCGCCACGCCGCGAATCGGATGGGTGATCTGATCGACGATCTGCTAAACTTGTCGAGAGTCTCGCGAGCCGAAATGAAGCTCGAGCGAGTCGATCTCACGGATCTGGCGCAAGATGTTGTCGACGATCTCCGTCAACAGGATCCGCGTCGATCGGTGGAGGTGACGATCGAACCTGGCCTTACCGCGGAGGGCGATAAAAACCTTATCCACATACTACTGGTGAATCTCATTGGTAATGCGTGGAAGTACACTTCTAAGACAGGCTCGCCGCAAATTGCAGTAGGATGTCAGGATGTCGACGGCACGCCAACGTACTTTGTCCGCGATAATGGGGCCGGATTTGATCCCGCGTACAGCCACAAGTTGTTCCAGCCGTTTCAGCGACTGCACCACGCGGACGAGTTCCCAGGGCACGGCATTGGTCTGGCAACCGTCCTGCGGATTGTGCGGCGGCACGGCGGCACCGTGTCGGCCGCCGGTTCCGTTGGAAGCGGCGCCGAATTCCGCTTCACCCTAAAAGATGACTAGAGCGGGGCAACGCGATGAATAACGCTAACATCTTGCTTGTGGAAGACAACGATGACGACGTAGCGCTGACGCTGAGGGCGTTCCAGAAGTCGAAGATCGTCAATCCAGTAGTCGTCGCGCGCGATGGCGCCGAAGCGCTCGACTACTTGTTCGGCACCGGGAGTCATCAAGGACGTGATACTTCGCAGCTTCCCGCGATTATTCTGCTCGACCTGAAACTCCCCCGCGTCGACGGGCTCGAGGTCCTCCGCAGGATCAGGCAAGACTCAAAACTGAAATTGATCCGCACGATCATTCTGACTTCTTCCAACGAGGGGCCAGATATCCACAGCAGCTACGAATTGGGGGCCTGCAGCTATATCCGTAAGCCGGTTGATTTCGACAAGTTTGTCGATGCCGTCGCAACGCTAGGAATCTACTGGCTGTTACTCAACGAAGCTCCACCCAATCTCCGCCCGACCCAATGACCACGACTCTCCGAGTTCTGTTGGTTGAAGACAACGAAGACGATGTTTTTCTGATCACGCGCGCCCTGCGTCGTGGTGGGTTGAACGTCGACATCGAACGCGTCCAAACACGCGACGCTTATAACGCGGCCTTGAACCGGGGCCAATTCGACATCGTCCTTTCCGACTACGTTCTTCCGTCGTTCGACGGGATGGAAGCTCTCTCCATCCTCAGGGCCCGCCCAAGTTCCATGCCCTTCATCCTCTTGTCGGGGACCGTCGGCGAGGAAATTGCCGTCCAATCAATCCACGCCGGCGCCGACGACTATCTGTTGAAGCAGAATCTGGTCCGCCTGGTTCCGGCGATTCATCGCGCGCTTCGAGAAGCCAGCCGTCGTCAACAGCAGGAAGCAGCCGAAAAAGCTCTGGCCAAAAGCCGCGAGCGCCTGGAACTCATCTTCAATAGCGTGTCCGACATCCTGGTCTTTCTCTCGCTCGATGAAAGCGATCGTTGGCAATATAGGGAAGTCAACCGTGCGGGCCTTATGAAACTGCGGGAAGTCGGACTCCATTTGTCCGCCGACTATTTGTTAGGGCGCGAAGCGTCCTATGTCGAAGCCGATTTGTTCGGGCTCGACAACAAGTCCGTCCTCTGGCTCAATGCCATGCGCGACCAGGTCCGGTCAGAGCGAACCGCGCATACCGTCGAGCGGACGTTCGATTTTCCTGCCGGGACCCATACCGCCGAGTTCTCGTTCATGCCCGCCTTGGATTCCAACGGCGATACGCGGCATATCCTGATGGGCGTTCGCGACGTCACGGCGCAGCGGCGTGCCGAGCAACACGAACGCCAATTGCGCGAGAAGGTAAACCACGTGCAGCGCCTGGAATCGCTCGGGACGCTCGCCAGCGGTGTCGCACACGACTTCAACAACCTGTTGACCGGGATCATGGGATTCGCGGAACTAGCCAACCACGCTCACGATTCCGCTGAGGCCAAACAACACTGCGCCCAGATCGTTCAGATTTCGCAGCAAGCACGCGATTTGATTCGTCGAATTCTTGTGTTTGGCCGGCCCGCGCCCACCCAAGATGGCTCCATTCCGTTTTGCGATTCGGTCCGCGAGCTGGTATCGCTCGTGCGGCTGTCGTGCCCCAACAACGTCCTGGTTGCGGTGCAAATCGCGAACTCCGACGCGCACGTGCGGCTCGATATGGACCAGCTATTGCAGGTGCTGCTCAATCTGGTGACGAACGCAAATCATGCGATGCCCCAGGGCGGGCAGTTGACGATTGCGGGCGAGATTGTCCAACTCGCCGAGCCGATGCCCGCCGATTTGTATCCTCTTCACCCCGGCCAGCATGCCAAATTAGTGGTCGCCGATACCGGTTCGGGAATCCCCGCCGATGTACTGCCCAAGATTTTCGATCCCTTCTTCACCACCAAGCCGATGGGCGAAGGGACCGGCATCGGACTCGCCATGGTCGACCAGATTGTTCGGTCATGTCACGGGACGATCCGCGTCACAAGTGTCGCGCAGCAAGGGGCCCCGCAACAGGGTGCCACCTTCGAAATCTATTTTCCGGTGGTGGATCATGCATCGCCCGCCGCAAGCGATTCGCCCGCCGCGCAAGACAAATGTAGTGACACCGTACCAGACGACGAACACTCCCTCGCGAGCCTAGAGGCCCAAAAGGGAAAGCTGACTGCCGACTTGACCAAGATTGAGAAAGAAAAAGAGAAGGCGGCCGCGCTGGCAGCCGAGCTAACAGCAGCACTGGCGAAGACCAAATCTGAATTAAAAAATCTCTTCGAGCAGATTGGGGCCATGCGAAACGAGATCCTAGAGGTCCAAGCACGGATCACCGCAAGACGCGATCCGCACTAGGTGACGATAGTTCGCCACTGCCGGCGTTTACGTTTTACAAATGTGGACATTCAGGTCCTGAATTAACCGCATTCAAAGGTTGGCGGATGGGCGCCAAACTCGCCGGCACCACCTGCAATTGGATCAGCAACGCGACGCAATCGGCCCTTAGCCGCTTTTCTGACAAGGGTGTGGTCGCGTAACAGCCAACACCAATGCCGCCGATTGCTATTCGGACTCATCTTACTAGGGGGGATCGTCGAATGATGATCCCATTGACCTTGAGTTGGTGCATCCTCATAACGAAACGGCGTAATGTTGTTTTTTTCATTGTCATAAAAACTATTAGATTTCTTTCGCGGCCCTCCCTCCCTCCCTCCCTCCCTCCCTCCCTGCCTGCCTGCCATGAGTTCCTACCGGGTGATGATTGTCGACGACGTTCCGCACGTGGTTGACTACGTGCACACTTGCTTGGCGATGGAGAGTTTTCAAGTCGAGTGTTTCACCTCGCCTAAGCCTCTCCTCGAACAGTTTGTCGCCGGAGCAACAGACGTCGTTTTAGCCGACCTGGAAATGCCCGAGATGGATGGGCGCGAGCTTCAGGCTCAACTTGCAAAGCTCGATCCTTGCCTCTCGTTCGTCGTATTAACGGGGCACGCCAATGTGACCACTGCGGTCCAATTGATGGAGCAAGGCACGTTCACGCTTTTGGAAAAACCCTTCACCAAGGACGACCTCGTCACCGCCACCATCAAAGCGGCCGAGCACACGCGTGCATGCAGGCAAAAGCGGCATGGTCTCGCCGACGACATGGCTCTCGTGGCCACGTTAACGGACGAAGAGCGGGAAGTACTCGATTGTCTGATCGAAGGGCATTCGAACAAAGCGGCCGTCCAAAAACTGGCTATCAGTTCTCGAACGCTCGACCGCCGGCGAGCCAAGATTCTCGAAAAGCTGAAAGCCAATTCGTTCGCCGAAGTGATCGCGCTCGTCATTCGCACGCGGTTGAAGTAACAACCATCACGCCGATCGCTCACCCATTTGGAGGGGGTGGGGGCTCCAAGCGGCCCACGGTCTCCGCTAGCGGCCCCTCCCTTTGCCTGTCAAACGGCGCCCAGGGGGCGGAATTTCCCTCAATTTCGATAAGGTCGAGGGCCGAACCTACTGCCCAGTAGGTTGAGTCGTTTCTGAGTGACGTCTAGGATGGCCGGGCATCAAAGCCTGTGCAATTCACCTAGTCTGCTTCGCCGGAAATGCGTCTCGTGCCGAGGAATGCTGCTCCAAGTTTTGCCCAAAAAGCTACCTGTGCCATGGCTTCCGATCTGACGCTCAAGGAACAGTTGCCCAAGCTCACCAACCGCTTGGTGGCCACCTACGACGAATTGCCCGGGATCAGCCATCTAGGGCATTGTCCGCTGCCGAACCAAGAAGAAGTTGTCTCGTCGATCGAGGACCTTAGGGAAGTTCTCTTCCCCGGTTATCGTCGTCGCGAAGGGCTTCACGCCGGCAACGTCCTCTATCACGTCGGCGACTTGATCGACGGCTTGCACGACAAGCTCACGCGGCAAATTGCCCGCGCATTGCGGCACGAGGATCGCGTCGTCCACAAAAAAACCGACGTCTGCGAGGAGACCGACTACGACGCCAAAGGCCAGGCGATGGCGATCTCCTTTTTGGAAATGCTCCCCGACATCCGCCGCCTACTTGCTACCGACGTGCAAGCTGCCTTCGACGGCGACCCCGCCTGCAAGAGCAAAGACGAAGTCATCTTTTGCTATCCCGGGTTGGAAGCCATCACCGTCCACCGGATGGCGCACGAGCTCCTCACGCTGGGCGTCCCGTTCATCCCGCGCATGATGAGCGAGTGGTCCCATCGCCTGACCGGGATCGATATCCATCCCGGCGCGAAAATCGGAAAATACTTTTTCATCGATCACGGCACGGGCGTCGTTATTGGCGAGACGTGTGAGATCGGCGAACGCGTGAAGATCTACCAAGGTGTCACGCTCGGGGCGCTCAGCTTCCAAACCGACGGAGACGGCAACCTTGTCCGCGGACACAAGCGCCATCCCACGATCGAAGACCGCGTCGTGATTTACGCCAACGCCACGATCCTCGGCGGCCGAACGGTCGTTGGCCACGGCTCAGTCATCGGCTCCAGCGTTTGGGTGACGCAAACCGTCGCCCCGCAAACTACGCTCACCGTCGAAAAGCCCCGCCTTCGCGTCCGCACACCCGACGACATGCTCCCCGAACTGAACTACCAAATCTAAAAGTCCAAAAGTGATGCAAAAAGTAGGACGGACAATCCTGTCCGTCCACGGTTGGGCCAGCGACTCAGTATCCCCTCGTCAATCAAAGCCCACCGCGCACAGCCAGTATCTCCTGTGCCCCTCTTCTCCGTGTCCTCAGTCGCTTCGTGGTGAATTCTGTTTGCGGACCCACGGACCCACTCGTCCCAACTGCTATAGTTCTCATTGGAAACCCAACTTCCATTGAAAGGGAACTTCCCATGGGCGCCGAAATCACCAACCTTGTGATCTTTCTGCTGATTGGCTTGGCCGCCGGGTGGCTCGCGGGACACTTGATCGGCGGCGAACAGCGCGCTTGGGTCGGCAATTTGATCGTCGGCGTGATCGGCGCGATCTTAGGCGGGTTCCTGGTCCGCCTGGTCAATTTGCCGTTCAATGGCTTGCCCGCCCAATTGGTTACCGCGACAGGCGGTGCCGTGTTATTGCTCCTGGGCTTGCGGATGATCGGCAAACGCCCCTTCTGATTACGTCGTGCCGGAACCTACGGCTCCGAGCCCGCCGGAGGTTTCCCCTTTCCTTCCTGGACGTACTGGGCCCGATTGCGAGCGTAATCGTCCTTGCCGGGAAGAATGTCAGTTGCCGCCGTTCCCTGCGGCGGCGCGGACGACGCTTTCACTGCCTGTGCCTGATCAAACAGCTTCTGCAAAAACGGGCGGCACCAGCCGCAGCCCGTCCCTGCGCCAAAGCACTCGGCCAGTTGGCCGGCCCGCTTTGGCTTTTCCACCCGCAGAAAATTCACCACTTTTCGCCGGGTGACGTGAAAGCAAAGGCACAGCTCGTCGTCGAGTTCCACAACGTATCCTGGATAAGGTCGGCCACCAGCGAAAAGGCATCCAAAATCGATTTTTGGATTCGCTGGCCGCTATCCTTCAGAATAGCGGCTCTTCCCACGGTGACCAATATTTCAGCGACCAATGTTTCAGTGACCAATCTTTTCAGCCTAATCCGAGGTGGGAGATCGAGGATGTCTTATCTATTGCAGCCCGCTCTATTGAAACCCGTCTTCTTTCTAAAACGAACCGGCCAAAGCCCGATGGCGATCTTGATCGCCGCCCTGCTGGGGTTTGGATTTGCCGGATCAGTCGCAAGTCCCACCCACGTCGCTTGGGCAGATGAAGAAGACGTCCGCCCCGATGGCGACGAATCCGACGACGACGATTCAGAAGCGGCCGAAGAAGAAGCCGCCGAATCCAATGACGATGCCGATGAGTCCGCAGAAGACGACTCCGACGATCCCGCCATGGAGCAAGACTCCCATGACGGCGAAACCGACGACAGCTTGCTCGGCCGGCTCGAACGCCTCAAGCAACTGATCGCCGAAGGCAAAACCGACGAAGCGCAATCGCTGCTCGATGCTGCCATCGAACAAGCCCGCGACATGGTCCGCCACGAAGAGCATCACGACGACAACCGAACGACGCTCGATGTCGAGCAACTCAAAACGCTCGTCACCGACACCCGCGAGCAAATGCTCAAGACGCTCGAAGGAGCCAGCGTCGCCGGCGAAGTTGCCACCGCGGCTGAATCGGCAGGCGACACGTTGACTTCCACGCTCGATGAACTCCGCGCCTCGGTAGCCATTCAGACGGCCATGAAGGAAGCCCGCACGAAGGCCCGAGAAATCTTCCGCGACGCCCGTAAGAATAGCGACACCGCTCGTGTCCTTCAGCGAAACAACATCGCCGGTCGATTCGACGAGTTGCTCGCGAACGCGGCTGGCTGGCGCGGCGTGGAAGAATCGCTCGACGAAATGAAGAACCAAACAGCCGAGCGTCTCCGCGAAGGAGATTGGCAAAACGAACTCGACGAGGCCGTTGTCCAAGCGATCTCGCGAGTGCGCGAGGCCTTTCCCGAAGATGCCGCCGAGCAATGGAACGACGACCGCTTCCAGCAAGCCAACCAGATCGGCGACATCCTCGAAATCGCCCGCCGCTCGGAAGAACATCTCATCAGCATTTTCGAGCGTGACTTCATCGGCGAAGCCATGGAAGCAGTGAATCGAACTCGTGAAGGCGCAGAAGCGACCTTGAACGAAAACGATCTTGGCGCAGCGTGGGAAGAAGCCCTTTCGCAAGCCGCGACCGAGCAGCCCGCAGTTGAGGCCCTCCGCAACAACGAACACGCGGCACGATTGCGTACTGTTCTGTCCGACTTCAAAACCGCCGTCATGCAGGCGCTCTCGGTCGATTCGATGGAATCGCTGATGCGTGCCCGCCTTGGCGACGCCACGGTAGCCATCCGCAAATCGTTCGAACCCGCCAACATCGAAGCCAAGTGGCAAGAAATCGCCACCAGGTACGAGCAGCGAATGGAACAACTGCGAGCCGACTCTGAACAAAAGCGAGTCGCCGCAGAAGAAGCCGCCCGCCGAGCCGAAGAAGAAGCCGAAGCCGCCGAAGCAGCCCGCCAACTAGCCGAAGAGCAAGCCGCCGAAGCCAGCAGCGCGGAGCAAGAGGAAGACGGCCAATAGAAAGTGGCACAGACAATCCTGTCTGTGCGCGGTGGACTCGCTCTAGCCCAGAGAGCAATGAACGCAAGCAGTTAGACCGCTCTTCTAAGCGTCGGGTGGCACTGGTGGCACTGACGTCCACAAGACGCCAGTGTGAACTTACAACGCGCACTGGCGTCTGAGGGACGCCAGTGCCACCCTTCGGACATTCCTGTCCGGGCAAAGCTCAGCCGCTCAAGCAGGCAGAGTTGAAAACTAGAGTTGACACCCTCTCACTCTCTAAACCACTAACCGTCCGATTCTTCGCGGCGCGCGAGGATTTTCAAGCGGCTAGTTGC
>CAZWSX010000042.1:0-46212 GCA_964636985.1 uncultured Pirellulaceae bacterium | reverse complement strand
CCGCGCCGCCTTCTGACCGACACCGTCGGCGATCGGCTGAAGCTCGAAAGCGAAGGCAAATCGAAAGTCTTCGGCCTGGCCATCAAAGACCGCGCGTCAATCTTGATGTGCGGCCGTCTGGCCGACGCCGCCTTTTGGATGAGCGACAAGGGAAACTGGGTCACCAGCGATTTTTATCGCAATGATTTGCCTGGTTACTTACGCGTGTTGAACGAAGGGCACTATCTCCAAGCCTACGCGGGCCAGACGTGGAAGCCGAGTTTGCCTGCCGCACGCTACAACCATGGCCCTGTCGAGAACAATGAGTTCGAGCGTCCCTACGCCGAGATGACGCCCGGATTTCCGCACGTGATGCCGGCGGCAAGCGATGAGCGCTTCATCAAGCATCTGGCATGTTCGCCGTTTGGGAACGAATCGGTTGTCGCGGCTGCCTCGCAGTTGATTAAAGAAGAGGAACTCGGCCTCGACGATCATCCCGATTTGTTGTGCATCAACTTTTCGTCGAACGACTATGTGGGGCACTCTTTCGGTCCGCAGAGCCTGGAAGCCGAGGACATGACCTATCGGACGGATATGCTGCTCGGCAAATTCGCCGACGACATTACCGAAATGGTGAACGGCCGTTCGTGGCTGATGGTGATCTCGGCCGATCACGGTGTGGCTCCCGTCCCTGAAATCGCCGCCAAGCGAAAACTGTTCGGCGCGCGGGGACCGCTGAAGCTCGACGCACTGAAAGCCGAGATCGAAGCCGCCGCTCGCGCGGCCATCAAAGCTCCCGACGATGCCGCCCCCTTGGTGCTCAACGTCACGGACAACGAAGTCCTGTTCACGATCGATCACCCGCTGTTGGCAGGTGATAACTTTGGCACCGTTCAGCGCGCCGCACAGCGCGTACTGACCAGCAAGCCCGAAATATCAGCCGCCGTGACGCGAGATCAGATCCTCGGCGGGCAATTGGTAACTCCCATCCAGCGACAGATTGGGCTCTCGTTCCATCCAATTCGTAGTGGCGACGTCCTGTTTACACTCGGACCCTACTCCATTCCAAGCGGATCGGCCGGCACGACGCACGGCAGTCCGTGGGTATACGACGCTCACGTTCCATTGGCGTTCCTCCCGATGGGCGAAGGCGCCAAGACCACCGTCTTCGGCCGCGGCTGGCACGAACGAATCGTCGCCCCCGCGCAGATCGCCCCCACGCTTTCCCGGTTGCTGCGGATCGATATGCCAGCGGGCTGCGTGGAAGAACCAATCTACGAATTGCTGCCGGCCGCCAAAGTCAAAAGAAACTAGCAAGCACAACTAGCCAAGAGCAAGCAACCACGAGGACGCCCTTGCCCAAGAAGCGAAAGACCGAAGGGGAATTGGGCGCGGCTGAGCGCGTCTATTTGTGTCGCCCACACGAGGATGATGGTCTTGCGTTTCTCAAGGCCGTGAAGGCAAGTCGCCGGCTTCATAAGCCGTGGGTGAGCCCGCCGCGAACCGAAGCCGATTATCAAGATTGGCTGGAGCGCTCGCGCCGGACGACGCATTTCGCGGCCTTGGCCTGCCGTACTGAATGCGACAGCATTATCGGCGTTTTTCAATTGAGCGAGATCGTCCTGGGGCCCTTCTGCAGTGCGTATCTAAGCTACTTCGCGATGGCCGAGTTTGCCGGCCAAGGTTACATGACCGAAGGGCTGCACTTGCTATTGAGGTATGCCTTTCGCACGCTGCGACTCCATCGCATCGAAGCGAACATCCAGCCAGACAACACGCCGTCGATTGCACTGGTCAAACGCTGCGGCTTTCTCCTGGAAGGATTCTCGCCGAACTACCTCAAAATCGGCGGCCGCTGGCGCGACCACGAACGCTGGGCGATCCGCAAGCAGATTTGGCGACCAAGGTCCACATCCTCTTGACTGGTTGCTGTGTTCAGCAAATCTACTCGCTCAGAACGGTCGACAGGTAGTTGCGATTGTCGGACACCAGTTGCAGTGTCCGTAGTAGCGCGAACTGCTCCGGTATTGCGGATGACGATAACGATGTCGTGCGAATGCGTAAGAATACTTCAGCGAGGAGTTCTGGAATCAACATGATTCGTCCACCGCCGATCGTCTCTCGCGACTTCTTGCTTGCAAATGCAAGCAAGGCAATTTGTTCAATGTCGTCGGGAATCACGACGCCCTTGAATAGCGATGGGATATGCTTCTTACCCGCGTCGAATTTCTTGGTGAATCGTGCTTCACGGACTTCCCAAGTGTGGGCATCCATCGATGGCTCGATGTGAACTAAGTGCTTCGTCTCAGGCCTGAAGGCAACGACGTCCAATTCACAGTCATGTCCGCCGTTTTCCCGCTTGCCAACAAGAACATTTCGACGGACAAAGTATCCACGGTACTCGTACCATTCTGAAACGAGTTGTTCCAAATAGTTTCCAGCCATCGTCGACTAGCATCCTCTTAAAGCAATACAACAGTGTGCAAAGGCGCAAAGACGAATCATTCTCACAATATATGCTTTACCGCGACGTAGCGCATTACTCTTGGGCCAATTGAACGACCTCAGCCGCGTGATTGCCAGCGCTGGGCAATCCGCAAAGAGATTTGGCGCGGCATCAAATAGTCGCGTGGATCAAACGCGACTGTGGAGACTTTTGCCCGACCACAACCAAACAACCAGGTCGACGATTCCCACGATGACCACTCCCTGTATGGCGGCGAAGGGAGGGATGAACAGTATGGCGAGAAGACCGCCGACGTACGACGGGAAGTCCAGGCCCAATGTATAGGGAAGAAGAGGTCCCATCACGGCTGCAGTCATAGGACCGGCGACGATGGCCCATCCCATCATCGCGCCGAGGTAAAGGTTCTCCGTTCGAAGAAAACCGTATCGCGCTCGATTTTCCAGCCACGGAAAAACGAACTGACCAAAGACAAACACGCCCATCAGCCACCAGCCCGTGGTTGGTACCAAGCCGTCGTTCCAGGCCACAAGCATCACTGATATCGCGCCCAGGACGAGCCACATGAAGTCGCCGCCTACAAGTGGCTCCTCAAAGGTGGTGTATGTCGCTTTGCCTTTGACCGCGTGCAAGCGGTTCGTATGGGCATGCGTGACGGTGCCTTGCCACTCAAACGATGGCGTTGAGGCCATGATCAAGCTGCCGCAGCACGGGCACGTCGCGTCCCTGGTCGGGAACGAAGAGAATTCCACCGTGCAGGCGTGCCCGCAGATCGGACAGCGGCTCGGCTCTCCTTCGGGCGTTCGAGATGCGACAGGCATGGCATCCTCCGTTAATTACGGACAACCATGAGTGTAAGGCACGGCGCGGCCTAACTCCAACATTCGCCGTGACGCCAGGCCACTACTGCGTCTTCGCCAAAACAGGTACCAGCGCCTCGCCCGTGTGATTTCCAGCCATGGCGGCGATTTCCTCAGGCGTGCCGGTAGCAACAATCTCGCCGCCGCGCGAGCCGCCGTCGGGGCCCAAGTCAATCAGCCAGTCAGCCGACTTGATGACGTCGATATGGTGTTCAATCACCAGCACCGTGTTGCCACGATCGACCAGTTTTTGCAGTACGGCGAGCAAGCGTCGAACGTCTTCGAAGTGAAGCCCCGTCGTTGGTTCATCGAGCAGATAGAGCGTGTTGCCGGTATCGACCCTCGCCAATTGCTCGGCCAGCTTGATTCGCTGGGCCTCGCCATCGGACAGGGCCGTCGCAGGTTGGCCCAACGGCAAATACCCCAAGCCGACTTCGTGCAGGCTTTGCAGCAGCCGATGGATCTGCGGGAAGTTTTCGAAGAAGCCGAGCGCCGTGTCGACATTCTGGTTGAGCACGTCGGCGATCGAGAGCCCTTTGTACTTCACAGCCAGCGTCGCGGGATTGAACCGCTTCCCGCCGCACTCGTCGCACGGCACCGTCAGGTCAGGCAAGAAGTTCATCTCAATCCGCTTCACGCCTTGCCCCTGACAGGCCTCGCAGCGCCCGCCGGCGACGTTGAAGCTGAAGCGATTCGCCTTGTAGCCGCGGGCCTTGGCCTCGCGCGCGCCGGCAAAAACCTTGCGAACCTCGTCGAACAGGCCCATGAACGTCGCGGCATTGCTCCGCGACGATCGGCCCAGTGGCGACTGGTCGATCACGACGACCTTGTCGACCTGCGAAGCGCCCCGCAAACTCGAATGCGGCGCCGGCTTCGGCCCGCCTTGTCCCAAACGACGTTGCAGCGCCGGGGCCAACGTCTCGTTAATCAAGCTGCTCTTGCCCGAGCCGCTCACGCCCGTCACACAGCAAAGGACTCCGAGCGGAAACATGGCCGAAACGCTTTTGAGGTTATTGGCCGTGGCTCCTTCGAGCGTGATCGAGCGAGTCTTCGCCACCCGCCGACGCTGCGCCGGAAGTTCGATTTGCGATTGTCCAGCCAGGTAATGGCCCGTCAGCGAATCTGCATTGGCCGCCACTTCGCTCGGCGTCCCGACGGCCACCACGCGCCCCCCTTCCGCGCCAGCGCCAGGGCCAATGTCGATGATCCAATCGGCCTGCCGCATCAGAGCTTCGTCGTGTTCGACGACGACGACGGTGTTCCCTTGCTGCTGCAAACCGCGCATGGCGTCGATCAGCCGCTGATTGTCGCGGGGGTGCAAACCGATCGACGGCTCGTCCAGCACGTAACAAACGCCGACCAGTCCGGAGCCAATCCCCGTCGCCAGCCGAACCCGCTGCAATTCGCCGCCCGAGAGCGTATCGGCCGAGCGATCGAGCGCCAGATAGTCGACTCCCACCTTCTCCAAAAACTCCAGCCGCCGGGCAATCTCCGTAACCAGCGGCTCGCCGACCAGCTTGTCCGTTTCGTTGAACGTGAGCCCTGTGAAGAACTTTCTCGCCTCGCCTACAGAGAGCCTCACGATGTCGTGAATGGTTTTGCCGGCGAAGCGAACGCCCATCGCCTCCGGCCGTAGCCGCGATCCTTTGCAACTTGAGCAAACCACTCGCCCGCGATAACTTTCGAGCGCCGCGCGGCGATCGTCGTCCACCGCGATCGAGTATTCCTTCTCTAAGAGCGGAATCAACCCCAAGAACTTTTTGCCGTCGCCGCGAAAGAGTTTTTCCAGAGCGCCGAGCTTCCACGAGGCAATCGGCGCCGCCGGATCGAGTTTGGCCGCCGCGATAAAGTCGTCAATCGCTTGCCGGATATCTTTCGCCGAACCGTTCTTCAGAACTTTGAGCGGCACGATGGCGCCGTCGTTCACCGAGACCGACGCATCAGGAATGATCCAATCGGGATCGAACTCGACCTTCCAGCCAATGCCGTCGCACTGCGGGCACGCTCCATAAGGGCTGTTGAAGCTGAATGTGCGGGGCTCGAGTTCCTCCAGATTCACCTTGCAATCGGGACACGCGTATTGCGAACTGAACAACCGCTCCCGCCAGAACTGGCTGGGGTCTCCGTCGGGCAACGCGCGAAGCTGTGTTTCCATATCGGGTTCGATGTACTGCGCGATCATCACGCCGTCGCCATGCTTCAAGGCAAGGCGAACCGATTCCGAAAGCCGCGAACGGATGCCTTCGCGAATGACCACGCGGTCGACAACGGCGTCGATCGAGTGGGGCTTCTTGGCGTCGAGTTCGGGCAGATGTTCCAGGTCGAACACTTGCCCATCGATCCGCGCGCGAACGAAGCCGAGCTTGCGAATCGTCGCGTAGGCTTCGGCGTGTTGTCCCTTGCGGCCGCGAACCAGCGGGGCCAGCACCATCAGCTTCGAGCCCTCAGGCAACGCCGTTAGCTGGTCGAGCATCTGCTCGGGCGACTGCTGCTCGATCAGCGTCCCACACTGCGGGCAAGCGACAATTCCCAAGCGGGCCATCAGGAGCCGCAGGTAGTCGTAAATCTCGGTGGTCGTCGCGACCGTACTGCGCGGGTTTTGATTGCCGGGGCGCTGGTCGATGCAAATGGTCGGCTCCAACCCGTCGACCGCGTCGACGTCGGGCCGCTCCATCTGGTCGAGAAACTGCCTGGCGTAAACCGACAAGCTCTCCAAATACTGGCGCTGCCCTTCCGCAAAAAGCGTATCGAACGCGAGGCTGCTTTTACCCGAGCCGCTCACGCCGGTGATAACAACCAGCTGGTCGCGCGGGAGATCAACGTCGATGTTCTTGAGGTTGTGGGTTCGAGCCCCGCGGATGCGAATGGCTTCCAGCGTCGCGGTTGCCGTTTCGGTCGAACTGGAAGTAGGCGTCGTCGCAGGCGTGTCGGCGGGACGATCTTTCGCACTGGCTTTCGAGGCTTTAGCCATCAGGCACTTCCCAAGTCACTTCGCCGCCGCTGCTCCCCCAGACGGGACCATTGGCTAGTCGGCAAACCTACCACGGTATCTCGCCGGTCCGTTGCCCGAAAGTGGGATACGGCTTGCCGCGACGGGAAAAGGGCGGGAATTCACCACGGAGACCCGGAGGGTACGGAGAGGAGGGAGAATGCAAAAAAAGTGGCACAGACAATCCTGTCTGTGCGCGGTTGAGCTAGCTCTAGCCAGGAAACCCCATGAACTCAAGAACATGACACGGACCAATCATGTCCGGCGCGGTTGAGCTAGCAAGCTGTAAAGATGCAAGAAGCGAAGGTCTCTAATTCGCAAATCAAGAATCAGCAATCGTCAGTCGATTAATCCATGCCAAAGTGTTGTGAAGTGCTTGCTCAACTCTGGACGGACAGGATCGTCCGGCCTACTTCGTTGCCTCACTCCGTTCCATCTCGAACCGTGCCCATGATTTGCCGTTGACCTTCATTTCCGGAAACTGAGCGCGAAGCCGAGCGATTTGTTCGGGCGTGAACTCCTGGAAGTTCCAGCTAAGGTTTTGCAGGTTCGGGCAGTGCTTGATGATCGCGTCAACAGTCGCGTCTTCGACACGACCTTCCACAATGGGATAGCGGAAGTACGCGAGGTCCGTGAGCGCGGGCACTTTTGCCAGCGATTCCCGCAAGGCTGCCTCGTCCACGTTCGACATGCTGAGCCATAACGATTTAATGGGGCAAGCGATCCGTCCTTCGTCACTGGCGACGTCGATCAGCTTGGCCAAGTCTTCGTTGCCGAAGGTGGCTCGTTGAACGTAGCAAGCTAGTTTGCTGGCATTGAGGTTCGTATCGATCACAGTCATCGCGGCGCCGGACGAATCGCCCGTGATGATCTCGATCATGGCGGCGATCTTCTTTTGATTCGCGCGGAACTTCTCCTGGTCGCGGTGGTACTCGCGGTACTCGTGCCCGAAGAGAGCGAAGAGAACCGCGGCCAGGGCCGTAAGCCACATCGTGGCCCCCAAGCCGATCTGCCACTTCGACTTGCCGCTCAGAATTCTCTGCCGCTGCAGTTCCACATAGACGATCGCGATCCCCGCGATAGCGATCAACTCGTAGGCAAAGAACAACTGAAGAAAAGGAACGCGTCTCCCAGCCGGCGAGTGCCACGTGGGGCCGAAGATCCCCGTCACCGAGATTTGCGCCGCAACGATCATCAGCACCGGGGCAATAAGTCCCCAGCGAATGCGCGGCTTGCCGTCGACATTCTCCACCCAGCCTGCCGGTTTCTTCGGAGGGGCAGAAGGCAGTGACGATGGCGATGGGGTTTCCGGCAGCGATGCGGTCATAAAGCTTATTCGCTGGAGCCGTCGTTACCTTTTGGCTCCCATCCAGAGTATTCGAGACGAACAGCTTGTAGTCGCTAAATCTTGTTGATCACTTGGAAGCCCGCAACGCTCTGCCCGACAAGCTGTTCCGCGTCGGCCGCATTTCCTTGGACCAGGTCGGCGAAAGGGAGCCAGTGCCGTTGGTTCTTGTCGTCGATGAGTGAGATTCCGTCGGGAAAGCGGCCCGCCATCAGGAACCCGCGCCACCTTTTGGTCATCGTGGTAATGATCCCTTCCATTGCCAGCCCTTCGCGATAGAGAGTCACTTTCACCGTGGTATTGAAAATGGGAAGTCGCCGGAACTGCGCCATCGTCATGAAGTGTCGCCGCCATCGAATGATGCCAACGGCCACGCCGATCATCGCGCCGATGATGGCAGCGCCTCCCACAATGAGTCGCGAGTGTGGATCGGTGATGAACAACCACGAAGCGCCCAAGATCAAGATCGCCAGGAACACCCGCCCGAGCCACCACGCGATGTTCTCTTGATGAAACGGATTGCTCAAGATCAAGCGGTTCGCTTGTTTGAGGCATTGCAGAAACCAGCCTTCGGTGACCACCGTTTCAAACACGGCCACTGGATAGTCGTCGTAGATTCTGCCGACCGGCCGCGTCGCACCGGCATGCCAAGGATTCCCCTGAGGTGGTTCATAAGGATTGGGCGGCGTCGACATGAACTCAATCAGGCCCGTTGCTGTTGATAACTTGGAAAATTCGCCTTGAGTAGCGAGTCGATATCATCAATCTTACCGGCCTTTAGATCGTCAAACGGCAACCAATAGAAGTTCGCCAAGCCGGCGTTCAGCAAGATTCCGTCGGCATATCGGACCACGGATCGAATAGTAATCCAGGACACCCTGGAAGTTGTCTGGGAATCATCGCTTACTAGTCCATCGCGGTACAGGGTCTGCGTCGTTGTCTGGTTCATCGTGCGAGGAATGAACAACCAGCTCATCCATCTGTCAATACAGATCGATGCGGACGCGGCCACTACGAAGCCGACGACCACTTGCATCCAAAAGATCGCGGATGCGAATCGATCCGCTTCGCGAATGTTGGAGAACAAGTTGGAAACAAAGTAAGAGAGTGTCGGGTAAAGTATCCACCCAAAAAGGCTCAATCCGTAGGGTCGGTGGAATTTGTACCAACGGCTAAACGCGCGTCGAAGCCAGACCCGACTGCGAACAATCGTAAACGTGGCGATCGGCGAGTCGCCAAAAGCGTTAGCCGGCCGTCCAGTCTCCGCGACGGGCAGCAAGTCGCTTCGCGGCGGCTCGTAAGGGTTCGACGCGGCCGACATGGTGACTCACCTCGCTTGCTTGTAGTCGGCGAAACTCGCCTTCATCAGCGCGTCGATATCGTCGATGGCGCCGCTCGCCAGATCACCAAACGGCAGCCAATAAAACTGGGTCAAACCGACGTTCAACAGAATGCCGTCGCGATAGCGCACCGCCGACTGCAGCGCCGCCCAGCGCTTCATCGTGGTCGACAGCTGATTGCTCCACACCAACCCTTCCCGGTACAGCGTGAGCGTGGTCGGCTGATCGAATTCCTTGGCTCTCCGCAAGATCAACAGCGAATTGAGTTGCGAGCGCCACTTGGCGAACCAGACCAGGATCGACGCTTCCAGAACGAAGACGGCGGCGGCGAGGGCCCAAAACTGCCACGATTCGAACCGCGGACGCCCCAGTTCGGACGTAAGGAAATTCGTGGTCACGAACGAAAGGATGACCACGCTGACCCACCCCGCGCGATTCAGGCCATAAGGCCGTTGAAGCTTCCACCACCGATCGAACGCCTGCCGAAGCCAGTTTTCTCCGTAGTTGAACTGAAACGAAGCAATCGGCGCATCGTCGAACGTGCGGAGCAACGGCGTCTGCGCGCCAGCGGGCCACAATTGGCTCTGCGGCGATTGGTAGGGATTAGGACGACTGGACATAAGCAGCGGAAAGTTGGTGCGGAGAACGATCGCCTTAGTGACGCATCTCTTTATAGTCGGCGATCTTCTCCCGGAGAATTGCTTCAACATCATCAATGCGGCCGGGGGTCAAATCCGCAATAGGCAACCAGAAGATTTGACCTTCCGCCATCAACAAGAACCCGTCGGGAAAGTGGACTCCTGACGAAAACATCTCCCAGCGCATCGCCGCACAAAGGTATGAGTTTTGGTTGACGAGTCCGTCGCGATGCACAAACGAACTCGCCATACAGTTGTAGGACTTCGCTTGGCGGAACTGTTGCAACGCCGACTGATTACCGGAGTTGGAGAGATTCGCCCGCAAAATCAAAAGGACAGCCAACGCGGCCACGACCACGACGATGGCTCGATTCGCCATGGGCGGCAGCAATTCGAAAACCGCGACGACCGTGACCACAGCACTGCCCAATAATAGGACGGTAAGCAATCTCCAAAACCATTTCACTTCGGCGGCACTCTGCATCAAGCGACGCTGAGCCGATTGAATCCACTGGTCGCCGAACAGGTACTGAAACACCGCGATCGGCGCATCATCGAACGTGCGAAGTAAAGGTGGCGGCCTGCCTGCTGGTTGCAGGCTGCTTTGCGGCGGTTCGTACGGATTGGGCTGATTGGTCATGAGTCGCCGAAACTCTGCCACAAAGGAACGATCTAAACCCGCATCCCTTTATAGTCGTCGATGCCGGCCCGGAGAATTGCTTCGACCTCCTCAGCGCTGCCTGCCGTGAGTCCGGCTAAGGGGAGCCATTCGCTCGACGTTTTCATCGACAACAAAAAGCCGTCCGGAAAACGCGCTGCGGAGGAATACGCTTCCCAGCGCCTCGCAGAGCATGAATGGCGGTCGTGGCCGACGATCCCCTCGCGATGAAGAGCAAATGTCTCCGTCGCTTTGTACGACTTGGAGCTACGGTAGATTTGCTTCAAGTAGAGCCGAAGCCCCCCGTATAAAGCGAACACCAACAAGTTAACGACCACCGCCCCGATCAGGAGCGGGTCCAAAAAAGGGATGACTCGCCAGTGGAGAAGAGCGCCGAACCCGAGGACCTGCACGACAGCCACGATCATCAGAGCCCCAATCGCGCGCGACAGTGGCGACGGCGCCATCTGCTTCTGACGAGCCTGCAGCACGCTCAACCACTTGTCGTCAACCACGTATTGAAACATGGCAACCGGTTCGCCAACGAACGTAAGGCCCAAGCGCCGCAATTGCGCCTCGGGCCACGCGTCGTTTTGCGCGCGTTCGGTGGGCGTAGATTCGGTTGGGCGAGGTAGGTTAGCCATAGCGCGATCGGAAAACGGGGCGACGCAACAATCACCTAAGCACGAATCTCTTTATAGTCGGCGATGTTCGCCCGGAGGACCGCATCGACGTCGTCGACGCGCCCTGACGTCATATCCACGATATAGAGCCAGTAGGTCTGCCCTTCCGCGATCAACAGATAGCCATCCGGAAAGCGCGCCGCCCAGGAGAATGTCTCCCAGCGCAAAGCGGCGTTGGTCAAAGGCGTCTGGCAGACAAATCGATCGCGGTACAGGATTGCATTCACAGTCGCACCGTAGGTCTTCCACCGGCGAAACTTCTTCAATGCGACTTCTTTGGCGTTCGTCGACACTGCGATCGGAATGAACGCAATGCCTCCGCCTATCACGGCGCCCATGAACAGAACCAGCCCCAAATCGGGCGGGCGAGCGAGCACGATGGCGACGACTCCGATGCTGACCACCCCCGCAATGAGTCGCCAGAACAGCTTTCCTTCTCCCGTTGCCCGCGCCGTGCGTCTTTGGACAGCTTGGAACCACTGATCGCCGAGCACGTACTGAAACGAGGCGACGGGCACGTGGTCCACTTGATGCTGCGCCGGCGCCGCTCCGCTCGTAAGCCCTGGATCGCTCTGCGTCGGCTCGTAAGGATTCAGATAGTTGGACATGAGCCGCCAAGACCGATGCGGAAAATTACCTAGTCGCGAATCACTTTATAGTCCGCCACACGCGCCTGGAGAACAGTGGCGATGTCTTCCACCCGGCCGGTCGTCAGTCCCGCCATCGGCAGCCAATAACTCCCGATCGTCAGGTTCAACAAAAAGCCGTCTGGAAACCGCGCCGCCGAATTGAACGCGCCCCAAGTCACGGCGGCGGAAGCCACCTGCTGTTGCGTAACGATGCCCTCGCGATACACGATCGAGGTGGCCAGCGTGTTGTACGACTTCGACTGGCGAAACTCGCGCCGCACAAACCACATCAGCCCCTGATAAAGACCGAGTAGCGCGAGACCCACCATCGCGAGCGTAACCAAGACCGGGTCGAACAGCGACCGCCCCGCCACGATGGTCAAAAAACCAATCAGCATAACGAACAAAACCGCCAGCCAGACCAGGCCATTGCCACCCCGTGCATTCGGAGAGCGAGCCGCTTGAGCCCGGCGATCGTGCACGGCCTGATGCCACGCATCATTCAGCAGGTATTGAAACGTGGCGATCGCTTCGTCGCCGAACATCAAGCTCAGATCCTGTTCCGGCTGGGCGGGCCACAAATCGCTTTGCGGCGGTTGGTAAGGATTGAGTTCTTCAGTCATCGTGCGGCCGCGATGGCTTCCTTTAGCACTAGGCGGCCTCCTTTTTGTTTGCCCCATTTTGCCGAACTAACTCGCGAACGTCGTCGAGATTCCCTTCAATCATATCCACCGCCGGGAGCAACCAGATGATGTTCGGGCGAACAACCACAATCACGCCATCGGGAAACGCCACCACTTGCGAGAACGTCGCCCACTGAGCGATCGAGGTCGCGTTATACCCGGCCGCGACCAATCCTTCGCGATAAACCACGAACGTCGCCGGCCCGTTGTAGTCGGCCAGTTTGCGAAACTCCGCGCGGGATTGCCTCCAGGTAAGCCACTTTCCCAGGAAGAAGGCCCCTAGCGACACCGTCACAATCACGTAGCCAATGGCCGCCGCATCAAACAAAACCACAAACTTGCGCGGCGAGAGATAGATCGCCAGCGTCAGCAGCGGGAGCACCCCCACCATCCAAAGGTTGTACCTCCAGGGAGCCGTCTTGGTTTTCCACAGCAGCCCAAACGCCTGGTCGTGCCACGCATCGGTCAGCATCACGCGAAACGTCGCGATCGGCGCGTCGTCGAACACGCGTGCCGGCATCTCCGCATTCACTGGCGACGGCTCGATCGCGGGCGGTTCGTAGGGGTTGATCGATTGCGACATGGAAGCCTGCAAAGACGATGAGTCCGGGGAGACGCAGCCTTCATGCACTCGTTTCGTAATGGGAAAAATTCGATTCCAGGATCTGCGCCACTTCGTTCGCATCGCCTTCCGTCATGAAGGAAGTCGAGAGCCAAACGAAGTGCTGCGACTTAATCAGAATCAGGAATCCATCGGGGAACCGCTTCGCTCCACGGTAGCACTTCCAGCGTCCCACGAACACGCTGTTGGGAGTGCGATAAGCCAGCCCGTCGTGGTAAATCAAATAGGTTAGCTCGTGCTCCACGATTCCCAGCTGCCGAAAAAGTTGGAGCGAGCTCGACTTGGTCGGCTGCAGAACAAAGTGCGACATCAGCGCGATCGGCGTCACCATCAGCACCGTTAACAGGAGCGGGAACAGCAGCGACTCCACCAAGCCAAGCGGCCGCACCGAGAAGAAACAGACCGCGTAAATCACGACGAACGCCACGACCGTCGCAATCAGCCGCCACGAGGAGCGGTTCGATCGCAGCGAGAACCAACGATCGAGGCTCTCCGCGTAATACGTTTCGTTCATCCTGATTTGGAACACCGCCGCCGGCCGCGGACCAAACTCGTACCCCAGCATCGGAGGCGGCCCCGCCGGCCACGGCTGCCGCGAGGCCAGCGGGAATTCGATGCTCTGGCTCGACATCGCTTCACTCCGGCGATTCACGGATCGCCCAGTTGGTTTGCCTGGCGGCAACGTACGATCAGCCCTCATTTTTGATGATCGGCGCGCCGCGGGCGACGGGATAGGACCGCTTACTTCTTCTTCGGTGCCGCATAAAGATCGAGCGTCGCCCGATCGGCCAGGTCGGCGAAGATGTCCCGAATTTGCGCAAGGCCATCAACAAAGCGAAAGGTTTCTAAGCGCCCGTAGCTCTTCTCGCCTGCGACGTAGAAATTAGGTTCAATCCTTTGCGGCATGGCGGCTAAATGCGATTGGACGTACGGCGACAGGGACGGCAGCGACTCCCAAACCGGGCAGGCCCAAAACTGGAGTTCGCGCTCGAGGGACCAATCGGAAAACCGATGTCCATGCGTGTGAAGTGCATCGACGGTTAGCTCTTCCGGATCGTCGCCAGCAATGGTCACTTTCCACTTTGGCCGACCCGTTTCTTCGCCGACTTGCTCGATCCGGCCGATCGGCGAGCCTGGCCGCCATTCAATCGCTTTGCCTTCAAGGGCGGCCTGATTCACTCTTGCGATAGCCTCTTCAAGGAGGGGACGAGCCGTTCCGAAGCGAGCGGGATTGATGGGGCCCTGAGGAGTGCGTTCCCGATCGTGCGGGGTTATCCATACGATCTCGGTCGCGGGAAACTTCGACTTGATGTGAAGCAGGGTCAAAAGCGATTCGACGGCTTCGATCGCATCTCCCGCTACAAGCGTTCGCTTGTTGGCTGACGGGTGAAGTTCGATCGCCTTGGTGCCCAATGTCGATACTTGCGTCAAAAGCCGGGCCGTGGCGGCGTGGAACTCACCGCGGACCGTGAGCCCACCATTTGCCACACCAAGTTGAAACGCCAGACCACTCGCATCGATCACAGCATCAACTGCGGGCCTATCACCATTACTTTCAATAACAAAATCCCAACCGCCGCGGCCATCCTCACACTCTTCAGGCGTCGGCTGTTCGTGTTTTCGCCAATCCGATCTGGCGATGGTTGCCACGTGCGAGTCGAAGCGGATCGAGTCAACCACCAAATCGCTCTCGGCGAGGGGGCGCAGATACTTCGCCCACCACTCTGCAACGGTCCAGCATTCGCTTGGCCCAGGCGGTTGCCAAGACTCGTCTTGCGTTTGAATCGCCATCACGCCCAGCGGCGATACCAGGTCCTTGGCGCACTCCCAAGTCACTCGTCCTTCGGCCTCGCGCACTATGTCTTCGAGCTTGCGTTCCTCGAACACAATCACGTCGTAGCCGAGATAGCGGCCATACAGAGCCGCCTCCAAGCCGATGGGACCGGCACCGATGATTCCAATGGTTGCCGGAGTGTCGACCGCCATCGCGCGTTGTTCCTTCTTCGTTGTGGGCTCTGAATCGTGTTAAGTGCTCTTGCGACTGTCGAGCAGCATGGTGACCGGGCCATCGTTCTCGATCGACACCCGCATGTGCGTGCGAAATCGTCCCGTGGCTACGGTTACGCCCGCGATAGCCAGCGCCGCGACGAACGTCTCGTAAAGGCGCTCCGCAACCTCCGGCGGTGCGGCGTCGATAAAACTGGGACGCCGTCCCTTTCGGCAATCGCCTAGCAGCGTGAACTGGCTCACGACCAGCGCGCTCCCTTTCACGTCCTGAATCGAAAGATTCATCTTCCCTTGTTCGTCGTCGAAAACTCGCAGGCCAACCGTCTTATCGGCCAGATACTGCGCGTCCGATTCTTGATCCCCTGCGGCAACGCCCAGCAAGATCGCGAAACCATGCTCGATCTGGCCGACGACCTCGCCGTCGACAGTCACCGAAGCTCTTGTGACGCGCTGGAGAACGGCACGCATGAATTGATCAACGGAAAAGGACAACGGGACAATTACGAATCTTCATTGCGGTTCTTCACTACTCGTCGTTATGAAACTCGGGCGGCGTGTGTCGACCGTCTGTTAGGGCCTCATCAGAGGAAGACGGATCGATCGCGGGCATCAAAACATCGGTGACCGGCAGGAGCACGTCGATGGTGGTTCCTTGGCCGGGTGCGGATTCGATTTTCGCCTCGCCCCCCAGTAAGCGCGCCCGCTCTTTCACCCCCGTCAACCCATAACGCTTTTTCGCGACCTTGGCCGTATCGAACCCTCGCCCCGAGTCGCGAATGCGGATTCGCATCCAACCGTCGCTGTGCTGCAATGAAACGGCGGCCTCATCACATCCACTGTGCCGCCACACATTCATCAGGCTTTCCTGCACGATGCGAAACGCGGCCAGTTCGATGGTGGGAGCCATCCGCGGCAAGTTATCCGACTGAAAGTAAATTTCGATTCCCGACAACGATTGGACTTCGTTCGCTTGCTGCGCGATGGCATCGCTTAGTTTGACGCCGTCGAAAATCGGCGGCCGCAGCCCCTCGATCAGCCGCCGCGATTCGCCGATCGCCTCGCGAACCAGGTGGATGCCGTGGTCGAGATTCACCCTGGTCGTTTCGTCGCTGACGGTGATCGAACCCGACACCGATTCGACAAACATCAGGGCCGCGGTCAGCTGTTGGCAAATGCCGTCGTGGATCTCGTACGAAACGAATTGCCGATCCCGCTCCTGCAATTCCAACATCCGCCCCAATAACCGGCGCTCCTTCTGGAGCGAATCATTGGCTCGCTGCAATTCAATCGTTCGCAACCGAACCAGTTCCGCCAAAAGATCGCGATCTCGCTCCGATTGCTCGATCGAGCGAACTCGTCGCGTCACATCCGTCGAAAAACTAATCGCGCCGACAACCTCTCCCGCAGGCGACCACAGCGGCTGAATGCGAACTTCAAAGACATTTTCGCGATAGACGCTGTCATACTCCTGAGGCTCGCCAGCGAGCACCTTCTCATACTTTTTAAGGGCGATATGGTCGGGCGGCAAAATGTCGTGCATGGTTTTGCCGACCATGTCCGCTTCGGTCAGCCCCATCTCGTAGAGCATCCGTCCACGAATCCATTGAATCCGCAAGTCGGCGTCGACCTTGCAAACAATGACCGAAACGTTTTGCAGAATCATCCGCGCGAGAAATAGATCGACGTCGTCGCGCGGCGAGTCGTCCGGCGGTTGGCCCGAAGATTGTTGCGGAGTCGCCATAAGCAGGCCAAGCGGAGCGATCGTTCGCTCGCCAACCGGGAATTGCGCCTTGGGCCCGGCTGGCGATTCGTCGCAATCCTGTTTAGAGATAGCGATTAATCAGGTTCTCGATCAGTTCCTGGCGACCGCTCTCGTTCGGCGAGATCTCGCCCTTGTCGAGCATGTACTTTTCAAGCTTGGCGAAGTCGGCTCGGCCCGCTTCGATGTCGGCTCCGATGCCGCTATCCCAACTGCGGTAGCGGTTCTTCACGATCTTGCCCAACTCGCCCTCGGCCCGAATCGCGGCGGCAATCTTCAAGCCGCGAGCGAACGCATCCATGCCGCCGATGTGAGCATAGAAGAGGTCGATCGGCTCGAAGCTTTCGCGGCGCACCTTGGCGTCGAAGTTGACGCCGCCAGCGCCGAGGCCGCCATGCTTCAAGATCGCGAGCATGCACTCGGCCGTCAGGTAGAAGTTGGTTGGGAACTGGTCGGTGTCCCAGCCCAGCAGCAAGTCGCCGGTGTTGGCATCGATCGAGCCGAGCATCCCTTGCGCTCCGGCATAATCGAGCTCGTGCATCATGCTATGCCCGGCAAGCGTGGCATGATTCGTTTCGATGTTGAGCTTGAAACGTTCCGTCAGGCTGTACGCCCTCAAAAAGTTAATGCATGCGGCAGCATCGGAATCGTACTGATGCTTGGTCGGTTCCTTCGGCTTCGGCTCGATCAGGAACGTCCCGTTGAAGCCGATGCTCTTGGAGTAGTCGACCGCCAGATGGAAGAAGCGGCCGAGGTGATCGAGCTCGCGCTTCATGTCGGTATTGAACAGGCATTGGTAGCCTTCACGGCCGCCCCAGAAAACGTAGTTGGCGCCGCCGAGTTCCTTGGTGACTTCCAAGCACTTCTTCACGGCCGAGGCCGCGTAGGCAAAAACGTCGGCGTTGCAGCTGGTCGCCGCCCCGTGCATGTAGCGGGGATGGCTGAACATGTTCGCCGTGCCCCACAACAACTGGATGCCGGTCCGCTGTTGTTCTTCTTTCAGAACTTTCACGATCGAGTCGAAGATCTTGTTCGATTCGGCAAGGTTCTTTCCTTCCGGCGAGACGTCGCGGTCGTGGAAGGCATAAAAGGGCGCTCCCAGCTTCTCCATGAACTCGAAAGCCACCCGCACGCGGCGCTGCGCGTTCTCGACCGAGTCGCTCCCGTCGTCCCACGGCCGATGCATCGTGCCGGGGCCGAAGGGATCGCTCCCTGTTCCGCGGAAGGTGTGCCAGTAGACCACCGAAAAGCGAAGGTGCTCCTTCATGGTCTTACCTTCGACCACTTCGTTTTCGTTGTACCAACGGAAGGCCAGCGGGTTCTTCGACGTGGGACCTTCGTAAGCAATCTTCTTTACTTCAGGAAAGGCGTCAGCCATGGTGATCGTTCTCAAGCATCAAAGAGGAGGGGAACTCGCGCCGCGCGGAGCTAGTGCATCGCCTGGGGCACCGGCGCAACCGACTTGATGCCCGGAATTGTCGCAAAAACCGGCCTCGCGCGGTAGGGGCGGAGAGTCGCGCGAGGGGGCTGCTTGCCGCCCAATCGGGGCGAAAACTAGCGATTTGCCTTTTTCAGCCGGCGCCGTTCGGCACGGGAAAGGCCGCGATCGTCGTCCTCATCATCATCGTCGCTTGATGAAGCATTCGCGTTCGAACCACCCTTCGCGCCGGCGATAAAGGCTCCCAGCGAATTCGGCTTAGGAGGGGTGGAATGGGCTCCATCCGTTCGCAACATTCGCGAGTCTTTCGCGTCGGAAGGGGATGTTTGCGAACCGGCTTTGGCATCGGCACCCTCCGCCGCGCTATCGCCCGATGTTTCGGATGCTTCCGCCTTCTTCGGCTTGGCCGGCTTCTTGGCGCGAAGCTTTCCTTCGGCATCGAGATGGACATAACGCGCATAGAGCACGAGCGAGAGGAGCACACTCCAGTGCCCCAGCATCGCGGCCAGGCGGCGGACCACGATCATGACATCGACGTTTTCCATTTCGAACAGGTCGCGATAGGCGGCGAACGAAAAACCATACAGCCCCGTGGCGACCAGCAGTATCGGCCATGCCGCGCGGCAGCGCCGCGTTTCGATGATCAGCCGCACCGCCATCATGCCAAAAATGGTGACGTACGCACCCGCCCACCACCACGTGGCGTGGGCTTGCGGAAACCATGGCAGCTTCGAGATCGCCTCGGCCAGCGGAGCGCGCAAGTGGGTCACGCTGTCGATGCTCAACCAGAGCAACAGCGGCGTCACCCAGAGCCACACTCGGTAGCTGCCGCGATAGTCGTCGAGCCGGTGGCGGCGAATCGCAAAAATTTGCGCCGCGACCGCCGCGCTCAACAAGAAGAACACGCTCGAGAGCCAATCGGCCAGGCTGCCGCGCGCCTCGGACCAAAGGGGCGAGTAGAAACGTGCCAGCGCACCGCTGCCTAACTGATCGCGATGCACGTGCAAAGCGACCACGGCGGCAATCGCCGTGAGGGCCGCGCCAAACAAAATGGTCATGGTCGACCACTTGGTCGGCATCAAGTCGGTCACGCGCGGCTGCAAATCGTTCAGGGCGGCGTCGGTGTAATTGCGACGGCGCTTCATCGACTTGGTCGATTTCGCGACCGGGCGTTCGCCCGCTAGCGTTTCGTCAAGCAAAACGCGCCGCCGACGGCCATCGCGACTCTGACCCGTTCCCAAGCCCATGGCGTCCATGCCCCTGGAATGCGCTGATAGTAGCTAGCGGTGAATGGACCCACTGTCACCCCAACCCAGTGGATCGCCGCATCAACTTGTTAATCGGCAAGGTCCGCCAGGAACTCAAACCGCTGGTGACGGATCGTGGCATGCAAGCTTGCCAAGTTTGTCCATCGCGCCGCTTTTGCGCATCAACCGTTGCGATCGGCCCTCGCACGAAGTTCCCCATCGGGTCTCGCGCGATACAGCCGCTACGACTGCTACCAGCTTGTGCGTCGTCGCGCTGCTTGGCCGGAGGCCGCACTCTGCCGCCGTCCTATTCCCAAAGCGCGACCTAGCCTTAGCTACGTCCGGGTAATAGGCAACTTCCGCGTGGCGTCACTGCGTCCATTGGACGGGTTGTCGAATCGATCCTCGATTATCGAAAGCGGTTTGGGAATGGATCGCGGCGTTCAACAACCTAACGAACCAACGGTGAGCGACTCCGCGGTAGCTAAGGCCGCTGCGCGCCACTTGGGGCAGGCCACCGCCTTGCTGGAAGGCGTGGAAGAAACGGCCGTCGGCGAGCGGTCGCGCAACGAAACGCAACTCGAAAATCGCCTCGTTCAAGTCCGCTTGGGATTGGCCTCCAGCCTGTTCACCTCGCTCCGCGCAAAACACACGCTGACCGCCGCCCACAGTTTGCGAATGGCCATCGGCTGCTCGGCCTGGGCGCAAGTTCTCGAAATGCCGCTCGATCTGCGGGACGAACTGGAGGTCGGCGCGCTGCTGCACGACATCGGCAAAATTGGCGTCCCCGATAACATCCTTTCCAAACCCAGCAAACTCACCGTCGAAGAACAACTCGTCGTCGATGGCCATCGCGCCACGGGCGTCGACATCCTTCGCAACTGCTGCGCTTCGCAGAATATAGTCGACATCGTCTTCTACGCCGCCGCCTGGTACAACGGGCAGCGCGAAGGATTCGATAAGCGCGCCGAAGAAATCCCGATCGGCGCCCGGATGGTGGCGATTCTCGACGCCTTCGACGCCATGACCACCGACCGGGTCTATCGGCCGGCCATGTCGCGCGAGCGCGCAATGGCGGAACTGTTCCAGTGCGCGGGAACGCAGTTCGATCCCAAGCTCGTCCAACTCTTCCACCATTTCATCGAATCCGACCAGCAGCAAATGGTGGCCGGCAGCGTTCGCCGTTGGCTTTCGGACCTCGGTCCCGGCGCGTCGGCCAAGTTTTGGAACCTGCAGTCGGTCGAGCAGGCGTCCAGCAAGGGGAACAACGTCGAGGCCCTATTCCACTGCAAACTCCTCGAACAAATGCAAGCGGCCGCCATCTACATCGACTCGCAAGGCCGCGTCACGATGTGGAACCGCGGAGCGGAACGCATGACCGGCATCCCGGCCCCGGCGATCCTCCATCGCCCGTGGCAGCCAGGCATGGTCCAAATGCGGACCAGCGAAGGGCACACCATCCTGGACGATCAATGCCCGATTTTGTCGGCCCTTCAAAGCGGCATGCCGACGCGCAGCGAACGATTGCAAATCCGCTCCCGCAGCGACCGGCCGATGGTGATCGAGGCCAGCGCGGCGCCCGTCCTGGGTCCTGAGCAGGCCGTGATCGGAGTCGCGGCGATCCTCCGCGACGCGTCGCGGCAAGTCGTTCTCGAAGAACACCTCGTCGACCTGCACGATCGCGCCACCCGCGACCCGCTGACGAAAGTCTCGAATCGCGCCGAGTTCGATCGCGTTCACAAGGAATTCGTCAAAACGCACCTCGCCTCCGGCATGCCGTGCAGCCTGGTGATTTCCGACATCGACTTCTTCAAGAAGATCAACGACGAGTATGGCCACCAGGCCGGGGACGAAGCCTTGGTTTCGTTCGCCAGCTTGCTGCAGCGCAATGCTCGTCCCGAAGATCTGGTGGCCCGCTACGGCGGCGAAGAATTCGTCCTGCTCTGCGCCGATTGCGACGGCGCCACCGCCTCGCGGCGAGCCGACGAAATCCGCCGCCAACTCGCCGAAATGCCGCAGTCCTCCCTCTCGGGCAATCGCATCACCGCCAGCTTCGGCGTGACCGAAATTCAAAACGGCGACACGCCCGACACTATGCTTCGCCGCGCCGACCGCGGCCTGCTGCAAGCCAAAGACAACGGCCGCAACCAGGTGATCCAGCTCGGCGCCGGGATTGCCGGACGCGATCGCGCCGCCGGCAAAGGAGGCCTCGCGAGCTGGTTTAACTGGTTCGGTACGGCCGCCGAAGACAGCTTGATCGATCAGCAGTTGATCACCTCGGTGCCGCTGAAGCTCTCCGTCGAAAAACTGCGCGGGTTCGTGGCCGATCACGGCGCGCAAATCCTCGAGATCAAGTCGTCGGACGTCAAACTCTGCATCGAAGGCGACGCCCTGCAAACTCAACGCCGGGCGTCAGACCGATCCGTTCCCTATTTGATCGACCTGCACTTCGAGGAATATGTCGAAAAGTCGGACGGCCGCAAGCCGTCGATGCTTTCCAAAACAGTCGTGCAGGTTCTGATCAAACCGAAGCGCAGCCGCGACCGCCGCGTCCGCGACGCCGAAGACCGCGCGCGGCAACTTCTCAACAGCCTCAAGGCGTATCTCGTCGCCCAGGAATTCAAGCCCGAAGAAAACGAAACCCCCGCGCCGTAAACCGTCGCGGGAGGGCTTCATCTGCAGCCCTGTCTTGCTGGCAAGCTGATTTTCATTCCCGCTCATGCGGTGGTATGATTTGCCTATGGAAACATTCCCACCTTGCCCGAAATGTCGATCGTCCTACACCTATGCCGACGGCCTGTTGCTGGTATGTCCTGAGTGCGCCCACGAGTGGAGCCCCCAGGCGGAGGTCGCCGAAGCTGCCGAGGAAACCGCGCGCGCTTGGCGCGATGCCAACGGCAACGAACTCCACGATGGCGACAGCGTAATCGTCCTCAGGGACTTGAAGGTGAAAGGCGCCAGCGCGACGTTGAAAGCCGGGACGAAGGTGCGGAACATCCGCCTCGTCGAAGGAGACCACGATATCGACTGCAAGATTGACGGCATCGGCGCAATGGGCCTGAAATCGCAGTTCGTCCGCAAGGCATGAGAGGGCCGTTTAAGAAGGCGGAGGTTCAAGACAAGGGGATTCGCTCATCCGCATCGAACTTGGATTGTTCGAAAGTGGTTCGGTTCGATCCCGAAAGAATCGCAAACTGAATGCGGTATGTTCTCGTTGCGGGGTCGCAATGCCGATCGCGAAACGCCGCGTTAATCGGCGGCCCCATTTCATCGATAATAGGCCGGCTTGGAGTGGTTATTTCTTTCGCGGGCGTGAACGAGACACCCGCTTCACCTGTTGGCGAACTTCTATTCGTTCGGCGGATCATCACGTGTGCAGGTAGAAGGTGTGGCCTTCCTCATCTTGGCTCGTTAAGTTGTCCGACATCCTTTTGTACGTATAAGTGATTCGAACGAGATTCTCTATCCCTGTTCCGCTACTAGCTCGGAACCCGTAAGCCGTGTAGGGTCCGCCTGTAGTTGGGGCACTGCCGCTCCAGGCGTAAGATTCGCCGGGGTTCACGTTTACAATCACCGTCATGGTCATAAATCCAGAAGGCGCTGCAATCGGGGTGATCTGTAACACAACGCTTGGTTCAGTGGAGCCAACTAGGACTGCGCTTCCCATACCTGGCGTGAATGACATAATAATCGCCTCAATACAACAACAACCGATACTGTCGAACAGAAGTGTTCAGAGATATATAGCTTTATTTGAGAGGATGAACCAAAACGCCATTCATTTCTGCAGAAGCATTCTCCACGGCAAAGCCTATTGGTCCGACAATCGACTCTGGCGTCACGCGGTAGTTTTTGGCAGGCTCGCCCCGCAATTCGAGCAGTCTTCCTTTCCATCTAATCTCCATGGGGTTTCCCGGTGAAACCGTTAATTGGACAGAACCACCAGCGCGATCCAAGAGCGTTAGTGGCGGCGTAGCACCGATCCCACGTCTGTTTTGAACGTATCGTAGTTGCGTGTTGTAATGCAACTCTTCCCATTCGAGGAAAAAATTGGGTTCGTCATGATCGTTTACAAAAAGAGACTGGCAGATGATGACATTTGGATCCGTTGGTGAACGATGCCAGCCCCATACAAATCCATATGCACCTCGACCAACCTGTTTCAAGCCAGCCTCGACTTGGAAGCCAGTCGATGTCCCTTCGCCGATCTTGCATACCGCCAATTGATCGGATGTGAGATGAAGCCGTTTCAATGAAGGCGTATATCGTTCAAACGTGACCGTTGAGCCATTCTCCCACGCCAGGTGTTCAAGTTCTTTTGGCTGCGCGGCTATCATGTACCCAATTCCCCCGATAACGATGGTGAGGCTGATCGCTGCGAGGATGAAAGACCACAAACTAGCCGCGAATCGATTTGCCTTCGGCGGCGCGGTTCCGTCTGATTCAGGCGGCAAGGAGGCGTTTTCGTACTCGGTAAGCCACGATTGCAATGCGGTCGCCAGTTCGCCCGACGAAGCGAAACGATCCTCCGGCGATCGTTTAAGGCAACGGCGGCAGAGTTCGTCCAGGCGGGGCGGAACATTGCGCGCGAACTGGGTAAGGGGACGCGGAGCATGGTTCAGAATGGCATTCCGCAACTCCTCCGGCGTTCCCCCGGAGAATGGCCGGCGTTTCGAGAGCATTTCGTAAAGAACGACGCCCAAGGCCCACACGTCGCTCCGGCCATCGAGCGATTCCGATTCGCCGCGAACTTGCTCGGGTGCCATGTAGGCGGGTGTTCCGGCGAACTCGTTACGCTGCTTGCGCTGCGCCGCCACGTGCATCGACAGGCCAAAGTCGGATACACAGGCCCGGCCGCTGGCGTCGATCAAGATATTCTTGGGTTTCAAGTCGCGATGATAGAGATCGCGTGAATGGGCATGCTGGATGGCGTTGGCGACGTCGATGATGTAACGCACGGCAACGCCGGGACTTAGCGGCATGCTCGTCTCGATCATGCGCGCAAGGTCACCCCCTTCTACGAATGGGAAAACCAGATAGGGAGTCCCTAGGTCGGCGTCGGTCCCGAATTCGAGCAGGGGGACGATGTTGGGATGCGAAAGGGCCGCATTCGCTCGCGCTTCTGCCACGAAGTCCGCATGGTTGCGACTGGCGTCCCTGGGAATCTTGATGGCAACGCGGCGATTGAGCGCGGTGTCCGTTCCTTCGAGCACGATCCCAAACGACCCGCGCCCCAAGACCGAACCAATCTCGAACTTGCCGATCTTGTTGGGAGGCATCCACGAAAGGGAGTCGATCGGCAACAGATTCGGCGGCGGTTCGACGACTCCATCCCGCGTCCGCTGCGAAGTGTCCCAAGCCGAACGAAGATTCGTTTCGATCTCTTCCTTGAGGTCGGCATTGTTCGTTTTGATAAGGTCCTGCAAGCGATCCAGCGGCAGCCACTCGCTCGCAAATTGATATTCTTCCAGTACCGGCTCGCGGCCGCTCTGACGCGCCTGGATGGCATGCCGGCGAATCATGATGGGCAACATATCACCACGATCAGTCTCGTGAAGCGAGCGCGCGGCAGATTCCAAATCGGGAGACTTCCCTGTTCCCAGGTCATGCAGAAACTGATCGAGAATGTGTACGCTTCTTTGCGACATAATACGACTATTTCAAGTGGGAGATAGACACGTTGTCGATCATTGCGGAAGTCTTTTCAACAAGAAAGCCAATGGCACCAATGCTCTTTTGTGGCGTAATCTTATAGAATTTCGGCGAAGGGGCTCCTATCGCAATTGGTTTTCCCCGCCAAGTTATGTCTGTGGGTTGTCCACCCTCAATTCGAAAGTGAAGGGAATTGGGCCCCTTTCCTAATTCCGAAATCACATAGCCGCCCAGCTCAAACGTGCTGCTGAACCTGTGCATCTGCGTGTTGTACTCCAGATCGGCCCAGATGAGCATGACATCGGTTTGTTCGGATGTTTGCGCGTAGTCTTGAACATAGAGCGCTTGGCAGATCCTTGTTGCCGGATCATTGGGTTTTTCCTGCCAACCCCATACAAACCCGCACCTTCCAGAATCGAAACTTTGACAATTCGCCTGGAGACGAAAAGTCCCAACGTCATCGGTAGCAATTTTCGCGATTGCGAAATTGTCGGAAGCCAAGTGGAGGCGACCTGCCTGCAAGTCGAGTGCTTGATGAGTCAATTTCGAATCCACCGGCCAAGCCAGGTATTCCGGTTCGGCCTTTAAGAGGCGCTCGAATCCGGGGGGCGGCGGCAATGGTGAACTTTTCATTGCCGGTACCGCTAAAGCAAGCGCAACGATGGCCAAAATGACTGCTGCCGCGGCGTACCGCCAAACCAAGGTCGAGCGGTTGGGCTTATTTGGCTCTACTTTGCGCGATACGCGAGTATCTTCGTAGTCGGCGAGCCACGATTGCAGCGCAGATGCCAATTCACCCGACGAAGCGAAACGATCTTCCGGCGAGCGCTTAAGGCAACGGCGACAGAGTTCGTCCAGTTCCGTCGGAACTTGCGAAGCAAACTGCGTCAGCGGGCGGGGAGAATGATTCAGAATCGCGCTGCGCAACTCTTCCGATGTTTCGCCTTTGAACGGTCTTCGGTTCCCAAGCAGTTCGTAAAGGATGACGCCTAAAGCCCAAACGTCGCTCCGGCCATCCAGCGACTCCGTCTCGCCGCGGATCTGCTCGGGCGCCATATAAGCAGGCGTTCCCGCGATTTCGTTGCGTTGTTTCCGCTGCGCAGCTACATGGATCGACAAGCCGAAGTCCGACACAAAGGCCCGCCCGCTGGTGTCGATCAAGATGTTTCTTGGTTTCAGGTCGCGATGGTAAAGATCGCGGGAGTGGGCGTGCTGGATCGCGCCGGCGATATCGATAATCAAACGCGCGGCCACACTCGGGCTTAGCGGCGCGCTTTTCTCGATCATCCTTCCCAGATCGCCCCCCTCGACAAAAGGGAACACCAAGAAAGGGATTCCCAATTCACTGTCGGTGCCAAACTCGAGCAAGGGGATAACGCTGGGGTGGGAAAGAGACGCGTTCGCTCTTGCTTCGGCCACAAAATCCGCGTGGCTGCGAGTGGCGTCGCGCGGAATCTTGATGGCGACTCGGCGGTTAAGGACGGCGTCCGTTCCCTCGAGCACGATTCCGAACGACCCGCGCCCCAAGACCGAACCAATCTCGAACTTGCCGATCTTGTTGGGAGGCATCCACGAAAGGGAGTCGATCGGCAACAGATTCGGCGGCGGTTCGACGACTCCATCCCGCGTCCGCTGCGAAGTGTCCCAAGCCGAACGAAGATTCGTTTCGATCTCTTCCTTGAGGTCGGCATTGTTCGTTTTGATAAGGTCCTGCAAGCGATCCAGCGGCAGCCACTCGCTCGCAAATTGATATTCTTCCAGTACCGGCTCGCGGCCGCTCTGACGCGCCTGGATGGCATGCCGGCGAATCATGATGGGCAACATATCACCACGATCAGTCTCGTGAAGCGAGCGCGCGGCAGATTCCAAATCGGGAGACTTCCCTGTTCCCAGGTCATGCAGAAACTGATCGAGAATGTGTACGCTTCTTTGCGACATAATCCCCCCCTGGGAAACTAAGGTCTTTCGCCCAACAAAGCGCGACTATTATCACCCGCTGTGCACGGGGTCGCCATATTGGAAATGTGCGAATAGGCTCAGCACTTACTACTCGCGGGGGGATGGCATTTATTCGCAGGTGATCGACTTAGTCGAACTTGATTTGGTAGCCCGCGATCATCATTCCCCCATCTACTACTAGAGTTTGTCCCGTGATCAGGTGGCTCCCCGTCACAAGACTCAAAATCGCGGCCGCAACGTCGTCCGGCGTGCAAACTTGCTTGAGCGGCAACGTCTTTTCATAAGCTCCCTTAATCGTTTCGTAACGTTCTCCCAACCCCGCTTGAGTCCAGCGATTGGCGATGAAACCTGGGGCGATTCCGTTCACGCGGATCTTCGGGGCGAACGTCCGAGCTAACGCAACTGTTAGATTGTCGAGTGCAGCCTTCGAGGCGCAATAAGGAATCGAACTCCCCTGCCCAAGCAGTGCGGCCACGCTACTGACGTTGATAATCTGCCCGCCACCACTAGCCATCATCGGCTCGCGAACGGCCCGCGCGCAGTGAAAGGCTCCTACCACATTCACTTTCATCAACCGCTCCCAGACATCGTCGGTGACCTGGTCCAGGTTGTGAAAAGGAATAAAGTCGGTGGTCCCCGCGCAGTGCACCAGCAAGTCGATCCGTTTCCAGCGATCGACTGCCTCGGCCACCATCCGCCGACACTGGCTATCGTCAGCGACGTCGGCACTCACGGCAATGGCCTCGCCTCCGGCTTGGTTTGCTTGCTCCACCGTCTGTGCGGCATCGGCGCGTGAGCGCGAATAGTTGACAACCATTCGCCAGCCCAACTTGGCCAATCGCAACACGGTGGCCTGGCCAACTCCGGTTCCCCCGCCCGTGACAAGAGCGACTTGTGGCTGCGACATCGGCAATGACTCCTCGCGGTGCGACTCCCCGGAGTCGCACAAAGTGGGGGCGTGACTCAGATGAAGCCTGACTATAACACGACGATCGGAGCAGCGCCTGAACGAGAGCACTAGTCCGCTATCGATTGACATCCTTTGCCGCGTGGAGGATGGTGTGAGACATTGTCCGAATCCGTTGACGGGATGAGTGCCATGTACCGTGCCAGTGCCGTTGTCGTCGCGATCGCTTGGCTATCTCTTGTGCCGGGGTCGCATGCCCTGGCGCAGTTTCAAGTGAACGAGACGCCCGGCCGTTTGGTAATTTCGCACGATGGCCAGCCGGTGGGAGAGTTCGTCTATCGCGATGAGAAAATCCTTCGTCCCTATTTTGCGAACCTTTACGCTCCAAGCGGATCGCGCGTGACCCGCCCGAATCCACCGGTCGCGGGGACCGACGCCGTCGATCACGATACGATGCACCCTGGCCTCTGGCTGGGGTTTGGCGATATCAACGGCCAAGATTTTTGGCGCAACAAAGGGACCATCGAACACATCAAGTTCGTCGAGGCGCCCCGCGTTTCGGAAAAGCAAATTCGATTCGCAACGTTGTCGCGGTTGGTCGCCGGCGATGCGAAAGAACTCGCGCAGCTCACATGCGACTTCGCCATCGTCCATGGTGCCTCGTCATGGCTGATTGTTTGGAAGGCCGAACTTGTGGCCGGCGCCGAGGGCCTAAGATTCGGCGACCAGGAAGAGATGGGCTTGGGCGTACGGATGGCGACCCCGCTCATCGAAAAGAACGGCGGCGAAATCAAAAGCGCCAGCGGACTTGTCACGGCGGCCAAGACCTGGGGCCGACCCGCAGCCTGGTGCGACTACGCGAGAACGATCGATGGCAAGCGTGCCGGCATCACCCTGTTCGCCGGCCCCAAGAACTTCCGGCCCTCCTGGTGGCACAATCGCGACTACGGGCTAATGGTCGCCAACCCTTTTGGCCGCGCCGCCATGAAGCAAGGTGAACCCAGTGTCGTAACAGTGGCACCTGGCGAGAAGCTTCAACTCCAATTCGCCGCGTGCCTCCACAGCAACGCCGACTACGATCCAGCAGTCGCCTACGACGACGCAGTGCACATCTTGGAGTCATCGTCGGAAGAGTCCGCCCCAGCGCCCGCAAAATCAAAATGACCGCAAGCATCGCACGCCACACAAGCTTCCGAACTTCACAAGTCAAAAATTATCAATCATCAATCGCTTAATCAATCTGGCCAGCAATTAACTAATCGCATCCCTCCCCCCTGAGTTCTCTGCGCCCTCTGTGGCAAAAATCCTAAGGCCCGGCTTTCACGCTCCCCAGCCACTCGCGAATCGCCGCCAACCCAACTTTGGGCGCCTCGCAAGTTTGCCCACGACAGACGTAAAGCGTCGGCTCCTTGCCTGTCAGAGGACGCCCTTCAAAGAGTGGATCGAGCGACTGTAACTTGGAAGTGTGTTCTTCGCCGCGGTAGGCCAGCACGTCGTGAGGCAACCAGGCCGCTTTAAGTTCTCTGCGAGCCATGACAATCTCGCGCGAGATCAGGTCGCCTGTTAAAACCAGTTCGCAGCCTTCCGCCAGGTACCAATCGAGCGCCACCAGCATTTGCCCCGCCGCGTTGGGCGCTCGCTCCATAATTCCCTGCGCCGCCGTGAAGCAGCCCTGCGCCGCGATGACAAAGTCCTCGCGATTGGTCAACTTCGACAATCGCAACAGCGCCATCGCCGCCAACGAATTGCCGCTTGGGACAGCGTTGTCCATCAAGTCCTTGTTGCGGGTGATCAGCTGCTCATGGTCGTCAGCCGTGAAATAGAACGCTTCGCCGCCAGGATCGGCGAAGTGCTTGAGCATCGTCTCGGCAAATTCGACGGCCGCTGACAGCCAACGCTCGTCGAGCGTCGCTTGATGCAGCGAGACGAGCGCATGGGCCATGCCCGAGTAGTCGTCGAGATACGCCGAGAACTTCGCTTGCCCGGCCCTGTAACTGTGGAGCAATCGCCCGCGCTCGTCGCGCATCGTCTTGAGGATGAAGTCGGCGGCACGGACGGCTGCCACGGCGTAGCGCGGCTCATCCAGAGCGCGCCCCGCATTGGCCATCGCATCGATCATCAGCGCGTTCCAGTTGACCAGGATCTTGTCGTCCTTGCCGGGGCGGATCCGCTGATTACGAGTCTTCAAGAGCTTCTCGCGACTCACTGCCAACTTCTTGGCAAGTTCCCCCTCATCCATACCGCGTAGCGACGCGCATTGTTTGATCGTCTTCGGCAAGTTGAGCGCACTGGTGCCGTGCTCGAAGTTGCCTTGCTCGCTGACGTCGTATACCCAGCAGAAGAGTTCCGCGTCGTTTTTGCCAAGCACCTCCTCAATCTGGGACGGAGTCCAAACATAGAACTTCCCCTCTTCCCCTTCGCTATCGGCGTCCTCGGCGCTGTGAAAGCCTCCCTGCTCGTCCGTCATCTCGCGCAAGATGTAATCGAGCGTCTCGCGGACAATCGTCTGGTAGCGGGCTTCGCCCGTCACTTGCCACGCTTCCAGGTAGACATTCGCCAACAGCGCGTTGTCGTAGAGCATCTTTTCGAAGTGCGGGATCAACCACCGCTCGTCAACGCTATAGCGTGCAAAGCCTCCGCCGAGCTGGTCGTACATCCCGCCGGCGGCCATCTTGTCGAGCGAGAGCTTCACCATATCGAGCACCGCCGCGCGGGGTCGGCGCTTCCACAGCCGCAGCAAGAGCTGCAAATCCATGGTGTGGGGGAACTTCGGCGCGCCGCCGAAGCCGCCCCAGGTGTAATCAAACGTCCGTTCGAGCTTCGCTTCGGCGCCACGCAACAGTTCCAGGCTTGGCTCGCGATCCGATGCCTCGGCGGTCTCGCCTGCTTCGATGTGCCGAGTTAGTTCCGCCGCCTGAGCAATTGCTTGTTCGCGGCGGTTCTCCCACGCGTCGTGCACTGCCGCCAAAATCCGATTGAACCCGGGCATCCCGCGGCTGTCGCGAGGCGGCCAGTAAGTCCCGCCGTAAAAGGGTTTGAGTTCCGGCGTGAGGAAGACCGACATCGGCCACCCGCCGCGGCCCGTCATGAGCTGAACAGCGTGCATGTAAATCTGGTCGAGGTCGGGACGCTCCTCGCGGTCGACCTTGATCGGCACGAACCACTGGTTGATCAGTCCGGCGATCTCGTCGTTCTCAAAACTCTCGTGCTCCATCACGTGGCACCAGTGGCAAGCGGAGTAGCCAATCGACAAAAAGATCGGCTTATTCTGCTCCTTCGCCTTTTCGAGCGCCTCCGCGCCCCACGGATGCCAGTCGACCGGGTTGTTCTGGTGCTGAAGTAAATACGGACTGGTTTCGTGCGCCAAACGGTTGGGCATGACTTCACGCTGAAAGGAAGAAAGGGTGCGAAGCGCCGGCCGGGTGGCACTGGCGTCCCAAAGACGCCAGTGTGTACTACGACGTCTTTCTCACAATGATACCGTCGGCGACCTTGTGATCGGCCTCGATGGTCCGCCCTTCGTCCGTTAAGAAGTGCCACAGCGCGCCCGATTGCGACCGCTCTCCCGCGGTCACGCGCTCGCCGGGGCGCAAATTCGTCTCGGCTGCTGTGCGAGCAACGCGTACGACCACGGCAGAGTGTCCGGGTCGCAACAGCGCGGCCGCGAATTCCGCATCGGGTACCGTGGTCTCCTCGGCATCGGGAATCACCGATCCGTGCGGGTCGGTCAACGGGTGGCCCAACTTATCGTCAAGGTAGCCCACCGTTTGCGGGTCGTGCACGTGCTCAAGCTTGTCCGCTTTTTGATGCAACTGCTCGCGCGGCGTCCCCGTTATTTCCAAATAAGCTTCCCACAACCGGTGCGCCCGTTGCAGCCGGCGCGCTTCCACGGATCCCGCATCAGTGAGTTGCAGCGACTCGCCATCACGCACCAGCAACCCTTCGTTCACCAGCACTCGAACGGCCCGGGCGGATGCTTCGCCGTGCATCCGCAATTGCGAGAGAAGCTTGGCAACGCCAACGGGCTTCCCGCCGCCGCGCAGAACGTAACCCAAAACGTCTTCTCGCGCCGCTTGCGGAACTTGCCCGCGTTTGCGAATCCAATCGGCAAGCAATCCGTGCCGCGGGGCAAACGTGAGGGCCAGCAAAAATTGCCCGGTCAGCGCTACCACAATCGCTGAACCCGGCGCCACGTTGAGCCGCTGGGCAATGAAATAGCCAGCCCAAAAACCCGTCACACCCAAAGCGCCAGCCAGCCAAAGCATTCGGCTCAGCCGGTCCGTCAACAGATACGCCGTCGCCGCTGGAGTGATCAGCAGCCCGACCACCAGGATCACGCCCACCAGGTTCACCCCCGCCACAACAACGAGCGACGTGCAGCCCGTCAACAAATAGTCGATCGCGACCACCGGCGTTCCCATCGCGGCGGCCATCACGGGATCGAAACTCGAAATCTGCAACGGCCGGAAGAACAGAATCGCGCTCGACAGCACCACCACTGTCACCACGCCAATCATCCACAAGTCGGCCAGCGATACCGACAACACGTTGCCCGTTACAAAATGGAGCAGGTCAACGTGAATGAAGCGGCTGAAGTACGAAGCCATCATCCCGCCGGCCGCGAACACGCCGGTGTAAATAATGCCGATCGCAGCATCTTCTTTGATGCGCCCAAAGCGCGAGACCCACGAAATCGACGCCGACGTGAGCACGCCTGCCAGCACCGAGCCAATCAACATCGCCGCGACGTTCGCTTCGCTGCCGAACAGCCACTTGGTCAGCAGGTAACCGAGCGTTACGCCCGCCAACATCGCGTGCGCCAAGGCATCGCCTAAAAATGCCATCCGGCGGAGGACGATGAAGCAACCCAGCACGCCACAGGCGCTGGATAACAACGTCCCCGTCAGCATCGCGCGCAGCACGTGCGGCTGCTCAGCGTTCCACGTCACTAGCGTTTGCCACAACTCGTTCATGGCGAACTCCTGTCGGTCCGCCACAAAGCATCAAATGCCCGCGTGCGGCCTTCATAGACTTCCGCCAGAAATTCCGGCACCAACACTTCCTCGGGCGTACCAACGGCGTAAAGCCGCTGTTTAATCAGCACGAGGACGTCAAAAAACTCGGCCGCCGTGTTCAGATCATGATGCACCACTAAGAGCGTTCGGCCATTGTCGCGAGAGCGATGCAGCACTTCCAAGATCGTCCGTTCCGTGGCGGCATCGACCCCGGCGAATGGCTCGTCGAGCAACAAAATGTCTGCCCCTTGCGCGAGTGCGCGAGCCATGAACACTCGCTGCTGCTGCCCGCCGGAAAGCTGGCCGATCTGCCGATCGCGCAGATTCGTCATCCGGACCGTCTCGAGCGCCTCGTCGGCCGCGCGATAGTCGTCGGCCCCCATATCCTGCCACCAGCTTCGCTTGTTGTACCGCCCCATCAAAGCGACTTCGCGAACCGTGATCGGAAAGTCCCAATCAATCGCCCCCCGCTGCGGAACATAAGCGACCCGCCCCACACTCTGTTCACGCGGCTTGCCGAAAATGCGAATCGTCCCATAGTCGGGCCGCACGAATCCCAGCAGCGCCTTCATCAAGGTCGACTTGCCCGAACCATTCGGCCCAATCACGCCAATCAATTTCCCAGCCGGCAATTCCAACGAAACATCCAGCAGCGCCGGCGTAGGGCCGTAACTGACCGTAAGGTGATCGATAGCAATCGCAGGCTCAGGCATGTCCTTAATTTCTTCCCAACCTTATCGTCTTCCGTCTCTTCCCTCTCCGTGGCCTCCGTTTCTCCGTGTTTCAATTCTCCTGAAGATGAAACACAGAGATCATGGAGGAAGGATCGGGTGGCACTGGCGTCCAAAAGACGCCAGTGTGCGTACTAGCAGATCGCCAACTCCTCGACCCGCATGCTCCACCGCGCACAGACAGGATTGTCTGTGCCACTTCTTGTTCGCTACCTCCACTGTCGACGGACAGGATTGTCCGTCCTACGTTTTCCCTCCCCGTTCTCTTCTTCGTGTCTTCGCGCCTTAGTGTGAGTGCTCTTCCGCTCCCGGCACGCGAAAGACCAATTCTTCACTAATCGCCTGCCCCTGCTCCGACCATCCCACGCGTTCCAAAAGGGGCTGATTGGCACTGGCAACCATCACACGCAGCGCCGTCGCTGCCACAGCACTCGATGCATCGGGAATCGCTTCCACCAGCAGTCGGTGTTCGCTGCCAGCCGGCAGCGAGCACCGCAACACCAGCGGCTCGTTCGCATCCAGCTTTTCGCGCACGTGCAACGGTCGCCCATCAATCGAAACTCGCAGTGCGTGCGCCTCGCCGAGCGCAAACTCCTCGCCGCCAATCCGGCTCGTCGCGACAAGCGTAAGCTCCACGTCGACCGCTTCCCCTGTCGGCGCAGCGTGCTCACTCACTGGCGCAAGTTGCTTCTTTGCCGCGTAGGTGTAAAAAGTCAGCGTGCCAAAGACGATCACAGCGACAGCCAAAGCCCCCAAAGGGCGAGTCGAAGAAAAGATCACGGCGAGTTCGCCTCCTCGCGAGTGTCCTTCTTCGTCGCGCCATTTGCATTGCTGACCGTCACTTCAATGGGCTTGCCACCATCGGCCGGCGCCAAACCATGCACCATCGTCAGCACGTTCTCGCGCATCATGCCGATGTACGTTTCGCCCAACGACCCTTCGGCTCCCATCGAATCGGAATAGAGTGCGCCGCCCAGCTTGGCTCCCGTTTCGTTTGCCAGGTCGTTCACCGTTTTTCCCGAGACGCTGGTTTCGGTGAACACCGCCGGAATTCCGGCATCGCGAATCTTTTTCAGCACCGCCGCGCGGCGGGCTTCGGTCGCACCGCCCCCCACTTCGTCGCCGGTGCTCCAGCCGACAGGCGTGATCAACTCGAACCCGTATTCATGACAGAAATAATGAAACGCATCGTGACTGGTCACCAGCACGCGCCGCTGCGGCGGGATCGCGCTCACCTCGCGCCGAATCCATACGTGAAGCGAACGAAGCTGCTCTAAATACAGTCCCGCGCGGCGCCGGTATTCGACCTTGTGGTCCGGATCGATCTTCTCGACGCCGGCCAAAATATTCCGCACGTACACGGCGGCGTTCTTCGGACTAAACCAGGCGTGCGGATCGGGTGCGGCATCGCCCGTCTCTTCGACTTTAAGAGCTTCAATCCCCACAACGCCTGTCACCAATTGCTTCTTGGCATTGGTGGCCAGCTTCCGCATCCAGTCGTTCCCTTCCAGGTGCCAGCCGTTCTCCACGCACAAGTCGGCCGAGGCCACAATCTGCGCATCGCCTGGCTTGATCTCATAAAGATGCGGGTCCTGTCCCGGCGCTAAGATCGACACCACTTCCCAATGCTCGCCAACAATCTGTCGCGCAAAGTCGGCGGTCTGTGTCGTCGAGCACACCAGTTTGAAACGCGATTCCTTTTTAAGCGGCTCGTCCCCCACTAAAGGCTGCCACGCTACCAGCGCCGCCAGTCCAAATAACAATGTGGCCAGCGAGCGGCTGCTGCTTTCCACAACTCCAAGATGCAAGCGGAACATTTCGATCGCCATGAAACAAAGTTTTGATCGACCTAAAATTCTAATTTCGGCGTCCCGATCGATCAAGTCCAGAGTTTTCGGCAATTTTTCCCTCTGAACATCGATGTCCACCATTGGGACGTCCACGATTCGAACGTCGCCGCGTTCGCCAGAACGTGGTCGGTACACAATATTTCGCAGCCTTCTGATGGCCATCGCCCCGCGCCCCTTTTAAAACACCTGTTCCGAACACGCCGCTCTTGCTTGGTGGGAGATCAAAACCAAGTGCGGACCAGACTTGGCAACCGCCAGGACGATGACAACCTTGCCGAGAAGCAAAGCCGGGCACTTTGTTGACCCTCTTTGCACCCAGTTCTAGGATGCAGTGCGGTCCTGACCACCTCCTGCAATCGCGCGGCATCGGGAAATCCGCCTTATGGGCCTGACGTACTTCAAACGATTCCGCATGGACTTGGACCTTCGCCGGCCCTTGTTCTCGCCCGACCCGTTGCCTCCCGGCTATCGGCTGCTGGCGTGGCGCGAGAGCCTGCTCGATTCCCACGCCGAAGCGAAGTTCCGCAGTTTCCAGTTCGAAATCGATGCCAACGTTTTTCCCTGCCTCGGCGAGCGGGACCGCTGCCAGCGGTTGATGGAAGAAATCGCCTCGCGACCGGGTTTCTTCCCGGCTGCCACGTGGCTCCTTGTCTACAGCGACGGAACGTTGCCCGAACAGGTTGAGCCGTGCGGCACCGTTCAGGGGATTGTCGATCACGAAGGCTACGGCGCCATCCAAAACTTGGGGATCGCGCCCGGCCATCGCGGCCACGGCTTGGGAACTTACTTGATGTATCAGGCGGCCCAAGGTTTTCGTAACGGCGGCATTGATGCGATGACACTCGAAGTCACCTCGCAAAACGTGGGTGCCGTGCGGCTCTATCAGCGGCTCGGTTTCCGCAAAGTTCGCACCGTTTACAAAGCCGTGCAGGTTGCGTGCGTATAGACTTGACGGTAGGTTGCAAAATTCACCCTATCGGCAAAGTCGCGTCCAAGGGACGTTTTCAAATAGATACTCGGGGGACGATTCGGCGCCACTTGTGGCCCGCCCCTCACAGGCCACATGTCGCAACAAATATTCTCGCACTCCTTCGATAACGGTTTGGTGCTCGTCGCGGAGGCCATGCCGTGGCTCGAATCGGCCGCCTTCGCGCTTTGGGTCCCCACCGGCTGCATCTACGATCCGCCTGGCAAATCGGGCCTCTCGAACCTCCTCTGCGAGTTGATCCAACGTGGCTGCGGCAGCCGCGACAGCCGCACCTTCGTCGAAGATCTGGAAAACTTAGGGGCCGACTGCTCCGGCGCAGCCTCGCTGATGTACCTCTCGTTCGGCGGCGCCATGCCGGCCGAGGCCCTGCCCGACGTTTTGAACATCTACACCGACGTCGTCCGCAAGCCTCACTTGCCCGAGGATCAACTCGACGACGCCCGTCAGGTTTGCTTGCACGAGGTTCGCTCGCTCGACGACGATCCGCCGCAAAAAATGATGCAGCAACTGAGGCTGCGGCACTATGGCGACCCGCTCGGCCGCTCGAGCATCGGCACCGAAGCCGATCTAACGTCAATCACCATCGACGATATTCGCCAGCACTTCAAAAAGCTCGTCCAACCGCGCGGCGCCTTGCTGAGCGTGGCCGGCAAGTTCGAATGGCCCAAGCTCAAGGAGACCGTGGCCAACTTGCTCGGCGAGTGGCAAGGCTCCGGGGCCACAATCTGGAAAGAACAGCCGCCGCCACGTGGTTACCTCCACATCCCGCACGAAGGTGCGCAAACGCATGTCGGCGTCGGCTACGACAGCATCCCTTACTCGCATCCCGACTACTTTCAATCGCGCGCCGCTGTTGGCGTCCTCAGCGACGGCATGAGTTCGCGGCTGTTCGAAGAGGTCCGCGAAAAGCGCGGGCTGGTTTACACCGTGTACGCCTCGGTCCATTCGCTCAAAGATCGCGGCGCGATCTTCAGCTATGCCGGCACGACCACCGAGCGCGCTCAAGAGACGCTCGACGTCCTCTCGGCCGAGCTGCGCAAGCTGACCAAGGGGATCGAGCCCAACGAGCTCAAGCGGCTCAAGGCCCGGATCAAAAGTTCGCTCATCATGCAGCAGGAGTCGAGCCGCTCACGTGCAGGCTCGATCGCCAGCGACTGGTATTACCTGGGGCGTATTCGCCCCTTGGATGAGCTCCACGCGATTCTCGACGCGCTCAGCGTCGACAGCATCAACCGCTACCTGGCAAGCAATCCGCCCGGAGCGTTCACCACGGTCACGCTAGGTGCCAAGGAGTTGGAGGTTGGTCGTGCAGTTTCGTGAAACGACGCTCGCTAACGGGCTGGAAGTAGTCGCCGAAGTCAATCCGCAAGCGCACGCGTCCGCGTACGGCTTCTTCGTGAAGACCGGCGCCCGCGATGAAAACGACGCCATCTGGGGCGTCAGCCACTACCTGGAGCACATGGCCTTCAAAGGAACGGCCAAACGCTCGGCGGCCGACGTCAATCGCGAGCTCGACGAACTCGGCGCCCACTCCAACGCTTTCACCAGCGAAGAGCTCACCTGTTACTACGCCTCGGTCCTGGCCGAGTACCAGCCCAGCGTCGTCGAACTGCTGGCCGACATGCTCCGCCCTGCCCTGCGCCAGGACGACTTCGACGTCGAAAAGAACGTCATCCTGGAAGAAATCGCCAAGTACGACGACCAGCCTCCCTTCGGCGCCTACGAGCGCTGCATGGCGACTCACTTTCAAAAGCACCCGCTGTGGCGCAGCGTGCTCGGCACCGCGGCCAGCGTCGGCGCACTAACGCGCGACCAGATGCTCGATTACTTCGAGCGCCGCTACAGCGCGGGCAACATCGTCTTGGCCGCCGCAGGCAAAGTCGATTTCGACAGCCTGGTCGAAAGCGCCAATCGCCACTGCGGATCGTGGAAGCAGTTCCCCGCGCCGCGCGCGGCTGAGCGCGCCGCTCCGCACAAATCTTTCGATGTGATGTGCCGCGAGTCGTCCGCGCAAGAGTACGTAGTTCAGATGTCCAACGGCCCGGCTTCTGAGGACGAAGACCGTTTCGCCGCCCGGCTGCTGGCGACGATTTTCGGCGACGACTCGGGCAGCCGTCTCTTCTGGGAAATGGTCGATACCGGCGACGCCGAGTACTGCGCCATGAGCGCCTACGAGTACCAAGGGACCGGTCTCTTGATGACCTACCTCAGCTGCGAACCGCAAGGGATCGAAAAGAATCTGGAAACGCTCGAACGGCTCCAGAAAGAACTTCACGCCAGCGGCGTCACCGAGGAAGAACTCGAGCGCGCCAAGAACAAAGTCTGCGCCCACGTGATCCTCTCCAGCGAACGCTCCAGCAACCGCCTCTTCTCCGTCGGCGGGCACTGGACCAGCCGCCGCGAATATCGAACGGTCGCCCAAGTCGTCCAGTCGTACCGCAGCGTCACCCGCAGCGATATCTCCAAAATGCTGGAGCGCTACCCGCTGTCGGAAGCCTCCACGGTGTGCGTCGGGCCACTTAAGAGCGTCCGCGGCGTGGCAATTGGTTAGTCAGTCATTAGTGGGGACCACGCTTTCGTAGTTGTTTCTTCTTGGCTGTCCCTGAAAATCGTTGCCGCCTCGGGGACGTCTCGCACCGCCGGTGCGAGTTTTGGTAGCGAGAGTACGACCTGCCAGTCTGGCGACCGTTTCTATTCGAGAACTAAGCACTAAGATGCGCCTTCTCCTCCGTTTCACCCGCGTTTTTTGAGGCTTGCGGGTCCCCGGTAGCCCGGCTTATTCTGTAGGGTGCCAGATCGCCGAACCAACCACCCACCCACTGGAAGGGTTTGGCGATCGATTATCCTATTTCTTGCCTGCCAAACCGCCCGTCCTCAATCGAGCTTTTTGCCAACCATGGGCGACGCGCTGTTCCAGTACCACCGGATCGAACCCACCACGTGGGTCTACCTTTCGTCTTTCTTGATGATCGGGCTGTTCTTCAAGTTCAATCGGATTTGGAGCGTTCGAAACCTCGATTTGATTCTCCTGATACTAGTGGCCCCCGGCCTCTTAATGGTTCACCACGGCGCGCGAATGCGGCTCGAAGCGCAGCGCGCGGCCAAACCAGTCGCCGCAACCTCTGCCGATGCTGTTACCGCTGATAAAGCCGATACAGCCGACCCGCTGACCAAAGGCACGCCGGCACCTGAGGCCACCACCACCGAAAAATCGTCGAACGAAGCAGCCAAGGCCGTCGCCCCAACTGCGCCACCAAGCGAGAGCAACGGCAGCGAAAATGAAAGCGACGACGAAGCAACCACGCCAGATCCCACCGGCGAACAGCCGAAGGAAAAGGCAGCCGACCCGCCGACGAGCGCAACGCCAGCTACAGCAGACGACCCCAATTCCCCAGGGGCGCCGGTCGACAACACTCCGCCGCTGCCGCCGGGTAGCAGTTTAGAGTGGTGGGGTTACGCGTGCCTGCTCGGCGCGTCGGGCTTGTGGACGATCCGGCTCCTGATCGACTCGACAATGACCCGCCGCCCGCTGCTGGAACCAAACCTGACGGTCGGCGGACTCACGTTCCTCGGACTGTCACTCATCGGCTTCCTTGCCGCGAACATCATCACGACGCAGCCCACCAGCGACGCCCAGCAGAGCGTCCGCGAAGCAAACAACTTCGCCGGCGGGCAATCGCCCGGCGTCGATCGTCTCATCAAGAACGGCCCCGGCTATTACCTGGTGATGTCGTTGCCGCGGATTGGGCGGATGCCTTTTTCCAAAGGGAACATGGGCAACCCCAGCCGTACCGACGTCGTGGTCACGGCCAAGGTGGTCGCGATCGTCTCGCAGGTCCTCATCCTGGCGGCGATGGTCATCATCGGCTACTGGCACTTCGACAACGTGCGCATGGGAATCGGCCCCGCCACGCTCTACTTGATGTTGCCCGCGACGAGCCAGTTCGCCGGCCACGTCGACCAAGCGCTCCCCGCTGCGCTATTGTTGTGGGCCGTCGTCTTCTACCGTCGTCCCCTCGAAGCAGGTTTGCTGCTGGGCCTGGCGATGGGAACCACCTACTACGCGCTCTACTTGCTGCCGCTGTGGCTTAGCTTTTACTGGCAGCGCGGCTTATTGCGATTCGTGCTAGGCGTGCTCACGACCATGCTGGTCCTGGCATTCGTCCTGTGGCTTTGCTCCGCCGACTGGGGCGACTTCTGGAACAAATTCCGCGCCATGTTCGGTTTGTGGAGTCCCAAGCTGAGCGACCTGGATGGCATCTGGAACACCAACATCGGCGGATGGTCCCCTTGGTTCCGCTGGCCGTTCCTGGTGTTGTTCGTCTTGCTGAGCTTCTCGTTCACGATGTGGCCGGCCCAAAAGAACCTCGGAACGCTCCTCAGCTGCACCGCGGCCGTGATGGCCTTCGCCCAGTTCTGGAACGGCCACGGCGGCGGGATGTACGTCACATGGTTCCTGCCGCTGGCTTTGCTCACCGTGTTCCGCCCCAACTTGGAAGATCGCATCGCCCTCACCGTGCTCGGCGAAGGCTGGTTCCCCAAGAGCAAGCGAGCCCGCCTCGACGCCCTCGACCAAGCCGCCTGAAGGCCGCCACCGCCCGAGTAACATCCGGCGGTCCGCACGCCGTAGCCGCGTTCGCCAGAACGCGGAGTGTTGACGTCGCCTCAACCATCCGGGTGGCACTGGCGTCCAAAAGACGCCAGTGTAAGTTGGTGCGCGCACACGGGCGTCTTTGGAACGCCAGCGCCACCCTACGCGACGCTCAACAGCTATCGGCGGCTTCCCTGACCCCCGAAGGCGCCGAAGCCACTGGCCGGCGCTGCCTGCGAGTCGTCGGGCAAGTCCCAACCCAGTCCATCCGCGGTCGACAACAATTCCTTCAGTCGCGCTGCGATGATCGCCTCTTGATTGGCGACCCGGCTCTCATGAAGTTGTTTTACCCGCGCCAGTTCCGTCTCGATCGCCTTGATCTCGGCCTCGCGGCGCTCCTGCCGGATCTTGAACTGTTCAGCAATGTGGTTGCTGATCGTCTTGACGAGTTCCGCCCGCGTTTCGGGCTCGTTGGCATGCGTCCGATAAGCTTTCAGCGCCGACTTGATCTCTTCGTCTAAAGCCATCTCGGGCGAATTTGGTAACCCTACGATCCCCGGCATTCCACTGCCTGACATCATTGGCATTCCGCCGCCTGCCCCCATCATGCCACCCATGCCAGGCGCGCCACCGCCGCCCATGCTGCCCGACGACATGCCCGGCTTCTTGCCCGGTACAGCCCCGCCACTTCGGCCGCGCGCCGGGCCCTTGCCTCCTTGTCCCACGACGCCGGCACCGGATGGCGCTGCGCCGCCTGGCGCGCCAAAGCCCGAGTTGGAAGGTGGCAGTGCCCCAGGGGCACCAGTTCCTGGTACCGGCACTCCACCCGGCGCCGCGCCCGGAGGTGCTGCAGTTGCACGCGGCGCGAACCCACTCGCGTTAGGGTTCCCCGCGCCCGGTTCAGTGCCGGTTGTACCGGGGAGCGCGGGAAGCTCGTCGTCACCGGTGTCTAGCGACGGCACCGCGTTCGCATCGTCCGCTGCACCCGGGACGCCCGGAACCTGCGCAAACAGCGTAAAGCCGCTAATGGCCGCGGCAGCGAGCAAACAACCCGCCGCCATCCAAATGCGATGGTGACGAATACGATCAAGAGAATGACTTTTGACTTTCATGAACCCAACCTTTCCTGAAAAGTAAAGCGGCACCTCGCGCCGCGAATAGCTAACCAATTACTCCGACTCTTGTTCTTGCTCCTGCTCCAGTTCCCAAAGCAGTGAGCCAATCCGCTGACGAAGATTCGTGACCGCCTCTTCTTCGGCCGGGCGCGGATCGTTGCGACGATCTCCTTCGAGCAATCGCGAAACGCGTTTTTTCAACAACGGCAACGATGCATCGTCGGCCCACACTGTCGGCGATGCCGCTTTCGTCGGATCATCTGTTGCGACGTCGGGCCGAAGCCATTCAACGATCCCCCACGTGCCGACACCAAGCACCATCGTTGCCGCCAACGACAGACCCCAACGAGCGAACGGCGACGTGCGAAACGTTCGCCACTGGCGCGGTGGTTGCTTGGCAATCTGCGGCGACTGAAGGTGCGCCAGCTCCTCACGCAGCAGCTCGCCCACTTCCTTCGCGGACGAGAACCTCGCGGACGGGTCCTTCTCCAGCAGCTTGAAGATGAAAGCATCGAGCCAGGCTGGAATGCCTGGCGATACTTCGCGCAGCGGCGGCGGCTGGTCGCGCAGTACCTTTTGCATCACGCCGTAGGTCGTCTCGGCGCGAAACGGCGTCTGCCCCGCGCACAGCGTGTACATCACGACACCCAGGCTGAACAAATCCGATCGCCCGTCGCACGTCTCGCCGCGAACTTGTTCGGGCGACATGAATTGCGGTGTCCCGGTCACGAGTCCCGATTGGGTGGCGCTCGCTTCGCCCATCACGCGGACCAGTCCAAAGTCGGCCACGCGGACGCGGTCGGTCCCGCGATCGAGCAAGATGTTGTCGGGCTTGATATCGCGATGAACCAGGCCTTGCGTGTGCGCCTCCGCCAGCGCGGTCGCCACCTGCATCCCGATCCGCACCACCGAGAGCACATCGAACGATCCCTGGTCGCGCAAACGCCGACCCAGTGAGCCGCCCGGCAAAAACTCCATCACAAAGTAAGGCAGACCTTGATGCGTGCTGACCTCAAAGATCGGCACCAGGTTCTCGTGCATCACCGAAGCCATCGCCTTCGCTTCGCGGGCAAACCGCTCTCGAGCCGGCCCAACCGCCGCAAACTCCGGCGAAAGAATCTTGATGGCAACATTCCGCGATAGCGCGCGATCGAAGGCTTTGACCACAATTCCAGCGCCGCCGCGCCCAACAATCGCCACCACTTCGTATTGCCCAATTCGTCCCAAGAATTCGGGATGTTCCGTCGGAGCCAAAAGCGACTGCACTTGTCCGATCAAATGCTCCAGCAGGTGCGGCTCGCTGTGTGCATCGTCGCCATGCGCGTGGGCGACGAACGAATGGGAGAGAATCTCCCTGGCCGATTGCCAATCGCTTTCGCTGGCAACGTGTTGCTCCAATCGCTGACGGCAGGCTTCGCACGTTTCGAGATGATCTTCAAAATCGCGCGATTCGTTGGCATCAAGCTGGCCATCCACAAAGCGGGCAGGCGTCTTCTCATCGCATTGCAAATGGTTCATGACTCAGCCCTCGACAACTGCGAGACCAGTTCCTTGATGCGAGCCATGACCCGGCACTTCGCCGTGTAAACACTCCCTTGGCGCATTCCCAGCAGCGTCGCCACCTCCGTCGGCGTCTTGCCGTCAACGGCCGTCAGATGGAACGCTCTCCAAGTCACCTCGGCGACCTCTCCTTTAACGATCTCGGCCGCCCAACTAAAGGCCCACCGCTCCCAATCGAGCGATTCGCTCCCCGAGCCACACGCGAAATCACCGGCGATCTCATCGACTTCGCACGCAGTCGCCCGAACATCCGCTCGCCGCAGTGAACGGAGCGTGTTCATCGCCGTGTAGTGAGACGTTCGTAACAGCCACGAGCGAAACGAGCCCTTTTGCCCGTCGGGCACCCACTTCCCCACTTTCGCATGCACGGCCACCACCACGTTCTGCACCACGTCGCGAGCGTCGGAGTCCTGCAAGCCGCGGCTCCGCGCGTAGCGATAAACCGCCGATTCATACGTCGCGAGGAACTCCGACCAGGCCGCCTCGTCATGAGGGTCGACCAACCTGGCCAACAAGCTGACGTGGGTTGTGGGAAGGTAAGGCACGGCGGCAATCCAGCTCGCTAGCTCAAAAACAGAACCCGATAGGGACAGCTTTCAAGATAAACTGTCTGGAGAGCTCAAGACCTTACACGCTATACCGAAATAAATGCGAAATCGCTGTGATAAACCGGCGTGGATGATTTTCCGGCTCCAGGCGTGGAACCTTTTGGGTAATTGTGCTCCGCAATGAAATGAACCCATTCCTCTTCTCCGATCCCTCCGGGTCTCCGCAGTGAAATTCCTCCCCCGTGTAAGGTTTCTCGCTCCCAAGGACTAACTGAGATGGAGCAACTTATGCCGGATCATCAGGAAACCCGTCCCAGCCTCGTTTTGCGTTTGAAAAACGCGCGCGACGAGGAAGCGTGGCGAGAATTCCTGAGTTTGTACCAGCCTCTCCTCCTTCGCTTGCTGGGAAGTCTCGGCGTGAAGGAAGCCGATGCCCTCGACGTGTGCCAGCAAGTCCTGGCGGCCGTCGCCAAAGACGTCGAACAGTGGACCTCCGACGGCAAGCCCGGCTCGTTCCGACGGTGGCTGTTTCAAATTGTTCGCAACCGCGCGATCAAGTTCCTGGTCGCCGAACGAAAGCGAATCAGCGCCGCAGGCGGATCGAGTGGCGTCCGCCGGCTGGAAGCCCATCCCGATCGCGCGGCCTCGCTGTCGGACGTCTTCGAGCGCGAGTATCGCCAGCAATTGCTATTATTCGCGGCGGAACAAATCCGAGGCGAGTTTCACGAGAACACCTGGCTCGCGTTTTGGAAGACGCGCGTCGAGGGCCAACCCGTCGCTGAAGTCGCCAAGGAACTCGACATGTCCTCAGGCAATATCTATGTGGCCCGCAGCCGGATCATCGCTCGGCTAGGCGAAAAGGTTCGCGAGTTGGAAGGGAAAGAAGAGGCTTAAGCCATGAACCAGCCCACATCCAACTGTAGTCACGACCAACTGCGACTCCTGCTGGCTGATCAGTTGCCCGAAGCACGGCAGGCCGAAATCACCGAGCACGTCGCCGGCTGTGAATCGTGCCGGCAAGCTCTCGAATCGATGGCAGGCGACGCCGGCTGGTGGTCCGAGGTGGAGACTTGCTTTCGCACGCACGCGCAACAAGTCGGTCAATCGAGCAGTGGTCATCGGATGACATCCGCCGAAAGTCCCGAATGCGGCCATGATTCTAGCGATGATGATTCATTCGCCGCCGACTTCGTGGTCGACTTCCTCGAACCAAGCAATCAACCGGAAGCGCTTGGTCGCTTGGGCGATTACGAAATCCGCGAGGTGATTGGCCGCGGCGGGATGGGCGTCGTCCTGAAAGGCTTTCAAGCAGAGCTGGCCCGGTTCGTTGCCGTCAAGGTGATGGCTCCGCACCTCGCAGCCAGCGGCGCCGCCCGGCAGCGTTTTGGCCGCGAGGCCAAGGCAGCCGCTGCGATTGTCCATCCGCACGTGATGCCGATCCACTCCGTGTGCACGTCGGCTCGCTTGCCTTATCTCGTAATGCCCTTTGTCGCGTGCGAGTCGCTCCAGCAGCGCATCGATCGCCAAGGCCCACTCGATACAGCCGAGACGCTGCGGATTGGAATGCAGGTCGCCGCGGCCCTGGCGGCATCTCACGCGCAAGGAGTCGTCCATCGCGATGTGAAGCCGGCTAACATCTTGCTCGAAAAAGGTGTCGATCGCGTTCTCCTCACCGACTTCGGCTTGGCTCGCGCGGCCGACGATGCCTCGCTGACCCGCACAGGCATCGTCACCGGCACGCCCCAGTACATGTCGCCTGAACAATCGCGCGGTGAAGCGATCGATGCCCGCTCGGATTTGTTCAGCCTGGGAAGCGTGATGTACGCCATGTGCGCAGGGCGGCCGCCGTTCCGCGCCGAGACGACGCTCGCGGTCTTGCGGCGGATTTGCGATTGCCAGCCCCGCGCGCTGCGGGAAGTGAACCCAGCGGTCCCCGAGTGGCTCGAACAGCTCGT
>CAZWSX010000041.1:0-48241 GCA_964636985.1 uncultured Pirellulaceae bacterium | reverse complement strand
GATTCCGTTGGCCGTAGATTACGATGTGAAGAGAATTTTTCAACGGGCTGCTAAGGGGGCTTGCACAATTGCAATATCTGAGCCTCGACAGAACCCAAGTCACAGACGCCGGACTAATGCACCTCAAGGGGCCTTCAGGGCTGCAAGAGATTTGCCTTGGTAGCACTCAAGTTACCGACGCCGGGCTGGCGCACTTCAAGGGGCTCACACAACTGCAATTGCTTGACCTCACCAAAACTCAGGTCACGGACGAGGGACTGGATCATCTCAAAGGGCTCACGCAGTTGCGTTGGCTTGGTCTGAACGACACTCAGGTCACTGACGCCGGACTTGTGCACCTTATGGGGCTGACGCAGTTGCAAGTGCTGTACCTCAACAAAACTCAAGTCACTGACGCGGGGCTGGAGCACCTCAAGGGCCTCGCGCAGTTGCAAGAGCTTTACCTCGACGGTACTCAAGTCACCGACGCTGGACTCGAGCACCTCAAAAGGCTGCCTCAATTGCAATCGCTTCTCCTTTACAGAACCGAAGTCACTGATGCCGGTCTAGAACACCTTAAGGGACTCACGAAACTGAAGCACCTGACTCTCAATCGAACGAAGGTAACCGACGAAGGTGTAACGAAGCTTAAGTTGGCATTGCCGAACTGCGAGATCCATTCCAACCTGGCACGGACCAGAACGCCCTAAAAAGAAAAGGGGTGGAGATACTAACCCGCTCGCCGCCGAATATGGGACCAGAACGGGCGCCGATAACCCGAGCGAACCGGAACGCCAATACGCGCGAGAATTGCTTTGGGCGTACGTTGGACAAGGGTAGAATGTTGCTTGTGGCAGAGAGTCTCGGCAACATCCCGTCAACTCGCAAACCGCGCTGGTACGCACCCACGCCGGCCAAGTTCCTGTTGGCTGTGCTGGTGATGCAGGGTGTTCTGTTTCTTTCGGCGCACTACCGTTGGTTCTGGTTCAACGAGCGGAAAGGTTGGACGGTGCTGATTTCGGTGGCTGCGACGGCGATCGCGATGCTGCTGCTTGTTACGATATTTGCCGTGCGTCGCTTCTTCAAGTCGAAGCCGCAATTCACTCTTAGCACGTTGATGCTGACGGTTCCCGTGATGGCGATCCCGTGCGCGTGGATGGCGCGGGAAATGGAGCGAGCGCGGCAACAGAAAGAACTTGTGGCCTGGGCGGACGGTGGCTATCCCTATCCAACTGGCGTGCCTAAAAACTGGATCACCAAAACTCTCGGGCCGATTTCTTCCTCGATGTGGCACATTTTGGATTGTCAGGCGATTCCATTACCGACGCGGACATTTTGAAACTCAAGGGGCTTACGCATTTGCAATCGCTTTCACTCCGCGGAACCCAAGTCACCGACGCCGGACTGGCGCACCTCACGGGCCTTACGCAGTTGCAAGAGCTATCGCTCCGATACACCCAAATTACCGACAGTGGGCTGGTGCACCTCGGAGGGCTGACGCAGTTGAAAGTCCTCTCGCTCGAGGGAACCCAAGTCACTGGCGGCGGATTGGAACACCTCAAAGGGCTCAAGCGGTTGCAATGGCTTTCGCTCAGCTGGACCCAAGTCAACGACGGCGGATTGGAGCACCTCAAGAGTCTTGGGATGTTGAAAAATCTTTACCTCGACCACACAAAAGTGACCGACTCGGGGCTGGAGCATCTCAAAGGGCTCACGCAGTTGCAAAAGCTCGATATGATCGAAACCCAAATCACCGACGCCGGACTAACGTCGCTTCGCGAGTCGTTACCAAATTGCGATGTTCGCTTTACGAAGCCTTTGATCTTCTACTGATCGCTGGAACTTTCGCACCGGGGGGGTAAGGGGCCAGTGACGGGTAGCAGCGAAATTCGCCCATCAAATTCTCGCTTGCAAGGGTCCCCGCTGGAGAGGGGCGGAAAAGCGGGCGGGCTGACATTATTATTTTCGCATTGGCTTTATCGTGTTGTGATTAATCCTTTCTTGGAGGGCAGCATGTTTAAGTGGTTGATGGCGATTGTGCTTGTAGGTGTCTTTGCAGCGCCGCCGGTCGTGGAAGCTGCTGGCAGGAAAGGGAGCTTTCGTGTTGGTGGCATGAATAGCCACGGCAAGGGGAGCAAGTATTACGGTGGTTTTCCGAGTAGCTCCAAGAAGAAAAAGTAGTTTGATCCAAGAGCCCCATCCGCTTCGAAACGTGGAGGGGCTTTTTCATTTCTTGGGCGGCGACAATCGCTATTCGTTGCCGGCTGTCGTACGATATTCGTTCACTCTTGATAGGGGGATTCGATGAGCGAGCGGTTTCCTCGACGCGTTTTGGCGGCAACCTTCTTGGCAAGTGTTGTCGCATTCTCTCTGACGGTTCACGCGGAGCAGCCCGGCTGGAAAAAGGGGGACGTTCTCCGCGGCAAGGTGACCGCGGTAGGCGACGGCGACAGTCTGACGCTGCTGGTAGATAAGCAAGAGATCAAAGTTCGGTTGGAAGGCATCGATGCGCCGGAGTTGTCGCAGCCTTTCGGGAAGGAATCCAAAGAGATCCTTGAGTTCAAGGCGTTAGACAAGGTTGCCAACGTGTTTGTCGCCGGGAAGGACCAGTACGGCCGTTGCCTTGGCGTGCTTTTCGTCAACGACATCAATGTCAACCAAAGAATGGTCATGGGGGGCTGGGCCTGGCACTACAAGAAGTTCAACGACGACCGAACGCTCGCGGCACTTGAGATCAGGGCTCGGACGTTTAAAACGGGACTCTGGGAAGAAGCTGATCCGATGCCGCCGTGGGAGTACAAGGCGCTACCCAAGGACAGAGACGAGGATGTAGGGAAGGCGCCGCTCGAGAAACCGTTTTGGCTTAATCTGAACTCGAACGTGCGGCACAACTCGAAATGCGAGAGCTTCGCGAAAACGAAGGAAGGACGGTACTGCACGGCAGACGAGGGGAAGCCTTGTAAAAAGTGCGGCGGGTAGCGGGCCTGCTGCCTGGCGCCGAAGTTGAACGGCGAGGGCCCGTTGGTTTTGCCCAGGATGTGGCATACCTCTTGGCGCGGGCATGGTGTGCAAAGAGTGCGGGCAGTCGATTCACGATCAATTATTCAGCTTGGTGGAAGTACACCCTCACGGCCCAAGCTAGCCAAGGCTGGAGAGAATTTGCTTTTGGGCGTGCATTGGCCAATGGTAGACTACCGCGTATGGCCGAGACTTCTTCCACGCTTGTTTCGCCAACGCAAAAGCTGCGGTGGTATTTGCCAACGCCGCCTGCGCTTGTGTTTATCGTGTTGGCGATGCAGGGCATTCTGTTTCTTTCGGAGCAGTACCGCTGGTTCTGGTTCAACGAGCGGAAGGGGTACACGGTTCTGATCGCGGTGGCGGCGACTGCGGCGGCCTTGCTACTCATTGCTTGCGCGTTTGCAATTAGCGCCTTGTTCAAGTCGAAAGGAACATTCGGCCTTGCGACGTTGCTGCTGATGGTGCCCGTAATCGCGATCCCTTGCGGTTGGCTGGCGCGCGAAATGGAACTGGCCCGAATAAAGCGAGTGTTTATCCAGCAGGCCCAGAATAAGCGGCGCGCAGCCGTCGACGTGGAGCGACGTTCTGATGTCCCGGTATGGCTGACAAAAACCTTTGGCGAAGAATTCTTCTTTGGGGAGATCAGAGGCTTGTGGGTCGATAAGGGTGAAATTGATCTCGCCGGCGTACCCTTGGAATCTGCCAAATCGCTACGGAACGTATGGCTCACCGATAGCGACGGGGTGACGAATGAAAGTCTCGCGCAACTCAAACGGTTGCCTCAGCTACGGCGTCTCCATCTCCGCGATAGCGGGGTGACGGATGAGGGACTCGTCCACCTGCGGGGCCTGACCGAACTTGAGGAGCTTACTCTTGAGTGCCCAGCAGTAACCGATGCCGGCCTGGCCCACCTTCGGGGGTTGACCAAACTTGAGGATCTTTCGCTCGGGTGCCCAGCAGTAACCGACGCTGGACTGATTCACCTGCGAGACATGCGCAATCTTCATTCACTTGGCCTTGAAGGGACTCAAATCACCGGCGCAGGGCTTGAACATCTGGCCAAGCATAGTCAGCTTCGGAAGCTCTACCTTTCCGATTCTCAACTCACGGATGAGGGACTTGAGCAACTTGCGAACTTTGGCCAGCTGACAACTCTTACTATTTCCAAGACGCAAGTGACTGACGAAGGAGTGCAGCGGCTTCGAAAAGCCTTGGAGCCGTACTGTAATATCCATCACTAGGGTCTGGGGTGGAGTGAAACGACTCAGGCAGGCTCTGCCGCAGTGCGAAGTTCGCTGGTCGGGCAACTCGAAGTAGATTTGACGACCTAAGCAAGCGGCGATCTTGGCGAGGAGTTACTCGCGTACCTCTAATTCGCGCACCTATTCTTGTTGTTCGCCTGCGGCGACAGATCGGCTCATGAGCGGAATCCTTCCATGCTAGCGGGGCACCGTTGCAAAGGCCGAGCGGATGGACTGGTAACGACGTGCTCGACTTTCATTTTAGCTTCCATCCATAGAAGCGTTTCGGGTCGAGGCCTTTGTCGAAGTCATGCACGTCGCCGTAGTCGAAAAAAGTGACCGACGCGATGCGAACTTGCCATCGCAAAGTCGTTTGTTTCGACACTCCGCGAAACTTTCGACAAGCACTTGTGAATGGGCTTGTACAGCTCTAATTTGCCAAGACCGTATGTTTGGCCTTTCCGCTGAATGCTACGCCCCAAAATGCGTTATGTATCGCGAAGGTTAATGAACTGGGCAATGCTCACTTGCCTTGATGCGTGCCGTTCTTTGATCCAAGGAGCTGAAATGTCGCGACGTTCAATCGCCCACGGCTTTACGCTAGTTGAACTACTTGTGGTCATTGCGATCATCGGCATGCTGGTGGCCTTGTTGCTGCCTGCCGTGCAAGCGGCGCGCGAGGCAGGCCGTCGGACGCAATGCGGAAACAATCTCCGCCAAAGCGTGCTCGCCGTTCACGGGTATGAGGACTCGCATCGGCTTCTGCCGCCTGCGCGAACGACGACGCCCCAGTACGGCCACATCGTCTATCTTCTGCCGTATCTCGAGCAGGGAACTGTCGCCGGGCTCTTCGATCGAGATAAGCGATTCGACGACGTTGCCAATCAGCAGGCGGCGAACACAAAACTGTCGGTCATTCGATGTCCTTCGAATCCTGAATTCGGGCTCATCAAGATGCGAAAGTCGAGTTCGACAGGCAAAAGCTACGGGGCCTACGTTACGCCAACAGGGTCAAGCACGGATGCCAGCGATCCCACGATTCTCACCGGTTGGGCTTCCGACTACTGGGTGAATCATGCCATCAATGCAACGTTTTACGTGTCGCCGACGGGGCTTTCGAATAAGCCCACGCCGGCGTTCGCTGGAACAACGCCCAAACTCGCGGCGATCACCGATGGGTTGTCGAACACCACGATGATCTTGGAGCACGCTGGCTACGACGGCCACTACCTACGGCGGATCAGGTTGGACGCGAGCGACTTGACCCTCGACCAACCGGGCGCCTGGGGAACGTGGGTGGGTTGGTGCGCCTTTCAATTGCAGGGTTACCCGACTTTTACCGCGGCCAATCCGTATCCCACGAACAAGGCTACGCCTGCGGGCGTCGACTGCGCGGTGAACTGCAACAACTCGCAAGGGCTGTATGGTTTTCATGTGGGTGGAGCGCAGGTTGGAATGTGTGACGGAAGCGTGCGTTTCTACAAGGAAGGCATGAGCGTCCCGGTGTTGTTGTTTTTGGCGAGCCGCGATGGAGGGGAAGTTGTCGATGCAGCCAGTTTTTAACTTGTGTCTTCGCATGCTTCGCCGGCTAGTCGAGAGTTGCTTCCTGGTTGTCTTGGCGGCGCTGCTTTTGGTGGTGCTGGTTTCGGCGCAGGGGTGCAGTCGCGAAGTTCAGTCCAAGTGCCATATCACGGGACGGGCAACGTTTAATGGCCAGCCGGCGGAGAACGTGTGCATTCGCTTTCACGTTGCCAACAACACGAAGGAAGCCCTTAAGCCGTTTGGTGCTTTTACCAATCCTGATGGAACGTTTGATGTGAGGGTGGAGAAACCAGGCGAGTATTTGATCACGGCCGTGTGGCCCGAAATCACGGTGGTGGAAGGGGAAGAGGTGGAGGGCGCAGATCGCTTGCGAAATGCCTGGAGCAACGTTTTAGCGCCTCGGGTGAAGCAGGTGATCAACGAAGGCGAGAACGCGGTCCCGCCGATCGAGTTGGCCGTGTTTGAAACTGCTCCCCCGTCGCAGCTCGACCCCAATGTCAACGTTGAAAACTACTGATTCAAAAACGATTTCTCTTCTTGAGTTACCGAGGTTGCGTATGAATCGAATGTTCGCGCTCGTTGCGGTATTGATTGCCGCAACCCTATTTACCGCGACCCTGTCCGCGGCCTTGATGGCCGATGGGCCACCTGTGGTCGTCAAGAGTCGCCAATCGGGCAAATGGTCGGAGAAGGAGACCTGGGACGCGGATCGCCTCCCGCAAGCAGGCGACCAAGTACTCATTCGAGAAGGGCATCGCGTCGAATACGACGTCGAAGGCCGCGACACGATTCGGCTCGTCCAAATTGCCGGAACGCTTGAGTTTGCGCGCGATCGCAACACGTTGCTCAACGTTGGGCTGCTGACTTTGTTGCCGAGCGAGGAAGTGACGGAAGAGGGCTTTGATTGCCATATCGAACCGCAGTCGCCGCTTCCTGGAAAAACTCGGCCGGCGCTGATTGTGGGGCGCCAGGGGGCGCCTGTCCCGCGTGAATTCAAGGCAACGATTCGCCTCCACTATGTACCGGGAATGAACAAGGAGTCGTGCCCGGCAATTGTCTGCTGCGGCGGCGAGATGCAATTTCATGGTGCGCCGCTCCATCGCACGTGGACGAAACTCAAGCGCGTCGCCGATGTTGGTTCCACTTCCGTGGCGTTGGCCGAGTCGGTGGAAGATTGGCAAGTTGGCGATCAAATCGTTTTGACCAGCACCCGGATGCAGCGAGATCGCGGCGGCCGCGGCGGCGGCGGTGAAAACGGCGGCGGTTTCCTCGACCGATCGCAAACGGAAGTTCGCAAGATCGAAAGAGTGGGTCGGCGGGACTTCACGGGCGGCTACGACTTGCAGCTCGATAAACCGCTGTTGTTCTCGCACTTCGCAGACCAGGACTTCCAAGGCGAAGTTGCCAACCTGACGCGGAACGTGGTGGTCGAATCGGCCGATGCCGATGGTGTGCGCGGTCATACCATGTACCACAAATATTCAGCGGGTTCGATCAGCTATGCCGAGTTCCGGCACCTGGGCAAGAAGGATACGCTGGGCCGCTACAGCATTCACTTCCACTTGTGCGGCGACACCATGCGCGGCTCGTCGGTGGTCGGCGCGAGCATTTGGGACAGCCACAATCGCTGGATCACCATTCACGGTACGGAGTCGCTGGTCGTTCGCGACTGCGTTGGATACAAGAGCATCGGCCACGGCTACTTTTTGGAAGACGGCACCGAGGTTTACAACATCCTCGATCACAACCTTGCGGCGCTCGTCTTGCCGGCCAAGCCGCAAAAAGATCAGGTGATGCCGTTCGACCTCAATCGCGGTGCTGGTTTCTGGTGGGCGAATTGCCAAAACCAATTCACGCGCAACGTAGCGGCCGACTGCGCCGAGTATGGCTACCGATTCGACTCCAAGAAAGTAGAAGGGTTCAATCCGGTATTAGCCGTCAGGCAGCCCGACGGGGCAAAGGCTCCGCAAGACATTCGCACGCTTCCGTTCATTCGATTCGAGGGGAATGAAGCGCATACGATGCGGTTCTTTTGCCTGAACCTGCGCGGAATCGCGCGGCCTGAAGGCGGCGGACTGGACATCTACAACCAAAACCTGACGCTGGCGCGCGAAGCGGCCGACGCGATGCCGCCTGCCGGGCAGCCGTTTTGGATTCGCGACTTCAAAGCGTGGGAAGCGAACTGGTCGGTTCACTTGGGAACTTGCGGCGTGTTTGTCGACGGCCTCGATTCGTTTCGCTGCGACGTGGCCATTTGGCGGTCGATTATGGATGGCTCGGGTTACCGGCGGATGACGTCGAAAGAAATGCGAGTCAACGACATCCATAATCCTCTCAGCATGGGGCCGCCTGAAGAAACGGAAAATGAATCTCGCGAATCGGGCCGCTTCCGTGGTGTTTCCAGCTTCCGAGACAAGTTGCCCCCGAACACCGTCATCACGAGCGTGGTTCGCGATGGAAACCTGGTGCGCGTTCGTGGATCGGTCGCGGACACCAGCGATATCAAGTACGTCGAGGTGAACGGGCGACAAGCTCAGTCGACGCGCGGCAGTTTCAGCGAATGGGAAGTGACGCTGGAAGCACCTTCTGCCAACGGCACGTACGAGATCGTGGCGAAGGCTGAGGATGTCAACGATTTGAAAGAACTTACCCCACACCGCGTGGTGGTCGATGGCGTTTCCGTGCCTGCCATTGCGGCAAAGTAGGCGCCAGTTGCTTTTGGGATTCGTTCAAGACGCCGCAGAGGGAAACTTCTGCGGCGTTTTTGTTTGGTTAGGGCTTGCGCGGGTGATTCGAAGCATGCGGTCGTTGCTTACTACCTAAGGCCAAGAGGCCAATCGCTACGAGTTTGGGAATTGCCGCGATGGAATACATGAGCCACAGGTACGACCCTTCGCCAGCGACTATGCAGTACGCGAAAGATAGAGCATCGGTCACCACCAACCACCACAGCGTCGCGACAAGCGAGCGCCAGCCTGGTCGAAATGTGCCGATCGCTAAACCGAAGATGCCTGCCGTGATTGTGGAGTATATCGCCAAATTGATGAGCGCGTAAAAGAAGAACTCACGAGGATAGTGAGGCTTCCACCCGATTTCGTATTGGATGAGAACAAAGGGGATTCCCCAGCCGACGACCAGTCCCACCAAGCCGCAAGAAGTGCCCCAAGCTATGCGCGACCCCAAACTCACCGGTTGTGCGGTTTCGAAGGGGCGAAGCTCATGCTCACCCGGACTAACGGGCGATTGGTAGGGATTAAGTTGATTCATGTTGGGGGGCCGGGACGGACTTCGCGAGTACGGCGGCATTGTCGGTGTTGGCGCTGGGCGCGTCGAGCGTGTTCAGGCCTCAGAGTGCCTGCGCGGGCTGTCCTTGCGATAGATCACAAGCGTTGTTTACCTTGGCGATGCTCTCTCGTAGTTTGGTTAGCCTAGGTTGAGGCAAGCCAAAGCTTCGGCTTGCTCAAAAGGCCTTTGGTGAAATCGCGCTATGTCGAAACCAAATTCAGCGGCAGAAGCAATCAGCGACTATCTGCGAGGGTTATCGGCAAGTCGAGGGTGCCCGGCGCTGGCTGTGAATTCCACCGTGCTACTCAGCGGCAGCGCGGGATGGGGAATTCTCGAGGGGCGAGATGCTAACGCGGATTGGGATGTGCATGTGATCCTGACGCCGGCCGACCATGCCGATTTTTTGGACCGTTCGCAATCGCTTGCGACGGTCGATGACAATGCACATCGCCCGCCAATATTCATTCAAGTGCGAAGCGAAGAGTGGCTTGCGGACCGGCTGCATGGGAAGGTGCCGGGGAGCTGGCCACTCTATCTCTGGATTTATACGCGAGGTCATTTTGTTCAAGACGTGCTTAACGTTCGCGGGCTCGTCGAGTCGCGGCGCGAACACTTTAAGGAGTCGCTCGCTCGATTGTTGAAGGGAGCATTCGTCGAGTTTTCCGTGAGACGGCTCGACACGTCGTCCGCGGCCCAGCGAGGGCTTTCCCTGGCCACGCGAGTTAGTGTGGCCGAGATGTGTAAAGCGGCGCTGCAAACGTACTCGCTGCTTCGTGGAGAACCTTATCCGTATAACAAATGGCTGGCGAAGCACGTGGCATCGCTCGACAGCGAAGGTGCGAGCCTGTGTGATCTATGCGAAAAGTGCCTGGCTTGCGATTCTCTTGATGGCATGTCCCAGCATGCCAAACGGATACGAGATGTGCTTGTCGAAGCAGTGCGGAAGAAAGTGGGCGATGCTGCCTGGATTGATCGGTGGTGGGAACATCATGACAACTAACGATGTTCACTTTCGGCCCGAAGGCTCGCCGCTTTTATTCGCGCTGTAGCGTTCGCCATTGTCCGAGCTTTCACGGGGCGAAATTTGACACGACGACATTCTGTCTATATTTTGATTTCGTTTCGTGTTGATTGGGGCGCACGCGAATGGAGGGCAAAAGATAATGACTCACGCCGAATTTCGTCTTCGCCGCTGGTGTGATGGGCAGTGGACTCGATCGTTCTCGATGGCTGCCGTTGCTTGGCTGGGTATGAGCCTTGGTACGTTGTCTTGTTTCGCCGACGAACCGGCCGAAGGGGACGATACGAAAGAAGCCAACAAAGCCAAGTTGCAAGAGGTTATCAAAGCCTTTGACAATCTCGAAATTACCGTTGGGGATGATCCTGAGCCGCTCAAATTCCACAAAACGCCTGTCGTGCGATGGCCTAATCTTACGCGCGGAACGATCGTGGGCGGAACGTTCATTTGGACGAAGGATGAGCGGCCGGAGGTGATTGCCTGTCTGTGGGATTGGGAAAACCACGGCGGAATTTGGTTCGGTTTTCAATCTCTGTCGTCGTCCAACCTCGTCGCGAAAAAGGGTGGCGGCGTATTTTGGCGCAGCGAGAAGTCGGACGTCGAGTTCTATGTATTGGACGGCGCACCCGTTCCTGCCGACTCCCCGGTGAAGCGGCTTTCTCAGATGAAGGAATTGGCCGAACGATTTCGCGCGAGGATGCATCCCCATACCGGTGGCACCGAGGAGTTGCGCCTGTTAACGACTCCCATCTATCGATACAAGTCGGGCGCAACCATCGATGGCGCACTCTTCGCGTTCGTGCAGGGGACCGATCCCGAAGTGATCCTGCACTTGGAAGCGAATCGTCGCAAGACCGACAAGGGAGAAGTGACGGAATGGAAGTATGCGATTTCTCGCCGTAGCGGACGGCCGCTTGATGCCATATTGGACGAAAAACACATTTGGTCCGCGGGGAGATCGGACGGAGCAGCGAACCAACCGTTCTACCAGGCGCCACTGGGGCGGCAGTAATGGGCTTTGTTTGGCGATTTACGCAGATAACATTACGCCGACAACTCACCGCCCCAAGGCCGGCAAGAACTGCATCGGTGATGCTTGTTTCGATCAAGCGTCAATGAGTCCAATGACTCCCATCGGTGCGAGCAGCCCGCAGACGTCGAGCAGCCCCTGCCGATCTGTGTGCTCGGTGAAGCATGCCCAAGTATCGAGCGTCCAGGGTCCGTTTTCGGCAAGTTCGCGCAACAGTGCCCGCGCTGTTGGTTCCAGGACGGCGGCGCTGCTTCCATCGGCGATCGCAAAGAAGAGTACTTCGGCCGGCAACTCCGCTTCGTCGCCCACGAGGACGCTTGTGCGCAGCGTGGTCCACGCGTGAATCGGATTGAGTCGAATTATCAGCTCTGCGCCGGATAGATCCAATTTGTGGATCCGTTTTTTGGAAAGGTCCAGAGTCTCTTGAAAGTGCAAATGGTCGAGGCGCCGCTCGCGCGCGAGATCTTCCAGCGCGTGCCGGGCCCGCTGACAAGCGACATAGTCCCGTTCTTCGTCCGACAGCGGCTGTGTCTCTTCCAGCCACGCCAGAAAAGCGTCGGCGTCATTCTCGCCGGTTCCTACGGCGGCTTGCGGCCGTGTCTGGACAAAGACTCCGGCCAGCTCTTCGAAGTCGGCCAGCGACCCGACAACCAGCGGCAGCATGCTGTGTAGCCATTGTGCGCGTTTGTCGATATTGCCCGAGACGAACCATTCCAACCGCTCGGCCGACGAGCCTTCATCGAGCATGTCGACAATTTCGGCTTCTCGGCCGGTGCTCATCGCGCGGGCCAATCGCTCCAACTGGGCGCGATAATCGTCGGCGGACTGCGGCACGGGCGGCGGAGAATTCGTGATAGGACCATTGGGGACGTTCATGGAGTTGTCACTTTGCTATCGGCGATTTGACGCGCCCGCCGCACCTCACTTCGCCAGCCTTCGTCGGACGGGTAGTTGGCATCGCGTTCGATGAACACGGCGTCGGTCTTGCGGCCCAGCAGGTCGATTGCAAATCGGTACAGGTCCCAGATCGGTTCGGAAATGGGCTCGGAGTGGCTGTCGAAATAGAACTGGGCTTGGTCGTTCCAAGTCCCTCCGGCCAGATGCATCTGGACCCGCGTGGCGGCGGGCGCCGCGTGGCGGATGAATTCGTAGGGGTCGAAGCCGTGGTTGAGACCGTTGGCGTAGACGTTGGTCACGTCGAGCAGCCATCCGCAGCCCGTCCGCTGGAGCACCTTGCTGAGAAACTCCGCTTCGCTCAGTTCTCCGCGAAATTTGACGAGATAGGCGATGGTCTCCAGAAAGAACGGGCGGTCGCCGGCGCGCTGCTGGATGTGATCGACATTGCGACAGACGGCGTCGAGTGCGGCGTGGCTAAAAGGTGGTGGGGCAAAGTGGCCCATGGCGACGCCGCTCCCATGATCGCGCGTGAAGCCCAAGTGGTCGCTGATGGCGCTCGCGCCGTTTTCGTCGGCGACGGCCAACAAGCCATCGAGGTAACGCCGCGGAGGCGGGTCGGGGCTGGCCACCGACAGTTCGAGCGCGTGAATGCTCACATAGCGAAATTCCTGGGCGCCGAGAAACGAGCCGGTGCGCAGCGGATTGTCGGCGTGTTCGTACGTGATCTCGGCCGCATCAATGGCCGGGTCATCGAGGATCAGGCGGTTTTCGCGGCGAACGCCGTAACCGATGGCAGGCGACATGATGGTATTCCCTCGGAAAAGCTCGCGGCGATCGCGGATAGGTGATGCCCCAAAAGGGCCTTCCGTCAAAATGCGGAAGGCCCGCAACAAGTGATGTGGAGGCTAAGCCATTCCTTCGCGTCGAATCCGACGGAAGGAAAGCTCATTTGCCGATGCGAATGCATCTGCTAAAGCAGAAATAACAGCGCCGTAAGCAGACCGCCGCACTTGGTGTGGCGATCGTCCGAAGCGCCGTCAGCTCGCGAGCCGCAGCCTGTGTGGCAGGAACAGTAGTCATGGAACGGGTGATCCTATTTCTTGAAAACACGTTTGGTAGCAGCTCCAGACCATCCGGAGCGCCCAGGCTGGTCGTCGCGCGATCGACAGCCCTTACCATGAGATTTCAAGCGCATGAAGATCGATGTTGTTACCACAGTTGCCCGGCGAACTTGCATCCGAGGCTTGATGACATCGGGAAAGATCGATGTCGGTTGCACGCGTTCGAACGTCCCGGAACGCTAGCGCGGGAGAGAAACACTCTGGGCTTAAGCTGGGACAACAGTAAAATGCTGCTTGCGGCACAGACGTTCGGCGACATCCTGACAACTCACGGCCACTCAGAGGGGGCACCGATGGGACTTGGTGATTGGCTGCGCAAGATGTTCGGCGGTCGGCGCCATTCACAGGATCCGTCACAAGAGATGGTCCCGTTCCTCGACGCGGAGACCGGGAGGGTCGTCCGCATTCCGGCGTCGGAGTTGCACTCCGGTGCCATACAGATCCGATTGCAAGGGTCCGACGAGGTTATTTGGGCACTAGCCGAGCAACTGCATCAGGGTGAGATTAAGCACCCGGAATTCGATGAGGGGATCCGCGAATACGTTCGGCGAATCCAGGCTGCATTCGCCGAGCATCGGTCGCTGTCATTCGAGGAGTGGGAGGAGGGTTTCCGCCGCGACGCCAACCCCGAGAAGGAGATTGCCCTCTGGACCCACGCCGCGAATGTGTACACGGCGTTCGCAGGCAACGAGCCGGCCGCCGACCGCCGCAAGGACATCTATCGGTGCATCATGACTTGCCTGACCACCGGCCCGGATGCCGTCTGGAAGGTGCTGCGCCCTGAATTGCTAAGCCAAGTGGAGGCAGAGCAAGTGGTGAATCGGTTCTTTGGCAAAACCTAGATGACGGCACGATGGACGACTCTCGTGCTCGCCCACTACCGAGGAACGCCCTACCAAGGGCGTGTAAAAGTATCAAAACGTTTGATAGCCCTTAGGCGAGGCAGAGAACGAGTCATGTCGCGCAAAAAAGACCCAGAGCAACTGTTGATGGAGCGCTTCGTCGCCTCCTTTCACAAACTGGACGAACTGAGTTGCGTCGCCGACGACCCTCCGCCGACGCTTCTTGAAGCTGGGATCGATCCCGAATATAGCGGCTTTGTTCTATGGGCCCCGGCGCGGCTTCCTTCGCCGCGAACCGGAGTCGATGCCGTCCGCCGTGTGGGAGAATTGCCGCACCTCTTCGAACAACTTCTCGAGCAGTTTGCCTGGCTCACGGTCGACCTTGAATGCCTGACGCTATTCGGAAATCCGCCGTCGGCGGACTTCACCGCCTATGCTAACGAAATGTTTGCCGATCCGGTGATGAACCATACTTTGTTGCCTGCTCGATACGCGAGGTTTGCCCTCGCGGCGGACTATTGCTACGACGCGATTTGCTTTGATCTGAACCGGATGCGCGATGGGGATTGCCCGGTTGTTCGGATCGAACACGAGTCGGTGCTTTGCTTCGACCGGATTGATTCGATAGAGACCGCGTTTCCATCGTGCCGGGCCATGATGGAGCATATTATTGAGTTGGCTGACGCGAAGTGATTTTCAGAATGTCACGCTCGATGGATTGTCGCCGGACGCCTTGAACGAACAGATGCCGTAGTTCACATCGTTGTCCGGCGTGAAGCGGGGGGAGGTAGGAAGTCGAGTTTGACCCTATTGTGCCCATAGCCATCGCGCATCGAAGCATCCAGTGTCTCTCGAAAGTCGTCGCCGGGCGAGATGGAATCGACGTCAACAAAAACGGATTGCTCGCCATGCTCTCGCGCGAGATGGTCACAGATACGACCGACGACATCACGAGAATCAGCTCGTCGGTACGAGATGAAAATCTTCATGGGCTAACCAACGCCTTAAGTGCCGACTGGTTAGATTCAAGATCTTTCTCTAGTCCTTCAATCGGACGCGCCGAGGACCCGCCTAATTCAATGATGAACGTAAGTTCCGAGCCATAGATAAGACGAGCCAGTCTTTCCGACTTCTTGTCGCCAGAGCTCATCGCGTCCGGGATATCGCCATTGCGGTCCAAGAGCTCGCCTTCGAGGCGAGTTTCGAGAAACCCAGCGTCTCGTATCCGCTTGATGCACGCCTCGGCCTCATCAGTATTGCCTTGCTTTCGCAACAACCTCGATTGAAGCGCCAGAGCCTTCTCTACCGGCGACCACTGGCGGAAATTGCCCTTGAATTCGAGCCTGCCGAGCGCGCGGCAAACTTGTAAGGCCTCGTCCTCCTTGTCAAAGAGCACCAGAAGTTGGGCAAGGCGAAGCGCGTCAAACAGCGATTGCGACTTCGTCCAGCTGAACTTCTTGAATAGCGAAGCTTTCGCCTTGGCCAAAATCTTATTTTGTTCAGCCGATGGATCAAATGCCGCTGGGAGAGTCGTATCCACGCTAGTTGACCTTTCGGCAGCCTTGGACGAGAGATGAGTTCATTATTATTCTGCACACCGGCTCCGAGTCCTTCAATCTCCCCGCTGGAGAAGGGCAGAAAAGCAGATGCGAAGAGCGTACGGTCTGGTGAGATTTGGCACCGCGTTGGAAATTGATAAGATCACCAATACGACACTTCAACACGACCTGGTCTCGCTCCTCGCCGCAACAACTTGGTTTGAGACGGATTGCGATGATTACTGGCCAGGTTGAGAGAATTCATTACGAACACGCGGTTATGGCCTCTCGCGGCATACTACCGCTTCGTGAACTGCCGCAGTAATCAGCGACGTCTTTAAGCGAGAATCCGAACAGTCGCCTAGGTCGTTGTTCCACCAACGACGATGAACCTGTCGAGGCATTACAATGCGCTTAAGGCAGTTCACCTTTCTCTCCCGGAGGTCCTTGCCATGACCGACCGCCCTGATCGCCTTGGCCGCCCCGTTCGCCCTGACCAAATAGTTCGCCGCGATGTTCTTAAGACTGGCGCCGTTGTAGGAGTGGGCGGTCTGGCCTTTCTCAGTCAGTTGCCGCCTCTTTCGGCGGACGATACGAAGGTCGACCCTACGATTGTCCGGCTCGATTCGGGCATCGAGCCGCTGGTGCAGTTGCTCGAGCAGACGCCGCGCAACCAGTTACTGGAAGAAGTCGGCGCTCGCATCAAGAAGGGACTCACGTACAAAGAGATCGTCGCTGCCTTGCAGTTGGCCGGCGTGCGAAACATCGAGCCCAGGCCTTCGGTGGGCTTCAAATTTCACAGCGTGCTGGCGGTGAACTCCGCCCACGTCGCGGCTCAGTCGACCGCCGACGAGCGACAGCGCTGGCTGCCGATCTTCTGGGCCTTGGACAATTTCAAATCCGGCCAGGCAAAGGACCAGGAAGAGCGCGGCTGGACCATGAAGCCCGTCGAGGAAGCTGCCGTGCCGGCCAGGGACAAGGCTCGCCAGGCGTTTCTCGACGCGATGGAAGCCTGGAACGAACCCGCCGCCGACGCCGCCGTGGCTGGCTTGGTCCGCACCGCGCCGCCTGAGGAGGTGTATGAGCTGCTGTTTCGCCTGGGCGCCCGCGATTTGCGGTCGATCGGCCACAAGTCGATCTATGTCGCCAACAGTTTCCGCGCGCTCCAGTTCATCGGCTGGCAACATGCCGAGCCGATCGTGCGGTCGCTGGCCTATGCGATGCTGGCGCGCGAGGGCTCCGACCCTATGGCCGATGCGCCGACCGACCGCCCCTACCGCCGCAACAGCGAGCAGGTCAAGAAGATTCGTGAAGGCTGGCAGGAGGGAAAGCTCGACGAAGGGGCCACGAAGTCGCTCGTCGACACACTCCGCACCGGCACGCCTGACGAGGCCTCCGATCAGGTCGCCCTCCTGCTGAACAAGGGGATCGCGCCGCAATCGATCTGGGATGCGATGTTTGTCGAGTCAGGCGAACTGCTGATGCGCCAGCCGGCCATCGTCGCTCTGCACAGTGTGACGACCACCAACGCCGTCCATTTTGCTTATCAGACCACTAAGAGCGATGAGACCAAGCGGCTGCTGATGCTGCAGAACGCAGCGTTCATCACGATGTTCCGCGAGTCGATGAAAGGGCGCGGCGGGCTGGCCGACCGCTCGATCGACAAGCTCAAGCCGGCTGAACCGGCAGGCGAAGGAGAGGCCGCGATCCGCGACGTCTTCAACACGTTAGGCGACAACCCAACGGCCGCCGCCGAGAAAACGCTGGCCCTGCTCAAACAAGAAGGGCGAGCCAAGCAGATCATCGACGCGGCTCGCGTGCTGGTCTTCCAGAAAGGAAACGACTCGCACGACTACAAGTTCAGCACGGCCGTGCTGGAGGACTACGAGCATGTCTCGCCTGGCTGGCGGAACCTGTTCCTCGCGTGCAACTTGTTCAACCTGCGGCATAGCAAGGAGCGGGACAGCGGTCTGGTGAAGCGCACGGAAGCGGCGCTGAGTTAAGCGGTCAGCTATTCACCGCGGAGACCCGGAGGGACCGGAGAGGGAGAAAAAGTGGCACAGACAATCCTGTCTGTGCGCGGTGGAGTCCGCTATGGCAGTGGACGTTTAGGATATGTTGTTTAATTGATTGCTGAATGATGATTTGTGACTTGCGGTTTGTAATTAACAAAGTAAAACGCGCTTGCCCAAACGTTTGCCCCGTCCTGGAACCTGAAGCCTGGAGTCTCCACAATGACGCACTCCTTCAAGTTCTCCATTCGCCATCTTCTCATCGCGGTTGCCGCGGCCGCCTTCATTTTCTGGTTCGTCAAAAACTACTACGATTCCAAAAATCTCGCGGAATCGCACGCGCAACTGCGCGCCGCAAAAATTGCTGGCAGCGCCTACCTGTACGACAAATTGCTCAGCGATGAGAGCGTGATCGGAAAGAAGCCCGACGAAATTCCCGGGCTGAACGAACTCTCCATCAAGCCGAAACAGATGAATGAACGTGAACGCGTCGAATGGGCGATCAGCTGGGGTGACATCGTTCGATCAGCACCCACTACACTCTCGCAAGAGGGGCCCGCGCAAACGGCAGGTGCCGCAGAAAAGAGTGCCCCCTTACAACGGAATCCAACGCTAACCTACGTCAGCGGAGATTGCGCCTTGTACTTTTGCACGACCGACAAATTTCTAGTGACGGAAGGCTCGGAGAGGGTGGGATTCTGGCTGTACATCCGGAACGGCAAGATTCTAGCCATTTTAGACTACGTGCATCGCGTACCCTCTTGAAGTCTCAGCGAACCATGCGCTGCTGCCGAGAAAACGTTGGCCTTGCTCAAACAGAAATGTCCGGGCCGCCGCTGTTCTCATCTCCGGTCCCTCCATGTCTCCGTGGTGAATCCCCTCCTGGAGCCTGACGTCTGAAGCCTGGAGCCTCCCAAATGACGCACTCGTTCAAATTCTCCACGCGTCATCTTCTCCTCGCTATTGCCGCGGCCGCCTTCATTTTCTGGTTCGTCAAAAACTACTACGATTCCCAGCAACTCGTGGAATCGCAAGCGCAGCTGCGCGCCGCAAGATGTGCTGGAAGCATCTACCTGTACGACAAGTTGTTAAGCGACAAGAGCGTGATTGGAAAAAAGATTGCCGACATTCCCGGGCTAACCGAACTGGCCATACCTAAACCGGATACAGTCGACGACCGTAAAGTCGCAGAAGTGGTTATCGAAAACGGTGAGATCATCCGACCAGCACGCATCGCATCCGCGCAAAAGGCATCCGCACAAAAGACAGGCACCGAAGAAAAGAAAGCCGACTCACAACAGGAGCCAACGGTAACCTATGTCCCTGGCGATCGCGTCTTGATTTTTTACATGGACAACGGCAATTTGTTGACCGAAGGCAGACACACCACGGGATTCTTCGTGTACATCCGGGACGACAAGATTCTAGCCATTTTTGAACACGTGACGCGTGTGCCGTCTTGAAGTCTCAGCGAACTATGCGCAGCTGCCGAGAAAACGCTGGCGTTGCTCAAACAGGGGGTGAGCCAGGCAGATCATCGACGCGGCTCGCGTGCTGGTCTTGTCTTTCAGTCGTCCAACTAAAAAATGATGGGGCAGTTTGCTTCCTCTTCTGATTCCGTTCGCGGGGTGAGTTATGAGATTGGGGAAAAGAAGGAGTGACTACACTCTCCCGGCGATCACGTTCTTTGTTGGCTTTTTCGTCGGCTGTCTGGTTGGTTATGGGGTGGTGTCGATGGTCATTCAGCTACGCGACTTCCAAATTCGCGATGCGGAGCGAAGCTACTACCAAGGGGGAGGCGATCGCTAAAGAACGATTTGTTCTGAAAGAATAAGACGGCGTTCAAATCGGAAACGCCTGGGGCGTTGAAGCACGCCGGCGAATTTTGGCACGCGAAAGTTGGCCCCAAAGCGAGAGGCAACTCACGGCAGAACAGAGGCCGCTAGCGTTTTGAGTTGGAAGAGTCGGATCTCGGCGAGGACGCGAGAAAACCCAACAAAAAAGGCCGCTTCGCGGCTTGCGCGAACGGCTGGGTGACATTCGTTTCACTGCCTTGTTCCGTGCCAAGCTGTAAACTGGAAATTCTTGCGCGAGTTCAGATGGAGCGTCGTCACAGCCTGACTGGATTGCTAGGGGACCGAAAGGCAAATGCGTATGGACGTCTGCAACCATAATCGAGCCGCATGGGATCGTAACGTCGAAACGCAAAACCCGTGGACGCAACCCGTCGGCAGGGAGATCGTCGAGCGCGCACGGCAAGGGCAGTTTGAGTTGTTCTTGACGCCGACCAAGCCCGTCCCGCTCGGCTGGTTCCCCAAGCTCTCGGGGACGCCGACGCTCTGCCTCGCCTCTGGGGGTGGGCAGCAGGGGCCGCTGTTGGCCGCGGCAGGTGCCGTGGTGACCGTGTTCGACAACTCGCCAAAACAATTGGGTCAGGATTGTCTCGTCGCCGAACGGGAGGGGCTCTCGATCGACATCGTCGAAGGAGACATGGCCAATCTGTCGGCGTTTTCCGATGCGACTTTCGACCTGGTGGTGCATCCCGTCTCGAACTGCTTTGTGCCCGATATTCGGTCCGTGTGGCGCGAGTGCTTTCGTGTGCTGCGACCCGGCGGACTTCTTCTTGCGGGCTTCGCAAATCCTATCCGCTACCTGTTCGACGATGAGCGGATGCAGAACGGCAGTCTGGAAGTCCGTCATGCGATTCCCTATTCGGATCTCACCGACTTGAGCGACGCGGACCGGCAACGGCTGATTTTCGACAAAATGTGCCCGCTCGAATTCGGCCACACGCTGACCGATCAGATCGGAGGGCAACTCGAGGCCGGATTTGTGCTGACTCACTTTTACGAAGACGGATATCCCGAATCGAACAACGATCCGATCTCACGTTATATGAAGACGTTTATTGCCACGCGCGCTACGTCTTTGGTAACGCGCTGACAATCGACGTTCCGACGGCGCGAATGACGCTCGCGCATTCCACAACGCCACGCCCCACAAAGGCTCACTGCAGAAGCCTCGCCGTTTAGAGTTTTGTAACAGTAGGCCGTCAACATCGTCGGAAGAGGCAGTAAATCACAACAAAAAAAGGCCAGTTCGAGCCGCGCTCGACTGGCCTTTTTGAGTACCCCCATCGGGATTTGAACCTGAAACCTTCAGCTTCGGAGGCGGATCGTCGAACGACGCAACCGGGTTGTCGGGCAACGACTTACACCCGGCCAAAGATTTCGGTTGCAGGAACGAAGGGCAACACGAGTCGCGGCGTGTCCTGGATTTGCCTGACGACCACCTGCCGTAATCTTACGCCGCTTGCTGGAGCAACTCTTGGTCCCGACATAACTTGCCGGTCGGCCTGAATTGTGAATCTGTCTGAAATCAGGCGGAAAATGAAGGATACGAATCACACAGATTGTACGAATCGCAGCCCTCACAAACGCAGGAAAGGGGGCTTGCTAGCGACCGGATGATCGAAGGCGACACGAGAGTTGATCGAGCATGCAAACGTTCCCCGCTTCAGATTAGTGGCCGTCCTGGGGGCGGGAGGGGACAATGCTCTCCGCCCCTGCTGAGAAGTGAATCAATGACCAAACCGACACTTTTGCTTTCCGAACTTAACGCGATTGCCGACGAGTTCGGAATCGTGTTTGAGCGGTCAACCGTTCCAAGCAAAGTGTGCGTCTACGCCAAGCACATTGACTCACCAATCAGTGACAAGAAACATGGACGCGATCAATACTTCCGAATCGGCAAAATCGACGAGTCCACAGCCATCAGGGGCATGCTGGCAGACCGGTGCGAAGACGCTGGTTTACGCTGGGCGGAGCCAATACGACTCGGGCGACAAGGTGTGCACTCGATCTGGTATGGGGAGCAAGGCGAGAAGGTGACCGCCTTCACCCTAGTGGATTGACCGAGCGGGAGGTTCGATGCATCTCGCCCAGGCGTAGCGCAAGGCGATCATTCCCATGAAGTTCTCGCTCGAATCAATGCTAGTGCTAATCGGAGGCATCGCCGCCGTTTTGTCGACGCTTACGGCTGAGGAATACTTGGGCTTGAGCAATTTAGAGCTGTTCCTTGGCGGGCAGATCGTGATGCTTTCGCTAGGAACGGCTGCGGCGGTGTATGGGCCAATCAGGTTCCGACCCGCGTTCATCGGGGCCATTGGTTTCGGTGTGCTTTACTTCTCACTTTGCCTCGCGGCAGGGTTTGGAGGGCCGGATTTTAGGCCGTGGATCACTCCCAAGAAACGCCCGTTCCTGGGGTACCAGCTATTCGCTATTGCATTTGTTTTGTCGCACTTCACCGCGATAGGCTTAGCCAACGAGCGAGCCAGGAACCGTAACAGGTAAGGAGTCAAGAGACGACCGAGCCAGGATGCGAAACTAGTGGTGCCACATGACAGTCGATCTTTACTTTGATTCAGATATCCCCGAGGGAATGAGGACCTACTCCGATCGTGAGGAAGTTGCCGGGATTGAGTTTAGGATTCAAAACGCTATAGCCTTCGCAAGTGGTACGGAGCAAGCATTGGAACTACTTCCCGAGCCAACGAACCCACACGACGCCAATGCGATCATGGTCATTGGTTCGTACGTTACCGGACCGTTTCGACATAAGGTGCACATCGGATACGTTTCCGCAGAAACGGCTAGGTTTGTCGCTGAGAACCACTGGACGTCGTACGCAATGGCGAGACTTAGAAACGTATGGGCCGGCGGTTACCACCGGCCGGTGGTCATAGTTCGCTTTAGTATCCTCGTCCCGCGTGAGCCCCCAAAGCCCAGGACGAAGGCTAAGAAGTCACCAAAAAGATAGGTAGCCATGCGCGTCGATCACGATCAGCCAAGTCCTTCTAGATGACGAGCTCATGGCAATCGGTGGCAGCGCATGGCCAAATAGACGCCGTTAGCGATTCGACGCCCCAAGAGGGTGACATCGTTGAAAGAGCGGCAAAAACCAAAGAAAAAGGCCCATTCGAGGAATTCTCGACTGGCCTAAGCAGTACCCCCATCGGGATTTGAACCTGAAACCTTCAGCTTCGGAGGCTGACGCTCTATCCAATTGAGCTATGAGGGCATTCGATCCCTCGATTTTGGCCGATTCGGGGCTGGCTTGCAATGGTCGCGAGATGGAACGCTCCCTGAATCGGTGCGGCGGGCGGGGGACCGCGGGGCTTTACTCGCCGGCGAAAAGGGGTTTGCAGTCGATGGGGATCAGTTTGCCGGAGGTGGAGGGGAGTTCGCCCATGGCGACGTGGATCGTGCGCTCGGCGGGTTCGAAGACGACGCTGTGGAGCGTGAGAACTCCTTGATTCACTTTGCCGAGTTCGGCGAAGACTTCCCAGACGCCGAGTTGGTTGCCGGTGGGCTTGGCGGCGCGGCACTTCTTCAGTGATTCGAGGCGTGAGCAACTTGGGGTACCGACGACGAGTTCGTCGCTGAAGAAGTGGTTGGTGCAGGCGCAGATCCCTTGCTCAGCGTCGCGGACGATCGCCGACTTGGGCGTGAGTTCGATGACGCAGCCTTTCTTGGGATCGCACAGCGTGAGGGAGAACTGGCAGGTGCGGGGCATGGTTTTAACCAGTTCGATCGCTTCGTCGACGCTGGCGCACTCTTCCAAAATGCGACGCGTGAACTGCGGGCGCGGGACGCCGTTGGAATCGAACTTGGGCGAGCCGTCGGCGGCGCTGTAGGATTCGTTGATCGCCAGGCACAGGCCGGCGTCGTTCATGCCGGTGATGGGTCCGCGGGTCCACGACCAGCCGACCATTACGAAGGGGCGGACCTCTTCGCCGCGAACCACGGTCACCATGCAGCAGCGGTGGAGGACGCCGCCGCCGTTGTAATCGAAGTTGCGGCCCATCAGTGTGCTACCGGTGCTGCTGCGCCGCGGTTCGACGATGAGGGTCGAGCATCCCAGCCCTTTGAGGATGTCGAAGGCCGACTGCGCGACGACGAGCGATTCGCGATCGACCAGGTCTTTGCCGTCGGCATCGGCGAAGGCTTCGATCTCGCGCAGGTGCCGATCGGGCATTTGCTTTTCTAAACCGTGGGCGAGGGTGGTGACGCGTTTCCAGCCCGGCTGCGAAAGGGCCCACTGCATTCTGCCGAGATAGAGACTTTGGTGGCGATTGACTTCGCGCGTGAGTTCGGCCATTTGTTTGCCGATCTGCTCGGGCGTTCCTTCCACTTGAACCAAAGGGAGTCCTTGCACGAGTTCGAGCGAGCCGGTTTGGAAGGTTCGCGGGTGGAACTCGATTACGGGATCGAGGAGCTTGGAAAGAACGGCCACCGCGATGGCGATGCTGGCCGCGGTGGTTGTGAGGGCGAATGCCCTGCGGCTGAGCCAACGCGAACGCTTGGGAGCTTCTGTTGCCATGGATCGCCTTTCCTGCTTGGAGTACTGCAGGAATAGTATAGGCGATCGGAGGAGGGTTCACCGCTGAGACCCGGAGGGACCGGAGACGGGGGAAGGGGGGCGGGGGAGAGGGGGAGAAGGGGGGAGATGATTTTGGGATTGATGATTGGTGATTTTTGATTTTTGATTTTTGATTTTTGAAGTGGGAGGGAGCTGGTTGCTTCTTGTCTCTTGCTTGGGGCTGGGCAAGAGGCGGGTTTAAAAATGGAGGGCACAGAGGGTATGGAGAGATGGTGGGATGCCACTTCTTTTGAGCGAAGTTATTCGGCTGGGGACAATTCGGTGTAGCCTTCGGCTTCGATGGTTGCTGGTGTTTTGACGGCGTCGGTGAAGCTTTTTTCGCGGGGGAGCGATACTTCGACGGAGTACTTGCCGGGTTTGAGGGGGAGTACCACGACTTTGTTTTTGCTGCGGACCGATACTACGGGAAAGTGGGTGTCTGGTTCTCGGATGCAGATGTCGCGGAGGTCTTCGCCGGGGCTTTTGAAGGTCAGTCGCAGGCCGGTGCCGATTGGCTTCCAGTGTTGGATGGTCGCCAGGCCGCGGACGGTCATTTCGAGTGTCCACAGTCGGTTGGGCGGATGAGGATCGGAGGGGACATTTCGATCGTTGATTTGGACTGTTTTGGTTCGCCCGTCGCGCGTGAGCGCGATGTGGGTGATCCGCTGTGAGTACGGCAGGTAGAAGTCCTTCAGGCCGTTGATATCGACATCGTGCAGTTGCGTGGCGATGCGGTCGAACGAGCGCTTTTCCAGCGTGGCGGTGAAGAAGCCGACGCGCTCGTCGGAGACATGGTCGTTGGGACGACCGCGGTAGCGGTATTCGGCGGTGCCGTCGGCGCGCAGCGTGATGGTTTCGTCGAGGTCGCTAACCGTGACCTCGGTGAGTTGAGGCTTTGATTCGATCGGTAGCTGCGCGAGCAGCAGGAACGCGAGGTAGAACATGGAGCCGATTCCCTGGTGCGGGAGATTGATCGAGAGCCGTTTGGCTTACATCGACCATGGTAGGTGCGCGGGGTGAGAGGTTGCGCAACGGGTGGGTAACATGGCGCAGGGGCGTTGGGAAGTTGCTTTTGGGATTGATGAGTGATGATTTTTTGATTTTGACGTGGAGGGAGCTTGCTGCTCTTCGTCTTCTTGCTAGAGCGGGTCCACTGCGCACAGACAGGATTGTCTGTGCTACTTTTTTGGGGTCGCACCACTTTTTACTTGGCGAGGTCTTCGACGCCTTTGGATTCGAAGCGGACGCCGATGCACACCCAATTGAAGTTGGTTCCGGTGCGGTAGAAGGTGAAGTGCCATGCAACGGGGAACGATTTTCCCTTGTAGAGGTAGGTCATCACGCAGACGTCCTTGCCGACGCTTCCTTGTTTGACTTTCTCGAAGCCGTTGTATTCGCCGTAGAGTTTGGGGATTTGCTTGGCCGAATCGATGGCGTCTTTAATCTTCTGCTCGTTCTCGAGCAGTGGCCCGCCTGTGAGGAGCGCCTGGAAGGCGACTTCGGGGCCAGCTGTTGGAGAGCTGGACGTGAGCGTTGTAAAGAAGCTTTCCAGTCGGCCTTCGAGTTGTTCGATATCCCGGCTGTCGACCGATTTGATCGCCGTTTGGCCGTAGGCGAGGGAGGGGGTCAGCAAGCCCATGCATAGCACCAAGCCTGTGTACGGCAACAAGCGGATGCAGGGCCCGAGGAGCGAACTCACGATGGGCCGCGCGGAGGGAACGAATCGCAATAGAAACAGAGCGCTCATGGTTTAGCGAATCCTTTTCGTTTGCTGGATCTGTACTTGGCTCTTTAGGGAGTGGCGACTTCCGAATCGCCGAGGGCTTGCGAACGGAGTTCGCCGGCCAGGAAGAATGAACCTGTCACACACAAGAGATCCTGAGGCGAAGCAATCCGCCGCGCGAACTCCCAGGCCGCGGCCGAATCGCCGGCGACGTGTAAGCGTGCTTTGCTGGTGGCGTTTCCCTTGAACTTGCCTGCGAGGTGGAACAATTCCTCGGCATCGACGGCGCGGGCGCTCGACTTGAAACGCGTTAGCACTAAGTGGTCGGCCTCTTCGACGAGGCGGCGGATCATGACCCCGGCGTCTTTGTCGCGGCTCACGGCGAAGATAACGACCTTCTTCCGTTGTGGAAACCGGTCGCGCAACACATCGCACAAAGCTGCGATCGACGCCGCGTTGTGCGCCGTATCGACAATGGTCAACGGCGATTGGGCGACGCACTCGATGCGCCCAGGCAAGTGGGCGCGTTGTAGGCCGTCGGCAATGGCCGATTCGGGAATGTGGAATCCTTTTTCGCGGAGCAACATCACGGTGGCGATCGCCAGCGAAGCGTTGGCGACCTGGTGATCGCCCGCGACGGGAAGGCTCAACGAAGGGATGAGAGAGGCTCCAGGCTTTAGGCTCCAGGCTTCAGGGATGGGAGGATTCCATTCGAAGGTGAATTGGTCGGGCGATGCTGGTTCGTAGTGGGCATTGAAGTCGTGTTGCCACTCATAAAGTGGCGATCCGACTTCTTGCGCTCTGGCGCGGATGACTGTTGCTGGTTCGTCTTCGATGGCGCCGCTGATGACGGGGATGCCGGGTTTGATGATGTGCGATTTTTCGCCGGCGATCAGCGTGAGCGTGTTGCCGAGTTGCTTCATGTGGTCGTAGCTGATGCTGGTGATGACCGAGACGATCGGGCGGCAGACGTTGGTGGAATCGAGTCGCCCTCCGAGTCCTACTTCGAGGATCGCCAGGTCGACGGCTGCTTGCTCGAAGTGGAGCATGGCCATGGCGGTGGTGATTTCGAAGAACGTGGGGGACATGCGGCGCTGGGGGTCGGCAGCTTTTTGTTCCAAGCGGGCGACGGCTTCGGAGACGCGCGCGGTGAGGTGGACGAACTCGTCCTCGGTGCACATGTGGCCGTTTAAGACAATGCGTTCTTCGATTCGTTCCAGGTGAGGCGAGGTAAAGAGGCCGACGCGGAGGCCGGCGGCGCGGCAAATCGAATCGAGCCAAAGGCAGGTGGAGCCTTTCCCCTTGGTCCCGGCGACATGGACCACGGGTAGCCGGTAATGCGGGTTGCCGAGTTCGCCGAGCAGGGCGACCATCCGCTCGAGCTTGATGCCGCCACTTTGGTAAGGGATGGCGGCGGTGCGTTCGTAGTTAACGCGGCCGTACAGAAAATCGAGGGCGGATCGGTAGCGGTCCGTCGAGGGGGGCATGTTTGGGCCGGTTTTTCGCGATGTCGGCGAACTTGGAGAATGGTAATTGGAGACGGGCGAGGCGGCTTCGTTGCGAGAACGCGCCGCCGAAAATATAGTGCTAGAACCGGATTTGGTTTGGAGTCTTCCTGGTGGAGACCTCCGCTTGGCAAATTATTGCCGGGCCAATGAACCAGCGAGCACGCTTTCACGTAGATTAGCCGTTTGATTCACGGTGTTTTTCGCGTGCGAATCGTTCAACCTCGGTGATGGAAGCCGTATGAATAGGTTGAGCCCGTAGCAACGAGCCGCCTCGCTGGTTTCTCATCAAATCCGCTCGTGAGTCCTTTTCCTACGATTTTCCGATCCTTCCGACGACAGGCACTGTGACCCCCCATGGTCCAAAACACGACTGAGGCCCCAAAAGAGGGGGCTCCTGCGAAACCCAGCGCGCGGCGCGCCATTGGCGAAGTGATTGTAGAAACGCGCGGCTTGGCCAAAGTCTATCGCGACTTCTGGGGTCGGCAAAAAGTTCGGGCTCTCAAGGGGCTCGACATGGAAATTCGCCGCGGCGAGATTTTCGGTTTGTTGGGGCCGAACGGCTCGGGCAAGTCGACGACCATCAAGCTGCTCTTGGGACTGCTGTTTCCCAGTTCGGGCCAAGCGCTGGTCTTTAATAAGGACGCCACGAACGTCGAGAAGAACGAGCGGATTGGCTATCTGCCGGAAGAATCGTATCTGTACCGCTTTTTGAATGCGGAAGAAACGCTCGACTTCTACGGCCGCTTGTTCGCGATGACGGCCGCCGAGCGGGCTAAGCGGATTGATAACTTGATTCAGATGGTGGGGCTCAACTGGGCGCGTCGCCGGCAACTGCGCGAGTACTCCAAGGGGATGACCCGCCGTATCGGTTTGGCGCAAGCGCTGATCAACGATCCCGAATTGGTCTTCCTCGACGAACCGACCTCGGGTCTGGACCCGCTGGGGATTCGCGAAATGAAGGACTTGATCCTGCGGCTGCGCGACGAGGGGAAAACGATCATCATGTCGAGCCACCAGTTGGACGACGTGGAAGACGTTTGCGACCGGATCGCCGTATTGCACCAAGGCGAACTGAAGGAAATGGGTCGCGTCGACGACCTGCTCACGGTTATGGATACCACGCAGATCCAAACCTCGACTCTTTCCGAAGCCGCGCAGGCCGAGATCCGCGCAGTGATCGAAAAGCATGGCGCTTCGGTGAAATCGATCGGTCATCCTCGCACTCGCCTGGAGGAGTTGTTCCTGCGGATTGTTCGCGACAGCGAAAACCGTCCCCGACGATAGGCGGCCCTTTCAAACGCTTGCGGCGGGTGCCATCCCAAGACGCGAGCGATTCACCACGGTCTGGCGACCGCGGCTACGAGCAACCGGCGCAGCGGCGAAAAGTTGAGACACGAAATTAGCTCCCCTCGCGGGAGATGAATTGAATACTGAACATGAGCTACGATCATCAGACACTGTTGGAATGGCTTTTTGGCGGACCCGATCCCAACGGCACCGGGAATACCATCGGCACGATTTATCTGTTCGGCCTGGTGGTGTTGGCGCTGTGCTTGATTGGCCTTTTGTACAGCGTCCTTAAAGTCTCGTTTGTGTATGGACCGCGCGAAGGTTTCTACCGCACGGTCTCGCAGTTGTTCTCGGTGTTTACTGATGATTTGCCGCGCTTCTCCATTTCGCGCACGTTCGCCATTGCGCGGCTGATGTTGCTGGAGTCGTTTCGCGCGCGGGTTTGGGTGGCGGTGGTCGTCTTCTTCGTTTTGCTGATGTTCGCGGGATGGTTTCTCGACAATCGGGTCGATCACCCGGTGCGCCGCTACGTCACGTTCGTCGTTTTCAGTTCGACGTTGCTGTTGATGCTGGTGGCGATATTCCTTTCGACGCTCAGCTTGCCTAACGACATCGAGCGGCGAACTATTTATACGGTAGTGACAAAGCCTGTCCGTCCGCTGGAATTGGTGCTGGGCCGGATCCTTGGATTCGTGGCGGTGGGGACACTGCTGATCCTGATCATGGGGCCAGTCAGCTATATCTTTGTCAGCCGCAGCTTCCAACATACGCACATTGTGCAGGAAGATACGCTGGAGCCAGCCAACGCCGATCGCAAGGACGATGGCCGCACCAAGGGTCGGACTTCGGCCAACGCGAAGCACCATCACAACTTTGTGTTGGATAAATCGGGTTACGGCGAAAGCGAAACGACGCAAGAACACTTTCACGTGATCCAGCGCAGCCCCGATGGCAAGTTCACGGTCGGGCCGCCGCTGGGGCAGTTGGTGGCGCGGGTGCCACACTACGGCCGAATGAAAATCCGCGACCGCTTTGGCGAGGAAAACACCAAGGGGATTAATGTCGGTTTCGAGTGGGACTACCGCGGATTTATCGAAGGTGGCACGCCCGCCGAGTTCGAGTGGACGTTCGAGGGGCTGAAGGAAGAAGACTATCCCGACGGTTTGCCGTTGGAATTGACGATCCGGATTTTCCGGACGTTCAAGGGAGATATCGAAAAGACGGTGTTGGGACGGTTGATCGTGCGCTGCGGCGACGATACCTCGAACCTGGCCGCGGCGCCGCTATCGATTCGGCCGGCCGAATTCGATGTGTTCCGGTACACGATTCCCACCAAAATGAAGCGGCTGTCGACCGGCAGCGGCGGGCCGTCCGGAGAGCTGAAACTGTTCGGCGACCTGGTGAAGAACGGCCGGGTGAAAATTGCCCTGCAATGTGCCGAGCCCGCGCAGTACTACGGGGCGGCTCGTCCCGACATGTATATTCGCGGCCGCGATGCCTCGTTCGAGTGGAACTTCACGAAGGCGTTCGTCGGCGTGTGGCTGCAATTCGTGGTGGTCGTGGTGTTCGGCGTGATGTTCAGCACGTTCCTCAAGGGACCGGTGGCGCTGGTCTCGACGTTCGCCGCGTTGGTGGTTGGCTACTTCTCGTCGTTCATTCGTGAGATGGGAATGTCGATCTTCCAAGGGGACGACCCGCTTCGATACGAAGGGGGAGGACCGATTGAGTCGCTGGTTCGCCTGGTCACCCAGGCCAATATTTCGCAGCCGCTGGAGGTGCATCCGTTCGCGGATCAGGTGATTAAGGGGATCGACACGGGGTTCACGCAGACTCTGTTTGCGATGACTTACGTCTTCCCCCGGCTTTCGGATTTCGACCTTTCGAACATGTTGGCGTACGGATACCACATCGACCCGGCGACGTTTTGGATTGCCGTGTTACGGGCCTTGGCGTATGTGGTTGGCGCGACGTTCATTGGCTTTTTGATTTTCAAGAATCGTGAGGTGGCCGCGTGAGCGACAACGTCTCATTCCGTCGTAAGATCACCTACATCGTCGCGATTGCGGTCCTGTTGTTGCCGCTGGCGTTGCTGGGCCGCCCTAAAACGGTTCGCGATACCAAGGGGGGCTTGCTGGCCGAGGAGCGCGAGCGGATCGGCCTTTCGCAAGCGCAGCTGGGCAAGATCGACCCGGCGAGCGAATCGATGAAGCTTGCCACGCTGGGCCTGCGCGGAATCGCGGCCAATCTCTTGTGGCAGCAAGCCATGGAGTACAAGAAGAAGGAACAGTGGGACGACCTTTCGTCGGCCTGCGAACAGATCGTCCGGCTCGAACCCAACTACGTGATGGTGTGGGAATTTCAGGCACACAACTTGTCGTACAACGTCTCGACCGAGTTCGACGACTATCGTCAGCGCTACAACTGGGTGAAGCGCGGCATCGACTACTTGATCGAAGGGACCGAATACAACCGCGACGATCCGCGGTTGATCTGGTACGTGGGTTGGATTCTCGGAAACAAGATCAATCGCTCTGACGAGAAGGTCTCGTTCCGCAAACTCTATAAGGACGACACCGACTTCCACGAAATGATGCGACTCCAGAACATTCCGATCGACGACACCCGTGGTCCCGATCAGAAGCCTGATTCGTGGCTGGCATCGCGAGAGTGGTTCAAAAAGGGGCAGGACGCGGTCGATGCCAACGGAGGCGGACTCAAGGGGAAGAATCCTCCTATTTTCCACCAGGCTCCCACGAAGGCGAAAATCAACTACGCCGAGGACCTGCAAAAAGAGCGGAAGATGGACCTCGACACAGCCAAGGCGCTGTGGAACGACTGCTACAACGAGTGGACCAAGGTCTACGGTGCCCGCGATTTGCCGGCGATCGAAGGCTTTCCTTATCGCATGAACGACAAGGAAGCCTTGATGGAAAAGCTGGACGAGGAATGGGCCAAGCTGGAACAACTGACGCCGGGCGTGCGGATGGGGATGATTCGCGAAAAGGCTTCGAAGGGTGGTGTTCCCGCAGACATCGTGGCAATCATCGAGAAGCCGCCTGCCGAACGCACGCAGATGGAAAAAGATCAGTATTGGCGGATGGAAGACATGTTCCGGGCGTTGCCGGAAGACGTTGCCATGAAGGCCAAACAGGAAGACCTGGTGAAGGCGCGCAATCTTGCGCGACAGATCAGCAATATCGATACCAAGGTGGTCCGGATCTCGCGATCGCGAGCAGTGATCAACTACGAATACTGGCGCGACCGATGCAAGGCCGAGTCGACCGACGAGTGTGCCCGTGCGCGACAACTGCTTTACGAAGCAGGCAAACTAGCCGACGAGGCGAGCTTTGAAGAGTCGGAAACGAAATTCCAGGAGGCATTCGCCCACTGGAACCATGTGTATTCGAAGTTCCCGAGCCTGATGGACGACGCGAACGCGGAAGATGTGGTGCTGGCGGTTGAGAAATACATCGGCGTGTTGACGGCGCTCGAACGCGGCAACAAGTACAACCAGGTGCTGCCCACGAACTTCCCCCTCGCAAAGCTGCTCCTCAGGTTCGAGCGACGCGACCTTTACAACAAGGTGAAGCAGGCCGAAAAGGAGGAGTTGGACAAGAAGGCCGCCGAGGAACAGGAAAAGCTGCAAGGCTTGCTGAAGCCGGCTGCAGAACCCGCTAAGGACGAAGGTTCTTCGGAGAAGGATGCAACCGAACCCAAGGCAGAGGAAGGCAAGCCAGAGGACGGTAAACCAGAGGACGCAAAGCCGGACGAACCTGCATCGGACGCAGCCAATTCGGATAGCACGCCTGCACCTGATACGAAGTAGTTGCGGGCGGTATTGCGAGGGGTTGCCGGTGTGATCGCGTGAAGCCGTTCCCCTTTTCTAGCGCCAGCGGAGTGGTTACCGGAGCGGCCTCGGGGATCGGATTGGAGATTGCCCGGGGTCTCGCCGCCAAGGGAATGCGATTGCTGCTCGCGGATCGCAACGAGCAGCGGCTGGCGGAAGTGGCGCGGGAACTCTCGCCAGCGCCGGGGCATGTCTCGCTCTTTCATGGCGATTTGTCCGAGCCTGATGTTGTCGAAGCGTTGGCTCGTTGCGCGGTGCAAACGTTTGATGGGCAAATCGATCTGCTGGTGAACAACGCCGGCATCGCGTGGTATGGCCCGAGCGATGCGATGAGCGCGGAAGATTGCGAGCGCCTCTTGGCAATCAACTTATTGGCTCCGATTCGGTTGACGCAGCGACTGCTGCCCTCTTTGCTTGCCCGGCCCCGGGCCCACCTGGTGAACATTGCCAGCATCTTTGGGTTGTTCACGCGGCCTTACGCGACGGCGTATCACGCCAGCAAGTTCGGACTGATTGGCTATACCTCGGCGCTGCGCTCGGAATTAGGCGTTCGCGGATTGGGAGTGACGGCGGTTTGCCCGGGCTTCGTTCGCACGAATCTTTACGCGGACGGGATCAGCGGATTTCCGGGTCGAAGCATTCCCGAACCGCCAAGGTGGCTCGGCTGCGAAGCGTCGGCGGTCGCCAAGGCCGCGCTGCGCGGGATCGAGCGCAACCAGCGGCTGGTACTCGTCACGCCGATGGCGCGTTTGCTCTACACGCTTCAATGCTACGCGCCGTGGCTGGTGGATCGGCTGCAGCACACGCGCTTTTGGCACGAATGGACAAATCCGGTGGGGGAAGCGGCGGCGCCGTCTGGTGACGGCAGAGGGGGGGAAGGGGAGAGGGGGTGAGTGGGGGCTTGTGCGATTCACTTACGCTGGCGTCTTTTGGACGCTGGTGCCACCCAGACTTGCAGATCCGTTAGTCCTTTACGAACTCCAGCCAGCCGAAGCGTTCGGGCGTGTGGAACGAACCTTGCAGCGTTGGTGAGAGAGCCAGGCCTGCGCGGGCGGCGCGGTCGTGGCGGTAGAAGTTGATCTTCCAGCGCGTGCCGGCCTGCGGCTTCGTTTCCGCGAGGGCTTTGAGGGGGATTCTCGTTTCGACGGTCCAGACGTGGTCGGCCTCGTTGATCTTCACTTTCCACTCGGCGCCGCTGGACCAGGGGAAGTCGGCGTTGGGGCGATCGAGCTTCAGGTCGAGAAATTCTCCGTTGGGGGCCCACTCGTACTCGGTGTAGCGATTGATCTTGTCGGGCTCGCTGCCGATGAAGGCTTCGACCACGTCGTTGTCCCACAGGCCGATCCGCTCTTCGGTTTTGGGATCGGGGAAGACGCTGAGCTGGGTATAAGGGGCTTCGAACGCCAGGTACAAATACTCGTCGCTCCAAAGCACGCGCACGGGCGTGCTGAGCTCCGGCTTGGCGACGCTGCTGTTGGATTGGTATTCCAGCCGCACGGGCGTGGCTTTGCTCCAGGCTTCTTCGTCGAGAACGCCGTCGGGAACGAAATCGCGCTCGATGCGTTTGGCCGTGACGACGGGCAGCGGCAACGAGCGAGCGAATAATCGCCGTGCATTATCAAAGTAGATTTTGCGGCAGATCTCAGGCGGCAGGTCGATGCTGCTGATCAGCCAGTTTCCTTGGATGGGCGTCATGTGGGCCCAGTTGCGATCGCGGGTTTCGAACCACCGCCAGCACTTGCGGAAGAACTCCCTCCCGTCTTCGTCGGATGGGTTTTCGGCGTCGCCGCCTGAGCCGAGGATCAGCTTGCCATAGACCATGAAGTCGGTGGCGAAGAGGATTCGGTCCTGGTGTTTTTCAAAGAGCTTGCGGACTTTCGCTGGATCGTGCCGGCCGACTTCTGGGATGCGAGCGGCGATGTCGGCGTACATATTGGGATACTGGTCGAGCGACTTGTCCACCCACTCCAGATCCTCGGGATTGTTGGCGAAGTGGACGCAGACGAAGGTCGTCCCGGGATGGCGTTCGATCACGCGGTTGAGGGCGTCGAGCAATTCCATCCGCGGCGGATAAACTTTCGGATCGCCGAACCACCAGTTGCGATGGTCCTTGAGTTCCGTCCAGCGTTCGTTGTTCTCATCGTAGGGGAGCCAGAAGGCCTTGGGATCGCCCACGTGAATCGAGACGGGCATCGCCAGTTCGCCGCAGCGTTTCCAAACGGGATCGAGCTTAGGGTCGTCGACCTTGATGAGCTGTCCTTTGCCATCGCGAAGGAAGAGCCCGAGGCGCTTGTATTCTTTGAGGCCGGCCGCGCCCAAGCGGTGGCCTTCTTCGATCTGCTGGACGGCTTTGTCGCTCCAATCGTCGGCGTCCCAGCCGCCGTAGCCGAGAACCATCGAGTGGATGAATCGGCCGGGGGCTTGCTCGTCGAAGACCTTCTTGGCTTGTTCGAAGCCGGACGGTTCGCCTTCTTTGTGCGTGGTGGTGCCGGTTCCCAAGTTGACGCCAATGCCGACGCCTGAGGGATCGAGGATCTTTAGTGCGCGGGCGATTCGCTCGGGCGACGCTTCGATGTGCTGGTGCAGGTCGATGATCCGCTTCTCTTGTCGCCAGACGTCGGGCGAGAAGGCGTCTTGTAGAGGCTTGGAGCGCGAGGCGGGTTCGGCGCCGTAAGAGATGGAAGTAAGAGCCAGACAAGCAAGGAGTGCAACGCAACGTTTCATGGCCGGGGACTCGCGATGGGAGACGAGCAAGCATGGCGAGCGGTTTTGGTCGCCAGGGGCGATTGTAACTGGAGAAGGCCGTTAAGGCGTTGCCAGCGGCTTTGCTCGGTAGGGCTCTTTCCGGCGATACTGTTCCAATATTTCGAGACCTTCGACTTTATCCTTTTCGTCCATTGTCAAGTGAATCGCCTGCTCTTGGTGTGTTAGGGCTTTTTCCCAATCGCCCGATTCGGCATAGGCGGCGGCAAGGTTGGCTAAGTATTCGGAAATCTTCCAACTCGAAAGTTCACATGCTTTGGTGGCGAAGTCTATCGCCTCCTTTCCATTTCGATACTTTTCATCCGGGCATGTAGCCCGCAACCAGGCGATGCCATTGCAGGGGCCAAGTCCCGTTGGGTCGATTCGAAGGGCTTGCAGAAAATCCTTATCCGCTTCGGGATACAACCCTTTTTCCGCTAGTGAGAAACCTCGCGCGCAATACGCTTCCGCACAATTCGCATCGACGGGGTTTGCTTGGGTGTCCTGCGTGTAAATGTGGATGGCCTTAGTGAAATCCTCGATGGCCTCATCGCGTCGTTCTTTACTTCGCCACCCGAATCCTCGGCTGATGTACGCCGCAGGATCGTTTGGTTCGATTTCGATTGCTGTCGTGCAATCGCGAATCGCATGGTCGGCCTCACCTTTGTTCAGCCACGCATGAGCGCGAGACAAATAGGCCATCTGATGTTGGCTGTCGAGGCGAATCAATTGGTCAAGGTCTTTTATGGACTTGTCGAAATCGCCCTTTTTCGCCCAAGCATTGCCGCGAAACAAATAGGCCGTTGGGTTGGAAGGGTCTGAACTGAGGGCTGAGTTGCAGAGAACTATTGTTTTGTCGAAATCGCCGTCGAAGTAGGACTTCTTGGCTTGGTTTAACTCTTGAGCCACGTTGCTCGTATCCCTGCCGCACGACGATAGAACGAGTGACAAGAGAATGCAGACGACAAGCAGTCGCTTGCTGAAATCCAGCGCTCGGGGTTGGAGTCTTGTCATGTGCCCACACTGGCGTCTTGTGGACGCCAGTGCCACCCGAAATCTTGATTGCGAGATGGTGTTAGATGCCGCCGAGTTGTTCGTCGGCGTTGCCGAATTCTTTGAGGGTTACGCCCATGCGGTCCATCAAGCTGAGCCAGAGGCTGGAGAGGCGTTTGTTGCGGCTGTTTTCGTAGTCGAGGCTGCGGCCGGTTTGTAGTGCGCCGCCCATGCCGCCTGAGAGAATGAGCGGGACCTTGGGGGCGTTGTGGGCGGTCCATTGTTCGTTGGCCAGCATGATGCAGCTGTTGTCGAGGACCGTGCCGTCGCGCTCGGGCATGGAGTCGAGTTTCTTCAGCAGGTAGGCGTACTGTTCGACCCAGAATCGCGTGATCGAGGCGAACTCTTTGTTTTGCCAGCTGTGTGAGAAGCTGTGATGGTCGTCGCGGAGGCCCAGGAAGGGATAGACCTGCCCTGACAGGTTGTTCGTGAGCAGCAGTGTGGCAATCCGCGTGCGGTCGGTTTGGAAGGCCAAGGCGACGATGTCGCACATCAGCTTGGCGTGCTCGTTGAGCTGCGTGGGGAGTGAGTCGGCGGGACGCTTCGATTTCAGGCTACTTGCTTTGAGATCGGGCGGCTGGTCGGTTTGCTCGGCTGCTTGCGATTGGAGTTTGGCCAAGCGTTGTTCGACTTCGCGGACGCTGGCCGCGTACTCTTCGATCTTGGCCTGGTCGTTGCGCGAGACTTTCCGCGTGACGTCGTTGAGTTGCTCCAGCACGTGATCGAGCACACTGGCTTGGGTGCGCGTGCCGCCGCTTTGGAACAAGCTGTCGAAGGCGAGCGACGGATAGAGCTCCGACGGGATCGGTGAGACCGGGGAACTCCACGAGACGTGCGACGAGTACATCATCGAGTAGCCCGACTCGTGGAAGCCGCTTACGGAGCGCTCGCAGGCTAAGACCAAACTGGGCAGCGCCGTTTTGTCTCCCAATTGCTGGGCCAGGATTTGGTCCATGCTGGTGGCGGCGTAGATCTCGCGGCCCCCTTTGGGTTGAATGCCCGTGAGGATGCCGGCCGCGCCGCGGGCGTGGCCGCCGACGACGTCGGAGGGGTGGCAGAGCCCGTTGATGACGTTGATCTTTTCTTTGACCGGCGCGAGTGTTTCGAGCGCCGGGCCGAGTTCCATTTGCTGGCCGTTGCCTTTGGACCACCACTCGGGCGGATGGATGCCATCGCCAAAGAACAAGAATGCGAACCGCTTGGGGGGCGCCTCGTCGCCGCCGGAACGTTCGCCTGCGAGGATGCGCGAGGATTCGAGCCAGGGCAAAGCGACGGTGGCTCCGAGACCGCTGAGCACGACGCGGCGCGATAACCGGTGATTGGGGTGCATGAGGTGGGCTCGCGAGGCAGGCGGGAAGGGGGCGGAGGGCAGCCTTGATTATCGGCAGAACGGAGGGTTGGGTCGAGATGGTTTGCGGGGGCCGATCGTCAAAAACTGGGGATCGCGAACCTGAAGTCGCATTCGTTATTGGGCCTGGACATAGTCCTGGCCGCGTTGGTTCTTGAACTGCGGGCTGGTTACGACCTTCTCGAACAGGACGGAGAACCGGTAGTTTTCTTTTTCGAGTGACGCTTCCATGTCGTCGAGCAGCGGCTGGTCGGAGAGTTCCACGGAGCGGCCCAGCGCATAGCCTAGGAACTTGCGGCACAGTGTTTTCACGAAGTCGCGCTGGCGGTGGCGCTTGACGTAGTCGATGAGTTGCGGGATCCCTTTGGCGGTTTCGCCTTTGGGGAGTGAGGCGGTGTCGTCGATGGTTCGGCCGCCGAGGTCGACGGTGCGGGCCTTGCCGAGCGGGTCGAAGCCTTCCATCGCCAGGCCGAAGCCGTCGAAGTGGACGTGGCACATCGCGCACTTGGTATCGGCTGCGTGCTGCGCGAGGAGTTGCCGGATCGTTTGGGTGGCTTCCTTTTCATTCTTGGGAAGTTCGGGTACGTCGGCCGGCGGCGGCGGGAAGTGTTGGCCGAGCAGGCGATGGACGGTCCAAAAGCCACGCTTCACAGGGCTGGTGCGTTCGCCTGCGGAGTTCTTGGCGAGGATGACACTCATGCCAAAGAGTCCGCCGCGGCCGCCGGCTTTGAGACCGCTGACGCGATACCAGGCGTCGTTAGGTGAGGCGGGTTTGCTCGCGTCGGCGTTCCATTGCGCTTCGAATTGCCGCTGGATGTTACCGCCGTAGTGTTTGGCCAGCACGCCGTTAACGAAGGTTTGGTCGGAAGCGAGCAACTCCGTGATGGGAGCGTCTTGCTCGATTAAGTAAGCGGCCAAGCGCGCGGGCTCTTCGAACATGGCGTTGCGGAGGGCCTGGCTGTCTTCGGGGAAGGCTTTGGTGTTCGGCGGTGTTGCGAGGAAATCGCGGTAGCGGAGCCATTGCCCCAGGAACTCGCGAGTGAAGCGCCGAGCGCGGATGTCTTTTGCCATTCGCCGCGTTTGGGCACGCAGGCCTTCGTCGGTTTGCAGGCTTCCGTTTCGCACGGCGGTGAGCAGCTCTTCGTCGGGCAAGGACGACCAAAGGAAATAGCTGAGCCGCGTGGCCAGGGCGTCGTTGGATAGAGGCGCGATGCCGGTTCCTTCGGCCTTATCGACGTAGCGATAGCAGAAGTTAGGAGACATCAGGATCGCCTGGAACACGCCGCGGAGTGATTCTTCGATGCCGGCACCTTGGCGGCGCTGGAGATCGTAGAGCTTTTGCAGTGACCCAAGTTCGTCGGGGCGGAGCTGTCGGCAGTAGGCGCGCTCGGTTAATCGCTCGATTTCGTCCTTTCCGATAGCCTCGGCCTTGGCGAGCGTTTCCTTTTGACGCGCCAGGCCCTCGCGAATTTGCTGGAAGAAGCCGTGGATCATGCGGTACTGGTCGTTGGGTTGAACGGGTTCGAGCGACTCGCCGGCGAGTTTGACGTTCATCTTTTCGAGATAGACTCGTTCGAAGCGCGTGAGCATTTCGTCGCCGACTAGCTGCGGGTCTTCGGAGCGGAGGAAGTCGAAGCGCTGGTCTTGCAGCACGGCGCGTTCGGATCGCTCGAACCAGACGAAGCCGCGGATCAGCGATTCGCTACTGCCGGTGACGAAGTGGAGGTCGGCCCAGAGATCGTCGAGTTCTTTCTTCTGCTTTTCGCTCAGCGCTTTTTGCATGAGGGGCAGATCGTCGCGGAAGAATCCTTCGACCAGGTGAAAGCCGGCTTCAAGTCCGCGGTCGTTGTCGATGTAGACGAAGCGGTTGGGAAAGCATTTGCAGAATGGTTTGGCCGGTTCGGCGATCGCTTTGGCGGCGTCCGAACTTCCGTGGACCAGCAGTTCCACTTGCCGCCATTCGTTTGTCGTGGGCGCGGCGTCAAAACTCCAGCGGGCAAGCAAGCATCCCTGCTGGCCCTGCGCGGGATCGACCTCGCAGGGGAGCAGCAAGTGCTTGCCTGCGATTTTGGCCAGCATCTGGGGAGTTAAGGGGATTTCCAAAATCGCGGGTGCTTCGAGTACCAATGTTTCTTCATCGATTGCGTGCCCCAGAGGATGGCTGCCGAATTTGAGCTTTTCCTCCAACTCGGGTGCATGTTCCTTGAGGAGCGTGTGCAGGGGGACGACTTCGTGGCTTAATACTTCGCCGGGATTTTGCGGCGGTTGTCCTTCTTTCGAAAAGACGGGGCGCTTGATCAAAAGGCGATTGCCTGTGGTTCCTTCCAGGGCCGGATCGATGCGCAACCAGAGTGACTTGGGCGGCTTCTCTTTGGAAATCCGATCGAACCGAATCAGTGCCTGCGATTGGAGGGCAGAGCCATCGAATTGGTCGCGCTTGGCTGCTGTGCGAGCACGGAAATCGAGATGTTCGATAGGCCAGTTGCCTGCATGTGCCTTGATGATCTCCCCTTCGCGATTTCGTAGGGCGCGGCGATAGAAGGCGATGCGTTCGATGAGAGACCCGAGTTCTTGTGGCCGGTCTTCCGGGCTCGTTGGTGGAGGGATGGCGTGCCACATTTCGCCTAACTGTTTGAGAAACCCTGTCCCCTCGGATGCTTCGCTGAGCGTAGTCCGGACGAGTTCCAAGTACTTTGGGCTGAGGCCGTGCAAGTTGGCCCATGCATCGAGCGACGTTTCGCGCAGCTCGTGAGCGCGATACGGATACCGCCAGGCAACCTCGATGTAGCGTTCGATGTTCGGATCGTGGCGGCGGTAGAAATCGATTACCGCTTGTTCGGTTAACTTGCGGCGCTCGTTGTTGGAGGTGACAGGAAATGGCGCAAACGAAATTCCATGAGGCTTGAGGATCAGGTGGTTTGCCACGTGCTGCGACGCCTGCAAGTACTTGCGCAGCAAACTGGGGGACATGCGGAGCGATTCGCCGGTGTTATCGAAGCCTTCGCCGCCGGCGGGATCAATGGGAAAATCTTTGGTGGGGCGGATGTTCACGCCGGTCAGGTCTTCAATCGCGGCATCGAACTCGGTGTTCGAGAGCCTCCGCGGTGGGACGATACCCGGATCGCCGGCGTGCTTGCGGGCCTCGGCTTGCAAGATCTGCTCGACAGCTTCGGCAGCAGCAGCGCGCTCTTCGAGCGTCGGTTGGGTGGGATGATCGGCAGGAGGCATTTCGCCGTTGCGGACGAATTCGATTACGTTCGACCAGCGGCGAAAGTCGCCTGTGATGTCCGTTTCCGACTTGTAAGTGGTGAGGTCGAGTCCTCCGCGGGGCTTGGTAGAGCTGTGGCACTCGACACAATACTTCTGCGAGAAGGGGACGATGACCTTGGCGAAATCGTCGCCCCGGGCGCAGTGCGCCGCTGCGAATGCGAACGAAAGGGTCGCGACGATAACAGACTTCATCGACATAGAGCGGTCCGAGGCAGGCGGGGCGCGATGGGACGCGTTGCGGTGGGAAAGGACGGGCGGGGTCCTTTTAGGATAATCGATTCCAGAGCTTTCACCACAGAGAGGAGGAGTGACAGCAGGGGGGCGCCACCGAGGACTCAGAGAAAAGAGAGATCAGTTGACTGATGATTGATGATTTTTGATTTGTGAAGTGAGGAAGAAGAGGCACAAACTCAGGTCGTCGATTGGATTCTAGGTGAGCCTCTTAGGAGCAGTGCTGCGACGATCGCACCTAGGGGCCCCGTCATCCAGCCGGTGATCAGGAGTCCGGCCAGGGGCAACAAGAAGAAGTTGCCCCACACGGAGGGGAGCGAGGCTCCGAGGAGGTATTGGAAAAGGGCGAGCGTCGGGAGCATCGCGGCGGAGGCGACGAGCCCGGTGATCGCCCCCACGATCGCACCTCGGGCGGCCCCGGATCGCTGGCCGTGGTCGGTGATGATTGCCCAGGCCGCGAAGGCGACGGGGAACGCCATGCCGGCCCCAAGGACTGCGGCGCGGGGAATGTTGATCACGATGCCGAACAGGAAGGCCGTTACTGCGAGGCCAGTCGCCGTTTTCCACCCTTCTCCGTATCGCATCAGCCCCTCCCTCATCTTGGGAACAAGTGAGACCAAGATCAACGACCGCATCGAGCACGGCCGATTAACCGGATGCTCGGCGGTCGATGCGAGAAATAGGCCGTTTGATCCGCGCATTCCGTTGCGGTAATCAGCCACCTAGGGTGGTGGGGCCAGTCTGCTTCGGTTTCTGCCGATAGTTCGCCGAAGAACTCGGTAGATTTGAATTCTTCGTCTCATCGGGGGACGAGGTCGGCGAGCGGGGGCGGATTGTGGGCAGTCGATCCATTTGGTTCATCGCGGCGTTTTGGAGCGTGGGAGTCGCTGGCGGTTTCGTTTTGATCCTGAACCGGGCGTTTACGCCTGGGGAAGTTGGTCTGACGCCAAGCGTGTGGCCAACCCATGTTTCGCTGCCATTATCCGAGTCGACCCAAACGTTGGTAATGTTCGCGCACCCGAAGTGTCCGTGTTCGGCGGCATCTCTTACCGAGTTGGAAAACACACTCAGTCAAACGCCTGGGCGGGCGTCGGTTTCGATTGTGTTCTACGAGCCGGCTAAAGGCGATTCTTCGTGGCGCGATACGCCGACGGTTCGACAGGCGGCCAAGATTCCCGGTGCCCGGTTGGTGTGGGACTGTAACGGACGCATCGCCAAAGCGTTTGGCGCAAATACTTCGGGTCACGTTGTCTTGTACGACGCCGACGGCGCACTCAAATTCTCGGGCGGCGTTACCGTGATGCGCGGCCATCTAGGGCCCTGCCAAGGGCAAAAGTCGCTTAAGGCCGCACAGGTGGGAGAGTCTTCCTTATCGCTTACATCCGATGTTTACGGATGCACCATCCGAGATGGAACGTCCGAAGCCGATGCCCCATAGAGGAAGGTAGGAGATGAGCATAGGCGATCGGCCATCCGCTGGAGAGTGGAACGCGCTCGTCGACAAGATTGTCGACGAACGGACCACGCGTATTCGGGCGCAGACCGACCGGATGTTCGCCTGGCTGATGATCGCGCAGTGGTTCCTGGTGGTGGGCCTGGCGGCTTGGATCTCGCCGCGAACGTGGATCGGCCAAACAAGTTACGTTAACGAGCATCTCTACGCGGCCGTTTTGCTCGGTTCGGCCATTGTGAGCCTGCCCATCTTGTTGGGGTTTTTTTACGCCGGGCACAGCGTCACGCCGTTCGTGATTGCGGTGGCTCAGTCGTCGATGTCGGCGTTGTTGATCCACGTTACGGGTGGAAGAATTGAAACACATTTCCACGTGTTCGGCTCGCTGGCATTTCTCTCGTGCTATCGCGATTGGCGGGTGCTTGCCGTTGCGTCGACACTCGTTTCGGGGGACCACCTCCTGAGAGGTTTGTTCTGGCCGCAGTCGGTGTACGGCGTGGTGGATGCGGCATTTGCTCGCACACTCGAACACGCGGCGTGGGTCGCTTTCGAGGACATCTTTTTGCTCTTGATCTGTTTCCGCGGGCAACGGGAGATCGTCGAAATTGCGCAGCAAGAGGCAGGGCTTCGGGTGGCTTACTACGACGTGGAATCGCAAGTCACCGCCCGGACGGCCGACCTGGCATCGCAGACCAAGAAGCTGGCCGATAGCGAGGGGCACCTTGTCCAAAAAATTGACGAGCTAGAAAAAGCCCGGACCACGGCCGAAAGCGCATCGAGGTCCAAGAGCGAGTTTCTGGCCAACATGAGCCATGAGATTCGGACTCCGTTGACGTCGATTCTGGGATACTCCGACTTGCTGATGAGCGACCCCGAGGTGAGGCAATCGGAAGAAGCGAGAACGGATGCCTTGGAATCGATCCAGCGCAACGGCAAGCACCTGCTGGGCGTGATCAACGACATTCTGGATCTATCGAAGATCGAAGCCAACAAGCTTTCGATCGATCTGGCTCCCACCTCGATTGTGGCCATTCTGGAAGCCATCAAGTCGTCGATGAATGTGCGGGCGATCGAGAAGAAGATCGGCTTTTTCGTCGACTACGAGACGCCCATTCCGCAATTCGTGGCGACCGATCCCGCGCGGCTGCGGCAGATTCTGATCAACCTGGTGGGCAACGCCATCAAGTTCACCACGGCGGGCGAGGTTCGCGTCACAATTCGCGTGCGCGGCCAACGATTGGAATTCGACGTGGCCGACACGGGCATTGGTCTCACGGCCGAGCAAGCGGCGATCTTGTTCCAGGCCTTTACGCAGGCCGATGCCTCGATGTCGCGGCGATTCGGCGGAACGGGTTTGGGCCTGGTCATTGCCCGGCGATTGGCGCGATTGCTGGGGGGCGATATCGACCTGGTTGCCGCGAAGCTGGATGTTGGATCGCGATTTCGATTGACGCTGCCGTTGTCGGCGGCGGAAATCGGCCGGCTGGAAATGCCCGGCCGCATCATGGCGCAGTTGCAGGCCGAGGTCGACAACTCGCCTGTCCGGCAACTGTTGCTGGGGAGCCGGATCCTGTACGCGGAAGATGGCCCCGACAATCAGCGGATCGTGGGGCACATACTGCGGAAGGCCGGGGCCGAAGTAGTGATTGTCGAGAACGGCGCGCTGGCCATTACGGCCGTCGAGAGTGCGATCTCGGAGAATGCGCCGTTTCATCTAGTGCTGATGGACATGCAGATGCCGGTGCTGGACGGCTACGAAGCGACCTGCCGCTTGCGGTTAAGCGGTTACCGGGGCCGGATCGTCGCGATCACGGCGCATGCGATGGAAGGGGAACGCAATCGGTGCATGACGGTCGGCTGCGACGACTTTGTGTCGAAGCCGATCGACAGGAACAACCTTCTATCCGTCGCGGCGCGGCATATCGAGGCCAGCCGCGAAGCGATGTTTCCCACGATTGCGCCGAATGCCCCGCGAAGCTGACGCTACCACTTGTGTTCGATGGGCGGGAGACGCACGGAGACATCTTGACCGTTACGCCGCACCCAGACTTTGATTTCCTCGAGCGACTTGTCCGTGCGCGTCGAACCGACCTGGCTGAGGGCGTACCAGAGATTCTCCGGCGATGCGATCTGCCAGATGTGCGCGGCGACGATGAGATCCATTTCTTGCAAACCTGCTTTGGCGGCCGGGCTGTCCGCGCGAACGGCGGCGACAACCAAGACCTTACGTTCTTCCTCGCCTTGGCTTGCCTTTATAGTTCCGGTGCTGAGGTCGAGACCGATTTGTTGCCGCAGATCGTTTTCCATTTCCACGGCTCCGGGCAGCTTCACATCGTTGGGAACGACGGTCGTCGAAGGGAATTCGTTCACCTTTTCGTAGAGATCGCGCAGCGTCAGAATCTGTTTGAGTCGATGTTCCATTTTTGCAATGACTTTTTGTTGAGATTGGATTCGACCTCCTGGTACGACGGTTCGGTCCATTTCCGAAAGCCGCTCCTTCTCAGTGGCGATCTCCTGGCGGCACGTTTCCAAAGCGGAATCGATCAGCTTCATCTGCGACGCGAATTCGTTGCGTAGAAAATCGAGACGTTCTTTGGCCGTTTGCCACTGATCCAAGAGTGCTGGATCGATGTCTCGCTCGGTTGCATCGGGGCTCGTTTTCTTTGCCTCGGCAATCCATTTGTCGCGGGCCTTCTCGGCTTTATTCGCGTTCGAACGCGCCCATGCGAGGTCGGCCTGAAAATCGTTTGCCGATCGGAGCAGCAGCACACCGGAGGGATCGGTCTTGTTGGAAGTCGCGTCGCGGTCGGCTGAGAAGGGGGAGCCCGCGCCGTCTGTCGGTATCGTTACTTGGAGATGTTTTTTGATAGCATCCAGCATTTCTTGCGGAACCGTTTTGGCAATTCGTTTGTAGACGAAGTTCCCTTTAGTAAGCTGCGTGGGGTAGGAGGCGGGATGGGAATTCAAAGCAAACCAAAGGCTATCGCCATTCATCGCGTACAAACCCTGTTGCGGCTTATCGCCACGGAAGTCGATGCGCTTGGGTGAGGCACTTGTATCGGTCGAAAAGATGCCCGCGTTGTGAATCACGTTGTCGTTAAAGTTTGCATACAAGTTGTGGTGAAAGGCAATGTGACTCCGCTTCTCGATCGGAGGAACGCCGGCCTTCTCATCCAAGTACGAAACCTCCCACACGCCTTCAAGTTCGGTGGTCGCGCCGCTGGCTTCGTCGACTGGAGGCGGCAGAACATCCAATCGTCGCAGTAAGGCTTCAACCTTCATCATATCGTCCGGTGAGGCACTCACCAGGAGCGAGTTGGTTGAGGGTTCGTGAGAGAGTTGAATTTCTGATTTCGTATTTTCAAAAAGCGCTGCGATTGTTTTCTGGAGCGTCTCCGCCTTGGCATGGAGAAGGCTAAAAACGGCGGTTTGGCGCTCGACCGCTTTGACGTCCTTGCCGCCAATTGGATCGCCCTCCGGTTCCGAGAGTCGGTTGCCTGCGCGCTTACTCCAGGTGGTGTCTTGGAGGTGGCTCGTGATGGCGTCCAGCATTTCTTGCGGCACGGCGTTATTGATTCGTTTGAACTCCGCTTTCTCCGTGCCAAAGCGGGTGGGAAAGGCGGCGTCGGCCGGAGCTATGCTTAGCCGCAGACCATCCCCTGAGACTTCGTAGAGCCCGCGCTTGGGTTGGTCGCCGTGAAGGGCGATGCACTTGGGTGACGCGCTGGGGGTAACGGAAAACGTGCAGGCCGTTTGCAGTGTCTTGCCGATGAACGTGGCATGCATGTTCTTGTAAAAGACAAGCCTCAACCGTTTTTCAACAGGAACCGTGTCGGCGAGGTCGGGTGGCAAGATAGCTTCCCACAGGCCATCGAGTTCAGCGACGGCGGCGCTGGCCTCGTCGCCCGCAGGCGGTGCGACATCCAAGTTTTTGACGAGGGCGCGAATTCGCTCCAGATCGGCTGGCACTCCGGCCACTTTGATCGAGTCGGACGTCTGGGAGAGTTGGATTCCGGCGCTCCCGTGGAAGTCTTCGATCAGCACTTTGACAACCCTATCGGGCTTAATATGACGGAGGGGGAAAGTCTCTACTGCGACTTTGGGCTTGGCCACGTCAGCAGGCCTGTCCGTGGCGAGCGGTTGTTGGGAACGATTGCTGCCAGATGCCGCCTGGTCCGCCGCTTCCCAGCGCAGATTGGGATTGCGCAGTTCGTCGATGCGGCGTTGGATGATGGCCTCTTTGGCGCGATCGCGTTCGTCGACCAGTACGGTCAGCCGCTGAAGCCGCTCGCTGAAGTCTTTGATTTGCTGCCGCAGCGATGCTTGTCGCGCGTCGAACTCCTGGCGGACTTGCTGCTCGAGCGAGGGGCCCGCTGCGCCGCCCTTGCGAAACGATTGATTGAATTCGTTCGGCGAAGGTTGTTGCCGCACGTTGGGATTGTTTTCGTGCCGCTCCGGAACCCAAACGTCGAATTGTGTCAGCACGCTGGTATCCAAGGAGTGTTCGTTCCCTTTACGCGTGATGAATTCCTTGAGCTTGTCGACCGGGAAAGAGGGCGGAACCTTCCGCACGGTGCCGTCGGCCATGACCACGCGAAATCCGCGTTGCACATCGAGCCCTTGATGGGTCGTTGGGGAAAGAGCATCGAACGAAAGATCCACCGGCTTGGTCCAGGGGACAGTGGTATTGCTCTCCACGAGCAGAATGGTGTTGGAGAGGCCATCGTGGATATCGCTGAAGGGCATGCCCTGGGAATTCGCGAAGATCGTTGTACCGCCGTCGAAAACCTGCCAAAACGTGTCGGGCGAAGAAAAAGGGTCGGCGTCGCCGGGTGCGAAAACACTCGGAATCAGTTCCGAAAGCGGCTTGTTCGCTGGGCTATCCCAAGGCTCGTCCAGGTGGAATTGGGAGTAGAGCTTTTTCTCGTGCTCGCCAAGATAAGGAAGGATCAACACCCGCCAGCTCAAGAGGGGCGCTCCGTCCGATCCATAGCGCGTCGCAGGAGGAAATCTGCCATGCGCCTCGGCATAGTTGAGCATGGCAAGACCCAGTTGCCGGGCTTTGTCCGCATCGCCGGTGGCCGGTGATGCCGTTGCGGCTTCTTCTTGCTGCGCGTAGATCGCGTTTCGAATCCCCCAAAGAGCGATTACGGCCGCGGCAACAAGCACTGCCGACACTGCATACCGTGTAAACGTCCGTGTCATGCTGGATGGCCTTTCAACAGGAGAGGGGAATAGGGGAGGCAGCGCCGCCTTAGGCAGCGATGGTTCTGGTTCGCGTTGGTTGGTCATTCCGTGTCCTCGCTTTCGGGTCCGGATGCCGATGGGGGAGCAGTCGAAGGTGGATCGCTCGAATTGGCGTCCCAATCGCGGCCAGCGCGATCCTCCAATTCGTCGAGGCCTTGGGTGAACGTCGAGATCTCTTGCGTGATGGCGCTGTCGGACAGGCCGTCGAGCGACGGGCTTTGCGGCGGCTGATCCGGATTCGAAACTGGCGGCTCTTGCGAGGCGCCGGTCGCAGGTGTGCCGAATGGCCAGCCAATTAGTTGCCACGAGAGAACGGCAAGCAGACAGGCGGCAGCGATAGCAACGATCCACAGGCCAACGCGGATGGGCCGAGTGGTTGTTTTTGGCGGTGGTTTCGGAGGAGGCGGTCGTAGGATTTTGGGCAGCGGTGCGACGAGGGGCTGCTGGACGTGGGCCAAACATTGCGCGAGCAATTCTGCGACGTCGCCGGCGGTGGGGATGCGCTCCTCAGGCGATTTGTCATGGAGTCGCGCCACGAGCTGTTCGAGCCACTCGGGGACCGCTGGGTTCACTTCCCGCAGCGCGCGGG
>CAZWSX010000040.1:0-50271 GCA_964636985.1 uncultured Pirellulaceae bacterium | reverse complement strand
GGAGCGCCTGGCGCTCGCCGGTTAAAAACAGGCTTAATTCAACGGGCTGTTAGGGGCAGAAAAGAACTATCGGAACTACCAAGCCCCTGGTCGATTTCTAGAAAATCTGAGGAACTTGAATGGGGACAACATTTGTCACAATTGAAGATGGGAGTGCCGGCGATAAACGCGGTTTCTGGATGAACGATGGCATGCTCGAGCTTTGGCTTCGGTTGTTGTCACTGCATCTTCCAGAGCCCGACGATCTTGGGAACAACCAGGGTACACCTGAGATAAGAAACCGTTGGCTGCTGGCTTCGCGAGGATACTTTGGCGGCCATGTCCCGCACGAGATGGAACTCGTTCATGCCAAGCCAGAATATCAAGCAATTGTTCGCGTTGCCATTGTTTCGTTGATGGACGCTCTGAATCAATCAGACGCCCCTTTGGACGCTGACACTCTGAATCTGCTTGGAGTCGAAGGCGGTTATGGCAGTGCAATCGACCGTGCTCGACTTCGCGACATTGGGTATGCGTTCGTTGATTTGCTGGAGGGTCGCATCAAAGCAACCGTGCGATCAACGGATATCATGCCAGGATCAATTCCCTACACGCGAGCAAGCACACGTTAGCCATCGCATGCGCTACGCCATCTCTTCTAGATGCGGCTTGTCGTAGCCGCGACGGTGAACCTTTGTCGTCGATACAAATTCGCCCAGCTCGGCTTCGCTTAGGTTGTCCGGTGTTCCGATCGCGGCCGGCACGATCATGGTTGAGTTGACCACTCGGCGTTTGGTTTCGTCAGGGGTGAGAATCTTCGCGGCGTGAAGTGTTCCTTGCCACGCTTTGCCATGGTCAGAGAATGGCGCCGACGAATTGTTGATACACACAATGGTGTAGGCGGTGCGCTCGAAGCAAGGAATCGTGGTCGTGTAAGGACGCAGCAGTTCTTCACCTGGTCCAAACATGGGGTTGTGTCTGGCTAGGAACTCTTTCGGCCACAAGCCCATGTCCGCGGCGCACCTGGCGTAGTCGGCGATTGCTAGTTGCGAATCCACCTCGCTTGGTTCATATCCCAGCATCAGGAGCGACTCGTCGGGCCCACTATCAAGATGAAATTTGGTCGATTCCTGCTGATCGAATCGGGTGGTCGACGCGTAGATTAAGGTATCGCTGTTTTGCTTTTGATGGATTGTGGCGAGCTCGCGCTTGAGTTGAGCCATCAGCGTGCGAAATTCGACTGAGCCAATCTTGTCGCCGACGGTGATCACGCAAAATCCAGGAGCATCAAAACTCGTGCGACATACCAGTCGGTAAACATCGGCCGCGAGCGCAGCAACATCAACGTGTGCCGGCCGAAGGCAAATTTCCTCGGATTGCCAAAGTTTGACGGGCATAGCGGCAAAATCCGCGAGAAAAGGGCGCCTGATTCGATTCGATGCCGCGAGCCGCCTTGAGTCACTGGGCGTTCCAGGACGGCGCGGTTTTCGGGGGCAGATCTGTCCTGTTTGTTCATTCAAATGCCAGACGGATCGTGACAAAAGTCACTTTGGCGCCGTCGCGATTTTGACGGGCTGCCCTTCCTTATACGCGGCGAGATTAGACGCAATGATGTTCTCCCTCCCGGTAAGCCCGCTGGTGATTTCGACCTCGTCGGTTGTTCGAATCCCAACCGCGACCGGAATGCGAACGATCACATTGTCGGAACTCACGGCCAGGCAGAAGGCCTTTTGATCTTTGGTCAGGATCGCTGTTCGGGGTAAGGATAAGGCGCCCTCACGTTCGGCCACTTTGAGGTCCGCGATCACATACATTCCTGGGCGAAGTAGCCCTTCTTCATTAGGAACGTCGACTTCCGCTCTTAGAGTCCGCGTCGATGGATTCAGTGTCCAGGAAGTGCGAGAGACCTTTCCCTGAATTACCTGGTTCGCCGCCGAAGGAATGCGAATCGAGGCCTCGCAGCCATTGGCAACGAGTCGGACATCGGTCTCCGGGACATCGACAAACACTCGCACGGTATTCGCCCGCACGACGACGAACAGCGGTTTGTCTGTGGAACCTTTGCCGGTTTGCACGAGATGTCCTGTGTCGACATTCCGTTCAGTGACGATGCAGTCGTAGGGAGCGACGATTCTGGTGTACTCGTGAATCGCAATCAGCCGTTGTTCGTCGGCTTTGGCCACATCTTCCTTCGATGCGATGGCCCGGGCGGCGGCCTCGGCCTGTTCGATCGCGGCTTCCTTTTCCGACACCGCTGCTTGAGCCGAAACGATGCGAGCTTTGGATTCAGTCCGGGCAGCTTGCGCGGCCTTGTGTTTCGCCGTGGCCTCGTCGACGGACTTCTGAGTAATTGCTTTTTCAGCCGCGAGGGCGGTAATCCGCGCCAGTTCCGCATCTGCTCGTTGAAACTCCGCCTCGTACCGATCGACGGTGGCAGCAGCCTCGACAGCGAGTGCCCGGGACGAATCAAGTGCGGCTTTGGCGACCTTGATGGCCGCCTTTGCCTGAGCCGTTTCGGCTTCGGCTTGCGCCACGAGCGATTTCTTTTGCTGGAGTTCCTGTTCGTATTCGGGGATAGCAATCTCAGCCATCAGGTGTCCGGCTTCGATGCGGTCGCCGATATCAACGTGGACTTTGTTGATGAATCCAGTCACCTTCGAGTGGAGAGGCGTTCTCTCGAATGCTTGGATCTCGCCTGGCTGCTCAATTCGCCGGACAAGCGTTTTGCGAGTCGGTGTTACGGTGGCCACGCGCATTACGGAGTCGATCCGGTCTCCCGAATCTTTGTTTGCATCGTGGACATCTGCCGTCTTGGTGCGATCGCATCCGCAGCAAATCAAGAGCGTTACGAGCAGTACTGAGTGCGATCGGAATCGAAGGCGGTTCATGGCGTTTCCGATCCGGCTATAAAGTGGCGGCTTTCCTGATCGTCAGGGTCGAGCGATGCGCTGTCCCGAGTGGCCGATCCTTGAACAATTGCAAACAGCGATGGCAAAACGAACAGCGTCGTGAATGTCGCGGCCACCAGACCTCCAATGACCGCCCGGCCAAGGGGCGCTGTTTGTGGGCCCGCTTCGCCCAGCGATAAAGCCAGCGGCAACATCCCGACCAGCATCGCGAGACTGGTCATTAAGATGGCGCGCAAACGGTGCTTGCCGCCATCCAACGCGGAATCAACTGCGTTGGCACCCTTAAGGCGGGCCCCTTCGGCGAATGTAATGAGGAGAATCGCATTGGCCATCGCAACACCAATCGCCATGATCGCGCCGATGAACGACTGAATATTGAGCGTCGAACCGGTCATCAAGAGAGCGGCTAGAACTCCGGTGATGACGGCGGGGGCCGCTGAAACGGCGACCATGGCCAGGCGCAACGATTGAAAACTCGCGACCAACAATAAAAAGATCACAAGAATCGCCAGCAACAGACCAATGCCCAGCCCGCTGATGATTTGACGAAGCGGCGGAATCTGGCCACGCAACTCGTGCGTAATGACGGGAGGCTTGGCACCTCCTTTGGCGGCTTCGGCCATGGAGGCGTCGTGATCACGCTTGACCTGATCGAGAGCCCGAATGATCCGTGTCGCCGAACGGCCCAAGTCCGCTCCCGCGAGATTAGCGGTAACGCTGACCTCTCGTTTCATGTTGTAGCGGTCATATTGCCCCGGCATCACATTCGTACTCAACGAAGCGACGTCGCGGAGCAACAACGGTGAATCGGATTGCCGAACGGGCACCGCGCCCAGGTCCTCGACGCTCTCCAAAAATGGTTGAGGGATCTCGACCTGAACTTGATATCCGACGCCTGTTTTAGGATCGGGCCAGTAGTTGGGAACGACGAAGCGACTCGAAGCGGTCGCGGCGAGAACCGACCGGGCTACTTGTCCTGCTGTTGCGTTCGACCGGCCCGCTTTCTCACGATCGATCTTGACGTCGACCGTCGGATAGTCGAGCGACTGGTAAAGCTGAATATCGCGCAGCTCGGGCAACTCGGCCAGCGCGCTTTGAACCTTGTCGAGGTAGGCCCGATTCTCCGCGACCGAGCCGCCGCGAGCGGCGATTTCAATTGGTGTGGGCGAACCGAAACTCATGACCTCGCTCACGATGTCGGCTGGTTCAAATGAGAACCGCAAGCCGGGAAATGCCGCCGGGAGTTCGGCGCGTAGCTGTTCCTTTAAACGCTCGGTGCTGATACCGCTATGTGGGCGAAGAGCGACCCGCAGAATCGCTTCCTCGGGGCCGCGGGAAAACTGATAGACGGCATTGATTGGAAAGTTGGAGTGGATCATTCCCACGTAGCCAAGCGTAAGTGCAACGTTCTCGGGCCCCACTCGTTCTTTGATCCGTTCTAAAACGGCGAGCGAAAGTTGCTCGGTCTTGTCGATGTGCGTCCCATCGGCTGCGCGTAAACGCAACCGAAATTCGCCGGCGTCAATCTGCGGAAAAATCTCAACGCCCAATCGGCTGGCGAACAAGGCGATCAAAAGACCACATCCGACCAGATAGACCGGAAGCACGAGCCACCTCAGAGCGATGATCCGGCCCAACAAGGTGGCGTAAAAGTCGCGATAGGTGTCGAACGAAAAGGCCTTTGCGAGCCGCGATTTGGGCCCGTTGTCGTGGTGTGATCCGTGGCTCTTGAGCAACCAAACGGATAGCACGGGAACGAGCGTGCTCGATAGGATGTACGAGGCGATCATCGAAAAACCGACCGCCAGCGACAGCGGAACGAACAACTCGCGGGCGGCACCCGTCATGAAGAAGCTGGGCAAGAACACCGCCAGGACGCAGAGCATCGCCAGCAGTCGCGGGACGGCGGTTTGCGAGTTACCTCGACGTACCGCGAGAGCGACGGAGTTTGTTGTCTCAAGTTGCGAATGGATGTTTTCAATTTCGACCGTCGCTTCGTCCACCAGAATGCCGACGGCCAGCGCCAGACCGCCAAGCGTCATCAAGTTGATGGTTTGACCAAAGAACCACAGGCCGACGATCGCCGCCCCGATCGCGATCGGGATATTCAAGACCACCACGAGCGCGCTGCGCCAGTCGCGAAGAAACAACAGCACCATGCAACCGGTGAGCAGCGCGCCCAGCGAGCCTTCGCTGGCGAGACTTTCGATCGCTCTAATCACGTAAGGGGATTGATCGAACTCGAACGAGACCTTGATGTCGTCGGGCAACTCTTTCTGCATGCTCGGAAGCGCCCGCTTGATTTCATCGATGACACTCATGGTCGAGGCGTCGGCGCGCTTGGTAGCCAGAATGTATACGGCGCGGTGTCCGTTGATGAGCGCGTACCCGGCCGCGATATCGGCCGAGTCTTCGATCGTGGCCAGATCGCGTAAATACACGGCTGGCGCGGCCCCTGCGCGGATCGGAATACCGCCCAGCTCTTTAGGTTCGCGAACCATCGCATTCATTGGGACCATCGGGTACGAATCGCCGACGTGTAGATTTCCTGACGGACTAATTGTGTTGCCTGTCGTCAACGCGCCGATGACGTCGTCCGCCGAAACGCCGTAAGCGCGGAGCTTATCGGGATCGACCCGCAGGACGACCGTTCGCGCGCTGCCGCCGAACGGAGGTGGCGCCGAGACTCCGGGCAACGCCGAAAACATCGGACGGACCTTGAACAGGGCCAGGTCTTGGATCTCGGCGATCGTCCGCGATTCGCTTGAAAGAACGAGGTAACCTACGGGAACGCTACCCGTGTCGAATCGCATGACGAAGGGGGACACGGTGCCCGGCGGCATGAACGCGCGAGAGCGGTTGACGTAGTTGATGGTCTCGGCCATTGCTTGCGCCATGTTGGTTCCCGGGTGGAACTGCAACTTCATAAGCGCGTTGCCTTGGACGTTCTTGCTCTCGACGTGATGAATGCCGCTGATATAGAGGAAGTGATACTCGTAGTAGTTGGTGATCAGACCTTCCATCTGGGCGGGGTCCATGCCCCCGTATGGCTGGCAGACGTAAATCACCGGCAAGTTAAGAGCAGGAAAAATATCGACCGGCATCCGCTTGAGCGGCAACTCGATCCCATAGTTAGCCAGACGTTGGTCGACCCATTTCGGCCGAATGGCGACTGCGGCCGCCAAAAGGATGGCGACCACCGCGACAACGACCGTCCAAGGACGGCGCATGGCAAAGATCACCGGGTTCATCAGCAGAATCGCAGAGAGGGGCGTTTGCCGTGCGGGTTGGACTCAACTGCTCATTGGGCGGCTTCTACTTCAGCCTTAGTCTCAAACGATGCAGTCAGAAATTGCGAGCTTCCACCCCCCACGGCGCGCAGGAGTTGAAACTGCGCCACATTGTAGTCTGTTACGGCGCGGAGGTAATCTCTTTTCGCGAATCCAAGGGCCTGAATGGCTTGCAGTGTTTCGATCGGCAGTCCCTCGGCGTTTTTAATTCGCGTGAGATTTCGATGGTAAGAGTTGCCTGCCGATGCGACGGCCTTTTCCGCCGACACAATTTGCTTTTCTCGTGAGCGAATCCGCGAGTGCGCCTCGACCACTTCGCCCGCGACGCGATCCAGCATGGCAACTTGGCGCCAGCGGGCTTGCTCGATCCGGGCATTGGCCTCGCGACGTGCCGCGCGCTCGCCGGCCCCGAAGTTTCTTAATTCCCAGTAAGCAATCGCATCGGAATCAAAGCGGTCTTTGGTCGTGCCAAAATTCGTGCCGAGGCCTCCCCCCAAGCCGCCGTAACTCAGACCAAGCAAGACGCTCGGCAAGAGGGGAGCGTACTTCTCACGTTGCAAGCGTTCGGTCGCTTCACAGACCAACCAACCGCTTTCGGCCAATTCAGGGCGGCGAGAAAGTCCTTCGACCACCAGGTCGGCAACGGCGTGCTCCTTACCCACTAGTTGAACCGGAACGACGACGGGTTCTTGGACCAGGATCGGAACCGACGGATCGAGTCGCAATTGAACGGCCAGCCTTGCGGAGGCAACCTCGACGGTTTCCTGCGCCCGCAACAGGTCCGTTTCGCGTACGGCCAATTCCGTTTTGGCTCGATCGAAATCGGATTCGAGCCCCTGGCCCGAACGAGCATACGCCCCCGTCAAATCGACGAGGAGTTGTGTGAGCGCTAACTGTTCTCGCCCGATTTCGACGTCTTGTTGGGCACGCATCAATTCGAGATAGAGCTGCGCAGTTTCGAACATCTCGTCGCACGTCGCGGTCTTGGCATTCCAGCTCCGCGCTTGCGAGACGCTGTTGGCAATCTTGGGCTGAAAGATCACGTCGGCCGCATGGACGTTGAGTTGAATTCCAGGGACGGAAGGTGAACCTTGTCCAACCGCGTGCGGGCCTAGGCCGTAGTAGTAGCCGCCACGACTCGTATCGAAGACATTCCCCGCGACGTCTTGAATTGCGCCTTCGTGCCGGTTGTAGGCGATCCCCGCGCGCAAGTTTGGCAGCCACAGAACGTCGGCTCGTTGGGCTTGCGCATACGCTTCCTGAACGCGCCAGCGAGCGAACTCAACTTGGGGATTCTTGGCGTCGGTAGCTGACAGTGCTGAAACCAAGTTAAGTGGAACGCCGGTCGGTTCTGGTGGCGTCGCGACAGTGACCTGGTTATCTGGCCCGTCTAAGGAGGCCGGCACCACTTGCGACTCGTCGCCGAAGTATTCGGGGGCCTTAACAGAAGTGTTCGCCGTCTGCGCGGGAGCAGAAGCCTTCGTCACTTCGCCTGAAACAGGCGAGGACTCAGGAGCATTTTTCATCACGGGCTGCATGGCCGTGCGTTGCCAGCTACAGCCCGCGAGCATCGACAGCACGGCTGCTGCCAATAGCATGCGAAAAGGGGCGACAGTGAGCTCGGCAGGCATCAGCCCACTCATTTTTCCCCCTTCGCAAAAGGCGTCTTTTGTCCCGATATTGAAATTCGCCGGAATTACCGACTCATTCGTTTTGTATCGACGTTACGCATGAAGGGATGGAATGATTCGCACTTCAACCAATCCGTCGATTGCTGTCGCTGCTGCCAGGGGTTAGCGTTTGGCCCCGCTGGTTTTGGCACCAAGGAGAAAAAAGGGAATTGCCGAGAGTTGAACCGTGGCCGCGAATGCGATCAGTCCCCAACGAGACTGTTCGTAGAGAAGGCCAGTCACCAGACTTCCAATCAGCCATCCAGCACCATATCCCAAGTAGAACACGCCGAAGGCGAAGTTGCGTTTCCCCTCGGGGAGTTCGCTCGCGATCAAGACCTTGAGCAGCGTGTCCTGTGTCGCGTATCCGATGCCCCAAAGGAGTAACCCGAATAGTGCCGACCAAAACCCGCCCAAGAAGACCAAAGGGGAAAAGCCGGCGGCCAGGATGACCGCTCCAATAGCGCCGTGGATACCAATCTGATCGTAAAGACGTCCCAAGAGCAGGCTGGCGATCACGGAGGCGACCGTTGCCAAGGCCAGAAAAATAGGAAGCCAATGTTCCGTTACGATCCCCGTCTTCGAGAGATGAAAAGCTACGAGTTCGAAACTCATCAGTCCCGCGCCGAAGAGGGACGCTGCAATCATGTAAAACCAATAGGCGCGCGTGAATTGTGTGGTGTGAGTGGTGGGTGGACCGCCTTCCTCGAGCCTCGACGGTACGGGGAAAACGATGCGAGCGATTGCTAACGCGGTAAAGGCAAGCAAGACGGAAACAAGCAGCATCGCATAGCTTGTGCGAAAGTCTCCCTTTAAATAGAGCACGAGAGCAACGAGGAGCGGTCCCGCTACGGCGCCCGTTTCATCCATCGCTGTATTGAAGGAATAGACCCAGCCTTTCCCATGTTTGCCCGTCGAGTAGGACAACATGGCTTCGATGGTGGGCTTGCGAAATGCTCGGCCGATTCTCTCCGCGAGAATCAATGCTCCGGCGACTTGCCAATGGAACGCCAACGCCATGGCAGGAACGGCCAACAGATTGACTGTGTAGCCGATGAACGTGATGACCCAGTATTTGCCCGTCTTGTCGGCGATGTATCCGGCAACGGAACGTAACGAGTAGCCTAGAAACTCTCCAATCCCGGCGATAACGCTCACGGTGAAGGCACTGGCGCCGAGGGACGCCAGAAACTGGCCATTGATCGCCGCACCTCCCTCGTAGGTCATATCGGCGAACAGATTCACAATGCCTAAGACCAGAACGAATGCGAATGCCGAGGAAGCCGCGACGGTGCCGGAGCTTTTGGACATCTTGGCCTCAATGAAAGAGAGGCTGGTAACGAGCTGTTTCTGAAAATCCGGTTATCTCAATCGGATCATCAACAGGATACCCGCTGCAACTTCCGTACCTACTTCGACCAGGCTTCCACTACCGGTAGTGCCACTCAGATTTCGCCGAGGCAAGCAGCAAGCGGCTTCGGGATCAAGGCACAATTTGCACGGGCAGCCGATCCCAAAGACCACCATCGCACACTTCAAGAGTGCGGCTGTGGTGCCGGCCTTATCGTTCCCTAGGTTGAAACAACTCGATCGGGTTGCCCGAGGGATCGTCCCCTCGTTTCGACTATTCACCTGGTTAAAGCCATTGAGGCTTAGCCCATCTAGTGTGGACGAAGTTAGTCATCCGAATTGGAATGTGGTGTCACGACTTGCAAGGCGTAACATTGGCTCTGCGGGCCGAGGAATATTTCCTCAGGTTGCCAACGTTCGACGGGCATAGCGGCGAAATTCGCGAGAAAAGTGTCTGGTCGAAGTCGATGCCACGAGCCGATTTGCGTCACACACCCTTGGGTGACGGGCCTCCGCTTGGGAAAATCTTGAAAGGTTTTCTAGGGGACCGTGTCTTTACCCTTTGACAACATTCCGCCCTTTTAGTGGCTCCCCATGATTCCTGTGCCCGACACTCGCGAGAGCCTGATTTTGCGGTTGCCGAATGCCGCCGACTTTGAGGCGTGGCAGCGGTTCGTCGAAATCTATGGCCCGCTGCTGTTTCGTTTGGCTCGCGCCAAGGGATTGCAGCACGTCGATGCGGAAGATTTCGTCCAGGAAGCGCTCGCCGCCGTGTCGAAGGCGATTCGGACATGGACCGCTGGCGACAGTCGCGGCAAGTTTCGGGCGTGGTTGTTTCGGATCGCTCAAAACCTCGCGGTTAACTTCCTCACCCGCCCCAAGCATCAGCGATTGGGAACCGGGAGCAAGCAAGTCGCCGAACTGTTGAACGAAGTCGCCGACGCGACAAGCGACTCGGTGGAACTCTACAGGCACGAGTACCGCCGGGAATTATTTCGCTGGGCTGCTTCGGAGGTGCGGAATCGCGTTTCCACGAAACAGTGGAAGGCCTTTTGGCAAACCAGTGTTGAGGGCCGGCCCGTTCAAACGGTGGCGTCGCATTTGAAGATGAGCGTCGGCGCCGTGTACATCGCCCGTAGTCGAATCACCAAGCAAATTTCCAAACTGATCGAAAAAGCAGAGGAGGAATCGCCATGACGAATCAAACCCTTTCCTGCGACGACGAAGCGCTCCGCCTGGTGCTCGAAGGAGACGAAAACTCGGAGGCCTATCTCCGGGCGACGCGTCATATCGAATCGTGCGAGACGTGCCAGCACCGGATCATGGAACTATCGGCCAATGCCGACCATTGGAAGTCGCAGCAGGAAATGCTTCAACCCATCGACGGCGACGATGCGGAGGCGGGCTATCTCTCGCGATTTGGAACGATCGATTTCGAACACCCGCGCAGATGGATTGCCGACGAATCGACGATTGTGAATATGCTCGCCGCTCCTTCGCACCCAGAAATGCTCGGCCGGCTGGGGCGGTATGAAATCGAAAAAGTCATCGGCAGTGGCGGAATGGGAGTCGTCCTGAAAGGGTTCGATACCGATTTGAATCGGCCCGTCGCGATCAAGCTGTTGGCCCCGCATCTGGCGTCGGTGGGTGCGGCGCGGTATCGGTTTGCTCGCGAAGCCCGCGCTGCGGCGGCGGTCGTCCACGAACACGTGGTTCCCATCCACAATGTCGAGTCCGAGAATAAAACGCCCTTTCTCGTGATGCAGTTCGTTTCCGGAGAATCGCTGCAAGCGCGGCTCGATCGCGAAGGTCCCTTGAGCGTTGTCGAAATCCTCCGCATCTCGATGCAAGCGGCATCGGGCCTGGCGGCCGCGCATGCCCAGGGGCTGGTCCATCGCGATGTGAAGCCTGCCAATATCCTGCTGGAGAACGGCGTCGAACGGGCGTATCTGTCCGACTTTGGCCTGGCTCGCACGGCCGACGATGTGAGCGCCACGTGCACTGGGGTTATCGCGGGAACGCCTCACTATATGTCGCCCGAGCAGGTGACCGGTGCAAAAGTCGACGCCCGCTCCGATCTGTTCGGCTTGGGCTCGTCGATGTACGCGATGTGCGTAGGGCGGCCGCCATTTCGCGGCGACAACAGCTATGCGGTGCTGCGTGCGATCACCGATAAAGTTCCGCAGCCAATTCGGGAGATCAATCCGGATATTCCCCAATGGCTGTGCACGATTATCTCGCGGCTGATGGAAAAATCGCCCGACGCTCGTTACGCCAGTGCGCAAGATGTTGCCGCCTTGCTCGAGCAATGCCTCGCGCACGTGCAAGAGCCAACTGTGAAAGTGTTGCCCGCTGAAGCGCTGCGTTCTCATCGCGGCAGCAACGGAATGGGAAAGTGGCTCCTCGCACTGGCAGGCTTTGGCGTGATTGGGCTGTTCGGCCTTGGTCTTGTTCAAACCAATCCGCCCGACATTGCCGGCGATTGGATGGGCCAAGAAGAGTGGGGACAAGTGACGATAAAGAAGGGCGACCAAGGCGCTTGGCACGGGACGTTCACCGATACGACGGCGGACGGGCCTGGTAGCTTCACGGTCAAGTGGTCGCGGATCAGCCGCCGCTTCAACGGCATGTGGACCGAAGGGGGAGACAGGGCGTTTGGTGATCTGTCGATCCGGATGGACTACGGCGAAATTCGCGGGGCCTACTCGATCGATAAGAGATTCGTCAGCGATCCAGAGGCTTCGCACATGGCGGATTTGCATTGGATTCGCGCCGAGAAGGGAAGCCCTGGTGACTCGAAGGTCAAGAGTCAAGGCGAGCCAACGAAGAGCGCGAACAAGCCGTGGGTGCCCGAGTCCAAAATACCCGAGCAGTTCACTCCTCTCGCCGAACTCGAACGTAGGGCGGCGCTAGTGGGGAAACCTGTTACTGCGGGGCTTCACTTCGTGATCTCGAAGGACCGCAAATATTATGCAAAGGCGCATTTGGTCACGTACGCGCCGCCCCAGATTCTGCTGGTGGATGCCGAATCTGGGAAGGTGGTGGCAAAACAAGTGGTGCCAACTCCGGTCGGTCCTCTGCAATTCACGGATGAGGGCGTTGGTACATGGGAGGCGGATGGAACCGTGAAACTTCGATTGCCATTCAAGGTGATTGAGCAGGTCACCTACGAAAAGATGGTGCGCGAAGTCACAGCCGAACGGATGGCGGCGGAAAAGCTTGCCAACGAGAATCCCCACGCCGCTCTGGCCCAACTGAGCAAGTTGCGGGAGCGGGTGGATCAATCGAATCTCGACAGCGGAGACAAGCGTCGCTTGTTGACCATCATCGATCGCAGCTCGAACGAGTTGCAGGCGTACATCAAGCGCTACAAGCACGAACTTTTGGCCGAGGTGGAGGAGAACGCACCCGCGGCTGCAGTTAATCGTCTAACGCTCGAAGACGCCAAAAAGCGGATTGGCGGCATGGAGAACCTGGAGAAGTACGGTCACTTTCTCATCTCGGAGGACGGAAAGCTCTTCGCCTATGCCAATGGCGCCTATCCCTTCGGCCCTGTCGATATGAACCTGCACGATTCGGCAACCGGCCAACGGATCGGTTCGTTTTACTCGGAAGGGATCGTCGGACCTTTTCAATTCACCGACGAAGGCCTTGCCACCCGTGAGCCGGATGGAAAAGTGGTCCTTCGTATTCCTTTCAAGTCGGATGATTCATCAAGTGAACCGGACGAGGGCGAACAAAACAGCAATGACCGAAACAAACCAATCCCGCTCAAAAGTATCAACCGATACATCAGGGGTGTGGAAGGCCTGGAAAAGTATGGACACTTCCTCATCTCCGAGGACAAAAAGCTCTACGCCTACGCCAACGGCACCTATCCCTACGGACCCGTCGAAGTGTGCCTGCGTGATGCTGTGACGGGTAAACTTCTGGGCTCGCTCTGGGTAAAAGAAATGGTCGGCCCCTTTCAATTCACGCCGGAAGGTCTTGCCACCCGAGAGGCCGAAGGCAAGGTGATTCTCAGAGTGCCGCTTAAAGCTGATGGCGCGTCTCCAGAACCTACCGACAGCGGCACCAGCGAAAAGGAAGGAGGCGCGCAATGGGACGCCATGATCGCCAAGCTGCGCGAGGTTGGGCTCGATATCGTGATTGTCTTCGACAGTACCGGGAGCATGGATGGCGAGATCGGCCAGCTCAAGCGCGACATCGAGAAGACCGGCAGCGCGCTGTGGCGGCTCATTCCCAAAGCACGGATCGGTTTGACGACCTATCGCGACAAAGGCGAAGATTACTTGGCCTACGGCTTGCCCCTGACAAACGACATCGGCGAGATCCAAAAGTTTCTCGACGGCGTTCGCGCCGACGGCGGTGGTGACTTGCCCGAAGCTGTCGACGCTGGGATGGAGTGGACCCTGAGCAACAATGCGTTCCAGCCCGATGCTCGCAAAGTGATGCTCATCGTCGGCGATGCGCCTCCGCATCGGGAAAACGAAGGAACCTGTGTAAGAATGGCAAACCTGTTTTGGAAGTCGCAAGGAGGAGAAGTAAGTACCATCTCGTGTCGTTCGCCGAATACGATGGCTGAGTTTGACCACATCGCCCGAGTGAGCGGAGGCGAAGCGTTTGCCACGACCGACGTCAAACAGATCATGACACAACTCATGGTCGCCGCTTTCGGCAGTCGCCACCGGGAGCAGGTCCTCAAAGCCTTTGAATTGACCGATCCTAGGTAGCTGAAATTCCGCGCTACTTCACCGCGTTGCGGTAGATCGGCAGCGACCGGTAGTCGACTTCCAGCGACAACAGGTTGAGCGTCGTTACGTACAAGCGGCCGCCGTGCGGGCCCCAACGGTCGGGCACCGGCGTGCGGGGGTTCCAGCTTCCGGCTGCTGCCCCCTCTTTGACTTGCGATTCATGCAAAATCGGCAACAGGCGCTCGTTCCAAGCGGTCCGATACTCGCCGCCCATGTGATACATCACTTGCGAGGCGTAGTACCAATAGTACGTGTCGCGAAGTGGCTGCCCGTTGGTGCCGATGGCGGGTAGGTTTTGCTTCAGGTACTCGGCACCGGCAATCATCCGTTGATCGCCTGTCTTCCAACCCATGTACAGCCGTGCGAGCAGGCTGACCGACGTCATCGCTTTGCTGACCTTGCGACCGTGCCGCTGCGATTCCGTGTCGGGAGCGTAGGGGTTATAGCGATACAAATACGGTTGATCGGCCGACGCTTGCGCCAAGTCGAACCACTCCGAAATGCGTTCGTAGACCTCGGGCGGAACATTCAAGTTCGCCAGCTCGCCACTTTTAAGAGCGACCAGAACCGCGCCAGTGACTGAGCTGTCGCTGCCAATGTTGGGCTGATAGCGCCACCCGCCGCGGTCCTTGTTTTGCGTCGCGATCAAAAAGTCGATTGCCTTTTGAGCGGGCTCGCGGAGTTCAGGGTCCTGCGTCATGCCATAGGCTTCGCATAAGGCGAGTGTCGCCATGGCGTGGCTGTAGAACCAGACGCTGGCGTTGGATTCGTCGTCCTCGGCGATGAACAGGTCGCCGTTGGCCGCTTGATTCTTAATCAGGAAGTCCAGCCCAGCGCGGACTTGCTCTTTGTATTTGTGTTCGCGATGGTGATAGCCCGCCCCTTGGAACGCCAACAGTGCGAGCGCGGTTGCTGCCGAGTCGCTTACCATCTGCGTCTCTTCGCCGTAGCCCTGGAGTGACCAGCTGCCATTGCGTTGCTGATGTTTGGCGAGGAACGTGAGACCGAGTTCGATCGATCGTTTCGTTTGCGCCGAAGGTCCACCGCTGCCACTGAGAGCGTTCATTCGTCTCTGAAAGCCGTCGGTCGAGATCACTGCCGATGAGCTTATCGCGGGCAGGCCGCCATTTTCTCGTCGTGGAAAGCGGGCCGTGCGAAGGGTGATCTCGACCACATCGCTACTTGCTTCTCGACGATTGATTCCAACGCTTGCTGTCAAATTGGGGCCGATTCCGCCGGGGCCATCGAGCGTTCCGAGGTCTACTGAAACGCCGCCATCCGAATCCCCGCCGCCCGATGCTCGCGAACCACCGCCGGCGCGAGCTGGCATATGGTCCTCATCCGCCTGGGCCACGGCCGAACCTGCGCCGATTTCGGGGACGGCCACCGCGCCGTCACCCACGCCCAGGTTGCCGGTGGCGCTTCCGGTACGCTTGATTGTGCCGCCACTGCCCACTGCGTCGCGATCGGTCGACGCCAGTTCAGCACCGTCACCGGTGCCCGACTGTCGGCGCCCACCGGCCGCTCCGCCGACTCGAGACGACGGCCCGCCGATCGTACGGTCTCCGACGAGGGAACCGACGTCGCCTCCACCGAAGGCGCCCGATGTCCCGTCGCCGCTCCGCTGTGTTGTGGCGCCGCTCGCGGCGATTTGACCACCATTCGCCGTTCCGTCCCCGCCGGAGCCATCGCCCGAAGTCCCGTCTCCGCCAGCGTCTATCTGGTCCGCGCCACTCGGCGATGGGGAAGTCCCGCCCGATGTTGTCCGCCGAAGTGAGGCCGTTCCGTTGCCGAGCCCCGATCCGCCGCCACCCGTACCCGTCCCTTCCGCTCTCGTGATGGCGCCTCGTCGGCCGGGCTTGCCGTTTCCTGTACCTGTGCCAGCGGCGCCTTCGCCATCTCCTGCTGCACCCGCCAAAGCCGAGCCTGCCAATGGCGAGGAGTCGTCCGACTTTCGAGCCATCCCTTGCCCGGCCAAGCCTGTACCGGCCAGCCCGGTTCCGCCATCGCCGGCGTCACCACCAGCCTCACCAATCGGCTGGTTTGGAATGTCGCCAACTTTGTCTACACCGGAAGAAGTCGTTAGCCCCCCTCCGCTACGAACCAATCTCCCGAGCGGGCCGCCCCGTTCGCCTTTGGTCCCATTGCCACCGCCTCCACCCACTCCGGGGCCGTCACCGTCACCGGCTGTTGCGCGATTGCCTTTCCCGCCGGATGCGAGAGCGTTGCCGCCGCCCAGCGACCGCTCGCCAGTGCCATCGGCGTTGCCAATGCCGCCGGGGCCGCGCGATCCCGGCGAATCGCTTCCAGACGAGCGAGCAACGCCCCCGATACTTGGCTCGAGCGATAGGGCCCCACCGCCGCTGCCGTCACCGCCAGTTCCATCCTCTCCAATAGAAGCCTCGGGCGAGCCTGCGAGCCCATCGGCTCCGGTTCCAGTACTAGTGCCCGTTGTGTTGCGACGGGCCATCAATAGTTTGCTGCCGGAACCGCTGGTCCCAGGTTGTCCGCTCCCTTTGCTGCGTCGTTGGCCGGCGCGGCTGACCGCGCTGTTCGGGCCGGAGTCGGCTCGGGATGTGCCCGGCGATCGCCCGATCGCGCCTGCCTGGCCAGCGCCATCGCCGCGCGTAGCCGAAGCCGATGCGGCCGCATCCACTCCCGACGGTGATTTCCCGTCTCCGCCGCTGCCCGTGTCAGGCGACTGCACCAACTCCGTCGCGGCGGGGCCAGCAGCGCGTCCTTGTCGACGGGCCATGCGCGCCGCACCAGCGGACGGGATTGAATCCCCCAACGCGCCAGAAGCGGCCTTCCGCGAGGGGACCGAGGCGACCAGACTAGGGCTTTGCTTTTCGCTCGACGAGGTATCGGGTTTGGAGGCAAAGGCGCCGCCCGGCCCCTCGGAAGTTCCTTTCGTCACCGCCAATCGGTTTGGCGCCGCAAGCGGATCGTCAGGGCCGCCTTTCGATGCCGCCGCTGCGTCCTCGTCGATCGTAGCCCGCGACGCAGCGACATCCGCCGCGCGGGCAGTCCGGGCAGCGGCAGTTGCTATGGCGTCCGACGACGAGACCGAAGGGGCATCGGCGGCTTGGGTTCGCTCCGAACCGCTCTTTCCGCGACTAGCCGACGGGCCTGCGATGGGGACTTCCAGCGGCACCTGCGTATTCATGCTGCCGGCATTGGGATCATCACTCGATCGCGCAATGCTCGCCATGTCCGCGCTGGCCTGCAATTCGGGATCACTTGCCTCGGCGGGGGATGCGTCGATAGGGTGCTCGACGTCCTGCAGTTGTTGGTGCTCGTCGGCGACTACCGCATACGGCTGGAAGGTAGGGACGATCAGCCACGGCTGGTATTCCACCGTGAGAGGTTCGTCGTTCATCGTCACCATTGGGATGGCGAAGACTACCGCGCCAAGCAGACTCAAGATGAATAAGTGAACGCTGGCGCTGAGAACCAGCGCGAGTTGCAGCGTTCGCCGGACCCACTGCTGAGGCGTCAGAGCGATTGCCACCATGCAGACCAAAACGATCGTGGGAATCGCGATCAGGCTCGTCCAGGCGTTGGCCCACCAACGAGGGTCATTAAACGACTGATAGACCGAACTGGCCCCCATCAGGAATCCGGCCAGCAGGACCATTGCAACGCGAACCGGCCAGGCCAACTCGGCCAGACGGCGATTCCCAGCGCGCTTGATCTTACGAACGGTGGTGGCCATCAGGTCAACAATCCGAGTCGCAATCGCGACTACGGTCCGCCCCACATCGGGAGCCGTGGTGGTCAGGAAGTAGTTCGCAGGTCCCGCTGCTCAATTAAAAGGAGAGCAGCGATTCCAAACGTTGCGCATCCGGGGAGAAGACGGAATGTCTCTTCGATTGTAGAGGGAGCGGCGGGGCACTCCAACAGGGAGCGGGGCACCGGCGAAACGAAATAACTCTACCAGAGTGATTCGATGTAGCCTACAAGCACCTTCCGATCGGCTTCATCGACCCGATAAACAACTCGCAGCGGCGGTTCATCGATGACTCGCAGGCCCGCAAGCGTTGGGTGCGGAACACCCACTTCTAACGGTCTTGTGGCAAGCAATGCATCCACGCTGTCGCTCGCATTAGTAACGGCAGCCCCATCGGCAGAATCTAGATAGATTTTTGCCAGATCATCTTCAACAGCCTTTAGCCACACAACGGTGAATTTCATTCACGTCCTTCCAGGTCACTTCGGATGTCCTGGAGGGATCGACCGTCAGTCCGCTCGAATCGAGCAAGCAACGCTTCGTCAGAGATTTTGAGTCGAACCTTTCGATGGCTCTCTTCTTCTCGTTGTTCCGGTAATTGATCGACCTGCAATTTCAGCAAGTCGCGAACATCGTCAAGTTGGCTTTTGATCATTTTCAAAAGAATGCGAATGGTGCCAGATGTTCGCGTATCGATGTGACGGCTCAGCAATATCAGTTCACAATAATTCACAGTTGGCAGAACAATCGAAACAATTTCAGCACTATGTAGGTCGCCTTCCAGAATGAATCTTAAGGATTCCCGTACTGACCTAAGGTAGACTCTAGCCGAACTGATATCGTCCCCTGACCAATCCGGTTCGGTGATGATTCGGTTCAGATCTGTCACGCTAATGACTTCGTCGTTTGGCACCATCACGCTCCCACGGCCAAATTCACAGGTTGCGACTTCACTTCAAATTGTATGCGGAAGGCTGCGGGGAGCAAATGAACGAAAATGAGCTTAGTTGCCCGTAAAGTCACGTCGCAACTCGGAGGTGCGTTACTTATCTCAAGTTGCGCTTTGTGGGACTCCACTTGTTGTCGCAGAACTACTCCGCCGCTTCCTTCTTTGCCTCCTCGGCGGCAATCTCCGTGATGGTGTTGCTGACCACGCGGGCCAGTTTGCCGAGTTGCTCGAAATAGAGGAGCCAGGCGCCTGACACGACGATGCCTGCCAACAGGTATGTGAGCGAGAAACCGTAAAATCGGAACAACAACACAGCCAGGAACATGAAAAAGAAGTAGCCGATGGTCGCGATGTAGTGGGCGATCCAGGGGCGTTTGTGGCGACGGATGGCGAGTAAGACGTTCTTCGTCATCGGCGTGGAAACGCTGGCCGATTCAAGCATGGCCACGTAGACAGGCGGAAACAGAAAAAAGACGCTTGGCCAGACCAGCAAGGCAACCAAGCCCGAAAGGAGGCTTGACCCAGTTACGACGCCCACCACGACAGATAAAAGTGCGGTAGCGACGCCCGACCAAAAAATGCCGGCAAAGATAAAAAAGGCATTCATCCCGGCGTCGATCGGACCAGCCCCGGGCCATTCGTCGATGGTCTTGTGGTCGTTCGCCGAGATTTCCGCGAGGAAGTAACAGCAGTTCGCCAGATAACCAAAGGAGATGAGTGCCCAAAGAACGGATATCACGCCCACGATGGTCCGGATTACCGAATCCTGGGGGCTGTCATCAGGCGACGAAGTCATCGCGAAGTCGAACAGTGCAAAAAAAGCGGCAATCATCGCTCCACAAATAAACCACCGCACCATCACCTTCGGTTGGAGCACCAACCAATTGCTCTTGGGCAATTCGAATTTGAATTCATTTGGATCGAAGTCGTCCGGCTCTTCGACTTCGTATTTCGCCGCTAGATCGGCGACTGTCATTCCACGACGGAGCTGAATGCCACCGCGCGTTGGATCCTCGTCCACCACGGGCCCTTCAGGCGCGGATGCATTCGCACTAGATGGCTGCGTAGCGGACGACGGGGCAGGGGGAGTTGCCGTAACAGTGGAAGCGGTGGTGCGCGATGCGGCAGGGAGTGCCTGGGCCATCGACTCCAGGTCGAGCGGATCGTCGCCTCCTGCTGGGCTCGCGGGAGTTGGGTCCTCGACCTTCCAGCGTTTTGTATCTGCCAGTGGCGCGGACGCTGCCGGAGCAGGGGGAGGTGGCGCCTTCGCGCTAGGCGAGGGGGACGGCGGCGGGACGGGAGCCACACCGAACGTAATGGGGCCAGGCGGTCGGGCAGGGGGAGTGTTTGGTTGAGAAATAGGTTTTGGTAGCGGCACCGATCGCTTGGCTTCGTCGACGATCTCTTTCGCGAGCTTCTCGCTAAAGCCCGTTCGTTCGACGGGCTCGGACAGTCGGAAATCGTCGTCCGCGTCGTCGTCATCCATCGACTTGGGAGGGGGCGGCTTCTTCGCCTCGAGTTCTCTGCGGCGCGCGACGGCGTCGACCATCGGGTCGACGAGTTCCACACGCGGCTTAGGTTGAGGGCCGCTTTGAGGAGGGATGATCGGCGAAACCGGGACCGGAGCCGAAGGGTTGTTCCCGCGGTCTGACGCCCGAAACAGATCTGGTCCAGGCGTGAGCGGCTGCCCCGGCAGATCTGGAAGCGATAAGTCGAGCGGACCATCGTCGGCGGACGGGCGGCTCGCTTTCCCTTGCCCCGGTCCAACGCCACTCTCGGGCTTGGGCGTATCGCGGAACATGGGGCGATAGCCCGGCGTCGCCGCGGGCGCGGTGAGGCCGATATCGGCGCCGGAATCGCTCGAAGGCGTCAATCCCGGACCTAGCGATTGCTTCGGCTTCTCGCGCGGGGCGCGGACCTCGTTCATCGAGTAGCAATCGGGGCACTTCGCTTGTGAACCGATGTTCTTCGCCAGGGCATAGTAGCGAGTGCCGCAAACAAAACACATGATGGGCACATGGACGTCGCCCCCTTTGGCAGTGGCCGGTGGAGGAGGCGGCGGAGGTGGACCTGCGCTTTGCCCGGTAGGCGCCCCAATCGGCCCCGGAAGATCGAGATCGAGTTCGTCGCGCGGTGCGGTCGCGGTAGGCTTCGTTTCGGCCCGAGCCGCTGGAGCGTCGACGGCCGTGGCTGGGTCGACGATCGTCTTGCACTTGGGGCACGCCAGCCGTTTGGACGTAGCCGTCGAGGGGAGGGCCAGCACCGTTTGGCAGCCGGGACAAAGGATGCGGCGTTGGGCTGGGTCGGGCACGGCTTCTACTTCTTGTGCAGGCGACGTGAGCGGTCCAAGGGGGTAGCCGCAGTGTAACACGATCTGATCCCTTCCCAGATCGAAAGTTCATGCGGGCGAACCTATGTTTCGATTGTATTCATGTTTCGAGAGTTTTTCGTTTCATCCACCGCGATCTTAGGGCCTGCCGATACGTCGCGGTGGGATGCAAAGAATCAATTGCACCGGATACGTGGGCCGTAGGATGCGGTAAACACGCGTGTTTTTGCGGTTCTTCTTGCGTGTCGACCTTCCGCCGGTCATTCTGAGAAACCAGTATTTCCATCGGCTAAGATTGAGCGGTGGACGTGAAATGCGACCTTGGAGAGGCCAATGATCAAGCGGATTCTGGTGACGGGCGGTGCCGGCTTTTTGGGGTCACACTTGTGCGAACGGCTGTGCGAAGCCGGGCATGATGTTATCTGCCTCGACAATTTTTTCACGAGCCAAAAGACCAACGTGGCCCACCTGTTGGGGCGCAACAACTTCGAACTCGTCCGCCACGATGTTACGCACCCGATCTGGCTCGAAGTCGACGAGGTTTACAACCTCGCCTGTCCCGCCGCGCCGGGCCACTACCAGTTCAACCCCATCAAAACGGTAAAGACGAGCGTGATGGGCTCGATCAACGTCTTAGGAATGGCCAAGCGCTGCCGTGCCAAGGTGTTGCAGGCATCCACGAGCGAGGTCTACGGCGATCCGGAAGTCCACCCGCAAGTCGAAAGTTACCGCGGCTCGGTGAACCCAATCGGTCCCCGCGCTTGCTACGACGAGGGAAAGCGAGTCGCCGAGACCCTTTTCATGGACTATCACCGGATGCACCGGGTGCCGATCAAGTTGATTCGTATTTTCAACACCTACGGGCCACGGATGCACCCCTATGACGGGCGTGTGGTATCGAACTTTATTCGCCAGGCCCTCAGCGGCGATGACATCACCATCTACGGAGATGGTTCGCAAACGCGGTCGTTCTGCTACCGCGACGATTTGATCGAAGGGATGATTCGCTTGATGAACACGCCCGACGATTTCACCGGGCCCGTGAACATCGGCAATCCGGACGAGTTCACCATTCTCGAACTAGCGGAACTGGTGATCAAGCAGACCGGCGCCAAGTCGAAGATTGTCTCGATGCCGTTGCCTAAGGACGACCCAACGCGCCGCAAGCCCGACATCACCCTGGCGAAAGAGACACTTGGTTGGACGCCGAAAGTGAAGCTGGCTGAGGGGCTGCAAAAGACCATTGATTGGTTCAAGTCGATCGACATTTCGCAGTACCGGCCGCCGACACCAAATTTCTGAGTGGTGCGCCGCCATTGAGATCCCGACGAGCCCTGCAATGGGTGATGAATCGCAACAACGAGCGAACTCCCGATTGCGATGGGCGCTCGTTGCGTGTCAGGCGATCTCGATCCTTATCACCTGGAATGTGTGGCAGGTTCGCGATGCGACTCATCCGCTGCCCAACCTGCCGCTGATTCAGTCGGTCCCCCAGTTCCCAATGGGGCTGATTCTCTTGTTCTCGCTGGCGATGGTTCTTGCTCGTCCTGTTGCGGGATTGGCGGCTCATGCTGCGATTTTGGCGTTATCGATCGTTCAGGATGAGACGCGACTCCAGCCCGAGTTTCTTTCGCTGGTGCTGTTGCTGGTTGGCACGTTGCCCGGACGCTTTAGCCGTGACGTTGCTCGCGCCCATTTGGGGTCGCTGTGGCTTTGGGCGGGGCTTCACAAGCTCTTGAGTGACGGTTACTGGACTTGGCAAGGAGAATTGTTTGTCACCGTCTACTGGCCCGAAGCACCGGGCGTGGTCACCGTGCTCGGAAGTGCCGTCGTCGCGATCAGCGAGTTGTTACTAGGAGTCGCGGCCTTCGCTCCTAGCGCTAAGCGCTTTGTTCCCCTGGGTGCGACATTGGTGCACGGGGCTGCCTTATTGTGGCTTGCTTGTCAGTCGTGGAACTATGCCGTCTGGCCTTGGCAAATCGGTCTCATCTTGGCCGCGTGGGTTCTGTTCAGCGAGTCTGCCGAGCAGCACCAGCAAATGGCAGACGGCACGGCCGTCGATCGCCATAGCTCCACGCGCCGGGGAATTGCCTTGGTGATGTTGGCGTACCCGATGTTGTACTACGTCAATCTGCTCCCACCGCCCGTTGCATGGTGTGTTTACTCTGGCAACGTGCCTGTGGCTATGCTGTTCGAACCCGTCACCGTATCAGAGGATGGACTGCCTAAGATCCCGCAGGGAACATGGCTTTTCGAAGCCGGGTTTCGAGACTTGAACGTGCCCTATCCGACGATGCCCTCAAGCTGCCAGCGATTTCTGGCATGGTACGGGAAGGAGGGAGCGTCCATCTCCATCGACGATCCTCGGCCCCTTTCGCGATGGCGAGGGAAACGGCGCCTCGGACTGGTGAAGACCGCCGTCGGAGTCGTAATAGTTACCGAACCGATGTCCATTATTACAACGACAGAGTGAGTTACTTCTGCCTCCGCCGATGATCGCTCATGGCTTGGGGCGCTTCATCACCGCCATGATGAACTTTGAGCCGCCTTTGACCTTTTCGATATCGAACACGGAGACGAGCTCCCAGCCCTCGGCACCCCGAGTATTCAGTTCGTCGTGAAGTTTCGCCGCATCGAAGTCGGTGCCGGAAAAGAATCCGAAGTCGGTAGGCAACTTGAGAACAACGTATTCCCACTGCGTTTTCATGGTGCGTTCTCTCAGGCCGGCTGCCGCAATCGCTCGACCAGATCGGGCGGCAATTCCAGAGCCGTTGCCAACCGCGCGAGGTATTCTTTTTCCTTAGCATTGGTTTCGTCGACGATCGACGTCGACAGCACGTACACCTCAGTGGCAGCCGCGGGCGAGTCGACTTGCGCAGCCAAGCTCTCGGGGCTTTGCGGCGAATTCAATTCGGCGGCCAGGGCGCTCTGCACGTTGGCACTAAGACCCAGGTCTTGGAGATGCCGCTCGATCGCGCCGCGCTCGGCTGCGTCGATCTGGCCGTCGGCGTTCGCGGCCGCGATCATTGCTTTGAGCAACAGCTCGCTCCGCTTGTTCGCCGCTTCGCCTTTGAGTTCGTGGGCCGGAGGGGCAGCAGCAGGCGAGGGGCTGGGAGTGCCGGACTGTTGTTGCCAGGCCTCGTACGCTTTGTAGGCCCCAAACGCCAGCGCCGCGATGCTGCCATACTTGAGTGCTTTGCCCCCCATGCGTCGCCCAGTCCTAGTCCCCAGCAAGAGAGCCGTCAGGCCGCCGATGGCCGCACCCTTGCCCAGGTTGTTCAAGGCATCGGTCCGCGCCGGACCATCCTTGGGAACACCCAGCTTGTCCTCGGCGAACTCGCGCCCTTGGTTGGCGAGATCCTTACCTTGCTTCAGCAGCTGATCCAGAATGTTTTGAAAATCCATGACTTTGTCCTCGCATGAGAAGAGAGTTGCGCGAGTGCATTTGAAACCGATTGTTATTCTCTCGCGCGCCGACGTCTCCGAATATGGGGGACCCATCGGCTCCTTCTTGTTGACGATGGTTCACCCTGGTGGTCCAATCGACGTAGGGGAAATTCTGGAACGACTGTGACATGAATATGTCTTCTCGGGCGATCAGCGCCGCGCTCTTCTGCATTGGGGTTTTCGTTGGCTGGGGGCTGTCGGCCGGAATCTCGCGCGGCGAGCTAGGCGACAAGAGTCCATCTCAAAAAAAAGTTGAAACGAAGAAGCCGGACGAAAAGAAGGCTGACACCAAGAAGACCCAGCCTCCCAAAAAGACTGATACGAAAAAGGCCGAAACCAAAAAGGCGGACGGAAAAAAGAAGTCGGAACTGGCCGTGCCACGACTCGGTACGACCGTCCAGTTGCCGACGTTTGGCGTTGCCGTCGATGCGGAAGGCCTCGTCAAATACGTGGCGGTTCCCGATCCTGATGGACGGCTGGCGCGCGAGCGGCTCGCGGCGGCCAAGGCCAAAGTCGCCGCCGACCTGATGGCCAGCTCGCCATCGCGCAAGGTTTCGCTAAATCGGCTCGAAGCCGCTATTCAATCGCGGATTGCCGAGGGAGAGACGCCCGACGATGCGATGCGGCACCTCGCGGGATTGCAGCGGGTGGAATCGGTTTTCTTCTATCCGGAGCGGGGCGAGATCGTCATCGCCGGTCCGGCCGAAGGTTGGATGGACGACGCCGTCGGGCGCGTGGTCGGTGTCTCCACGGGCCGCCCCGTCTTGCGACTGGACGACTTGCTGGTCGCACTGCGAGCCTATCCGCCGATGGGCCCGGCCAAGCCGCTCGTCGGGTGCACCATCGTGCCGCCGAAGAAAGGTTGGGAGCGATTTGTCGCCTTTCAGCAAACGATCCCCAGGGCGATCCCACAAGCGGCGCGTGAAGAGACGGCCGCCAGAATTGCCACTGGCTCGCGCGAAGCGCTAGGCCAAGCCGAGATTCGCGTGCTGGGCATCTCCGATCGCACGCACATGGGGGCCGTGCTGGTCGAGTGCGACTACCGGATGAAACTCATTTCAGTTGGCTTGGAGCCGCTGCCGGTGAAGCTGAAGACCTACATCGACTTGCTCAACGGCCCGCCCAAACGGCAAGCGGCACAGCGCTGGTGGTTCACGCCCGACTACGAGTGCATCCGCGCCACCGACGACGGACTGGCCATGCAGCTGGTCGGCGAGGGAGTGATTTTGCGCGAGGAAAATCAGCTAGTCTCGCTCGAAGGTGAGTTAACGCCTGATGGAACCGTGGACCACGCGGCGCAGGCGTTCGCGGCGGGCTTCACGCGCAGTTACGAGGCGATTGCCAGCGCTAGCCCTGTTTTCGCCGAAATGCGAAACGAGATCGATTTACTCGTGGTGGCCGCTTACATTCGAGATCGCAGATTCTGCGTTGAGTCAGGCTGGAACATGGCCTTACTGTTGGACGAATCGCGGCTTCCAACCGAAACTTGCGCCACGCCAAAAACTGCGGAAAGCGTGGTAAACGTGGTTTGGAAAGGAAACCGGCTCCTCGCCCCCATAGGTGGCGTCACCATCCATGCCGAAGAAGCACTGAAGGCTGATCGCCTGCCCGACGAGGATGGCAAACTGGCACGTGAGCGAGAGAAGGTCGCAGCAGAACTCGACGTCTCGAACTGGTGGTGGGACTGAGCGGCTATCATTTGATGGCGACATTCCCTCGGCGTATTCTAGGAGGTGTAAGGGGCGCCTCTCGATGAACCCAATCGTCTTTCATATCGCCAGCGGTCATTCGTACTTCACGGGGATCGCACTCATCGTTCTGGCGATCGTTGCCTCACGGCAAACATCGCGCATCTTGCAGCGCTCTGCCGCGGTCATGCTTTTCGTTGGCGCAGTCGGAGTCGCCCTCAGTTCCACTGCTGTGCCCTATTGGCTGTACGGTGTCGCGGTCGTTGGAACAGTTCTCTGGATGGTGTCGGCGTTTGTCAATTCGTGGCAAAAATGGGCCCATTGGGTCGCTATCGCTGGTTGGCTAATTCTGGCAATTGTCGAGATTCCCTATCAGTTCCTGCCGACTCTCAAACCCACCGCCGCGCGTTCGATGACCGTCATTGGCGATTCGGTCACGGCTGGCGGCGTTGGCGGCGACGAGGAATTTCAGCGCTGGCCGCAGATCCTGGAGCGCGAGCACAACGTGAACGTGCAAGACATTTCCCACATGGGCGACACCGCTCGCTCGGCCCTTAAACGAGCTAAGAAGCAGCAGATCGATTCGCCACTGGTGTTCGTCGAGATCGGCGGGAACGACGTGTTGGGCTCTACCCAACCGGCCGACTTCGCTGCCGATTTGGAGGCATTGATTTCCCACGTTTCGGCGCCTGGCAGGCAGGTGGTGATGTTCGAACTGCCGCTGCTCCCTTTCTATCACGAGTACGGTCGCCACCAACGACGCATCGCGGCGAAGTACGGAGTCGCCCTGGTCCCCAAGCGGGTTTTTCTGTCGGTCCTCGCGGGAGGCGACTCGACGATGGATTCGATCCATCTTTCGCAGGAAGGTCACCGCAAGATGGCGGCGACGGTTTGGAGCCTGGTAGGCGGCACATTTGACGTCAGCCCCGCGAAGTGATAACGTTCGCGATAGTTGGTTCTTTTGTTCCCCCTTTTTCCAACGGGAGGTGCTCCTGAATTGACCACACTCAACACGAACGTTCCGCGTTTCTATTGCTTGTTGCGGAAAGAGTTTCTCTACGACGGCCAGGCCCATCAGGGTGAATTCGTCAAAGTCTGTGTCTTTGGCGTGGCTTCGATCGCCGGTCGGGCAATCGGGTTTCATGTGTTGACCGAAAACGGGGCCATGATCTGGCGACTGCCGATTCACGCCTTGTGTCATCGCGAAGATGCGCCGGCGCAGCCGCTCGATTGGCTTCAGTTCTGGGACTGCTTCAGTTACGAGGTGACTTGCAGCACGTTCGAGCGCCTCGCCGACATGCGAGTCCGCGTGCAGATGCGCGATCGAAGTTGGGAAGGGGGCCAATACCTCTTCACGCTCGATTGGTACGGCGCTCCCGATGCGGAAGAAGCCGGCGACGGCGGCCACAAATGCGCTCATGTCATTGCGCTGGACAACGGCAACTTCGCCGCCCAGCCCAACAATCGCGTGCAATGGTTCTGCCCGGCGTTCGTGACACCGTTCAGCCAGAAGCCCGACTACGTCACCAACACACGAGTGTGGAAGGTCGAGCGCGAAACCGAGACGACCGCGGGGTATTTCTACGATTCCATTGGCGATGAGCCTCGGCCCAGTCAGGTGGTGCTGTACGCCAAAGGACTGCGCTGAACAACTTTCGTTTTCGCGCTTGCGGCTTCCGAACTTGGACGCTTGCTCAACCGCGACAGCGGTTCCACAACCCTAGCCGGCGGTCGCGAAGCGCACCTCCGGTTAGCGATCGCAAACGATTTGGCATCGCGGCAGCGATGCGACAGGAGAGTGGTTTGGTACGAAGAGCAGTTCTTCGATTGATTAACCGATCCGTGTACAACCCCGTCCGGGGTTGGTTTGTCATACGTAAACTAACCGGGGGTGGCTTCGCGACCCCCGGCTACGGTGATCAAACCCCTACCGGGGTAAAGCCGTGAGAGCAAGCGCTTCCAGGGAGCCGCACTCGCAAAGAGTGCGGCGGCCCTGCGAAACAGCGCAGATTTCCAACCGCGTTCTGGCGAACGCGGCTACGGTTGCGCTAGCCTAGATCAATCGACCATGCGTTCAGATCGTCGCGCTGGAACCAACCTTGCGAGCGCCAAAACTCGGCGCCCGCTTGGTTGTTCGAAATCACAAACAAACTGGCGCGGCGAATGCCGTCCGCCTTGAATCCTTGCAGCGACAGGCGAACCAACTCAGCCCCGATCCCACGGCGAAGATGGCTGGCGGCCACCGCGAGGTGATAAAGGTAACCGCGGCGGCCATCGTGGCAAGCGAGCACGGCGCCCACCATGTCGGCGCCGTCAACGGCACATGATGAGAGATTCGGATTGCGCGCTAGAATGCGGGCAAACTCGTCTGGCGTTTCGTTTGCCCGCACGCCCGCGGCCGTGTTCCATAGCCGCATCACGGCTTCGAAGTCATCAGCAACCAGTGGGCGATATTCGATCATGGACGGTGATCGCTAGTCGAGAAAATCTTGGTCTTCCAATCGCTGCGGCACGTACGTTTCCGTGACGTAGCTGATGTCCTTGGTGATCATGGCTTCGACTTCCAACTTGAAGCCGTTGGAGAGCATCGTATCGATCTCTTTTTGCCACTCTTTTTTCTTTTCGAACCAAGGGTAGCTGGCGATCTGCTTGGCCCGCTTGATGTCGGTATCGTTGAGTTTGATCTTCACGGCCTCGGGCAATTCGCACTCGTCGTAGTCTTTGCTGCGCAGTCCGATGTAGCGGCAATCGGGGATCGCCATGCGCTTCGATTCATATGCCAGGTTGATCGAGCCCTGCTTGATGACGCTGTAGATGTAATATCCCCACGGATCGTTATCGAGCAGGCAATAGACAGGCAAGCCAAGCTCGTTGTGGAGGCGATTCAAAAGTCGCCGCGCGCCGCGCGCCGGCTGTCCGCCACCGTGCGTCAAAATACACTTGTTCTTCTGCCAGAAGCGGTCCTCGTTGAAACGTCGCCAGACCGTATCTTTTTCGACGTGCAGGATGAACTTGGCGTCGCACTTCTTGAACTGGATGATGTCGGGTTCGACGATCGACGGAATCTGGTATCCGCCCGAGCCCATCCGCGAGCAATCGATGGTGTCGCCCGAGTCGATCAGCGTGATGTTGCCCGCCATGTTTCCGCGGTTCGACGCGAAGACATGCAACTCTTCGCGCAAGGCGTCGAGCATTACCTCGACATCTTCGATGATCGGGTCCGATTCGTCCTGGTCGTCGAACGTGTTTTCGTTCGTGCCGGCAATCGTGTGTTTGCAGAGGTAGTAGATCTGCCGAATGCTCGCCGTCTTACCGACTTCGATCAGGTGCTTGAACTTGCTGGAAACCAGGAGCGTTTGCATATAGCTCTTGGCTTGCGAGAGATTGAAAAGCTCGCGGCGATTGGCCCCTTTGCCCATCTCGATAAACCGCTTGGTGCGGTTGTAGGTGACGTTCGAGAGCGACCGCGAGGGGACATCCAAGTGCGGCGGCTTCGCTTTGGCCGCTGTTTCGGCCACGCTTTTTGCCAGGCCGCGCAGGCTGGTGAGCGTTTTGCGATCTCGATCGGAAAGCTTGGAGGGATCGAGCTTGGGAGTTTCGCCGGCAGTTCGACGGGCGGCTTTCTTGGCCATGACAGACGAGCTTTCTTTCGGAGCAATAAACAATCAACGACGACGAACTGCGAACCTAACCGGCCTTCGTTCTGCGTGGTTTGGTTTCGGACTTTCCTTCCGCCTTCGCTGGCGGCGCGGGAGCCGCGGTGGGTTCTTCTGGCTGCTTCACAATCAAGACATTGTCGCCGAGTTCAGTAACGAGCGAGTCTTCCGCCGACTTCTTGCGGCCGCGATCGTCGAACTTCGTATCGGCCTCGGCCGTCTTCTTTTTCGCGACGGCCAAGAGTTGCTCGTATATCTTGTCGCGGTTGCCACCTTCCAGGTCGGCGACGGCGTCGGCGACCTCCTTCAGATATCGCAAGAAGATCGATCGCCGCTCGCCTTCTTGTTTCACTTTGTTGCGAGCATTGAGGTACATGCCGAGCTTGCGACCTACGGCCTGCATACCCAGGCGAAGTTCTTTAAGAATCTCCGGGTACGAAGCGACAGCTTCTTTCGACTCGCTGGTGAACGGCACCCACACGCTGGCCATGTGAACCATGACGGTGACAGGTCCGGTGGGCAACCCTCCGCGCGATTGGGACAGGCCGTACGATCGCCAGTTGTTGGCAATAACCGATTGCGTAATCGCACACGCAGCGGGCTGGAATTGCAGTGGCACGCGATTGGCATATCGCAGTACTTGCATCGTTTGCCCTTCGGAGAGATTCACGTTTCGCATCGCGGCGTGAAGTCGAAGGATTTCATCCCTCGCCAACTTCGACGGCGAACTGCGTGCGCCGAAGTTGGCTTCGTTGAGGATCTTCTCCGCGGCATCCGACCCGATCCCGTCGAACGTATTCATCAGGAATTGGCGGAGCGTTCGAGCATCGCTTTCCGAGAGAAACTCGGTCAGCTGCTCCAGCGAGACTTTTTGAGCAGCGTTCACGCCGCCAAACGCCAAGCCCACTTCGATGACGAAGGGGTTACCGCGGTAAACTGCTGGCGGCCGGGTTGCAGCGCAGTAGAACTCGCCCGGCACGACGTGGTGCAGGCCCTTCAGGATCAGTGGCTCACCGATGGGGACGATGCAGTCGGTCGACGGCGGACCGATCTTCGTCGATTGCATGGCGGCGAAGAGCGCGTCGGCCTCTTGTCGCCCGATGCGTTTTGGATTCGATCTCGTCGTGATCGTCTCTTTGGTTTGCTTTTGAGCTTCCGCGCAGATCGTTTGAGCGGTCGACGAACTGATCCGCGAGAAGGAGTCGCTCAAGAATGCCGAGAGGGTCGAGTGCTCGGTGTCTTTGAGCATCGTGACCAGGCGGCCAAGCTCGATGCCATATGGATGCGGCTTGATTTCTTTGGGCTCGGGCGGAAGCGAATCGCTCGAACGGCCGTACGACCTGGAGTGCCCTTCGGGATCGGTGTAGTGGATGGTGACGTGAGGGTTGGCGATCGCCGTTTGCTCGAGGTACTCGTCGACCGAACCGCGGCCGCGCGTGTACTTGGCTTCGAGTTCGATGGCGACGCGCGTTCCTGATTTCACCTCACCATGGCTCAGCAATCCGCTGGCGTGGCCAGCGCCTTTGGCCGGCTTGGCAGGAGGAGCAGCGGGCGATTCGGCTACGACCTCTGCTGCTGGCGGCGCTTCAGGAGGTGGCGGATAGACCGGCACCCACTCCACGCCTTTAGCCGTCAACTGAGCGAGGCCCTTCTCGCTCGCGTCGAAGTCTTCTCCTTCACCCTTGCCGTTGAGGATTTCGGGAATGTTCTTCTTGGTGTCGATTTGGATGGCGTAGTAGTGGTAGGGCTTTTTGACGCCGACTCGGCTCACGATTTGGACTGGCTTGCCTGTCGTGAGCATGCCGTACATGCCGGCCGCACTGATCCCGATCCCCTGCTGGCCGCGGCTCATCCTCAGACGGTGGAACTTCGATCCGTACAGCAGTTTGCCGAAGATCAGCGGGATTTGTTTCTTGACGATCCCCGGGCCGTTGTCTTGCACGGCGACGCGGAAGCGATTCGTCCCCGTCGGGTCGATCTTCACCCAGATCTCGGGGAGCAGACCTGCTTCCTCGCAGGCGTCGAGCGAGTTGTCGACCGCTTCTTTAACGGTCGTCAGCAGCGCCTTGCGGGGATTGTCGAAGCCGAGCAGGTGGCGGTTCTTGGCGAAGAACTCGCTCACTGAGATATCGCGCTGCTTGGCCGCCATCGATTCGGCGGTGGCCCGTCGCTTGCCGCCCGACTCTTTCGCCTTCGGGGCGGCCTCTTCAGCTTCGTCTTTGTCTTCGGTCTCTTTGGAAGAAGCGGCCTTTGCCATTTGGGAAACCTGCACGTCCATTGAAGCCAGAGCCCGTTGTCGCCACACCGCGCGAAACGCGATCCGATGCTCTCAACTCGGCCGCAAAAGGGCCGCAGTTGACCATTCCTTGGTTTGTCAAAAGGGAGGGATTATAGCGAGTTTGAGGCCGTCGATACAGTCGTCTCTGCTGCTACTGCCGTCACCTTCGGCTTATCCGGACGCCGGTTCGCACGAGTTGGTCGGAAGGTACTGGCTTTGCTTGCGATTGGGGGCCGCTCTTTCCGACGATGATCGGCAGCGGATTCTCTCCGTTCACGGACGTGAAGGCAGAACCGCCCCTTTGAGAATCAAATTCGACGCGCAACCGAGCCAAGCCCGACGGCAGGCGAGTTCCCGGTGCGTGCGACTCCATCAGCGACACAAGGAAGGAACGTTCGCATGTTTCGAGCATTTCGAGGAGTGACGCTCGCTGGCGTCGCGCTGGTCCTAGGATTCTGCGGCACCGTCATCGCGGGCGAGTGCGCCAACTGCCCCAAATTCCAATACGGTGGGAGCTACGGTTCCTCGTCGGGCGACAGCTATCGCGGCGTCAGCCACGGTGGCGACTACTGGAATCAAACCGCTGCCTCGGCACCGGCCGAAGTCGCCGTCGAGAGCGACGGCGGCCCCGTCAGCATGGGTGGATCGTGCGCGAATGGACGTTGCGGCGCGGGCGCCGGGTTCGGCTGGCCCAACTACGGCCTGACTCACCCCTTCACCTGCCAATATCGCGATTACGGTCCGCCTGACCTGTTCCGCCAGTATTACCAAGGGAACAACTGCGACGGCCACGGAGCCGAGCTGTACATCGCTCCGCGACCCGTTCCCGCTTTCGTTGGGCACACGTTTTATACGTACCAACCCTTTTATCCGCACGAGATGATGTACCCACACGCCCGCAAATACTACCGCTACTACGACCAAGGCCGAGGTTACAACCGCACCATGGTGCGGTGGGGCTACTAGTCGCTGGCCATACGTTCGAGAAACGGGCGCACGTGCAGCGCCCGCGACCAAACTGTTTTCCCAATCACTCCCGATATCCTGAAGGTGTTCCCATGAAGTCGAGCCTGAGCCTGGCCGGAGCGCTGGCCATCGCCCTGATGTGGGTTTCGAGCGCATCGGCGGTCGGCCCATTCGCCCGCGTTGCTAACGACCAATACAACCGCTGGGTTGCTTCGCAACGCCCGTGGCACGGTGGCTATTCCTACCTGCCGTACAACGAGCCCGCTGCTCTGGTCGTGCCGCCTACGGTCGAGTCGCACACCGAATACAGTTGGGGCGTTGCCCAAACGGAGATTCGCCCGGTTTGGCATCAATTTGGTCCGCAATACCCAGGCGGATCGTACGGCGGCCCGTTCCGCGCTACGCCGTACTGGCCCAGCCACACCGATCAATTCGGTGTTTACTACATCCGCGGTCCTTGGCGCTACTAGGCTAGCCGAGACATCAACTTGCTAATTAGCGATGATCACTGAGACGGTCGCCGGAGCGCATCCCGGCGGCCGTTTTCATTTCTTGGCAGATGCCGTCAAAATGACGTCCCAATCTCAGACAAAGCGCCATCAAAATGATGTCGTGCAGTTTTGGGCCGTTGGCATGACTCTCAGGTAAAGAGCCGTATTTCCTCAAGGAAAACGGCACGCAGACCGAACGTGTCCGCGAAAGAACCGATTGGCACTGTGGGTGCAAATACATGTTTCAACAACGGTCGTCCGGCCGTCGGAAACACTCTTCTCGCTCCCTCTCGTCAGAAAGTCAGCGCCATGTTCGAAACAGTTATCATCCTCATGGGTTTTAGCGTCGCCTTCGCCACCGTTTTGGGAGTTGCCCGTCCCATGCGAATTCGGAACCCTTACTACATCTAGTTGGTTCCTAGAGTTCCAAGCGTCCGTTTAGGAAAAATGTAACAGCCACTCAAACTAAATTCATAGCATCGGCAGCGGCGTTCCGGATGTCCTGCTGAACCTCCCCCACCGAGCGTTCCGCGTCAACGACCACCACCTTCGCCGGATAAAGCGGTGCCTCCGTCAGGAATCCGCGGCGGACTTTATCCAAGAACTCTCCTCCGGTCGATTCGATCCGGTCCAGCGGACGGTTGATCCGTTTGGCTGCCGCCTCGACAGAGATATCTAGCACGAAAGTTACGTCGGGGAATAGCCCGTTCACCGCGACCTGGCCGACGGTTCGCACGGCCTCGATATCGAGACCCCGGGCGTATCCTTGATACGCGATGTTGGCGAGCAGATAGCGATCGGAAACGACAATCTTCCCGGCGGCGATCGCCGGGCGAATCACCTCTTCCACCAGCTGCGCGCGAGCTGCCATGTAGATCAGCATTTCACTGCGTCGGTCAATCGTCATGTCGCCGCGCGAGAGCAAAATGTCGCGGAGTTTCTCGCCCAGATCGGTGCTGCCCGGATCGCGGCAGGTGACAACTTCAAAACCAAGCCGCCGGAGCCAATCGCAGAACAGCTCCATCTGCGTCGATTTTCCGCCGCCGTCGAGCCCATCAATGGAAAAAAACATGCCTGACTTTCGGCAGGGAATCGAATTGAACACGAATCGAAACAAACAGGGGTCAAGTTAACCACGAAGCGTAACGCGAACGACGCCTTCTGCAAGATAGCCGGTCCCGCGGTTTTAGTTTCACCGCGGCTGCGGAACCGCGTGAAGATTCTTCCGGTACTCCTTGGGCTCCGCGACCATGATGCGTTCACGACTCGAAGTGAGACGTGGATTCAGTTGAAAGACAGCGAGTTCGTGTTGCCCGGCGCCGACCGGGATGACAAAGTCGCCGTTTTCATCGGCGTCGAAGGACTCCAAAATGCACAATTCGCGAATGTGGCGTCTCCCACGAAAGATTCGCGCATGAATATCGGGCGGCAGTTCTTCGGTCGGAAGCTCGGGGTAATCTCTAAGAGTGACATGGGCGCGCGGCAACGGTTTTGATTCTTCTCCCTGTGTCACCTTTCCGACAATTCGAGCTCCAGGTTCAAGCTTGAGCGTGAAAAAGGGTGGGTCCGCGTCGTGGAGAACAACACAGCATTCGCACGATGAAAAAGCGTTGCCCTTGGAGGCTCGAAAGGCATAGTACTGGTTTGGGGGCACGAGAGCTTCGAAGACACCGTCTGTGGCCGTTGTTACGTAGTCTCGTGCAGTGCTTATGGGACCTAGCCCCATGCTCCCAAATTTCACGACCGCGTCGGCCACTGGGCGCCCTTGGGAATCCGTGACCAACCCTCGAAAGGGGACCAATCGGTCAAGCATTACTTCGATTTCGTCGACGCCGTCTTGAGGACTGAACTCCGGCAATTTGGTCGCGACGTATCCCGGGGTGTGATAGCCGAAGGAAAGCCTTGATGTCATGTTGATGGGGAGAAAATCAAAGTGCACTGTTCCCGTCTCGTCGGCTAGCACTCCCAAATCCCGATACCCCATGGCGAACAAAAAGCCTCCTTTTTTTGGAAGCCAGATCTCTCGGGGAAAAAAGACCGCGCCCGCGGCTGCCGAACCGTCACGGTGGGTGACTTTCAATGAGAGCGGCTTTACACCAGCCATGACCAATGTGATTGGGCCGGCGTGGTCGAGTGGTAGGGCGTTAGCATCAGTGGTGTCGCCCTGGTGACGAAAACAGACGTAATCAAGTCCGCTCCCAGGCGAATATCCAAAAACGGAATTCAACTGTGCGGTTCTGGGTACTTTCAAAGTCGCGTTCCCGTCGGCGCCAGTTTGTGCAGTGGCGATATTTTCAAAACCGACGATCGCTCCTACTTTCGCGCTCGGTACGGGCGTATTGTTTTTGTCGACGACGTTCACCAAAAGATCACGCGCGGGCTCAATGACAATCCGGAGAGACGCCAAGTCTCGTTTGAGCGTATCGGTCTTGCTGGCGGGATAGGACGCCCACGCGCCCATTCGAGAGGTCGCTGCTTGCCTCGCAATGATCTGCCAGCGGATCGTCTTGGGCGGAAGGCGCAATGCAAAAGTTCCATCGGCAGCCGTTGTTACGGGATCGGATTTTTCATCCGAATAAGCGCGGACTTCAGCGCCCGCCAAAGGCTGATCTTTTTCGTCCACGACCACTCCGCGACATTCGATCTTTTCAGTATTCGGCTCAGCGGCTGGCGTTGTGTTGCCAACTAGCAAAAGCGCGAGAAGCCATCCCACTCGCAAGAACGGCTCTCCGCGGTTTCTCAACCGACAAAGTCCACTTGAAGACAAAGCGCGGCCTCCCACGGTATTCCTCAGATAGCCCGAGCACATAGATAGACCTGTCCACTCACCGGAAGAGTTATGAGATGCTTGCCATTATGGAGGCGCCAATACCGCGAATGCTAGCGCGGAAATGGACAGCTGGTTGTCGATCTAGGCAGGAACCGCAGATTGGCTGCGAATGGAAACGGTTGCTCGCGTCCACCGGAAGCCGTGGCGGCGCAAGACAAGGCAAGGGAGGAGCGCGGCCAGCGTCGTGCCGATCAAAGCGCCCGCTTCCATGACGTAGATGTCTGAATAATTAGGATTTCTAGCGGACATGCCGACCAGCCTCAGGCAAATCAACAAAAAAATTGCCCCGGCAACAAGGAGGAAACCGCCAGCCATCCAATCCCAAGACAGACGCGAAAACAGAATCGCGACCAGCGCCGTACCTACGAGCAACATCTCCACCAGGCCGTAGATAATCCACGTGTTGTTGTTCCATTGGCTGGGGTCGAGCCACTTTCCCAGTGCCAGAAGAATTCCAAGACTCGTAATCACGGCGAAGATGGCGCCCAGCCCAAAACGATGAGATGGGCCTTCGGGCGGCCGATTCCGAATGGTCCAACCCATCGCTGCGGAATCCATACGACGAGAGCGGTGATGCCCGTCGCAAAGATCGCCGTGGCGGTGATCGCCCTCGCTGCAACCCACCAAAAGGACCAACGCTCCAACATTGGGATTGGTAGCAAGAAGATGGCAAGCACCACGACACCCACTGCCCAGCGTGGGGTGGCTGGGCCATCTCCGTGCGCCCAATACCAGGCAGTTATCAGGATCGCGCCGGCCGAGATACCCATTTCAACGTGAACGAGGCCCTGGAAAATCATTCGCGCAGAAGTATTGGTCCAGTTCATTCCTGGGTGGGCAATCGCCAAAGCCATGCCAACCATCGAGAGCGAGATGATCAGTAGGGTGGCTAGAGTGTCGATCACCGCCCAACGGGCCGATTGTTCCACAAACGCGATCCACAACCAAACAGCGCTCACAAGTAGCCCCATGGACGCAATCACTAAGAGGATCGTTCTGCGGCGAGAACCTGCCGAATCTTTGGCGACAAGTCGGCCCGTTGCCACGTCGATCACATGGATGTCATCGAACAAGTCGCTAAACACCAACGTGTTGCTGTCGGGCGTGAAACTCGAATAAGGGCAGATTCCCCAGGGCAAGTCCAGTTCGATTGCCTTTCCCGTCCGTTGATCGAATATGGCGCACTGTCCTTCTTGATGGTTTGCGATGAATCGATCGCCCGAGGGCGAAACGCAGGTGACCGCCCAGGTTTCCGGCACTTGCGCGGCCGTTGTGGGCGTCAGAAATCCGGTCCAGATCAACTGTCCTTCGGATCCCCTGACGATGTCGATAAGATGGCGCTCGTTGAAACTGGGCTTTGCGTTTGCGCTCTGCTGCCATCCATCGTCGATCGAAAAGCTCCAGCGTCCGAAAGACTCTGGCGAAAGGCGAGTACCGACGATCTCGCCCGAACTTCCCGCGGGCGCCGGAATGGCCATCCAACGTTCCTCGTGTACGATTTCTCCACTTCGAAGGTCCAAGACCTGTACGACGCGCGTCGTGGATTGTCTACCGTTCGCCATCCACAAGACGCCGTCATCCTTCGCGCAAACCAAGGCAAAGTTTTCGTCTCTGGTGAGACCAAGGAGCTGATCACTTGCATCCAGTTCGAGTTGCTGCAACGTTCGTACGCCCGAGCCGTCGGTCGGCGCGATGTGAATCTTTTCACCCCGCTGCCAGGCGACGGCTTTGCCATCGAGAACGACTTGCAGCGGGTCGACAAACCAAAAATAGGCGGCAGGGATCTCAGCAAAGGTCCGCCATTTGCCGCTCGTCCAGTCGAACTGTTCCAGTGACTCGCCTCTCGAGTGGGTAACGCGCACAATCGCCGGTTCCCCGCTGCCGCGAACTAGAACGCGCGCCCACCACCAGCGGGCGACGTTCCAACCGCTGGCAAAAAGCGCAAGGGCAATCACAAGGAGCGCCACCCGCCAGCGCCAGTGCGTGCCGAATCGAGCAACGATTGCGTTCTGTGATGGTGAGGCCATGTTGCAACCAAATGGGCTCTGACGGTGCGGTCGAACTAAGCTTGAACAACGGATGGGCTACGGAGTGGCGTGACTGCTCGCGTCCATCGAAAGCCGTGGTATCGCAGGACCAAACAAGAAGTTAGAACGGCGAGCGCCATGCCTACGAGAGTGAACCCCTCTGCCGTGCGGGCATAGAGGAAAACAGCATACTTGGCGGAGAGTCCGACCAGTCCGAAGCGATTCAATGCAAAGACGGTCGCGGCGATAAGCAGAAGCGCGCCGACAATCCAAAACCACGACAAACGGACGAAGAGAATCGCGACCATCACCGTGCTAACGATCATCAGTTCCACAATGCCATAGGCAAAGATCGGCGAGTAGACGTTCCACTGACTACGGCTGAACAGCCACTTTCCCAGTGCCAAGAGCATGCCGATACTCGTAATGGCGGCGAAGATGGCGCCCAGGCCAAAGCGAGGGGACGAACTTTCCAGAGGGCGATTCCGAATGGTCCAACCGATCGCATTCGGAAGCGACACCACCATTGCCGTTATGCCCGCCGTGAACACCGCCGCCGCGGCTAACTTTTGGGCCATGTCCCACGATGAGGGCCAATACTCCGTCATAGGAAGTAGTGGCAAGAAGATTGCCAGCAACAAGACTCCTCTCGCCCATCGCGCGGCGATCGAACCCTCACCGTGAGCCCAATACCACGCTACCAATAGGGCGACTCCGGCCGAGATTCCCATAACAACGTAGCCTAACGCCCGGACAATTTCCCCCGCGCGTGAAGAGTTCCAATAAATTCCCGGATGGTCGATCGCGATGACAGTCCCGACCAGCGCCAGCGAGATGGCCAGTGTCGCGGAGAGCGCGTCGAGTGTTGCCCAGTGCGGCGATTGCTCCCAGAACGCGATTCGCAACCAGGCGGCACTCAACAAAAGCCCCATGATCACAATCCCAAATAGAATCCCTCTTCGACGGGAACCAGCGGAATCCTTGGCAACAAATCTTCCGGTTGTCAGATCGAGGACGTGGATGTCATCAAGCAGATCGCTTATCACCAAGCTGTTATTGTTGGGAGTGAAACTCGAAAACGGACATGATCCCCAGGGCAAGTTGAGTACGGTTACTTTTCCGGTGTTCTGGTCGACTACCGCGGATCGTCCTTCCGATTGGTTTGCGACAAATCGGTCGCCCGATGGTGACATGCATGTAACACGCCACCTATCGGTCATTGGCTTGCCGGCCCTTGGGGTTTCGGATCTGTCCCAGGTTAGCTGACCGTCCGGCTCTATCATGAACCGAACAGAATAGCCTTCAATGAGGCGATACTCTACGTCCGCAGTCTTTTGCCACCCACCCTCGCTGGAAAATCGCCAGTGTCCGTATTCCTCGGGAGAAATACGCGTAGCGACGATGTCGCCCGTGCTTCCAACTGACGATGGAATGACCCACGTCTCGCTGTTCACAATCTCGCCACTTTGCAGATCGACGACATAGATGACTGAAGAAGAGGCCATACTGTTTTTCAGCTTCGCCATTCCTTCATTGGTGTCGCGGATCAAGGCAAAGTTTTCGTTCCTGGTTAGGCCGTGAAACTCAATGCGTTCAGCGACCTTAAACTGCGCCGAAGACTGCACGGGCGAGCCGTCGGTCGGTGCGATGTGAATCCTGTCGTCCTGATGCCAGGCGACCGCTTTGCCGTCGAGCACAACTTGGATCGAGCTACGGACAGCCGGGGAATTGCGCGTTGAGAACTCGGCAAGCTTTCGCCATGCGCCGTTACTTTGGTCGAACTGTTCCAGTGACTCGTATCCTGGCCCGCTGATGCGCACCAGCGCCGGCAGTTCACTCCACCGCACAATAGTGCGCGCTCTCCACCATCGGGCGACATTCCAACCGGCAACAAATACGGCGACGGAAATCAACGCCACGATAGCCCGCCAGCGCCAATGTGTGCCGAAGCGAGGAGCGACCGTACTTTCAGATGGTGCAGACATCACCCAGCCCCCCGTGGCCGTTATCATACTCCCCGGGCGTTACGCGTGAACAACTGACGGGCTACGCGACAAAACAGGCCCTCGCGTCCATCGGAAGCCGTGGCGCCGTAATACCGTACACGAGATGGCGACAGAAAGAGTCGTACCGATCAGCCCGGCTACTTCCATCATCGGGGCGCCAACGAACTTCGGATTCGCGGCCGCCATTCCAAACAGCCCCAGGCATATCAAGGTGGTGATGGCCGCGGCGGCAACCAAAAGTGCAACAACGATTCCGTACCACGGCAGACGCAAGAAGAAGACTGCGACGAGTAGCGTGCCTACGCACATCAGCTCCGCGATGGCGTCGACGATCCACTTGTTCGATTCCCACCGGCTGGGATCGATGAGCCATCTTCCGAGGGCCAGCAAGATTCCCACGCTCGAAATCGTGCCGAAAATAGCTCCCAGGCCAAAACGATGGGCAGAACCCTCGATGGGGCGATTTCGAATAGTCCACCCCATCAAGTTCGGAAGCCACACCACCAGGGCCGTCACACCTCCGGCGAAGGCTGCCGTGGCGGCAATCGTTAGTGGCTGCTGCCACCACGATCCAAAGAGATTCAGCATCGGAAGTGGCGTCAACAAGAGCGCCAGGCAAATGGCTCCCTTGATCCATCGTGCGACGAGCGCGCCATCGCCGTGTGCCCAATAGCAACCTGTCATCACGGCGGCACCGGCTGCTATTCCGGCTACAACGTAACTCAGGCCAAATAGCTCGTGTCCGAAGGCGAAGCTCCATCCTGGATGGGTGGCTGCTGTTACAGCGCCCGTAATCGTGAATGAAACGGCGAGAGTCGTGGCCAGGGCGTCGACCATCGCCCACGACGTGGAGTGTTCCAAGAGCGCAAATCGGAACCAAGCGACGCTTAGCAGTAGCCCGATCGTGGCGAAGCCAAGCAAAAGCATTCTGCGATCTGAACCAGCGGTGTCCTTGGCTATGAGGCGCCCTGTTTCAGCATCGATCAGCTGAATGTCATCGAGCAGATCGCTCACTACCAAAGTTTTGCCGTCGGCCGTGAAACTCGCCGTCGGGCAGCAGCCCCAGGGGAGGCTTAAGTCTGTTACTTTGCCCGTGTTGTCGTTGAAGACAGCACATCGTCCTTTCCCGCTGTTGGCAACAAAGCACTCGCCCGATGGCGATTGGACCACGTTGCCCCACGATTCGCTTTTCTGCGTAGTAACGTGACCGGTCCAACTCAATTGTCCATCTGCACCTTCGCTTACGAATACGATCTGATGCTCATGGAGCCGCTCCTTATCTTCGGCGACCTTTTTCCAGCCAGGATCGCTCGAAAACGTCCATCGGCCGTAGGCCTCGGGGTTAAGGCGAGTGCCGACGATCTCGGCCGAGCTTCCGATCGTGCATGTGTCGGCCGCCCAACGTTCGGCGCTTACATATTCTCCCGTTCGCAGGTCAACGACAGTGACATTGACTGCAAGCATCGAAGTGCCGTTTGCGAGATGAGCAACATCGGATATTTGCACGCAAAACACAGCATAGTTTTCGTCGCTCGTTACACCAAGAAAAGGATCGAGGCTACTCGGAGCATTCAGTTTGAAACGTGCGGAGGTTTTCACGCCGGAGCCGTCGATCGGTGCGATGTGAACACGATCGTCCTGACGCCAGGCGACAGCTTTCCCGTCGCGAACAACTCGGACGGAGTGATCGACGAGCCAGTAGTCGCCCGTTGGAATCTCGGCGATCTTTCGGCGTGTGCCGGTAGACCAATCGATGTGCTCCAGCGACTCTAGCCCCGGCTGGCGGACGCGGATAACAGCCGTTTCGCCGCTTCCCTGAACAATAACGCGGCACGACCACCAGCGAGCGACATTCCAGCCAGCCGCGAAGACGACGACGGAAATCAAAATTAGAACGGCTCGCCAGCGCCACTGCGTACCGAACCGAGCGACGACGGCATCCCCTGCCAATGCGGACATGAGCCAACTCCGTTGGTATGTCATAAGAATTGCCGGCTGCCGATCCGAACTCTCATTACGGCTTCCGACAGGCAACCAACGAGAAGTCTATTGCCGCAGTGGGGCAAATGCAATTCGGCACACGGTAGCGCGCAAAGTTATCGAGAAAACGCAGCCAACCGCGCACAGACAGGATTGTCTGTGCCACTTTTCTCGGAGTCCTCTGTGACCTCTGTGGCAAAACAAAAAGCCCGCCGGGCGCGATCGAGCGCACCCAGCGGGCGATTGGCCGATGGAGTCGCGAGTGGGGTAGAGCCGGCCCGCCAACTAGCCCCAGTCGCGACTCCGTTGTGCGGCTAGTCAGCCGAGAGTTGGCCGCTGCCCACGTAGAGTTGCAGGATCTGGCTTTGGACTTTGATCGCGCGGATCAGAACCCAGATTTGGTTCGGCGTGAACTTGCGAGGATCGCTCTTGGCGAGCGAATCGAGTTCCTCGGTCATGGCCGCGTGCTGGTCGGTGGCGGCTTGCAACCGCATCCCCATCTCGCGCCAAGTCGTTTTCAGAAAATCGACGTCGTTCAGACGCTCGGCGTCTTCGACGGCGTTCTGGAGCAGCAGGCACAATCGCGCGACGTCGCGCGGGTCGGCAGCGGGCTGCAAAGCCTGGATGCGGATGGCTAACTCATTGCAAAGCATGATGATCCCCTGATAACCCGACACGGCGCGAACTCAAGTTGCGGCATCACGATGTAGCCCGTGCCTGCAAGACGTCAGGGGAAACGCCTTGCCACGGAAACGGCGAACGACACGATCGGGTCGAACGCCACCGCAAGACTAGGTCAAAGAGGACCGGATGCAAAAAGACTCTTACGTAACTCCTTTAGAATTCCGGAAGAATGCCGAACGATCCGACAATGCGGATTCTGCCGCCAGGAGGAGAAAAAAGTAGCACGGACTTTCCAGTCCGTGCGAAGTGCGGCACCCAACTAAGAACACGTCGTCTCCCAGGGAGACATCACGCTCTGAATGATGAAACACAGAGTCACGGAGGCCACAGAGCCGACGAGCAAACAAAAAAGTTGCGTAAGAACGCCCCGCGCGTGAAAGCTACGCCATTCCCGAATCCAAAATCCGGCGAACCGCCGCGATCACCGCTTCGCAGCCATTCGCCAGCGACGCCTCGGTGGATTCTCGCGTCGTCAGGTTCTTCACCTGGCAACTATTGGCAGCGAGTTCCCTGTCCCCCGCGATGATCGCCGCGCGGAAACCTTTTCTCTCCGCATACTGCAACTGCTGGTTCAATTTTTTGGGCTCGGGATAAAGTTCCACTCCCAGGCCGGCTCGGCGCAGATCGGCGGCGATCTTCAGATAGTCCTTCCGTTTACTGGCATCGAAGTACACGACCAGGATCGGAGCCGTGGTTTTCACGGGCTCGATCATCTTCAGCTCTTCCATGGCGGCGAGCAGCCGGTCGAGGCCGAGCGAGGCTCCCACGCCTGGCAAGATTTGCTTGGTGTAGAGACCGGCCAGGTTGTCGTAACGTCCGCCAGAACAAACCGAGCCGATGGTCGGTAGGTCGTCCAGGAATGTTTCGAAGATCGGGCCAGTGTAGTAGTCGAGCCCGCGCGCGATCGACACGTCGAGCTTGATGCGATTTTCGGGAACGCCCGCGGCTAAAGCTCCGGTGAGAAGTTCTTCCAGTTCGGCGACGCCCTTTTCCCCCAGCTCGTTACCGGCTACCAGTGGACGCAGCTGAGCAAGGACCTCTTGATTGCTTCCCGACAACTCGGCCATGGTCAGAACGCTTTCGCACTGCTCGCGAGCGCACGAAGCCGTTGCCATCATCTCTTCGATGACTTTTTCGCGCGTACTCTTGGGCAATTTGTCGATGGCCCGCAGTACGGCCACGCTTTGATCCGACAGATTCACTTTCGCGAGCAGCCCGTTCAAGACCTTGCGGTTGTTGATGCGAATCGTGAATTTGTCGAAGCCAATTGCCGTGAGCAACTCGTTGATGACGAGCGCCGTTTCAATATCGGCCGAGAGATTCGTCACGCCGATGGTATCGAAGTCGCATTGCATGAATTCGCGGTAACGGCCGCGCTGTTGACGCTCGCCGCGCCAGACGGTCGCGATGTGATACCGCTTGAACGGTAAACCCAGATCGGGTGCATGTTGGGCCACGAACCGCGCCAACGGCACCGTCAAGTCGAACCGGAGAGCGACTTGCTTTCCACCGGTCTCGAAGCGGTACATCTGCTTGTCGGTTTCGTCGCTCCCTTTGCCGGTGAGGATCTCCAAATACTCCAGCGCCGGCGTATCAATCGGCGCAAAACCAAACGAGCGATAGACCCGCTGGGCCGTCGCAATCAAACGCTCGCGCGGAATCATCGCCTCGGGCAAGTAATCGCGAAAGCCACCAAGAACACGAGGTTCAATCATCAGACGTCCAACACGCGGGCAAAAAGCTTGGGATTGAGATTCGGTGACTTAGGTCAGGATCGGGAGGACGGGTGGCTCGGGGCTGCGGATGCTCTCGCCCTTCTTCTTAGGAAGGATCGCTTCGGCGTACTCGACAATCTGGTCAGGGTGCTCGAAGTACTGCTCGTACACCCAGTCGTCCTCGTATTCGCAGGCGTCGGTTGTGTACTCGCGGCAAACCTCCGGGCGTGTTTCATAAATGCCGCACAGGTTGTCTTCCCGCAAATGCCGGCAGCGGGTGTGCATCAGCAAATACCAGGTATCGTCGTCGACAAAAAGCGTCGCGTGCTCGTGTAACAAGAACCAGCGGGCGTAATCGAAGTCCTTAGGCTCTGTCGGCTTGTCGATCGGCAGGGCGAAGTATTTGCAGCACTTGGCCGTGCAGTGTTCGCACAGCACCACGTTGGGCGGAACGTCCTCGCGCCTCGGCTTGTTGGGGTTGAGAAGCGAGTAGCCCGGGGCGTGAGCCGGGTGCAAGTGCGTTTCAATGCGAGACATGCTGGCCTTCACCAAAGTTCGCGGCAGCCGACTAGACTGGGCGGATGCCGCTACGGATTCTCGAAAATCGAGGAAAAAATGCTCGACGTACTCGTTGTTGCTCCCCATCCCGACGATGCCGAACTGGGGGCAGGTGGTGCCATTGTGAAGCTTTTAGGCCAAGGCTGGAAAGTGGGGGTCCTCGACCTCACCAGCGGAGAGCCGACACCCCACGGCACGCCCGAAATACGCAAAGCCGAAACGGCGGCCGCCTCCGAAGCCTTGGGCTTGTCATGGCGAGAGAATTTGGGCCTGCCAAATCGCGCTTTGGAAGCGACGCTCGAGAACCGGCACAAGCTCGCATCCGTCTTTCGGCGAGTGCGTCCGCGGTGGATTCTGGCGCCGTATTGGGTCGACGCCCATCCCGATCACGTGGCGGCAACGCAGCTGGTTGAGGACGCCCGCTTTTGGGCCAAGCTCTCCAAAAGCGATATTCCGGGGGAGCCGTTCCACCCGCAGCGGATCTACAGTTACTACTGCGTCCATCTCAAGATGAATCCTCAGCCCGCCTTTGTGCTCGACATCAGCCAGGAGTGGGAGCGCAAGGCCAAGGCGATCGCGTGCTATCAAACCCAGTTCGTGACGGGTCGAACGGGGACGGACTTTTTGGAGCAACTCCGCATTGAAGCGGCCTATTGGGGCAAGACAATAGGCGTCGCTTATGGCGAGCCCTACGCCGCGCGCGAGCCCCTAGGTCTTCAATCCATGACAGCGTTGGCGTAAGCAGGCACTCGCCATCGCCGCTAGCTCGCTTGATGGATTTCTCTATTCAAACAATGGAGTAGCTACGCAGACTTTGACGATAAACGGGATTGGAAGGCGAGAGCTTGCGCGCTGCCGCGAAGGAAACGCTTCCAAGGAGACAGGATGTCGCTTCCCGAGATCGCCGTCGCATCGTCAGTTCGCCAAGGTTGCGGCATGGCCGCGCGTCTTGGTTTGCTTGCGCTAGCGATTGCGATGTCCGTCGGCTGTGCCGCGATTCCTAGCGTCACCGAGAAGCCCACGTTCCACAATCCGTTTCCGCAAATCAGCCGCGTAGCGGTTCTGCCGTTCTACAACCAGAGCCGGGAGGCCACGGTTGATGGCGAGTCGATCGGGGAGATTTACGCCTCGGAACTGCAGAAGATTCCGGGCTACGAAGTGATCCCGATCGGCGTCGTGCGCGAAGCCCTTAATACGTTGCCGGAAGAGCCCCGAAACGGCCGCGATTTTCAAAAGTTCGCACAGTACCTGGGAGTCGACGCAGTCCTGGTTGGCTCTGTGACGGAATATCACCCTTACTACCCGCCGCGGATGGGCCTGGCTGTCCACTGGTATGCCGCCAATCCGAGCTTCCACCCCATTCCCGCCGGCTACGGCTTGCCTTGGGGGACGGCCGAGGAGGAGTACATCCCCGAGAGCCTGGTTCAAGAGGCGGAATTTGCCCTGGCTAAAGAGCAACTCAAGACTCAAACGCCCGACATGGTCGACGATGGCGTCGCGCCTGCCGATCACGAAGATCCTCCCAAACCAAAGGTCGGCGAGGGCAAGCGACATCGCGTCGAGAAGGTGGCGGTGCGCCGGCGGTCAAAGAAAAATCCAGACGGCGCGAGTGCCGAAGGAGCAGCTCGCGGCACTGTCAATCGCGATGGCGAAAGCTATGCCGACGATGCCGGAAATGCCGCCGCTGGAGTCGATGAAGTGCCACGTCCGACGGGTGACGGCTTGCCTGCGGACTGGCCCGATCCACGCGGTTTTGTGCCAGCCTCGCCATCGTGCGAACGACCGCCACCTTATCCCCAAACGTCACCAATTATCCAACACACTCGCTTGTACGACGGACGCGACGGCGACTTCGCCGAACGGCTGGCCCGCTACTTCCGATGGCAGGACGACGCACGCTTTGGAGGCTGGCAAGGCTATCTCCAGCGACCTGATGATTTCATCCGATTTTGCTGCCATTTGCATGTGACTGAAACGCTTACGGCGCGTGGAGGGGCGGGTAAATCCCAAGTGGTTTCACGATGGGCTATCGGACGATAACAACGGTACTAAAGGTCGTGCCGTTTTGGACTGTTAACACGATCGACACCATTGCCAGCGATGCAGCTAGGAGCTTCGGCAACGTGACTCAAGACATCAACGTGCTGGCACTCGTCAAAGGTCAAGAGCGGTACATCTTCCTGTACGACGACGCGCACCGCGCCGAGGCACTACGAACGCTGGGTCGCTTCGCATCGAACCCAGAACTCAGTTTCTCGTGGTATGATGCGGCCGTCTTGAGCCAACGCATCCGTCAAAACGCCCAAACGGCCGAGCGGGAAACGGCGACCAAGCCGCGCTTCCAACTTCCGTTGGCCACCGACGGCAACGACGAAGCCTGATCTCGATCCGCCAATGGCCACGCGCCGATGACACCGCGCCAGTCGCAAGCCAACGAATCCGTCGCGGCCGCTGTCGGTCACTTTCTGCACTTCCTCGCCGTCGAACGAAATGCCGCCGCGCTGACGGTGAAGTCGTATCGCGAAGACATGACGGCGCTGGCCGACTACCTCGGCCAACTCTACGGCAGCGACCCGTCGCCCGATCAAATCACGCCCCAAGATCTGCGCGGCTATGCGGCGGCACTCCACGATGCGGGTTATGCCAAAAGCTCAGTGTCGCGCCGGCTCGCTTCGATGCGGACGTTTTTCAAGTTCACGCAGCGCGAAGGCCTCTCGAAGAACAACCCCGCCAAGCCGCTTCGCAACCCGCGCAAAGAGCGAACGCTGCCGCACTTCCTCTCATCCGACGAATTGGCCAAACTCTTGGCCACGCCGCCTGCCAACCAGGCGATGGGGCTTCGCGATCGCGCGATTCTTGAAACGATGTACTCGGCTGGCCTTCGCGTGAGCGAGGTGGTCGGCGTCAACGATGGCGATCTGGATCACGAGAACGGCATCGTGCGGATCCGGGGTAAGGGACGCAAAGAGCGGCTGGCGCCACTGGGGAGTTTCGCGCTGAAAGCGATCTCACGCTGGAAAGCGAAACGCATCCTCTCGCCCAAGGCCGCACAACTTGGGCGCGCGGCACCCATTTTTGTCAACAAGTTTGGCAACCGGTTGACGACACGCAGCGTCGCGCGAATGCTTGAAAAGCATCTGGAAACGGCGGGCCTCGATCAACGGACGACCCCACACACGTTGCGGCATAGTTTCGCGACGCACCTGTTGGACCGTGGCGCCGATATCCGGAGCGTGCAGGAACTGCTTGGACACAAGTCGCTTACCACGACGCAGATCTACACGCACGTGTCGACGGCGGGACTGCTGGCGGTGTATGAAAAGGCACACCCCCGAGCGAAGTAGAACCTAACCGCTGTCGTTAGAATACGCCGCTAGACCAAGCCGCGCTTCACGGCCCAGACAGCCGCTTGCGTTCGGTCGGCGACATCGACCTTGCGAAGAATATTCTGGACGTGCTCTTTCACCGTTTCGATGCTGATGTTGAGCGATCGCCCGATCTCGCGATTGCTTAGGCCCAGCGCGACATGGCGAAGCACCTGTAATTCACGATTTGTGAGGGGCATTTCCCCGTCGGCGTTTTCGCGGCGCCGCGTCATGGTTCCGCGAATGCGATTGAGGATGCTCTCAGGCGCGGCCGGTTGCCCTGACGCAGCGCGCGTAATCGCATCAATGATCTCTTGCCTTGCCGAACCCTTAAGAAGGTATTCCGAAGCGTTCAGAGCCGCAGCACGGGCGATGTACGTCGGGTTGTCGTACGTCGATAGCATCACCACGCGCGATTCGGGGCTGTGGGCGCGAATCTGTTCGATCGCTTCTAGCCCATCCGAATCGTTCATACGGATATCGAGCAGCACGACATCGGGATGGTGCTTTTTCGCTTTTTCGATGGCCTCTTCCGCAGTCGCAGCTTCCGCGACGATACGGATGTTGGTGTCGCGCAACAAGCTAGCCAGGCCACTACGAACTACTTCATGATCGTCCGCCACCAATACATTAATGCTCATTCGTCATAATTCCTCGAACTGGCACTTGGTCCACCACAGCGCGATTCGGAAATCCGCGAAGCGGCGGGAATAGGCAGGACCTCAAAAGGACAACTGGCGAAACGCGGCAGCCCCCCAAAACACTGGGTGAGACTAAGCGAAACCGCCCGGATTATCTAGTTCCAACCCCTAACTCTGGTAGTATTGGCGAAACAGCGCCGCCGTAAACCACCAATAAGGGTGGATTCTAACACTCTTCATAAACCAAAATCAATGGATTTCTCAGCATAGTCGTTGTCTGCGGCATGCGCGTCAAAAAACCTCAGTCTGCACATTTTGACGCGTTAATTCCCATGAGGTAGGTAACTGAGCGGATGGTGTGCGCACCGTTGTGCACTGATTCTCCGGCGTGATTTGGCACCGATCAATTTGGAATGTCCCAATGAAGAAGGCCTCGCTGTTGCTTGTGGACGACGATCGCCACCTGCTGGAAGGCATGGCGTCGTGGCTCCGCGAACAGGGCTTTCAAGTCACCACGGCGCGCGGGCGAACCGACGCCGCCAAGGCGCTGACAAGCGCTTCGTTCGACTTGCTGCTGTGCGACATTCGTCTTGAGGATGGCGATGGATTCGCCGTGCTAGCCGATTGCAAGGAGAAGCGGCCAGAAACCTCGGTCCTCTTGATGACGGGCTACGGCAGCATCGAGACCGGTGTCGAAGCGGTCCGGGCGGGAGCCATCGATCTGCTCACCAAGCCGCTGATCGATCAAGAATTGTTGATGGCTATCGACCGCGCTCTCTCGCAGCGCAAAGTGCTTGCCGAGAATCAGCAACTCAAGGCGCAACTCGATATGCGGTTTGGGCTCGACAACATCGTCGGCCACGACCACCGGATGCAGAAGATCTTCGAGATGATCGATAGTGTGGCCGACACGCGTGCGACCATCCTGATCACAGGCGAGAGCGGAACCGGCAAATCGATGATCGCGCGCTCGATCCAT
>CAZWSX010000039.1:0-50671 GCA_964636985.1 uncultured Pirellulaceae bacterium | reverse complement strand
GATTCCGCTTCACCTGACGGAGGCCGAAAGGACTGATACGGCGGCCTATGAACCGGGCATGGTGATCGTGTTTCACCAAAACGCACCCGGTCATCGCAAGGGGGAACGGATCGTCGTCGGCGATACGCTTCCCGATTCACTGCTGAAAGCCTCTTCGCGGTTTTCGGTTTATCGCCAAGAGAATCTCGATGTCGCGATCGGCGAACAGCTCAGGTTCACAGCCGGAGGAACCAGTTCCGACGGCAAGCATCGCATCAACAATGGCTGGATCGCTCGCGTGACTGGATTTGAAACAAACGGCGACCTCGTGCTTGACAATGGCTGGCGAGTCAAGCAGGACTTTGGCCACTTGTCGCACGGATATGTTCAGACAAGCATCGGAAGCCAGGGGCGCAGCGTCCAACGCGTCTTTGTCGCCGAAAGTTCGGAAAGCTTCGGCGCGGCGAATCGTCAGCAATGGTATGTGTCGGTCAGCCGAGGAAAGAAGGAAGGGCGAATTTATACGGATTCCAAGGCGGCGTTGCGAGAGGCGGTCATGCAATCTGCCGACAAGCTAACCGCGTTTGAGTTTGTCGGACAGCGACGTCGGATCAAGGAGCAGGTCCACCGGATCACAGCCCGCGCCAAGATATTGGCTGCCAACATCGGACCCGAAAAAGCGAGCGTGAAGGAAACGACCTATGCGAAATAACGTCTCCAATTTGAATTCCATTCTCGCCGCCGGAGCAAGAACGGCATCCGTGAATCCCACGGAATGCGAAGAACAGCCCGAATACGAAGCCTTTGCCAGCGGCCGAATTGGCAACCGGCCGCAGCTCATGCTCGTGTTTCGCAGGGCCAACAAGGAAGTGCTGGCCTTTTCGTATCTCTCGCTGACAGAGATTCGTTCGCCCGACCCGGAAAAAGGTTTTACGCTCGATTTTTCCGGGATGAAGGTGGTTGTTGCCGGTGAACGTCTCGGAAGACTCTTCCAGATGGTTTGCACCCATCGGGCAGCAGAAATTGTCGAGGCAGATCGGGTCATGGCTTTTCAGACTGACGCAACGGACCCGGTTGTCACCTCTTTGCTGGTTTCTAAAGAACAGGCCCCGGGCCGACTGCCGGGCACGACAAGCCACTCATAACTATTTAAGCAATTGTTCGATCAAGGCGATCGCTGCCTTCGCCTCGGCAGCACCTCCCATAAGCGTCATCAACTCTTTGGCCTTCATCAGTTTCTTGTGGTCGAGAAACCGGCTCGTGGAGTGCCTCTAACTGGCCGGCCCGCTGGTCGTCCCACCTCGCCATCCTTTTTCTTGGCGGCCGGCAAGACAGTGCTGACATATTGGGGCGAGACTTTGATTTTATGATCGGCGAGCATCGCTTCGGCAATTGCCTTGGGGCCGAAGTCGCTATCGGCTTTTTTGTAATCGCGAATCAATTGGGAACGATTAACACGACTGGCCTTTTTTCGGGCCATGAAAACTCTCCAATCGGTGGTAATGGAATGAGAGGGACAGCGTTAGATGTCATTGATCATCCATGAATTCCTTGAAAGGCAAAGTCAATTGTAATTGCGAAAGCTATGGCCAACCACAAGCTCCTGCTCTTAGCGTGACATGTCTTGTCGTTGAAGCGGTGCTTTCACGTCAAGTCGTTTGAAGACGCAAAGCGTCGGCGTAGAGGCGCAGCGATCGTCGCGACTAGGTGCGCCGTACTAGCCCACCTCGAAGGAGGCCACTGTTCCAGCGCAACGTCGACTTAATCCCCTGCCAACGACTAGCGAACCCGCCCCGCCAACTGGGCGGAGCGGGTGTGATGGTCGTTACTCGCCGAGCGCGAAAAAGGAATGGCCGCAATCGCAATGGAAGCGGCAGCTCTTCGTCGCCGTAAAGGCGGTCATGCCGGCGCCGATCGCAACCGCCGCCATTCCCAATAGGCCCGGCAAATGCCTTCCGTGCGAAAGCAGGTGTGCGCCATGCATGGCATGATGCGGATCGAAGGTGGTGGCGACAGTATCACCGCACCTTGGACACGTGGCGTAAGCCGTCTTCTTAGCTCCGAACATAGCAATAACCTCCCATAGGCTACCGTCAGCGCCACCGCAAATCGTCGCAGCGGACCGTTGACTGTCTGCCGTCAACTTACCATCACCGAAGTTTGGCCTATGCCCATTGCGCATGCGAGCCGACGACGTTCATTCGACGGACTCGATCAGGTCAGCGCATGCGCAGTGGAAGAAGTGTCCTCTCATTGTCGTGTATCAAGAGTCTTGACGTAGCTGTCGATTTTTTCACGGCATTTAAGGGAGAACGCCAGTGAAACGCGAACCCGAGAACGATGCGGTACTGCGACTGCTGGGTTGGTCAGACGTCGCTCTTCGAAGGACGATGCTGGGTTGCATTTACTTGTTGGCGGTGGCTGTTCCAGACTGGATTCGACAATGCCTCTGCGACATGATCGACGTCGGATCATCCTTTCTGTACCGAACGAGCAAGACGGCGACACGTCTCAGCATCTACGGCTTCCGTGTCGCGTACATGATTGCGCGGGTTTCGCTTGTCGCGTTGGGCTGGGGACTGGTGATTTTTTCGCCGCTAGGGATTGTGGTCATGGGGAGTGCCAATTGGCTCTTTTGGCCGTCGATGGCTTGGTCATTCGTCCTAATGTTCGGATCGCTTTCGGGCTACCTGCGATGGCGAGCATTTGAGGACCGAGCCCGCGCCGAGTGGCGGGATGTCGTCATCAAGGGATGCACCGTCCAAGAATGGGCTATGGAAGTCGTCGGCGAGGGCGTAAGTCCAAACGTCCGGCAGGCGGCCGTAAGGACGCTCCTCGACAATGGAACCAAGGGCCAAATGGCACTTATGGCGATCCTCGTGCTCGACGAGCGTGTGGAGATCCATGTCACGGCAAAAATGTGGGTCCTGGCCGTTCTGGGGGAGATTGGGCCACGAGTCTTGCGATTTGAGCTTGCCGTTCGCAATCTCCATCTCGTTTCGCGGAATCCACGAATCAAGCGAGCGGCCTTGAGCACGCTGTCACAGATGGGCGCAAAGATCGATGTGTAGACGACGTGGCTTCGATATTGCCTGTTGCTGCGCCACTCCCGTCCACGCCTCTTCTTGCGGGCGAGACGGAAGTCGTTAGCGGCTCCGTCTTGCGCTGGATTCCACGAGCAGGCGGCTTTGAACGTGACGACGCTCGTTTGGTTGCTCGTGGCGATCCGACCATTGCAAGATCCCCGCTGCCGATGAAAATCTCCCCTCGCCACATCCCAGGGCGTCACAAACCTTTTGATCGATGGCGTTCGGCTCGTTAGAGAGTGGTCCACGAAGCAATGTTTCGTGCGAAATCTCCCAGATTTCCTGAAAGCAATCCGCGAGAAAACGTTTCGTGGGCGTGACGCCATGGTGTTCCAAAAGCTGCTTTACCTTCGCATTGGGCTCGTTCACAAAACAGAGCAAGTCGACCTCATGGCCGTTGTCCCGCAGCCGCAATCGCTGATAGGTCGGAGCGAAAAAGGTTGCCGCCACACTGGCCAGTTTTGGGTCGATTCGTTTTTTGTTCATGCGGAACGTCGAAGTTAAGATTAGCGCGCACACGGTAGCACAATCGTTGCGGCAGTCCAGCATTCGTTTTTAGAATGGACATCCGTTAATCGGAGTGAGGTGAGGGGCAAGACGATGGTCTGCAAGGCACGGCAAGACTCCAGTGACGACCACTGTTGGAAGCACGCTGCGGTACTATTGGGATGGTTGGATCATGGTTCCTGGCCGGACTTAGGCGGCGACTCCATCGCAATGGCTCGCGCGCGAGTGGAGACGCTCGCCGTCTTGTTGGATCTTGTTCCTCGATCCGGCTTGAAGCATCTCGATGCAATAGCAGCCGCTTGGCTATCAGCGCTTCCAGATAATGTGCCGGTGTCTGCAAGTGCGCTCAAGGAAATCGCACTGGCAACACTCGCCGAAAAGGCCAATGGCGGACGTCGAGGTCGGATGCGGGCAGGAGTGACCAGGAACGACGTGCAACCGGACGAGGCTCTCGCGCAGGCGGCTTTGCGCGCTTGGCGAGAACAGCTCCTCCAAAATCCGGAATGGAACTATCTGCCGGCGATCGTCCCGGGCGAGGCCCACATTCCGATCGACCAGGTTTATGTCGACCTCTTCGCCGTTGAAGATAAGGAAGATGACTTTCGATCGGGCGATCGAGAGCCTCGGCGCCTCGCAAGAGCCAACGAGGCGGCCGTGACGGCGTTCTCGATGGTGACCAGAACGCTGGAACAGTGCATTGTTCTGGGGAATGCCGGGAGCGGAAAGTCGACGCTTGTCAAATGGCTAGCGCGAACGATCGCGAAATCGCAATTCCCAGATTTCGATACCGCAATCGTCGTCCGACTCAGTACCTTCGCAGACCAACTGACCAAACGTCCGCAGCTCAGCATCGGAGAGTTCTTTCTTGGATCGCTGGGGCTAGGTGACCAAGACTGGAGCGTCGCCGCGGAGTGGATTCGGCGGGAGTCTTCCTCGACCCGTCGATTTCTGTTGCTCTTGGATGGTTGGGACGAAGTCCCCGTGTCGCAGCGAACTTTGGTGCGAGAGAAGATTTGGCGCGAGCAGCCGCACTTCATCACGGTGGTTACCTCTCGTCCCAGCGGGCTCCCCAGGCAATTGGGGGGAACCGTGCAGACCGATTTCTATCGGATCGCGGGCTTGGGTGATCGGACAATCCATAAACTCGTCGGAAATCTCTTGAAGACGATCGGCCGTCCCGAACTGAGCGAGTCCATCAAGCGGCGGATCGATAGCCATGCGGACCTGAAGGAAATGGCGGGAAATCCTTTTCTTCTCGGGCTCCTCGTCCGGGTCTTGGCGCGAAGCGTTGTGGGCGATGACGTCCCGCAGTCGCTGGCCGCGATGTACGAGCGTCTCACGTCGTGGATTCGCGAACAAGCGGCGCACGAGGCGGGAGGGGACCCGTTACGTGGGGAGCACCTTCGAGGTCTTCAGCGGCTGTCGTACGAACGGCTATTCCAAGATGCGAGCGCGCCGTATCTCTTTCGTTGGCGAGATTTGGTGAATTGCTTGGGACACGCATCAGTTGAGCCTGTTTTGCGGAGTCGCTTCGTCAATCGGGAACATCCGGTCGAGGACGAATTTGCATTCGCCCACGCTACGATTCAGGAATTCTTCGCGGCCTTGCATCTGGCCGATTTCGACCGTCCTGAATTTGTCGCGGTTGTCGAAAAAGCATTCGGGACAATGCAGCAGTTGATTGTGTTGGAGTTTCTGGCAGGTTTGGGACAACCGAGCGCCGAGCAACTCCGGTTCCTGGCGTCGCAGTGGTTGCGGCGTCCCGATCGTTTCGGCCACGTTCTCCTGCGTGTCGCGAAGTTAGCCGCTTCGGGAAAATGGATGTCGCCGTCGGATGAGGGGCTGAGGCGATCGATCTACGACGGCCTCTGGCGTGAAATTGAGACCGGCGACGAAATGGGAATTGTCAAGGCGGCGATTGAGGAGTTCGCGCGCCTGGATGTGGGAGAGCTTGGCCGCCGCGTTAAGAAAGCAAAGGGGCTTGGGTCTTGGTCAGTCAACTGCCTGATGGACGTGATGCCGCCAGCCATGCGAGAGCAAATCGACTGGCCTGAACTGATGCCAGGAGCTTGGCAATTCCATATCGGACAGGAGGCCCGTGGCCCGGTCGACGATCAGAAACGTCAGGAGATGAGAAGCCGAATCACGGACCCAATGGTATCGGAAGAAGATCGCCAGGAAGCGATCATGTTCATCGGTGCCATCCGAGACGTCGGATCGGCTTCGTCGATCGTGGAAATCCTCCAAGACCCTGCCGAGCCGTTGGAGTTGCGTGAACTAACGATCGATTGCCTCGGGGCATTGGGGACACGCGATGCGATTGATGCTTTGGTAGACGTCGTGACGGGAAACATTCCCCTCCCACCGGTTCAACGGCGAACCGCGTCCGCGACGCTCCGAAACACGCCCATTGGCCGCAAGGCGCTCGATCCATCGGGCAGAGACCGGTTGCTGCGCCGGTTGGCCGCTCTCTTGCCGGAAAACCCATGCGTCCCGACCATCCTGGCCGCGTTGGAAGGCCACCCGATCCGCGAAGGGGCGGGAGTGATTGGGGAATTGGTGGTGGATCGCCGGTTGAGCCCGGAACTGCGGTGCGAAGCGCTCCATGCGTTGGCCACGGTTGCCGATCGGACGTTCATCATGGAAATCGTCTCGCGCATGGATCAAGAAGCGCCTCCCATCGCCTATGCGATGCTCGACATCGCGATTGAGCGCAAACTGCCGATCCCGTTCGCTTGGCTCGGCCGTCGAATCCGCGTCGAGACGAATCGTGTCGATTCCCACCGTTTGCTGAAGCGTTTGGTTCAGGCCGTATCCCAGTCCACGGGACGTGATTGGGAAGCAGGCTCCTCGTTGTTGCATGAACTCGTCTTGGATGCTTTGGGCGGCGACGAGACGCCGGAAACGGAGGTAAGAGCGAAGGCACTAACCATCGCCCTTCCTTGTGCGACCGGACGCGGTCGAAGCTGTATTCCCAAAAGAACGGCGGACTTGGCCATGCAGGTCTTAGAGCGGTTTTCCCAGTCCGTTCATGGCGACGCCGAAGGACGGGTTTTGCTAGCGGTCGCCGTCCTGGAGCAGTTTGGCGACCCGAGGGTCGCACTCGATCTCAAGCGGACCCTCGATGCCATTTTCACCCATGCGGATCGATTCGACGCTAGAAGCCAACAGCAATTCCGACTCGCTTTGGCCCTGGCCAACGCGATCGCGCGCCTCGCGCCACAAGAATTGCTTGAGTACCCGCTGACGTGTGAACCAGTCCAGATCGCCCTGCGATTGCTGTCGGCGCAACGCGGATGGTTGGTCTTCGACAAGCACATTGTCGATTCCAATGGCGAGACGATCGGGAGCGTTCCTCCACCCGACGCAATTGCGATCCGTCACGCCCCCATTGAGCTGGTTGACGTTCTAAAAGAATTGAAGGAATCGCAACGACGGGCCATTCAAAGTTTTTACGCGATGGTCGGCCCTGGCGGGCCGTGCGATTTTCAGACGAGCTATGCCACAATTCATTCGACCATGCTGGAAATTGCAAAGGGCGAGTCTAGTCTTTCAGACTCGCTGGCGAGCATCTTCGCTGGCAAGAAGCTTCCTCGCCTCGACACTTGGCGAAAGACGCTCCAACGTATTGAAACGAAGTTCGCCGCTCGGCCGGAAATGACGGCCTTTCTGAAGAGGATCGGCATGTGCCGTCGTGGGACCGACGACTGAAAAGCGGTTCTTGGTCGGGAACGCTTGGGACAGATTTGGGACAGGCATATTTTTTCTTTTCACCGGGCGCTCCTGCGCTCGGATTCTAGGGTGCGTCGCAACCCTTTATGAGGCAGGGAATTGCGAACGTCTGACGGCGTAACAGGGGCTGGGTGACTTGGGACAGCCACGGTTGTCCCAAATCGGCAAGGGTGTCCCAAGCCATTGCGGGTAGGGAACTCGCGGTTGTCCCCGCGCATGTCGCCGGGGCCAACCCCGTAACCGATTGCACCAACCAGTTTGGCCAGGAACCCAAGGAGTCAGAACAATGTGGAGTGATTTCTTTCAAGGCTTCAAGAGTGGCTTCGCCAGCGGCAGATCGATGGCACTCGCTCGTAAAGCGCTCGACCTAATCAACGTGAACTACGAGGTCGTAAGCGACAAACAGCTTGTCGCCAAGTTTCCGCTGGACGGCGGCCATCTCATGTCGATTCACATGATCGCCGTGCCCAACATGATCGACGTCATGGTTCGTTCGGGAATTGTGTATGACGCCGACTGCGTGCCCCAAGCCCTCACGACAGGTCTCTTGGAACTCAACCAGAAGCTGCTTTTTGGCGCCTTTCGTCTGTTCCGCGTCGATGATGACTTTCACATCGTCTGCGGGGCGGTCGTCGATCCCGCGATCATGGATGGTGCCTATGTCGCCCGCGTGGTGAAAGAACTTCTGACGGTGACCTACAAGTTCGTAGGCGCCGTTCGCTCCTAGTCGGCCGAGAGGTCGATTCTTCGGCCTCGCTGCCGTGCGTGTCCTATCTGGGCCAACTCAACAAGGAGAACTTTCGTTGAAACAACCTGCAAAAGAAGCCGTCGGCATGTTCACCGCAAACGACTTGTCGCCGGACTGCGATTGCGTTGCCGACCGGCCTCAACTCCGGCCGCGCGGGATCGTCTGGTTGGAATTGATGACATCGGAATTGGATGACGAGGAATCGCAAGACGGGGAATTGCAAGATCAACAAGGAGAACGGGGATGAAGAGAAAGTTGCGACGCCATATACGTGCTGGAATGTCGGGAGCCTGTTTGCGAGAAGCGGATACCGTCGAAGACAAAATGCGATCGACGGGAATCATGAACGCAGCCGCCGCAAAGACCTGGCTCACGCAGCTTTTGATGCGTTACTTCGTACTCGCCGACGCATTCGCCAATTTGTCGAAAAAGTACGGCGTGTATGGATCAGGCTCTGCTGCGCATCGAGCGTATCGCGACGGCACGGTCCCGGAAGACAAGGCGGCACTCATTCTTCGACTTCGTGGGGTGACGCCTCATCGGATGCGATGCGCATTCCCCTTGCCCTGGCAGCGGCTTCACCTTGTCTATCGGTGCGTTAGCGCATTTCTGTGGTCCGCCGACGGCGAACCGAGAGGCGAAAAGGTCCAAAGGAGTGCAACGTCGCTTACCGATGTTGCGTTGGCGCTCACGATCGTCAGTGATCGGACACTTCTGCGCGATTGGAATTGGATTGCATCAGGCCAAGGGGATCGCTGCACGGAAACCGAGGAATCGCTCGTTCGTGAGATGATGCGGCGCATCGCCACAATGTATCAATCGCGACCCGACGGTGGGGAATTCCGGGACGAATCCGTTTCGGTCAAGGCTTGGCGCGATCGCGCGGTTCGCGCGTTTAACCGATACCAAATCGGCGTATGGGTTGCGCTCGACTTGTTCGATGAGATGGTGACTGACCCCGATTTCGCCAGCGGCCCGATTGGCCAATGGTTCCCACCGGAGCTAAAGGGTTACTGGTCCACGATTCGGTAGAACCGGCATCCTTTCACGACGACATTTCGCTCGCCCTTGCGCTTGGTAAAGAACGCAAGGGCATTGCCATTTACGGGTGCTGCCGTTTCAGTTGCCGGATGGCAAATGGCGGGCATGACCCCGCGACGTCATACTCGTGGCACGGCGTTATCAAAGACGGCGAATAACGCCAGCGATGCCATGCCAAAAGAGGCACGCTAAACAAAAGAGGTTGTTTATCACGCTGACCCCGCCGTCCCAACGGTAGACCGGAACGGCACGAAAGAAAGTCGTTGACATGACGGCCCAACTATGGCAGTGATAAAGGACGACGCCAATCACGACCGCAAAGGGGGCCTCATGCTGGACCAACCATATCAGGACGTTCACGTCCATTTCACCCGAGTCGACGCTTCGGGGCGTATCGTCTTACCACGTGAGATGCGAGAGCACCTGCACATGGAGGCAGGGGATCCAATTGTCTTGATCGAGGATCAAAAGTCGTGCCGGATCGCGACAGCCAAGCAATCCCTCGCCGAGGCCCAGGCATATTTTACGGAACTGGTGCCGCCGGAGGTAAGCCTGGTTGATAGCTTGCTTGCCGAAAGGCGTGCGGAGGTTGAGCGTGAGTAGCGTCGTACTCGACGCTTCGGCGGTGCTGGCCGTGCTCCACAGAGAACGCGGCGGCGAAGTAGTGGAACCAGTGTTGCACGGCGCGACGATGTCGGCCGTCAACTACGGGGAAGTGCTCAAGAAAACGGTCGAGTTCAATGGGTCGCTCGCCAAGGTCGAGTTGTTCTTGACACAACAGCGTTTGCAAATTGTGCCTTTCGTTCAACTTCATGCGCGCGTTGCCGCGGAAATCTATCCAGAAACAAAAACGCTTGGCCTCTCTTTTGCCGATCGGGCGTGCCTGTCACTCGGGAAGACGATTGGACGTCCTATTTACACAGCGGAGCAGCGATTCGCGGAAGCCAACATTGGCGTGGAGATCAAGCTGATACGAGGAACGCTATGAAAAGGGGCAGGCAGTTTCCGGCACAGAGAACGCGCGCCCGCTGGTTGCGACAACTCCTCGGGAGTCGACTATGCAGGAAACGACAGCAGTTGTAGTCAAGAAGAGTAGGGCGGTCATCGCGCATGTCCCGGCAATCATCGTTGCTGCGGGAACGGCCGCTCAATTCGCATGGGACGAATTCTTCGTCGGACATCTTCGTAACCGGCATACGAGACTTGCTTACGGCGTGGCGGTTCGGCGGTTCTTGGATTGGGTCGCGCCGCTGGAACCTGACGTAAGGCGGGTCACGCCGGGACTGGTGGGCCGGTATTTTGACGAACAGGAACTTGCCATTCCAACCAAGAAACTCCATCTTTCGGCGATTCGCCGGTTCTTTGACGTCTTGGTGCAACGACATGTCGTGGTCCTCAATCCAGCTCTTTCTGTGCGCACGGAACGCTATTCGGTCACTGAAGGAAAAACTCCGGCCATCACGCCCGCTCAAGCAAGGGAATTGCTTGACTCGATTGTGATGGAGCAAGCGGCAGATTTTCGGGACCGGGCCGTGATCGCGACGTTGGCCTATACCGCGGCGAGGGAGGGGGCCATTGCCCGTCTCCAGATGAAGGATTGGACGGAGGAGACCGGACACTCGGTGCTCTGCTTCCACGAAAAAGGGGGAAAGCAGCGAATCATTCCGGTGCGGCATGATTTGCAGAGGTACCTTGTCGACTATCTCGAAACGTTTTCACTTGATCGAAGTAAGGCCAAAGGGCCTTTGTTTCGGACGATTCGGGATGGATTCCTTACGGATCGAGCCATGTCGGGAGTCGATATTTGCCGAATGCTTAAAAAGCGTCTCAACACGGCACGTTTGCCCGAGAAGTTGTCGCCTCACAGCTTTCGGAGTTGTTCGGCGACGGATTTGTTGACACAAGGCGTTCCACTCGAAGATGTGCAATACCTCCTCGGACACAGTGATGCGCGAGTGACACGGCTGTATGACCGGCGGCAACAGACGGTGACCAGAAACATCGTGGAACGGATTTCGGTTTGACGGTTCCGTCGAAATGCTTTGGTAAACCGCGACCTGTGCGGTCAGATTTGCCTCCTGCGTAGATGCGCGCGTCCATCAACGTTCACGACGCCCCAACCATTTCCAATATGACGGCCTCGGCTTCCTTCACCGCAAGGTCGAAATTGCCAAGGGCCAGCGATCGAAGCATGAGCATGAACAAGATCCAAGCGAGGATCGCAGCGGCCGTGCGCCCCAATGCCCGGACGAGCCGCCAAGACCTGGGCGGCGTTGATGCCGAACCTTGATAGTACGGCGTTTTCTCCAGGAGCACGGGGCGCATTCCTGGCAACAAGGCCACCGCCATTGAGGAGGGGAGTTGCAACACTTCCTCGGGCTGAATCAGGGCGCGTCCCACTTGCGTGTAGGTCGTTGACGTCCCGCCGCCATAGTTGCCCCCTTGGGAATGGTCGTGACTTCCCTGGTTCCAGCTATGGCCCCAATTGTCGGAAGTTTGGCAAGACTGGCTTTCGACGGTCGTTTGGCCGATCCATTGCGACACCTCCTGGGCCGTCCGATAGTCGTTAACCCCACAAAACACGGAAGCCACCGTCGCCTGAAAATCGGCCGCCTTCGAGTCGGGAAAACACTGGGGCACTTGGCTGGTGCTCTGAAAGAAAAACATCAGCCGAATGCCGTAGGAACGGCCGTAGACCAGGGCACTGTAAAGGGCCTCGATCTCACCGAGACTTACGGCTTCGTCGAGATAAAAGCGAACTCGACGGTCGCGCGATTCGCCAGCCCGAAAAATTAAGTTGATCAGGCTCGTCAACATGATCCGCTGCAAGCCTTTCAACTCCTGAATTCGATCGACCGGCAGGCAGAGGTAGATTGTCATCTTTCCGTTGATGAGCTTTTCGGGATCGAACGTCGTTTCCGACAACGCCTCGGAAATGGGCTGGCTGTCGAGGAACTCCAAGTGGGTATTGGCCACGGCGTAGATGCTGGCTTCGGTTTGCCCCTGATACCACCGAACATTCCCCGCCAATCGCCGCAGAATGCCGTTGCAGGCCTCGCTTTGTTCCAGGTGCTCCAACAGTTCGCGCATCACCTTGGGATTCGTCGCGATGTCGCGCAAGCGATTGAGCGTCGCGTCCTCGGGTTTTGCTTCGGAAAGCAGGAATGCGATGATCGTTTGGATTACGACCTGCGCACCACTGTTGAAAAACGGCTCGCGCTCTTCCTTTTGGCGAACGACCAGCGCATTGGCGAGTCGACGGCATTCGTCGACCAGCGTCTTGGGATCGCCTCGATAGAGGCTGAAGGGATTGAACCGAGAGCGGTGCTGGTCTTGAACAGCGATGCCGAAGGGATCGATCACGACGACGTCGTGACCAAACCTCGTTTTGCGATGCCAGCCCGTCAATGCGGCCAGTTCCCCTTTGGGGTCGAGGACGACTGCCGATGTAGGATCGACCACCAAATTAGGAATGGCAAAACAGGTTGATTTCCCGCTACCGCTCGCGCCGACGACCGCCAAATGCGGTGGTCCCCGATCGGGCACGTGGACGAACGGCGTTGGCGGGTTTGATCGGCGTGTTTCCAGCACGGCGAGCGCCTCTTGCGTTCGCCACGGTGGATAGAACAACGCCTGAAAAACTTGGGACAAGCCTGCCGACTCCACCGAGAGCATTCGGCCCAAGTGAACGCCGTTTCGTATCAGGCAGCCCGCGTTTTTCAGGTCGAGGTAATCGGCCCAGCGGGCCGAACCGAACGTATCGCCCGTGAGCTTCTTGCGTGTGAACGTGCGCAGTGCCCCGATGATGAGGGCAATCAACACCAAAATAGGCCATTGAAACAGGACCTGTAGCGCCAAAGCGGCGATCACCAGCCACACGATCGTGTGGCTGGCCCGCTCAATCTGGTCGACGGGCCGCATCCAGGCAAAGAGACGCATGGGATGACTCCGCAATGGGAAAAAGTCGACCAAAGCAACGATTTACTCTTCCATCAGTTGGCGTTCTTGCCGCTCCTTCCAAGCAGACCGAGCGGCGGCGACCGCTGCCACGACGTAACCGATGTCATCGCCCCATCCCAAGACTGGTATCACGTCGGGAATGATGTCGATCGGGCTGATCACGAGGATCGCGCAGAGTGCCGCCATGATCCATTTACCGATCTCCATCCCGACGCTGCGGAGCTTCGACTGCGGCAATGCCATCAGAATCAGGAACGCGATCGTCAGCACCGTTCCGCACAACATTCCCGTGCTCATCAAAGAAGCCAAGGAATCCATAGTCCCTCTCCCTTTACAGAGAACTTTCGCTTCGAGCCGGTCGCAACGCGAACAAGAGTCTCGAAGCGTTTCGGGAGACTATCACAGGGTGTGAGCAAGTCTCCTGGATCGCGCATCAGGTCGACGATTCGTGTGAGGAGGCGAATCGATGCGCAGGGTGGATGGACTGCGTTCGACGTGCGTTACAAAGAACTTCACGTGGACGATTTGGGCGGCACCGAGTATTCGGCCAGCCAGTCGAGTCGTTTAGTAACAGACGTCGCCATGAGAAACTTCCTTCGCCAATAAGGAACGACAAACATGCGTGTGGAACAAATTCCCCTCGAACTGATCGATCCCGACCCGGAGCAGCCGCGCCGGACCATGGATAAAGCGGAAATCGAAGATCTGGCTGGAAGTATGGTTTCGTTCGGCCAATTGCAGCCCGCCATCGTCGCGCGGATGGACAAACGATATCGTCTGGTGGAGGGACATCGACGTCTCGCCGCCGCCCAATTGCTCGGCCGCAAGGAACTCGCGGCGATCGTGCTCGACAAAGTGCCCAGCGACGACCAGCGTCTTATGTTGCAATTGACCGTCAATTGTCTCCGAAGTGACCTGCGGCCGGTCGAGAAGGCGCATGCCTTCGAGCGACTCAAGTCGCTCAACAACTGGACCAATGTGGACTTGGCGAAACATCTACACCTCAGCAAATCCCATGTGACGCTGTGCCTTTCGCACTTGAGCCATCCGCCCGAAATTCAGGCCAAGATCGACGCAGGAGAGATTTCATCCAGCACGGCGTACGCCGTTTCAAGAGCATCGGACGAAGCAAGCCGCAACGCCATGCTCGACGAGGCGCTGCAAGGTGGTCTGTCGCGGGGTGACGCCATAAATCGTGTCAAGCGACGCGGCAAGTCCGAAACAAAAGCTACTCGAATGGTCTGCCAACTTCCTTTGGGAACAGTGACCGTTGCCGCGACCGACGCTTCTTCGCTCGACGCGATCGGAATTCTACTGCAAAAGCTCGGACACCAATGTCGCTCCGCAGCGAGACAAGGCTACGACATCGGAACCCTGGAACGCATCCTGGCCGACAAGTGCCGCAAAGCGTCGACGGCGAACGGTTTGTCGTCGAGTACCTAGTGAAGTTGAAAAGGAGAATCGCAGTGAAGAAAGAAGATCAGAAGCCGAAGCTCGGCGAAGGTCACGTTCAGGCAATGGGACGCGCCGGCCTAAAGGAATTGTCGCAAATCCTGCCGGCGTTTCCCGACTCGGTGAAACCGGTCGAGGAGCCTGGATTGGCGGGGAATCCTGTTAGCCACGAGGTTTACCAGCAGCGGCACCAGTCGAAGGATGGGCCGACTAAGGAAATGGAAATGGGGATGTAGGAACGGTGCGACTATGTCCTACGACGATGATGCTCTCACAGGCGACTTCAAAATGAGCACTCTTGAAGAACGTATGCTGCGAATTGAAGAACTGCTATTAGTTCTCGTTCAGCAACGAACCGTAAAAGACTGGTACACCACATCAGAGGTCGCCGCGGCACTCTCGCGCGCCGAATGGACGGTGCGCGAGTGGTGCCGCACCTGTCGAGTTAATGCCGAAAAGCGGCCCTGCGGTCGGGGTAATTCGCAGGAATGGATCATCTCGCACGCCGAACTTCAGCGTATCCGCAACGAAGGATTGTTGCCTGATGCCAGAATCATCCAAAGACCGAAGAAATAGCCTCCTTGGTCTTGGTCGGCAACAGGTGCCGATATCTCCGGCGTTGTTCTTCCGTTTGGTGCCCCGAGAACTCGTCGATGATTCGCTGGTCGATCCCCTTAGCGGCCAGCGCTGAAATGAAACTGTGGCGGAATACGTGCCACCCGTGAATCTTACTCCATCGGCTATTGGCTAAGGAGCGCTTGAAGTGGTCTCGCATTTCATCCGCCGTGAGCGGTTCGATCCGCCTTGCTTCCCGTGGACGGACAGTCGCTAGCCGAGCATCAAGCGTCGTTGGCCGGTCGTGCCCCGCGTGACCGGTAGTTCGGCTTCGCTTCTTACTTCTGGTCACCTCGCTGGCGTGACAGAAAAGGGCGTTCCCGCCTGGATGCCTTGCCAGCCATTCTTTCAGCACGTGCTGCAAAACGGCGGACATTGGTACACGACGCGTAGTTTTTTGATCGTGTGCTCGTTTTCGTTCTCGAATGGTTACCCACCCATTTTTTACGTCTACGTCTTCAATCCTGGCACGCAGAATCTCGGACCTCCTCGCCCCTGTGTGTGCGGCGAAAACGAACATGGGATAGATAAAAGAATGCTCGGCATGTTGGACATGCCCAAGCAATTCGGAGATTTCCTCTACGGTCAAGTAAACACACTCCCACAGTGACTCGTCGTTACGCTCTTCGACCTCGGCAAGCGACATAAACGGCGGCTTCTCTGTCGACTTGGGATACTTGAGCCCTTTCCCCGGAAACACTCCCTTGAGAAGTTTCGCCCGAACGGCCCAGTTCCAAACCGTGCGAAGTGTTACTACTTCCTTTTTGATGGTCGCACCGCTCACTGATCTCGAAGCGACATAACCCTGAAGGTCTTGGTGCGAAAGACTCTGTGCCGTAAACGACGGGTGGAAATATCGCACCAAGTGGTCGCGATGCAATTCCATCCCCTTAATCGTTGTTTGCTCTAAGCTTCCCGTGGGCAATCCAGCGAAATACGCGGCGAACAAGCCCTTGAGGCTCAACTGCTCCACCACTGGTGAGCTAGCCACTCGACCGTCCGACAGAAGAAACGTCACGACGTCGGCGTCATCGGGAAGAGCCAGACGCCCACGCTGCACATCGCGAAGCGTTCGTTCCAAACTGCGAGTGAGGTCGTCCGCCTCGTCCTTGTTGTCGGTCTTGAGCGACCGCTTGAATCGCTTCTTGCCGAAGCGGAAACAGACGAAATAGATCCCCGATGCGTCACGTTCGTTCCATGCCATGTCCAAATTCTCCGTAGCGAAATCTACGGACGGACTGCCATTCAGAACATCGACGTAAGACCAACGTTAGGCCCCCGCTGCCACGGATTTGCCACGTTGTTTTCGGAAGAAGGCGTTGTGGGCCTCGGGGTGAGAATCGCTCAAAACCCCGAAAAACCTGCAAGTACCAGAGGTGGGAGTCGAACCCACACGAGTGTTACCTCGCCGGATTTTGAATCCGGTGCGTCTGCCATTCCGCCACTCTGGCTCGTATTACGTCGACAACGAAACTGTCTGCCAAGTTCGTTGCCGACCCGATTTCTATCGGAGTTCGGTATTATCGCTGGTTAGCGTGTTGTTGCAAGGACGGGAGGTCGCCGGAATCCGCGGTTGCCGCGAATTTGCCTTGTTCTCCTTGGCAGCTTACCGTCTGGGCAAAGGCTCACGCGGGGGCGATTGTCCTGCGACAATTCGCCTGTGACGATTCACAGCACGCCGCCCGAACAAGGATAGTCGCCACTCCGGAGAAATCGACATGCAAGCATTATCGGTTCGTGGTGCGATCGCCTGCCGGGTTTGGCAATTTGTTGTTTTTATGCTGGTTGCAGGGAATGCATGTGGCGTGCTGGCCCAGGTTCCCGATAAGGTCGATCCCTCGGCGCTGTCGAAATTCACTTGGACGCCGCCTCAGGGCGAAGCCGTCCGGGTGGAGGTGACGCGCGATACCCGCGTCTCCAGCTATCTGGGCGAGGAAGAACTCAACTTTGGTCAGGCGTCGCAGGTCAAGTTCAAGTCGAATCAGGAGTTTTCACTTTTCGACTTCGGCCCTACGCCATTCCAAGGCAAGATCGTCGTCGGGGCGACGTTGCATCTCCGCGCCGTTGGCGACGAAAGGCTGTACCGCACGACCGTGAGTAGCATTGCGTCTCCCTGGACAGAAGGAACCGGAGGAGGGGCGGGGCCGGTCGCCGGGGCGTCGAGCTTTCGCTGGCGCAGTCATCCCAATGTTCCGTGGGGTGGTGACGGCGATCTCACGGCGGTTGTGTTTGGCAGCGGCGGCAGTATCTGGGGCATGGCAGACGCCTCGCCGCCTGACGAAGAGGGTTGGCAAGTCATTCCGATCGATCCGGCGGTCATCGCTGCTCGGATTGCGGGACTGAGCGAAGGACTGCTGGTTTTCGACGACGTGGGAAGCCAGTGGACGAAGGAAGGGAACGACTGGAAGACGCGTCCGTTTCCCAATCGATTCTTCTTCTCGCGCGACGCTGGCAAAGCCAAAGCGCCGTACCTCACCATCTACGTCGCCGGGGAAGATCACGATCCGCCAAGCGCGCCCGAGGTGACACTAGAAAAGCAACCGCTCGGTGGCGTTCCCGTTCTGCGGTGCGCCACATCCGCAGAGTCGCGAATAGGCGCGGGCCTGGCTGGCCATCGCGTTCGCATCGGCGACAAAGAGCGTTGGTTTTCCGCGAAAGAAACAACGTTGGGCGGCGCGCCGCGGCTAGGCCCCAGCGAACCGGTTCGACTCGCCCTACCCGCCGAGATGGTGCCCGCAGCAGGCCGCTCGTTCTCCGTGACCGTCGAGGCCATCGACAGAGCCGGCAACGCCAGTCCGGCTGTCACGGTTGATGTCCCGCTGCCGGCAAGAGTCGCTCCGCCTCGCCTGGCGTTGGCAGAATTGCCTGCGACGGCCCCCGTTGCCAATGGCCCGCGCCTTGGTCGTGCCGAGGTCGCGGTCGTCGACGTTCTCGACAAGATGCACCCCGTCCACGGCGTCTTGGAGCCGCGACAGCCTGCTGGATATTGGACGCTAAATCATCTTTGGGACGCCTCGAAGAAACAAATCACATTGCAAGGCGCGAGGAACGAGTTCGTCCATTTTCAAGTACTGCTGCGGATGGACGAGACGCGTTCGCTCGATCCGTCCAAAGTCGAGTTCCAATGGAACGACGATGCGGCCAGGATCAACGTCGCCGCGCGGACCAATCCGCCTGTTGAGTTCTTCCGGTTGCGGCATGTCGAGACGCAGAAGTTCGGCGCGATGCCCGATCCTCTCGTTCCTCTCACCAACGAATTCGCGATCCCGGCCTTGGACGAGAAAATCGCAGGGCAACGCGTGGCCGCTATTGTCGGCGAAGTCTACATTCCGCACGACACTCCAGTCGGGATCCGTCGCGGTTTGCTCCGGCTCAAAAGCGGACCAGAGCGGCTCGACTTGACTGTCGAACTCGATGTGCGCAATTTCACGTTGCCCGACTATCTCAGCTTCTTGCCTGAGATGAACTGTTATGGATTGCCCGAGAACGAGCGCGATTACTATCGCCTGGCACATCGCCACCGGACCTTCATCAATCGTGTTCCGTATTACCAAAACGGGCAAGTTGCCGACGGCTGCGCTCCGCACCTGAACGGCGTGCAGGTTGACTTTGCGGATTGGGACCGCCGCTTCGGCCCGCTGCTCGACGGGCGGGCATTCAAGGATCTGCCACGCTCCGGTGTCCCCGTCGATGGCTTCTACCTGCCGATGCACGAGAATTGGCCGCTGAAGATCGACGCGCACTACAACGGCAGTTACTGGGCCGACGAAGGCTTCACGGCGAAGTATCGAGAGCGTTTCGTCGATATCTCGCGGCAGTTCACCAAGCACCTGGCGGCGCAAAAGTGGAACGATACGCTCTTTCACGTTTTTTTGAATAACAAGAACAACTTCAAAGAGCGCGGATGGTCGCGCGGCAGTTCTCCCTGGCTGCTCGATGAGCCTTCGCACTGGCAAGACTACTGGGCGCTACGGTTCTTCGGCGAAGCTTGGCGCGAAGGGCACACCGCAGCCGAAAAATCACTCCCGCCCAAGCAGGCGCCGGCCAACATTTTGTACCGCTGTGATATTTCCCGCCCACAGTGGCAGCGCGATGGGCTCGACAGCACGCTCGGCTACAACGTCGTGGCGGGCGGACCCTTCCTGCAATATCGCCACATGGTGCAAGACCGCGCAGAGCGATTCAACCAGGTTGTGGCGGTCTACGGAACGGCCAATCATCCCGACGCCAGCAACGTGCAAGGGGCTGTGTGGTGCGTCGACGCCTGGCGACTTGGTGCCGATGGCGTATTGCCTTGGCAAACGATTGGCACCAACGACGCCTGGCAGAAAGCAGAAGAGACATCGCTCTTCTATCCCGGAGAACCACTCCAGTTGAGCGGCCCGATGCCATCGATTCGCTTGAAGAGTTACCTGCGCGGCCAGCAGGACGTCGAGTATCTCACGATGTGGCTGCTGCAGAACAAGGGCGTAACGCGCGACGACCTGGGCCGGCAAGTCGCCGATTTGCTCAAGCTGCGCGGCCAGCGCGAAGGAACCACCGTTGGCGGCGCGGACGACGCGGGACGCATCGCCTACACGGGACTCACACCGCAAACGCTGTGGCAATTGCGTGCAGCTGTCGGACAGAAATTGCATGAAGCCAAGCCCGACTCGAAGCGCCGCCTGATCACCTGGCCGCGAGGACCGGTTGCGACCGTGGCACAATAAAGCAAAGCGGGCCACAGCGAGTCGAGAGTGCCATCGCGAAACGACGGCAATCGGAGCTATAATCAGGGTTTCCGATTCTTGGCTCTCCACACGTTCTTTCCATGAAACGGCTCAAATCGGGCGGCGGCTGGCAGGCAATCTGGTACACACTCCGCAAATCGCGCGAGGTCGGCGGAGTCCTGAAGCTCTGGCAAGCGATGCGCAGCCGCAACGCTTGCAAAACCTGCGCTCTAGGCATGGGTGGGCAACGCGGGGGTATGGTCAACGAGGCCGGCAACTTCCCCGAAGTCTGCAAAAAGTCGCTGCAAGCGATGGCCGCCGACATGCAAGGCGGAATCAAGCCCGACTTCTGGAGCACCTACAGCATCCCGCAACTGCGCAAGTTCAGTCCCTACGACATGGAGCATTGCGGCCGGTTGGTGGAACCCGTTTTGTACCGGCAAGGCTCGCAGTACTACGAGCCGATCACGTGGGACGAGGCCTTCGCCAAAATCATCGGCAAGCTCAAAACGCTCACCGCTAACGAGACCTTCTGGTACTTCAGCGGGCGAAGCTCGAACGAAGCTGGGTTCCTGCTGCAGCTCTTCGCTCGGCTGTACGGAACAAACAACGTCAACAACTGCAGTTTCTATTGCCATCAAGCGAGCGGCGTCGGTCTGCAATCGTCACTCGGCACGGGCACCGCCACGATCCTTCTTGAGGACGTGGAGCACGCCGACCTCGTTTTCGTGATTGGGGGCAATCCTCCCAGCAACCACCCGCGATTGATGAGCACGCTGATGCACATCCGCAATCGTGGCGGCGAGGTGGTGGTTATCAACACGATGGTCGAAGTGGGACTGGTCAATTTCAAAGTTCCCAGCAGCCCGTGGAGCATGTTGTTCGGGACCAAGATCGCTACGGCTTATGTACAACCTCACATCGGCGGGGACCTGGCTCTGCTCACCGGAGTCGCCAAACGCATCGACGAGATGAAAGCCAGCGACGAGGCGTTCCTCCGCGAGCACACCGATGGCTACGACGAGTGGATCGCCGCGGTGCGAGCCTTGTCTTGGGATGAAATCGTCGAAAAGAGTGGCGTCGACGTCCAGCAAATCAATCTCATCGCCGAGAAGTATGCCAAGGCGAAGAACGTCATCTTCAGTTGGACGATGGGGATCACCCACCACGCGCACGGCGTGCAAAACGTCCAGGCGATTGTCAATCTCGCTTTGATGCGTGGAATGGTGGGCCGGCCGAATGCCGGCCTGATGCCGATTCGCGGCCACTCCAACGTTCAAGGCATCGGCAGCATGGGCGTCACGCCGAAACTCAAAGACGCCATCTTCGACGCGCTCGAGCGTGAATTCCAAGTGAAACTGCCAACAACGGCCGGCCTCGACACGCTGGCGTGCATGGACCAGGCCCGTGACGGGCGACTGAAGTTCGGCCTGTGCCTCGGCGGCAACTTGTACGGCTCCAATCCCGATGCCGTCTACGCCGACGAGTCGCTATCGAAGCTCGACCTGCTGGTAATGATGAACACCACGCTCAACACCGGCCACGCCAATGGTCTGGCGAAAGAGACGATCATCCTGCCGGTGCTCGCTCGCGACGAAGAACCGCAGCCGACCACGCAGGAATCGATGTTCAACTACGTGCGGCTCTCCGATGGCGGGCCGCAGCGACTGGCTGGGCCAAAGTCCGAAGTCGAAGTGATCGCGACGATCGCCCAAGGAACGCTGGGCCAAGGCCCGGTCGATTGGCAGAGTATGCAGAACACCGGCAAAATCCGCGAGGCGATCGCCAAAGTGGTCCCGGGCTTCGAGCAAATCAGCGATATCGATAAGACGAAGAAAGAGTTCCAAATCGACGGGCGAACTTTTCACAAACCGAAGTTCCCCACGGACAACGGCAAGGCCAAGCTCTTTGTTCACAAGCTGCCCCTCATCTACGGCTGTCCCAATGAACTGCGGATGATGACGATCCGCAGCGAAGGGCAATTCAATACGGTGGTCTACGAAAACTACGATCTTTATCGCGGCCAAGATCGCCGCGATGTGATCCTGATGCACCCCGACGACATCGCCGCTAGGAACCTTAAAGAAGACCAACTCGTGACCATCACGAGCGAAACCGGGGTCATGCACAAGATCCTAGTGCGATCGTACCCCGAAATCCGCGCAGGCAACTGCGCGACGTACTATCCCGAGTCCAATGTGCTGGTCCCTCGCAGCATCGACCCGGCCAGCAAGACCCCCGCTTTCAAATGCATTCCCGTGACGGTGGAAGCGTGGAAGGCGACGGCTCAGCTTGAGACAAAACCGGTCGCCGATCGCAAAGCCGCAAGCGCGGCATCTTAGCACCACAGCATTCAGCCACTTAGCGAAGAGATTCTCTCCATGCGCACGACCCTGCAAACGTTGTCGATCGTGTTGTTAGCGGCAGCGCTGGTTGGATGCGGTGGAAATCCCCCTCCACCGCCGACGGCATCGTCGCCGAAGACGTTGGACTCGACTTGGTTTCGTCCCAAAAGCAGGCCGCTGGCTGCATCTCGCGGTGACGGTTGGACCGAAAGGCCTTCTCAAGCCGATGGCTACGGATGCGCCGCCAGAATCCGAGAAGCCCTAGATGCCAGGCCACCGACTGCGGCTAACATGGTTGGATGGCTGCCCCCGTCCAACAGTCTTACAAGAAATGCTCTTCCTGCGGGAGCCTTCTCCCGTTGTCCGCCTTTAATCGCGCGACAAAGAGTCGCGACGGACGCGCGCAAACCTGCCGGCGGTGCGCGAGTGCCAATCGCTCTGAGGATAAGCCTCGCAGCAAAGACTCATTGCGCGCGGCGATCAAAGCCGGGGACCTTGAGAGGGTGAAAACGCTTCTCCCTCAAGGCAAGGTGCCGCCGCAATCGCTATTGGCCATCGCAGCGCAAAACTACAACACAGCACCAAAACATGAAGGCCACGTCGAAATCGTCGATTTCCTGTTGAGAAAGGGGGTCCATCCGGACCGCCTTTCGCTCTTCGAAGCCGCCCGTGATGGCTGCCAGGCGATTGTCGAACGATTCGTAGCAGCCGGAGCCGAACTGGATATCTTTGCGGCCGCCGCAATCGGCGACTCCAATTTGGTTGCAAGACTTCTAAAGCAAGCCCGCCAGCGCGCTACTGCAATAGCGTCAATGGGCACCAGGCACTATCAGGACTTCACGCCGCTGCACTGCTGCTGCATGTCGGCGTTGGCAAGAGAGGTGCCTGCGAAAGAAAAACAGTTTTTGGAGGTAGGGAAACTTCTGATCGAAAACGGCGCCCAAGTTGATGCCAAAGCAAAGTTCTACGGTCCACTCGCAGTGACGCCGCTCGAAATGGCTGCTCACACCGGGGGAAACCTCTCGCTGTGCCGGCACTTGATCGATCGCGGGGCGACCATGACGGGCTTCGCCTTTGTCGAAGCGCTATCGCATCGTGGTCGCAGCATCGACGATGGACTCGCGCTCGCCACGTTGTTTCTGGAAAAAGGCTTTGCGATAGATGCCATCGCATGGAAGGGCGAGGGAACCTCGCTGCATGGCGCCGCCAATACTGCGTCGCTCGACATCGCCAGATGGCTGCTGGAGCGCGGCGCAAACGTCAATGCGCGCGGCCGTATGGGCAGAACGCCGCTGCACTTGGCGGCTGAGAGAAATACGTCGTCCAAGACCGTCGAAATACTCATCGAAGCGGGCGCTGACATTCACGCCAAAGACGACCAAGGTCTCACTGCGCTGGATGTTGCGACACAGCATGGAAAAACCGCCGTGGCAAACCGTTTGAATACGGAATTGGCGAATCGACGAAAGAAGTAATCGCAGGAAGGCTATGCATCATGGCTTGGGACCCCTCTCATTACATGAAGTTCGCGGACGAACGCACTCGCCCCTCGGCCGACCTCGCCGCCAGGATCAAACTGGAACATCCGGCGCAAATTGTCGATCTCGGCTGTGGCCCCGGCAACAGCACGCAAATCCTGCGACAACGTTGGCCGGAAGCGCGGGTGCTAGGCGTCGATAACTCGCCCGAGATGCTCAACGCGGCGGTGGAGTCGTATCCCGATCAAGAGTGGCTGCTGGCCGACATTGCTTCGTGGCAGCCGGCGCAGTCGTTCGATCTGATCTTCTCGAATGCGACGCTGCAATGGCTGCCTGACCACAAGACGTTAGTGCGACGCCTTGTCTCGCTGGTCGCTCCAGGCGGAGCGTTTGCGTTTCAGATTCCAAGCGCGACCTTTGCAACGATTCGTACGCTGATCTACGACGTTTCTCGCGAAGCCCCTTGGAACGACCGGATGGATGCTCCGCGGAAAGCGCACACGATGGAGAGCCCAGCGTTCTACTACGATGCGCTCGTCGACTTGGCATCGGAACTCGATCTCTGGGAGACCGACTATCAGCACGTGCTCCCATCGCGCAGCGCCGTGGTCGAATGGATTGCCAGCACAGGGCTGCGTCCGTTTCTGGCGGCATTGGACACCGAAGAAGGCCGAAAAGCGTTCCTCGCCGAGTTGCATCGCCGCGTCGCCGCGGCCTATTCGCTACGAGCCGATGGAAAGGTCCTGTTCCCGTTTCGCCGGACGTTTGTAATCGCTTACCGGTAGAAGATCCCAATCGCGTCGAGATCGAACCCGCCCCCGCTGGAATCGGTCGGGTACGGATCGTTGACTACGCGTCCCTTGCTGTCCCGCGACCCGAGCTTGGCGTCGATCAAGCCGACCACGTCGACAATCCGCACATAGCGAATGCTCTGCAGGTCGAGCTTATCCGCTCCTTCAATACCCTTGAGATCAGCAAGATCGAAGGGTGTTCCCAGCCCGGCGGTGTGGACCCCGGCCAGATTTTTCAGCTGGGAGCTATCGAGCGGTTCGTAGGCTCCAATCTGCGCCTCGGTTTGCGTCTCGGAGACGGCCGGGAAACGCACGAAATGTTCCCCATCGGAGCTGACTTCCACGAAGGCCAGCTCGAAGAACCCACTCGGTTGTGTCGCGTCTTGAGAAAAGCCGTTTTCGAACACAACGAAGTCAGCCCCATCGCCATCGCGAAACGGCACGTCGAAACCAACCGTGATCGAGCCGCCGTCGCCTAAGCTCACCACGCAACGATCGGGCTTGTTGTGATCGCTGGCACTTCCAGCCGCGCCGAGAGCGTTTTCGGCTACGCCAAAGAAGGCCTTGGGGCCGTTTGGTTTGGCAATGTCTTGAGGACCGCGGATCAGTTCCTTGACGCCGCTGGCCCAGCCGACAAAGCGAGAATCGTTCCAGGCAATGCCCGCGTGCGCGGCCGCAGGCTCATCCGCATCGGACCGCTGGGGATGAAAGACAATGCTCCCCAAGAGTAAAGACAGCACCGCCCAACGCGTAACCATTGCCGTTCCAATCAGGGCGAACTAGCGAAGACCGATTTGCACCGCCGGCTCGCGATGATGTTGCACGGCGACCGCCAGGGCGTACGCGCCGAAGAAGCTGATCGACCACACCAAGTCGCCCGCGAGAGTGTATTTGAAGAAAGGCAATGCAGCGGCGTAGCAATTCACGAGACCTGACCAGTTCGATGCATAGATGTTCGACCACGCCCAAACGGCGAAGTTGCTCGCCAGGAAGAAGACAATCGAGGCCACCGATGCCGAGCCCAAAACGCGGGCTCCCTGCCACGAGCCTTCCCGAGTGAAACGGGTAAGGAGAACTGGAAACGCTATCGCGCTGTAAACCACCGCCATCACGCGAAAGTCGTGGCTGCCTAGCCAGAAGACATCACTGATCGCCATTGCCGTGATCGGTACGGCGACGGCAACAAGGCGATTCTGAAAAAAGAAGCCCGCAAACAATGCTGCCGCGGCGACGGGAGTGAAATTGGGAGCGTGTGGCAACACGCGCCCCGCAACACCAACGGCCACCAGACCGCAGAACATCAGAATAGTGCGAGCAAGCTTCGTGCGGTCCGACATAGCAATCCCTAGGCCTCGTATCAAACAGGCAAACTTCGATCAATGAACTGTCATTTTACCGGCCATTGCGTGAACTTCCAAGCAACCTCGTCGCCTGGTTGGATCTTGTAGATCCCCGCGCTGCGATCGGCGAACTTGCCATTCACCCAAAACAACCAGTTCTTCTTATCGGAACCAGTTCCCTGGTTTTTCACATCGTCAATTTGCGAAACAAAAGCCGCGTCGCCATTACCGGAAACGGCATAGGTAAGCGGCTCCGAATGCGATTTCAGCCGATCAAGCAGACTTAAAACGGAGTCACCTTCCACCCAAGCGACCGAGTCGTAAGTGCGCTCCACTCCCTCGCCGAAGTCGACGACCAGCTTGACCGTTCGGGCCGCTGGCTCTTCCTTCGCGGCGGGAACCGCCGCCGAATTGGCCGCAGGGGGAGCTACCGGCGCAGGAACGGACGGACTCGGTGTGCAGCCCCAGCTTGCAACTGCGATGCAAAGCGGCAGTAGCAACCCACATCGAATTAACAGAAAATAGGACCGCATCGTTCTAGCTCGCCAGCCAATTCTTGGCCACGGTTAGCCCTTTGGAAATTGCATCGTTCACTTTGCTCGGATCTTTGCCACCCGCCTGGGCCAGGTCAGGCTTGCCGCCGCCGCTACCGCCCACAATCGTGGCGACTTCCTTGACCCAGTTGCCCGCGCTTAGGCCGCGGTCGACGAGATCCTTTGAAAGGCCCGCGATCAGCGTCACCTTGTCTTCGCCTTGCGACGCCACCAGCAGCACTGCCGACGACGGCGTCTTCTTCCGGATCTGGTCGATCCACTGCCGCATCAGGTTTGTGTTCGCACCCGGCGTCGCCACGGCGATGAGTTTCGTCGTTCCCAACGTTGTCGCATCAGCCAACAGCGAGTCGGCTGAGATATCGCCTAGCTTTTCGAGCCCGGCAAGTTCCTTCTTAAGCGACTCGATTTCCGCTTGCTGCGAGACCAGGCGGGAAGGCACATCGAACGGCGAAACGTTCAGCAGTCGCGCGGCGTCGCGGAGGATCGCCTTGAGCTCGACATGGCCAAGCGCGCCGCCGGCCTTACTGGTGAGCTTTTCAAGGCTCGCCTTGGGGCCGCCGCCAATTTGCTTCTTCAAATCGCGGGCGTATTGAACTAACCGCTTGGCCCCTTCGACAACATCAGCGATACCGACTTCAAGCGACTTCGCGGCTGCATCAACCGCTTCCTTGGTTTTGGCAACGAACTCGCGGGCACGTTCGCCGGTGAGTGCGGTGATGCGACGAGTTCCCGAAGAAACGCCTTCCTCAGCGACAATTTCAAACGCTTCCACTTCGCCAGTGTTGGTCAAGTGGGTCCCACCGCATAGTTCGCGGCTGAACTCGCCCATGCTGACCATCCGAACGGGATCGGGATACTTTTCGCCGAACAGCATCATGGCGCCGGCAGCGCGAGCTTCGGCCAGACCGACGAGCTTCCAGTTCACCGGCTCCTTCGCGGATACGCGGGTAGCGACATCGCGCTCGATCGCTTGGACGAGCTCGTGCTTAACCGGCTCTTGGTTGGTGAAGTCGAACCGCAAATGATCGGCTTCGACCTTCGAACCTTGTTGCTGGGCGTGCTTGCCGAGGTTCTTTTGCAGCGCGTAGTGCAGGATGTGCGTTGCCGAGTGAGCACGGCGAATTGCTTGTCGCCGCGAAGGATCGACTTTGGCCGTGCATGCCGCACCGCTGGTTAGCTTGCCTTCGACCAGCTTGCCCAAGTGGACAACAAGGTCGGCATCTTTGTGAGTGTCGACAACTTCGAATTTGAAACCGTTGCCGGTGATTACCCCTGTATCGCCCACCTGACCGCCCGACTCGGCGTAGAACGGGGTCTTGTCGAGGACCACTTTGACCAGGTCCGGCGTTTCCGAAAGGGACAGCGTATCGCAAAGCGTCTCCTCGTCGCCGAGGATTGCGACGATCCCCTTGATGGTCGCGGCGCACTCGATCGCGTCGTAGCCGACGAACTCGGTTTGCTTGAGCGAACGCTTCAGGGACTCGATTGGACCCGTTTTGAAAACGACGTCGGCGATCTTGCCCGAGGTCTTGCCGTGTTCTTCCATCTCGTGACGGAACCCAGTCCAGTCGAACGTATAGTCGTGCTCGCCGGCCATGTTCTCGACCAATTCCGGTGGCAAGCCGCTGGTGGTGTAGAGGTCGAAGCCGACATTGCCAGGGACAATTGTCTTGCCGCTCGACTTCATGTCGGCGAAGGCACGTTCGATCTTTGCCAAACCGCCGTCGATGGTGCCGAGGAAGTTTTCTTCCTCCGCCTTGATGGTATTGGCGACGCGCGTGGTCGTTTCCTTGAGTTCCGGGTAGGCCGCCTTCATCATCTCCGCAACCTTGGGCACCAGCAGATGCAGGAAAGGCTGGCGCAGCCCCATTTGGTGGCCATCGAGTACCGCTCGCCGGAGCAAACGACGGATCACATACTTTTGCTTGTTCGGCCCTGGCACCACGTGCTCATGGATCGCGAACGTGCACGCGCGAACGTGGTCCGTGATACGGCGCAAGCGGCGGCCGTTGTCACTGGCCGGGTCGTACTTGGTTCCACAGACTTCGGCAGCGGCTTCGACAATCGGCCGCAGGATATCGATGTGATAGTTCGTCGTTTGCCCCTGCATCACGGCGGCGATCCGCTCGAGTCCCATCCCGGTATCGATGTTCTTGCTCGGCAGCGGACGCAAATTGTCGGGCGGATTGCCCACGCGGTTGAACTGCGTGAAGACGAGATTCCAGATTTCGACCGGCTTGCCGACGCCCGTGTCGTAGTAGATTTCGCTGCACGGGCCGCAAACGCCGTCGGGGCCGTTCGTCGGAGCGCCCGCCGGCCAGAAGTTGTCGTCTTCGCCCATTCGTTCGATGCGGGATAGCGGCAGGCCGATGTCTTTGTTCCAGATCTCTGAGGCTTCGTCGTCGTCCAGGTAAACCGTCACGGTCAAGCGATTGCCGTCGAGACCCATCCACTTTTTGTCGGTGAGAAATTCCCAGGCCCAGGCGATCGCTTCCTTCTTGAAGTAGTCGCCGAAGCTGAAGTTCCCCAGCATCTCAAAGAACGTGTGGTGGTACGCAGTGCGCCCAACGTTATCGATATCGCCAGTGCGGAGGCACTTCTGCGAGGTGGTAGCGCGGGTGAAATCGAGCTTCACCTTACCGAGGAAGTGATCCTTGAATTGGTTCATCCCGGCCGGGGTGAACAGCACCGAGGGATCCCACGTCGGCACCAGCACGTCGCTGGGCTTGCGGGTGTGGCCTTTGGACTCAAAGAACGCCAGATATTTTTCGCGAATTTCGTCGGTCTTCATGGCCTGACGGCTTCCCCAACTCAGCGGGCAAAAGGCAAAAACAACTCAGGGGCACGACCTTCGGCCCCCTTAGGGCACCTCCAAAGGACTTGTGGGAACCGATGCCGGTTCGCCGGAAACCTTTGCGAGGCTTGGACTAACGCCCAAAAGCCCGTTAGTTTACCGGGAGATGAAACGATGGGCCAGATGAGAGTTGGCTCGCGCGCCCGTGCCGTTTGTTCTGCTCTGGGGAGCGTGTCTCACACAAAGACACTAAGGCACGAAGGGGGAAGGAGTAGGAGATGATTGTTTCTTTTTGTTACGGCATTCCTGTTTCTGCTTGGCAGGGAGGGCAGTATGACCGAAGAACTTGAGCGAATCGCGACCGATGTCGTGGATTCTGCCATGAAAATTCATATGGCCCTGGGACCGGGGTTGCTTGAGTCGGTTTACGGCGTGCTGCTCGAACGGAAACTCGTCGAGCGCGGCTATCGTGTCGAGCGATAAGAAGCGATTCCTATTCAGTACGAAGGCATATGCTTTGAGGTCGGATTTCGCGCCGACCTCGTTATCAACGACTGCTTCATCGTCGAACTGAAATCAGTCGAAGCACTGGCAAAGGTCCACTACAAACAACTGCTGACGTACCTCAGACTTAGCAATTGCCGCCTTGGCCTACTCATCAATTTCGGAGAATCACTCCTTAAGGACGGTATCAAACGCGTCGTAAATTGACGGGCTTAAACGTCCGTCCTTCCCTTCGTGCCTTCGTGTCTTCGTGTGAGACTACTCCGCCTTCCCCGTTAGTGTCACCGGCTTGCTCGGACCAAAAGCTAGATTCTGAGAGATCTCTACCGCCACCGTGTTATCGCTAAACGTCAACTTGTGGGTGGCAATAAACGGCGTTTCGTAGTAGCAAACCTTTGCCGTGTAGACATTGTCCGCCGTCCAAGCGCCGGTTCCAGCAACGGGGCCGCTGGCCTCGCCGGGGCTGGCGCCGCGCGAAAGCCAACCCGACTCGGCCCGCTTCCATTGGCCCCTGGGGCAAACGATTTTTCCCTGCGTTCCCTTGGCCTCAACCACGAGCGAGACTTCTCCATCGCTGGCGCCTCGCTCCAACTTGAGCGATTGCCACTTCTCGTCGTTATCGGCGAAGACGTACTTCTTGCCCACAACGTCGCCGGCTTTTCCGGAACCGGCAACGGGCTTGATCGTCAAACCTTTCAGTTTCGCAGTTAGCTTGTTGTGTGCCTCGGCGTTAGCTGGAATAGAGACGCCCGGCGAGACCGCCGGCAAGAGCTTGTCGTAGGCGACGTTGAGGACCTTTTGCATGTCGCCCAGGCCCGATGTAATGGCGATCACCATTTGCTGCCCTGGAAGCACGACACAGTATTGGCCGAAAGCTCCATCGCCACGGAAGCCGCCGTGGCGGCATCGCCAAAACTGGTAGCCATAACCCTGGTCCCAGTCGCTTTCGGGATTGCTGCCGTTGGAGACGCGGAACGATGTCGCTTCGCTCACCCATTTTGCCGGAACAGCCTGCTTGTTGTTGTAGATGCCGTTTTGCAAATACATCTGCCCGAACTTGGCGATGTCTTCAGTCTTCACCTTGAGCCCGTAACCGCCCGTGTTGATTCCTTGCGGACATTCTTCCCAGGTTGGGTTCTCGATGCCGAGCGGTTCGAACAACCGGGGGCGAAGATAATCGATCAGTTTCTCGCCAGTTACTTTCTGGACGATCGCCGACTGCATGTAGGTAGCAGGCGTGTTGTACAGAAAGTGCGTGCCCGGCTTGAAGACTACCGGTTGATCCAAAAACTGCTTGACCCACGGAGAAGTTGGGTTCCGTGACGGCTCGGCCACGTGTCCGGTCGCCATTCGCAGGATGTCGCTCACCCGCATCGCTTTGAGGTTGTCGCTGGGTTTCTCCGGCGTGTACTCGGGGAAAAACTTGATCACCGGATCGTCGACGCTCAACTTCCCTTCACTTACGGCGAATCCAACCGCCGTTGAGGTGAAGCTTTTGCTCAACGAGAAGAGCATGTGCGGCGATTGCGGTTGATAAGGCGTCCACCACCCTTCGGCAATGACCTTGCCACTACGAAGAATCATCACGCTGTGGAGGCTATCGACGTCGCGGTCGACTGCCTCGACGAAGTCGAGAATGCCTGCCGACGACACGCCGGTGTCCTCCGGAGTGGCGCGCGGCAGGGGCTGGGCCGCGGTACTCAAGAGCGCTAACGTCACAATCAATCCGAAGGCCAAGCACAAGGAACGAAGCATCGAAAGACCTTTCGCTGAATTGTTACTTCTCTATGTTTACTTCTTTCCTGGCGCAGGCAACGACTTCCCGAGTTCATGGTCGGCCGGAACGATCCCTTTGCGGTACGAGCCGAAACCGTAATCGGTGGGGTAGAACGGATCGACGTACTCGACATTCGCCTTGGCAGGCACGTCCATGCCGAGGCCCCAATAGACGCTGTTTACAACCAGACGGCGCAAGCCTTCGTTTTGCAGGTCGGTGGCGGCGCCCATGGTCGTGCACAAGATGCGGCTCGTTTTGCCGTTATCGTGCTTATACTCGCGAGCCCAGGCGACTGGCATCATGGGGCTGTTGACGCCTTGTTCTTGGCCGTCGCTGGCGCGTTTCTTTTTGTAGTCGGCCAGTGGCGCATCGGGTTTCATCCCTTTAAGGACGGCGCCACGGACCAGGATCTTCGCATCCGCGGGCGGATAGGCTTCATAGACGTCGGTGTCGCCGAAGATCTCGGTGATGCCGCGGAGGACCGGATGGTCTTTGTTTTCCGGTTCGATCACTCCCTTGGTGGCTTCGCTTTTATGGCCTCCCCAGTGGCTGACCCACTCCTCGCCGAGGACATTCTCGCCGAACTTGTCGTAGCTGGAAAAATCGCCTTGTACGCCGGCGAACGCATGCGTGCTGGTTCGCAAAGCGATAATGGGCGTTCCTTTTTTCACGAGGGCGTCGAACCGCTTCATCGTGTCGGCATCCCAGTGACGAAAGCGGAGGAGCATCACGATCGCGTCGGCCGAGTCGAGAGCTTCCGGATGCGACAGGCTCTCCCCTTTCTCGGGGTTGATCTTCCCTTCCTTGTCGACCGAGAAAAGCACCGTGCACTTGAAGCCGTGTCGTTGGCTCAGAATCTTGGCCAGCATCGGCAGGCCTTCTTCCGAGCGATACTCTTCGTCGCCCGAAAGAAAGACGATGTGCTTCCCTTTGCCTTGGCCTTCTTTGCCTTGGTAGACAATGTGATCGGCCGCGCTTTGGGCAAAAACGGGCGAACCAATCATGGCCAGCAAGCCAATGATGGCCGCAGCACGGGAGAGGAATGAAAAACTCATAGAAGAACACCAGGTGTTGGAAAGGAAGTTCTGAAAAATCTTATGTCAATGAAGGCTCGTCGGACTACTTCGGAGCGGCGATGCAAGCCAGGAACTCTTGACGTTGGCCGTTAATCATTTTGACGTAACGATGAAAGATCTGCCCATCAACGACGACGGGCGTGGAGAACGTTTCGTCCCCCAATTTGTTCTGCCCGACAGCTTCGTACTTTTTCGGATTGGCCTTGAAGACGAAGGTATTCCCTTCCTCGTTGGTTGCCATCAAGTATTCTCCGACGCGAACAAGCGAGCTGGAAAACGTGCCGTTCAACCGGCCTTTCCAGGCTTCGGCACCGGTATCACTCTTCCAGCACACGGCCACGCCAGCATCAAGCACTCCATAGAGATAGCCGTCGTGGCAGATCATCGACGGAACATACACGCGCGAGTTGTTTTCCCAATCGACGATGCCTGAACCGTCCGCTCGCATCGCCGAGACGTGGTTCTTCGGATAGCCGCCGCTGGTGAAGATTCGCACGCCGTCGGTGACTGTCGAGATGACGCATTCGGTGGTCGCTCCTTCATGTTCCCAGAGGGTCGAACCCGAAAGCGGGTCGAAAGAACTGACCATGTCGCAACCGGTCATGATGAGTTGATCCTTGCCGCCAATGTGGTGAATCACGGGCGATGGGTAATTCGGCTTCTTGGGACGATCGACGTGCCACACTTCCTTGCCGGTAGCCCTGTCGAGGCCGCACATCGAGCCGCCCCCTTTGTTGTCGGCATTGACGATGACGAGCGGGCCCCACAGCAGCGGCGAGGCGCCGTACCCTTGGTGGTTCACAAATCCGCCCACCTTGGTTTGCCAGATCTGTTTGCCATCGCGGGTGAAAGCGGTGGCCCAGGCTGCGTTGTTGTTTACCAAGCTGACGAAGATTCGCTTCCCATCACAGGCGGGGCTGGTCGACGCGTGCGAACTCTTGCCATTTTCGCCCGACTGGAAATTACCCTCGTGGACGGGAGCCTTCCAAAGGTTCTTCCCCGTCTTACGGTCGTAACATTCAAGCGCCTGCACTTGGGCACCCAAATCAGCCGTGATGATGTAGACGTGATCGCCTACGACGGTAGGCGACCCGTGTCCGCGACCCACGATCGGAACGCTCCAGGCGACGTTTTCTTTCTCGCTCCAGCGCAGCGGAGGCAAAGAGCCATCGACGGCCGCACCATCCAAATTGGGACCGCGCCACCAGGGCCAATCGTGTTTGAAATCGATCCCCTCGAAGTGGTTCCCCGTCGCCGGTCCATCAGCCCAAGTAGAGCAGCACGTGCAGGCCATCATCCAGACAATAAGTCCAGCAGTGGCGGCACGAATCGTCAACGTCATGTTGTCTCTCCGAAGGGCAGGGCAGGAGGGGAAGGCGGGGCACTCTGGCTGGATTCGCCCATAGTAACCAGCGGCGCTGGGGGACGCGACTCCACGGTGCGGTAATGCCGACTCTCTGCTAGTAACTAGGGCGAACTGGGCTCAGGTTTCTGCCCTCGCACAAACCGCAATAGCAGGGGCAGAGCCGGCTCCATCACTTCGCCGTGGTTGAACCCTTCGAGTTCGAACAGCGTCGTCTCTTTGTGACCCGCCAATTTCATCATCCGCGCCAGGTAGGCGTTTTCTTCGTAGCGACCCAGTATCTCCAGTTCACGGTCGCCCGTAATCAACAGCATGGGTGGCGCATCCTTACGAACATGAAACAACGGCGCCATCTCATCGACTACCGGCGTGCGGTCGCTAAGGCCGCGTTCGGCACGGATGGTGAAGTGCGTGATGGCCTGGCCGCTAACCGGAATCAACCCCGCCAGGTCGTTGGCGTCGATATCGTGCTTTGCCAGCCACTTTCTGTCCAGCCCCAGCATGGCCGACAAATAACCGCCTGCGGACATTCCAGCCACGTAAATCTTCTCTTTGGAACCGCCGAGGCGCTCGATATTTTGAAACGTCCAGGCAACGGCCGCGGCAGCATCCTCGACGTACTCGGGCGACTTGACGTGCGGATTCAGCCGATAGGTCGCGCCCACGACGGCGATCCCCTTTTCTCGCAAGGTTCGCGGGATTTCCTTATTGCCGCCGGTCAAGCCGCCACCGTGAAACCAGACCACCGTCGCAAAGTCCTTAGCCTCTTTGGGGTAATAGACATCGAGCAGGCAACGCTTACGGGCGTAGTCCGTAAGGTCTTCGTCTGAGCGGTAGAGAATATCGGCCTTGGTTTCGTAAGCAGATGGCTTGGAATCTTGTGCTGATGCGACCAACGAGCCAATGGTGATCACAACTAGAGTCGCGTAGCGAACAAGACGTGTCATCATTGCAATTCCTGATTGAATTCGGCTACGACCTGCCGATCCAAGCTTAGTCGATTGCGGTGGATACCGCGCTCTGGCCGCCCAAATTGGCGAGATTTGCCAGCCCTCAATTGCTTGTGTCGCAAGGGCGTTGGTAGACTTGAAGTCCCGCCCCGTCACTCCTTTTGGAGCCCCGCCGCATGGTTCGCCTTTCCGTTGTTGCGATTTTCTGCTGCGCTCTGCCGCTCACCGCGTCTGCCGAAGATTGGCCTGCCTGGCGAGGACCTCGCGGCGATGGGACCAGCAATGAAACTCAGTGGCAGGGCTTCAAGTGGAACGGACTAACCGGCGAAGGCATCACGTGGAAAACGCCTGTCCCTGGCGTTGGCCATTCGTCGCCGGTAGTCGTTGGTGGCAAAGTCTTTCTGACGAGTTGCCTGCTCGAGTCGGATGAACGCGTGTTGCAGGCGTTCGATGTCGATTCAGGCAAACCCCTGTGGTCGAAGACGGTCTTGAAGGCACCGTTAGAAAAGAAACACGAGCTAAATAGTTTCGCGTCTTCGACGCCAGCCTCCGACGGCAAATCAATTTACGTCGCATTTCTGGAGCCCGATTTCACAAGCACGACCGAGCGAACGCCTGGCAACATGGTGGTCGCGGCGTACGACTTGGACGGGAACGAGCAGTGGATGGTCAAGCCAGGACGCTTCGCCAGTGTCCACGGATTTTGCAGTTGCCCGGTGATCTTTGAAAACTTGCTGATCGTGAACGGCGACCACGACGGGGATTCGTACATCGTGGCGATCGAAAAAGACACCGGAAAGGAAGTTTGGAAAATCGAACGGGAAAACAAGACCCGCAGTTACGTAACGCCGATCATCCGCACGTTCGCGGGGCGGCTCCAGATGATCCTCTCGGGGACCAAAATGGTCGCCAGTTACGATCCGCGGACAGGCAAAGAACTGTGGCGGATGAAGGGGCCGACGGAACAGTTCGTCGCATCCATGGTCGACGACGGCAAGTACTTGTTCCTGACGGCTGGATTCCCTGAGCATCACGTTTTGTGCATCGACCCGACCGGCTCGGGCGACGTCACCGATACCCACATCGTCTGGCGAACAACGCGGAATTGCTCGTACGTCCCGGCCCCGGTCATCTGCCGATCGGAATCGGACGAGGGGACCGAAGTCGAGTGCCTGCTGGTCGTCTCCGACGAGGGGATCGGGACCAGCTTTGTTGCCGAGTCCGGTAAGGTTCTGTGGCGGGAACGTCTAGGTCCGCACTACAGCGCTTCGCCGATTACCGTTGCGGGAAAAGTCCTGTTTACCTCCGACCTGGGCGTTACCAAAGTCATCGATCCCGGCAAGAAAAAGCTGCAAGTGGTGGCCGAAAACCCGCTCGACCAGCGAGTGTTCGGTTCCGCCGCCGTGAGCAACGGAAAGCTATTCCTGCGCGGCGAAAAAGATCTGTTCTGCATCACGCCCCAGTAGCCGCGCAGCGGCTACCCCTGGAGCCTGACGCCTGGAGCCTGGAGCCTTGCCCGGGTATCGTGGCGTTTTTCGACAACAGAATTTGCCCGGGAGTCCTCTCCGTGTCGCTCGTCGCCCCTGCCGTAAATCCTCCGAATCGCATCCTGATGGGGCCTGGCCCGAGCGATGTTTCGCCACGCGTCCTGGCCGCCTTCGCCAAGCCGACCGTGGGTCACCTCGACCCCTACTACCTGCAAGTGATGAGCGAGTTGCAGCAGATGCTGCGGGAGGTATTCCGCACGAAGAACGAGATGACGTTCGCCGTAAGCGGAACGGGCTCGGCGGGGATGGAAGCGACTGTCGTCAACCTGATCGAGCCGGGCGACTCGATGGTAGTGTGCGTCAATGGCGTATTCGGCGGCCGAATGGTCGACGTGGCCGAGCGGGCCGGCGCCAAAGTCCACAAAGCGGAACGCCCGTGGGGCGAAGTTTTCACCGTCGACGACATCAAACAAGCCATTGCCACGGCCCGCCCCAAGGTCGTGGGGATCGTGATGGCCGAAACCAGCACCGGGGCCTGGCAGCCGATTCCCGAAATCGCCAAGGTGGTCCGCGAATCGGGAGCCATGCTCTTGGTCGATGCGGTCACCGCGTTGGGTGGCATCCCCGTTGAGGTAGATGCCTGGGGCATCGATGCGATCTACTCCGGCACGCAAAAGTGCCTCGGCTGCCCGCCGGGGTTGGCGCCCGTTTCATTTAGCGCCAAAGCCATCGATACCGTTATGAAGCGAAAAACCAAGGTCCAGTCGTGGTACCTGGATGTGTCGATGTTGGCCAACTATTGGGGCCAAAATCGCGTTTATCACCATACGGGCCCCATCAATGCGACGTACGCGCTGCATGAAGCGCTTCGGGCCATGCTCGAAGAAGGGCTCGAACCTGCCTTTGCCCGGCACGCGCTAAATCACCAGGCGCTCCGAGCCGGACTTGCCGCCATTGGAATTGGTTATGCGACGCAGGAAGGGCACATTCTGCCGCAACTGAACGCCGTGAAAATCCCCGAAGGGGTCGACGACGCCAAGATTCGCAAGGGACTTTTGGAGCGGTTCGGGATCGAAATCGGTGCTGGATTAGGGGCTTTTAAGGGAAAAGTGTGGCGGGTTGGCCTGATGGGCTACGCCTCGCGACAGGCCAACGTCCTGTTGTTCCTGGGCGCACTGGAACAGTTGTTGGCTGCCGAAGGCGTGAAGTTCCAACATGGCGCGTCGATCGCCGCCGCCAACGAGGTGTACGCCAAGGCGAAGTGATCGCGAAGATTGGCCGTTGGCCTGAGCCTTCTTTTCAAAACTTTTCAAAGAAAAGAATTGTTGTTTTCCGCTCGATCCGTATCATAACCCGCTATGCCGACGATGCCCCGTTTGGGACGGGGGTGCCTTCGATGAATCGTCGGTCTCCACGTGGTGGGGTTCGTTATGGCGGATATCGCCGACGGTGAGAGCGTCGAGGTGCAAGGTTCCGGAAGCAAGCCCTATGTCTTGCGAAACGTTGGCGGCGTTTATTCTTGCACTTGCCCCGCGTGGCGAAACCAATCGACTGCCATCGAGCGCCGCACCTGCAAACACCTGCGCAAACTTCGCGGTGACCAGGCGGAAGAAGATCGCCTCGGCGGCGCACTTCCGCAAAAACCCGCGAAGGCTCCTTCAGACGACGGTGACGGCGCCAGTGGCCCGCCGATTCTGTTGGCCGAGAGTTGGGACAACTCGCTTGATCTCGCGGGCTGGTGGATCAGCGAAAAGCTCGACGGCGTGCGGGCGTATTGGGACGGAAAGCAATTTCTGTCTCGCCAAGGCAATCTCTATCATGCGCCGGATTGGTTTGTCGACGGCTTGCCTGATTTCCCGCTCGACGGCGAGCTGTGGATCGATCGCAAGGCGTTCCAGCGCACAGTGAGCATCGTTCGTCGCCAAGACAAGAGCGACCACTGGAAGCAGGTTCGCTTTCTCGTTTTCGATGTACCAGGGTCCAGCGGCAAGTTCGAAGACCGCGTCGCCTTTCTGAAAGATGCCCATCGAACATGGCGTAGCGCGCAGGTCCGCTTGCTCGAACATCAGCTGTGCCGCGACGTCGATCATTTGCGAGACGAATTGCGGCGCGTCGAATCGCTCGGCGGCGAAGGGTTAATGCTCCGCCAACCCGGTTCGAAATATGTCGCGGGACGTTCGTCAACACTGTTGAAAGTGAAAACGTTTCTCGACGCAGAGGCGGTCGTCATCGGTCACGAGGCGGGCAAAGGCCGGCACGAAGGGCGACTGGGTGCGTTATCCGTCCGGCTCGCCGATGGCAAAGTCTTCTCGGTAGGAACCGGGTTCAGCGACCGTGAGCGGGCCGCGCCACCAGCGATAGGGACAACGATCACATTCCGCTACCAGGAATTGTCGGATTACGGTATTCCACGCTTTCCCAGTTTTGTCGGTATTCGGACCGACCAATTCCATTCCAACGCGACGGCCGAATCTGTCGCACAGAAGGATTTAGACCATGGCAAAAAAGAAAAAAGCAGCCAAAAAGGCAGCGCCCAAGAAGAAAGCAAAAAAGGGAGCGGCCAAAAAGGCAGCGCCAAAAAAGGGCGCTAAGAAGAAGGGCGCCGCCAAGATGCCGGCGATGAAGAAGGCCACGCCGAAAAAGAAAGCGGCTAAGAAGAAGGCTGCCAAGCCTGCGCCGCCTGCTGCTCCCGTGATGCCGCCACCCGCTGCGCCTCCCGCCGCGGCCCCGATGGCAGCAGACGCTACTTAGCCTGTCGACACCGCATCAAGACTTGCCGCGAATCGCACGGGCGGTGTGCCCGTGTCGATATCGCTGGCGCTGCCAGCAGTGCGGCTTGAGATATTGTCGGTTTAGGTCGAGTTTGCGGCGCGATTGGCCGATACAGCGATGCAGCGCGATTATGCGCAGGGAGCATCGCGATGCGAGCCAGCAAAGGGACAACGCGCCACGCCGAACGGACTTTGCGGCGGGCTGGCCTCGTCGGCGACTTGTCGTCGGTGCGAACTTGGCGACGGCGAAACGACAATCCGCCCCAAGTCGCGCCCGTCGCAACGCGTCCTCTTTTGGCCGCAGCGCCTTCGTCCAAAGTCAGTGATTCGACTCGCGAGTCGCAGACCTCGCGGGAGAATCACCCCGCCGTCGGCTTGCTGCAAGCATCCGGCTTGGTCGTGTTGGTGTGCGCCGGAGCGCTCGCCATCTTCGCAGGTTGGGGCCGGACCGATCTCGTCCAACTGGCGGCGATTTTCGCCGTGGTGGGGATTGGATTGGTAGTGGCCAGTCTTTGGAAGCCTTCCTCGCCGGCCGACACAGCTCCTCCTGAGGAAAAGGCGTCGCAGTCGCCCGTCCGGCCACGGCGATCGCTTTCGCCACCGTGGGCTGCGCTAGACCAGCGCGTGCAGCGATTGGTCAGCCGTTTAGAAGAAGCGTTCGAAAAATGATAAGGCCGTGACGCCGCAACTATCGTTACGTTGGCGTTTCACTCATCCGGTGTCTGCGGCTGCGTTACCGTGGGCACGGTTGGTGGCGGAGCGGCGCCTTCGCCGGTTGCTTGCGCGTAGTCGGCCTCGCTATAGATATTCAGGGGGTCGATACCGACCACGCGATACGTTTGGGTTTCCTCGGGCGCATTGGCCAGCTTGAGCTTGACCTTGAACATCCGGTGTTCGCCAGGGGTTTCTTCCAGAATTTCAAACGTCTCCAGTTTGGCACCATCGCGCCATCGCGAATCGAAAACGCTAATGGCGGGCTTCCCGGAAGTAATGGGACCATACGGAGTGCCCGATTGCCACGCCTTGAGGGCCGTCTCGAGAGCTTGCCGTCCCGATTGAGCCGAGGGCTTGAAAGCGGAAATGCTCTTTCCACCGCCGCAGCCTTGCAACAATACGACTGCCACCAGCAATACGGCGATAAGTGAACCGCGAATCATGCGTTGGGTTCCTCAGATGAGGTGCTGGCCGACTCGTTGTGAATCGCGAGCCACCTTGCACGTTGAGTATAAAAAAAGGCCAAAGGCAATAGTAGATCGACCACTTCGTCAGCAATCAGGATTCCACCCAAGACCGGCGCTGCCATGGGACGAATGACATCAGCTCCAGGCCCGCCACTCCACAGCATGGGAGCCAGACTCAATAACGTCGTCGCTTCAGTGAGGAGCTTCGGCCGCAGCCGATGGACGGCTCCGCTGAGCACCGCTTCCCTGAGTTGCTGAAGCGACATCGCGCCAAGCCCGCCAGCGCTGGCAACGGCCTCACGCAGGTAAACGAGCATGACCATGCTGGTCGCGGCGGCCATGCCAAAGCACGCGATGTAACCAACGCCCACGGCCACCGAGAACGGCACGCCTAGTATCCATTGGCATAGGACACCGCCGGCCAATGCGCCGGGCACGGCCAGCAGCATCAGACTAGCGTCGACAAGGTCGAAATACGCTACGTACAGGATGCCGAAAATAGCGATAACCACAATCGGCACCAGCCAGAGCATGGTCGCCCGCGTTCGAGCCGCGTGTTCATATTGGCCCGTCCATTCAATGCGAATACCCGGCGGCAGCTCAATTTCGTTTTCCACATGCTGCCGCGCGTCGGCGACAAACGCCGCGGGGTCGCGGTCATGCACATTCAACCGCACATAGTTGCGGGGCAAGCCCTGATCGCTCTTGATCGTCGCCGGCGCATCGATCATTCGAATGTCGGCGACGTCGGGCAGCGGCACCAGTTTCACCTCGCCGGCCTGCCCCACTTCGGTGGCCTTCCGGGTGGTGACCAGGCATGACGTCAGATCGTCCCGTCCACCACCTAGTCCCCCGCGAAATACAACTCGAACGCCGCTTTTCTCGTTCGTTTTCGGCCCAACTCCAACCGTCATTCCGCGCAAGGCGGTTTCGATCACGGCATCGATTTCCGCTACATTCACGCCATGCTCCGCCGCTCGTTCAGCGTTCGCACGAACGTTCAGCGTTCCTTTACCGCGAATGGGATCGGCGATCACGTTCGCGGCGCCAGGAACTTCCCGCAGCGCTTCAGCCACGGCCTCCGAGAAGAGCACCACCTGGTCTAGATCTTCGCCGAGCACCCGCACGCCAACTTCCGAATTAACGCCGCTGGTCAACATATCGACGCGGTTTTGGATCGGGCGGGTCCACACGTTGGCCCAACCGGGCATTTGCACGGAGCGGTCGAGCTCGCCGCCGCTCTTCGTCAGGCTTTCGGCATCGTGCGGCCACAGCCAGGTTCGCCATTGAAAACGATCGTTCACCCGAACCAGGATCGCGTCGTAGCGCGAGTGCGGGTCGATCACGGGCAAGCCAGTCAGCGACGAGAAAGGCATCTTCCCGTGCGCGTGCTTGGCCGTGTTGTGATGCCCGCCGTAGCGAGCAGCCAACGTTTGCTTCCAAACGTTGGCCAGGTCGTCGTCGAGAATTGGCTGCCGGGCAAACAACTCGGCGCAAACCACTTGCGTCCAAGTCCCCACCGAACGCTTACGCAATTCCGCATTGGTCGCCGAAAGATGCTTCGCCGCGCGGCGGTCGTATTCGGCGCGGACGGCGGCATATATTTCGTCGTCAATGGTCAGCGCGTCGAATCCCATGCTGCTTCTGGCCGCGTTGCTTAGCCGAAAAATCCATGACGGCTCCAAGCCCACGAATTGCGACTTTTCCTGCACCTCGATCAAGATTCGCAACTCGTTCAACAGGGACCGAACGGAGATCGGATCCGGTCCTTCGGCCAGCCTTCGCCGGTCGCCGGCGGGCAACTTCGCCGCCATCGCTTGAATTTCAGTGTCCGTGATCACGCCCCGCAGCGGCCAATGGCTAACGGCCTCTTTCACGAACCACACGGGCAGGTCGCGAGAGAGTTCCGCCTGGAAGGCCCGCCAACGTTGCCAACACAGCTCGCGTTGGATGGCATCGAATCGCGGCAACGCTGCTTCCACGATTTCCGCAATCAGCGCCTTGGAATCTTCCGGCACTTCCACCAGTTCGGCTGTCGCCAACTCGCGAACGAGCGCGGTCGCCTGTGCTTCGGCGTCGCCGCGCAGAATGCGGCGGTGCGGCCACAGCGACGTGGGGCGAAATTCGACCATCGTCTCGATCATGTCGAGCGGCGCCGGATCGAAAGGCGTATCGGCGCGTCCCGCCTTGCCGGTGGCCATCACGACTTCCGGGAAACGGCACAGGATCATATTCCGCGACTTCAGGTCGTCCACGGCTTGAGCAATAGGAATCCGCGGCGACGTGATGGGCATGTCCATCACCATTCCTTCGTCCAGCGGGGTCCGCAGCGCCAGCCGCAGCGGACTAATCGACGACTGGCAAAACAGAGCCAGGACAACGAGGCCAGCCGTCCAGGCAATTCGACTGGACCAGCTCCGACTCGCCCACCAAGCGGCGAGAACTCCCACGCAAACCGCAATCCGGACGAGCATATCCGCACCCGTCGCGGCCGCGGCGACGACGAGCGTCCCGGCCAGCAATAGCACCAGCGGCAACGGGTTGTCCAACAAATACGAAAGCGTGGGGCGATAAACGGCCACGACCGATTGAACCAGTGCGTTCTCCGACTCGTCCCGCAGTCGCCCGCGAATCCAAGTCGCACACAGCGCGGGGACAACCGTCACCGTGACGACTGCCGACGATAACAGCGCCAGCGTCTTCGTCCACGCCAGCGGTTGGTACATGCGGCCGTCGATCCCGCGGAGAAAAAATACCGGCAAAAACGAGACGACCATGATGAGCGTTGCCAGCCCGGCGGGAATGGCGACCGTGGCGCACGCCTTTGCGACAATGTCGTCGACGTTGCCGTGGATCGGCTCGTCGCCAAAGCGTTTGCGAAGCTCGTGGGTGACGTTTTCCGCCACCACAATTCCCGAGTCGACCAAAACGCCGATTGAGACAACAATCCCGGCCAGCGACATGATGTTGGTTTGGATATCGGCCAGACCCGCCAGCCGAAGCGCCTCCATCCCCAGGAACGCGCCAAGAACAGCCAGCGGGAGTGATAGCGTGATGACCAGCGACGTCCGGGCGTGCCGCAGCACAAGCACTACGCATAAGGTCGTGACAAGAAGCGACTCAAAGAGCGTCCGCGTTACGGTCCCCACGGCGCCGAGAATGAGTGGCGTGCGGTCGTAACAGGGGACGAGTCGAACGCCAGCCGGCAACTCATCGGCCAGCGTACGAAGCTTCGTCCGGATATCGCCGGTGACCTCCAGCGGATTCTCGCCGTAACGGATGTGGACAATGCCTGCGACGGCTTCGTTCCCGTCCTTTTCAAAGGCACCTTGCCGCGGCGCCACGCTGGGAATGATGCGCGCTACATCGCCAATTTTGATAGAGCCACCATCCTCTCGCGTTAGGACTGCGCCCTCTAATCCGTACGTTTCGGTCCTCGAACGAAGCGCCGTTTCAATGGCGCCGTGGAACTCTCGCAGCGTCCAGCCAGCCTTTGCCAGAACTGCGGGATCGACTGCAATGTGGTCCTCCGCGATGAATCCGCCCACGCTGGCGACTTCCGCCACGCCTTCGACGTTGGCCAACTGCGGAGCAACGATGGTGTCCTGGATCGCGCGCAGCGCCGCCAGATCGTGCCCCGATCCTTCGACGGTATACCAATAAATTTGTCCCGTGGAAATTCCTTCGGCCGCCAACCGAGGGACGACCCCTGCAGGAAGCGTGCTCTTGGTTTCGGCAAGTTGCTGCTGTGCTAATCGCCTGGCGTCGGAGTAGGCGATGGTATCGTCAAAGATGAGGTAGAGCAGTGCAAAGCCAACTTCGCTCGAGCCGCGCACCGCCTGGAGTTTGGGGATGCCCTTCAACTCCAGCGACAGCGGCCGCGTGATTTCACGTTCGACATCGACCGGTTCGTGCCCCGGCCAATCCGCGACGATCAGGACCTGGTTCTCGGACAAATCAGGAACGGCGTCCATCGGCGTTCGCATCGCCACGATGACACCCGCGATTGCCCAAACGATGGCAGCGAGCAGCACCCAGGTTCGGTGGCGAATGACGAACAAAAAGAACCGATTCGACATGTGCTACTTTCGAGATGCCGCTTTGGCGGCCTGCGCGAGGACAGGAGCACAATCTAAGGTGACTTTTTGCCGCGATCGTGAGAAGTGTGGTCGTGAGACGCCTCATCGATCCGGGCAAGGCATTCGTCTGGGTCCGAAAGTAGCTTTCCTTCGCAAGCCTCACAGCATAAAAATATCTTGCGCCCCTTCACCATTCGAAAAACCGGCTTGCCCATCGATCCCAGTTCTCCGCCGGTCACAGGGCAGATCTTTTGTTTTGCTACTAACAATTGATCCTCTTTCGACAATCCTTCCGCGGCTTTGGATCGTCGTTTAGGGGCAGCCGGAACTTGGCCGAGTGCATTTTTGGATGCGGCGCCGAAGTATTGAGTCGCCAGCGCCGGATTCAATCTGCTTTCCGCATCAACCAGGTACGCACCGGAGGAAACGACCCGCTGCCCCGCTTTGAGACCCGACACAACCGTGAAATGTCCGGCCTCGCGATCGCCAAGCTTTACAGGAATGCCGTCAAACATGCCGGGCATCGTTTCGACGTAAACGACATCGATTTCGCCGTGATGGACCACGGCCGACGTCGGCACTGTGAATTGGACAACGGGCGCCGCATCTTCGTCGGTTCCTTGCGGCTCTGCTGTTTTCGTTTCCACTGTTTTCGCTTCTACTGGCGCCGTCGTGATGCCCGCAAGTTTGATGCGATAAGGCGAAAACTGCATCCTGGCAACGACTCCCTCGGGCAACAGCACGCAGTCGGATTTGTCACGCGGGATCAAATCCATGTTGCAAATCGGGCAGATTGCTGGCCAGTTGGAAGTCACACCGGGGTCCATGGGACAAAAGAACTCGGTGTTCCCCGAGACCGACTCGCCGTGTCGATGCCCGTGCCACAATGAGGCGACGCGATCCCAACCGCCTCGAAACCAAGGCCAGGCGACCATAATCGCCGCCAGCGCCAGGAGCGCGAAGACAAACCGCAGGCGGACTTCGATCCCTTGAATTACCAACTTGCGAAGCGGGACTGCGTCAGCCGTGCTAGGAGAGATAGGGCCGTCCATATTTAAGGCTCGTCGACGGAAGTCGGAGAAGCTGGCTGCTCCTGGGGCGAAACATCGGCGACGGGTTTTTCCTCCTCGGGCATGTAATGGTCCCAGTGGGAGAGGAGCTCGTAGTCCTCCTTTCGGAAGACCCACAGTGGGTCGATTCCCACGACGTGGTAGTACGTCCGAATCTCTTCGGTTGGTTCTTCGAGTTCCAAGACCACCGTGAAAGTTCGGCCCGACGGCACGGCCTTCTCGCCGAGAATCCGATACGCGCGGAGGAGTTGCCCCTCTTTGCGATTCTGATCAACGACCTGAACGAGCGGACTGGTGTTTGGCACCGTTCCCACGGGCATGTCGGCCTTCCACGCATCAAGCGCCTTGCGAAGGGCCTCTTCGGCTTTCAAAGGTGACGGCGTGAAGTCGCGGTTGGAACGTGAACATCCAACCGCCGAAGCAAAACCGACGGCCACAACAACCATCACCGAAACGAGTCGGCGCGTCATGGCAACTGGACCACTTCGCCGCTGGCCCGTGTTCCCATGGCACGCCAAACCGTCAGATCGACCGTCGAAGGCGTAAATCGCACGGCACCGTCACCCATCAGTGTATAGACGCCACCGCGGTGCCAACTGTCGGCCGAGACCTGCATCGCCATATTGGTCATGGAGCCCGTAAAGCCTGTTCCCGCGCACGAGCACGAGCCAGGTACGGCGACGTGGTTGTACTGCGTGCAGCAGTTTTCGCCCATCACCCAACTGTAACCCCACTTGCTGGTCAGCGGCGTTGCCGTCCCTTTGTTAAGGTTCTGGCATGTCGTATACGTGCCATTGAGCGTCGTTTGCGGAGGAATGACGAACAGGTCCGTTTTGATATTGGGGTTTCCATCGCCACGAATCTTCTCGCTGAAGAACGCGGTGTAGCTCAAACCATCCAAAACATCTCCCGCGCGAACCTTGCTGAGGTAATAGAAGACGCCGGTCTGCTTCTCGCCAGGAGAAACGTCGGTTGCGGCGGCAGGGTCGTCACCACGGTCGCACAGCCAGCCCCCTTGGTTAGCCGCATAGTTGTTCTGACCCACCCATTCTGGCGACACGCCTTTGTCAGACGGACACAGAAAGGCAGGGACGATGATTTTGCTGGGGATCGTGTTCACGCCGCCCGGGCTCGTGTAAGCAGGCATGAACGCGATGACTCCGCCCATACCTGGAGTATCGGGCGGATTGCGAAAATCGATTTGATCCTGAAGGTTTTGCAAATCCAGGAACGGCAGAAGGAGTGCGTGCTGCGACCACCGGGCGTAGACCGGCGATCCTGGATAACTTGGTCCCTTGCCAAACGGATAACGTTTGAGGCTGGCTTCGTATTCAGCAATCGCAAGTCCAATTTGCTTGAGGTTGTTGCTGCACTGCGTACGCCGGGCAGCTTCCCGCGCTGCCTGTACGGCGGGGAGCAACAAAGAAACCAGCACGCCAATAATGGCGATAACGACGAGCAGTTCGACGAGGGTGAAACCCCTGCGATTCTTGCGCATGGCGACACAACTCCTAGTGGCACAAGGCACTTGTTACAGACGAGCCCGGGCCATCCTGAGAGGATGGAAATACTTTGTGCGGAAGAGTGGCCGCAGGTATTGATACTACCCTTTGAGGCCGGGTAACGCAAGTTTCGTTGCCCCAGATGGCCCGGCGCAAGTTAGATTTTCGACAGCTTGTTCGCGACTATTTTGCGGCGGGATGCTGCTCGTCCCGCGGTGAACACGGGTTAAATCGCCATTCCTTGTTGACGATCAGTCGAGCGCCGCGGTGGAACGTGAGATACGACCAGGCCCACTGCAGCACAACGAGCAGGCGGTTCTTAAAACCCGTCAGGTAATAGATGTGTACCGCCAACCACATCAACCAGGCGGTAAAGCCGGCCATCTTCCACTTTCCAATCTCGACGACGGCCCGGCTTCGTCCAATCGTCGCCATTTGTCCCTTGTCGACGAAGTGAAACGGCTCGCGCGGCTTGCCTGCTAGTTCGCGTCGAATGGTTCGGGCCAGGTAATGTCCTTGCTGCATCGCCACAGGAGCCGTCCCGGGCAATGGCTTCCCGGTCTGATGAGTGAAGCAGGCCTGGTCGCCGGCAATGAAAATGTTCGCGTGCCCTTTGACACTCAGGTCGGGTTCGACCAGCACGCGTCCCTGCCTGTCGACATCAAAACCAGCATCCTTACCTAGTGGCGAGGCTTTAACGCCCGCCGCCCAGAGGACGGTTGCCGACTCGATGCGTTCGCTGCCGATCTCGACGCCGCTCGCGTCAATCTTGGTGGCCGTGCTGCCTGCCCAGATTTGCACCCCTAGATGCTCTAAATCGCGTGTCGCCCTGGCCGCTTGCTCTTCGCTGAATGAAGGGAGGATCCGCGACCCGCCCTCCAACAGAATCACGCGTGCCAGCTTGGCATCAATGTTGCGAAAGTCCTTAGCCAACGTGAAGCGACTCATCTCGCCAATCGCGCCAGCAAGTTCCACGCCCGTCGGGCCACCGCCGACAACCACAAATGTCAAGTATCGCTTCCGTTCGGCGGCGGAACTGCTTCGCTCCGCTTCCTCGTAAGCCAACAGGACGCGGCGACGGATTTCAGTCGCCTGCTCCAAGTTCTTGAGCCCCGGGGCATACTCCTCCCAATCGTCGTGCCCGAAGTAGCTGTGCCGCGAGCCGCACGCCACAATCAAATAGTCATAGGTAAGGTCGCCAAAATCGGTGACCACCGTCATCCGATCGGGAGCAAGCGATAACACCTCTCCCTTGAGGACGCGGATATTTCGATAACCGGAAAGGATGCTGCGAATGGGCGCGGCAATGTCCGCGGGACTCAGTCCCGCCATGGCTACCTGGTAGAGCAGCGGCTGGAACAGGTGATGGTTGGTCTTGTCGACTAGCGTCACCTCCACGTCCGGGACATTGCCTAGGCCTTTGGCGGCGTTCAGCCCGGCGAAGCCTCCTCCGACGATCACGATGTGCGGCATGACTACAACCGCTCCTAGGATTGACGGGCCTTGGATGCGGCGCGGGCGATCTTCTCGCCAATCAGCGCGATCTTATGATCCTTGAGCCGCTTCTCATTCAACCAGTAGGGGCTGGTGATTTCCTTGAAGGCGTGAATGGCCGCCTGAATCCCTTCCGCCCAGGCCACGGCGATCAGCTTGATGTCGCCATGAACGTCGCCCACGGCGAAGATCCCCTTACGGCTGGTTTCGAAATACGGATCGATGGCGATGCTGCCGTCGTCGTTGAGCGTCAGTTCCAAGCGCTCGAACGTTTCCTTGGCCGAGAGGAAGCCGATTTGCACAATGGCAAGCGAACAGTTCAACTTTTGGCCATCATTAAGTTCCAATTCCATTTCGTCGCCTACGAACTTCCCGGCTTTGATCTCGGTGGACGTGAGAATCCGCCCGCCTGATTCTTGAATGCGAGCCAAGCTATCAGGCTTACCGATGGGCGTTTGCTCGCGGACAAGCAAGTCGACCTTCCCGCCGCGAGCCAGCACCATCAGCGCGGCGTCAAGAGCCGAATCGCCCCCACCAACAACTGCAACCCGACTCCCTTCGTAGTCGCCGATCTTCGGGATCTTGTAGTGGACGTTCTTCGAATGGAGCTCGTCCAGAACATTCAAGCGACGCGGGTAGTGCAACAATCCGCAGGCAATCAGGACCTTGCGGCAGAGATAGCTTCCCTTCGACGTAACGACTCTTTTGAGATTGTCGCCGTTCTCCATTTGGTCCGTTTCATCAACGGTGACCAGTTCCTCGTTGAAGCGAAATTGCACCAGGGCGTCGACTGCCTGTCGATACGTTCGTTGAGAGAGCTCTTCGCCCGTGATGCCCTCCGGAAATCCGGGAATGTCGACAATGCGCTTGTCGGCGTACAGAAATTGGGGCTGCCCGCCAGGGCGATCCTTGGCTTCGATCACGAGCGTTGTGAGCGCTCGATGGGCGGTCGTCAAACTAGCCGCCAGACCACCCGGCCCCGCACCGATGATGATCACGTCCCAATGCGATAGCTGCGTGAAATCGAGATCCCGTTCGAGCTGCGTTACCTTGAAGTCGCTCATGCGTGGTTCACCATCAGTCGCGAGGTCGGGATGTGCGCTGAGAGCCCCCGATTGTCGGGCATTCGCGCCGGCGGTCAATGCCCTTCGATTTCGTGCCGGAGTTGCTCGCGGACTTCCATCAGAATGCGGCCGAGCATGTTTTTTCCGCCGCCGTCGCCGCCATCTCCCCAATACGAATCGTTTTCGGTGTGCTCGATGAGTTTGGCGTTTCCCGTCGACAGCAGGAGTGCGCGGAGGTCTTCGTGTCGTGTGAATTTCGCCAGCACCGCCTTGCGCATCACGTGATCCTTGGAAGACTCCCAGTCCTTTCGTAGGGGTCGCTTCCTCGACCGCCCCATTCGCGCTGCGATCATCGGAGACTTCGCGGCACGAACTTCCTCCTGATGCGCAGGATCGAGAAACTTTTGAGCTTGGAAGTAGTGCTCGGAGGTGGGCCACCTCTTCCCATCAAGCTTGATCGAGTAAGGGGCGAAGTTAGAGAATTCCCCAAATTCGCCGCTCACGCTGTAGAACCGGATGTCTTGTTCGGTGTCAGACATAGCCCGTGAGTCTTTCTGTAGCTCGCGAAGTGATGTTGATCGGACACTCCTCTGCTCCAGAGGTTCAGTCGGCGGCGTCCAGGCATCCAATCGAGGTGAGCCGCCCCCGGCGGTTGTAATTACCGCATAAATTGGACCTACGCAGCAAGGCCGCCCAAGGTGGCTGGGGCGGGGTCCCCGTCAGCATTTACAACGGGTTCTGGTCCACTAAAATGGGCCAGTGCCAAAATGGCAGTGCACCGGCATGGGTCGACACCAGTTTGTGCATCCATCGTTGTCGATCGGGTGGTAATGCAGACGTGAGCCACGATTTGAAGCCCAATCGCTCTTTGTCGTTTCACCTTCTTTGGCTTGCCGCGGCTCTCTTTTTTGGAACCGCACCTTCGGCATCACATGGCCAGGAGTATTGGAACCAATACCGCGGCCCTAAAGGTGATGGATCCTCCCCCCTAGTAGGCATCCCAACGACGTGGACTAACACCGAGCACGTCCGGTGGAAAACACCTTTAGACGGTAAGGCTTGGTCGTCGCCCGTCGTGTGGGGCCAGCAAGTCTGGCTGACAAACGCCACAGCCGACGGCAAACAACTCTCGGTCGTGTGCCTCGACCTGGCAACAGGCAAAGCAGTACACGACAAACGCGTCTTCGACATCGCCGAACCGCAGTTCTGCATCGAGCGCAAC
>CAZWSX010000038.1:0-53679 GCA_964636985.1 uncultured Pirellulaceae bacterium | reverse complement strand
TTCCACGCTTTTTCTGTTTCATCTCCTTGGGTTGCGGGCGATAGCCCGCGCCGTGACCTCTGTGGCTAATTCTTTCCGCGTAAATCATCCCAAATCGTCGCTGGCCATTCCCCTTTTTGCTTTAGAAGGCCCAGCGGGGCGTTGGCGGCTCGAGACCTGATTCTCGGTCGAAGTCGCCGCGTCGTCGAAGGGCTGCGTGATCGGATTGCCGCCCGCGTCGAACCCGGTCAGCAACTCGATCTTTTTCTCGGCGGCCGCCAGCGTCTCATAGCAGTTGCGCAGATGAGCCACGCCGCGCTCGTATTTGGCCAAGGCCTCGGCCAAACCGAGTTCGCCATCTTCGAGCGCGTCGACAATCGACTGAAGCTCGGTCAGAGATTCTTCAAAGGAAGGCAATTCGCCATCCGATTCGGACTTGGTTCGTTTCGACATGGCACCCATCATATCGATGTCGAGATCGAGTGCCAACGAACCCCCGTCCTTACGCTGGAATGGCCATTCTCAATCGCGATATTTGCCGCGCGGCTTCCTGCCGCAGGACCAGGCTCGCAGCGTAGCGGCCGTTCAAAAAGGCGTTTTCGATGTTCGGCATGTCGTGGTCGCCTGTGATGAAGACATTGGGGAGCGGGTTGGCGTTGATAAACTCCTTACCGTGGAAAAACAAGGCCGGCTTCCAATGGTCGCGCGTGACGACCGTTTGCGACTCGAAGTACTTGTTGATGTTGTCTTTTTCGTAGTAGTACAAGTACGAGCCGTCCAGTTCCCGCGAAATCACCACCGCTTCGTCGCTGGGAAAGAAATTCCTTCTGGCCCCGCGATACTTCGGCCGGAGGCTTCCTTGGACGTGACAAAACGAAATGTCGATCGCTCCGCGAAGCCTTTGCGCGAGCGATGGCAGCAACCGGTTGGTGATATCCATCGGCGTCGCCATCACCAGATTCCGACACAAAAATGTTTTGCCCGACGTCGTTGTCACGTGGTGAACGTCGTTTCCGATTTCAATGCTCGCGATCGTTGAATAGACAATGCTCTCTTCGTAGCCGGCGATCGCCGCCGCCACGTCAAATTCGAACGAGTGCATCGTCAAGATCATCGGCAGCGATGCGGCCAGAACGAGAAACGTCGAGACCTTGGACGGATCGCAGAAAAACGTCGCCCACAGCAAATGATCGATGTAATCGGCGAATAAGCCCTCCAGCTTGCGGCGACGGATGTATTCGCTCGCTGGTTCGTCGAACATCTGCCGCAGCATCGGATCGGCGTTGATCAGTTCTCTTCGCGAACGGTCGCCGGCCAGCGCATTCATCGCGTTGTATCGCAGGCGGAATTCCCACAAGTCGCTCAAAAACCGATACAACGCGGGCAAGTGCTTCGCCAGTCGCGTCGACAGAAATCCGTACCGCTGGTCGCCCTGGTGGTACCAGCTGTCGTTTACGCAAACCTTATCGGTTCGCTTGAAGTAGGGGCGAGTCCAGTGGTAGTCGGAGGTAACGTAGTAGGCGCCGTAGTTGATGCGTCCATCGGGCGAAGTCCGCACCCGGCCGCCGATTTCCGGCGTAATCATCCGGAATGATTGACCGTTTTCCAACAGCCGGCGGGCACAACCGATGCCCGCCATGCCGCCCCCGACAAGGATGGTGTCTTCGATGTCGTTGCGGAACGGTAGAGTGCTGGCGAGCGCATGCGCGATGCGGTTGACTGCCATCGAAATTCCCCGGCGATGAGACGTTGCGACAAGGCGCCCCTTCGTCTCAGAGCGGCAAGGGTTTTCGAATGCGACACGCTGGTCGAACTTAAGAGGCCAAGACTATTCGCGTGGAGATGGGCCAGTGTCGGAAGAGGTTTTGATTTCCTCGACCCTGCTGAGGACTTTGCCTTGGCTCAATTGCGTTTCGATGGTTTGCCCAACGGTAACTTCACTTGCATTCCGGATGGGTGTATTTGTGCCAGGGACAAGCGTGATGGAGTAGCCCCGCTTGAGCGTCGACAGGGGACTCAGCGTCTCGAGCCGCGCGGCCGCGTTTTCCAGTTGCTGGCGTGCCTTGGCGAGTCGGACCTTTTGCGCCCGAGCGGCACGTGCTTGCAGTTCATCCAGCAGTTGGCCCCGCTGAACGATCAAATCAAAAGGACGTCGCAGCACACGCCGCGATGCCAAGGCATCGACAAGCTGCCGCGCCCGCGTCGCACGGCGCCGCAGCGACTGAATCATGAGCTGTCGAGTTTGCGCCAGTGCCGCGTGGACTTCCTGAACATCCTGGGTAAACCGTTCGGCAGCCTCGCTGGGCGTAAGGGCTCGAAAGTCGGCGACCAAATCGCATAGCGTGACATCAATCTCGTGGCCGATGGCGCTGATCGTCGGGATGCGGCTGCGCGAGACCGCCCGCACCACAACCTCCTCATTAAAACACCACAAGTCTTCCAGACTGCCGCCGCCACGGCAAAGAATTAACACATCCGGCGGGATTCTCAATTTGTGGGCTGCACCGATCCCGCGAACAATGTCGGCCGCCGCCCCTTCTCCCTGCACCTTCGCGGGAATAATCAGCACCTGCACGCCGGGCCATCGGCGGCTGGCGATTTGAATGAAGTCGCGAACGGCCGCGCCCGTGGGGCTGGTAATCACCGCGATCCGCTTCGGCCAGCGCGGCACGGGCTTCTTGCGGGCGGCATCGAATAACCCCTCCGCATGCAGCTTCTCTCGCAATTGCTGAAAAGCGAGTTGTAGCGCCCCCTGCCCTACCGGCTCGACCGCTTTGATCACCAGTTGGTACGTGCCGCGCAGCGGATAAAGGCTAATGTCCCCTTGGCAGATCACCTCTTGCCCTTCTTTGAGGTCGAAGCGAATCCGCGCGCTCTGGCTTTTCCAGATCACCGCTTTAAGCTGCGCGCCCGCATCTTTGAGCGTGAGATAGACGTGCCCGCTGGAAGCGCGCACCACCTCGTTCACCTCGCCACGCACCCAAACGTTGGAGAAGTTTCCTTCCAGCGACGCCCGGATTTGCTCGGTAATTTCCGAGACGGTCGAAGGCTCTGGCGCCTTTTTCGGCGCGCGTTCGATCGACGAACGCGCGGGTGGCGTTGCCGACGGTGGTTCGCCACCCGACCAGGCATTGCCGGCGTCGTCAAAAAGTCGGCGAGGTTTAGACATGGCGACGCGCGGACTCGACCAAAACAAATCTCCAATTCACGACAGCGTTAGGGGGCCGCAAGCTCTCGGTCGAGCTCGTCGAACTTCAGTTTCCACGCCGGATCCTTCACTTCGGGATACAGCAGCTTGAACTGCTTGTAGGTCCCTTTGGCCTCGGCGAGATCGGTATTCTTCAGGCACAGCAGCTGATAATACTTGGCCTCGACCCACTCCGGGCTGCCTTGCGGGTAAGCATTGGTGAGTCGCTTGGCCAACGGCAACGCCTTGGCATACTCGTGCGCCTTGACCAGACAGATAGCCGCCATCCGCAATACGGGCGCATCGTTAGGTGCCACGGTTAAAAGCAGCTGAAAATGAGGGCCCGCTTGCGCCCACATCTCGAGTTCGAACTCATACTGCGCCAGCTTACTGAGAGCTGCCACCGCATTCTTCTTGGCCTTAAGCGCCGCGTCGTCGTCGCCCAAATACTTGACGAGTCGGCGGTAAATGTCGACCGCGGCCACCTTCTTCGCGTGCTTGCTGCTTTCCGCTGCCTCAGCCACTTCGCGATCCGCCTGCTTGGCCAACACCAGGAGCGCCGGCATCTCGAAATTCGTCCCTTGCCCCGACTTAGCAATCTCTCCCGCGAGTTCCAGAACCCGAGCTGCGTCTCCCGCCGCTTGCGCCCGTTGCAACTGCCGGTATTGCCACTCGACCACCGCCGACGAGCTCGCGTCCAGCTTTTTCAGGTCTGGCTCGATGCGTTTCAAGGCTTCCGCGAATTCCGGAGAGCTCGTTTTGTCGGCAAACGTCTCGACGATAAACAAGCCCGCTCGAACGCGCCGCTCGGCTTGTGAATGAGCAGCCTTGGTCAAGTAGTCTTCGGCCACTTGCCTGATCTCAGTTTTTAGCAATTCTTTTTCCTCGCCCTTGGCCTCGCGAGACTTGGTCGCCAGCGCAACGATCAAGTCGTAACGGGCGTCGAGATAGCCGGGCGAACCCGGCTGAATCTTCTTGAGATCGTCCACGTTAGGGGCGTTCCCCGCCGCCTTTCCTAGCTGGCTCAGTAAGTAGTCGATTTGCTTGGCTCGCTCCGACTTCGGAAAGTCCGTCTTGAAGTCCAAGCCGATCCGTCTAGCCTCCTCGATGGCTCCTGGGTCCTTCGATTCGGCCTGCTTGACGGCACAAGCAAACGCCATCCAGCCAGCCTCTTCAGCCCGCGGATCGTTGGAGCGTCTGAAAGTTCGCCACGCCTGCTGAAACAGTCGCTGTGCCTCGGCGGTGTTGCCCAGTCGATACTCGGTCCATGCCAGGGTGAATCGAAGGTCGGCCGTTCCATCGGCATCCGACGCCGCTTCCGGCTTCCCGAGCGCCTTTTCCAAGGCCGTTTTGGCCGAGCGGTACTTCGCCGGGTCCTTCGACTTTTCGGCGTCGACGAAAGCCTGCTTTCCGAACAACCGCAACAGCTGGAAATCTTCAGCGCCGGTTAAGTTGACGTTGTATTTCGCAATCGAGACTCGCGCTTCTCCCATCGCATTCAGTTTCAAATACCCTGCCAGTCCTAATCTGGTCCAGCGAGAGAGCTCGCCCTCTGTTGGCTCCGCTTCCCCGCGGCGCACCAGGATGTTGCACATCGAAAGCGTGCCCGGCATGGTCGATTTTGGTATTCGCGCGAACGTATTATCGACAACCTCTTCCGCTTCTTTATCGCGCCCCGCGTTCCAGTAGGCCTGCAAGCGAATGCTGGCCATGAAATCGCGTACGCCGGCCGCCGTAGTGGCACCTTCCAATGCCGACATCGCCGCCCGCGCCTCTTCGTCCCGGCGGCTCATGGCGACGGCACACATGGCGAAGCCCTGCAACGCGCGAGCCCTCCAGATGTTGTCGAGATTGAGATATTCGGGCTCGATTTTTACCGTTTCCTGTTCCTGGTCGAACCCCAAGATATCGCAGAATAACTTGCGCGATTCCACCAGCAACTTAGCGCGGACGCCACTATCTGTCGCGGAGACGCCGGCATAGTAGTAAGCCCATGCCGCAAAGTATTTACAACGGGCTCTGAGCAAATCTTTCGCTGCCAGGTTGTCTACGGGAGCCGGCGCATCCTTCTTCGCACCAAACTTGCTGCCCGCAAATGGCAGCCCGCTTGTCGTTTCAGTAGGCTCTTTGGAGAGTTCAGCCTCGATTTCCTTGTCGAACTTCGTCACTCGTTCCGCGAGCGAGTCGCCAATCTTGACGAAGGCCTGATGCGCTTTCTCTCGGTCGGCCTGGCCCGAGGTGGGCCGATCGATCGACTCGGTAAACAAGTTCACTAGCCGCCCGAAGTCGGACTCGACCAAAACGAGTTCTAGCTCAGGCGTTCGCAGCGAGGGGTTCTTGTCGAAGAACTCCGATGCTTTGCCTTTTGCCCGCGCGAATGTTTTTTCGCTGTCGCTCGCTTCGCCCATCCAGCGCATGTAGAGGTCGCCAAGGCGTTTTTTCTCGGCGGCTGCGTCCGCGGTCGATGGGCGCTGTTTTTTGGCAGCCGTCTCAGCGCTGGTGATGCGAAGCTCGGTGAGCTTGAGCCGGTCCAGATAGCGGTTGAGAACGGCCTCGTCCTCGGCCCCGGCAGGCGACAACAGGCCGCTCATCAACGCGCAGGCGGCGAAGGCCGAGATCGCTTCGATCGGCCGGTACCCATAACGGGAAAGACGCATCGACCCCACTCCGTTGATAGTTGCCCTGGAGGTTCCATTTTGTTCGGAATCCGCGTCCGAGAGAATGCCGGCGCGATGTTTTTTCTCATCGGCCTGCGTTTTCCTAATCGGCCGAGGTGAGCCGCTGGATCAGTTCGCCGTTCGCCTCAGGAAAGTCCGCCGCTTTCAGATCGTGCCGATCCACCCATCGCCAGGGATTTCGAATCTCCCCCTCCACCGGTCGACAGCGGTAGAAGTGAAGGCGAACCGTTGCGTGCGGGTATTGGTGGCTCTTTTCCAGCAAGAGCGGCCCGGCCCGGACACTTAGGCCCGTCTCCTCCCAGCACTCCCGCTCGGCGGCGGTGGCGGGCAGTTCATGAGGCTCGACCTTGCCGCCCGGAAACTCCGACTTACCCGCCAAGTCGATTCCGGCCGCCCGCGTGCCAACCAGAAACTTCCCCGCTTGTTCGACCACCGCAACAGCGATCATCCTTTCCGAAGCCTGGCCCGGAGATTCGGCATCGAGTTCAAATCGAGCGCCGCTTTGACTGACCGTTGTGATTCGAGCATCACACCCTTCCCCTTCTATAGTGTCCCGCAGACTTGCCAGCAGCGCTTCAGCATCGTCTTGGCTTGGCATGACGGCAAACAGCGTCGGCCCCCAACTGCTCTGCCCGACGCCAACGGCTCCCGCGGCCCGCATTCGTTCAATCCATCGCGTCAAAACGACACCGTTGTAAGGGCCGCCCTGGATATCCGCGAAGCACTCGCCGGCCAGCACGCCATAGCGGAAAAGGCTCGCCGCAAAGGTATCAAAGTCTCCCATCGCCGCCGCAGGCAACATCTGCCGCTGCGCCAAATCGATAAGTTCATCAGTCCGACGCGGATCGACAGGCGGAGCCTTGATAAAGGCCTGCGCTTCGGCACTACCAGAAATTCCCGGTGTCAGCTTGGGTTGCAGCAACACAAACCGCCACGCGCGAGGAACCTCCACGCGAACGTACAACGGCGAGACCGATTGCTCCTCTTCCTTTCCCCTCTCAGCGATCAAGCCGCCGAGGGCAAAACCATAAGCCCCCACCGCCGATCTCAAACCGCGCCCCACACTTTGCGCTAACTCGGAAGCAGGCGGTTGAACCGTTCCCGTGAGCGCATGCAACATCGCTCCGACAGCCATCCCCAACTGGGTACCGCTACCAAGGCCCGCATGTTCGCTGGGAGACTCCAACTCGGCAATCTCAAGCGACGGCAACTCGTCGTACTCATTCGCGGCGGCCCACGTCTTGGCAAACTGCGCAATCCGATCCGCGCGCGGGCCACTAGTGGTGAAGCGTTCCGCAGGACCTCCATGCAGAACGGTTCGCGGCTCGTCGACCATCACTCCCACACCGCCATACTGCCGGCGATCGGGATGGCCAAATGAGTACAGCCCAAAATGAAGTCGACTTGGCGCAATAAGCCTTCTTGGCCGTGGCATGGGTGGAGACCAACAAGTCGCATGGATTGGGAGGGATTATTCGGCCGACGCCCAGCGCTCTTCAAAGTAATCCTTGAGAAATTCGAAGGCGCGAGCTTCCTGATCGCCCGCCGTTTTTTTTACGAGCGGCTTGAGACGTTTCAGTTCGTCACGGATTTCCGATTCTTCGACGCGATCGATCCGCGTCGCCAAAATGCAGGCTTCGATCACGGCGAACTGGGCGCGATTGAATCCGAAGAATTCGCGATTTGTTCCGCGCTCAACAATCTCGCATTCCACCGTGGCGCGTTCGGTCGGATCGAGGATCTGCTTCACGGTGAACGCGTACCAACGGCAAGCGTCCGACAGCACGTAGCCGTTAAACGCCGGAAGCCGTTGCATTTGCGGTACCGGATTCAGTCGCCCCACGGCGGCCTGCGCCATCATCTCGACGTTGTCGGTTACGTGCAGCACGCCGCATTTGATCCGTTGCAGGTTGGCGAACGTTCGGCTGGTTTTGAACGGACGCAGCACCAGCTGCGTGATCGCGCGGTCGACCAAAGGCCCCATCGGCGACACGTTCACGCCGCCGTCTTCGTTGATGGTGGTAACAATGCCTTCAAGAATCACGCCACGAAATCCTTACGCCATGGGAGGTTTTAGGCAACCGGCACGTACGAGTACGAGTTCTCGTCAGCATGCACCGGTCGGATTTCGCCCGCAAGGTCTGGAATCCCAGTCGAAGTTTCGATCCCCGCCAGGCGGAGAAAATTGACAAGGATCTGATATCCCCCCACCGTCAGAACCGACTCCGGGTGAAACTGCACCCCGTAGACCGGCCAGCGGCGATGGGCCACCGCCATGATCACGCCATCACTCGTCGCAGCCGTGGCCTCCAGTTCCGCCGGCAGCGAATCGCGGTCGATCACCAGCGAGTGGTACCGCCCTACCGTCATCGGCTGCGGAAGACCTTGGAACAAGCCATTTCCGTGGTGAGTAATCTCGCTCGAACGGCCATGAACTGGGAAGGGACCGCGAACGATTTTCGCCCCGAATGCCTGGCCGATCGCCTGATGACCAAGGCAAACACCGAGCATCGGGATCTCATTCGCAAATCGCTTGACCACATCCAAGCAACAGCCCGCTTCGTTCGGCGTGCATGGCCCAGGCGACAGGATAATAGCTTGCGGTTTCAGTTGGCTGACCGTAGCCAGATCAATCGCGTCGTTGCGGACGACAAGCGTTTCATGTCCCAAGCAACGCACGTACCGCGCCAGGTTGTGGACGAAACTATCGAAGTTGTCGATGAATAGAAGCACTTCAAGGAGTCGTATCTAAGGAGTCAGGGCTCGCAGCATGCCGGCCGCTTTGTGCCACGTTTCGTCGTATTCGCTTTGCGGGTCGGACGCGGCCACAATGCCGCCGCCAACCGGAAACTGCCACCAACCACCTGCCGCCGTGGCCGTGCGGATGAGGATATTGGTATCCATGTTGCCGTCGAAACCAATGTACCCCAAAGCTCCACAGTAGGGGCCGCGCGCGGTTGGCTCCAACTCGGTAATGATTTCCATCGCCCGCGCCTTTGGGGCGCCGGTAATCGAGCCCCCAGGAAACGCCGCGCGAAGCAAATCGCTCGCCGAGTATTGCGGCCGCAGTTTCCCCACAATCACCGAAACCAAGTGCTGGACGAACTGATAATTCTCGACGCTGCAAAGCTTTTCGACACAAACCGAATCGTCAAAGCAGACTCGCGATAGATCGTTTCGCAACAAGTCGACGATCATCACATTTTCCGCGCGATCCTTTTCGTTGAGTTGTAGTTCATCGCCCGAAAACAGGTCCGCCTCGGGTAGCCAATACCGCCGGCGCGTTCCCTTGATCGGCCGCGTCTCGACCAGGCCGCCTTCAACCTTAAGGAACCGCTCCGGCGAAGCACTCATCACCTGCCAATCACCCGCGTCGAAATACCCCGCAAACGGCGCCGGGTTGCGCTGCCGCAATCGTCGATAGAGGCTCGGCGAATCGTCATCCGCCGTGTGCAGTAACCGCTGCGAAAGATTGACCTGAAACACATCTCCCGCGTGGATGTACTCGACGGCTCGTTCGACCGCCGCAAGATACTGCTCTTTCGAGAAATTGCTCGTAACAGCTTCCGAAGCCGCCGTTGGAAATTGCGGCGCCAGCGAAAGGGGAGCTTGGTGTTGCTTGCGAGGACCGGGGATTGGGCCACTCAGCCAGGAGCGAAACTGGTCGATCCGCAAGCGAGCCCGGGCACACCGCGCCTCGACCGAAGTCTCCGGAAACCCATGCGACACAATCCACGCCTTCTCCGCCTGGTGATCCCAGGCGATGACGGTGTCGTACAGGCCAATCGCGAGCGCCGGAAATTGAAATTCATCAAATCGCGAGCGCGGTGTCGCTTCGTAGGACGCGCCTAACTCGTAACTCAAGATCCCAGCCGCGCCGCCATTAAAGGGGGGCAACGACGGTTCCGCTTCCAATTTCCACGGAGCAAGCCGTGCTTCGAGTCCCGCCAGCGGGTCCTTTTCAAACGCGGGGGTCGTCCAAAAGTCAAACGGATCGGCCGCGAGAAACGACCATCGCCCCAGCGCCTCGTGACGCATCGCGCTATCGAAAGCGACGCAGTGCCGCTGCCCCGCGAAGCGCGCGAAAGCATCGTCAAAAGTGGGCAAAGGCGTCAGTTCTTCCACGACCGGGAGCGAGCGGCTCGGCGGACTCACGACTACTCCGGAAAACTAGGTCGGCTTACGGTCGCCATGGCTCGTCTCGCGGCGCAGGCGATGGCTCTCTTCGGGACGCGTCAGGTGGCCCCAGTTGAGAGCCTCATCTTGGCGATAGTCCTTTCCCAGCGTCAATGCCGTGAGGGCCTTGGCCATCTCGAATCCCAGATAAAACGCGTGGCCCGCGTCGATATTCGTGGGCGTCTTGCGTGCCGTGTCAGCAAACTTTTCCGGATGGAGCAGTTCATCGAACAACAAAAACGGATCGTCGCCGCTCAGGTGGAGTCCGCCCGAGATCACGTGCAGCTTCCCGCCGTCGACAAAGACGCGATAGTTGTTGTCTTTGATCCGCGCGGCCAGCTGCTGCAAGTTGTCGTTGCCATACTGTGGAACCTTCGGATCGCGCAGACAAACCAGATTGGCTTCCAGGTGCTTCGGCGGAACCTTGTGTTCGATGGCGTACCGAACCAGCTTCCTCGCCAAGTCGCATTCTTTAACGCTGCTGCGCGCCCAGTTGATCACCTCCGTGGTGAGTACGCTCCCGACGTTGAACTCCTGGCAAATCGCTAGCAGCAAAACATTGACACCAGCCGAATCGACGTCGGTCAACTCGGTCAGATTGCCAATCCCCATCATCATGGCGGCTTCAGGCCACTTGCGACGCACTTCCATGTACCGCGCAAGACTCGCCGCAAATCCAAACCCAATCGGTTCCAAAATCGGGTCGACGCGCAGCGGCACCCGCCGTTCTGCCAGGTAGTCGATGGTTTCCTCAAGCCCCCCAAAAGTCGCGAAGTCGTCGGGGATTGCGACCACTTCGATTCCCCAATCCGGCGCGCATTCCCGATTGGTGCTGTTCACGCTGAGGACCAGTTCTGCCCCGGCCTTGGCCGCGATTTCGATCTCCTGCGGCTGCAGGCTATCCACGCTCACGCGCAAGCCCATTTCCTTGAGCCGCTTGACGCAATCGCCGACTTCCATCCAAACATGCCCCGGCGAACAACCGACATCAATCAGATTCGCCCCATCGTCGCGATAACGTTTCGCTGTCGAAACAATTTCGTCCATCGACAAGCGGGGCGCATTATTAATCTCCGCCAGAATTTCGATGTCGTACTGACCGTAGTCGTCGGCCACCGGCTTCTGCCCAAAGAAGCTCGGCAACTGCCGCAGATCGCGCGGGCCACGCTCGACCGGAACGTTTGACGGCAAGTGCGATTGAATTTCGCCCAGGTCCCCTTCGCAGTAACCCGGAAGAATGACCCGCGTCGTCCCCTCAGGAACGTGCATTCGCTTGGCGATCCAAGACGGCGTCATCAGCGCGGCCACGGTAATCGGCAAAACGTCGATGGTCGCCGCAAAGCCGAGCTCCGTCGAGAGTTCGTCCACCATCGCTCGCAAAGCGAATTCAGCCAGTCGACCGGTAACGAAATGAATGTGCGCTGGGGACATTACGTTTGACCGAAGCGAAAGCCGCCGTTGACTGGCAGGACTTGCCCGTTGATGAACGCCGCCTGCGGCGAAGCCAGGTACGCCACGGCCAACGCCACGTCCTCAGGCTTCCCCCAGCGGCCAACCAGCGATTCGCGCGCGGCCCGCTCACGCCAAGCTTGCGACGCCGTCTGCCCCCACGAAGTTTCGATCCAGCCAGGCGCCACGCAGTTCACGCGAACGTGCGGCGCAAGCGATTGGGCCAGACTCTTGCTAAACGCGGCAATTGCCCCTTTGGTCGCCGCGAACATCTCGCCACTGTCGCCAGCCATGCCATGCTGCGCCTGGTCCCACGACACGTTGACAATGCACCGATCCTGCCCAGGCTTTGTTTCCGACTTCGCTTCCGACATCGCGCGGCCGATGCGCCGCGAAAGCCGCATCGTCGCCACGACGTCGACCTTCCAAACGAGCTCGAATTTTTCTTCGAAAGAGAGCTTCGCCGCGTCGCCCGTCAGAACGTCGGCCCCGGCATTGTTCACCCAAATGTGAAGATCGGGCTGCCACGCCAGAGCGGCATCGGCCAATTCGTCCTGGCCTTGTTGGGTCGACAAGTCCGCAAATGTTTCATCACAGCGCACACCTAGCGCCCGAATGGTCTTGGCCGTTTCAGCCAAGCCTTGGCGATTCTCTCGTGCATGAATCAGAACGCTGGCGCCGCGAGAAGCAAGTTCCACCGCGATCGCTCGCCCGATGCCGCTGGAAGCTCCCGTGACTACGGCGAATTGGCCATCGAGAGGTCTAGCGGCAGGCAAGGTCGTCATGAGTTCTTAAGGAAGTTCGTAGCAAACAGCCTCTTCGGCGTTGCGGATCAGCAGTCGTTTTCCGGCCAGGCAAATCGAGTTCCAGGTCTTTCCTTGCAGGGCTTGGAAGCGGGCCAGTTCCTTGTACTGCTTGGGATCGGCGGCAATCAGTCCCAGTTCTCCCTTTTCACCGAGAACGATGATGCGGTCGCCGACACCAAGCACCTGGCCGTGGCCAAAGTTCCCCTTGCGGCTTTTCCACTCGCTTTTTCCCGTCTCCAGGTTGCCACACTCCATAATGCCGTCCGACAGCCCGTACGCATAGCCATTGACGATCGTGACGTTGGTGAATTTTGTCTTGAGCATCCGCAGATTTTGCCAATCTTCGGTCGCGTCATACTTCCCCGATTCGTCCCCCAACAGGCCGAATACGGCACTCCCCAGGAAATACCCCTTCGAAATGAAGATGCGATTGGGCCCAATCAAGTGCGGTTGCGAATTGTTGGCATCCTGATTCGACGTCCCCTTCCAGGGAAACGACCATAATGTCTCGCCGGTCTTCGGATCGTGTCCCGTGATCGTCGCTTCGTTCACGATCACAACCTGGTCTTTGTCGTCGATCTTGAAGATGACCGGCGACACGTACGCAATTTGCTGGTCGCCTCCTTCCCAAACCACTTGGCCGCTGAGCTTGTCGAAGGCGATCAGCGATTTCCCCTGGAACTTGCCGTCGACAACCGGACCACCACCCTGCACGATGACGAGGTTTTCGTAAATCAAAGGGGAACTCGTGTATCCCCACTGCACCAACACTTCGGCCGCTTGTTGGCGTTTCAATCGCGCGGCGTCGCTGTCGCCGGGATCAATCGAGCTGTAGTACCGCTTGAGTAAATCGTCGGTCCAAACCACTTCGCCACTATCAAGTTTGAGGCACTGGAGGACGCCGGTCGCGCCCAGCGAGTAGACATAGTTCCCATCGATCGTCGGGGTACTCCGCGGTCCCACCCCGCCGAGCGGATTCTCGTGGCGCCCCTTAACCGATTTGCCCCATAGCGGCTCCCCAATCCGCACGTCGTAGCAGGTGGTCCACTCGTGGTCGGCGTCTTGTTCCATCGTGACGGCGCGGTTCCCCTTAACGGCAAAGGCACACCACCCAGCCCCGACCGGCTTCCGCCACAGTTCTTTCAGCGAGTTGTTGGGCCAATCCTCCAACTTTGCATCCGCGATATAGTTGGTGCGCTCGTTACCGAGGAACCCCGTGAAGTCGTCTTTCGTTACAGGCTCAGGCGGAAGTGATGTTTCCTCGGTCACTGGCTTTTCGGACTCGCGGGTCGGCGCCGGCGACGATGAACTCACAAAACGCGTATCGAGTTGCCGGCGATTCACCACATCGTCAGGCAATTGCCAGGCGAACCGCCACTTTTGGGGAATCATGTACCCATCGACGCTATCGATTCGAATGGTCCCCACAATTCCCCCGACCAAACCCACTAACGCAAAGAACGCGATCCGCCTGCCAACCAAGGAGTAGGTGCTTCGAAAGACGAACCAAAGCCAGAACGTAAAAACGGCGATGGCACCGGAAATGAGAGTCGCCAAGTTGGCGACCGCCTCGTCGACAAAAAGCCAGTCAAAAGACGATCGAAAAAACCGAGCCGCCACAATGACCGCCGCCATAAAGACGATCACGCTCAAACCAAACCACCCCGGAACAAGCCGCTGCGGAGGCTGAGGACGCGGAGAACTCTCTTTTGCCGGCGGAACATCAACTTCGGCCGTTTGGGTCATAGGGAAACTACCTTGAACATCGACGGGCGGAATAGATTTTCAGGCGCCCGGGGCAATTCGACTTTGGAAAATCCGTTCTCGCACAAAGGGTGCACGATAAGATACCGCACTTGCCTCAAATGGTTTTCGTCAGCGACCTTGGTTTGCCGCAATAAACGCAAACAAATCCGCTAATTCCTGATCGCCAATTTCGTTCAAAAGTCCCACAGGCATCAGCGATTGTCGGCTCTTGCGCATGGCGACGATTTCCTGACCCGCAATCCGAACCGTATTGTCGGGCGAAACCTTAACCATCGTCGCATCGGGCGACTCATATACGATGATCCCATGCACGGAGGTCCCGCTCGCCGTCTCGACGATGGTCGTCTGGTACAGCGGCGCAACCTCTTTATTGGGATCGATGATCGCCGCCAGCAAATCGTTACGAGAAAGTCGCTGAGCGACTCCCTTGAGATCGGGGCCCAAGGGACTCGATCCCGCGTGACAGCGAATGCACTGGCGCTTCTCGTAGCTAACGCGGCCGCGATCCGCTTGTCCCATCGACCAATCAATCGCAGCCAATCTCTTCTGCCACGCCTCAGGCGAAGTTTGCAGCCCATCGACCAGCCGTTTGGCAAGTTCTGGAAACGGCTTCGCCAGTTCCTCACGCCACGCCGCCAGGAGTTTTGCCGCATCCTTCTCGTCAGTCGCTTGCGGCGACAATTTGGTCCACTTCGTCAGCAACTTCGAAAGCGTGATTCGCGATTGAACTAAGTTCGCAGCCGTCGTCGACTGGCGAAAAGCGTCCACCAGCGTCTCCAGATCGTCCTTCGTGGGATCGACCCGCATGCTCAACAGTCCGCTCGCCGCGGCTTCCACCACATCAGGCTGGATCGACGAGAGCGACTCCACCAATTTAGCCCGGTCCTCGGGCAGTTTAGCCTTCGCCAAATGGAGGGCAATCGTATCCCGTAGAGCCGGTTCGTCAAAGACTTTGCGCAGCGCAGGCAAACCTTCCTCGGCTGGCAATTCGGCCACGATTTGAGCCAGATCGGTGGTCCACCGCAGTTCCTCGTCGGATTCTTTTTGCGTTGCCTTGAGCAGAGCACGAGCCGCCGCCTGACGGTCCGCTTTTTCAAAGTGAATGGCCAGCGCAGCCTGCTCGGGGTAACGCCAAGACGGGTGCTGGAATATCTTGCTGGCCACCTGCGGATTGCGGGCAATAATCGCGGCCGCAGTTCGACCGACACACTCGGGCCAGTTCCGGCTGGAATAAGCCTTGGCAGCCCGCATCTTCGGTTCCAAGCTCGCGATCGCGGCCGCAACGTCACCCGTTGCTTCGTTATTGATTGGCCCTGACAGCCAACTCATGCACATCAGCCAGTGGATATCGTCCGGAGGAGACGTTTCAGCCGTCACCTGCGCGGCAAGCTTCGAATCCAATTGCGATGTCGCACCTGGAACTTTAAGCAAACCAAGCAGCCTGGCGAGTTCCCGATCAAGTTCACGCTGTTTAGTCGGAAAAGCGTCGCACAGTTTCACCAAGAGAGCAGCGGGAACGAGCTTTTCCAGTTCCTCGCTTGAGTAGCTTTTCTTGAGCGTATAGCCCGTCGGCAGCGGGCCAACGGGCTCGTCCTTGACCGGCTCGAACGTAATATCGCCCAACGAAAGCACAGCCAGACGCAAAAGATCAAGCGCGCGTTCGTCGCCGGGTGCGGTTTTGATCGCTTCTAAGAACGCTTCCAGTTGCTTGCGGCAATCTTCAGGGTCCATTTTAGCTAAAGCGAATTGTCGCAAACTCTGTGACCAGGTTTTCTGCCACATGGGTTGGTTCGACGATTCAGGAGAAAAATAGGCCGATTCATCCGGCTGCCACCGCCCCCATGCCGATAGCGCGGCGGCTCGTAGTTGCCGATCCGAGGAATTAAGCATCCCCGCCCAATTGGCGTCGGGCACCTTCGATGATTTCTCCCTTTGCAGCGAAGTCAAAGCCTCCCAAGCGGCGCGTTGCACGTGCGGGTCATCGCGACGTGTGAGCGCCGCCAGCGCCGCGATATCCTCCGGAATTGCCCGTCCCAGTTGCGGTCCCCGGTCGAGCGACCACGCCAATCGCGTCAAAACCTGCGGCGGCGTCGAGCGCGACACTTTCAAACGATCGCGTACCTCGCCGAGGTTGTCGGGAAACAACTCTCGCAGAATCTCGATCGCCCGCACGCGCTGCGGCACTTCGCGCAACGTGTCGGATGCGGCAATAACAAATGCCTCCGGCCCCAAATCCTTGGCCGCGGGCATCCATCTAGCTCGCGCCCACGCATCTAGCGGCTGCGGATGAGCGAGGACGGCGTCGATGGCGAGTGTTGGTTGTTCGAGCGCCTTCCGGTTGTTGGTCCAGCGCGAGTTTTCCTCGCCATCGCCCACGTACCGGACCACAAACACACCGCCGCGAGTCCGACGCCCGCCAATCGCGATGTACATCTCCCCTTCCTTGCCAACCGCGATATCGACCGGCGCGAATCCGACGGTTCCCGTCGTTTCGACAAACGTTTCCATCACGCGATGCCTGGCCTTGCCGTCCTCGGGGTCGGCAAACGGGAACGCGTACACACGGCCGAAGGTCCAGCAAACGCTGAACGGAACATTGTGATACTTGGACGGAAAGGTCTCATGCCGATACACGGCCATGCCCGTCGGCGATCCCCGTCCCACTTCGATCTCGCGCGGCACATTATCGAAATACGATGCCGGCCGGTTCCAACTCCGCGTCCAGCCCCGCAATATCCAGCCGTGATGCTGCCCCGTGGCAATGTCGAACAACCGATTCGGCGCGTACCACGGCAAGTGATGGTCCCGTTCGCCGTCGGCGTCGACGGTCCACAATCTCCCATCGGCATCAAAAGCGAGATCGTACGGATTGCGAAAACCATGCGCAACGACGTGGCTCTGCTTGCCATCGAGCGTCAGCCGCACCACGGCCCCGCAGTTTGGCTCCGTCACCGGCGACCCAGACGAGCGCGCATCGACCGTCGAAACACCCGCATCGTTGCCGCAAATTAAATACAGCCGCCCATCGGGGCCAATGGTAAGTCCATTGGCGCCATGCTCCGGATGCTTGAGTTTCGTCAGAATTTTCGGCTCGCCATCCACTTGGCCATCGCCGTCAGCGTCCCGCAGGCACATCACGCTTTCGTCGCCCGTGCAATAGAGGTCGTTCCCCAGAAAGACCAACCCATGCGCGCCGCTGGCGGGCTTCGTCGAAAGCAACGTCGCCTTGTCGGCGCGGCCGTCGTTATCTTCGTCGTGCAGCGTCTTGACGTAGTTCGCCCCCGCCACGACCACCCGCCCCTGCGCGTCGAGCGTCATCGAATAGATGTCGTGCGCCAGATCGTCGTCCGCATAGAGCGAAACTTCGAAACCCTCTGGAACTTTCAGCGGCGGCGCGACTTGTTGATCGTCAGCCGCCGCAAAAGGCAAGAACAGACCAACAAGAACTAAACCCAGCCAGAAACGCATAAGAGCCTCAAAATACCGCTGGGAGGAAGCAATCTACTTTGATTTCTCGGGCGGCGACTTTTCGGCCGATGACTTTTCGACTTCCGATTTTTCAGCCGGTTTCTTCTCCCCTGCTCCCTTCGAAGGATGCGCCGCTTTCCATTCGGTGAAGAACGGGTCGAACTTTTGCCGTGCAGCTTGGCGCGATGCTTCGTTCTCAAAGCCAACCATTTGGAGATTGGGAGTTTGCCCGGGGCCATTCCCTTGCAACTCGATCCCAAACTGCTTGGGGTCCTTCGAGGCCAGCTTTAGAATCGCCGCCATCGCCATATCGCCAATCTGCGATTCTTTTCGCGCGGACTTGTTCAGTTGGAACTGGAGCACGACCTGCTTCTCGGAAAGCAGCGGCTCGATCTGTGCAATGTGCTCCTCGCCGCCGAAGCGAACCACGGCCGTAAGTGCCTGCGACAACAAATGGACTTGCCCCCCGCCGCGCGATTCCACCAGTTTGATCGCCGGGCCTAGCGCTTCCTTAATGTCGTACTGCAACGCCAGGTTCAGCCCTTGCTGAAACTCCCAGCCTTCCGCGTCGACGATCTGGCGAGTCAGGATCGCCCGCAAAACGTGGCGCGCATTTTCGTCGACCATCCCCTGCTGGAACGCTTGCTGATAGCAAAGATTGAAGCGGATCTGGTTGATGTTGCCGGAGAAGTCGGTCTCGGCACTCCCCTTTCCCTTGTGAAGAATGGCCGCGACCTTACCCAGCGGAAAGTTTTTGGTTTGATCGTTGTTCGAGAGATTTTGCTGGAGCTGCCATAGCCGCATGCTGATGGTGTGCTTGATTCTTTGCGTGTCGTCGTCCTCGAGCTCCATCAGTTCGCGATCTTCGCGAAACATCTTGACGAACATCGCCTTGGCTCCGCGCAATTTGCCGTACCGCTCGCGGAACTCTTTCCAACCCGGAATCCCATAGTCGGTCTCGTCGGTGGCATCCTTCTCGAAGGCTTCCAAGCGACGCGTCAGGTCGCCGGCGCCAAGCTTCTGGCGAATCTGCTCGCTCCGATAGCGGATCTCAAAATCATCACTGCGAACGGCCCGCGCCACGAACGGCAGCGCTTTAAGTCCCATGGCGAGCAGCGCCTCACCCGCGGCTTCTCTTTTTTCGTACGAATCATCGCCCAGTTGGCGGATAAGAGATTCGATCGCCGCTCGCTCTTGCTCGTCCGCCTCAATCGGCTTGAGGGGTTCCGCGGCAAGGAGCGATGCGCTATTTATTGCGACAGAGCTGGCGAAGAAAGCGACGGCCAAGGCAAGCCGCCCCAAGGGTTCGTAAAAAGCGATTCTCATGGGTAACGCCCAGCCCTCGCACCAGCAGTAAAGATCATCCCGAAGGCGATATCTCTCGTAGTATAGGGAGACGGGTCGTCGCAGGTCCACCTAAACTCCCCCTTCTTGGCTGATTGGCACGGTTCCGAATTGACCCTGTAACCCCCACGCTCGATAATCTAGCTATTCGGCACGGAACTTCCTCTGAATGGACGGCCTCTATTCGTGTGGTGGGGTTTTTGCCGCTTGTGGTCGTATCGCTAATGCCGGGAGACACCTGTGAAACGCGATGAACTTTTGGAACAGGATGTAGCGGGAGATCGTCGTTTGGGTCAAACGCGACGTGAATGGCTCCTTTCCACGGCTGTGATGGCCTATCTCGCGAACCAGGCGTCAAAACAGGCCGCGGCTCAAGAGCCTGCCGCCGCAGAAAAGGGACCCGAAAAGGGACCCGGCGAAGCCAAGCCTGCCGCCGTCCCCGAAATGACTCGCGAAGCCGAACGCGCGGTTCGCCGAGCCGAAGAATGGCTCCTCAAAACAATGACTAACCAGGGGGGATGCGGAGTCGATATCGGCCAGCAGCCCGATATTGGTTGCACCTCAATGGTCGGCCTGGCATTCCTGGCCCAAGGGAACACCGCAGTCGAAGGTCTACGCAGCCGCGAGATCCGTCGCATCGCCAACTACCTGCTGCAACGCGTCGAATCGATGCCGCAAGATGACATCACGTCCGAGATGGGGACGCAGCTCCAAAACAAGATCGGCCGCCACGCCCACAGCTTCTTCGCATCCTTATTCCTTTCCGAGTTGCTCGGCGAAGGCTCCGACCCGGAGCCCATTCGCGTCGCTCTTAAAAAAGTCGTCGCGGCGATCGTCGGTTCGCAGGCGGCGGAAGGACACTGGGGCAACCAATCGTGGGCGCCAATGCTCGGCACCGTGATGGGCTGGGTGGCCCTCCGAGCCGCCAGCAACGCCGGGATGACCGTCGGCAACTCGCCCGAGACCACCGCCAAGCACTTGGTCCAGCAAATGTCCCAGACGCTCGCGCACGAGTCTGGCAGCTGGATGCACACACTCTACAAAAACGCCACGGGCATTCGCGTGCTGTTCGCGCTCGGCAAAGACGAAGAGCCCGTCGCTAAGAAAGCCTTCGGCGATGTGCTCGCGTTTATCACTCGCGATAACACCGCGTTCTCCCAAGCAGGCGGCGAAGAGTTCCTCGCTTTCCACCTGATCACGGAAACGATGCTGCAAAAAGGTGGCGAGGACTGGTTGAAGTGGTATCCGAAAATTCGCGACCGAATCCTCGCCGTCCAAAACAGCGATGGCAGCTGGACCGGCCATCACTGCATCACCAGCCGCACGTTCTGCACCGCGGCAGCGATTTTGGTCCTCACGTCGCCCAATCGCTACCTCCCCATTTCGCAAGCCTAGACCGAATGCCGGACCCCATAGAATTGGCCGAACTGCGCGACTCGATCGAATCCTCGCGGCAGCGCGGCAGTGATTGGCTGCTCCGGCAACAAGACAAAGACGGCGCGTGGCGTTCGACGACGTACGGCCAACTGAAAGAAGGTCCCGCGATCACGGCCACCGTGCTGTGGAGCGCGTCGCTCGCCGAACTGGCAGACGCGAACGAGTGGCAAGCCGCTGCCCGTCGCGCCATGGCCTTCCTATCGACCGGGCTAAAAAGAACGCAAAGCCCCTCGGCACCCGATGGGACGCTCGACTACCCCGTTTACGCCGCAACGATGTTGTTGATCGCGAACGAGAGCTTCGAGAACCTACTCACCGCCGAGACTTCTCGCCGGCTAACCAAGTACCTGGTCGACGCCCAATGCGGTCCGTCGCGCCAGTTCGAGCCCTCCCGCCCCGATTTCGGTGGGTGGGATCTTTTCGGCTCTGAAACCAAGGCCATCACCAGCGGCACCAACATCTCGACTTCGAGATTCGTTCTCCAAGCGTTGACATTGTCGAAGACGCCAATCGAGGAAGAAGTCCGAACTCGAGCCAGCGACTGGCTCGCGCGCTGCTTTGCGACAACGCCCGACGCGCCTGACGGTAGCAAGCGTCCCGGAGGTTTTGTCTTCTCGCCCGAGCCCAATCACTTAGGCAACAAGGCAGAATGGTTCGACGAGGAACGCACCAAACCTCGACCGTACGGCTCGACCACTTGCGATGGGCTCCTTTCGCTGATCGCTCTTCACGGCGCGGGGCTCAAAGATCAACTTTGGCAACGTCGCCGCGACGAAGCGATCGCATGGCTGACCCTTCACGACGCCGTCGGCGTAGATCCTGGCTTCGAAGATGCTCCGCCCGAGGCGAAATGGGCGGAGAGCCTGCGGTTCTACTACTTCGCCGGGCTCGGCGAATGCCTCCCGTTGCTGGACCGCCAGGTGGCGAAAGAACGCGCCGCGCGGTTGGCCAAATCGCTTCTGGTGCTTCAGCGGGAAAACGGCTCCTGGCAAAGCGAAGCCGCCCGCATGCGCGAGGACGATCCCCTTATCGCCACCACGTTTTCTCTGGTCGCTTTGGGCCGAATTCACGGATGTTTGGCCTCTGCGGAATGAGCCAAGGCTTCATCGCCCCTAGCTCAATTCCGCCTCTTGGCTTAGTCTGGACGGGTACGCGAACCAGCGGAAACGCTTCTCCCAATCGCTTTTTTCCCGCCTGCGACTATTCCGTGTCCGACACCCAAAACGAATCATCCAAGAAAAAGCGGATTCCCGAAGGCGTCGATCTTGAGCGCATCCAGCGCGCCGTTCGGGAAATTCTGAGCGCCGTCGGCGAAGATCCCGACCGCGAGGGCCTGCTCGAAACCCCCGCCCGGGTGGCCCGCATGTACGCCGAGATGTTCGCCGGCCTGCACGAAGATCCCTCGATTCACCTGAAAAAAGTCTTTACCGAGCAATACGACGAGGTCGTACTGGTCAAAGACATCACGTTCCACAGCATGTGCGAGCATCACCTGCTGCCGTTCACCGGCAAGGCCCACATCGCCTACGTTCCCAATGGAAAGGTGCTGGGACTATCGAAGTTGGCCCGCGTTGTCGAGTCGGTCGCGCGACGCCCGCAGGTGCAGGAGCGGATGACGCAAACCATCGCCAATATGATGACCGAGCACTTGAGTGCCAAAGGTGTGGCCGTGGTGATCGAGGCATCCCACAGTTGCATGACCATCCGCGGCGTCCGCAAGCCAGGCAGCATGTGCGTCACCTCGGCGATGAAGGGCCTGTTCCGCTCGAATCTTTCGACCCGCGCCGAGATCATGCAGTTGATCTACGGCCAAGGGAAATAGCCGTCGTGGTCGACTTTTGGCAAGTCTTTCTGCAGTTCCTTTTTCGCGTGACCGCCGGCCTGGCTGTCGCCATGGCACTCACGCCGCCGCGCTTCGTGACCAGCGGCTACTACCGCGTCCATTTGTGGGCCGTGATGGGCTTGAACACCCTCGGCGCGCTGGCCGTTTGGTCGTACGCGTCGCGTTTGACCGAAGATCCTCGCAGCTGGTGGATGGGAATCTTTGGCCTCACGATCGCCACCGCGGTGATGGCATACGTCGCCGCCGTGGTTTGGCTCTACGAGGCGAGCACCCTCGGCATCGGCCTGTTGTGGCTGATCGGCTTGTTGGCAACCGGATGCGGGCTACTATCGGCGGCGTCGACCGGAACGTTGTCTCGCCCCATCCCAACCCAATTGCTCTGGTCGGGCGATTGGCTTACCTCGGCGGCACTATTAGGGACAACGCTCGCCGGAATGTTCCTCGGGCACTGGTACCTCAATCATCCCGGCATGAAGCTCGAACCGCTCCGCCGGCTGGTCCTGTTGATGGGCGCCTCGGTGGCAGGCCGCATCTTAGTGTGCCTTTTGGGATTACTCTCGGCTCACATGGGTTGGGGCTGGGAAGGCGATCCCGTACGAATGGTGTGGCCCTTTATCGCCTTACGCTGGGGCGCCGGATTGATCATGCCCGCCATTTTGGCCTGGATGACATGGAAAACCCTCGACGTCCCCAACACCCAAAGCGCGACCGGCATTTTGTACGCTGGCGTGATTGTCTCGTTTATTGGCGAGTTGACCTCGCAGCTCTTGGTTCTCCAGCGGGCAGGAACTCCCTAGCGCAATAAAAAATGAACGTCGCCTTTATTTGTCCAGGCTGCCAACAAGTCGGCGAGGTTACGAACCTCGACCCCAAAACCGTCACGGAAATGCAGTGTCCCCACTGCCAGCGGGCTTGGGATACGCCGCGCGATGCCTGGCAGCAGGAGTCGCTGCGGCAGTGCTTGGTTTGTCCCAGTGGCGAGCTTTACGTCCGCAAGGATTTTTCTCAAAGCCTAGGTGTCGGAATCATCGCAATCGGTTTTATCGTTGCGAGCATCTTTTGGTATTACCACTGGCCCGTGGCAACCTACGGCGTCCTGTTCGCGACGGCGCTGCTGGACGTTATTCTGTACTTCGCCGTGGGGAACGTGTTGCAATGCTACCGCTGCCAGGCGCAATACCGCGGACTGCCTGGGCTGGAACATTACGATGCGTTCAACCTCGAAACGCACGAGAAGCACCGCCAACAATTAGCAAGGCTGGCCTCGGTGCAGCCGACAGTCGCCTCGACCGCGTCGCCAACTGAGCCGTCGCCCGCCGACGAAACATCGTCGCCTTAACTCCTCTGACCATCGCACTATGGATCGGCAACAAGAAGGAATCGTCGCCGACCTGCGAGGCATCCTCGAAGGGGAGATTCGATGCGACGACGTCTTCCTTCAGCTCTATTGCAGCGACGCCAGTCTTTATGAAATCAAGCCGCTAGGCATCGTGCGGCCGCGCGGTGTCGCCGACGTGGTTGCGACCGTCCGCTACGCGCACGAGAAGGGAATCCCGATCCACGCTCGGGGAGCCGGCACCGGCCTGGCCGGCGAATCGCTCGGCCCTGGAATTGTGATCGACTTCTCCCACTCCATGCGGCGCGTCCTGCGGATCGACGCCGAAACCGTCACCGTGCAGCCAGGCGTCGTTCACGCCCAGCTCAATCGGCAACTGGCATCCATGGGGCGATTGTTCGGCCCCGACCCAGCCACCGCCGGCGTCACCACCATGGGGAGCGTCCTCGCCTTGGACGGCGGCGGCAGCCACTGGCTCAAGTACGGCAGCGCTCGCGCGCACGTCCAGTCGATGACGGTCGTCCTGGCCGATGGCCAGATGATCGAAGTCGGACGGCATCCAGTCACCACCGGCGGCGAAGAACTGCCGATCCGCGATCAACTAGTCAACCGACTGGCCGACCTGTTGACGCGCGAGCAGGCCACCATCGCCGAGTACCAGCCCCGATCGCTGGTGAATCGCAGCGGCTATTACCTCAGAGACGTCGTTCGCGATAACGAACTCGACCTCGCGAAGCTATTGGTCGGTTCCGAAGGAACGCTGGCCCTAGTCGTTCAAGCCACGGTCCGCACCCAACAATTGCCGCGCAACGTCGGGCAGGCACTCCTTTTTTTCGATCGCATCGAATCAGCCGCGACTGCCGCGATCGACGCCCGCGAGCTCGGACTTTGTGCCTGCGACCTCATGGACCGCCGCCTGCTTAGCATCGCCGCCGAGTCCGACGCCCGCTATGCCCGCGCCATTCCGCGCGCGGCGGAAGCCGTTTTGATGATCGAAACGCTCGGCGACTCGGAATACGAAGTTCGCCAGCGGATCGAAAACGCCGTCGAATCGCTGCGATGGCGAAAGCGGTTGGCCTTCGATTCGCTCACCACGCTCGAGCCCTCCGACATCGCGCTCTATCGCAAATTGACCCGTCGAATGACGCCGCTGCTGTACCGGATGAAAGGTACCACGCGCCCTCTTCCGTTCATCGAAGACATCGCCGTCCACCCGGAAGACCTCGCCAGCTTTTTGAATCGTTTGCAGAAGATATTCAAAGCCCACCAGGTGACCGCATCGCTCTTCGGCCACGCCGGCCACGGGCAATTACACGTACGTCCGTTTTTGGACCCAGGCAATCCCGACGACCTCCGCAAAATGCAGGACCTGGCCGTCGAAGTCTACGAGCAAGTCATCGCCTTTCGCGGAACCGTGAGCGGCGAACACGGCGTCGGCCTCAGCCGCACCTGGTTCCTGCGGCGGCAGTATGGTCCACTGTACGATGTCTTCCGCGAAGTGAAGCGGACCTTCGACCCCAAGAATATCCTTAACCCAGGCAAAGTAGTCGCCGAAGCGCCCCAGCCTCTCACCAAAAACTTACGCCCTCGCCCAGTTGCAGAGGCGCCAACGCCTTCGGAAGTGCTCGACAACCCGCCCGCCGAAGCGCCTGTCGTCGTCGAGCAGCAGACCACTCCACTCGTTCAGCTCCAGCTGACCTGGTCTCCCACCGACGTCATCGAAGTCACGCAATCGTGCAATGGCTGCGGGCGATGCCGCACTCAATCGGCCGAATATCGGATGTGTCCCATCTTCCGCTTTGCTCCACGCGAGGAAGCATCGCCCCGCGCCAAGGCAAATTTGATGCGCGGCGTCTTGTCGCGCGAGTTGCCGCTGGAGGCATTGCAGCGCGACGACGTCAAAGACATCGCCGATCTATGCGTCCATTGCTACCAGTGCAAACTCGAGTGCCCCGCAGGCGTGGACATTCCCGGATTGATGCTCGAAGCCAAGGCCCAGTACACCGCCGTGAATGGACCGTCATCGGGCGATTGGTTCCTCGCGCGGTTGCACAATTTTGCCGCTTGGGGCTCGCGCTTTCGAACCGTGGCGAACTGGGCCATTGGCAATCCCTTCGCCCGCTGGCTGCTCGAGAAAATGTTCGGCCTCGCACAAGGACGAAAGCTTCCACGCCTTGCCGCGCAACCCTTCATTCGCTGGGCGTCGCGACGGCGGTTGACGCGCGATCCGCAAGGAAAGGCTGATCGAAAAGTCGCGATCTTCGTCGATATCAACGCCAACTGGTTCGATTCGCAAGTTGCCGAGGCCCTGGTCGCCGTCTTGCAGCACAACGGTATCGCCGTCTTTGTCCCCACTCAGCAACGCCCGTCAGGCATGATCCGTCTGGCCCAAGGCGACGCCGAAGGCGCCCGTCGCATGGCGGCGGCCAACATTGCTATTCTGTCCGATGCTGTTCGCCGCGGCTACAAAATCGTCACGCCGGAGCCCTCCGCGGCTGTTTGTCTCCGCGAGGAATATCCGCGTCTCTTCGACAACGACGATGCGAGGCTCGTTGCCGCGAACACGTTCGAGGCCTGCGGGTTCCTCTGGAATCTGCATAAGCAGGGGCAGTTGCGGCTCGATTTTCGCCCGCAGAAAATCTCGCTCGGCTATCACGAGCCTTGCCACTCGAAGGTCCTCCACGAAGAATCCCCCGCCCAGCGTTTGCTGCAACTTCTGCCGGGCGTAAGCGTGATCCCCGTCGAGCGGGGCTGTTCTGGGATGGCTGGCGCCTACGGCTTGAAGGCCAAGAACTATCGCGCCAGCCTCCGTTGCGGCTTCGGCCTGATCGCGGCAATGCGGAATCCCGAAATTCAAAACGGCGTCACGGAGTGCAGCGCCTGTAAAATGCAGATGGAGCAAGGGACCACCAAGTCGACCCTTCACCCACTCAAACTTTTGGCTGCGGCCTACGGATTGATGCCCAAGATGGCGAAGTCGATCATCGTTTCTACTGGAGACGCCGGCGCCCCATGAGCACCATTCGCGTTCGCTTATTCGCCGCTGCGAAAGAAAAGGCTGGCCGCCCCACGGTCGAGTTTTCCGCGGAATCGGTGAAATCGATCGCCGATATTCGCTCGCACCTGTCGAATGAACTACCGGCGCTCGCAGGCTTGATCGCAATCAGCCGTTTCGCCGTGAACGACCGGTACGTTTCCGACGCCCATGCGATCGGGGCCAATGACGAAATCGCCTTGATTCCGCCCGTCAGCGGCGGTTGAACCATCGGCGCTGAACCTTCCGCGTCGCTGGTTCGTAACCGGTCATGGCGAATCGGGTTCGTTTGCTTTATGGTGCACATGGCTCCTAGTCCGCCGGAAGCCGTGTGCTTAGTCACAGCTTTGAACTAAGTTTTCAAGCTTTTTGCGACAGAGGCCTCACGGGGAACACCGAGCCTCGGAGAGAAAAGGGGCGAAGCCCCGCCAGATCTTAGCCGGGCCCGTGAGGGCCCGGATTCAAAATCAAGACTCCCCTAAGGCCCGAAGGTGCCGACAGAAATCAGGCGCCGCGGTGATATTGGTTTGGCGCATTTGTGTCGAAGCGCAATCGCGCGATGAACCGCTCCTTTTTTGGCCGTTACCTCCTTCCCTCATGATTGACATCGTCGACCACCCGATCGATTCATCCGCATTGGTGGCGAAAGTCACAATGGTCGAGGCCGGCGCCGTGGTTCTTTTTTTAGGTACCACCCGTTCCATAACGCACGGTCGTGAAACCAAGTCGCTCGATTACGAGTGTTATCCAGAGATGGCTCGCGCCAAACTCGCCGAGCTCGAGTCGATCGCCCGGCAGCGCTGGCCGATCCTGGGGTGCGCCATCGTGCATCGCATCGGCAACGTCGCCCCTGGCGAGGCCAGCGTCGCCGTGGCCGTAAGCACCGCCCATCGCGACGCCGCCTTCGAGGCGGGAAAATGGTTAATTGATACACTCAAGGAAGACGTTCCCATTTGGAAACGGGAAAACTGGGCCGATGGAACGACCCAGTGGGTCCACCCCGGCCTCGGCTCCGAGTCGAAAAACAGGCTAGGATAGCGTGGGAAGGAGTCTGTGCTGAGTTCTGCCAGAGGTTGGATGGATTTTTCCAGTCAGGTCGTCATGTCCCGGATGCTTTCGATCGTCGTCCTCTTTGCCATCTTGGTGGCAATTGGGGTGCTGTTTTTCCGGGTTATGTCGATTTTCATTGTGCCGGCCTTCTTGGCGGCATTATTGGGAGTCTTGTTCCAACCCCTCTACCACCGATTTCTCGACCGCTTCGGCAAAGACAAAACCTACCTGGCATCGGGCTGCACCGTCCTGGCGATCTTGCTGATGGTTCTCGTTCCGGCAGGCGTGATCCTGTTTCTCGCCGCGGTCGAAGGCGTGGCGCTCGTCGATACGCTCCGCGACGTCAGCGTTCGCGACAAGCTCTCCGAATTGCGAACCGATCTCGACCTCGACATTCCACATGAAGCTGACCTGCGCCGGATCGATGGCGTGCTCTCCCGCTGCGCGGACGAAATCAAAGGCGGTCGCAAATTCACCGTCGATAACGTCACGCTCGAAAACCTGGTCACGCGCACCGAAACACTCGACGCGTTCGTCAAGGAACACCAGGTCGATTTCCCAAACGCGAACGCCGAAAAACTCCTGGCCGCAATGCGCGACTTGCGCGACCAGGAGATCGGAACGGTCGGCTTCGATGAGGCAGTCACCGACGGCAATCGTGAATTTAAACGGTTCAAACTGGCATTCTTAGGCGGACCCTACCGAGCGTGGGTACGAGAACTCGCCAACCCGGACGAAGAACAGATCGAGCAATTGCGTAACGGCTTGATGAGCACCGGCCGATCCCCCTTATTGGCAATCGGTGCGGGGACCTTGTCGATCGTCGGCCGGACGCTCTTCAGCGTCGTCGTGATGCTGACCACCCTCTTTTTCATCTTCGCCGACGGTCCGTGGATCATGGACGAGCTCCTGCGCGTCTCGCCGCTCGAAGAGCACTACGTTCGCGAACTGATCCGCGAGTTCGACCAGGTCAGCCGGGCCGTCGTAATGGCGACGTTGCTCGCCGCCGTTGCTCAAGGTTTGCTGGCCGGAGTCGGCTTCTGGTTCTTTGGCGTCGGCAGCGTCTTTTTGCTCACGTTGCTGACGACCCTGTTGGCCCTCATTCCATTTTTGGGCGCCGCGTCGGTTTGGGTGCCCGTGGCGCTATGGCTGTACCTGTACCAGGGTCGAATCGATCTGGCGATTGGCATGACCCTCTACGGGGCCCTGATCATCTCGCTGGTCGACAACCTGATTAAGCCACTGGTCCTTCACGGCCAAAGCAAGCTCCACCCTCTGCTGGCCGCCATGAGCGTCCTGGGCGGAGTGCAGGCTCTGGGACCGATCGGAATCTTGATCGGCCCGATGGCCGTTGTTTTTCTGCAAACCCTGGCCAAGATTCTGCACCGGGAATACAAGTCGGTGGAGGGAAAAGTCGGCGAAGCCGCCGACCGAGAGGCCGCCGCCAGCGAAAAAACAAACGCTCCCGGCGAGTCCAAAGCGGGGGACGGGAAACCGAGCCCGAAATCAGTCCCAGCGGCGGGCGGCAACTCACCGACTGCCTCGGGAGAGGCGCCGATTGCCCCAGCGCCCCCATCAGGGCACGCCAGCCAGGAATCGGCAGCGGCCTCCTAGTCCTTCGTCACAGCTGGCTTTTCAGGTGGCACTGGCATCCTGAAGACGCCAGTGTACGTACGACAAAACATGGCGAGCCTGAATATCCCGCGTTCCACAGCGATAGGCGGGGCTCCGCACGCGACGCTCTTTACGCGGAACGCACCGGCTGGATAGACTTTGAGTTGTGCGCAAAGTCTTTTGGTGTGGAGTTTTGTGGTATGAATCTGGCCGCAGCAATGATCGCCGTGAGCCTGTTCGGCGTGGACCAGACGGTTCTTCCCCCAACCGGGAAGGCCGAGGAATACGTCATCCGGCTGACCCAGTCGGACGTTGATTCGCTCCGCGAAGGCGCACCGCCGCGCGAAAGCAACATCGCGCGCAACAGCCAGGGCGGCACTTTCTATCGCATCTACATGGCCGACCAGCCTGATCGGCAATCGATCGAAACGCCGAATACTCAAAACATCAATGTGCAACTCAAGCCGTCGAGCCGCACCACCGAAAGTGCCTTCGCAATTGCCCTGTCGGAAGATCAACTGCAAGCTCTGGAAGCCGGAGCTGTCTTCGGTGGCACCTTGCCTAAACGAGCAGGCACAACCGGCGTGAAGTTCGAGATCTCGTCCCTTTTGCCCCGCGACGTCGCACCCGAGGGCGGGCGCGGGCCTGATCGAGATCTCGGAGCAGCAGTACTCCCTAACGAAATTCGCGATCGCCGGTTCCGTGACGACTTCGAACGAAATCGTCCTCCGGAAAGAGAAGCTGTATCGGATGGCTACCCCAGCCGTACCATCGACCCCACATACATGACCCGCCGCGCAGATCAAGCTAAGCTGCAACTCGACACTCCTCCGCCATCTCGTATGTACTCGGATTTCAAACGAGGAGTCGAAGAGGCGAGGCGCCGTCAGCAAACCGACGATGCCAGGATGATTGACGCTTCGTCGCCGCTACTCAACAGTGGCATCACGCCCTTGCAAAACAAAAAGAGGGCCTTCACCAGCGAACCGGGGTTCAAAGCGAACAACGGCGCAGGTGCCTCCATCGATCGCGATGGCGCCAGGGAACCGAGGTCATCCGACCAAGAATACGCCTCCCCTTCGGAACGTCCCTTTGATTCAGAGCGAAAGGTGCCGCAGTCCGATAACAGGTTGCTGTTAGCCGTGTTGCTGGGGCTGCTGTCGCTGGGAGCCAATTTCTTTTTGGGTTGGCAGGTCTTTGGATGGTACATGCGATATCGCGATGTGATCGACCAGGTCCGAATGGGCAGCAGTTGGTCGAACGAGACCCGCACTTCGACGATCTAGCACTGCGACGATCCAATCGCTCCGCGGCACCCCCTCACGGTCAGGTCGCCATCACGCACAGGCCGTCATGAACGTATTGGGAATAGGCACCGATATCGTCGAGTGCAGCCGCATCGGACGCATGATCGCCAAGCACGGCGAACTCTTCCTCACGCGCGTCTACACGCAATACGAAATCGACTACTGCAACTCGCGCAAAGCCGCCCTCCAGCACTTCTCCGGTCGCTGGGCCGCGAAGGAAGCGATTCTTAAAGCGCTCGGCTACGGATGGACCCGCGGCATGAGCTGGACCGACCTCGAAATCCGCAACGACGAAAACGGCTTGCCGCGCGTTCGTGTCGGCGGCGGTGCGCGGGATCTTTGCGAACGCCTGCGCGTCTCCGACCTGCTAATCTCCATTTCGCATTGCCACACCCATGCGACGGCCTACGCGATGGCCATGGGCGCAAACCAGCAGCCTCAGCCGCCAGCCTCCGAGTAGGCCGTGTTTTTTCGGCTAAAAAAGCACGAACCTCGTCTTGCCATGGGGCATCTAAGTGTAAATAATACACCAAGTAAGATGGACCGCCGATGCGAGGACCGCTTCGCGGCTGCTTACCTTCCACGAAAGGTCGTCGGACCATGGCCAGCGTCTTAACAGGAACGGCGCGACTTTACGATTGCGAAATGGGGCTTCTGACCGACTTCTACCAACTCACCATGGCCTCCGGCTACGTCAAGCACGGCATGGCCGAACGAGAAGCGGTCTTTCATTTATTCTTTCGCCGCCCGCCGTTTGGCAGTTCGTTCGCCATCGCCTGCGGCACTGCCGATATTCCCGCGCTCATCGAGCGTATGACTTTTTCGGATAGCGACCTGGCCTACCTCGGCAATCAGTTCGGCCGCAACGAACACCCTTTGTTCGACGAGTCCTTCCTTCGCTACCTGTCGAAACTAAAGTGGAACGTCTCGGTAGATGCCATCCCGGAGGGGACCATCACGCTCGGTCACGAACCCATCGTCCGCGTCCGCGGCCCTCTCCTGCAATGCCAGTTGCTTGAGACGGCGCTCCTCACCATCGTCAACTTTCAAACGCTCATCGCCACCAAGGCCGCGCGAATCTGCCGTGCAGCACGCGGCAAACCCGTTTTTGAGTTCGGTCTGCGACGCGCTCAGGGAATCGATGGAGGCCTCTCGGCCTCGCGCGCAGCCTACATCGGCGGATGCTCCGGGACCTCGAATGTCCTGGCCGGAAAGCTCTTCGGCATCCCCATCCGCGGCACCCACGCTCACAGCTGGGTGATGGCACACGACAGCGAAGAAGAAGCTTTCCACCGCTACGCCGAGACGATGCCCGGCAACACTGTCCTTCTGGTCGACACCTACAACACAAAAGTCGGCGTGCAGCGCGCCGTGCGGATCGCAAAGGAGATGAAAGCCCGCGGCCAGGCGATGGTCGGCGTGCGGCTCGATTCCGGCGATCTGCTGGCTCTGGCGAGGATGACGCGGCAACTCCTCAACGAGGGTGGCGTTCCCGACGTCAAGATCTTCGCCAGCAACGACCTCGACGAACAAGAGATCACTCGGCTCGAACAGGCAGGCTCCGCGATCGATGTCTACGCCGTCGGCACCCGGCTGGTCACCGCCGCCGATCAGCCAGCCCTCGGCGGCGTGTACAAACTCTCCGCGATCCGCAAGGCCGACACTACCGATTGGGATTTCAAACTCAAACGCTCCGAAGAAAAGTACAAGTCGTCTCTGCCAGGGATTCTGGATACGCGGCGCGACTGCGACCCAGCAACCGGCGAGTGGCTCCGCGACGAGATCGTCCACGTCTCCGACGGAGCGACCAAGAACCAACCACCATCAGCAACACTTCTACAGCCGCTTCTTCGCCACGGAAAAATTGTCGCTGAGGCTGCCCTTTCGATCGAAACAGCCCGTCAGCGGTTTGCGAAACAGCGAACCATGTTCCGCAAGCACGAGGCCATGTTCGACCGGCCCGGCATCGTTGAGGCGCAATTGTCCCGCGAGGTCGTCGCCCTGCGTGAACAATTGCTCGCCGACACCCAGACGTAGACAAACAAACGGATGAATACCATGAACATCGTCAAAGTCGCCGCGGCGGTTCTGAATCAAACGCCGCTCGATTGGGATGGAAACAAACGCAACATCCTGTCGGCGCTGGAAGCCGCCCGCGAAGCGAAGGCGACCATCGTCTGCTTGCCCGAGTTGTGCATCACCGGTTACGGCTGCGAGGATGCCTTTCTCTCGCCCGGCCTGCAAGCGACAGCCCTCGCCGTCCTCGAAGAAATCGTTCCGCAAACTCGCGGGATGATTGTTTCGGTCGGTCTCCCTCTTTATCACGCGGGCTGTGTCTTCAACGCCGCCGCCGTCATAGTCGATGGAGCCTTGCGCGGAATGGTCTGCAAACAAAATCTCGCAGGCGAAGGAATTCACTACGAGCCGCGATGGTTCAAGGCCTGGCCTAACGGCGCCCAAGCGGAACTCCGCCGCGGCGACCGCGTCGTCCCGATCGGTGATCTCATTTTCGATTGCGGCGGCGTCCAACTTGGTTTCGAGATCTGCGAAGACGCCTGGGTCGCCGAACGCCCCGGCAGCCAACTGGCCCGCAAAGGGGTCGACATCATCCTCAACCCCAGCGCCAGCCACTTTGCCTTCGGCAAACACGAGGTCCGCAAACGCTTCGTGCTGGAAGGCTCACGGGCGTTCAACGTCGGATACGTCTACGCGAATCTCGTCGGTAACGAAGCGGGCCGTGCCATCTACGACGGCGACGCCATGATCGCCGCCAATGGAAACTTTTTAGCTCAAGGGCCTCGCTTCAGTTACGGCGATTTCGCCATCACCACGGCCACCGTCGATCTCGACGGCGTACGGATGAATCGCGCTCGCACCGCGAGCTTTCGTCCCTTCATCGACGAAGACCCGGCCGGCGTCGTGCGCGTCCCCTTTGCGCATCCTCCGTGTGCCATGGAACCGCAGGCGACATCGGTTCCGCGTTGGGAATTGAGTCCCTGCATCAAGGAAGAGGAGTTCTCGCGAGCAGTCTCGCTGGCGCTGTTCGACTACATGCGAAAAAGCCGTTCTCGCGGTTACGTCGTGTCGCTCTCAGGCGGAGCCGACTCGGCCGCTTGCAGCGTGCTGGTCGCTCGTATGATCGAGTACGCTCGCAGCGAGATTGGCATCGCCGGACTTCGCGACAAGCTGCAATACATTCCCGATCTGCCAAAAAGTGATGACCCGGGCGACTGGGTGGCTAGGCTCTTGACCTGCGTCTACCAATCGACGCGCAACAGTTCCGACACCACCCGCAATGCCGCGCGAGCCGTGGCCGAAGGGGTTGGAGCAAACTTCCTCGAATTTGACGTCGATGCCCAAGTGCAGGGCTACATCGAGATGGTCGAGCAAGGGATCGGCCGCCAACTCGACTGGAAAAAAGACGATGTCGCGTTGCAGAACATCCAGGCCCGCACGCGTGCCCCCAGCGTTTGGATGCTAACCAACATTCTGGGCGCACTCCTCATCTCAACCAGCAACCGCTCCGAAGCCGCCGTCGGTTACGCGACGATGGATGGCGATACCAGCGGCGGACTGGCTCCGATCGCCGGCATCGACAAAAACTACCTTCGCCACTGGCTTCGCTGGATGGAAAAGGCCGGACCCGATGGATTCGGTCCCTTACCGTCGCTGTCAGCCGTCAACGTTCAACCGCCTACTGCCGAGTTGCGTCCCTCATCCGCCAAGCAAACCGACGAAGACGACTTGATGCCCTACGACGTCCTCGACGCCGCCGAGCGAGCCGCCATTCGCGATAAGAAAACTCCGCTCGAAACGCTGATCCAACTGCGGCAACGCTTTCCGCAATACACCGTGAACGCGCTCGCACCGTGGGTCGAACGGTTCTTCACCCTGTGGTGCCGCAACCAGTGGAAGCGAGAACGCTACGCCCCGTCGTTCCATCTCGACGACGAAAACCTCGACCCCAAAACGTGGTGCCGCTTCCCCATTCTCTCGGGCGGCTACCGCCGCGAAATCGCCGAAATGCAGGAGTGGGCCAGGCAAAACCCAGACAAAACCTAACCGAGGACAAAGTGTAGCAGTCATGTCGGCACCACGCACCTCCCATTCGTCGTCGAATCGCCAACGGGCAGCCGCCGGCAAACCGCGCGCGGCAAATCCGGTGACGTATCGGCACGCCCGCCCTGCCCTAGCCGTCGATTGCGCCGTCTTTGGATTCGATGGAGAGAAACTGCAAGTTCTGCTTGTCCAACGGGACCGCGAACCCTGCGCGGGCCGCTGGGCGTTGCCCGGCGGGTTTGTCCGCACGGACGAATCGGTCGACGACGCCGCGCGCCGCGAGCTGATCGAAGAAACCAGCATCTCGATCAGCTACCTGGAACAGCTCTATACCTTTGGTGCGGTCGATCGCGATCCGCGCGAGCGCGTCGTTTCCGTAGCCTACTTCGCGCTCGTTCGCTCGCAGGATCACGCGGCGCTGGGAAACACCGACGCCCGCGCGGCCGCCTGGTTCGACGAAGCCGATATTCCCAAGCTTGCGTTCGACCACGACGAAGTCCTGCGAGTCGCCCGCACGCGCCTGCAAGACAAGGTCCGCTGGCAACCGATTGGCTTCGATCTCCTGCCGCGCGAGTTCACACTGACGCAGCTTCAGCGATTGTACGAGGCGATTCTCAGGCGGCCGCTCGACAAGCGCAACTTTCGGAAGAAGCTATTAGCGATGGACCTGCTTGAGGAAACCGGCACCTTTGAAGAAGACGTCAAGCGACGCCCCGCCCGGCTCTATCAGTTTCGCCGCGTGCGCTACGATCGCTTGACCGAGCGCGGCTTTGTTTTTGAGTTATAGTCGTTTGCGGATGCAAGGAATAAGTAATGGATGCCCTGCTGCTGGTCGATATCCAAAACGACTTTCTCCCTGGCGGCGCTCTGGCCGTTCCTCACGGCAACGAAGTGGTGCCGATCGCAAACCGTCTGATGCAGCACCTGCCGCTGGTTGTCGCAACGCAGGATTGGCATCCCGCAAATCACGGCAGTTTCGCCAGTCAGCATAACGGCGAGCAAGTCGGCAGCCGCATCACGCTGCATGGTTTGCCACAGACTCTCTGGCCCGACCACTGCGTCCAAGGTAAGTCAGGCGCAGAATTCGCCAACACGCTCCACTCCGGTCGCATCGTGAAGGTCTTTCAAAAAGGCATCCACGCCACCGTCGATAGCTATAGCGGGTTCTTCGACAACGGCAAGCGATTCGACACCAGGCTTAGCGCCTGGCTCCGCGCGAAGGGAGTACGGCGTCTCTTCGTCATGGGACTGGCCACGGACTACTGCGTGAAAGCAACCGTCGAAGACGCCCTGACGCTCGGATTCCCCGTCGCGCTGGTCACCGACGGATGCCGCGGCGTCAACTTAAAGCCCCAAGATTCCGATGCCGCCATCCAATTCATGCGCGATCGCGGCGCCACGCTCGTAACAAGCGACGAAGTCGCGAAGCAATTCCCCCTTGCCGCCAAGTCCGCGGCCAACGGCGACAGCCTCGTGAAATCGCGAACGCTTCGCCAGGGGCGGTTTCTGACCATGGTCGAAACCGTGGAAAGATGGGAATTCGTCCGCCGCACCAACGCTCCAGGCGTCGTCTGCGTAGCCGGGGTAACTGCTGATCGCCGGCTCCTGCTCGTCGAGCAGTTTCGGCCCCCCGTGGGAAGACGCGTCATCGAGTTTCCCGCCGGGCTAGCCGGAGACGTCGCCGGCCTCGAAAGCGAGCCCCTGCTGCAAGCTGCCGAGCGAGAAGTCATGGAGGAAACGGGCTATCGCGCCAAGACGATGCGACACGTCTTCGCAGGGCCATCGTCAGCAGGTCTTACCGACGAGATCATCGAGTTTTTCGTCGCCGATGGCCTCGAAAAAACGGCCGCCGGCGGCGGTATCGATGGCGAAGATGTCAAGGAACACCTGGTCCCCTGGGCAGAAATCGACGCCTTCCTCGAGCAGATGCGGCAGCGAGATTTTCTCGTCGATTCTCGCGTGCCAACCTGCCTCTATCTGCTGCGTCGAGAACTCGGACTTCCGTAGCCGCAGTTTTTCGCTCCCAGCCTCTCGCGTCTCCACTACAATCGAACACAAATCGTTGCGTGCGGAGTGCTGAGACATGAGTCGTTGGTATCGAGCGTCGTTTCTCGTTGGTTGTCTTGCCGTTTTGCTCTTTGCAGGCAGACCAAACCAGGTATCACGTGCCGCGGAGTCTTTGCCGCAAAAACGCGCCGCGTGGACGACGTCGCGGATTGTCGGCAACCCGGAGCCTCCCAAGCAATTTCGCTTCGAGCGAATCTTTCCCAACCTCCACTTCACAACGCCGACCGAACTCGTCCTCATGCCCGACGGCAAACGTTGGGTGGTCCTGGAGCAGCAAGGAAAAATTTTCTCCTTCGAAAATCGGCCGGACGTTTCAACTGCCGATCTGGCGTTCAATCTCAAGACCGATCTGAAAACTATCTCCAAGACGCCCAACGCCACCCGCATGGGCGAAGCCTATGGGATCGTGTTCCATCCGAAGTTCCACGAAAACCATTACGTCTACGTCTGCTACATCGTCGATTCCGGCAAAGGGGACCAGATCCCCGACGGCACGCGCGTCTCGCGTTTCAAGATGCTCGATAGCGATCCGCCGCGGCTCGATCCCGATACCGAGCAAATCGTGATCACCTGGTTGCAAGGCGGCCACAACGGCGGCTGCCTTCGCTTCGGTCCAGATCAAATGCTCTACGTGGCGACGGGCGACGGCTCGTTCCCAAACCCGCCCGACGCCCTCCTGGCCGGGCAGGATCTGTCCACGTTGCTGTGCAAGATTTTTCGCATCAACGTCGACCAAAGCGGGCCCAACGGCGAACCTTACTCGATCCCCGCCGACAATCCTTTCGTCGACTTGCCTGGTGCCCGCGGAGAAACGTGGTGCTACGGCTTTCGCAATCCGTGGAAAATGAGCTTCGACCGCGCTACCGGCGACCTCTGGACCGCGGACGTCGGTTGGGAAACGTTTGAGCTTGTCCATCGCGTCGAAAAGGCAGGCAACTACGGCTGGTCGATCATGGAAGGAACGCAGCGAATCCGCGAAGAACTCAAGCCCGGCCCGACTCCCATTCAACCGCCCACCGTCGAGCACTCCCACGTCGAAGCCGCTTCGATTACCGGCGGTTTCGTCTATCGCGGAAAAAAGCATCCCGATCTCGTCGGCGCTTACGTCTACGGCGACTGGGAATCGCGTCGCATCTGGGGCGCTCGGCTCTCTTCGACCGGCGAAGCGGACGTCAAAGAAGTCGCCGAACCAACAGTGCGTCTCGTTGCCATGGCAGAGGATCTTGTTGGCGAACTCTACGCGCTCGACTACGACGAGGGAACCATACACGCGCTCGTCCCTAACGAAAACTTCGGCCGCAACACCACGTTCCCCACTAAGCTCAGCGAAACGGGGTTGTTCGCGTCACTGTCGTCTCAAACGCCAAACGACGGCGTCGCTGCGTTTCGCATTACAGCTGAACAATGGGCCGATGGCGCCACCGCGCGACGATGGATCGCGCTCCCAGGCAAGTCAACCGTCAAATGGTTCGCCCACGACGTGCCGATTGCCGGGTCGATGTTCAGCACCAACATGCTGTGGCCCAAAGACGCTGTGCTCGCGAAAACGCTTTCGCGCGAGGTGTTGGCCGGCGGCAAGCCAGTCAACCGAAACATCGAAACGCAGGTCCTCCACTACGACGGCCGCTTCTGGCGTGCCTACAGCTACGCCTGGAACGACGAACAAACCGATGCCGAGTTAATGCCCGCCGAAGGAGCGATCAAGAAACTCACCATCGCCGATCCGCACCTGCCCCATGCGACCAGCGAGTTAGCCTGGCGATTCGTCGGCCGGGCCGAGTGCACCCGCTGCCACAACTCGTGGGCGCGGTACGCACTCGCCTTCAATCCGCTTCAATTGGGAAATGTCGATGACGGCCAAGAGCTCAAGCAACTCACCGACCTTGGCTACATCAGCCAGCCGCTCGTCCGCAACAACGATACCAAGGAAGAATCGCCCGCCCACAGTTACAAGCCGCCGGCGCCGCTGCTGTCGTCTCGTGATCCCTCCGTTTCGCTGGCCGACCGCGCCAAAGCCTACTTACACACCAACTGTGGCCACTGCCATCAAAACGGCGCTGGAGGCGCGGCCGACCTCGATCTGTCGTGGACCCTTCCGCTCGACAAGTCGAAACTGCTCGACGCCCGCCCGCTTCAGGGTACGCTCGGAGTCGTCGACGGCCGGCTCATCGCACCCGGCGATCCCTTGCGATCGATACTGATGCACCGAATTGCTCGCCAGGGCCGCGGTCGCATGCCGCACATCGGCTCCGATCTTTGCGATCCCGACGGTATCCGCCTGGTACGCGATTGGATCGCGTCGCTCGCGAGTGAAAAGCCACCTCACCCAAGCTCGTTAACGGCAACGGATGCTTCCAGCGATCAAATCCAAGGTGCCCTTTCGGAACCGGAAAGAGCACTCGCATGGTCTCTTCTGCTAAACGACGGGCGAGTTCCAAGCGACACGCGAGCGAACGTCCTGTCTGCGGCGGCAAGTCTCGAAGATCCGGAGCGCCGCGGCCTCTTCGAGCGGTTCCTACCCGCTGACCAACGGCGTTTGCAGCGCCACGTCGTCCTCGACCGTCGCAAGCTGCTGGCCACGCCAGGCGATGCCACCCGCGGCCAACAATGGTTCTTTCAAGAGAAGTCGGCTCAATGCCGCAACTGCCACAAAGCTGGCGGGAACGGCGGCGAGATCGGCCCTGCTCTCGACGGCGTTGGAAAGCGTCTCACGCGAACCAAGTTACTGGAGAGTTTGCTAGAACCCTCCAAAACACTGGAGCCTAAGTGGGTCACGCACGTCATCGAAACCAACGACGGCCGCATCGTCACAGGGCTGCTTCACTCCGAGTCGGCTAAGGAGGTCGTCCTCAAATCGACCCAAGGGAAGCTACTCGACGTACCCGTCGAAGAAGTCGAACGGCACTACACCACCCGCACCTCGATCATGCCGGAAGGGCAAGTCCAAGGTTTGGAAGAGCAGACCATTGCCGACTTACTGGCTTGGCTGGAGTCTCTGAAATAGGTCAAGAAACAACAAGCGGCACCAACCTTAGGCGCCGCTTGAGCGAGATCGTTCTTCACCGCGATGGATAGTGCCGACTAGAAATCCATCCAAGTGTCGCCGGTCGGCAGGACGCGTTGCATTTCGTCGAACGTGGTGAGTCCATGTGCCACCTTCAGCATGGCGGCGCGGCGGAAGTCGAGCATCCCCTCTTCAACCGCTTTGTTGTGGATGTCGCTGGCCGGGCGTTGTTCCTGAATCAGCCGGCGCAGCGATGGCTTCATCGCCATCACTTCAAACAGCCCACTACGGCCGCGGTACCCTTCGTTGCGATCGCCGGTCGCCGCCGCCGCGTAGGCAATCTTCCCTTCGCCCATCGAAAGCCACGGGCGAACTTCGTCGAACGTATGAGGAGCCTCCGAGAGGTCCATCGCCACCCTCGTATCAGGACGAAGCGTCCGCATCAGCCGCTGTCCGACAATCGCTAACAGCGACGTCGCCAGGAAGTGAGCAGGAACCCCCAAGCCGATCAAGCTTTGCAGTGCGGTCGCGGCCACCGCCGCGTGCAGCGTCGCGAATACAAGCTGGCCGCTATTGGCAGCACGCACAGCGGTTTCGGCTGTATCCCGGTCGCGAACTTCCCCAATCATGATCACATCAGGTCCCTGACGAATCACCCCTCGAAGCATCTGGATGAAGTCGGCCCCGTTGCCGCTGTGGCTGCTATCAACCTGCGTTTGATGCAGCCCGGCCACGCTGTATTCGATCGGATCTTCGATCGTGTGGATCTTTCGCCGGCCGTTGTTCAAGTAATGCAAGCAAGCGTAGATCGTCGTGGTCTTACCACATCCGGTTGGACCTGTGACCATCAGCAAACCGCTGTTGGCTTGCAGCGCACTCGTCACTTCGCCCAACTGGGGGCCGACAAAACCAAGAGCCTCGAGTTTTTGAAGTTCGGTATCGCGGCGCAAAATGCGGATCGCCAGGCTCTCGCCCCAAAGCGTCGGCATTGAGTTCACTCGCAGGTCGACTCCGCCCAGTTCGGCCGGGCGATAAACCCAACGGCCGTCCTGCGGATGCCCCTTCTCGCCATACTTCATCTTCGCGGCCGTACGAATGTAAGCGAAGCAGCGAACGCCGAGGTCGGTCGGCACTTCGCCGATCTTCTTGATGACCCCCAGATGCCGCACCGATGCCACCACGCCCGTTTCGACCGACGACAGGAACAAGTCGCTGGCGTTCATGCGGAGCGAGTGTTCGACGAACATCGTCACCAGCATTTCCGCCGTCATTCCGCTGGCCACCCAGTCGACGTCGAGCAGTTCCGGCTCGGAATCGCTCAGCATCGGAGTCGCGGCCGTGGTGTCGACAGCGTGGAAATGATTCGCCTCAGGCGAACCATTGGATTTGGCAGCGTCATTCGCGATCACCGGAGCGTCCTCATCCAGCCGAATCGTTGCGCTCGTCATTGCGTACTTCTCCCATAACCTTATTGATGGCTTCGGCTTCGGTCGCCGCGATGTTAAGCACGCGGTCGAGCCGCATGATCTTCATCATTTGACTGGTCACCGGCGATGGCGAGTGGCAGAACAACTTTCCGCCCCCGGCATCGAACCGTTTGTGATACGAAAGCAACCACTCGACGCCAGTCGAGTCGACATACAGCGATCGCTGCAAACTCAGCAGCACCTTCTTGGAATAAATATCGTTGCCGCAAATCGTCGCCAGAACATCTCGTCCCGTGGCGGCGCCGTCGCGCGACAGTTTCCCGACGACTTCAAGTCGTACCAGGCCGTTGTCCGATCCAACCAACTTGATGTCCATAGGAAAACTGAACTTACGCGGCAGGTCGCGGTTCTTGAAAAGTAGTAGGCAGCCACGGTGTTTTTCGCGTGACTGTTGTTTTAAGGTTTCGTTTCTTAACGCTTACTAAAATGATGCATTCTTAAACACCGGCTCGGCGGTGAACGAGCAGCACTTCATTGCCCGCCTCGTTGTACTTGACCTCCGTCATGAAGGTCCGCATCAGGAACAAACCTCGCCCGCTCGGCCGCGCCATGTGCATGGGATCGTCGGGGTTGTAGTCGAAGTTCTTCACGTCGAACCCCACTCCCTGATCGCGAATCAGATACCGCGACTCCTCAGGCGACTCGGTCGCCGTAAACGTTACTCGACGCGACTTGTACGGGTCGAGAGTCCTTCGCTGGTCCGCCAATTTGTAATACTCATCCATCGAAGTGTTTCGCATCTCCGACTGGAGCTCCAAGTTGCCATGATGCATCGCGTTGCGAATTGCTTCGTGCAACGCGACACCAATCCGCAGCAACTCCGTCTCATCGCTAGGTCGGATGCTGGCCGAGTACTGCTGCAAGTGCTTAATCAACGGCGGAATCAGCGAGGCGTCGTTTTCTAAATGGAATTCGAATTGCGATTGCGACCAGCACGAAGCGAGCCGCTGTTGATTTCGCCCGCCGCCCGAGATCGACACCACGTCGCGCACCGTTTCCGCCAGTCGCTTGGCCAGATTCTTCTTGGCGACGTAGTTGGCCGCTCCTTTGTTAAGCGCATCGAGCGCCGTTTCTTCGCTCCCATGAGCGGTCATCAGAATGGTTGGAACGTACGGATACGAAGACCGGATCGCTTCCACCAGGTGCAGGCCGTCCACTTCCGGCATTTGGAGATCGGTCAAAACCACGTCGGGAACCGACACGCGCATCTTTTCCAGGGCGTCGCCACCGTGAATTGCAAACTGCACATTGGCGTTCAGTTCTTTTCGAATCAGTCCGGCGGCAAGCTGACGGTCGACCGGGGAGTCGTCCACAACCAAAACAACTAGCTTCCCCTCGCTTCGTTCGGCATCGTCCAAGGCTGACGCGGAAAACGATTCTTTCTCGTTCACGTTTCCCCAACAAATAGGAGTGGCGCAACACAATGGCCCCACGAGTCCTTCGTGGTGACGGATGAGTGCCGTGGATGCTCCCCGACAATCGTAAAGGAAGCGTTAAGACTCGACGAAAACTCGTCGAATGCGGCCGGATGCAAGAAATCTTTCGACCACTAACCGGCAGAGGTTCAAACGCACGAGCCGCGGCTCACGAGGCCCGCCGCGTCCAGCATCTTCGTACTTAGATGGCCCGCCCCTAGGTCGCCTCGCGCAGGTCCGCCACCTTTTCCAAACTTCCGGCCACCATCCCCATCCGGACCCGCCGCCGATACTGGCCAGGGGTTTCCCCTACATCGCGTTTGAACGCGAAACTCAGGTACTCACTGTGCCGGAATCCCGCGAGTTCGCTGATCCGATCCAGCGACAAATCGGTCTCGGTCAAAAGTTGCTTGACTCGCAAAATCTGCGCGTTGCGAATTTCCGCTTGCGGCGAATGCCCCAGCGCGCTGCGAAAACGCCGTTCCAGCGTCGTTCGCGAAATGCTGCCAGGCAACAGCTTAAGAAGGCTTGGCACAGTCAACCCCTGGCACGCTTGCTGGCGAATCAAGTGGAGCGAGTCGGCCACCAGCTTGTCTTCCATGGCCATCGTGTCGGTCGATTGCCGGGCGGCGATCCCCAGCGGCTCGATCCGCGTAACCGCCCGCGGAACTTCGTGCCCCGTCATCATCGCATCCAGTGTGGCGGCCGCTTCGTATCCAATTTGTTCGGCATTGGGAATCACGCTGGTCAACTGCGGATCGCAAAGCTCGCACAACAGCCCGTCGTCATCGACCCCCACAATCGCCGCCTGTTCAGGAACCGCCAGGTCAATCCGATTGGCAGCATCAATCAGCTGCCGTCCTCGCATGTCGTTGCAACACAAAACGCCCACCGGTTTCGGCATCGAACTTAGCCATTTGCCAAGCGTCGCTTGCTCCTCTTCCCAAGCAAGCGCGGTGGGCCCACCCCACGGCGTTTCAAAATCGACCACCGACAACCCGGCGGTGCTGATCGCGGCCACAAAGCCGTCGCGACGACCGCGAGACCACTGCTCCCCGCGGTAACCGCAAAAGCCGAACGAGCGAAAGCCGCGCTGCAGCAAGTGCTCGCCGGCGATTCGCCCGATGAATTCGTCGTCGGAATTGATCCGCGGCAGTCCCACCGGGTCGCAGCGGTCGTTCAGGTCGACCGCCTTGATATCCAGCGAGTGGATCAGGTCCACCAGCCCCGGCGTCATAGTGCGAGTAATCAGGCCGTCGCCGCGCCAATTTTTCAGCCACAAGGGAGGCTCGGCCCCCAGTTCCTGTTGCTCCAGGTAGATCGACCATGGTCGATGTGTCCGAAGGTAGCGCGTGATCCCCTGAAGCGTCCGACGACCGTAAATCGTCGACGTTTCGACCATCAAAACGACGTGAGGACGATAACTATCAAAACGAGGCATAAGAACTCGCCGAGCCGAGAAAGCAACGTAGTTTTGGCCTGCCGATTAATGTCGCGTACGACAGAAAAGTTTCTCAGGATATTGTCCGCGGAATTTCCTAAATGTCCACAAGAATGCGACGATTTGAGGGCAACTTGGTGGCAAGAGGCGGCAACAATTCTCACTGAAACGGCGTAGATTCGCCATTTCAGCCCGGAGCTAATTCTTATTTTGGCGAACCTCGTGCCATTGCGCTGTCGAAGTCCCCAAAAGCAAGCAGTCTTAGGGTAACTCCGATTCACCCGTCGCCTTGTCGTCCTTCTTCATGAACCGGGTCGGCTCATAGTGCTCGTAACTTTCTACCCGCCATTTGCCGTCGTCCTCTTTCCAGAAAACGACAGTGAATCCCCGAATCACCTTGCCGTCGAACTGTCCATTCATGAAGCTTCCCACCACCTCGGCGTTGAACTTGACGATCGCCTGCGGAGGCTGATGCTTCGGATCGATGTTGATCTCGTGAACCGCAATGATCCGGCACTTCTCGAAGCGGTGGCTCTTCATTTCGTTCTGACCCGCATCGGCCAGTTCCGGCTTACTGCGGACGACGAATTTGGGAACGCTCACCACATCGTTCGCTTCGACCATCGCCGCAATGTCGCGCAGCGTTTGCCGAATCGCTTCCCGGTCGGTAACCACATTTTCGCAGACCAGGAGCATCACAACCGTGAGGGCCGCGACCACGCCCATGCCCCACAGCAGTTCGCGGCGACCGGTGTTCACCCAGGCAAAAGCCGTGAGCACAAACAGCGCGATCCCCAAGCCCAACACAGCGAGCGAGCTTTCGAGAAAGATTTCCATGGCAAACGTCCTCGCGAGATAAGAAGAAGCGAAAAGATGAGATGCCCAGCAAAGACGAGACAAGATGAATCGGCAGGCCAACAGCTTCGTCGACTTACCTCCTTCCGCTCTGAACCATCACCGTCGCCACATCAAGATCCACGACCCCACGGCGGCGGCCCCCAAAACCCCGTAAAACACTCGAAAATCAACCCATCGCGTGTTGCCCGGAAGCCGCTCCGTCTCCGTATCGGCAGCCGCCCCCTCCAACTTCTGGGCTTGCAACTGCGTACGGCGGGTGAAATTCGAATCCAGCTGCGCCTGGCGGTTATCGGCCCGCGTGCCAACCAGCAGCAGCCCAATCAGCCCGGCCACACAAAAAAGGTGCACCCAAAACCAGGGCGAATCGGTCAACGGCGTTCGCGGCTTCTCGTCGGCGGTCATAACTCCAGTATACGCACCGCCAACCTCATCGCCGGCAACCACGAGCTGCCAGAACGCCAACTACAATACCGGCAAACCCTCCTCCCAGTTTCTGCATATTTCGTTCTGCCTATCTCGGAGCCCGCCCGTGAATCGATTTTTCCTTTGGTCCCTCCTGGCCCTGTCCACTTTGTCGCTCACGTTAGGGCAGCTGGCGCTCGCTGCCGACCCGACGCCGAGGGAACTGGTCACCGGAGCCAAACGGATCGTCTTCCTAGGCGACAGCAACACCTACGCCGGGAACTACGTCGCCGACTTGGAAGCCTGGCTCTACGCTCAAAAACTCAAGAACAAGCCCCACGTGATCCAGGTTGGCTTGCCGAGCGAAACCGTCTCCGGCCTGAGCGAAGACGGCCACGCCGGTGGGCAATTTCCGCGACCCGACGTTGCCGAGCGACTCGACCGCGTGCTGGCGCTCACCAAGCCCGACCTGGTGTTCGCCTGCTATGGCATGAACTGCGGCATCTACCAGCCGTTCGACGAAGGACGCTTCGCCAAGTACCAGGAGGGTATCAAAAACCTGCGAACCGCTTGCGAGAAAATAGGAGCCAAGGTCGTTCACTTGACACCTCCCTACTACGACGACAAACGAGGTCCCAAAGACTTCTCGTATAACGAACTCCTCGGCAAGTATTCCCAGTGGCTCTTGTCACAGCGCAAGAACGGCTGGAACGTCGTCGACCTCCACACCCCCATGTCGCAAGGCGTGATCGAGCGCCGTAAGACCGACCCCGATTTCACCTTTAGCCCCGACGCCGTCCACCCAACCGAAGCCGGCCACTGGGTGATGGCCAGCGCTGTGCTACGCTGGCTCGGCGACGAAAAGGCCGCCAATGCCGAAGGTCCGCTCGCGATGCTCGACGAGATCGGCTCAAACAAGGAAATCCTGCCACTGGTTCAGGAGCGAGCAAACATCCTCCGCGACGCCTATCTCGGCGCCGCCGGCCACAAACGCCCCGGCATTGCCAAGGGCTTACCCGTCGCCGAAGCCGAAGCGAAGGCCAAGGGAATCGACGACAAGATCTTGAACATTCTGAAGTGAGTTGCATCGCAAGTTCCAAAGGGTGGCACTGGCGTCCTGTGCACGTCACTCCCACCCGACGGCCAGCCCTTGCGACTAAATTCGCTTGCCTCAGCACTCGCCCCCGGTTTAGGCTGGTGGCATGCCCGCCTTGTTTTTCCCACCTGCCACCCTCTGGCGATCCTTGATTTTGGCGGCGCTCGTTTGGAGCGCGGCCGTCGCTCGTGCGTCGTTTGCCGATGAAGCAGTCGACCACTATCTCAAGCGCGTTAAGCCGCTTCTCGCCGACAAATGTTTCGCCTGTCACGGCGTACTCAAACAGCAGGCGGGCTTGCGGCTCGACACTGCCGTCAGCGCCAAAGTGGGGGGCGATTCTGGTTCGGCGATCGTCCCAGGCAAGCCCGAGGACAGTTTGCTTTATAAAGCTATGGCCAGCACCGGCGACGTCTCCATGCCACCCGAAGGCGAAGGGGCCAAGCTCAATGCAGAGGAATTGGCGGCGGTCCGGCAGTGGATCGAGTCCGGTGCGCCAGCTCCCGACAACGAACCGCCTCAGGAAAACCCTCGCGACTATTGGTCGTACCGTCCGGTGACTAGCCCGCCTGTCCCCGTTGTGTCCGACCTGCCGTCGCACTTTCCGATTCGCAACGAAATCGATTCGTTCATTGCAGCGGAACACAAACGTTTGGGGCTGTCGCCCGCTCGTCCGGCGTCACCCGAAGCCTGGCTGCGGCGCGTTCATCTCGATCTGACGGGCCTGCCGCCGACCGTCGCCGAACAACAGGCTTTCCTTGCCGATCCGACCGAAGCGGCCCACGAAACGGTCGTCGACGATTTGCTTTCGCGTTCCACCTACGGCCAACGCTGGGGCCGACATTGGATGGACATCTGGCGGTACAGCGATTGGTACGGCAGCCGCGGCGGCAACGAGATCCGCTACAGCATGCGGCACATCTGGCGGTGGCGCAACTGGATTGTCGATAGCCTCAACCGCGACGAAGGCTACGACCGGATGGTCAGCCTGATGCTCGCCGGCGACGAAATCGCACCGGAGGACGAAGGCGCCCTATCGGCCACCGGCTACCTCGGCCGCAACTGGTACAAGTTCGACCGCAACGTCTGGATGTTCGACGCCGTCGAGCGAACAGCCGAAGCCCTCATGTCGACGACCATGCGCTGTGCCCGCTGCCACGATCACAAGTTCGATCCGATCTCACAGGAAGAGTACTACCGCTTCCGCGCCATCTTCGAGCCCCATCAGGTCCGCACCGAACGCTTGTCGCTCGACGCCCCCATGGAAAAGGACGCAACACTCGGCCAGGTGCTGTCCGATGGCATCCCGCGCGTCTTCGATCAGGCAGAAGACGCCCCCACTTACCTGTTTGTTCGCGGCGACGACCGAACGCCCGACAAGACCAAGCCGCTTGCCCCCGGAACTCCAGCCTCGTTTGGCGGCGAGTTGAAAGTCTCGCCCATCTCGCTTCCCCCCGCAGCCTGGTACCCCGCCCTTCGCCCCAAGCTTCGCGAGGAGCATCTCGCCAAAGCGAAGGTCGCCGTTGACGCGGCCAAAACCAAACTGGCCGAAGCAATGCAGGCCGAGGAAGCGGCGAAGGCTGAAGCAACTCAACTCCCAAGCAACCTGGTGGCCCCTGCCCCGTGGCTCGCCGACAACTTCGACAAGCTCGATCCCGACAAATGGAAGGTGACCGGCACCTGGACCGCCGCCGACGGAAAACTGAACGGCAAGGCCGGTGCGACACTCGAAAGCAAAACGCCGCACCCACAAAACTTTCGGCTTCGCATGAAGTATCGAACGTTCGCCGTGGGCCCCTTCCGGTCAATCGGTTTCAGCTACGACCAGGCAGTCAAGGGGGATTCGCACGAGGTCTACACCAGCGTCAACGAGAAGCAGCCCTCGGTGCAGGCCTTTCATCGCATCGGCGGCGTCGACAACTATCCCGAGCAAGGCATCTATCCGCTGACACTCAAGATCGGCGAACCCATCACACTCGAAGTCGAGGTCCGCGGCGTCTTGCTCACCGTGAGTGTCGACGGAGAAAAGCGATTCGACTATCTGTTGCCAGTTGCGCGGCGAGCCGGCAACCTCGTGGTTTGGATCTTCGACGGCGAAGGAGAACTCGACGAGATCGAAGTCGCTCCCCTTCCCGCTTCGCCTGAACTTCTCGCCATTGCCGCTGACGAAGCAGCATTCGCTACCCAAAAAGCCCGCCAATCGCTGGAAGCTGCGGAACTCGAACTCACGTCGCTCGAGGCTCGCTTGAATGCCGACGCCGCTCGGTTCGGAGGCAAGCCCGAAGCCGAGTCGAAGCCCCTTTCTACGACCGCCGCAAAACTGACAAAACAAGCCGCCGCGCTGTCGTCGGTCGACGCCGTCACGCACTGGGAGCGTCACCTGGCAGCTTTGAAAAAGGCCGCGGAGTCGCTGCCGCCCGACAACAAGTCGCGATCGTATGCAATCCCTAGGGCGGAAAGCGAGCTCGCGACAGCAAAGGAAAAGCTCGCAGCCGCCAACGCAGGCGCTGAAGCGCCAACCGAAGAATATCCGCCGATCGGTGAGCGGTTCCACAACACCAGCACCGGCCGTCGAGCCGCGCTGGCACGTTGGCTCATCGACAAGAATCATCCGCGAACAGCCCGCGTCGCGGCGAACCACCTGTGGCTGCGGCACTTCGGCGAAGGCTTCGTCGCAACGCCAAACAACTTCGGCCTCAACGGGCAAAAGCCGGTCATGCCCGAACTCTTCGATTGGCTCTCGGACGAACTGATGGCCGGCGAGTGGAAAATGAAATCCATTCACAAGAAGATCGTGCTCTCGACCACCTACCGTCAAAGTTCGGCAGAGTCGAACGAGCAACTCGCCAATCGACAAATCGATCCCGCGAACCGCCACTTTTGGCGAATGACGCCACGACGCCTCGAAGCCGAGGTCGTTCGCGACAGCTTACTGGCGCTGGGTGGGACGCTCGATACCACGCCCGGGCAGGCCGAAATCCCCGAGTCGCAAGGCAACAAGTCGCCCAAGCGAAGCATTTATTTCCGCAATACCCCCAACGAAAAAATGGCGATGCTCGAAGTCTTCGATGTCGCCGATCCCAACGCCTGCTTCCGCCGAAAAGAAAGCGTCGTCCCACAGCAAGCGCTCGCTCTGATGAACAGCGGCCTCGCTCAAGACCAGGCAAGACTGCTGGCCCGACGACTTTCAGGCGAAGTAGGAAACGACGAAGGGTCGAACGCCAGGTTTGTCGAAGATGCCTTCGCCACCGTCTTGTGCAGAAAGCCGACCACGCGAGAAGTGGAGCGATGTATCACATTCCTTCAAACCGCGAAGGACGCCGATCCCGCAACAGCGATCACGGTTTTCGCTCCCGGCGGCGAGAGTACCGTGCCACCGTCACCTCCCGGCGCTTTGCGCGCTCGCGAGCAACTAGTTCACGTGCTGTTTTGCCATGCCGAGTTTGTCACAATAAGGTAGTCGGGCAAGTATGCCCGATCTGGCCCCACCATCGGATGCCCTGTCGATGAACAACCACTTCCCCTGCGGACGCGTCAATCGCCGGGCCGCCCTCACGGGCATGGGGCTCACCGCGGTCGCCATGTCGTCGATGCTGGCACGCGACGGCGTGGGAAACGAAGCGAGCGACGCCTGGTCGCCCCCCAGCGGTCAGCCTATGTTTGCCCCCAAGGCAAAGAGCGTGATCTGGTTCTTCATGCTGGGGGGAACCAGCCACGTGGAGAGCTTCGATCCGAAGCCGGCCCTCAACGTCCACGCCGGCAAGACGATTGACGAGTCGCCGTATCGCAGCGACGTCCTCGACTCTCCTTACTATCGCAAAAACGTCCGCGACTTCGCCGGCACGCCCCGCGCTCTCATGGCGAAGATCTATCCGCTGCAAGTCGGCTTCCAAAAGCGCGGTGAAAGCGGCATCGAAATCAGCGACTGGTGGCCGCACGTCGGCGGATGCGTCGACGATCTATCGATCGTCCGCTCGATGTGGACCACCGACAACGATCACGCCGCCCAACTCCAATTTCATACCGGAAGGCACGTCTTCGACGGCTTCTTCCCCTCGATCGGAAGCTGGGTCCACTACGGCCTTGGCACACTCAACGAAAACCTGCCCCAGTTTGTCGTGATGGGTGGCGGACCCGGCGATTGCTGCGGCGGCGCCGGCGCCCACGACGGCAGCTATCTCGGCCCAGCGCACAGCGGCGTACCGCTCCGCGTCGATCCCAACAACCCGCTCCCATTCGCCACGCCAGGCAATAATGTCTCCGTAGCTGAACGCCGCGCGCAGCTCGATCTGCTCCGCGATTTGCACGCCCAGTCAGGCAGCGACTACCCACTCGATCCAGCGCTTAAAGCCCGCATCGAGTCGTACGAACTAGCCTTCCGCATGCAGATGACGGTGCCCGGCATCGTCCAATTCAATCAAGAAACGGCCGAGACCCAGGAACTCTACGGCGTCAACAATCCAGATTGCCAAAACGTAGGTCGAATGGCCCTCACCGCCCGGCGTTTGGTCGAGCAAGGAGTCCGCTTCGTCCAAATCTACGACGACGGTTGGGATTCCCACTCGCAACTTCTTAAGAGCCACTCCACCCGCTGCAAAGCGGTCGATCAGCCCATCGCGGCTTTGCTCAAAGACTTGAAACGTCGCGGCATGCTCGACGAAACGCTTGTCGTCTGGGCAACCGAATTCGGCCGCACGCCCGGCAGCGAAGGAGCCGACGGCCGCGACCACCACAACTATGGCTTCTCCGTCTGGCTCGCTGGCGGCGGCATCAAAGGAGGCATTGCCCACGGCAAGACCGACGAACTCGGCTTCCACGCCGTCGAGCACCGCCACTACGTCACCGACGTCCACGCGACAGTCCTGCACCAGCTCGGGCTCGACCCACGCAAGCTCAGCTTGCCTTCGCAAAAGCGTCTCGAAATCGACTACGGCGAGCCCATCCGAGCAATCATGTCGTAGGTTGCTTCGTCTGTAGGCCGGACAATCCTGTCCGGCAACGGTTGAGAAAGCACTCGCGTTTGACTTGCATTCGCCTCAGCCTCAATCCTCTCCGCCGCAGCGAAGTCCACCCCGACGGACAAGATTGTCCGTCCTACTTCTTCCAAACCTCGAACGCCGGATGAGCCTGCCGCTTCTCATCAAACAGCCCCCAGCTTTTCTCGACGGGCAATCCCGATTCTTGAGCCTTCCAGGGCGCGTCAAACGCTTCAAACGCCACACCAAAGAATAGCCAGGCCTTCCCACTCTTCGAGCGTTCCAGCGCGCCACCCTCGCGATACGCCTTCCAAAACGCCGCCTGATTTTCGAGCGACATCCTCTCGCGCCCAGCGTAAGGAAAACCTGTCTCCTTCAGCAGCACCGGCTTGCCGGTCTTCTCCGCTAATTCGCGGGCACGTTCCTTTGCCCACGCAGCCGCTGCCTTAGCATCAAGTTGCTGGGCGTCAAAGAACGGATGGATATTCGGCGCCAGGAAATCGCCAAATTCACGAATGAAATCGTGTTGGTAACCCACCAGCGGTTCACTCGTGCCGATCGCGATCGACTTGGGCAACGACTTTCGAAGCCGAGTTGCCGCAATAGCCAGGTCCTCTCGCTCGTAGCGGTTGAATGTGATGCCTTCATTTCCGACGAGCACGCCCACCGCAAAATCGTCCTGGTGCAGTTTCGCCAGCGCCGCGACGCCATCGAGTTCGGCCGACGACTTGATGTCCCATATCGCCAACAGAACGACGCGATACTTCAAGTCCTTCGCCACGGCCAAGATGCGGTGCGATGTCGATTCATTGAATCCATACAGCACCAAACCATCGAACACCGGCCGAAGCACTTCCAAGTCGGCACGAATCGAGCTTGTTTTCAGTCGCGTTTGATTCGCCGGCTGGCGAGGATCGAGTTCACTCGGCGTGTAGGCAATCAGCTTAGGCGATTCCCTAGCCGTCAGTGCCCGAAATAGCGGAAACGCATCATCCTGAGCCATCACTTGCGAAGCAAAACACGACAGCACCAGCAGCAAACAAATCAACCTAAGCACTTGGCAACCTCGGAAAGAAGAGTGGGAGAAACGTCGGCGGGCCGATCGCGAAGGACTCGTGGCAACGACTGTTCAAGCGGTATTCCTTCTTGCAGTGAAATCGCTGCCGCCGCAATCACTGGCGTTCGGCTCATTCCCAGCGAACAAAACACCAGCGTCGGCACATTCCCCGCCAGCAACGACGTCGCTGCACGAATAGCCAATCGCAGGATTGTCGCTGAATTGCCTTGGCCGTCGAGCAATGGTATGCGGCAGTACACGATGTCGCGTGGGTACACGATCGGCAATTCGTTGATCGCCAAATCGACGACTGCAGTGATGCCGCAGTTGAGGATCGCGCGCACGTCGCTGGCGTCCACAACCGACCCGAGCCATAGCTCGTACGATTCGACCTTCGTTAACATCATGGCCTCTCGCTAGCGAACGTTTCATCGAATTCGCGGGATGGCCGCGCCGCTACCCACTACGGGGTAATTCTGGCGCTCCGTTGCAACCCTTACAAACCCCTTTGCAAAAAGTGGTCTTGTGAGTCGTAACTCCCGAATCGAGGGCGAAAAAACGCCAGCCCTCCACCGCCGCTAAACCATTGGTACGACACAACTTGCGACCGAACATTAAAAGCGTTGAAAACCCTTCCAAAATCCATTCACAGGACTAGACACTTCGGTGCTGGTTTCGATAGTTTCCCGACCCATGAGACGCCTGCAGTCGAGGCGCTCAGTTCCGCTCCCTTTCCAAACCAAATCGCTCCAGCACCTTCATGTATCGCCTGCTTGCCCTTCGAGAACTCGTGCTCCCGATCGCGTTGATCGCCAGCTTGCTGGTGGTCCTAGTGCCGATGCCCGCGTTTCTGCTCGACGTGCTGCTGGCAGCCAATATCACGGCCTCCGTGATCGTGATGCTGACCGTCATCTACGTGAAGTCGCCGTTGGAACTGAACGTCTTCCCGTCGCTCCTCTTGGCTCTGACGCTTGCCCGCCTGGTGCTCAACGTCGCATCGACGCGGCTGATCCTCACGCAAGGCAAGCTCGGAACCGACGCCGCTGGCGGTGTCATTCAAGGCTTCGGCGAGTTTGTCGCGGGCAACCAGATTGTCGTCGGGATCATCATCTTCGTGATCATCGTGGTGATTCAGTTCATCGTGATCACCAAAGGTGCCACGCGTATTAGCGAAGTCGCCGCCCGTTTCGCGCTGGACGGCATGCCCGGCAAGCAAATGGCGATCGATGCCGACTTGAACGCCGGGATCATCGACGAGAAGGAAGCCCAACGCCGCCGCGAAGAAGTAACGCAGCAAGCCGACTTTTACGGAGCCATGGACGGTGCCAGCAAGTTCGTCCGCGGC
>CAZWSX010000037.1:0-57215 GCA_964636985.1 uncultured Pirellulaceae bacterium | reverse complement strand
GGCGATTGGCTCGCCAAAGCCAGCGGTTCGCGGGATCGATGCTTTGCTTGCGCATGGTTTCGGCGTTGTCGGTGTCGACTTCGGACGACTGCCGATAGGTCGCCGACGTGACGATCAAGCGGTGCAGGTGTTTCAAGCTCCAATCTTCTTCGACGAGCTCGTAAGCGAGCCAATCGAGCAAGTCACGGTGCGAAACAGGTTCGCCCATCGCGCCGAAGTCGTTGCTGGTCGGAATGAGGCCGGTACCCATGTGGTGCTGCCAAATCCGATTCGCCATCACGCGGGCCGTGAGAGGATGGTCGGGACGCGTGAGCCACATCGCCAGCGCGGCGCGGCGGCCCGTCGACTCGGGGCGATCCTCGGGCGGAACAATCGTCGGCTCGTGATCGCCGATGAATTCAGGGAAACCTGGCAGGACGGGTTCGCCCGGCTTGCGGAAGTCGCCTGCTTCCAGAACGCACGTCTCGGGCGGCTTGCCGACGGCATCGGTTGTTGCCATCGCCAAAGGCGGTGTGGCCGGCTTAATCGAATCGAACTTGGCGAGCTCAGCTTGGAGTTCGTCGTAATCTTCCTTCGCTTCCCCTTCCATCCGATTGACCCGCTTGACCACGATGCGGTCGATGTACAAGTCGGTCAGGGCGGCAAGCTGGCGTTGGCGGACGGTTCGTTTTTCCGCAGGCGTATTGAGCGCTTCCGACGTTTCGGGATCGTAGTTCATGGCGATCTCGCTGGTCGTCGCCGTACGAATAGGATCGGTCAGACTGGCGATCTTTTGGCGAATTTCGCGAGTCGCTTCCTGCCAACCGGCCATCTTCTTGTCGAACTCGTCGCGCTCGTTGCCCGACAGCGCGGGGATGTTATCGGCCGGCAGCATGGCGGCGAAACAGGCCTGCAAGCGGTAGAAGTCTTTTTGCAGGATGGGATCGAACTTGTGGTCGTGGCACTTGGCACAACCGAGCGTCAGGCCCATGAAAGCGAGCCCCGTGACTTCGGTCACGTCGTCCAAAATATGCTGGCGTGATTCGACGAAGTTCGAGGCCGATGCTTCTTCTGGATACAAGCGAACAAACCCCGTGGCGATCAATGCATCGGCGCTTTCGGGCTCCAGTTCGTCACCGGCGATCTGGTGCCGGACAAAGTGGTCGTAGGACAAATCGGTGTTGAAGGCCTCGATCACATAGTCGCGGTAGCGATAGGCTTCGGGGCGGAATTGGTCCCACTTGTAGCCGCCGGTATCGGCATAGCGAACCAGGTCGAGCCAATGGCGAGCCCATCGTTCGCCGAAGCGCGGAGACTCGAGCAATCGATCGACGACGCGCTCGTAGGCGCCGGGAGATGTATCGCTCAAGAAGTCCTGAAGTTCGGCGGCCGTGGGAGGCAAGCCGGTGAGGTCGATGGTGACGCGGCGAAGCAGAACCTCGCGCGAAGCTTCCGGGCTGGGCGCCAGATCTTTTTGCTTTTGTTGAGCGAGAACGTATTGATCAATCAGAGACTGGCTCCAGCCTGACGTATCGTCTACTACAGCCATCTTCGGCTGCGTGAGCGGGCAGAACGGCCAATCGCCTTGATTGAACGGTTTTGCCGTGAGAGCTGGCGTTGCCAACTCTGCCAAGGCGGGTTGAGGCGCGCTGGCTGAGGCGGGAGCAGTCGATGCTTCCGCTGCAAAAAGATGGTTCGGAACGTGCATCAGCGCGCACGACACGACTGCGACGGCAATAGCCAAGGCGAAACGCTCGCTCGAACGTCGCGAAGGGAATTGAGACATAGTCGGGTAGGTTCACGGGGACCAATCAGCACGGCGACGGGAGAGCCGCAGAACCGCGTTGCTAGCAGATCGCACAACGCGAATTCAAACCGCTGATCGGAACGTAAAGTGGTGGGGTGGTGTTGGGGTGCAGGTGGGGAATTTGCCGAGTGCGACAAACTCCAGGCAGTGAGGCGGGATTGGTTGCGGCAGGTAAACCACCACAAACCAAGGGCTATCGTACCTAGAATGCGATTCCATCTTCAAGTCGCCGCTTCAATCTGGGCAAATATCCCAAACTGCCAGCGGAGCTGATCTACCGAATCGCATTGTCGGAGCGGCGACTTTTGGAGGGCTCCGCCCAAGAAATCGCCGTATCGCAGCCTCACAAGCTTACCATTCCGATCCAGGGATGGGCGGTGTTTATTCCCGACGCTTTCAGATATGCAATGTGAGTCGTAAGTCTATGATGTGATTTGCTTTACGTCGCCGATTGGGTTGTTTCTGCTTCGTTCGGGGGGTTAGTGGTTAGAGGCGACCCGTTTCCGTTCGGCATACCAGTGACTTGAAAGCTGGTCCAGTTCGGCCGTTGAGAGCAAGGTCTGCGTCAATTCGCAATTCGGCTCATCGCAGGAAAATGCCATGAAAACATTCCAAAAGCACGGATTCGCATCGGTGTAGCCGCCGAATCGCTCTTTCCACCACGGTTCGATCTGGTCGTTGCCATCGGGCAGGATGCAGATCTCGGGCTGGTCAGGAAGCGCTCCCACCGGCCACCAGGGCTGGCGGGCGCGGGCCAAGTAGATGTCGCGCACGTTGGCGTGGTAGGTCGATCGTTGCCAATGCGGGATCGCCGCTTGAACCGTCTCCCGGTCCCATTTCACGGGGGTGGGATACTTCCACTCCCATTCGATATCCATGGGCTTTTGAATTGCGGCGGCTGAGTAGCCCGCCGCCAGCGATTCGTAGTGATGCTTGGCCGCAAGAGACCTAAGGTGCTTGGACCGGGCGTCGAGTCCGAAGACGAGCGCCAGCGCCGCCATCAGCAGGAACAAAGAAAGCAAGGAATGCTTGTTGTAAGCTTTCACCCTCGAATCTCCTCATCTCGAAACACTCGTAATGAAGTGACAAGCCGCTCTCTGATTCGCTGTGGCCGGACGCTTTGCCGGCAGCAGGTTACACGTCCCACCCCGTCCGCGGTTCACGGTGCGTGAGACCGTTGGCCTCTTCGTCCCCGGCAAATTGCTCTTTGGTGGGGTCCCATTTCAGAGACCGCCGCAGGCGATAGCCAATATTGCCCAGGTGGCAGATGGTGGCCGAACGATGTCCGATCTCGGCCGGGCAGATGCATTCCTTTTTCGTGCGGATGCAATCGAGCCAGTCCGCGTGATGATTCGTGGCTGGGTTCACTCGCTCGGCATTGGCGGGCAACGGTTCGTCGACGATCGCTGCTTTGTCGGCGCCAATGCCGCTTCGGCTTACCCAGAGAATTCCTTCGGTTCCTTCGAAGACACAATCGCCCTTGGTTTCCTCGAAGACGTTGTGAATCATCTCGACGCCGTTGGCGTAACGGTAAACGAGACCTTCGTTCGCCGAAGGGTTGCTGGGCGGCACGACTTCAATCGGACCCGAACGATCGGTCTTCATGGCCCACTGCGCGATGTCGAAGTGATGGGCTCCCATATCGGCGATGGCACCGCCGCCGTACTCGCGATAGTTTCGCCAAGCTGGAAAGTGCCCGTGCACCCCTTTGGGGCAAAGCACTTCGTTGTAGCCGCGGGCGGGACCTGGTCCCAACCAGCGATCCCAATCGGTCCCCTTGGGTATTTCCTGCTCGGGCAAGTCGCAGGCAACAGCCGGTCCGCCGACGCCGATTCGAATTTTCTTGATCGTGCCGATGCGACCTGCCCAGATCAGTTCGACCGCTTTGCGGAAATGACCGCCGAACTCGGTCCGTTGTTGGCTTCCGGTTTGGAAGACGATTCCGGCCTTGGCCACTTCGTTCACGACCCGCCGGCCTTCGGCAATGTTGTGGGTGAGAGGCTTTTCGCAGTAAATATGCTTGCCTGCCCGAGCGGCCATCACGCATGCCAGCGAGTGCCAGTGGTCGGGCAACGCAATGAGAACGGCATCGAGGCCTGGCCGCGCGAGCAACTCTTTCATGTCGCGATAGGCCGTGGCGTCCGACTTTCCCTCCCCTTTCGTTCGCTCGGCGTACTTCTTCCGGATGGTGTCCATCCCTTGATCGATGCGCTCCTGCACGACATCGCACACGCCGACAATTTGCACGTCGTCACGGCCGAGCAATCCGCCGAGATGGCCGCGTCCCATGGTGCCGTTTCCGATGACGGCCACATTGAGCCGGTCGGAAGCGGCGTTCGCCAGAGCGCGCGAGGTGATGATGTAAGGGGCGGCAACAGCGGCGGCGGTAACCTTCGCGAAGGCGCGGCGAGTCAGCATGAGGTGGGGTCCAACTGGAGAGGGCCGGGCAAGATTTTCATAAGAGTAGTGGATACGAAGTTTGGAAGAAAGCGATATTTAACTTTCTTTCGTTTTTCTCTGGCGCTGAAATGGATGGCCCTGTGACGGGCCGTTCTCCTGATCGCTTGTTTACCAGATAATGCCAAACGCCCTCTTTTTTTGACCCTTCTTGGTTGGAGTCGCATTGCGGATGATCGATTTTCCTCGTCGGCACGAGTGGCTGGTCGCCATCGATTCGGATGGCTGCGTCTTCGACACCATGGAGCTCAAGCATAAAGAGTGCTTCATCCCTTGCTTCATCAATGCCTACGGCCTGCAAGCGGTGAGCAAATTCGCTCGCGAAACGTGGGAGTTTGTGAACCTGTACAGCAAAAGCCGCGGGGTAAACCGTTTCCCGGCGCTAGTCGAAACACTGGAGCGTTTGCGAAGCCGCGCTGACGTGATCGCTCGTGGGGTGAAAATTGAAGTCCCCGAATCGCTTGCGAAGTGGTGCCGCGAGGAAACCAGGCTCACCAACAGCGTCCTCGAGGCGAAAGCAAAGGCGAGCGGCGATCGCCACCTAGCCCACGCGCTTGCCTGGTCGCACGATGTCAACAAAGCGATTGCATCGATGGTGCGCGATGTTCCCCCGTTCCCCTTCGTGCGAGAATCGCTGGCCAAGTTGTCGCAGCATGCGGATCTGATCGTCTGCTCGGCCACGCCCACCGAAGCCCTGAAGGCCGAATGGCACGAGCATAAGATCGACCAGCACGTCGCGGCGATCTTCGGGCAAGAAGTCGGCAACAAAAAGGAAATCCTCGCGGCGGCGCGTGTCGCCACGGCGGGACAAACGTTAATGGTGGGCGACGCGCCCGGCGACCATAAGGCGGCGGACGCGAACGGATGCCTTTTCCAGCCGATCAATCCTGGCGCGGAAGACGGGAGTTGGAAATCGTTCTTTGAAACGGGAATTACCCGTTTCTTCGAGCGACGTTTCGCTGGCGAGTTCCAGACGCAGTTGTTGAGCGACTTTCAACGGTTGCTCCCCACCCATCCCACGTGGAAGACGGTTTCGTAGAAGGCTCGCTGTTTGGACTTCCGAATTCGAGATTGCCATGTCCCTGTTCGCAAAGAGTGAAGCCGCCAACTTCAAGTCGGTCCAGCCGCTCGCGGCTCGAATGCGACCGACCAGTCTCGATGAGTTCGCCGGTCAGCAGCACTTCCTCGGCGAAGGAAAGCTGTTGCGGCGGTTGCTCAAGGCCGATCGATTGCAGTCGGTGATTTTCTACGGCCCACCTGGCACGGGAAAAACGACCCTGGCTCGTTTGCTGGCTTCGGCGACCAAGCGGCTGTTTGTCTCGCTCAATGCTGTGACCAGTGGCGTTAAGGAACTGCGCGAGGCGCTCGAGAAGGCGCGAAACGAAGTTGCCACAGGCGGACCGCGAACCGTTCTATTTGTCGACGAAATCCACCGCTTCAATAAGGCCCAACAGGATGCGTTGTTGCCCGATGTTGAGGAAGGGATCGTCGCACTCGTCGGTGCGACGACGTCTAATCCGTTCTTCGCCGTGAACAGTGCTTTAGTGAGCCGAAGCCAAATCTTCGAGTTCCGCGCGCTGGAGAACGAAGACCTCATCGGTTTGCTAAAGCGGGCGATTGCCGATCCACACCGCGGTTACGGGACGCGAAAGATTCACGCGCATGATGACGCCCTCGAATTGCTGGCTCAACTCAGCGATGGTGATGCTCGGCGGGCGTTGTCGGCGCTGGAAATCGCCGTCCTCTCTTCGCCCGAAGGACCGCTCGAACTGACTCGCGAGTTGGCTGCCGATACGATGCAGCGCAAGCCCATCGAGTACGACGCGACGGGCGACTCGCACTACGACGCCATCAGCGCGCTCATCAAGAGCCTGCGAGGCAGCGATCCCGATGCCGGCATGTACTGGCTGGCGCGGATGGTCGAAGCGGGCGAAGACGTCCGCTTTCTCTGTCGCCGCCTGGTGATCCTGGCCAGTGAGGATATTGGCAATGCCGATCCGCAGGCGCTGCAAATCGCCGTCGCCACCATGCAAGCGTGCGAGTTCGTGGGGCTTCCCGAGTGCAAGTTGGCACTCTCGCAATGCGTGGCTTATTTGGCTTGTGCGCCGAAATCGAACGCGTCGACGATGGCGATCTCCGACGCCATCACGGACGTACGTGAGGGACGACTGCTGCCGGTTCCCAAGCACCTTCGCGATACGCACTATCAGGGGGCCAAGCGTTTGAACCATGGCGAGGGGTACCAGTATTCCCACGACGCCGAAGGGGGCGTTGCCGCCCAGGACTATCTGGGGGTCGACCGCACCTACTACAAACCCGTCGATCGGGGGTTCGAGGCCGAATTGGCGCGTCGCCTCGAGGAAATTCGGGCTCGCCTGAAATCATCGAAGACGCCCGATTCATCGGAATAACGGGACTTTCCGAGGATTCGCAATTTGTGCGTCGTTTCGCAAGCCTCGCCAGGAAATGGTTGCGGGTCCTGGTTTGGAATAAACTCAAGGGAGTTCGCGATCGAAGCAGTTGAGGTGGCGACGACTCCGCGAAATCTTCGCGGCGAAGGACACCACCGGCGAACGGACTTGGAGAAGAACATGCGTTACGGTATCGGACATTGGGTTGTGGCAATTGGCGCGTTTGCAGGATTGATGTGGGGTGCGGAGAATGCCCACGCTCAATTCGGTATTCGCACTCGCGTGATCGTGCGTGGTCCTGTGCTGCCGCTTCCACCACCCCCGCCGTTCGTTCCGGGCCCTGTGGTTGTCGCTCCGGCGTACGTTCCGGTTCCGGCAGTCCCCTATGTCTACGGTCCGATTCCTTACCCGCCGGGCAACATTTCGATTCGCGCGCCGTACACGGCCATCGACATCACCCCTGGCCGCGTCCAGGTGAACACTCCTGGCTATGTCGGCGATATCGCCACGCCGGAGTTCCGCTTCCAACCAGACGATTCGATCGAAGTCCCGTCTGATGCCGTCGAAGGCCAACCGAGCGATGGCGTTGCTCCGACCTCGCCTGCGACACCTGAATCGAGCGACATCGCTCCACCCGCCGACTCGACGTCGATCTTAAGAAATCGGGGCCGAAGCGTTGTGACACGCAAGCAGGCAGCGCCGAAAACGATCCGCCTTACGAATACCTCCAAGACGCAGAGCGTTTCGTTCAAGGTGAACACGTTCCCGTTCACGATCAAGCCAGGCGAGTCGACCTATTTCTCGGCCGATTCGCAGTGGAAGGTTGCGATGGATAGCTTCCAAAAGAATCCAGCCGAGCCAACGCTGGCGCTCGAACGAGGCGACTACGAGTTTTCGCACGCGGCCGGACTGGGTTGGAAACTCGTTCGCGTGGCGAGCGAAGAGCCTGTTTCGGCGCCGGCAGATACCGAATCGCTGCCGCCGCCAATCGTCCCCCCAACTCCAGGTGAACCGACGCTTGCCGATCCGCCACCCGCAACGGAGCCGACTTCGGCTGTGTCGAAAGGCTCTCGCGAGTTCTAAACAGGCCAGAGTTGCTGGGAAGCGGGCGGCCATGAGCCATCGGCGGTCACTAGGACGAAGTCTCCGCCGATTTTGGCTGTCGCTGTTTCGCCCTTGGTCGGACTGGCAAAAACGCCGACGCCGGGCCCAAACGCTGGGCGCTTGCGGTGAACGGGAAGCCGAGCGATTCTTAACGCGGCTTGGCTATAAGATTGTCGCCCGTAACGAGCGCGATCGGCTCGGCGAACTCGATTTGGTTGCGGTCGACGGCCGGACGATCGTGTTCGTGGAGGTCAAAACGCTGTCAAGCGATTCGTTCAAACAACCGGCCGAGGCGGTGAATGCGGCTAAGCAGCAGCGGCTGATTCGCGCTGCCAAGCGATACTTGCGCAAGCACGAGTTGCTGGAGTGCGATTACCGCTTCGACGTCGTTTCGATTGTTTGGCCGTCGGGCAAAATGCCGCGGATCGATCACATCCGGCGTGCTTTCAGCGAAAGCAAGCACGAAATCGGGCGAGTTCTCTAGTCGGCCGTTTCCGACAAAAAAGCGAGCTAGCGGGGCTGGCTCGACTCGTCTGGTAATCTTTCGTGCGCCATGGCTATAATCTGCCCCGCACCGAATAAGGACCATGGGAAACGGAGTTCCCGCTCATGAGATCGATCGCCGTCTTGAATCAAAAGGGTGGCGTCGGAAAAACGACGACCGCCGTGAACTTGAGCGCCGCACTCGCCGAGAACGGCCAGCGCGTGTGCCTGATCGACCTCGATCCTCAAGCCCATGCGTCGCTGCACCTGGGCATTCAAACCGCCGAAGGCGAAGCCTCCACGTATGACGTATTGGTGGGAGATGCCTCGCTCGCCGACGTGCGCCGCCAGGTGGAAGACCGCCTGTGGGTTTGCCCCGCGCATCTCGATTTGGCCGCTGCCGAAGTCGAACTCGCCGGCGAAGTGGGGCGCGAAGTCATTTTGCGCGACAAGCTCGCTCAGGATGAGGCCGAATTCGATTACCTCATCGTCGATTGCCCGCCGTCGCTGGGCGTGCTGACGATCAACGCGTTGACCATGGTCCGCGAAGTCTTCCTGCCGCTCCAGTCGCACTTCTTGGCGCTGCACGGCTTGAGCAAGCTCTTGCGCACGCTCGACATTGTCAGCCGCCGGCTGAACCGTCAGCTCAAGCTGACGGGCGTGTTGATGTGCATGTACGACTCGGGGACTCGCTTGGCCGCCGAAGTAAGCACCGACGTTGCCGACTACTTCGCGCAACACCGCTCGGCCGACAGTGTTTGGGCCGAGGCGCAGTACTTCAAAACGAAGATTCGTCGCAACATCCGGCTGGCCGAAGCGCCCAGCTTTGGTCAATCGATTTTCCGCTACAGCGGCGCATCGAACGGCGCGGAAGACTACCGCGCGCTCGCCAAGGAAGTGTTGGCGATGGGCGTCGAGATGGCGACCACCGACTTGGCCGTCGCCTAGAGAAGTGGTGCGACTCTCCTGAGTCGCACTAGGTTGAGGCGGCGTCAACGCACGACGCCACCTTTTTCGCGAGTTCGAACCCAACCGGCTCTACGTTCCTTTCGCCAGCTTGCGCGTCACTGTGTGCAAGATGCCGCCATTGCGGTAGTAGTCGAGCTCGACGGGCGTATCGATCCGCACATGGGCTTCGAAACGGATAACCGAGCCGTCGGGCTTGGTGGCTTCGACCGTCACCTTGCTGCGCGGTTGCAGCTTGTCGTCGACGCCGCGAAGCGTAAACGTTTCCTCGCCAGTGAGCCCAAGCGACTTGTGCGTGGCACCAGCTGTGAATTGCAGCGGCAGCACGCCCATGTTCACCAGGTTGCTGCGGTGGATCCGTTCGTAGCTGGTGGCGATCACGGCTCGGACGCCCAGTAAATAGGTTCCCTTGGCGGCCCAGTCGCGGCTGCTGCCTGTGCCGTATTCCGCGCCAGCGAGGATCACGGTGGGGACCCCTTCCGACTTGTATTTCATGGCGATGTCGTAAATCGGCCCCTGGTCGCCTGAGGGATAGTGCTTCGACATACCACCCTCAACGCCGGCCAGCATTTGATTGCGAATCCGAATGTTGGCGAAGGTCCCGCGGACCATCACGCGGTCGTTCCCGCGGCGAGCGCCGTAGCTATTGAAATCGGCCGGTTGGACACCATGAGCAACCAGGTACTTGCCGGCGGGGCTCGACTTGGCGATGTCGCCCGCGGGCGAAATATGGTCGGTCGTGACCGAGTCACCCAACACTGCCAGGCAGCGGGCATTACTGATTGAACGGATCGGGCTTGGCTCGGACGTCAGGTCGACCAGGAACGGCGGTTCCTGGATATACGTGCTTTCCTCGTCCCAGGTGTACAAATCGCCCTCGGGCACGGCGATGGCATTCCATTCCTGATTGGATTCGAGCGCGCTGCCGTACTGCGTGGTGAACATTTGAGGCGTGATGTTCTGATCGACGGCTTGTTGGACCTCTTCGTTGGTCGGCCAGATCTCCTTGAGATACACGGGCCCCGACGTGCCTTGCCCGATCGGCTGCGTGACCAGATCGATATCGACGGTTCCCGCAATGGCATAAGCGACCACCAGCGGCGGGCTGGCCAGGAAGTTGGCTTTCACCAGCGGATTAACGCGACCTTCGAAGTTGCGATTGCCGCTAATCACAGCAGCGGCGACGAGCTTGCCTTCTTCAACGGCCGCAGCGACCGGCGGTGGCAGCGGACCACTGTTACCGATGCACGTTGTGCAACCGTAACCGACCGTTTGGAAACCAAGCGTATCGAGCGATTGCGAGAGCCCGGCCTTATCCAAGTAATCGGTGACCACGCGCGATCCAGGAGCCAGGCTGGTCTTCACGTACGCGGGAACGCTGAGGCCTTTTTCAACCGCCTTCTTAGCCAGAATTCCGGCCGCCAGCATGACACTCGGATTGCTCGTGTTGGTGCAGCTGGTGATTGCAGCAATCACCACCGAACCATGCGGCAAATCGGCCGAGTGGCCGTTGTTCTTGAAATGCCCGGTCTTTTTGAGACCCGCGTCGTCGAGGCCGAAACCGCGCTCGGCCACGGGGGCCTTGAGGGCTGTTTCGAACGTCGACTTCATCTTCGACAGAAGCACCCGGTCCTGCGGACGCTTCGGACCGGCGAGGCTTGGCTCGACCGTTGAAAGATCGAGCTCCGTCAACGTCGTGTAGGTCGCAACAGGCGAACCGTCGGTACGGAACAGCCCCTGTTCCTTGTAGTATCGCTCGACCAGTTCGACTTCTTTGTCGGTGCGGCCGGTGCGGCGCATGTAGCGGAGCGTCTCGTCGTCGGTGGGGAAGAAACCCATCGTGGCCCCATATTCGGGGGCCATGTTGGCGATGGTCGCGCGGTCGGCCAGCGACATTGTCGAGACGCCGGCGCCGAAGAACTCGACGAACTTGTCGACCACGCCGATCTTCCGCAGGGCTTGCGTGATGGTGAGCACGAGGTCGGTCGCCGTCGCCCCGGCAGGCAACTTGCCCGTCAGTTCGAAACCAACGACTTCAGGCATCAACATATAGAGCGGTTGGCCGAGCATCACGGCTTCGGCTTCGATCCCACCCACGCCCCAACCGACCACGCCCAGGCCGTTGATCATCGTGGTGTGGCTGTCGGTGCCGACTAAGGTATCGGGCAATGCGACTGGCCCGGCCTTATCGCTTCTGACGAAAACGCCTTTGGCCAGAAACTCGAGGTTCACCTGGTGCACAATGCCGACGTTCGGCGGCACCACGCGGAAGTTGTTGAAGGCTTTTTGTCCCCAGCGAAGGAACTCGTAGCGTTCCTTGTTGCGTTTGAATTCGAGGGCCACGTTTTGGCCAAGCGCTTGCGCGCTGCCGAAAGCGTCGACTTGGACGGAGTGGTCGATCACCAGGTCGGCCGGGATCAGCGGGTTGATTTTCTTAGGGTCGCCACCGAGGCGTTTCATTGCCGCCCGCATCGCGGCCAGGTCGACCACGCAGGGGACGCCCGTGAAGTCTTGCAGCACGACGCGCGATGGCTTGAACGGAATCTCTTGCTTGGCAGGCGAAGCAGCGTTCCACGTCGCGAGCGCCTTGACGTCGTCGACGGTCGCTTCGTACCCGTCGCAGCTGCGGAGCACGGACTCGAGAAGAATGCGGATCGAGAAAGGGAGCTTCGAGACGTCGTAGCCGTGTTGGCTCAATTTGTCGAGGCGATAGATGCCCGCCTTGCCGTCGCCGGTCTCAAAAGTGTCACGAACACCAAGCGGATCGAACAAAAGCGTGGGAGCCATGAAACGCAACCTGCTGTCACTTGCCAACGACGTCATACTCGTCCAACGGGACGAAACCGATTGGGTATTTTAGCCGAAGTTTTTTCGCCGTGTGTGCCAGTTCGTCACAAGCGATTTTGTTGCGACGCCAAGTCCAACCAGATACTATGTCGGGCTCAACTCCCGTCCGTTTGGCGTTTTCGAAGGAAGACCGCCTTGCCATTTCGCGTTCTCTATACCGGCGATTATCTCGACATTGATGGGAAGCTAACGGTTCCTGTACTGGGGGCCGACATGTTTGCCGGCTCGAACATCGAGTACGACTTCCTCCGCGATCAGTCGCAGCAGCCGGGCGAAACCGGCTACTTCGACCGGCTCTATTCGTTGAAAGTTGAGCCGCACCACGTGGCTGCTGCCAACGGGATCGTAATCTTTCGCCCGTGGGTGCCGGCGTCAGCATTTGCCAACGGAGCCGAGAATCTGGTGGTGATTGGCCGCGCCGGCGCGGGTTACGACAAAATCGACTTGGCCGCGTGCACTGCCAACGATGTCGCCGTGTTCAATTGTCCGACAACGCTGACGCACTCGACGGCCTCGTCCGCCTTTCTCTTGATGCTCGCCTTAGTAAAGAGATTGCCCGAGCAAGAAAGACTTGCGCGGACCGGGCGGTGGGACTTGCAGCCACAAAACATCGGCGACGACCTGCCGGGCAAAACGCTCGGCATTGTTGGCTTCGGCGCCAGCGCTAAGGAATTGGTGCGGCTTGTTGCTCCGTGGGACATGCGCGTCATCACCTATTCACCGCGAGCGACGAAGGAACAAACCGAGCCGCTGGGGGTGGAGCTCGTCTCATCGATCGAAGAAGTATTCCGCGAGTCCGACGTTGTGAGCTTGCACAACCGGCTCGACAAAACCACTCACGGCATGATTGGCGAGCATCATCTCCGCCTCATGAAGCCGACTGCTTACTTTGTCAACGTTGCCCGCGGAGAGATCGTCCAGCAGGAGGTACTCGTACGGGCATTGAAAGAGCGTTGGTTCGCCGGAGCAGGGCTCGACGTGTTTGAACACGAGCCCCTGCCGGTCACCGATCCGCTGGTCGGGCTCGACAACGTGATTCTCACGCCGCATTGGCTCCCCGCGACACTTCGGGCGGGCCGGCTCACGATGACCGAGATATCGCAAGGGATGCTCAAGGCATCACGCGGGGAATTGCCTGACAACATCCTCAACAAAGACGTGATCGACAGTCCCGGTTTTCAACGCAAACTAGCGCGATTCGCCGCCAAGTCTTAGCGACACATCATGAAAATAATCGACATCGAGACGTACACCGTCAGTGCCGTTTGGAAGAACTGGCTCTTCATCCGCGTTGTGACGGACGAAGGGATCTATGGCGTCGGCGAAGCGACGATCAACGGCTTCATCAAATCGACTGAATCGGCAGTTCATGAGCTTAAGCACTTCGCCATCGGCCGTGACCCGCGCGAGGTGACGGCGATCTCGCGCAAGATCATCGAGACAATTCAGGACGCTGGTCACATCCACCGGCTCGTGATGGCGGCTGTCGAAGTTGCCTGCTGGGACATTCTCGGCAAGAGCCTGAACGTCCCGATCTACCAACTGCTGGGCGGAAAAGTCCGCGACAGCATCTTGGCCTACGCCAACGGCTGGTATCGGGCCGAGCGGACGCCTGAGGCCTTCGTGGCAGCGGCCGAAGTCGCCATCGGCAAGGGCTTTAAGGCGGTCAAGCTCGATCCTTTCGGGCAATCGAAGAATTTTCTCAGCGAAGGGGAACTGCAAGAAGCGAGAAACATCCTGCTGGCCATCCGTCAGCACTTCGGCGCCGAACTCAAGATCATGATCGACGTCCACTGCCGCTTCACGCCCGCCGAATCGGCGCGGATTGCCGGACGACTGGCCGACCTCGACCTCTATTGGTGGGAAGAGCCGACAACCGCCGAACGCGAAATCCTTACGAACGAAGTCGCGGCCAACTGCTCCATTCGCGTCGCGACGGGCGAGCAGTTCGACCGTATTGGACGATTCTTTACACTGGCAGTCGGCGGCGGAGTGAGCATCTGGCAGCCCGAGCCGATGTCACTGGGCGGAATTCGCAACACGCTCGCCGTCGCTCAAATGGCCGAAGCCTGCGGCGCGTGGATCGCCCCACACCAAAGCGGCGGCCCGGTTGCCACGGCTGTTTGCCTGCAACTTGCCGCGTGCGTTCCCAATTTCCTGATTCAGGAACACTTCGACGCTTTCAACGAACCGTGGACCCGCGAACTCGTGACGTGGTCGCCGACAATTGATCCATCGAACGGCCACTTGTCGTTTCCGACCGCCCCTGGTTTGGGAATCGACCTGAACCTGGAAGCGATCGCCAAACATCCGTACGACGCCGGTGCCTTCTTCGACACCAGCCAAAAAGGCTGGGAGAAGCGGATTGGGACCAAGCGGGCGACAGGATAACCTTTGCTTGCGATGAATCGACGACTCCAGCATGGATACGATCTTCGCAAAACGAGGTATTACTTTGCCTCTTCAAACGCCTTCGCCAATAACTCCCTCAAGAACTCCTTATGTTTCGTCATATCGCTCGCAGTGAGGCGAATGCGGAATCGACCCCAATGTGAGTCGTAGTCCATTACATCAAGACCTGACGCATCGAGCCTCGCCTGCATTTCCTCTGATGGGTCAAGCCTTACTTCGAATTTCAGGACGTCTTTTATGGGCCGGAAAATGACGAAGTTGTTGGGTTGGCCATCTTTTGCTAAACCGATGTAGAACTTGTTGTACTTCAATTCGAGTTTGGGATCGAACTCGCGAATCATTTTGAGCATGTCGTCCGCCATCGCGACAGTCTGTTTGCTCGCCCGCTGTTCCCAATACGCGCGGTCCGTCGCGGCCTGTATCTCTTCATCTTCGTCGACGAGCCCGAGCCGCGATTCGTCGAGGACTTTGGTACAGACCAGCGTCACCACGTCATTGACCCGCACCGCGGAAAGCTGAATGGCAATTAATGGGATGAAACCGTTGAAAAGCCCTATGACATTAAGAAAGCGGCTGGTTATATCTTCTGCGACGATCACGGCCGTATGATCGTATTGCGGATATCTTTTTCGCTCGATGTCCCAATATTCGATCGTGCGGATAATGTGTGCTTCGTCCGTCTTTCCGAGTTGAATTTCAACTTCGTACCTCCTGTGCGATTCCACATCCTGCAGGAGCAAGTCGAGTCGTCCGGCCCGGGGTTGAGCGCGTTCACGATCTTTGAGGACCAAGTCGCCAAGTCCGAGCAACGATGGGTCTTCGCCGATCCGGTCCTGAAGCCAACGTTCGTTTAGGTCAGGATCAGTCTTCAGCGAGAATCGTTCCGGCTTGACGTAGTTATTGGCCATCTATCCTGCTCCAGCACTCGGCATTGTTTGTTGCATTTCACGGAACACATCATAACTACAATGTTCGACGCACGAATATGGACAGATCGCAAATAAACCTCACACCTTTACTGGCTTCGCGTTCGAAGCCAGTTGCCCGACGAGCAGCCGATCCAGCGCAAACCCTCCCCCGCCCGTGAACATCAGCGCCGTGTACACGGATAGGTACACCGCCGCGAGTTCCTTCACTTGCCACGGATCTTTAGCGTGCACCACGAATAATGCCACGAGCATCGTGAACGCCAGGGGAACGGCGGCGAATCGCGTTCCCAGGCCGGCGATCAGCAACAGCGAGCAGCCCACTTCGGCGCCAATCGCGGAGATCAGGCTGAGTTGGCTCCCCATCCCGAGCGGGTCGGGGAAGGCGCTGCTCAATTGGCTGAAGGCCATGGCTTTTTGAATGCCATGGACCAGCATCAGGCAGCCGATGGCGACTCGCAGCAGCAATAATCCGGTCGAGGTTACGGTGGTCTTGGAAGGCATGGGATGGGCTCCAGTTCTTAGGTTTTGGGAAGTGAAATCAGGCTAGGTCGAACAGCATCACCTCCGCATTCGATGCGGCGTTGATGGTTAGTTTTGATTCGCTACTGACGGCGGCGCCGGCGCTGGTTTGCATCGCGAGGCCGTTCAACGTCACGGCACCACGAAGCACTTGCAGCCACGCGTGGCGGCCCGGTGCGATCTCGAACTCCAGCGGCTTTTCACCGTCCAGCTTCGAGAGGTAGATCCGGGCATCCTGGTGGATGGTCAGCGATCCTTTTTCGCCGCCAGGCGATGCGACCAGTCGCAGCGTGTTGTGCAACTCGGAATCGTCGAAACGCTTCTGTTCATAGCTTGGTGTCAGCCCGTTCCGCTGGGGCAGCAACCAAATCTGGTAGAAGTGGGTGGGCTGATCCTTGGACGGATTGAACTCGCTGTGGGCGATACCCGTGCCGGCACTGATTCGTTGGAATTCACCAGGGCGCAGGACTTCACCATTGCCGAGCGAATCCTTGTGCTGGAGTGCTCCTTCGAGGACGTAGGACACGATCTCCATGTTGTTGTGAGGGTGCGTGCCGAACCCCTTCCCTGCCGCGACGCGGTCTTCGTTCATGACGCGGAGCGACCGGAACCCCATGTGGGCCGGGTCGTGGTACGACGAGAAGGAGAACGTGTGGTAGGTATTGAGCCAGCCGTGGTCGGCGTGGCCCCGTTCGCTGGCTTTTCGAATTGCGATCATGGCGGGCTCCTTTTAGTTGACATGCAAACTATATGGGCAGGAAATTCATTCAGGGGCAGCTTGTGTCTCTTGGGGTGTGGACGGTTTGATGAATAGTTTACATGTAAAGTTTCACGGTAAATAAAACTTCACATTCAAGCATGAACGGCCGCGCGGATGGCCTCCAAGGTTTGGATCAGGGCCCTAAGGTCCGCTTTTTTCACACCGTTCATCAGTGAGGCATGTAAATCCAGAACCGGTTGATCGAGCTTGGCTAGAAGTTGCGTGGCGGCGGGTTTTAATTCGATGGTGAAAACGCGGCGGTCTTCCTCCGACTGCGTTTTGATAATCAGGTCGAGCGCCAGCAGCTGGTCGACCACGCGTGTAATCGCCGGCGCCACCTGAATCATCCGCTCGGCCACTTCCAGGCAAGGCAAGGGCCTGCCCTCGCCACGAAGAATTCTCAGGACGTTGTATTGCGACGACGTCAGGCCATGCTCCCGCAAGAGCCGGGCGAACCGATTCTCCAGCAAATCGCTGGTTCGCATAATGGCCAAGGCCGCCTCTTGCTCGACCAAAGCGAAGGGGCCCTTCTTTTTCAGTTCATCGCGAAGTGCGGCCGCCATCTTTCACCTCGAATTCGTTTGCACCTCAATTAGTTTACATGTAAATAAACTGTCTGTCAAGCTGTAACCCAGGAAAGACGCCGGGAAATTTTCGCCGCTTGCGGGATTGGCGGTGGAATCGCAGCCTCGGGCATCGATAATTGGCATTTTGAAACGCCAGCACCGTAGCTTGCCTCTTCCGATAAAGGATCTGCCCATGCGACTGACCTCCACCTTTCTTTTAGTTGCGTTGTGCTTCGGAGTCGCTTCGACCAAGGCCGCCGAGCCGATCTCGCTTTTCGATGGCAAAACGTTCGCTGGTTGGGAAGGCGATACGGAGAAGACCTGGCGGCTGGACAACGGCACAATCACGGGCGGTTCGTTGAAAGAGCAGCAGCCGCGGAACGAGTTTCTCGCCTCGAAGAAGGAATACGGCGACTTTGAACTGAAGCTCAAGTTTAAACTGCAAGGTGAGTCGAAGAAGACCTTCGTCAACGGCGGCGTGCAGATTCGCAGCCAGCGAGTCAAAGACTCTCACGAGATGATCGGCTATCAGGCCGACCTCGGCGACGGCTTTTGGGCGAGCATCTACGACGAATCTCGCCGCAACAAGGTGATGGCCGCTGCCGACCAGAACGCGATGCAAAAGGCACTCAAGCCCGACGACTGGAACGAGTACGTAGTCCGCGCGGAAGGCCGCCGTATTCGGACCTGGCTCAACGGCGTGGCCGGTGTCGACTACACCGAAGAGGACAAAGAGATTCCGCAAACGGGCCGCATCGGCCTGCAAATCCACGGCGGCGGGCCAGCCCAGATTTGGTTCAAGGACATTACGATCGAGGAACTGGCGGCGAAGTGATTTGCCGAAGGACTTGGGTGGGCCGAAAAGTAGGACGGACAATCCTGTCCGTCCACGGTTCGGCGTTCCTCGTAGATGTCGCTGAAGCCTAAGGCCTTGATGCTCTCCAGCAAGCGACTTGTTTTGGGTCGGCGTTGTTTGAGTCAACGACGAATCCTGCCGCTTCTACTTGCCGCAGGATGGCTTGCGAGAGCACTTTGGCTTGGACTCGCGTGCCATGTTCTTCCACGAATACGCGAGCGACCGGCAGCCGCAAGGCAAGGGGTTGGCAAATTGATGCAGACGGGGACGAAGCGTTGGCGATCCTCGAGGAGGTGCAGCGCCTCTACAACGTGGATCGAGAACGGATCTACCTGACGGGCTACTCGATGGGGGGCGAAGGAACTTGGAACCTCGCCGCCGCGCGTCCGGACCTGTTCGCGGCCATCATTCCCATTTGCCCCAGCCAAAACATCGAGGCTGTGCCGAAGGTTAAGAACCTCCCTTGCTGGTGCTTTCAGGGAGCACTCGACGACCCCGCCCGAGTTCGCAATACCCGCGCGATGATGCTCGCCATCAAACAAGCGGGAGGGAGACCGATCTATCAAGAATACCCGGACTTAGAGCACAACTGCTGGGATGCAGCCTACGAAGACAACGAGGTCTTCGAGTGGTTGCTCCAACAGCGAAGAGACCGCCGGATTGATCGCTATACCAAACCGGCATTGGCAAGCTGCTTCGAGGCGTCCCACCCTTCCGGTGGTGCGATGCTCTCACTTGTCCACGGCGATCCTGCGTGTATCCATTTTTCGCGAAGGTGGCTGTAGGGGGTGATCGCGTCGTCGTAACCGAACTGAGTGCCACAGCAAGGGCAGATTTCAAAAGACGCAACCAATGCGTCGTCGTACGCCGGATCAGGGAGATGAGTGTATCCGCATACCGGACACATGTTGTCGTTGTGATTGTCCATGGCGATTGCTCCACGTGCATTTGCAGAATGGTTAGGTCCTTCGACTAGCGCTCGGCCATTAGGGCTTTGCTATGCTTCCATGCAGGGTGCGAATTACGTGCCGTTACCTTTAGCGTAACTCAATTGATGAACGCCGTCATCATCGAGCGTTTAACGACCGGTCACGAAGAGCGTTTGCGGGCGCTGCGGCTGCGCGCCCTCGCAGAATCGCCGGACGCCTTCGCAAGCACTTTCGACGACGTAAGCGCTCTACCATTTGAGCAATGGCGGCAGCAGCTTGCGGAGCTCGCTACGTTTGTCGCGGTGGACGATGGTCATGATATCGGAATTGTGCGCGGTGCCCCCCATACGGATGTAAGCGACACCGTTTACCTCTGTTCGATGTGGGTGGCGCCCGATGCGAGGGGGCGAGGGATTGCGTCGGCCCTGGTCGACTCCGTCGTCGCTTGGACGACGGCCGAAGGGTTCGCTCGCTTGATCCTCGATGTTTCCGAAAACAATCTGGCAGCGGCTGCTCTCTATACGAAGAAGGGCTTCGTCGCCAACGGCGTTCATGGCACGCTGCCACCTCCTCGCGAGCACTTTCGCGAATTTCAGATGGAGAGGAAGCTAACGCCGTAAGTGGCGTTCCTGTTAACGACCCAGCGGCAGCGTCAACAGCGGGGCAGTTCCCATCTTCTGATCCAACTCGAGTCGCGACATTTCCATCACAAGCGAGAAGGTCGCCTTGGTGTCGCGGTCGCGATCGTCGATGTAGTACCAGGCGCCTTGATGCCAGACGGCGACGCTGGCATTTGCGGGTGCATAGTTTCCGGTGCAGCAATGAACATGGAAGAGGCCGACCAGTACCAGGCTCCAATCGAAAGGCTGGCCAGAACTGTCGACCGTTTCCGGAGCGACTCCGCAGGCCTGGTGGGCCGTGGGCGTGTCGACGCCTTGTGCCAAAAAGTACAACACTTGTAAGAGCGAGCGCGGTTCCACATCGAGCTTGGTCAGGCCCATCACGGGGGCGTCACGGTAAAAAGGATCGACCTCTTCCAACGTCAACTCAAAGTCGCGAAGCGACGGATCGAGGTGAAACGCCTGGCAGAACTCCTGGAAGTCGGGGTCGTTATCCGGCAGATGGGCGACTCGCAATATGGGAATCATCTTCTTTTTGACGACCACCCACCCTTTTTCGAAGCGTCGAAGTGTCAGTCCCTCCTTGGCCGCTTCGACAGCCGTGGATGCCGCAGCGACGTCGGTAAGTTGATCAGAAAGCGCTTCCTCGCGCGGAATGTGGATCAAAGCAAGTGCCTTGCGATCCTGCAACCGCTGCATCGCCAGGATGCCAATCAGGAACTCTTCGTATTCAGGAGATGTCCGCGGCGTGGGGCCGCTGCCGGTTTCCGCGTTGGAGACCCAATTGAGATTCTCGAGCCACAAGCGAAACACGGTCGAGATGGGCCACGTCGTCTTGCTGAGATAAGTAACACCTTCGAGCGTGATTGGCGTGAACAGCTTGCGAGTGAACTCCGCATCATCGAGCGGCGTGTAGCTGAGCGTGGGACGCGTCGCGCCGCCAAAGCTCCCTCCGGGGAGCACGCGGCTGGCGTAGTCGGTGATTCCTCCCGCCGCGGCCGCCTGAAAGAACGGTGTCAGCTGCAGGCCGGAGACGACTTCGTGCTGATCGGCGATCGAGGTGACGGCCAAGCTGCTCGGATTATGGATATAGCGCAAGCGAACGATGTTAAGCAGTAGCTGCTGTTCGCTGGTCTCTTTGACGGCCTCGTTGTAGCTGAGGCGATTGCGTTCGATGGCCTTGGGGCCCAGTCGACATCCCACGGAAGTAGCCGCGAGTAAACTCGCGACTATCGCGCTCCGTCGGGAGATCTTCGATCGACTGGCCATCCTGGCTCGCCTTGCGCTTCGATATCGCCGATAGCTCTGCTATCGCGAGGCGATCAGACGATGCCTCTTCGATTGCTATCGAAGCACAATCGCCTCAGCTTCGTTAAAACCGAGGCGAACACTACACCTTGCCATGGTTGGCACAATTCGCTGCGCGATTAGTAGCCAAGGAAGGGATGGAAGGTGTCGTAGCTGAAGGGAGCCGGAAGCGGGCTGAAACTGACCGAGGGGACGTTGTACGGCGAATAACCTCCGTAGGGGTAGTAGCCGTAGTAAACCGGCTGGACGAACACCGGGCGATAACGATACCGGCTGTACCGATATCGATACGGATTCGGGCTCGCCGTGAAAGTGATCGGTCGATCCGCGGAACCCTGTTGTTGAACGGTGGAGGTGCGGGTCTCAACGGGCAGCGGAGCATAGCCCCGATCCTTCAAGTAATCGTCCGCTTTTGTCTGGCTGACGAACCCTAACGAGAGAGCCGCCATTGCCGAGGCCACCACCAACCATCGAGTCCATTGAGTAGTCATTGCTGCGTTCCTTTATTCTTCTCTGTCTGCCCCAGCTGACAGGCGACATTTCGTTGGATGCCGCGACGGGACGAGAGAGTGCAACGGCCGTGCCAGAGACGATAGCGTGTCGCGTAAGTAGCTGTCAGCAAAGGGCTTAGGTTGCTGAAATATCCGTCGCCAATGGCTGCGGTTCTCAAAAGCCCGTCTCAATGAGGGCGCGCTGGTACCAAATTGAGAACAACTTGATCTACGGACAGGCAGTAACGGTTTCTGAGGAGTCGCCTGCTCACCCCGAGCAAGCGGGTGGCGATTTGTCAGTGTTCATGGGGGCCTGTGTTCGAGTTGGTTATCGCGCCGCGCTTGGCGGCAAACACAGCTTGCTTTTGTTTACAGATGTAAATACTATTTCGCCAACTCGAACGGAGGCTTGCTGTGGCCAAAGAGGTGGAACTCTCGGATGCCGAGTGGCAGATCATGAACCTGATCTGGGACCGCCAGCCTCTTCTTGCGCAAGAGGTGATCGGCGCCATCGCTGAGGCATGCCAGTGGTCCCCGGCCACGGTGAGGACCATGCTCCATCGCCTGGTGAAGAAGGGGGCACTCACTTTCACGCCCGATGGCAACCGCTACGAGTACCGCGCGGGGATTCGTAAGGCTGACTGTGTTCGGCGGGCAGCTCGTTCGTTTCTCGATCGGGTCTTCGGGGGCGAAGCGGCGCCGCTGCTTGCTCACTTCGTTCGCAGTTCGCAGTTCACGCCGGAGGAACTGGCTGAGCTTCGCAAACTGCTCGACCAACAGGAGCGTTAGTCATGGATGCAATTCAACTGGTTGCGGCCGCGGTGATGCGAGCGGCGATATCGACGTTTCCGCTGTTCGTGATTGTGGCAGCAATCACGTTGCTCGGCCGCCGCTGGTTGGCGCCGTGGTCGCGGCAGATGCTTTGGTCGCTGGTGCTGGTTCGGTTGATGTTGCCGTTCAGTTTTGAATCGACTTGGAGTCTTCAGCCGGAGATCGCCAAACGGATCGAATTGTCGGCTGATGAGGACAAATCTGTCATTCCTGAAGGTTCACCACTTCCGTTTGCTCCGCCGTTCGAGCCAGAAAATTTATTGGCAGTCGCTCACGATCCCTACCAAGCACTTCCGCAACCCGTTTCGGAACCGGTTGCGGAGGTGGATGTTTGGGATTTGTTGCTTAATACCGTTCTTCCCGTCGCGTTGTTGCTTGGAGCGTTAGTCGTCGCGTTTTGGACTGTGGTGACGAGCGTTCGTCTGTGGCACTGGGTTCGTCTGGGAGGACCTTGCAATCGGCAAGACTTACAATCGCTGGTTGCGGAGGGGCAACGCCGCTTAGGCGTGAGCGGTACCGTCACGCTGTGGACGGTACCAGGGCTTGCCGGCCCGGCGACCTACGGTTGGTGGAATCCAACGATCCTGCTGCCGGAGGATGCCGATGGATGGGACCTTCTCGAACTCAAACACGTGTTGTGGCACGAACTGGCCCATATTCGCCGCTACGACGTGCTGCTGACCTGGGGCTTGGCGATCGTGCGAGTGGTTCACTGGTGGAACCCGATGTTTTGGATGACGCAGCGAGCCTGGCTGGCGGAGCGAGAACTCGCTTGCGACGCGCTGGTCCTTGCGCAACTTGAAGATCAGGGTGTTCGCCAATATGGAGAAACCCTTTTCAAGTTTATTGAGCGACTCTCCATGGCAGGTGGCCAACCCTCATCCGCCGCCCTTGGATTTGTCTCGTTTTGGGGCCGCAAATACGAAGCGAAACGACGCTTGGCGCAGTTGCCAAAACTCGGCAAACCCGAGCGAACGTGGTGTGTGTGGCTTTCGATGGCGTTGATCGCCGGTCTGATCCTGGTCGGACTGTCCGACGCGGCATCGCGACCGCAGACGTACGTTAAACGGGGGCCGCTGGAACTGCCAGCAGCTACCACCTGGAATATGGCACCCCCGGCGAACATGGACGCCTCGGGCGAACCACGCGAGACCGTCGAGTACGATCTGAAACAAGTGATCGATCGGCTCTGTCGCGATGAAGACCTCAACCGCGACGTCGCGGCGCTATCCACCTACCAACTGATTCAGACGATCGGGCAGTTTGATCCCACCAAGCAATGGTCGTGTATTCTCAAAGGTGAGGCACTCCAGGTCGATGGAACCACGCGCGAACACGCCGAAGTGGGACGATTGCTTGAACTTTGGCGAACTCATGGCCAAAGCCAAATCGTCAATGAGATCCGCATCGCTGTCACTTCGCTCTCCCTAGCGGACTTAGTTCCAGCCGCGCATGGACAAGTGGTCGACGGTGAAGGGGCAACGTTCGAGCATTCCGGCCGCGCCGTGGTCGCCAATACCAGCGGCAGCTCGCCCCTGTTTCAAGCCGTGCTCACGGACGAAGAAATGAAGAGCTTGATAGGCAGGCTCCAGCAGGACGCTCGCAGCAACATTATTCAGGCGCCCAAGATCACGACATTTAACGGACAGATGGCCAAATATATGTCGCTAACCGCCAGGCCGTTCATTACTGGAATCCGTGATGTTGGCGAGGGCGCACACCAACCTCACGTATCCATGCTGGATGACGGGGTAACAATTCGAGTCCGCGGCGCCACCATGGTTGACGAGAAATTAATACAGCTGCAGGTCGCCTATCAGGAGTCTCACGTCAGCGACGTGGAAATATTGGAGACCATGAGCGGTGGGCAACAAAAGGCGGTTCAGATACCGCATGTCGCTCGTTCGCTCGTATCGGTCACGGCGAACATTCCCAATGGCCACACGCTACTGTTGGTGCCGCTGCGCCGCAACGAAAAAGGACAGCTGCAACTCCACTTGTTCCGATCGGAGTTGATTCCCGAAGAAGCGTACCAGGACGAAGCCGCTTCTGAGAAATAGAACTGCAACGGGCCAGTCACCTCGGATACCACATCATCCGCCATCCAGTGACCCGTCGGTTAGAACCCAATTCCGGGATAGAAACTGTCGTAGCTGAAAGGGGCCGGAAGGGTTGGCCAGCCAACCGAGGGTGCTGCCACTCCGTATCGCGGATAATTTCCGTAGTTGTATCCATAGCCGTAATACGGCGACACGAAACCTCTCCTTGATCCGCGATACACGCCGCTATGAAAGGCGTTGTGACGATGCCCGTGGTGGTTGCCTGCAAATACTACCCCGTGGCCCGCTCCACCGCGGTCGACGGGGAGAGGAGCGGCCTCGACGCCGTGTACCGACTCGCCGCCGAGTCGGCCCGAAACATGTGCGGCCCGGTGTCCCTTGTGCGGACCTTCGGCTTTTGCCTGGCTGACGAATCCAATTGAAAGTACGGCCAAAGTTGCGGCCGTCGCCATCCATCGTGTCGTCCAGAGAGTGGTCATCGATCAGTTCCTTGCGTGGATTTGAGTTCTTTCCGCAGCTCTGGTCTTCTGGTGCCGCGACAGAGGAGAATAGAAGCAATGACTGCGCCAGAAATGCTGTGTTGCGACGTAAGTGGTTGCTGTTAAGAGGCTTAGGTTGAAAGCGGGTGCGTGATTGCGAGAGCGACGCACCGCAGGAGAGTCGTCATAATGACGACATGCCGAGACAAATTGACAACACACGGGCGATGGGCTGACGCCCCGGAAGTCGCTTCCACGAAACAGTCGTAAGAATCAACCGCTCGGGATCTGCTACGGAGCGGCGGGAAAGTTCGCGACGGCGGCGCCGTCGTCCAGGTTCCACAGGCGAATCTCGCCATCGAAGCTGCCTGCCACGACCCGTTTGGTGGCGGGGTTAATGTCGGCCGCGAGGAGCCAATCGTTGGCGCCGGCAAATTCGCGGACTAGCGTTCCATCGAGCTTCCACTGGCGGACTTTCTTTTCGGCGGTTGCGGCCAGGATAAAATCGCCTGAGCGAACAAGCTTGTAGCCTTCGGCGGCCAAGGCTTGTTCGGCCTTCTTGGCGCTGTCGGCGATGGCCCAGCGGTGGAGCTTGTTGTCGCTGCCGAGCGACCAGACTTCGGTCCCGTCGGCATTGAAGGCGACGCCGCGCACAGCAGCGTTGTGGGTCGAGTAGGTCGCCAGCAGATCGCCCGTGTTCGCGTCGTAGGCCTTGGCTGTTTTGTCGCGGCTGGCCGAGGCGAGTTTCGCACCATCGGCACTCCAGGCGAGCGCCAAAATCCAATCGCTGTGACTGGGCATGGCGAGTTGCTCGGCGCCGTCGACCACGTTGAACACGCGGACCACACCATCGGCCGACGCCGTGGCCAGACGCTGCCCGTTGGGGCTGAACTGCGCGTCGAAAACCACATCGGCAGCACTGGAGAGAACGCGCGTGATTTCGCCTGTGTCGAATTTGACTAAGCGGACTTCGCCCAAACGGCCAGGCGTTCCACCGGCGACGGCGAGCGTCGTGCCATCGGGACTGAACGAGAGCCCGTAGATCCGCTGCGGCAAGTTGCCGATCCGGCGGACGAGGGAACCGTCCGTGGCCTTTTTAACGAGGACTTCGTTGTAGCCGGCGACGACAATCTCTTGCCCATCGGGCCGGAACACGGTGGCCGTCGCGGGGAGCGGAGCTTTGTACTTTTCCGGGGAAGCGGGATGCGTTGGCGGGGGAATCACCTTGTACAGCGACTGCTTAGCGTCGGCATCTTCGAAGTTGGCTCCTTCGGCGATCCACTGCTGGACTAGCGCGATCGTCTCGGCGGAGAGCGGTTCGCTATCGTAGGGCATACGCGTCGCCGGATCGTCCGACTTCATCCGGGCGAGCAACTCGCTGTTCTCCGGTTGACCGGCCGTAAGCGACGCTGAAGTTGAATCACCCGCCGACTTGAGCCGCTCGATCGTATCGACGCGCCAGCCTCCTTCGGCTTTCTTCGGCCCGTGACAGCTGAGGCAGTTGTCGATCAGGATCGTGGCGATTTGCTTTTTGAAGCTGACGGGTTCAGCAAAGCTGGGCGCCGCAACGCAGCCGACGATGCAGAACGCAGCGAGATATCGAAGGTGGGAAACTATCATGATCGCTCAGTCGCTTTTTGGTTTTTTGCCACAGAGAGCACAGAGGAGGAGTGGAGGCAGGTTTGGGGACGGAGTTGCTTCACCTCGCAAATCAAAAATCATCAATCATCAATCGATTAATCAATTCTTGTGAACGACGCGTCCGGGTGTAGGTTGCCGCACTTCGCACGGACAGGAATGTCCGTGCTACTTTTTCAAAATCCTAGTGTTGGAACAGGAACTCGTTGGTGTTGAGGATCGCCCAGCAGACGTCTTCCATGGCGGCGACGGGGTCGGGCTTCGAGGCGATGTGATTCATCGCGGTCTCGCGCTCCTTGTCGGTCGGTTTGCGGCAGACGGCGGCCATGTACAGTTCGTCGATGATCTCGGCGTTCGGTTTGCCTGCCGCCATCAGTTTGCGGAAGCGGTTCTCGGGGCTGCGCAGCTTGCCGTGGATCAGCGGGCCATTGAAAAACTGGATCGCCATCCCGAGGTTCGAGTCGCTCGAGCGCTCGCACGCGCACACGGTGGAACGTTCCGGCTGGCCGAAAGCCTTGAGGAACTCGTTCTTCACCATGTCAGGAGCGGGAATCTGGATCGCCTTCGATCCGGCCGGCAAGCCGCCGAATTGTTCCGGCAACGCCGTCACACTGCAAATCGCGTCGAGCAATTGCTCGGCCGACAACAATCGAGGGGCGTAGTGCGAGTTGTACTTGGCGTCGGTTTCGTTGAACTGATTGGGACGATAGTCGGTTTGATAGGTCCGGCTATTGAGCATCAGCTTGAGCATGTGCCGGCGGTCGTAACGGCTTTCGGCAAAGTCCTTCGCCAGGCGTTCGAGCAGCGGCGCGTTGGATGGAGGGTTCGAATCGCGGAAATCGTCGATCGGATCGACCAGCCCGCGGCCGAACAGTTGGCTCCACATCCGATTCACTTCGACCTTGCCGAAGAAGGGATTGTCCTTCTTGGTGAGCCAATCGGCGAAAGGCTGACGGCGATCGCTTTCGGCCGGCGGATCGATGTCCCCTTGGTAGGGGAGCCAAGGCTTCATCTGCTTGCTGGTGCGAGGCTGTGTCACTTCCCCTTCGCGAGCCATGTAGACCAGCGTTTCATCGGGGCGACCGGCCTTTTTGCGCTGCACTCGGTTGAAGAATGCGGCCAGCCCGTAATAGTTGTCCTGCGTCCAACGCTCGAACGGATGGTTGTGGCACTTAGCACATTGCAACCGTGATCCGAGGAAGACTTGCGAGACCGTCTCGACGCACTCGTTCACGTCGGGTGCCGTGCGATAGAAGTAGGCCGGCGGATTTTGCAGCGTGCTTCCTTGGGCGGTCAGCAATTCCTTGGCGAACTGATCGTACGGCTTGTTCTTGCGGATCGAATCGACCAGCCAACGGTGGTACTTGAACGTCCCTTCGTTGCCGATTTGGGTCGTGGTCAAGCGAAGCAAGTCGCCCCACTTGAGGGCCCAGAACGAAGCGTATTCCGGCCGCTCGAAGAGTTCGTCAATCAGCTTGGCTCGCTTGTCGGGGCTGTTATCGGCCAGGAAGGCCGCGGTTCGCTCGACCGTCGGGAGCGTGCCAATCACGTCCAAGTGGACGCGCCGCAGGAACTCCTCGTCGTTGCAAATGCCGCTGGGGCGGAACTGCAATTGCTTGAGCTTCACGTCGACAAGTTCGTCGATGTAGTTCTTCTGCGTCGTTGCTTCCCAGGTGTAGCCCGGGATGTCTTTCACGAAGGTGAGAAAGCACGTCTCGACGAACTCGGCATAACGGACGACGACCGCCGTTTCGCCGCGGTCGCGTGCATTCACGGCGCCGAAATCGCTCACCGTCGCGACGTCCACATCGGACGAGGAATAGCAAGCGATGGCCGTGATGTCGCGGACCGAGCCATCACTGAACTTGCCTCGCACCACAAGTTGCTGCGTGGTAGCCGGATGAATCAACATGCGGCCCGTCGGTGGATAGACTTCGATCCCGACGCACTTGGCTGCGCCTGCCGGATCGGGTTTGCATCCTTGAGCGATCCATTCCGTCAGCATTTGGTACGCGGGGTCGTGCGTGTGCAGTTTGAGTCCGCCGCCGTGTGGCACCTTCATGAGCGGCTTTTGCAGCAGCAGGCTCTTCTCAGGCTCCATCGGGTTGGTGCGGCGACCCAGGTCTTCGCGAATCAGCGTCAGCTGGTCGAGCACGGGATCGAAGGCACGGAGCGAGAGCCTAAAGCCCCCTTTGCCGCTCGGCGATCCGTGGCAGGCGCCCGAGTTGCACGATTGCTTGGTGAGAGCCGTGAGGCAGTCGTATTCGAAGGAACGGGGAAGCACCGAACTGGCTTGGACGACTTGCAGCGGGATTTGCGCTTTGGTTTCGCCCGAGGTGATGACAATGTTCGCCGCCCCATCGGCCAATGGTTTGACGACGCCCTTGGCGACCGTCGCGACGGCCGGGTTGTCGATGGCCATCGTGGCCGTGGTCGTCAGGTCGCGGATAGTCCCGTCGGCATAGATACCGGTCACGGCGACGTAGGCCTCCGACTTGGCACCCGTCAGCGTCATCGCAGGCGGAAAAACTTCCAGCTTGGTCAGCGGCGGCCCGTCCGCGCGAGTTTGGCTCAACATCGCCAGCATGACGGCGGCGCAAACGCCTGGCGTCCACGAACGAATACTTCGGTTCATCTCGTTTCAACTCCCTTTGTGGTCTGGCGTGTGCCGCGCGCTCGTCGGATGTTTCTGTCGAACGTGTCTGTCGAAAGTTCTTTCGAGCGCGAGTAGCGTCTTATCTATTGTGGCTTGGCCGTTACTTCGATGGTGGAATTCGGGCTATCAACGGTCACGGGTTTGCCGAGGTAGGTGCTGGTCGCCGTGACGGCGAGGTCTTCCAACTTGCCGGCAGGTGCTTCGGGCGCTGCCGTGAGTTCGAAGGTTGCTTCGGTTTGGTCGGCGGCGATAGTCACGGATTCAGCCGTGGTGACGCCTGCCGGCAGCTTCTTTAGTTTCACAACAACGGGTTGGGCTTCTTCGCCGGTTCGGGCGACGCTCACCTTGAGTTGCCGCTTGGTGCCCGCGGCCAATACGCCGCCTGGATCGAGTTTTACCGACAAGGGCAAGCCGATCGTGACGGTGGCCTCGACGGGCATGGCCTGGCCGATGGAGCCGTTTTGCGAATAGGCCAAAAAGGCGATGCGATGTTTTCCGTCGGGCAAATTCTCTGCTCCGGCCAGCATCACATCGTATTTTTCATTAACGCCTGGATTTACACGGTTGATTGCGGAGACAGACAACCCTGGTGGCAATGCGGTAGCCACGAGCGTGAGCGGAACATCCTTGAAGTTGGGCTCGACGCGATCGAACTGCACCACCGCTTTGCCGACCCCTTGTTTGGCAAACAGGAATTCAGGCGTCGCCGGCTTGGCGGTGTAGAGCTTGGTTTGAGCGCCCACACCCACGGCGGCGATACGTCCTTCCAGCCAGCCGGGAAGTGCCGCCCATTGCGGCCGGGCAGCTTTGATTTGGACAGCGTTTGAAGCGATCGCCGAGACGTCCGCATCCCCGACCTTTGCTTTGCCGACAACACGAAACTCGACGTACTCTCCCTTGGCCAAATCGGCCGGGGCGACGACGTACATCTTGGTTTCGTTTTGCCCTTCTTTGATGACCTCGTTAAACACCCGCCACCCGGGGCGATCCGATTCGATCGAGAGCGTAATCGGTCCGTTGTATCCGCCGCGGCGGGCCGAGACGACATCGATGGTCCAGGCTCCGTCGCCGGCACCAAACGTGTGAAGCGTGCGGTTGTTGGGGCCTTCGTTTTTCAGGACAAGTGAGAAACCGGGAGCAGGCGACGATTCGACGCGATAGACAAACGCATTGCCACCGCGACCGAGCAACTCGCTCGCTTGGAGCCGATAAACGCCGGTCTCCGGGGCCGCGAATTCAAGCGAGAGGTCCTCGTCGTTTTCCGGAACGGGCGACTCTGCCAATTTGCCGCCTGTGGCATTCAACACTCGTAAGAGTGGGATTGCCGGCGAGCCGTACGATCGACCGAGCCCACGGAAGAAGATTCGTTCCCCTTTGTTCATAGGGAACTCGAACATATCGACATCGCCAGCGGTCTCGAACGTGCCATTGAACGCCGCCGGAACCACGGCGGGTGTGGGGCTATTTGCGTCGGCAGCCAACGTTCCTTCCAGGATCTCCGTCAGATTGCTCGCTCGAACGTTGGTCCAGCCGGAGCTGGTGCCACCGGGAAGCTTCGCGCTAACGGGGGAGCTTTCGCCAACACGATCGGGCAAGCGTTTACTCGCCAGAAGCGGCGTTGTCGTGACGTCGGTCGCTAGCGCGAACAGTTGGCCGTGGTTTGCGTGAGCAGCCAGGGGGAAGACGGATTGCACGACCGGGAAATCTCCCAGTCGCAGGCGGTATCGCCCGGCGCGGTAGCGGCTGTCGCGAATTTCGACGGTGTAGATGCCATCGGCCTGGAGCGTCAGCGCGGTTCGCGGATCGCCTCGTGTTAACAGGTCGTCGTCGACCGAGGCGATCTCGTTGCCTGCCGGATCGAATACGGTCAGGATCAAGTCGAGGTCGGCACCGATTCGAGAGGCCACCGTTTCAATCGCGACGCGTTGTCCTTGCTTGCCGGCAAATCGGAAGAAGTCGGAGGTGGGGCCGTCGCTGGAAGCATCGATGGCGATCGGCAGCGTTACCTCTTGGGCGGATGCGACAGTCTTATTGGTACCAACCTCGGCGACGCTGGCCAGGTCGTCGACCATCATCAGCCACGGTTCGGTGGCGCTGCCGGTATCGAGACCGATCGTCACCAAGCCGTAAACACCGACCGCAGTATTGGCGGGGACGGTGACTTTGACCTTGCGCGTTTCGTCGACAGGCATTCCATCAGGCGGAAGGACTTCGAACGTTGCCGGAAAGCCCGACCAGAACTTGAGCGATTCGTTCAGGCGTTTGCCGCGGAGGAGCAGTTCGGTGGTTCCACCTGGTGCCACGGCTCCGCTGGAAACGAAGTCGACTTGAACTTGGGCGATGGCGGAATCGCAAAGCATCGAAGCTGTCGCGGATAGGGCGATAGCTGCGACAACGAAGGCGCGAAATTTTCGAGCCGCTGGCGTCATAGGGACTCTCGCAAGCGTACGAACAATCAGAATCCAATCGCGAAGCTTGCCTAGTAACTAGGCAAATCAGCACGTTGGGACGAACAAGGAAGGCATTTAAGGCGGGGGTGGGAACGCAAGCATCGGGAGTTTACGCAGACGTTGCGCTGAAAACCTCGATGATCACGTAGAAAGTGGAAGTGACCGTGGCAACGGGCCAACACTTTCCATAACCAAGTCTATTGTGTTGTGCGTGGAGCCTCAGGTCAATCAAGTTTCCCTCAGGCCGGGTGGTAATCAGTGGTGGGATTCCAGGGCAAGTGTAACGAAACAATGGCGGGAGTGGGCCTGCGGCGCGTCGTCTAACTGCAAATTGGTTGCCGTTGGCCGCAGATGGCTCGCGGCTTTTGGCTTTTTCGAGGGCGTTCGCTCGACGAGTCGATCCATCATCGTTGGCACGTGCTTTGCCTTAAGTGGCAAAGTCCAGCCATGACGCGGACATGACGGCGAGCAATTCTCGCTGCAGGGCAGGAAATACGCATGAATAATACAGCCGAAGCGAAGAAGCTTCCTAAACCCCAACTGCGAAGAAGACGTTTGCAATTTGGGCTATTGGGCCTGTTGATCCTAACAATCTTGCCCGCTCCGGTCCTTGCCTGGGGCCAAGCACTGCGAGAGACATGGTCTCAGTGGCGGATGGTCGATGAACTCGAGCACCGCTGCGGGGACTCGATCAAGGTGTCGGTCGAGTGGGTTCGCGAACCCAACAACGAGCTGACGGCATTTCTGGGACAGCGGCGCGTGGTTGAGATTTCGCTGGTGGGGTACCAGTCGGTGCCCATGGAATCTCGCCATATATCCAAGGAAGTTTTGGAACTGCTCGGCCAGTTTCCTCACCTCGAAACGCTAGTTTTGGAGCACGTTCACGTCGAGTTTGAAGGGATGCGAGCGCTCGGAAAAGCGGAGTCGATGGGGTGGCTCAAAGCCCAGTTTTGCGAATTTGAAGACGGCGAGTTCCCTGCGGTCGCAGACCTGCGCAACTTGCAATCCGCCGATTTCACGGGTTCGAGGGTTGGCGATAAGACGGTTCAATTGCTTGTGGGACTTCCTCGCTTGCGATCGATCGATCTGCGCGGGGGCCATGTTTCCAGGGAAAGCATGGACCTGCTGAGGGAAAGTCCGCACCTTGGTTTTGCCGCGACTCCCAACGGCATCCTTTCATCGGGAGTTATCTCACGCGAGGATGACAGCTGGCGCTATTGTCGCGCCAGCAATCGCAGTTGTCTGTGCGAGTAGTTTTCGGCGGCAAAGTTTTCACGGGCGGCCCGAACACGCCTCCCCTGCTCTTCTCGCGAGCCAGCGCCCTGTTGGTTATCTTGGACGGGTTCATTAAGGATTCCGTTTTCAGATTACCCAAGGCGCAAACGCATGGCTCTTCGCTCGCTTACCCCAGACAACACACGCATCGGTTGGATTGGCACCGGCGTCATGGGCCAAAGCATGTGCGGGCACCTGATGGCCAAAGGGTATAAGGCCACGGTCTACAACCGAAACCGCGATAAAGCCGCCGGCCTGATCGAACGAGGAGCCGGTTGGGCCGATAGTCCCATGGCGGTGGCCAAGCAGAGCGACGTCGTGTTTACGATCGTCGGATATCCGCGCGACGTTCGTGAAGTCACGCTGGGCCAGAACGGGGCCTTGGCCGGTCTAAAAGAAGGGGCGTTCCTGGTCGACATGACGACAAGCGAGCCCTCGCTGGCCGTGGAAATCGCAGGGGCCGCGAAAGCGAAGGGCGTTTATGCAGTCGATGCTCCTGTTTCCGGCGGCGATATCGGCGCGAAGGAAGCCCGGCTCTCGATCATGATCGGTGGCGACGCCGATGTGGTTGCCGCCCTCCAGCCGTGCTTTGAGTGCATGGGGAAAACGATTGTCCGCCAGGGAGGCCCCGGCGCCGGCCAGCACACCAAGATGGTGAACCAAACGCTCATTGCCACGGGCATCATCGGCGTTTGCGAGGCGCTCTTGTATGCGTACAAAGCGGGGCTCGATCTGAATACGGTACTGCAGTCGGTGTCGGGCGGCGCAGCCGGAAGCTGGTCGCTGTCGAACTACGGACCGCGGATGATCAACGGTAACTTCGATCCCGGCTTCTACGTGGAGCATTTTATTAAAGACATGGGGATCGCTCTCACCGAAGCCAATCGGATGGGACTTTCGCTCCCCGGATTGGGACTTGCGCAGCAGCTTTACGTTTCGCTCGCATCAACGGGCGGCAGCCGCTTAGGCGTTCAAGCCCTGCAACTGGCATTGGCGCGAATGTCGGGGATCGATTGGAAGAACCGGGCGTAGGCCGCTGCGATGAAGAGCAATCGCCCCGACTACGATCACAAGGTTGAAGAGATTCCAGCCGCTAGCGCAAGCGGCGGTTCGGCATCCTGCGGACCTTCTCGCCCCGCCTGTCCCGTATGCGGCGGGGTTCTGATCGAAATCCGCGGCAAACTCCAGTGCAAGGTTTGCCACACCATCTGCGAAACGTGCTGCGAAGGCGGGCGCGGCTAGCACTCTTCTGTAACGACGGCGCAACGCCGCGAAACATTGGCGGCTGCGAGCGATTCTACTCTCTGAGCGTCAACGCGGAATTGCCACTTCCTTGGGCAAACGATTGTCCAGACGCGCCGCGTGGTGTTTACCGGAGCAGTCCTATGTTCTTACGTCCGATGTTGATCGTTTTTGGACTCACCGTGTCGTTGGCATTGGCCGCTGAGCCGAGTCGCGACGACAAAACCGTCCTTTCGTCTGCACCTGCAACGGGCAATCCATTCACGTTGTGGAAGTTTACCGGCAATGGATTCCGAATTCGCGACAAGATCGAGCCCAACAAGGCTTTGGATGAGCAACTCGCAGGGGATCGGCCTGTTCAGCTCATGCCCGCCATCAATAAGAATCGCTCGCTGTTTCCTAAGAAAATCCTCAGCGGGAAGGGATGGCAAGAAGTAGAAGAGATCGATGGCGCCAAGTTTGATTTCGATGCCATCCAATTCACCGAAGAGAGCAAATCGCTCGTGATTTGGATGGTCGACGACGATCTTGGCTTTCTCGCGAAGCTCGACGATCGTGTTCCAGAACGGTCGCGGATTCGGTTTCCGTACACGGCAGAATGTTCGCGAAGCGGCTATGTGCTCGAAGTGGCTAGCCTCGACGAACCAGCAGGAAAAGAACCCGTCGTACGTAAGCCCAGTTCAACCCGATGACCTGCCCAGCGACTCGATGAGGTGATCCAAATCGCAGTCGCTGTGGGCGTAGCTCAAGCTGATCCGCAAGAGCGATTCGCCCGGCGGAACCGACGGCGGGCGAATTGCCGGAACATAGATTCCCTGCTCACGCAGTTTCGCTGCGAGCGATAACGCCCGCGCGGGAACACCGACGATGACTGGAACGATTTGGCCGGCGCTTTGCCCGACATTCCAACCATTGGCTCGCAACCGAGATCGCAATTGTTCCGCGGATTGCAAAACTTGTTTGCGCCGGTGCGGTTCTGAGCGAACGATTTCAATCGCCGCCAATCCCGCGGCTGCGATGGCCGCCGGCGCTGAGGTCGAGAAGAAGTAAGGGCGCGCTCGATTGATCAGCCAGTCGATCAACAATCGCGAGCCGACGACGAAGCCTCCGTGCGAACCAAGTGCTTTGCTGAGGGTTCCAACGCGGATGTGCACTCCTTCTTCGACGTGCGCAGCTTCGCAGGCTCCACGCCCGCCGGCGCCGAAAACACCTGTCGCGTGAGCTTCGTCGACCATTAGCATGGCGCCGTGCTCCCTCGCCAGATTGGCGATTTGCGCGAGCGGCGCGATATCGCCATCCATGCTGAAAAGCGAGTCGGTGACAATCAGTTTTCGCCGGGCGTTTCCGCTTTCAGTTAGCTGGCGGGCCAGGTCATCCACGTCGAGGTGGCGATAGATGCAAACGTTCGCTCCCGAGAGCTTGCAGCCATCGATGATGCTGGCGTGGTTGCGGGCGTCACTGAAAACGACGTCACCCGGTCCTACGAGTGCGGGAATGGTTCCCGCGTTGGCGGCGTAGCCTGTGGTGAAGAGCAGCGCCGATTCAGTTCCTTCAACCTCCGCCAGGCGACGTTCGAGTAAGGCGTGGAGGTCGGTTCTGCCTGAGACAACGGGGCTGGCGCCGGCTCCCCAGCCGTGGGACGCTATCGCCGCCTCCGCTGCTTGCCGTATTCGAGGATCGTTCGCCAGACCGAGGTAGTCGTTCGAGCCGAAATTCGCGTAGGTTGTGCCATTCCAAACGACTTTGGCCCCATCGCCCGCGTTCTCACGGACCGCCGGCTGCCTCCGTAGAGCCTGCTTTTCGAGTTGATCTAACTCGTTGGTAATCCAAGCCAAAGGGTCGGTAGTCATAGGCGATGGAAAATGTCGATAAGATGAATCTAGGGTGCGACATTATACGTGCTAGCTGGGCACCGCACGCCAAGACCTCTCTCGTGGGTTGGCCCTATGTCGTGGAAAGATGAACTCTTCGACCGGCTTGCTGCGGCCGCGGTTGGGGGATACCACGTCGGCGCGATCGAAGGAGCTGAACCGACCGCCTACGCGGCAATGGCGCTGGCGAGGGACGATCGGATGAAGGCAGCCATCAAGGCCGCGGACTTTCTGGCGAAGCTCCAGTTGCCGGATGGCTCCGTTCCCGTGCAGCCGCGCACCTCGTGGCCGGGATGGCCCACCAGCCTCGCGATCTTGGCGTGGCGGGCCGTAGACGCCAAGAAACACTTCACCCACATCTTCAACGGCGAACAGTGGCTCCTTTCCGTGGTTGGCAAGCCGGTACCGGTCTCCGACGAGGTCGGGCACGACGTGACTTTGATCGCCTGGCCTTGGGCGGAGGACACGCACTCGTGGCTCGAGCCGACCACATTCGCGGTGCTTGCACTGCGTGCGCTAGGCGAAAGCGAACACCCGCGAACGATCGAGGGGATCAAGGTGATGCTCGATCGATTGTTGCCGGATGGCGGATGCAACTACGGCAACACGATTGTGTTGGGGCAACTCCTTCGCCCGCATGTTCACCCCAGCGGAATTGTGGCGACAGGACTCGCGAAGCAAGCGGACTTCACCGGACGGCTATCGAGAACGCTCGACTATCTGGAAGCCGAAGGAATGGTCAAAGCGAATAATACGCTTTGCTGGGCGATGATTGGCTTGGCCGCTCACGGTCGCAGGCCAGAGAATGCCGACGAACTCCTTGAGGCCTCCTACAAGCGAGTGATCGCCAAAGATCCATCGACGCAGCGATTGGCACTGCTGGCCTTGGCTGTCCAAGGAACTCAGTCGGCGTTGATCACGCTCCCCTAGCGATTGGATTGGATCACACAAAGGATATCTTGTGAGCGACAACGAACCAATCGAGTGGAAAATCGCATCGTCGCAGCCACCTAAGCCAGACTCGCCAGATGGTGAAACAAACCGTCGACAGTGGCTAGCGATGGCCGGTTTGACTGCGGCGGGCTTGGTCGGCGCAGCGGCGTATCGGGCCTACAAGACCAAAGGGGTACGCCAGGCGAGTGTCTTTGTCGCGCGCAATCAAACGTACGCCGGTGATTTGACCCGCACGATTCGGGATGGCTTTGCCGCGACGGGGCTCGAACCGAAGAACCTCAAGGGGAAAACCGTTCTGCTCAAACCCAACATGGTGGAGCCACGCAAGGATTCTCCCCACATGACGACAGAGCCGCGAATGATCCTGGCCGCGGCCGAGTACTTTCGCAAATTGGACGCCAAAGTCATCGTCGGTGAGGGCCCGGGGCATATTCGCGATACCGAGGCTGCACTCATCGACTCAGGTGTCGGTGAAGCGCTGGAAGCGGGCGACTTGGATTTCCGCGACTTGAATTACGAAGCCACCCAGTTCGTCTTCAATAAAGGGAAGATCGCGCCGAAATTGAAAGGCTTTTACTTTCCCCAATCGGTGATTGAGGCCGACTTGATCGTCTCGATGCCGAAAATGAAAACGCACCACTGGGTGGGCGTGACGGCGGGGCTTAAGAACATGTACGGCGTGATTCCGGGCATCCGTTACGGTTGGCCCAAGAATGTGCTCCACCATAACGGCATTCCCAACACGGTCTTCGATATCAACGCGTCGCTGCCGAAGACCGTCGTAATCGTCGATGCCATCGATTGCATGGAAGGGGATGGGCCGATCATGGGCAGCCTCAAACACATGGGGCTGGTGATTATCGGCACCGTTCCCACAGCGGTCGACGCCACGTGCTGCCGCGTCATGGACGTCGATCCCACGCAGATTGAATATCTGCAATTTGCCGCCTTGGGAGGATTAGGCCCGATCGGCGACGCCGCCATCTACCAGCGCGGCGAAGCCTGGCAACCGCTGCAAAGCCCCTTTAAGGTGCTCGACCGCGAGGGGCTCCGCAAATACGTCAAGCATCGCGGCGTGCAAGTAACTTAGGCAACGAATTACTTCTCTTGAAATAACATCGGAGCGAATTCGCCAAGATACTCGCGCCAATTCGCCCAGACGTGGCCGCCGTCGGTTTCTTTATACGTCACGTCGAGCTTGTGGCTCTTGAGCATCTCGACGGTTTTCTGGGAAGTGCTCAGCAGGAAGTCTTGTTTGCCAGTCGCGAACCAAACGGTGCGCAGGTCGCGCATCAGATCGGCGTTGTCGAGCGTAGCCTTGTACTTATCTTCCCAGGCAGTGCTGGGCGGAGCCCCGCCGAAGCCGCCGGTGATGCCGAAAACGCCCGAGCTGTAAACGCCCAGGTAGGAGAACTGATCCGGGTTACTGAAGCCGATGTTGAGGGTTTGAGCTCCGCCCATCGATAGCCCGGCAATCGCACGGTGCTGGCGATCGTTGATCAGTCGATAGTTGCTTTCGATGTAGGGCTTCAAGTCTTTGATGAAGTCGGCTTCAAAGTCGGTCATTTGTTTTTCGAAGTCGTTGCCGCCCGGACCAAATCGAAAGGAACCGGTGTGGCCGTTGGGCATCACGACGACCATCGGCTTGGCTTTGCCGGCGGCGATCAGGTTGTCGAGAATTTGCCCCGCGCGGCCGACGGTCGACCACGAGTCGTCGCTGTCGCTGGCGCCGTGCAACAAGTAGAAGACCGGGTACTTCTCGTCGTTGCGTTCATAACCAGGCGGCGTGTAAACGTGTGCCCGCCGGTGACGTCCCAACGACTTCGAATAGTAGGTCACCTCGGACACAGCACCGTGAGGAACTTCGGTGGTATCGAATAGGGGCGAACCTGGGACGTAGAGCAAACTGAAGATGGTGGTGTTGGCTTCACTCGTCGATGTGTTTTGCGTGTCGAGGACGTTCACGCCATCGACGTTGAACGTGTAACGGTACGCCCCAGCCGGTAGGGGGCCGACCGTGACTTCCCAGACGCCGTTGTCTCCTTTCTTCAGTTCCCCGTCGGCAGGAGACCCGAACTGGATATCGCTGCTCGAGAGGCGGACGCTTTCCGCCTTGGGGGCATAGACTCGGAAGGCGACTTTTCCATCCTCCTTGATCTCTGTCGATTTGTACTGCGGCGGAGGCTGACGTCGCTCCTGGGCAAATACTGAGGTGGTGACGAGCAAGCCGAGAAGACAAAGGATGAGGCGGCGTTGAATCATGACAAGTTGTCGCAAAAAAGATTGAGAGATGGACGATAAGTCGCACTCTCAACACCGGCTCGGAGAGAAAGTTCTCCCTAAGCGTTCGCGAATTACCTAGACAAAGCCAACTTCATAAAAGTTGGCTTCGGTTGCCCCAACGCATTGGTGCGTGTCGATGAAGAAGCGGGCCGCGAGCCTACGCTGCGGCGTGAGACGCTTGCTTGGACCGCATCGTGATATTCCCCCGGTCGACCTCGATGATGTCGTCGGCGAGGGCCAGCGTGCTGGGGCGGTGAGTCACCATCAGCAACGTCCGTTCGCGGCCGAGGTTGTGCAGTGAATCGTGGATCAGCTTCTCGCTGGCCATGTCGATTTGGCTGGTCGCCTCGTCCAGGATCAAGATCTCCGCCTTTCGGAGGAGGGCCCGCGCCAAAGCGATCCGTTGGCGTTGACCCCCTGAAAGGCGTTGTCCGTTGGCGCCGACCAGCGTCTTGTAGCCGCTGGTGAAGCCGGTGATGAACTCGTGCGCGTAGGCCTTTTTGGCGGCCTCGATCACTTCTTCATCGGTTGCGTCCCAGCATCCGTAGCGGATGTTGTACATCACCGATTCGTTGAACAGTTCCGTGTGCTGCGTGACCAGCGCAATCCGCGACCGCAGGTCTTTGAGCGTCATTTCTTTGATGGGAACGTCGTCGATTCGCACTTTCCCGTGGACTGGATCGTAGAAGCGGCATAGCAAATTGATCAGCGTGCTTTTGCCGCCGCCATTGGGACCGATGATCGCCACGCGCCGGCCAGCGGGAATCTTGATGTGGACGTTTTGGAGGATCGGTTCCCCCTGGTGGTACCAGAACGTGATGTTGTCGAACGAGATTTCTTTGAATGAGCGGGCGGGCGAACGAGGCTTGGCTGGGTCCGCAATTCGCGGCGGGAGGTCGAGCATGTCGAACAACGCTTTGGCCGCGACCGACCCGGTATTGATCGCCGTGATAACGGTCGAGAGTTTGCGAATCGGGTCGTTCATGCTGACCAAGGCCGCAAAGAACAGCATCAATTCTGAAGCGTCCATGGGCCGACCCGTCATGCGAATCCCAAACAGATCGGTGCGCTGCTCGAGAACAAGGTACGAGCCGACGAGGATCCCCACGCAAATCATTCCGATTCCGAGCAGTTCGGTGACTGGTCCCGTGAGCGAATGCAAGATGACGGCTTTGATCGAATTTCGCCGCAGTTGACGAGTCGCCTCGCAGAAGCGGTTCGATTCATAGTCTTCCATCGTGTTGGCCTGGATCGTCATCAGATTTCCCAGGCTTTCGAGGATGATGTGCTGGAAACCCATCGAACGATCGAGCGTGACGCGCGCCGTTTGCCTGATGAGCTTGTTCAAGCGGACCACGAGCACCATCACGAGCGGCACAACGAGGAACGAAGCGAGCGTCAGACGCCACGAGATGAAGAGTGCGCCGCACAAGCAGACGCCGATTTTAAGTGGCTCGGTAATGGCCCCGCCGTAGAAGTTGAGGATTCCCTGGCCGAGCATTTCGGCTGTGTTGGTGATCGTGGCGGCAAATCCGCCAGTTCCCACGCTGCTGAAGCAAACACGATCGAACCGCAGGGCTTTGTCGAAGAGCCGCGTCCGAATGTCGCGCGCAATCGAGGTGGATACATAGCCGATGACGGACGTGTTAGCCATCAGCAACACTTGCTTGAGCAGATTGCTCGCCAGCAACATTGCGACGATCCAGATCACAGTACTAAAGGGCGTGCTGGGGGCGTACTTATCCAGGAGTGGTTGCATCCACGTGTTTGACTCGATGGCCTTTTTGTCAAAACCAATCTGCCCTCGAAGCTTGTTGGCTTCCTTCTCGAGTTCGTCCACCTTGGCATCTGGAAGTTTCAGGTTAGCCTCGATTTGCTCCAGGCCTTTTTCGTGCGCTGCCAGTTCCACGAGCATTCGATCGTGTTCGATGCGGTTCCACTCCGGGAACGATTTTCCATGGATCGTGACGTCGATCAGTGGCGAGAGCGCGGCGATGTTGGCGCCCCACATGCTGGCCACGCCGGCCGAGCACAAGAACGAGACGATCAGCAAGGGCCAATAGCGAAGCGCATCTTTGGCGGCTCGGAGAAACGACTTCATGGAGAGATTGCTCAGTGACTGTTGAATTCGCTCGACGTGCTACGCTGCCCTTCGTCTACCTGTCGCCGACTGCATGTCGAGTACTAGTCGATAGACTTCCAAATACTTGTCCGCGGTGGTGGTCCACGAGAATCGCCCGGCCCAGGCGCGGAAATCGCTTGCGAGTGTCGGATCGAGTTCCACTTTTTGGAGGGCTTCCCGAACCGCCTTGGCCATCGATTCGGGTTCAAAATCTTTCCAATAGCCTGCGAGCGAACCGCCCACTTCGGGCAAGCTGGTTCGATGCGCCAATATCGTCGGCTTGCCTGCGTTCATGGCTTCGAGGACGGGAAGCCCGAAGCCTTCGGCCAGCGATGGAAAAACGAATGCCTGGCAGTTTTGATACAGCCACTGCCGCTCGGCATCGGTCACGGTTCCGAGCAAGCGAATGCGATTCTTAAATCGCGAGTTCTCGACGTGCTGATGAATGCGGCGACCGTAGGGCGTCGAATCATCTCCGGCAATCAGCAGGTGGAGATCGGGCAAATGCTCCATCATGTTCACGAGCGATTCGAAGTTCTTCTTGGGTTCAAAGTAGCCAATCGAGAACAGAAAAGGAGACTCGACAGCGCGTGCCGGAGCGATGACCGGAATTCCCTCGGTGGGATACGGCGCGTTGTAAATCACGCGGAGCGGTTTTCCGCGAAGGTTCAGATGGCGTTCGATATCCATTCGCACGGCGTGCGAAATGGTGACGACTGCCGACGATCGATCGATCACTCGCTGCACGTTTCGCAATTTGCGGGCATTGGCGAAACGATTTCCCATGTGCAGGAATTTAAGATCGTGAATCGTGGTGACAACGGGAATCGTGCCCGCTGGCGGGTTGTAGCGGCTTTGGTGGTGGCTGGCGTGCCACATCGCGGGGCGCGAGAAGCTCTTGCCAACCGACCATTTTTTTGCCCACGCGGGCAGGAGAGATACGAGTTGATTGGTGGCACCGCGGCGCCACCACGCCGTGGTGATGCACTTGGCGCTATTGCTCCACTGCGGCTTGAGTTCCGGCGGCACGAGCAGGATGGGCTCGAAGAAGTGGTCGGGCGCGCGATCAATGATGGCCGTGGCCAAATCGCGACAAAATTGCCCCAAGCCACTGTAAGGGGCTTTTAGCCGTTCGACGTCGATGACAAAGCGATCCATGCGACGCGGTGCCTCCTTGCACGTCTCGTCGTTGCGAGTTCAGCGCGGTTTTCAGCGCGATTAAGTTGCCGGGATGTTAGTTTCCGCTCAAGATTTCGAGCAAGCCCACCTTTGGAGTAGGGACGCTCTCCTACGCGGTCCCGGTGACGCGCAGCAGCGAATGAAATCGCAGCGTTTTCGTGGCTGCTTAGCCGAACCTAGTGCGACTCGGGAGAGTCGCACCACTTTGTTGGGTCAATGTGCATTGACTGTTGCTGATGCCGGTTCGTGCCAGCCGGCTGTTAGCGAGCTTAGGGAGGTTAGGTCGATTGGCGGGAGGCCGGCGGGATCGGTCAATCTTGTCGTGGCGATCCGCTCGTTAATATTGGCAGCGGGCGTGACGGCGAAATCTCGCGGAACCCAGCCATAGCGACGCAGCAAAAATCCACACGGGCGAGCAGCATCGCCGCTTCCCAACGTTACCAACTGAGGAAGTTCCAGTCGAACGTGGGCGAAATCGCGTACGGGGATGTGATCGATCTCGATCAGGTGAACGTTGTCGACCACGCGATGGTTGAACTGCCGCGGACGATCGTCGACCTCGATCTTGGAGAAGCCGGTAATTTCGGGACCGGCAAAGCCGCCGACTTCCAGTGTGATGCGGACCCGCTCTCCTCGCGGCACGGGCAGGTAAAGCCCGCACGCGGCGTTGGGACCCGACCAGGTGCTGGTGTGAGGCGTTCCTCCAGCATCGCGTCCCCAAAAGCCGTAGCCAATCAGGGGCCCGTCCAAGTCGTAGAACATCCCGCCTTGTTCGTATTTAGGCGTGAGCGAGGCAATTCGCTGGCTGACGAATTTCCTTTCGAAGGCCTCGCGCGTGTACCGCTTGCGATCGCGAACCGCGTGCTCCACCAGTTCGACTGCATAGTCGAACAGGATTTGATCGTATCGCGTGCAGGAATCGATGATTTCCTGCGCGGCGGGCGAAATCTTTTTGTCAGCACGGCTTTTCGTCGTGTTCAACGCGCCGACAGTCTCTTGCGGGCAAAGACCCAAAAGCTCGCAAACTCGCTCGATGCCTTCGTCGAGTGACTCTTGCAGTAGCAAGCAATCGATGTGATGCGCCAGATTACGTACCGCGTAGCTTAAGAACAGGCTCGCGTCAGGTCCGGCGGCCAAAGCATCGCGGATGGTCAGCGAAGCGATCGATCGGACCAGGTAGTTGTCGATCGCCGGGTGGCTCCGGTGCAACATGAGGAACCCGGCCAGTGAACAATCGGGTGCATCGCGATAGTGCAGATTGTTCGGGAGGACGTTTTGCTCGGCGAATAGGCTGGCCATCTGGCGGCAGAAACTGACGTACGAGACCAGACGCGACCTTGGATTGCGAAGGACCGTAAAGACGAACGTCTTCCCTTTGGCGAAGGGGGTCATGACGAAGTGATCGTGCAGGACGGCAAAGTAATCGAAGTAGTGGCGGAAGCAGTTGTCTTGCTTGACCAAGTTGTCCTGCGTTCGACCTTTGCGACGCGATGGCTCATCGCCGAGGGTACTTTGCGTCCCCGCAGTGATCGGCTGCTGGCACAAGTGATGGGGAACCTGAAGGTCCAGGAACCGGTTGATCGTGGTTCCCGCGCACTTCATGTTGTGAAGGTGGTAGATGTGGTCGTAGCCGTTGTCACCGAATTGCATGGTTCGTGCTTTCGCGTCGGATCGTTGCCCCAATGGTTATGGCGAGGTAAAGGGTGCGGTTCCTAGGCCGTTCGCCTTCCTAGGTTCCACAGGGAAAATGACTTGCGTTCCTTCGACGAGCTTGTTTTGGGAGCGGCATTGCGAAATTGTTCAATCACCGAGGCCACCATCGTTTGGAAACGTTGGTGATAGGCGTCGCTAAAGCACGAAGCCGAAGGGAATGGCTCGCCTCGTTCGAGATACTCGGTCAGTTCGCGAACCTTGGGGAAGTAGGCTGCACCCACTTCCTCGCAAAGGGCGGCGGCCTTATCGGTTTTGCTGCCAATCGCGGCGTGCGATGATTCCACGCCCCAATCGGAGAAGAGGCACGGCGTGCCCACGCTGGCCGCGAAAACAAGGGGATGGAACCGGCCGACCGATACCATTAAGCGGGCCTGCTTCACCAGTTGCTTCATGCGGCGAGGGTTCCACCAATGGACTTCTCGCGGCAAGCCGAACGTTGGCGCCAGGTTGTTGAGGAAGCGTTCGTCCTCAGGGCAGAACGGAAAGAGGGCCACGTCCCAGCCCCGCTTTTCGATCGCCGATACGAGTTGCTGGGTCTGCTCGTACGTCTCTTGATTGATCCGCTCGAGAGGAAATTCGCGGAATGTGAGCAACACCAGGTCGCGAGGCGTATTGGGGTCGCTGTCGATTTGCAAATCCAGCGCCCAGTCGGCTCCCCACGTCGCCTTGTCCGAAATCGCTTGGGCACGTTCGTAGGCCGACTTGGATCGCAACGCCGGTGGCGCCAGTTCCAGCATGTTGGGGAGGAAATCGGGATGGTTGTCGCCACCCTTGGCGCTCACCCATTTGCCGTCGACTCCCGTGGCAAGCACCAGTTTCCCGTGCGACAGCGCCGAGAGCATCTGCGCGCCATTGAAGCCTAGCGGCAAGTCGCCGCCGCCGACGTGCAGCCCGACGATGTCCTCTTGGGCGAAGATCGAGGTCTCGGCGTGGTGAATCAGTTTGCACTGGTTGTAGGGAAACCAGTTCCAAAAGCCGTCGTAAGCGCCGCGCTCGTCGGTGCTGATGATGATGTCGAAGTGGGGCGACAGTTTCTCGTACTGCACCTGCAAGATGGCCTCGTCACCGGCATTGCCGCGACCGAAGAAGCCCGACAGAACCAGCTTGGGTTTGCCCGTTTTGTTAGCTACCGTCGGCGTGTGCGCTTTGAACTTCGGCCGGTCGGGAACCAGCAGGTACATCCCTTGCGTATCGACACATCGCGACTTGGCGACGGTGAATCCGCATTGCGTGAACAAGCTCACCATCTCGCTGCCGCGGTAGTGGTTGAACCAGCCGTTGCGGTGACGCTCGTCGTAGTCGGTGAAGTTGGCTAGTTGATAGGTGCAGACTACGGTCACACCCTCGTTGGATAATTGCCTGAGGAGCTTCTGCGGTTCGGTCAAGTATTCCAGAACTCCCAGCAGTGTCGCATGGTCGACTTTGTCGATCAGGAACTCTGGCAACAATTCGGTATTCAAATTGACGACGGTGGTGCGCGCGTCGCGAACGTAAAGGTCGACGGGGATGTACTCGCAAAGCGTCAGGAATCGCTCGACCGCCATGTTGCCGCAGCCGATATCGGCCACGACCGATTTGGCGGGGATCCACTCGGCGGCCATTTTTGCCCGCTCGTCCCAAGTTCGCGATAGGTTCTGCGAAGAACTCCATCGAGCGTGATCGGAGGGGTCGGTCGAGAAAGCTGGCAGCGACTCGCCGGCATGAGATGGGTTTTCCATGTTCATGACTTTCTTAGTAACAGGTCGGAGTGCGGAATATGTTTCAGCCCCTCACGCGAAACGGCTTCGAGTCGCGGCATGGTCCCGACACCGCGGTAACCTTCCGGACAAATTCGGTGTGCTTGAAACGCCATTTCCCCCAACAGGAAGTCCCACATCGCTTCGACGGCAGCCATTTGCTCGGGGCCGCGATGGGCGTTCGCGGGAGCCCATTCCATAACGATGGCCATCTTGGGGTGGCGGCGAATCGTCTCTTTAGCGCCAGCGATCACGTGGCACTCGGAGCCTTCCGCATCGATGAGCATCGCCTTGAGCGGGATATCGTGCGGAATGAAGCTATCGAGCATCTGGCACTCGGCCTTGATCGAGCTGAAGACGCCCTTGGCGATGAACTCGCGATGGGCGCCGAGGGCCTCGTGGATGTTGTCTTTCGACCAGAAGCACTCGTGCAACGGACGCGGCGCCGAGATGCCCGCGCTCATCGAACCGCCGCCGATGAATTGCGGATCGAACAGGAACTCGACTTGCTGACCGTGCATCTCCGGTCCAGCCGCGGCGCAGTTGAACATGCGAATGGTGTCGGGAAAGCCCGACCAGTACGCCGTCTTTACGAGGAACGGGAAGACGACCGGATTGGCTTCGACCGCGTAGACTTTGCCCGAACGTTCGACGCGTTGAGCGGCGAGCGCGGCGTAGTAGCCGAAGTTCGCGCCCACGTTGATGAAGTGATCACCTTTACCAAGCAGGTCGAGCACGACCGCGTTCGTCCACGGTTCGATGATTCCGGCGCGGACAATGCCGATCCCGACATCGACGTTCCAACCCGGCACGACCATCTGGAAGCCATAGATCGTGCGGACCAACAACTCGTCGGGAGTCAGCGACACCACACGCGGATTGGCGCGGGTGGCGATGCCGTTTTTCACTTGCCGGACCACCGTTGCCGCTCGGGCCGGCAAGGCGCCGACGCGTTTGGCCAATCGGGAGAGTTCTTTCGATACCCGCTGCGAGAACGAGGCTCGCTTCTTCACAGGCATCGATTCGGCGCCCTCCAGGCGTGTCGAGTGACGTTCCATCGTCATGAGTCCGCGTTCTTAGAGCCGTGTCAAAGTCAAATCCAATCCGCGTTCCGAAGAATCGCCCTACTTCTTCAGGAAAATATCGGAGTGCGGAACCTGCGCCAGCGATTCTCGCGTCACAGGTTCAAGGGCCGGCATGGCGCCGAGTCCCGGATATCCTTCGGGCGCGATGCGATAGGCCTTGTAGCCGCGCTCGTTCAGGAGGAAATCCCACATGGCGTTGGCCATGTCGCGCCGGTTGGGGTCGTGCAGCACGTGCGGCGACCACTCCACAATCAACGCCATGCTTGGGTTGCGGCGGATCGTCTCTTTGGCGCCGGAAATCACAAAGCATTCCGAGCCTTCGGCATCGATCAGCATCGCTGCGATCTTGGCGTCGTTCGGCACCATGCTATCGACCGTGCGGCAGTGCGCCGTGATCTTGCTGTAGACGCCTGTGGCCGCGAACTGGCGATTGCCGTCGAGCGTCGAATCGATGTTGTCGCACGACCAGAAGCTTTCTTCGTGCCGACGGGTTTGACAGCTGGCGAACGGATTCATCCCCCCGCCGCCGATAAATTGCGGTTCGAAATAAAACTCGACCGTCTTGCCGTGGAACTCGGGCGACGCCGCGGCGGCGTTGAACATCCGGATCACATCGGGATAGCCACCCCAGTAAGCCGACTTCACCAGATAGGGGAAGACGACGGGGTTTGCTTCGACAGCGTAAACCTGCCCGCCGCGGCCGACTCGTTGTGCGGCGAGCAAGGCGTAGTAGCCGAAATTTGCTCCGACGTTAATCACTCCGTCCCCTTCGCGAATGACGCTCAGGAGGACTTCGTTGGTCCACGGTTCGATCATGCCGTCGCGGACAATACCGGGAGCGACGTCGATATTCCAGCCTGGCACCACCATGTAGAAGCCGCGGACGGTGTGAACCAGCAGTTCGCCTGGCGTCAGGGGAATGACACGGGTGTTGATCTTGTTGATGACTTCGCTTTGAAACTTGGCCAGCAAGGCCGGATTGGGAGCCCCGGCTGGGATTTTGCTGGGAGCCGCCGGTTTGGCCTGAACAGGAACGACAGGCGTTGCGATCGACATGAGTATCTCCTACGACAGTCCAAACGGTTGTTGAGTAATTGGCGAGTAGTTCGAAAGGGATCCTAGGCGGCGCGGGCTTGTGCCGTGCCTTCGGCCAGACGCGGCATTGATGTGGTTCGTCCCAAGAGCTTGTCGTAAAGCTCGATGGTTTGCGTGGCGTTCTTAGGCCACGAGTACTTGTCGACGTATCGAAGCGCGCCAGCGACCAGACGCTCTTGCATCTGGGGGTCCTTGGCGAGCTTTTCGATGGCCCAGGCGAGTTCCACGGTCGCCTCGGGCGTGGTCATCATCATGCATTCCTGTTCGCGTTGAACGGCTTGGAACGCATCGATCTTGCTGGCGATGGTGGGTCGCCCGGAGCTGAGGGCCCAAGTGATGGCACCCGAAGCCGACAAATTCGAATAAGGCCGATAAGGGGCCAGGCAGATATCGGTGGCGGCGTAGTAGAGGTCGGCGGTCTCGTTTGCGATCCAGCCCGTTACGGTGACGCGATCCGAGAGTCCTGCTTTCTTCACATGGTTCATCAAGTGGCCCATGTAGCCATCCTTCGACTCTGGATGCGAGCCGCCACAGACTGCCAATCGGTAGCTGCGGGGAAGACGCTTGAGCGCACTCACAGCCAGGTCGTGCCCTTTGTAGGAACCAACGAAGCCAAACAACGTGAGCAGCGTGCAGTCGACGGGCAAGCCCAATCGCTTCTTGGCGTCGGCGCGGCTCAGCGTCAACTCGCGCTTGGGCAAACACGCGTGCGGCAGGACGTGGATCGAATCGATCGGCAGTCCGGCCTTGGCGAAGGCATAGCGCGTGATGGAGGAGTGAACGATGGCTCTGGCCTTGCCGGGCTGGCTGCCAAAGTGGTGTGCGACGCGCGAGCGCCATTTCCAGTGGCGGAGGAAGTCCTTGAAGCCTTGCATCCACTTGGGAGTGCGCTTGCTTCCTGGACTGACTTCCGTGTGGAAGGTCGTGATGACCGGCTTCTTCATGTTGCGGCAGATAGTCAGCAATTGGCCGAACTGCTTAGCGGCGTAGTTCATGCCGATCGATGCGCCATACAGCCCATGCTCATGCTGGAAGTGAATCAAATCGAAGTCGGCGATCCGCTTGGTGAACTCGCCTTGGAGTTCCTTGATGTCGATCGGCAGGTACGTGGTCCAGGCGTGCGGTTGCAACGTGAAAACTTCGCTGTGGACACCGGCCCCGTTGAGCGCTTTCACGAGATTGCCGCAGTAGGTAGCGATTCCGCACGGCACTTGCCACGTGGAGACGTGGAGGATTCGTAATGAACTCGACGACGACATGAGCTTCTCTTCCTTGAGGGTCGTGCGCGGTTGGTGCTCGTCCATGAGCGACTGTGGGGGACTCGGACTGAGCGTCCAAGTGCAAGGTTCCGAGCGGCATGATAGCGATACCGCCGAATTCGCCCCAAGATCAAAAACGAGGGAAAGTCGAAAGAGAACGAAGGCGGGGGAGACAGCGGATTTGGCGAAACTTCCGAGCCAATATTGCATTAAATTCTATGGGTCCTGCCATACCCCCCTTGCGGGCTATCGGATTCCATCGCCGATGTGTTATTATGCAGGCTCCTTCCTTAGTCCCCACCTCCCTCCCTGCTGCGGGGATTGCCGCATGAAGTCGCGCATCCTGACTCCGTTGTCTAATAGCTCGCGAAAAAAAGCACGCACACCAAAGCAAGCACGTCGCGGAAGCACCTGGCTGGTGATTCTCTTGGTCCTCGCCGTGGCTGCGGGCGGGCTGCTTTACTACTCGTTCCGCCCGGCCGACAAATCGACCGACGCTTATGAGGGGCTCATCACTGAGACCGTTTCCGAGGGTCCGTTCGAGCACATCGTTCTGGAACAAGGCGAAATCGAAAGCTCGTCGAGCATCGAAATTCGCTGCGAAGTCAAAGCGCGCACCGGCGGCAGTGGCGTCACGATTCTCGACATCCTTCCCGAAGGGGCGAAAGTCGAAAAAGGGGACGTGATGGTTCGCCTCGACTCGCGAGCCCTGGAGACTGATCGAACGCAACAACAAATTGCTTGCTTTACCAGCAACGCAGCCATGATCACGGCGGAGAACGCACTCGAATCAGCGAAGATTGCCAAGGAAGAGTACTTGGATGGCACCTACAAGGAATCGGAGCAGGCGATCCTGTCAGAAGTCTTCGTTGCTGAGGGGACCTTGCGCACTGCCGAATTGGCACGAAATTCGACAGAGCGTCTGTCGCTTAAGGGCATTGTCAACCCGCTGCAACTGGAAGGCGAACAGTATGCCTGCGAAAAGGCCCGCAAGGATTTGCAAGCGGCGAAAACCAAACTAACGGTTCTTCAGAAATACACCAAGAAGCGGACCGTAAACGATCTCGACAGCGCGATCAAAGTCGCCGAAGCCGAGCTGAACTCGAAGAAAAACAGCGACGATCTGGAAAGGCAAAAGCTCAAAGAAATCGACGACCAGATCGAAAAGTGCACCATTAAGGCGCCGCAGGCTGGGCAAGTGGTTTACGCTAACAAGTACAGCCAAGGCGGCCGCAGCGGCTCGAATGCGGAGTTCGTGGTTGAGGCCGGAGCACAAGTCCGCGAGCAACAACCAATCATCCGGCTGCCTGACTCGAACAAGATGCAAGTGAAGGCGACCGTCAACGAGTCGCGGATTCGATTCGTGCGACCAGGTTTGCCTGCGGCCATTCGTGCCGATGCCCTTAAGGACGTTTGGCTGGAAGGGGAAGTCGTCAAAGTCAATCAGTACGCCGAGCCTGGGGGGTGGTCCTCGGGCAACATCAAGCGGTATGCCGCCTACGTGAAGATCAAAGATCCGCCACCCGAACTGCGCGTCAATATGAACGCGGAAGTGCGGATTTACTCGCAGCGGATCCCGTCGGCCATTCAAGTGCCGGTGCAAGCCGTTGTCGAACACAAGCAGAAGTTCTTCTGCGTGGTTCAGGACGGGACGAAATACAAGACGGTTGAAGTTCATCGTAAGGCCACGAACGACAAGTTCTTCGCGATCGATAGTGGCGTGAGCGTGGGCCAAAATGTGGTCATGAGTCCACGTGGGTTTGCGGGGCTTCTGAACCTGCCAAACCTTCCCGATCCAGGCCCCACGCCCGACGAAGTTGCAGGTGGTCCGGAAGCCAAGGGGCCGCCGGGCGCTCCGACAGGCGAACCTGGAAAAGGTCCGCCAGGAGGAGGTGGACCAGGTGCTGGCGGGCCGGGCGGCGGCGCACCAGGAGGTGCCCGTCCTGGGTTCTCGGCCGAAATGTTTGTTTCGCGGTGGTTGGGAAGCGATGCCGATAGCGACGGCAAGCTTTCGATGGCCGAGTTGGACACCATGGAGTTTCAAGAGCGGCCCGGTATGCCAGACGCTGCCACGCAACGAAAGCAAATGAAGGAAGCCGACACCGATAAGGACGGCCAGTTAGACAGTAAAGAGCTGGATCTGTTCGCCAAGCAGCGGATCGCTGAGATTCGGCAACGCATGGCGGCAGGCGGCGCTGGTGGACCGGGGGGCGGCGGCCCGGGTGGTGCTGGCGGCGGTGGACCAGGAGGTAACTAATCCGATGCGAATGGCAGCTCGGTTGGTCAACCTCAAAAAAGACTACGTCCTCAAAAGTGAAACCGTCCACGCTCTGCGGGGCGTTTCGTTCGATGTTCCCGAAGGCGATTACGTCGCTATCATGGGACCATCGGGCTCGGGCAAAAGTACGCTCCTCAACTTGCTGGGGTGTCTCGACCGTCCTTCGCAGGGGCATTTCTACCTCGGCGACGACGACGTTTCGCAAATGAACGATGCCCAACTCTCGTGGGTGCGGGCAACGCGGATCGGCTTCATTTTTCAGTCGTACAACCTGATTCAGCAATTGACGGTGGTCGAGAATATCGAAGTTCCCCTCTACTACCAGGGCAAGCTGAACGCCGCCACGCGTAAGCGTTGCATTGAACTGGCCAAGATGGTGGGCCTAGGCGAGCGCCTCGGACACCGGCCGAATCAGCTTTCGGGTGGTCAGCAACAGCGCGTGGCGATTGCCCGCAGCATGGTAAACGATCCCTACTTCATCCTGGCGGACGAAGCGACGGGGAACCTCGATTCGAAAACGTCGGAAGAGATCTTGATGATGTTCGAGCGTCTCAACAAAGAGGGACGAACGTTGATCCTGGTCACGCACGAAGACGACGTGGCTCAGCACGCCAAGCGGGTCGTTCGCTTGAGGGACGGAATCGTTCAGTCGGATTTGCCGACCGCCAATAGAATTGTTCACGACGTGCCGCCGGTCGCGGCCCAGATCATTTCCACGTAGCCTTCACCGACGGGTTTGTCACCCCGATGTTGTTCCTCATTCGCACGTTTCAGTTGGGCCTGAAAAGCCTGATCTTGCACCCGATGCGGTCGCTATTGACCGTTTTGGGTATTTTTATCGGCGTGGCGAGCGTGATTTGGCTGCTGGCGATTGGGGAAGGGATCAGCGTTGTCGCCCAGAAGCAGATCGAAGGCTTGGGCGCCGAGAACATCATCATCCGGAGCATCAAGCCGCCGGCGGAAGTATCGGCCAATGCGAACGGACCGCTCCCATACGGGCTTAAGCGCGACGAGCTGGAACTGCTGCGCCTGACGATTCCGACTGCTGAACGGCTATTGCCGATCCGCGAGATCCGCCGCACGGTTACGTTCGATGGACGCGATGTCGACGGCCGCTTAGTCGGCTGCACCCCTGACTACGCCGACGTGACCAAGTTGGAAGTCGCTCGCGGGCGATTCCTCTCCGAAGCCGATGTCGACGAGCGGGCCAATGTGTGCGTGTTAGCTGGGCGAATGGCCGACACGCTGTTTCCGTACGAGGACGCAATCGGCCGATCCGTTTATCTCTCCGAGAATAAGGACTTCTTCCGGGTCGTCGGCGTTCTTTACCATCGTGGGGCCACGGCCGCGATTGGCGGCTCGCTCGAAGCACAAGACTTCTCCAGCGACATGTACATCCCCATCAGCACGGCCCGCCAGCAAGTGGGCGACCTGGTGGTCACGCGCCGCGGCAGCACGTTCTCCAGCGAGATTGTCGAACTGAATCAAATCACGATCAAAGTGAAGCCCGTCGGACCCGGTGGAGACATGGCGGAACGGGTCCGGGCCACCGCGGCTCTCGTTCGCGATACGTTGGGAGTAGAAGACAAGAGTGCTTCCAGCGCGGCAGGTCAGGCCAAGTCGTCCGTGACGCCCGTCGCGTTTGGCGGATCGAAATCGGGGGGCGATACAGGGCCCAAGATCGTCCGTCGCGATGTCGACGTTGTCGTCCCCGAGGAACTGCTCGAGCAGGCGCGAATCACCCGCTTGATGTTCATGCTGTTCATGGGATTGATTGCCGCGATTTCGTTGCTGGTGGGCGGCATCGGCATCATGAACATCATGCTCGCCACGGTGACGGAGCGGACCCGCGAGATTGGTATTCGCCGCGCCTTGGGCGCGACGCGAACGCACATCGTCCTTCAATTTCTCGTCGAGACGGTTTCACTCTCAGTCGTGGGGGGCCTTACCGGCATCGCGGTTGGCCTATTGTGCCCTTACGTGATCGACTGGTCGCGGCAACTCATCAACGCGTTCGCGCCACATCTGATGCGCGGGATTCCTGAAACCGTGCGCGACATGGACCCGATTATCGTCCCGGCGTCGATTCCGCTCGCCTTTGGGATCTCGGTGGTGATTGGGGTCGTGTTCGGCGTCTATCCGGCGATCCGGGCGGCGATGCTAGACCCGATCGAAGCTCTGCGGCACGAGTAATGACTTTGGCCGAAATGGCGAAAGGTGGTTAGGCCTTTCGCTTGGCCTTGGCGCTCTTGCGATCCGCATTTTGCTTGAGGCGGTGCTTCACGATCTTCGTGAGCAAGGCGTACGGCATCGGTTTGTCGAGCGGGAACTGGAGGTTTCCCTTGGGGCCCGCATATTGAGCAACGGCCTTTTCCAGTTCAACGTCGCCACGGATGGGCGGATAGAGCCCAACGTGCTCTTTCCAGCCGGCGAAGTAAACCACGATGCCGTTCCACTTGAAGGCGGGCATCCGGTAGCTGATCACCTCTTCGGCGTCCGGCGCGGCCTTTTGAATCGTCGCGCGGACCTTTTGGAGAACCGCCTGGACCTTCGCGGGAAAGGCCACGATGTAGTCGTCGATGGTCTCAGGAGCTTTGGCTTTGGCTTTGGCGCGCTTCGAGCTGGTTGCTTGCGAGAGAGTGGCTTTCGCAGTAGCTGCTTTCGAGGCAGGTGACTTAGGTTTGGCTTTTTTCATGGAGTGGCATCCGGCTGGAGGGGTGGCTTGTATCTTGAATGGCCGCCTCCTCTTTGGCCACTCGTTTCGTCCGATTTATCGCACGTACTCGCGCCACGGACCGTTGCCGGAAGTTGCTCCCGGGCGACTGGAGTTGCGGGGAGCCTTTAAGTTCGCCGGCGGCTTGCCCTTGGATGGGAGGTCCTCTCGCGGAATGCTTCCGTTGTTCGCCGTCTTGTGGGGCTGCTCGTCGAGGTTCGACGCTGGCTGAATCATCGACGGCGATGCAGGGGCAGTGCGCGAGGTCGTCGGATGCGTGACCACGCCTTGCCGGTACGGCTGCTTGCTCAAGTAGACCGACTTGCGGTGGGTCAGCTCCTCGGCTGCCTCTTGAGGAGCGCTAGCCAGGGCCGCGTCCATCAGCTTCACCGCGGCATCGAAACGCCCGGCGTTCGCGTAGGCGGCGGCCAGGGCGTCCTGGTAGCGGTAGTCGAGTTCGTGCGTATCGGTTGCCAATGCAACGGCTCTTTCAGTCGCTTCAATCGCCGCTTTGGCGCTGCGGAACTTGGGCTGCGGGCAAGTTGCCAAGAGCCATCCATAGCCTCGAAAAGCCGCCGCACAGTCCTCTTGGATTTCGATCGTTTTGGCGTATTCGGTCGACGCGATGTCCCATTTGCTTAGGAGCTGTGCGAACTCGGCGCGCTCGAGCCGATAGCTGACATTCGTCGGTGCCAATTCCACGGCGGCTGAATAATCTCGGAACGCGCTCTCATCGTGTCCCAAGTGGGCCGACGCCATGGCGCGGCCGACCAGCGGCATCGGGTCGTCTGGCGCCAGCTTGATGGCTTGCGAGTAGTCGGCGATGGCTTCGTCGAACTGTCCCGATTGACGGCGCAATTCGCCGCGGTTGAAAAAAGCCAAATGAAAATCGGGCTTAAGCTCGATCACCTTGTCGAAGTCGGCGATAGCCTTATCGTTGTTGCCGAGGGCGCCGTTGCTGACGCCGCGGTTGTGATACGCCTTCCACTTGGTCTGGTCGAGCTTGATCGCCGTATCGAATTCCTTGAGGGCCTTTTGTTCGATGGCAGCCCGTTGGGCATCGCTCGCGTTGGGCACGCTTTGCGCGTGGTCGGCCAGCAGTTCGCCCCGGCGATTATGCGCCCAGGCGGCCAGCGTTTTCGCGTAGGCCGATTCTTTTGCCGTTGGCTTCGCGGTTTTGGCTTGTTCGCACAGCCGCAAGATCTGTTGCAGTTCGAGTTCGGTTTGCGCGGTCTTCGCCGAGCGAGAGGCTTTGGCCAGAAACTCGGCCGCGCCGCTCGCTTTGGAGGAGTTTTTGGAAGTCGACTCCTCTTCGGCAGTCTCCTCCGAATCGGACGTTTCCTCTTCGGTGGCTTCGGCCTCGTCCGACTCTTCATCGGCTTCCGCCTCCGCTTCTTCCGCCTCCGCTTCTTCCGATTCGTACTCGGCCTCGGAGTCTTCCTCATCGTTGCTTGTTGCCACCGGTTTGACCGACGGTTTCTTGCGCGATTGAGCGTAAGAAGGAGTCACCACAAGGCCCGCGGCGGCGACTGCCGCGCTAAGCCAACCAAGTGTGTTGCGAATCGACATGGATTGCCCTCCTGGCAAACGTATGTGCGATGCCCCGAAATTCCTTTTCGAGGTCGAATCGTTTTAGTTTTGTGGGATCTCTTCGTTACAAGTGGTGCACACCAGCATCAAGCTTTAGGCTCGGTCATGCTCCACGGATCGAGTGCTTCGGTCAGTGTCTGTTCCGGCAAAATACCCTCTTGGCGGCAAAGCTCGCGAATCGTCTTGCCTGTTTTGAATGCTTCTTTGGCCAGTGCGGCCGCTTTTTCGTAGCCGATGTGCGGGTTGAGGCTGGTGACCATCGAAAGGCTTTTTTCGACCGCCGCTTCGCAGGCCTCGGGATTGGCTTCCATGTCCTTGGCGCACAAATCGACGAAGGCGTTTACGCCTTTGGCCGCCAGGTGGATGCTCTCGAGCGTCGTTTGCCCCATCACGGGCATCATGATGTTGAGCTGGAAATTCCCGCCCGAGGCGCCGCTGAAGGCGACGGTCTGATCGTTGCCCATGATCCGCGCGGCGACCTGCATCAGGCTCTCGCACATCACGGGATTCACCTTGCCTGGCATGATCGAGCTGCCGGGCTGCAAGTCGAGCAGCTTGATTTCATAAAAGCCGCATCGCGGGCCCGAGCTGAGCCAGCGGATGTTGTTTGTTACGTTGAATAGTGTCACGGCCACGGCGCGCAACTGGCCGTGGCATTCAACTAATCCGTCGCGCTGGGCATTGCCTTCGAAGTGATCGACGGCTTCGATGAATGGAATGCCTGTTTCTTCCGCCAGGCACTTGGCCACGCGAGCACCGAACTCCGGATGCGTGTTGATGCCTGAGCCGACAGCAGTGCCGCCGGCGGGCAATTCGAGAACCGCCTTCTGGGCGGATCGGGCGCGCTCGATCGAAAGCGTCAACTGGCGGGCAAAACCGCCAAACTCTTGCCCCAAGCGAAGCGGCGTCGCATCGGCCAGGTGCGTGCGGCCGATCTTGATGACCTTGTCCCACACCTTGGCCTTCTCGGCCAGCGTATCGCGGAATTTTGTCAGCGCCGGAATCAGCGCCAGTTCGATCTCGCGTGCGACGGCGACATGAATCGACGTGGGGAAAATGTCGTTGGTGCTTTGCCCCATGTTGACGTGATCGTTGGGGTGGATCGGCTTCGCGGCGACGAAGCGATCGAGCCCCATGATCTCGATGGCGCGGTTGCTGATGACCTCGTTGGCATTCATGTTGCTTGAGGTGCCCGAGCCCGTCTGAAAGACGTCGATCGGGAATTCGCCGTCGAATTTGCCTGCGGCGACTTCCTTGCAGGC